>CAWBPB010000015.1:0-18829 GCA_963790555.1 uncultured Acidobacteriaceae bacterium | reverse complement strand
GTAAACGCCTTTGAGGTTCAGCGCCTTCACGCGTGCGATAGTCGCGGGATCGAGTTTGCGCGCGACCCACGCAAAATTCCGCGAGGCGTGAAAGCGCGCATCGATCTGGTGTGACGTGGTGAAGTTGTCGGTGGGGTCCGTATGCACAACCCGCGCCAGGGCAGCTGCGGTCGCATCCTTGTTCTGTATTTCGGTGGGCACGCCGTAGACCGAGTCCACCAGCACCGTCATCGCCAGTTCGCGCAAGTTGCGGTCGTACAGCATACCGCGGCGCGGCGCCACTTCGAAGGTCCGCTGCTGCTGGCGCACCGCCAGTTCCACATAGTCGCTGTGTGTAGCCACCTGCAGCCAAACCAGGCGGCACAAGATCACCACCGCCCAGAAGGCGAAGACCACCGTGAGAAAGAAAAAGCGCAGCCGTCGAGGTGCCGCGACGACTGCGCGATGGTTCTGCTGGCCAGGTACGAACGAGAACCCTTTCAACTGAAGCTGGCTCCCTCTGCCAGACGTGTCACAGCTACTGTTGCATGCGGACCTGCGCCATCACCGGTGTGCCCGGGCCCAGATCCATATCCAGTCCATTCTCCGGACGAACCACCTGGCCCGGATGCGGCGCATCCATGCCCAGCCGCCGCGCCTCGCGGTCCAGCCGGTTCAGGTCGCAAAGCTGCGCTTCATTCAATCCCAGCTGCCGGTTCGTCTCCTGCAATTGGTGGAGTTGCTGCTTCTCCGCCTCGACCCGATAGCCAATCTCGATCGACGAAAAATGCTGCCAGCCATAAAGCATCACCATCGCGAACAGGATGGTCATCGCAATCGCGAACCGGCGCATCTCCTTCACCCGGACCGGATCTGCCGCCTTCACCAGCCGCGAGTTGTCTAAGTGCTTGAAGAAAAAGACCTCTGGCGTGGGTCCGCGGCGTGCCCGCTGCTGCCGCTCGAGCAGCAATTGGTTGCGCTCGGCAACGTCCTCTACATTGCCCAGCCCGCTTCGCCCTCCGCGAGGGCTATCAAACCATGTCTGCGCTGCCATCGCCTGTGTCGCCATAGTGGTCCTTCCGTCTGCTGCGTACAGCGTTGGCATGCACCAATAATAGTGCATGCCGGGGGAATCAAAGCAGTACACCCTGTGGAACCAAAGTAGTTACTACCAACCCTGATTCCAGCTCTCAACCTTGCCTGTTGCGCCCTCCTCGCAACCGGGTCGGGGTCGCTGATTCTGGAGGGATTCGTCACTACAGTGTCGTCTTACTTTCGCCTTTTGCTACGGTGGTACGACCCTGACCCGATCCTTCTAAACTCCTGATTCTGCTCGCCGCCGGCGCCTTCGGCAGCCTGGCCTGCGAGCTCCGCCGCCCGCAGCTTAGCGCTGCGCGACCGCGGATTGCGATCCGTCTCTTCTTCCTCAGCGGTGAGCGGTTTGCGGGAATCAAGGTGGTACATACCTACCCTGGCTCCTTCCCGCATTGCGTCCTTCACCAGCCTGTCCTCGAGCGAGTGGAAGCTGATCACCACCAGGCGTCCTCCGGGCTTCAACAACCCCGGTGCGGCCTCGAGCAGCGCCTTCAACTCTCCCAGCTCATCATTCACACGAATTCGGATTGCCTGGAAAGTCCTGGTCGCCGGATGCAATCGCTCCTGTTTCATCGCCGGGGCGGCAGCCGATACGATCCGGGCAAGTTGCCCCGTCGTCGTAATCGGCCGCGCCCTGACAATGGCTCTGGCGATTCTCCGCGACCTCCTTTCCTCTCCGAATTCGTAAATCAGGTCAGCTAGTTCTTTTTCTCCGGCCTGATTTACCACTTGTTCGGCGGTGACGCCCCGGCGCGTGTCCTGCCGCATATCCAGGGGCCCATCCGCCTGAAAACTGAATCCTCTGCGCGCCTCATCAAGCTGCAGCGAGCTCACTCCGACATCGGCCAGCAGACCGTCCAGGCTCGCCGGCTCGATCAGAGCCTTCGCCATCGAGAACGGCTCGTTGTGCAGAACCACCTCCGGCATCGCGTCGCCCAGCTCTTCGCGGAGTGCGTCCAGCCGGCGTGTCGCAATCGCTATTGCCTCCGGATCGCGGTCGAAGCCGATGAGCCGGCCGCTCCCGCCAAGCCTTCGCGCAATCTCCAGCGAATGTCCGGCCATGCCGAGCGTGGCGTCTGCATAGGTGCCGCCCGCGCGCACATTCAAGTTACGGATCGCTTGTTGTAAAAGAACCGGCACATGTCGGGGTCCAATCCTGGGTTCGTCCGTCATGTGCACCCCCTGAGGGGTTAAAACCCTTCTCTAGAAACCGTGTCCCGCCAGCGAATCCCAATCCGCTCCAGTCATCGGGGCTGCTTCGATCTTGGTCTTCACCTTGCCGTGGTTCACCACTTCCAGGTGAATCAACTTGCCCAGCACCGCCACCTCTGCCACCAGATCCGCGGACTCGCGCAGCAACTGCGGCAACAGCACCCGGCCCTGCGCATCCATCTCCGCCACCTGGCCGTAATAACTCGTCAGGTCCAGCCACTTCTGCTTTGCCGGCAGCGAAGGCATGCCCAATACCTGCTGCTCCTTCTTCTCCCATTCCGGCATCGGCCAGATCTGCGCCGCTACGCCGTCCACGCTGGTGATGTAGAACTGCGACCCGTACTTCTCCTCCGCGACGCGCTTGAAGTCCGCAGGGATCTTCAACCGGCCCTTTTCGTCCACACGGGTTGGGTGATTGCCGCGAAACATCTCGTCCGAACCCGCCTCTTGGTGCTACTCTGCTTGCGTTCAATGTGCTTCCGAGTGATTCAGACTACTTCTGGCCACTCTTGACCACTTCCAACCACATCCTAGCCCACCTTTCACCTTGGTCAAATGGGAAAAGCGAAACGCCATTCAGGCAACGCTATCGGAAGGGCGAAACCACAAGATGATGCGGTTTCCTTATTACTTACCTCTAGATGTCGTGTTTATCGACTGGATTCCGGGGGCTTGTCAGGAGGAAAATTTCGCTGTATACGCCTTTTCTTCGCCATTACGATGGTTATGAAAATGACGCCGTTGGGGGATTCCCTGTTGAAAACCTGGCCGAAATTCGCGGTCGTCTGAGGAAAACTCTCAGGTCATGCGAAAAAAACTGTTCAGTGCGCGCGACGATGGGCGCGAAGACGCAATTGCTGGACCCAGACCAGGTACATCAACACCAGCACATTGATCAGCGTCACTCCCACCTTCACCCAGGTGAAGTGCCGAACGATCTCGAAGATCTCCCAGGGCAGGAACGAGGCGGTCAGCCCGATAGTAAGCCACTCCGCCCAGGTCTTCTCCAGCGCTAGGCCGATGCCTTCCAGAAAATCCAGTGAGGCCTTGAGGAAGATGCCGGCGCTGATCAGCCTCATCTTGTGCGGCGTCAGCAACTGGACTTTGTCGAGCAGAATGTTGACGAAATGGCTCTCCGGATCGATGCGCAGCGCCAGCGCCGCGCGCAGCAGCATGTCTCCGATGTCACGGTGCAAAAGGCGAACAACGCCGAGACCCAGCAGGACAAAAAGCAGGCCTTCGAGAATCTTGAACGCGCCTATGATGATGAGCCAGCGGTCGTGACGATGCCGCGGGCCTGATTGCTGGGTATGTGCTTTCGCCATTCGCTCCTATGTATTAGACCATTCCGCTGACCGAAAGCCTTCGATGCATCCGTCACCACAAATGCGGCTGCTTCATAAAAGGAACGCAGCGGGCGGCGCGCCGGTTCCAGCCGCCAACCCTCGGATGCTGCTCCAGATTCAGAGCGCATCTACACTTTCACGGTGCCCGAGACAATATAAGAGACACGAGGATGACCGTTCAGCCCAACCAGAAGGACGCGCCCGCCGCCCGCCGAGCCGAGCAGCAGCAGCGGAGGCCGCGGCTTTCCTTCATTACTGAGCAGTGGGTTCCCTTCCCGGTCCAACGCGTCTTCGCCTTCTTCGCCGATCCGCTCAATCTGCCGCGGCTTATGCCGGCGTGGCAGGACGCGCGCATCGACAGCCTGGAGCTGCATTCGCCGGAGAGCGCGAGCACTCCGCGTGCAGCAGGGCGCGGCTCGCGCATTCTGCTCAGCTTCCGCCCGATGCCTCTCTCCCCGATCCGGCTGCACTGGCTCGCGCTGATCGACGACTACATGACCGATCACCATTTCTGCGACTTGCAAGTCACCGGACCTTTCGGCTACTGGCGCCACTGTCATCTGGTGCGCGCCGAGGCACATGGCGACGCAGAGGGTACCCGCATCACCGATGTCGTCGACTATCAATGGCTGCGCGGCTCGGTCGACCGCGCCATCGACGCTCTAGGCGGCCGGCTGCAGATACGGCAGCTCTTCCGCTACCGGCAACGGCAGTTGTTGCGACTGCTCAGCCGGTACTGATTAGAACGGCTTGCCATAAAAGAGGAAGATCAGCTCAATCACCAGGATGACGACCACCGCCGACTCCAGCAGGAAGGCGCGGCTCTGGTTGAACTGGTCGACCATAAACCGATAGAGATCGTCCGCCGTCCGCAGCTTCTGCGTCACCAGGTTCTTGTAATCGGGCACCCCAATCTTGGCGGCGGCCAGGCGGTAGAGACGCGCTGCGAACATATCGCTCAGGAATTTGATCGCGTTGTCTGCGTGTTCGGTAAGTTCCATCACCTCCAGCAGCCGGCTGTAAAGCGAGGTGGCCGAGCGCGCCATCCGCCAGCGTCGTAGAAAACCGGTGCCCTTCTCGAGCGAGCTGTAGACGGTCTCCAATTCACGCGTAAGCAACTCGTCATAGTGCCGAAACTCCAGCAGTTGCGAGTTCGCATATTCCAGCAGCTGAATCGCCATCTCCGCGCCGGCCGTCGTGTCGTAGAGAAAACCAGCGTTCCAGCCAATCACGGCCAGATCGTTCGGGTAGAAGGAGATGTGTGACTGCAACACTTCATGCAATTCGCTTTCGGCAAGCCGCGAGCGTTCGCCGCGAACGATCTGCGCCACCAGCGGCCCGTGCCGTTCCAGCAACTCGGTTCCGGTGCTGATCCCGGCGATCTCGCGCACGTGGAAGACGAAGTAGTCCTCGCTCAGCCACTCTGCATAGGGCTTTACCAGCGCAGACCCGACGCGCTCCAGCCGCTGCTTCACGATGTGCGCCGCGCGTGCGGAGAAATCGACATCCCAGACCCAGCGGCTGGCCAGTCGCACCAGCGTCTCCCAGTCGCCGGTAAAGGGAAGCTGGAAGACCACGCTCAGCACACCGTAGTCGTAATATTTGATCTCCCCATACAGCCGCTCGCCGCTCTCGAGTTCGAGAGGCTCAAGCGGTTCAACAACGGGCGGCCGCTGATAGCGGATGTAGGCGGGCGCCGGATGTTTCATGCTCGGCTGGGCCACCGTGCGACCGCGGATCATTTCACCGAGCCGGCCCAACTGAATTTCTTCGCAGACATCGAACTGGATCAGAACGAATACTGCCCCGGTCAAGCCCGCGGCCGGCGGCTGCTGTTCGTCCTTCTGCTGCGGCTGGAAGGCTTGTTCCCGCGGGACGATCTGCTCCGGCATGCAGCTTCACCTCGTTCGGGAAGAAAGCCCTGCGCGCGGCCGCCATCGCCGGCGACGATTCAGCGCGCGACGAGTCGGCTCTTCGGCAATGGCTTCAGCAGCGGCTCTAGTTTTTCCAGCGCCGCCTCTACGCTGATGCCGTGCTTCGCCCGCAGCGCTTCGACCTTGCCGTGCTCGATGAAGCGGTCCGGCCAGCCAATGCGCACCACCGGCGTATGGAAGCCCATCTCGCTCAGCGCTTCGAGCACCGCCGAGCCGAAGCCGCCCATCAGTACATGGTCTTCGAAGGTGATGAATGCCTGCACCTTGCGCGCATACTGCGCCAGCATCTCGCGGTCGAGCGGCTTCACGAAGCGCGGATTGATGACCGCGGCCGAGCGCCCTTCGCGCTCCAGCGCATCGGCAAGTTCTGCGGCCATCGGAAGCAACGCGCCCAAACCGAGCACTGCGATCTCGTCGCCGTCGCGAATGATCTCCGCCTTGCCGATTGGCAGCGCGATCGGCTGCCCTTTCACCGTGACGCCGGTCCCTGTCCCGCGCGGATAACGGATCGCGCTCGGTCCCTTGTGCGCAAGCGCAGTCTGCATCATGTCCGCCAGCTCGTCCTCGTCCTTCGGCACCATGTGGATCACGTTCGGGATGCCGCGCAGATAGCTGATATCGAAAAGTCCGTGATGTGTCGCGCCGTCATCGCCGGAAAGCCCGCCGCGATCCATGCAGAAGATCACCGGCAGATTCTGCAGGCAGACGTCGTGCACGATGGGATCAAAAGCACGCTGCAGGAAGGTGGAATAGATAGCGCAGAATGGTCGGTATCCCCGAGTTGCCATGCCGGCAGCGAAGATCACCGCGTGCTCCTCCGCGATGCCGACATCGAAGTAGCGCGTGGGGTGATGCGGCCGGTAGAGGTCGAGCGCCGTGCCATTGGGCATCGCCGCCGTAATCGCGACAACCTTCTCATCCTTGTCGGCGAGCTTCACCAGCGTCTCGGCGAACACCTCGGAGTAAGTCCGCTGCCCCACCGGCTTGGTGTCGCCCGTCTTCGGATCGTATGGTCCAAGGCCGTGGAACTTCTTGACCTTTTCGAGCGCAGGCTGGAAGCCGCGTCCCTTCTGCGTCAGAACGTGCAGCAGAACCGGCATCTCCTGACGCTTGAGGAATTTGAATGTTCCAATCAGCAGCTCGAGGTTGTGCCCATCGAGCGGGCCGTAGTAGTTCAGGCCAAACTCCTCGAAAAGCATCGACGGCCACAGCAATCCCTTCGCTGCCTCCTCCGCTTTCCGTACAACTTTCGTGGCAGTCTTGCCGCCGAAGCGTTCGATCAGGCGCCCCGCTCGCGCATGCAGGTGAGTGTAGTGCTCATTGGTCACAACCTTGTGCAGGTAGTTGGCGATAGCGCCAACATTGCGATCGATCGACCACTCGTTATCGTTGAGCACAACGATCAGCCGCTTCGTCTGCCCGCCGATGTTGTTCAGCGCCTCAAACGAGATGCCGTTGGTGAACGCAGCATCGCCCGCCACCGCCACAATGTTCTCGCGCGTGCCAGCCAGATCGCGCGCCACCGCCATGCCAAGCGCCGCCGAAAGCGCTGTGCCGGCATGACCGGCGCCATAGGCATCGTGCTCCGATTCCGTGCGCAGCATGAAGCCGTTAAGTCCGCCCGGCTGACGGATGGTGTGGAAGCGATCCGCACGTCCCGTCAACAACTTATGCACGTAGGTCTGGTGGCTGACATCGAACAGGAATCTGTCCACCGGCGTGTCGAACACGTAGTGCATGGCCAGCGTCAGCTCAACCACGCCCAGATTTGGCCCGAGGTGGCCGCCGGTCTTTGACAGGCTCGAGATCAGCAGCTCGCGAATCTCCTGCGCAAGCTTCGTCAACTGCGCGACAGACATTCGCTTGATGTCGGCAGGCGACTGAATAGAACGAAGATGTTCGCTCATCGTGGGAACCACGTATTGGACGCCGCTTAGAGAAAAACGACCCGGCAAAAGTTGCCAGGACGGCGCGTCACAGCTCTCCGCCTCAGTATAACAACCAGCGGTCTGCTGGCTTACTCCTGAGGGAGTAACTCATCGAGCAATTTTTGCATCCCACAGCCGACTGTCGTGAGACGAAAAAGGATCGTCAGATGACGCAGCCTGAGGACGATCAGAAACGCGGCGCGCTTCAGTGTCTCGGTCGCACCGTCGATGGCAAGAATTATTTCCACGAATTCCACCGCTCCCCTTTCGCTAGCATGAGCCCACCTCCCCAGAAAGGAGAATCACGCAAGTAACGGATTTTGACCGGTTTGCCGGTGCCTCTGCACCAATTGTGGCAGTGGCTCACACCCCGCGCTTTGAAACAATGCTTGCAGCCGATTCTTCCTCCTCATTCATGCAGATTGCCAGTCCGATCATGATGCAAAGAGATGAAGCCGAGAGGCTCAAATCTCTCGCGCAGTACGAAATCCTCGATACGTTGCCGGATCCGGCACTGGATGAGATCACTCGCCTTGCGGCCAGTTTCTGTCGCGCGCCCTACGCCTTCATCTCCTTCATCGACGCCAGCCGCGTCTGGTTCAAATCGCGCATCGGCTTCCTCAGCCGGCAGCAGCCGCGCGCCACATCAGCCTGCCAGTACACCATCCTCGAGCCGAACGCGATGGTCATCGACGATGCTGCGCAGGACTATCGCTTCGCGCCGTCCGGCGTGCCCCTTGCAGCGACAACCTACTGCCGCTCCTATGCAGCGGCTCCGATCTTCGCGCCAAATGGCGCAGTGCTGGGCACACTTGCCGTGTGCTCGCCGGAGCCGAACATGTTTACGCGCGAGCATGGCCGCACGCTCGAAGTGCTGGCCCGCCAGATCATCACGCGTCTGGAGCTCTACACCAAAACCAATCAGCAGGACCGCGTGGTGCGCTCGCGCCAGCGCATCGAGCGCGCGCTCACCGTCGAGCGCAACTTCGTCACCTCGGTGCTCGATTCCATCCACGCCCTCGTGCTGGTGCTCGACACTGCCGGTCGCATCGTGCGCTTCAATCGCGCGTGCGAGACGGTAAGCGGCTTCAGCTTTGCCGAACTGGTCGGCCGCTCGTTTCCCGAGGAGCTCTTCCCGCCCGAAGAGCGCGATCACGCGATGCGCATGTTCGAGCAGGCGCGCGCCGGAAAGCTCGACGGCAGTTACGAAATGCATTGGCGTACGCGCGACGGCGGAACCCGACGCATCGCCTGGACCGCCAGCTCGCTCAACGATCCGCAGGGCGACATCAACTTCGTCATCACCACCGGCATCGATGTTACCGAGCAGCGGCATGAGCTCGATCGCCTACGCACCAGTGAGGCGCGCTATCGCCATCTCGTCGAAGGCTCGCTCGGCATCATCTGCACCCACGACCTCGACGGCAATATCCAGTCGATCAACGCGCACGCTGCCGCCATCCTCGGCCACACGCCGGAGGAGATCGTCGGCACGCCGCTCTTCGACTACATCGCGGACGATCACAAGCGCGATTACGAGCAGTACGTTAGCGCGCTCAACGAGCAGCACGAGCATCAGGGGCTCTTCTACTTCAAGCGGCCCAATGGCCAGCCCGCCGTGGTTGCGTATCGCAACAAGCTGCTGCAACTGCCCGGCACTGACCCCATCGTGCTGAGCCACGGCATCGACATCACCGAGCAGACGGATGCCGAGGAGAAGCTGCACACGCTGATGCGGCAGCGCGAATCGATCCTCGCCTCCGTGGGTGACGGCATCTGGGGCCTCGACATTCACGGCAATCTCACCTTCTGCAACGACACTGGCGCCAGCATGTTCGGCTACAAGGTGGACGAGATCATCGGCAAGAACACGCACCAGTTGGTCCACCACTCCAAGGCCGACGGCACGCCCTATCCCTACGAGGACTGCCCCATCCAGCGAGCACTGCACTCCGAGGAGCCGGTGCGCGTGGACAACGAAGTCTTCTGGCGCAAGGACGGCACCTCCTTCCCCGTGGAATACGTCGCGCGCCAGCTCGTGCATGACGGAATCGTCAGCGGCACCGTCGTCGCCTTCGCGGATGTCTCGGAGCGCCGCCGTCTCGATCGCATGAAGGACGAGTTCATCTCCACCGTGAGTCACGAACTGCGCACGCCGCTCACCTCGCTGCGCGCCGCGCTCGGCCTCATCGCCGGCGGAGTGCTCGAGAAGCGTCCGGAGAAGCTCGCGCAGATGCTCGATGTCGCCATCGGCAACTGCGATCGCCTCGTTCGCCTGGTGAACGACATCCTCGACTTCGAGCGCATCGGCTCCGGCCGCCTGCCGCTGCATCGCGAGAAGGCGAATGCTGTCGACCTGCTGCGCCGCGCTGCAGACCTGCAGCACACCGCCGCTGCCAGCCACAACATCACCTTCCGCATCGACGCGCAGCCCGTGGACGTGATGGTGGACGTGGACCGCACGCTGCAAACGCTGACCAACCTCATCAGCAACGCGGTGAAGTTCTCAAATCCGGGCGGCGAGGTGCGCCTCACCGCAACCGCCACCGGCGAAAACGAAGTCACCTTCGAAGTCGAAGATCACGGCCGCGGCATCCCGCCGGAAAAACTCGAAATCATCTTCGAGCGCTTCCAGCAGGTCGACGCATCCGACTCGCGCTCCATGGGCGGCACCGGCCTCGGCCTCGCCATCTGCCGCGCCATCGTGGAGCAGCACGGCGGACGCATCAGCGTAACTTCCAAACTCGGCCAGGGCAGCGTCTTCACCTTCACCATGCCGCGCTCGATGAACTAGCTTCCCACCCCGCAATGCGCGGCAGCATTTATGGGACTGACCCGCCTCCACAGTCTTTAATGAGTGTGTGGCCCTGTTTTCGTCAATTGAAAGCCGCACTGGCGTGGTAGGCACGGCAACCGGCCACAATCGCCGCCCACGAATGAAATGGCCGGATCCTATCGATCCGGCCCGATCCAAGCTGGAGAACAAATCGCTCCCCTTAGTCGTGGCGTTCTGGAAATTGCTTCCGTGCGACGCAGTTGATCACATTACCGGGGTCCGTAATGACGATCTGAAGTTCGTTCCCGGCATGATCGATCACGAAAAAGGCGTCAATGGTTAAGCCTCCACCCGTGACCGTATAAGTACCGGTGCAGTCAGGATTCACCTGGTAAGTGCCAGTTTCCATCCCCGCGAAAACGCTGCCGTTCAGGCTGGACATTCCACTAATCGTGAGCTTGCCTTTTCCATTGAAGGTGTCTACGTTGACGCCTGCAAAGGGACCGACTCCAACAATAGTTCCCGTGTCCTGATCTGAGTAGGCGCCTCTCAGGGTGGCATTTGAGCAACTCCTGTCGGCGGCTTTCGCCACGGGTGCTGCGGTCAGTGCGAGCGCGAAGAGCGCAGCGATGGTCATTACCTTTGCTGAATTAATGAGTTTCATGGTTTCTCTCCTTTGTGTTCATTGAGTTTTCCCGTTGCAGCAGGAAATCGGCCGAAAGCCGATTCTCCTTCCCTCGTTCTCCGGGCCCGCTTAAGCATGGAGTTCAGGCAAATCAGAGCAATGCCATCAGCTGTCTTCGAGTGGTGCAGGTCTGGAGACTCCATCCATGCCTGCACCTCCGCCGCCGACAGGTTCGAAACCACACCGGCCTCATTCAGCGGGATCATCTCCACCTCTGTGCCGCACGGCTGACACCAGGCCCGCAGCGACGTTCGTTCGCGAAGGACCAGAAGCGAATCGGTGACGATCGTGATCCTTGTGCGCCTTGCCATCGCTCCCGCCTTTTGTGCCTTCGGAAAATCCTCTGTCCGAAAAGCAGGAGCGAGCATGACGCGATGGCGCGGGGAAAGTCCTTCTCATCGCGATGATGATTTCTGATGATTTCTCGGTAGGCGCTAAGCGTTGCAAATCACAGGGTTTCGCCGCCATAGCCGGAAGCGGCTTGCGCGTCACCTCACAAGCGGGCCATGCTAAAATCCCCCACGAAGCAAAACCCGAGCTGTTTTTCCGCGGCTCATTTCTGAGATTTCTGGTCGTCCATCGGGGAGAAATGAAACTGCCGGAGAGCTGACCAGGCTGTGCGCGCCCTGGTTTTGCAGAAATTCCGCCAACTGGAGCGGGAACAGGTTGCTTCCCCATGGCCGCGAGCGCAGAGCCGAAGACCCGCCAGCTATACGAGTTCGGGCCTTTCCGCCTTGATCCGCAAAAAGATGTGTTGCTGCGCGACGACGAAATTGTTCCGATTGCGCCCAAGGCATTTCAGATCCTGCTCGTGCTGGTCCGCCACAACAATCAGGTCGTGACCAAGGACGACCTGATGAAAACAGTCTGGCCGGATACCTTCGTCGAAGAGGCCAACCTCAGCCGGAACATATTCCTCCTGCGCAAGGCGCTCGGCGAAAATCTGCAGGACCACCACTACATCGTCACGGTTCCCGGGCACGGTTACCGGTTCGCGGAAGACGTGCGGCTGGTGCTCGATCGCGAGCTCACCGTTGTCGCTGCAAGCCATTCCAATATCGAACTACAGGTGGAGGAGTCCAGGCCGTGGGCGTGGATTGCCGCCGCGGCCATTCTCTTCGTCCTGGTGGTCGCCGCCGCCTGGAAGTTGTTCGTCCATCGCGAACCGGTACTTACCGGAAGAGATACCGTCGTGCTCGCCGATTTCACGAACTCCACCGGCGATCCGATTTTCGATGGCACCTTGCGTCAAGGTCTTGCTGTGCAATTGCAACAATCGCCATTCCTGAGCCTGATCTCCGACCAAAGCATTCAGCAAACCCTGCGACTCATGAACAAGCCCGCTAACGCTCGCCTGGCACCGGAGATCGCCCATGAGATCTGCGTACGCACGGGAAGCGCCGCTGCCCTTGAAGGCTCGATCGCAAGCCTCGGCAGTCAATATGTTCTGGGCCTGAAGGCTGTCAATTGCCGCAATGGCGAGACCCTGGATGAGGAGCAGGTCCAGGCGGCGCGAAAGGAAGATGTGCTCAACGCTCTCACCATGATCGCGAGCAGGTTTCGTTCTCGTGTCGGCGAATCGCTCAGCACCATCCGGGAGCACGATACTCCGCTCGAGCAGGCCACCACGTCTTCCCTGGACGCGCTTCAGAATTACAGTGCCGGCCTTTCCATCATGGGCCCGGGACATTTTCGAGCCGCCATCCCATTGTTCGATAGGGCGATCGCCATCGATCCCAATTTCGCCATGGCTTACTACCTTCGGGGAGTCGCCTATGAACAGGTCGGGGAAATGGAGCGCAGCGCAGAGGATTCCAAACGAGCCTTCAGCTTGGTCGATCGCGTATCCGAGACCGAGCGAACCAGTATCACCGCCTACTACTACAGGTTCACCGGCGAGCTGGACAAAGAGATCGACTCCTGGCAATTGTCTGCTCGCAACTATCCCCGCCACTGGGATCCCCACAATCAATTAAGCGTCACCTATATAGATGTGGGCCAGTTCGAAGAGGGCCTGAAGGAAGGCCTGGAGGCAGCTCGCCTGGAACCCCATGTGGAACCTCCCTGGCGCCGGCAAATGGATGCCTTGATGTGCCTGGATCGGCTGCCTGAAGCGGAAGCGGTAGCAGCGAGGGTCCGCGCGCTGGGCATCGACGGTTCGAGAATCCACCAGCGCTTTCTCGAGCTGGCGTATCTCAAGGATGATCAAGACTCAATTGCCCGGGAGATTCAGTGGTTTTCCGGCAAACCCGAAGAGTACCTCAGCTTCGGCCTGCAGGCGGCGTGGCTGAACATGCATGGGCAGCGACACGAAGCCAGTAAGGAATACCAGCGCGCCGCGGAGAGCGCGAGCAGGCAGGGGCTTCGATACGTCGCCGACGAATTCCAGGAAGCCGACGCGCGCGCCGATGCACTGGCCGATGATTGCCGGAGTGCGCACCGGCTCGGGCGTCCGGCTTTGGCGCTGGCAATGTGCGGTGAAACCGCCGAAGCGGAAAAGCTCGCCGCCGAAAGTTCCAAGCGCTTCCCCAACGGAACACTCTGGAATGCAGTGCAGTTGCCCGAGATTGAGGCGATGATCGAACCCGCGAAAGGCATCGAGCTGCTGGCATCCGCCTCGCCCTACGAGCGTGCCGAGCCCGATGCGGTTTACGTGCGCGGGCTGGTTTATTTGCACATGAAGAGAGGCGCGGAAGCGGCGGCGGAATTCCGAAAGATCGCGGACCACGAGGGCTCCAGTTGGGGAGCCACTTGGGTCCACCCGAATTGGGGACAGTACTATGCGCTGTCTTATCTGGGCATGGCCCGCGGCTACTTACTTGCGGACGAGGGGACTCAAGCCAAGCATGCGTACGAGAAGTTTTTCGCGTTGTGGAATACCGCCGACCCTAATATTCCTGTCCTCAGACAGGCCAGAGCGGAATACGCGAAGCTGCGGTGAGGGCCTGAACGCGCAAACGAGATCCCGATTCCTTCATAGCGAATGGAAATGCATTTGCGGAGTGCGTAATCGCCAATGCACTCATTGACGAACCGAATAGGTCCTCGTAAGTCGCCTTCTCGTCAGCGTCAAATTTCATAACGGCCCCGGAGCGCACTGTTTCAATTTGAAACCGCGGCAGAAACATTCTTCAGAAATGTGCCATTTCACCCTGCCGATTTCGATACACTGAAAATAGAGATACAGAAAGCGCCCGCGATCCTTCGCGGGCGTTTCCATTTTTGCTGACTGCTTTTTCGCCGGCCGGACCCTCAGCCAACGCATTTAGCCGCTTCTAAGTCCTTTGGCAAGACGAATTTAGCGATAAGTCATTTGGATGGACGAATTTGACCCCCGGGAGGTGGTCTAACCTGCTGTTGTCAAAGGAGTTCCAAGCCGCTCTCCCGTACCGGAGGGGGAGGGGCCAGTAACGTGACCTTCCTCAGATCTTGCCGTGCTCCCCGACGTCTAGGCGAGTATCGGGCACCAGATCGTCTGCGCTCGTGTGCACGAGCAGGAAGATCCCTCCCTGGCACAACACCAGACCGTTAATCGTATTGCGTTGTCCAGTGTTGTAGTATGCCGCGGTGTATGCGGACGTGTCGAAGCCGTTCCATATCAGTCGGCCTGACTCGTGCTTCTTCTGCCAGGCCGAAAGCCGGAATGGGCAGTCTCACCAGGCAGCTGTAATCGCGCCGCAATGGCATGCCACAGACGAGACGCGGTTCTCTCATCCACAATACGCAGTACCCACCGACAACCGAAAGAGGGTCCCCCGATGCGTGAGAAACAAACAACATCCACCTTCTCTGCTACAACGCTCCGCAAAACCGGCCGGCGCTTCCTGCTGACAGCCGCCTGCACGATGCTGAGCATCGCAGCCGGCGCACAAACCTATCCGACCTTCACCGCGGGTGGAAGCACCGCCCTCCAGACCGATAAAACTCCCTCGATGACGCTTCTCTTCCTGCCTCCTGTTCAAGGACAACTACTTCAATGGGAACCAGCGATGGCCTATCGCGATAGCACGACAGGCGACGTCGCGGTAAGCCTTTCCAAGGACGGCGTCACCTGGTCTTCTCCCGTGGATACCGGCATAGCTACAAATGAGCCGGTTGCGATGGGAAACACACGGGCCGGAGGACTGTACATCCTTGTGTATACCGGCAGTGGCTACCAATACATTACCTCCACCGATGGCATCACCTTCACCCCGCCTCAACCTGTCGCCTTATCCATCAGTGGACGCACGCTGCACCCGCAGTTTGAGCCGAGCCTGACCGGGTATGACACCGGCTTGTATCTCTCCGTCGTTGACGCCAAACCCGGCTCCCCGAATGCTATCGACGTGCTGGTCTCATATGACGATGGCCAGAGCTTCTCCAGCATCGCCTGGCTTTCTGACATCCCCACCCGCAGCGCAGCGGCTCTCACCGTTTATTCCGTGCCGAATACGCGCTATGAAGCCCTCGCCCTGGCCTACATCGGGCTGGATCATCATCCGGTGCTCCGTCTATACTCCGACTCAACCAACAGCGGCGGAGATCCAGGCAGTTTTTCGGCCTTCACCGCCACAAACGTCCAAATGGCCAGCACGCCCGCACTTTTAGCCTTTACCCCTCCCGGCTCAAACAACGATCTGGACCTGTACATCTTCGGATATTCCATGGACGAGGCGGGCCATTTGCTGGCAGTGGACTGGGCATCGCCGCCGAACAATCAGCCTCCGATATTTGAGCCGCCGCAACACTACAACCGAAGCTTCCGCCATGCGCCGACGCTCAGTTCCACAAGGGCGGGTCAACTGGTCATCGCCTTCGAATCCACGGGCGACAACCGGATACAGACCTATACCGCGCCGCCGTCGCCGCCGCCACAATAAGATAGAGCCGGACAAAGCAGAACTCGCATGCGCGAGCGAAACGAAGGGGCAGAGTCCATCTGCCCCTTCAGCATTTCTGGGAAGGTCCGCTCGCGCGATTAGCCCTCTTCGTTTTCCTTCAGCCGTGCGATCACCTGCAGATCCTCAAGCGTCGTCGTATCGCCTTTGATCTCCCCCCCTGCCGCCAACTCGCGCAGCAGCCGCCGCATGATCTTGCCGCTGCGCGTCTTGGGCAGCGCATCCGTGAAGCGGATATCGTCCGGCCGCGCCAGCGCTCCAATCTCCTTTGCCACCCACGCGCGCAACTCGTCCTTCAACTCTTTTGACGGCTTGTATCCGCCTTCAAGCGTGACAAAGGCTGAGATCGCCTGCCCTTTCAACTCATGCGGACGGCCGACCACTGCGGCCTCCGCCACGTGCGGATGTGCCACCAGCGCGCTCTCCACTTCCATCGTGCCCAGGCGATGTCCGCTCACGTTGATCACATCGTCGACCCGCCCCATCAGCCAGAAATAGCCGTCCTCGTCCTGCCGCGCGCCATCGCCGGTGAGATACGTTCCGGGAAACTCCGACCAGTAGGTCTTTTCGTACCGCTCCGGATCGCCATAGATCGTCCGCGCCATGTATGGCCAGGGATGCCGGATGACGAGCAGTCCGCCCTGCCCTTTCGGAACCGGATCGCCGCCTCTCGTCACAACCTCAGGCACAATTCCCGGCAGTGGCACTGTGGCCGAACCGGGCTTGGTCGGAATCGCGCCCGGCAGCGGCGCAACCATGATGCCTCCCGTCTCGGTCTGCCACCAGGTGTCAACGATTGGGCAGCGGCCGTGACCGATCTTCTCGTGATACCACATCCATGCCTCGGGATTGATCGGCTCGCCAACCGAGCCCAGCAGGCGCAGCGATGCTAGCGAGTGCTTCTCGACATGCTCATTGCCCAGCCGGATAAATGCGCGAATCGCCGTGGGCGCCGTGTAGAAGACCGTCACCTTGTGGTCATCGATGATCTTCCAGAAGCGGTCCGGCGCGGGGCACGTGGGCGCGCCCTCATACATCAGCGTCGTCACGCCGTTCTGCAGAATGCCGTAGATCACATACGAGTGGCCGGTGACCCATCCAATATCCGCGGAGCACCAGTACACGTCGTCGTCCTTGAGATCGAAGACAAGCTTGCTGGTGTAATACGTGCCCACGCTGTACCCGCCGGTCGTGTGAACCAGGCCCTTGGGCTTCCCTGTCGTGCCCGAGGTATACAGGATGTAAAGCGGATGCTCCGCATCAAGCGGCTCGGCCGGACACTCCGGCGCAGCCTTCTGCATCAGCTCGTGCCACCAGAGATCGCGTCCCGCCTTCATCTCGATGTCGCTGCCAGTACGGCGATAGACAACAACCTTCTTCACGCTCGGACACTGCTGAAGCGCTTCATCGACAATCTTCTTCAGCTTCACCTCTGCCGCACGGCGGAATGACCCGTCCTGCGTGATGACGGCAACACACTGCGCGTCGTTGATGCGGTCCACCAGTGCGTTCGCCGCAAAGCCGCCAAAGATGACAGAATGCACCGCGCCAATACGCGCGCACGCCAGCAGCGCGATCGCAAGCTCCGGGGTCATGCCCATGTAAATCGCGACGCGATCGCCCTTCTTCACGCCCAGGTCTTTCAGCACATTCGCGAACCGCTGCACTTCCCCATGCAACTCGCGGAAGCTCAGCTTGCGAACCTCGCCCGGCTCGCCTTCCCAAAGGATTGCGGTCTTCTCCGCGCGTGCGCCCAGCGCATGGCGGTCGACGCAGTTGTGGCAAAGATTCAGCTTGCCGCCCACAAACCACTGCGCGCGCGGCGGCTGCCAATCCAGCACCTTGGTCCACGGTGTGAACCAGTCCAGCTCGCCGGCAATCTCAGCCCAGAATGCCTCCGGCTCCTCGATGGAGCGGCGATACAGCTTCTCGTACGCGGCCATGCCGCTCACATGCGCCTTAGCCGCGAAATCCGCGGGTGCCGGAAATACTCGTGTCTCATGCAGGGTGGAGCTGAAGTTCTGGTTTTCTGCCGTCTCGGCCATGCTTTCCGATGTCCTCCGCGCGGCGATTCCAGAACCGCGCATACGCGCTCAACACTAAAGGGTCACGGCAATCGACGGCAAGCCGGGCAGCCTCCGCCGCCTAATGACTGCGTGTTGCTGCCGCGTGAATGTCCTTCGCCTCCAGCACCGCCCGCGGCCAGCCCTTGCGCGCTACGGCAAGCATCGCCTGTCCGATTTCGCGCGTCGTCGAAATCGAGTTGGGAAACGCACGCCGCAGCAGCGGCAGCACCGGCGCCATGAAGACGTAGCCCACGCGATAAGCACGCGTTTTGGAGCGGATGCCGTCCAGCGGCTGAATCACTCCCGGGCGAAACATGAATGCGCTGCGAAACGGCATACGCAGCAGCGCGTTCTCCGTTGCGCCTTTTACGCGGGCCCACATGCTGCGGCCGCGCTCGCTTGTGTCTGTCCCCGCGCCGGAGACATAGACGAAGCACAGCGCAGCGTTTCGCGCCGCAAGCTCCTGCGCTACTGCGATGGTCAGATCATAGGTAAGCCGACGGTATGAAGCTTCGCTCATTCCCGCCGACGACACCCCCAGGCAGAAGAAGCACGCGTCCAGGCCGCTCAGCTCCTCTCTGTATGCAGCCACGTCGAACAGATCTTTCACCAGCACCTCGCGCAGCTTCGCATCTTGCCTGCCGGTGTTCGAGCGTCCAATCACCAGCACGCGCTCCACATCGCGGTCGCGCAGGCACTCCAGCAGCACGCCCTGGCCTACCATCCCGCTTGCGCCAAAGACGACCACGTTCATTCGCTGCCCTCTGTCTTCTTCAATTGAAATGCAGAAGAGCCCGCCTCCGGCTTAGGAAGGCGGGCTCCGATGGTTGTACTGCGTCGGCCTAGCGGCAACTTACGTTGCTGAAGGCCGTCAGCTTGTTCGAAGCCGACGTCAGCTTGCGTCCATAGCAACGTCCCAGCGTGTCGC
>CAWBPB010000014.1:0-113028 GCA_963790555.1 uncultured Acidobacteriaceae bacterium | reverse complement strand
CACCGGTTTTCGGTTACTAAATGCGCCTCAAATACGACACGATCTGTCATATTTGGACTTTGCTGACGCCTCCCGATCCGCTCCTCACAGTCATCCCTGGACCGTCGCCAGCGCCTCCCCGATCCACTCCTCGAAGGCCTCCATGCTCTCATCGCGGCCCAGGAAATCCCTGCACCATCGCGCGCCCCGGAGCCGATCCGCCCTTATCTAACACCGACTTACGGTACCGCATGGTCGCCGGGTCCTCGAGCAGCCGGGCGCGGTCGAACTGGTTGAAGAAGTCGATCGCGATCACCTTGTCGTACAGATAGGTGTAGTAGTTCGACGAGTACCCGCACAGATGCGTAAAGCTGGCATACATGCGGTTGCCTTCTACCCATCGGTAAGGCAGAAACCGTTCATAATCAGCGCGCAACAGCGCATCCAGGTCGAGCGTATCCGGGTCGCGGTCATGCACATCGAGCGCGTAATTGGTATAGAAAAGCTGCGTCCGCACCCAGTCCGCCCGCCCAAAAGCGCCCGCCTGGTTCATCGTAGCCACCAGCTCGGCCGGAATCGGCTCCCCCGTAACGTAATGACGCGCAAAGGTTTCGAGCAACTTCGCATCGCGGAAGAACTCCTCCAGCATCTGCGAAGGCACCTCGACGAAATCCCCCTCCGTCGCGATGCCGCTGATCCCCGCCCACTGCTGCTGCCCGCCGAGAATGGCATGCATCAGGTGGCCAAACTCATGAAAATACGTGACTACGTCGGAGTGCTGCATCAATCCCGGGTCATCCGGCTTGTCCTGCGCCGCCCGGAAAATTGCAAATAAGAGCCGCTTCCGGGATCTGCCGGCCGGCGATGCCCGGCACCAGCGGCGCCGCGCTGAACCACTTGTCCTTGCCCTCGCGCGGATGCATGTCGAGGTAGAACCGCCCGGCAAGTTGCCCATTATCAAAGACATCCCACGCCGACACCGACGGATGCCATACCTCCGCATCCGCTGCCGGCCGAAACTCCACCTTGAAGAGCCGAGCCGCCGTCGCCAGCACACCCGCCTCAACCTGTTTGTACGGAAAATACGGCCGTACCGCCTGCGAGTCGAAGGCGAATTCCCGCCGTCTATATTGCTCCATCCAGTAGCCACGGCTAGCCGCATCAATCACTTGCAGCCCAGGCTGCTGGCTTTTGGCAAAATCCAGGACGATGCCGTACTCGCGCTCCGCTCCGGCGCGGGTGGATCGCTCCAGCCGATCCAGGAATGTCTTCATGTTCGCCGCCGAGCCAATCATCTGGTCTGCCGTCGCCAGATCGGCCCAGGTAGCAAAGCCCAGCAGGTTGGCGATCGCGTGCCGCGTCGCGGAACAGGTCGAGCAGAAGCTCCCGGTTCGCCGGGAAGGCGCGCGTGTTGTAGGCCAGAAACATGCGGCGGCGCAGGGCATCGCTCTTCGCGAAGGTCATCACCGGCAGGTAGTCCGGATAATCGGTAGTCAGCACCACCTTGCCGGTTTCGTCTGGCGGATGATTGCGGCGGAAATCCTCCGGCAGCCCCTCGAGTTCGCTCATATCGGCGATTTCGACCTTCAGCGTGCCCTCCTGGACGTTCCGGCTGATGGTCAGGCTGAGCAGCGTCGCCTTGTCCTGCAGCTCGCGCAGCCTGGCCCGGGTCGCGTCATCCTTGTCCACGCCGGCCAACCGGTACTGCAGCAGCGTCCGCTCAACATAATGTTTCGTCGCCTCATCCGCCTTCGAGGCATCCACGGCAGCCAGCGCACGATAAACGTCCTGGTTCAGAGAGAGCGCCGTCGCCGCCTCCGCCACGCGCTGCGCAAGCTGCTGCGCCTTATCCCGTACTGGCTTGCTGGGGTGCACGCTGTCCAGCAAGCCACACTCCGAACCCGCCTGGCTCAGGGCAGCGATCGCGTCATCGTAGGGCCGCCAGGTGGAGTCGAGTGTCCGCTCCCTGGCCGCCAGCAACCGGTCCAGGCTGGCCTTATGGCCGTCAAGCAGGCGCGTGGCCCAGCTCTCCAGCAGTTCCGGCGTGATCTCTGAGGTTACTTCCGTGGCATGCGGCAAGCTCCACGCATGACGACCTGAAATTGCTGCATCTGTCACATTCATTCTGGAATTCGTTCCTCTAAAAAAAGGTTACATGCAGATCGCATCTTGCAACTACACTCCCTGCTGGTTACTATTTCGCAGTTCAGCTATGACGGCGACATGACCTCCACGACGCCAGTGATTACCGCCCATCAGCTCCGCACGCGCATGGGGAAGATCTGCGTCTCCGTGACGGGCGCGACCGCGAATGAGATGCTGAGCCGCGCGGAGCAGGTCTCCGACAGCAATCCCTTTATCGAGCTGCGGCTGGACACGCTCAACAAACCGCAGGCGATCCTGCCCAAGCTCAAGTCCTTCGCCGCGACCAACCGACATGTCACCATGATTGCGACGTGCCGGCGCACCGAGGGCGGCGGCAACTTCGTTGGCGAGCTCTTCGAGCAGGCCGAGATACTGGAAGGCGCGGCCAAGGCGGGCTGCCAGCTCATTGATGTAGAGATTGAGTCCGCGGAAACTATGCGGCCGGCAGACTGGAAGCGTCTGCGCGCCAGCGGCGCGGCGCTCATTCTCAGTTATCACGACTTCTCGCATACCCGCAGCCTGCAGAAGGCCTTCGAGCGCATGCAGCACTTCGATCCCGAGTTCTACAAGATCGTTTCCACCGCGCGCTCGCTCTCCGACAACATCGCCGTGCTCGATCTGCTGCGGCAACATGGCGACAGCACCAACATGATCGCGATGGCGATGGGCCAGCCCGGAATCGTAAGCCGGCTGCTGGGAGCCCGCACCGGTAGTGCCTTTACCTTTGCGTCGGCGGCCGCAGGTGAAGAGACTGCCTCCGGGCAGATGACGCTCGACGCGCTGCGCTCGCTCTACCGCTTCGAAGAGATTGATGCGGCGACGCGAGTCTATGGTGTCGTCGGTCATCCCATTGCGCATTCGCTCTCTCCGCTGATGCTGAACACCGCATTCCGGCGCGAGCGCGTCAACGCTGTCTTCCTGCCGCTCGAAACCGCCAAAATTTCTGACCTGCTCGCGCTGGTGGAACGCATTCCGCTCGCCGGGATCGCGGTGACCATGCCGCTGAAGCAGGAGATTCTGCCGTCCCTCGCCCGCATGGACGAACTCTCCACCCGCATCGGCGCCTGCAACACCATCGTGCGTGGGCCCGACGGCCGCCTCTTCGGATTCAACACCGATGTCAACGCCATCATCGGGCCGCTGGAGCGCCGCCTCTCGCTCAAAGGCGCGCGTGTGCTGGTCCTGGGCGCAGGCGGGGCCGCACGTGCCGCGGTCTTTGGCCTGAAGGAGAAGGGCGCGGAGGTCCACATCCTGAATCGCACTCCGGAGAGCGCCAAGGAACTGGCCACGCAGGCAAAGGCGAAGGTCTTCAAGCGCGAGCAGCTCATCAAGACCGACTTCGACGTGGTGCTGAATGCCACGCCCGCCGGCATGCACGGCAGTAAAGTCCAGTCACTGCTGGAGCCGGAGGAGTTACGCGCCCGCCTGGTCTTCGATATGGTCTACAACCCGATCGAGACGCCGCTGCTGCACATGGCGCGCGAGAAAGGCATCGCGGTCATCCCGGGACTGGAAATGTTCGTGCACCAGGGCGCTCGCCAATTCGAGATATGGACTGGCAAGCCCGCTCCGGAAGCCGACATGCGGCGCGTCGTGGTGCATGCGCTGCAACAACAGCACCAGCCCGCCGAGGTTGCCAAGACCGCCTGAGTTTTTCGTCCTACATCTCTACGCTATAAAAAAGATATGGAACAGCGGACACTCGGACGTTCGGGGCCGGCGGTGTCGGCCATCGGGTTTGGCTGCATGAGCATCGGCATCGCGGATGTGTACACCAGCAGCGCACGCGACGACGATGCTGCAGTCGCCCTGATTCAACGTGCGCTTGAACTTGGCATCACTCTGCTCGACACCGCAGACATTTATGGAGTATCGGAGCTGCAGGTTGGCAAGGCACTGCGCGGACGCCGCAAGGATGCCGTGCTCGCAACAAAGTTCGGCTTTGTCGGCACCTCTCGCCCTGGGATCGAACGTATTCCCAATGGCAAGCCCGAATATGTCGCTCGCGCCTGCGATGCTTCGCTCCAGCGCCTCGGAGTCGATTCGATCGATCTCTACTATCTGCACCGCGTTGATCCCTCCGTGCCCATTGAGGAGACCGTCGGCGCGATGGCTGAGCTGGTCCGGGTCGGTAAAGTCCGGTATCTCGGCCTTTCCGAGGTTTCCGCAGAGACACTTCGCCGCGCGCACGCGATCCACCCTATTGCTGCGGTGCAGACTGAATATTCCTTGTGGTCGCGAGAACCCGAAGCGGCTTTGCTGCCTGCGCTCAACGAGCTCGGTGTTGCGCTAGTGGCCTACAGTCCCCTGGGCCGAGGCTTTCTGGCCGGCAGGATTCGCACGCTCGACGATCTCGCTCCCAGCGACTGGCGACGCAATAATCCGCGCTTTCAGGGGGAGAACTTCGCGAAGAATGTCGCGGTTGCGGATCAGGTGAGTGCACTGGCACAGGAAAAGGGCTGCACACCGGCCCAGTTGGCGCTTGCCTGGCTGCTCACACGGCCTAGTGTGATCCCGATTCCCGGCACCAGCAGCGAGGCACGCCTCGCGGAAAATGCAAAGGCCGCCGATCTTCGCCTGTCGCAAGAGGAAATCGCGCGCATCGAGCAGGCCGTGCCCAGCGATGCGGCGGCTGGAGCGCGATACGATCCCGCCATGCTCGAGCTGGTGGATCAATAGCCACGGGATGATAGCCTGCATCTGCCGGCAACCGCCGCTCCAGAGATCCCGCCTTGCCTAATCTCCGCTCACTCGCACAGCTTCGCGCATTGCTACCCTATGCAGCCAAAATATTGCCCGTGCTCACCAGCGTAGCCGTCGGCGAGACGGCTCTGCAGCACCGGCCCGATCTCTCCGCGCTCAACCGCCACTTCGGCGAGATGCAAAGCGAGAGCCGCGGACTGCGGTCGAGCGTGGAAGGCCAGAGCGAGCAGATCGGCCGCATTCAGGAGCAGGTGGAGCGCCTGGCCTCCGCAATCGAGAGCGGCCGCCAGGAACAGCAAGAGCTTGCCACAGCATTTCGCAGCATTGCCGGATTGCTGAAAGGACTCTTCTTCGCCATTCTCTTTCTGCTGGTCGCCATCACAGCACTGAGCGTGTTGATTCTCGTTCGCATCTCGCACACATAATTTTTTTGCGAGCCGCTCTGTTACTGGTTCGGTAACGTTTCCAACGAGATAGCTAATTCGGATCGCCTCCCATTCGGGAACGCGAAGTAGCACGTGATGCTTTCGAGTTGCCAGTCGTGTCATGCGAGGTCTAGGATGTGCCGTAAGTTCGGTGCAGCCTATCTGTAACAGGCGTGCCAGGGCGAGCGCAGTGCCGTAGGCATTTTTCCTGTAGGTGTAAGGCGGCCGTCAGAAGCTTATGTGGCCCTTCTTGAACGAAGAGTCACGCCGAGACAATCTGCACTACTTCACAGCAACAGGAAAAATGCTTTATCGCTGCATGTTTGGCCAATCAACTGGCGATGTCCTGCCAGCGTCAATGGAGTGACCGTCTCTATGGCGTGGTACGCCTACTGCATCAGTGAAAAGCAAGCTTTCCCTGAATTAGCCCGCCACCGCAAACCGGTACCAATGCAATCCTTAACCGGCATCTCAGGGAATCAGATCTTCCTCTATCCAGCCAGTGATCTCGCAGTCATCGTCTCTGAACACAATCCATTAGAAAATCTCGATCAGCAGGCAGCCAAAGATCACGCGCGCGTGGTCGGCGACTGCTTCAAACTCTCCACCGTGCTTCCCTTCCGCTTTGGCACCGTCTTCGCGGATGACGAAGCACTCCGGCGTTCCATCCGCTCCAATCAGCGCCAGTACACGACCCACGTCGAGCGTCTGCGCGGAAAAGCGGAGATGCATCTGAAGGTCGTGGTCGACGACTGCTGCCTGCAGCAGCCCATACGCGCTGTTTCCCGTAAGGAGAGCGTTGGCAAGGAGTATCTCTCCAACCTGCGCGAGACCGCCTCCCGGCAACGCGAACGGCAGACCAAGGGCCGCGCGATCTCCGTACAGATGCAGCGCCTGTTCTCTCCGCAGGATGAGGAAATCACCTGCCGCACCATGGACAACGGCAAGATGCTGTTGGACATCTCCCACCTGATCGACGCGAAGTGCGTGGAACGCTACCAGAACAAATTCACCACCACGCGCGAAATGCTGAAGGATTGCCAGATGCAGCTCTCCGGCCCCTGGCCTCCCTATCATTTCGTTCACCGGCTGACGCGGCCGCACACCGTCGCGCCAGGCATCCCGGCTTAGCGAAAATAGACGAGTAGAAGCAGAAGGTCCGCTATCCGCGGGCCTTTTTCTTTTTCGCTTTTCGTTCCTTTATTCATACTCGACATGCTTGACACATACTCGGAATCCGATATATCGTGTTCAGAGTATGGCAAAGCCGCAAATTGCTCCTCCCTTATCGAACGCCGTCACCCACATCCTGCTCGCGCTCGCCCAGCGGGATCTCCACGGCTACGGCATCATGCAGGAGATCACCGCAATCTCCGGCGGCGAGTACAAGGTCGGCCCGGGAACGCTTTACGACAACCTGAAGACGCTCCTCGCCGCAGGCGTCGTCAAGGAGTTCTCTGAAAAGGATGCCCAGGGTGAAGCGCGGCGTCTCTATCACCTCACCGACAGCGGAGCCGCCGTGCTCGATGCGGAGTTGAAGCGGCTTCGCGCCGTCGTGCAGGCGGGAAGAAAGCGGCTGGCCCGCACCGGGGAGGCCCAGTGACCCACTCCACGGCAAGGGCTCTCTACACCGCGCTGCTCAACCTGCACCCGCGCCCATTTCGCAACCACTTCGGAGACGATATGCTGCGCACCTTCGAAGAAGCGTACGCGGATTACGGAGCGGCGTGGCTCATCCGGGACCTTTCAGGATCGCTGGTGAGGCAGCGCTTGCTCCGCAGACCCGAAGTCGAATTCGAAGCCGCTGTCCCGTGTGCGGTCGGCCTGCTGTCGGGCGTGTACCCGCTGGTCGGGCCGTATGAGTTTCTGCTCAGCAAGCTGCTGCTTGCGTCTCTGCTGACGTCCATCCTGTTCCAGGTCATCTAGCCGATGTAAGAAGCGCAAGACTGCTCACAGTTTCATCGCAACGCCAACGTGCATCGCTGCATGTAGGGGCCACTTATGCTTGAAGTCGCGCATGTCTCAAAGGTCTACACCGGGATTCCCGCAGTCGACGATGTGAGCTTTCAGATCGCCCGCGGAGAGATCGTGGGCTTTATCGGCCCCAACGGCGCAGGCAAATCGACCACGGTAAAAATCATCACCGGCATGGTGCAGCCGACCCGGGGCCGCGTCCTCTTTGAGGGTGCACCCATTCTCGAGGACATCCTCGGTTTTCGTGCGCGCCTCGGTTACGTTCCCGAGGAGGCGCACCTCTATCCGCATCTCTCCGGATTGGAGCACCTCCAGCTTGTCGGCCGATTGCGCGGCCTCGGCGAGCGGCTGATTCTGAAGCGAAGCACCATCCTGCTGGAGCAGTTGGGATTGGACTCATGGCGTCACACGCCCATCAGCCTCTACTCGAAGGGCATGAGGCAGCGGATTCTCCTCGCAACTGCAATCCTTCACAATCCGCAGCTCATCGTGCTCGATGAGCCCCTGTCCGGGCTCGACGTCGTCACCGCGCAAATCTTCCGCGACCTTCTGACTGAACTTGCCGCCGACGGCAAAGCGATTCTCTACATCTCGCATGTACTGGAGATTGTCGAGAAGGTCTGCGATCGCGTTCTCGTGATCGCAAAAGGCCGCGTGCGTGCCGACGCGCCGCCACAGGCGCTCTGCGACCGCATGAGGCTCCCGGATCTGCAAAGCGTCTTTGCCAGCCTGGTGGAGCAGTTCGATACGCGTGTCATTGCGCGCTCGCTGGTGGAGGCGATACATGCCGATGCCGTCTAATCTTCGGCGCGTCCTCGTGGACCGGGCAAACCCCGTCGCCTCGCTTCAAGTCGAAGCCGGCAGGTCGCAGGAGATCAGCCCCGTCGAGCGGACCTCACTCTGGATTCTCGTCAGGCATCTCTTCTCCTGCTTCTTCTCGAGCGAGCTTCCGCAGTCCGCCTTTGGACCGGCGACACTCGCCATGCAGTTGGCGGCATCGCTCGGCGTGCCACCCGCCCTGATGGTCCTCTGCCTCATCCCGTCCTACTACGGCACTGGATGCCGTGGGGCATCCCGCGAACCCCATGGCTGCAGGCCCAGGACCATTTCGTTCTCATCACCTATGCATGCACTGTCATCGGGATGGTCGCTGTGCTTACCTGGGAGCGCTTTCTCCCGACTCTGCTGGAAGCTCGCGTGCTGGCCTTTCTTCCCATCCGAAGGGGCCAGCTCTTCCTCGGCAAGGTACTCGCGATGGCTCTTTTCTTCGGCGCTTTTCTCATTGGCGCAACTCTTCCCGCCGCCGTTCTTCTCGTGATGTTCGCCAATTCGCACCATCTGGCGCGGCATCTTGCTACGCATCTGCTTGCCGTCGGCGCTTGCCGGCTACTTCACCGCCACATCATGCCTTGCCCTTCTGTCGCTCACTGCGCTACTTCCGTGCGCGTGCGCCGCTTCGCCGGCCCGCTGCTGCAGGCGGGGCTGATCGCCTTTCTCCTCCTCTCGCTCTTCTTCTCGCCTACCGTCGCGCCGTCGCTGCAAACTCTGGTCGCGTCCCAATCGCGTCTCCTGCTGTGGGTGCCGGCGTTCTGGTTCACCGGCATCTACGAGTTCGTGCTGCACACGTCTCCCGTAGGACAGGCCTTCGCGCATCTCGCCGCCATCGCTACGGCCGGCACGCTGATCAGTTCGGCAGCTTTCCTGCTGCTGTACCCGCTCGCCTATCGCAAAAGGGCGGCCAGTTTGCTCGAAGGCGAAGACGCGAGACCAGCCCGCGCCGGCCGCGGCATCTCTGCGCTCTCCACGCTTCTCGCACCGTATCTGCCGCTGCCCAGCCAGCGTGCTTCGTTTTACTTCCTCGGGCAGACGCTCCTGCGCGTGCAGCGCTTTCGCGCCTCTGCGATCTTCGCTTCATGTGCCGGCTGCGCACTCGCCGTAACCGTCATCGCGAAGCTCCGCTTCATCACCGTCGCCCCATACCTCCGCATCTCCTCTGACCTCCCGGTCAGCACCACGGTCGCCTTTTTGTTCGTGGCACTGGGCAGCCTGCGCCTGTTGCTGAGCTCGAACCTTGAACCGAAGGCCAACTGGCTCTTCGATTGCATCGTCGGCCGTTGGGAGCGAGGTGTGGCCAGCGGTGTGCGGCGATGGATGTTTCTCGTGGCCTGCCCCGTGGGCACAGCGGTGTTTGCCGCTCTCTTGTGTCTTCTTCTCCGGAATGCCGCAGATTTCGCCTCTGCTGCGTTCGCGCGAGAGCTCATCACGCTCCTTGCCGCATGCTTTCTGCTCGTCGAGCTGTTCTTCCACTCCTTCCGCGAGATACCCTTCGCCAGCTCCGGCCTGCGCCGGCGTTCCATGCCCATCGCCGCGCTGGTCTATACCTTCGTCCTATTTCCTCTATCCATGGTCGTGATCCGGCGCCTCGAAGCCTCGGTGGTTGAGAGCTGGCTCATTGTCGCCTTCCTGCTCTCCTGCGCTGGCCTGGCCTACACCACGCTGAGCCGGATACGCGAAAGAAGCCAGCCATTCATCCCCGCAGACGACGAGGACGAGGAATACTTTCAGCGACTGGGGCTTTGAAGTTCGCAGTCCGTTCAAGAGCGCTGCACCTCGCCTTATCATCCCAGCAGAGAGGGAGGACTCTATGCGAGCAGCCGTTCTCAGATCTCCCGGCCCGGTCGACACCAACCCACTGCGGATCGAAGAGCTTCCGATGCCTGTGCCTGCGCACGATGAGGTACTGCTCAAGGTGCTGGCGTGCGGCGTGTGCCACACGGATCTCCACATCGTCGAAGGCGAGTTGCCGCCGCGACTGCCGTGGGTCATCCCCGGCCATCAGATCGTTGCAGAAGTCGTGGACCCTCACGCATCCAGCCTGAAAGAGGGCGCGCGGGTTGGCGTTTCCTGGCTCGGCGGCACAGACGGCACATGCCCCTTCTGTCTCAGCGGCCGCGAAAACCTCTGCGACCACCCCACCTACACCGGCTACACCCACCAGGGCGGCTATGCCGAATACACCACCGCGCGAGCGGATTTTCTCTCCGTCCTGCCGGAGGAGTTGAGCAACAACGACGCCGCGCCGCTCCTCTGCGCGGGCATCATCGGGTTTCGCAGTGTGCGCGTGGCGGAGGTGAAGCGCGGCCAGCGTGTTGGCCTCTTCGGCTTCGGCGCTTCCGCGCAGCTCATCATCCAGGTGCTGCTCGCATGGGACTGCAAGGTCTACGTATCCACACGCGAGCCACAGCATCAGCAGCTCGCGCGCGAGCTTGGCGCCGAGTGGGTCGGCGGCGGCACCGATGTGCCACCCGTTGCGCTCGATTGCGCCGTCACCTTCGCACCGGTCGGCGAGGTAGTGATCGCCGCACTGCGCTCGCTCGCCAAGGGCGGCATCCTCGCCATCAATGCCATCCATCTCGATCGCATTCCCGAGTTCGATTATGATTCGCTGCTTTGGGGCGAGCGGCAGATGCGAAGCGTCTCCAACATGACACGCCAGGATGGCCGGGACTTCCTGAAGATCGCCGCCGAAATCGGCCTCAAGCCCACCGTGACCACATATCCGCTGGAGCACGCGAACCAGGCACTGCAGGCCATCCGCCACAACAAATTCACCCGGCCTGCCGTCATTGTTCCGTAGCCGAGAAGGCCACAGATCTTATCGAGTGGCCGTGACTGGCGGCGTGCCTTACCCAAACGGGGATTCGTCCGCTGTGGGACCGTAGATCACAGGAAGCGGAACGCCGAGCAGCCGCAGATACACCGTGAGCTGCCCGCGATGGTGGTACCAGTGATTCAACATCAGGGTCCGCCATGTCTTGAAGCGCGGCCTCGTCTGCAGTTCGCGATTTCCTGCCATCAAATGCCACGGTGCTTGCGCCCATGCGTCCTCTGTTTCCCGGAGCGTTGTCTCCACGCTGCGCGCACTCTCCTCGAGCGCCGCACGAATCTCTGCCGTGCTGCTCGGAAGCGGCGGAGTGAAGTTGCCCTGGAGCACGTCGAAGGAATCGGTACTGGTGATGTGGGCGATGGCGCCTGGGACCTTGGCGATGTGCAAAGCCAACTGGCCGAGCGACATGGATTTTTCATGTGGCTTCCACGCCAGCTTGTCGGCAGGAACCCGATCCAGAATTCTTCTTGTAGCCGCCAGTTCTTCCTGAAACTCAGCCAGTAGTTCCTCGCCAATGCTCATTGTTTTCTCCGTGAAAAACATTAGCAGATTGGGGATGACACGGGCAGAGGGCTAGCCGGCTTCAGTTCAGGGACGCAGCATTCTTCTTATCGCGCCGCAGCACGACGGTCGCCCTGCGCCGGTCCGAGGAGGAGTGGTCAATCTGCCGCCAGAAGGCCTGGAAATAATCTACCGCCGAAACAATCGACACCAGGACCATGAAGTAGATCGCCGTGTAGGCCGTCCAGCGGACGGGCAGGATGTACCAGCCCCAGTGCCACTCATACCAGCGATGCGCCAGGATCGTCGCCACCACTGCGACAATCTGCACGATCGTCTTCAGCTTGCCCAGATTGCTGGCCTGTATGGTGAAGCCTTCGACGCTTGCGATCGACCGCAATCCGCTCACCAGGAACTCGCGCCCGATCACCACAATCGCGATCCACGGCTTCATAATGCTCGGCGTGAACTCCACCAGCGAGATGAATGCCGCCGAAATCATCAGCTTATCGGCCAGCGGATCGAGCAGCATCCCCATGGTCGTGATCTGGCCGCGCTTGCGCGCGAGGTAGCCATCCACGCCGTCGGTGATGGCCAGCAGGATAAAAATCACGGAGGCGATCAGTTCCTGCTCGCCCCAGGCATCGCGGAAGGGAAAGCTCGCGGACAGCATCCAGATGAGCAGAGGGACGCCGGCGATACGGCTCATCGTGATGGAATTCGGCAGATTCATGCAGGGTTCCGATTCGCCCTACCAGCATTAAAGCATCTTTCCTGTAGACGTAGAGCAGCCGCGCAAGGCCCTTACGGTCTTTCGGTAACAAAGGCCACGCTGAGAATTTCTCCGGTATTTCACAGAATCAGCGCAGCTGCCAGCGTGCGTGACTTGTATTTTCAACGGCTTGTCGAGAAGCCGCCGCTCCCGCCTACACGCCGGCACATCCAGGCATCCTAGCCAGAAGCACTCGGTCCCGAAATCAGCAACATGCGCCCGGCCGACAGGCCGCAGAGGTGATGCCGCACCGCATGACTCAATCGGTCGTCAGGAAGATGCCTCACATCCCGGTGCTCGATGGATGGCGCGGCATCAGCATCGTGCTGGTGCTGCTGGGACATCTGTTTCCGCTTGGCCCCAAGCGCTGGCAGATGAACGCCGCCTTCGCGGCAACCGGCATGGCAATCTTCTTCTGCCTTTCCGGATTTCTCATCACCAGCACGCTGATCTACCGCCCCGTGGTGCGGGAATTTCTCATCCGCAGGCTATGCCGCATCGTCCCGCTCTCCTGGGCCTTCATGCTGATCGTGCTGCTGTTCGAGCACGCACATCTCAAGGTCTTTATCGCGCAGATGCTGTTCGTTGCGAACTACCCGCCCTTTTTTCTCACCGTTCCGACAGCGCATCTCTGGAGTCTCTGCGTGGAGGTGCAGTTCTATCTCACAGTCGCGCTTCTCTTCGCGCTCTTTCGCCATCGCGGGCTCTATCTTTTGCCCGTGCTTTGCGTCATCGTTACCGGCATCCGCGTCGCGACGCACACCGAAATTTCCATCGTCACCTATGCTCGCGTCGATGAAATCCTCGCCGGCGCAACGCTCGCGCTGGCCCTTGAGTCGCCGCGCTTCGCAGCCATCAAAAGCCGCTTGCAGCAGCGCTGGCTCATTCTGCTCTTCATCCCGCTCGCCGTCGCATCCGCCAATCCGCTTAGCGGCCCTCTGGGTTATCTGCGTCCCTACATCGTGACCCTCATGGTGGGACAGACCGTCCTGTTCGCGCCCGGGCTCACCGGCAAAGTGCTGCGCTCGCGCACTCTCTTCTTTCTCGCCGAGATTTCCTATGCGCTCTACGTCCTGCATCGGCTGGTAGACATCGGCTGGCTCGATACAGGAACCAAGATCGTGCGCTACGCCAAGCGCCTGCCCGCGCTCGCCGTGGTCTTTGCGGGCGCGTGGGCCTCGACGCGCTACTACGAGCACTGGTGGATCGCGCAAGGCAAACGCTGGAGCCGGCGCCTCGAAGCGCAGCCGATACCGGCGACTGCTGCAAAATCACGCGTCGCCGACCCGGCCTGAAGGCCTAAGTTCCCGATTCCGAGATGTAATGCTCCAGCGGGTTGGGCACCAAACGGCGCAGCAGTCCGCAGCAGCGAAGCTGGATCAAAATTCTGGAGCTGATGGTCCGCTACGACGCAGTCTGTAATACCGCGGCTTGACGTCACGATCAGCAGCACATCCTCGCGGATCGCGCGCAATTCCCTTACCAGCGAGGCGCAATCCATGCCGGTGACCGCCTCGTTCATCACGATGCCGGAGACATTCGGAAAAAGTTTTAGGGTCTCGACTGCTTCCCTGCCGCTGTACGCGGTGATCACGTTGTATTTGGCCGTTTCCAGCACCAGCTTGCGAGTTGAGATACTATCCGGAAATTCGTGGTCAATCACGATAAAACATGGTCGAGTCATCGCCTTCTAAGATGCAGACGGCGGCGATGCGCGCCAGCAATGTGCGTTAGAAAGCAAAAGAAGGAAGGCATAATGCCTTCCTTCTTTTTGTTTTCTATACAACCAAATCAGGCATAGATGCCGCGCTGCTTGATGGTGAATGACACGCGATCGATAGCCAGCATGTATGCCGCGATGCGGTTGTTCACGCCGTGCGCCTCGGAGTAGCGGACAACATCGTCGAAGCTCTCTGCCAGAATGCTTTCGAGCTGCTCGTTGACCACCGACTCCTTCCAGAAGTAGCCCTGCCGGTCCTGCACCCACTCGAAGTAGGAAGCCGTGACACCGCCCGCGTTCGCCAGAATGTCGGGGATCACGAAGACTTTCTTGTCGGCCAGAATCTCATCCGCAACAGCAGTGGTCGGTCCATTGGCGCCTTCACAGACGATCTTCGCCTTCAGCCGCTCGACATTGCGGCTGGTCAGCACGTTCTCCGTCGCCGCCGGGATGAAGATCTCGCAGTCCTCAAGAATCAGTTCCTGCGAATCGGCCGCTTCCGCGCCTTTGAAGCCGAGCACGGTGCCGTTACGCTGCCGGTACTCGATGAGCTGGTGGATGTCGATGCCGTTGGTGTTATAGAGTCCGCCATCGTATTCCGCGATGCCGATGATCTTGTAGCCCTTGTCCATCATCAGCTTCGCGGCATTCGATCCCACATTGCCGAAGCCCTGGATGATGACGCGGCAACCATCGCGCTGTATGTTGAGATACTTCAGCGCCTCGTCGCACACAATGCCGATGCCCCGGCCCGTGGCTTCGCGCCGTCCGCGCGACCCGCCGATATTCAGCGGCTTTCCTGTAACCACGGCGGTGACAGTCTGGCGCATATGCATGGAGTAGGTGTCCATGATCCACGCCATCACCTGCTCGTTGGTGTTCATATCCGGCGCGGGCACATCCTTTTCCGGACCGATGAACTCGATCAGCTCCGCGGTGTAGCGGCGCGTCATCCGCTCCAGCTCCCCGATCGACATCTTTTTCGGGTCGCAGATCACCCCACCCTTGGCGCCGCCGAAGGGAATGTTTACCACCGCGCACTTCCATGTCATCCAGCTGGCCAGCGCGCGAACTTCATCCAGCGTGACGTCGGGCGAATATCGGATACCGCCTTTTGCCGGCCCCCGCGCGATGGAATGTTGGACCCGGTAGCCGGTGAAGACCTCGATGGAACCGTCGTCCATGCTGACCGGGAAGTGCACGATGAGCTCGCGGGCTGGATAGCGCAGGACCTTCCAGAGTCCGTCGTCCAGGTTCAGTTTCTGCGCCGCGAAATCGAATCGAGCAGCCTGGGCTTCCCAGGGGTTGATCTCCTGCTCGAGGGTAAGTGTCTGCATTGCCATATCTCCAGTGTTCCAGTGAACGTTGCGCTGCCCTCTGCGAACAATCCAGCATGAAACACGCAGAGAACCGCAGGAAATCCTACGAATGGGTGGTCTCGCCTTCCCGGTACAGGCAAAAAAGCACCGGAGCCATAGCCGCCCGCATTCTTCCGGCCAAACCCACGAGTATAGGCCCGCCGGAGATACATCAACAACCGATCAGGTTAGCGACTCCGGCACTCGCTCAATACTCGTCGAAGTACCCCTTTAAGGGGATGCCGGAAGCCTCGCCGGAAATACTCGGCGTCTCGGGCTGCAGCACGCCGCCAGCCGTACCGCCATGTACCATGAGCGTGTCCCATGGCTCGCATCTCCGCCGATCCTCAAGCACTCTTTCCGGCGCTCCCGGAGTTCCTGAAGCTGGCGCGCGCTCACACACTGGTGCCGGTCTGCCGCCGTCTCGTTGCGGACCTGGAGACGCCGGTCTCCGCCTTTCTGCGGCTCGCCGCCGACGAACCGGAGTGCTTCCTGCTGGAATCGGTCGAGGGCGGCGAAAAGCTGGGCCGCTACACCTTCATGGGTGTCAGGCCGGCAGGCAAGCTGATCGCCCGCGGCGGCAAAGTGACCACCTGGCAGGGCAAGCGGCAGAAGACCGTCAACGGCGATATTTTTGACGCCCTGAAGACCGCGCTAGCCGGCCATTCTCCCGCGCATGTTGCTGGATTGCCACCCTTTACCGCCGGCGCCATCGGATTCTTCGCATATGACGCTGTACGCCAGATTGAGCGCCTGCCTACCCGGGCCAAGGACGATTTGCAGGTACCGGATGCCTGTCTGGCTTTTTTTCACGAGGTGGTCGCCTTCGACCACGTGAAAAAAGAGCTGCTGCTGATTGTGAATGCAGATGTGCGCGCGCAGTCGCCAAAGGCGGCCTACGCCGCCGCGCTCAAACGCCTCGCCGCACTGGAGCGCCAGCTCTCGAAGCCGCTGCCGGAGCGGGCACGGATTCGGGCACGGAACCGGCGCGAAGAGAAGCTCGCCATCAAGAAATGCACCCGCAAAGTGGATTACCTCCGCGCGGTCGAGCGCACCCGCGAATACATCGCCGCGGGAGACATCTTCCAGGCGGTAATTTCGCAGCGTTTCGAGGTTGATCCCGGCAGCGATCCGTTCGCAGTCTATCGCGCGCTCCGCATCGTGAACCCATCGCCCTACATGTACTTCCTGCGGCTACACGTGGACGGCCAGAAAGATGCCAAGCCCATCCACATCGTCGGCTCGTCGCCAGAGCTGCTGGTGCGGGTCAAGCAGCGCCAGGTGGAGTACCGGCCCATCGCCGGCACCCGGCCGCGCTCGCAGGATGAAGAAGAGGACCAGCGCCGAGCCGACGATCTGCTCGCCGATGCCAAGGAGCGCTCCGAGCACGTCATGCTGGTCGACCTCGGACGCAACGATGTCGGACGCGTGAGCACCTACGGCAGCGTCCGCGTGCGCGACCTGATGATCGTCGAGCGCTACTCCCACGTCATGCACCTGGTCAGCTCGATCGAAGGCCAGCTTCGCCCGGAGCTCTCCGCGGTGGACGCGCTCCGCTCTTGCTTTCCCGCCGGCACGCTCTCCGGCGCGCCCAAGGTCCGGGCCATGGAGATCATCGAAGAACTCGAGCCGACACGGCGCGGCATCTACGGCGGCGGCATCTGCTATGCCGATTACTCCGGCAACCTCGACTCCTGCATCGCTATCCGCTCCATGCTGGTCAAGAATGGCGTCGGCTATATCCAGGCAGGTGCGGGCATTGTGGCCGACTCCGTTCCCGAGCGTGAGTACGAAGAATGCCTGAACAAGGCGCAGGCAGTCATCCGCGCTGTCGAACGGGGCCGCCGCATCTGAGCAGAAATCATTCGCCGAAAATAATTCCTTCGATTACCAGAGTTTCACGCCTCTTTGCGCGACCTTCTTAACCACAGTGGATTAGGATTGGCGGCGCACTCTCCCAGGCCTCACAGCTGGATGGCCTGGCATCTAGAATCGTACGAGCGAGGATTAGATTATGGGCTTACTAGACAGTCTGACATCCATGGTTGGTGGCGGCGGAGCGTCTGCGAGCGATCACGCATCTGTGGCAACTGAGCTGGTCAACGCTGTGCAGCAGCATCCAGGTGGCCTCTCCGGCATGCTCGATAACTTCAAGCAGAACGGGATGGGGGATCACGTCAATTCCTGGCAGCAGCCCGATCAGGCAAATCAACAGATCACGCCAGATCAGGCGCAGCAGGGTCTGGGCTCCGGCGTCATCGACTCCATTGCGCAGCGCACCGGGTTGTCGCCCACGATGGTGAAGGGCGCCGCGGCGGTGATTCTGCCCATGATGGTCGCGCATTTTGCGCAGAACGGCGGTGTGAACCAGTCGGGCAGCTCGCTCGGCGGCCTCGCCTCCGGCTTCCTGAGCAAGCTCGTTTAACGGATCGCACATCTCACCCGCTTTGCATCTCCGCGGTGGGCCTATGCCTCCAACCTGAACCTAAAAGGAGTCTTGCATGGCAGATCTCAATCAGCTCAAGCAGAAGTACCAGCCGGTAATCGACACCATCCAGAGCTTCAGCGCTGAAGGGGCCAGCGTGGGGAATGTGGCCCTGGACGGCGACAAACTGCTCCTCCAGGCCTCCGTACCATCGCCTGTCGTAGCCGACCGCGTGTGGGATTCGATCAAGAAGGTGGATCCGAGCTACTCCGACCTTCACCACGAGATCACGACCACGGGATCGACGCAGTCCTATACGATTGCATCCGGCGACAACCTGTCGAAGATCAGCAAACATTTCTACGGCGACGCCAACAAGTACCAGAAGATCGCCCAGGCCAACAACATCGCGGACGCCAACAAGATCCAGGCTGGCCAGACCATCACCATTCCTGCATAAGCGCGGCCGGGGGCACAGTAGACTAAGAAGGAGCGAGCCCTCTCGCTCCTTTTGCCTTATGGTCTTCGTTCTCGACAACTACGACTCCTTCACCTACAACCTGGTGCAGTACATGGGCGAGCTGGGCGCGGAGATGATCGTGCGCCGCAACGACGAGCTGACGCCGGAAGAAGTCGAGTCGCTCCATCCCGATCGCATTCTCCTATCGCCCGGGCCGTGCACGCCGCAGGAAGCCGGCATCAGCGTGCCGCTCATCCGGCATTTCTCCACCAAGGTCCCGGTCAAAATACCGATCCTGGGTGTATGTCTTGGACATCAGGCCATCGGCGCAGCCTTCGGAGGCAGCGTCGTCCGCGCGCCCAAGCTGATGCACGGCAAGACCAGCGACGTCATCCACGACGGACGCTCCCTCTTCCACGGAATCGGCAGCCCGATGACTTGCACCCGCTATCACTCACTGATCGTGGCGGAGGATGGATTGCCGCGCGAGCTCGAAGTGACCGCGCGCACGGAAGACGGCATCATCATGGGGCTGCGTCATCGCATGTATCCCATCGAGGGCGTGCAGTTCCATCCTGAAAGCGTGCTTACGCAGGACGGCAAGCGGCTGATTCAGAACTTTCTGGAGATGTAGAGCCCCCCTGCAACGCGAAGGCCTACTCCATCACCGGCTTCCCGTAATCGGGAACCTCCCAGCCTTCATATGCAGACATCACCGTCGTCTTGCCCTCGGCGTTGCCGCTGAGCTTGCGCGCGAGTTCAGGAAACTGCTTCGTCAGCGTCGCATCCTGCGCCCACACCGGCGCATCGACGATGCGGTAGTGATACGTCACATCGCTTGCTTTGCGCTTGTCTTCCACGCGCAACGGCGTAAAGCTGTCCACTGCCGTCACATCGCGATGGCCGAAGCAGAAACGGCCGCCCGCACGCGTGCCCAGCGGCGTCAGATCGTAACGCACCAGTTGGAACGCGCCATCCTCGGTGCGCTTCAGCAGACCCGCCTTCGAAAGCGCATCCATGTCCTTCATCTCTGCCTTCTCCGGCACCTTCACCTCATGCGGAAATTTACGCGCCGTCGTAAGCAGGCATTCATCGCGATGGTTGTAGAAATACGCATTGATCGCGCGCTTGAAGTTCTCGTTGCTGGCTTCGGTTTGTTTTTTGTGGCAGCCGCTGATCGCGACCATAACCAGCAAGGTGGCCGCCACGGATCGCAGGAAGCCGGTACTGCGGCAAGCTTCGTTCATATGCATCTCGCTACAGATTCCATTGCGAGATCGAACGTTGCCCCATTTAGCTCAAACCGGCCGGCGGCACTCCATGCCCAGGCAGTTCTCCCACCTGCCTCGGTCCTCGACCTGCGCAAAGCGCGGATCGGGATTGTCGCCCATCTGCGCGCGCCGTATCGACGTGAACCCGGCATCCGCCAGCTCGCGCGTCATGTTCTTCTCGTCCCACATCCAAAGATGCGAGCTGCGCCCGAAGAGCATCTTCAGCAATCGCGAGAAGCCCTTTCCCTGCGAGTCCACGCCCAGGTATGACTCGCGCATGAATCGGCTGGCGGCCTCTGGATCCGGCGACCCCGTGTACGCACGGATCAGCGCCTCCAGGTCCGGCAAGACAAAACGGAATGTTCCGCCGGGCTCGAGATAGGTAAAGACATTCCGGATGGCGGCGCGAAACTCATCCAGCGCCAAATGCTCCAGCACGTGCGAACAATAGACCGCCGCAGCCGATCCCGGCGCCACCGCCAGTCCTTTGATCACATCCCCATACTCAATGTTCTTCGGATAATCGGGAAATCCACGCTTCATCAGCGCTGGCTTCAGAAATGGCAGATGGCGCTCGATCCAGAAGGCCGGCCCGGCATCGAAGTTGCGCCAGGCCACAGGCGCGCAAACCCCGCAGCCAAACTGGATGTAAGCGGACTCGCCGTGAGCGCCTTTCCCGGCGCCGTTTTGCTCGATGCTCAACCTGTCTCTTGCTCCTCGAGCCTGCAACACATTGCCTGCTGGCGCGTCGCTACAATAGTAAGAGAAACCTATTTTCTGACCGACACCATGCCAAATTCGTGGCAGGCGCAGGCCGTTCGGCTGCTGTGCTCCTTCGCTGTGCTCTTCTCCGCGCTCCCGCTCGCAGGGCAGGCGCCCGCTGCCTCTCCCTACATCGCAAGCACCCGCGCCCAGACCCTCGCGGCGGCCGGCGTGCAGATCTCCGGGGACGTCCATGTCGCGAACGGCGACATGGAACTCGGCAACGGCAGCACCATCACCGCCGGCAATGAAACCGTGCCCATCACGCTGGCCCGCGGCGGCGAGCTGAATCTCTGCGCCACCACCAGCATTCATCTGGCGCGCGATCGCTCCATCCAGGCGCCCGACGCCTCGGGCCTGATGCTTGCTTTGGATCGCGGTGCCATCGAGGCGCGCTACCAGACCGGCAAGTACTCCGACGTGCTGCTGACGCCGGACCTGCGCATCCTCATCTCCGGCCCGGGCGAGGCGGACCTCAGTATCCGCGTCAGCCGTCAGGGCGACACCTGCATCGACAACCGCGGCCCGAATGCGCCTTACATCACGGTCACCAGCCAGCTTGAGGGCGGACTCTACCGCGTGCAGCCCGGCCAGCATGTCAGCTTCCAGCACGGCAGCTTGCGCGAAGTGGTGGACACCGAGCATGAGCCCTGCGGCTGCCCCGCGCCTGTATCAGTGGCCGCCGCCGGAATACCCGCGCCCCAGGGCGCTGCGCCCGGCCATCCCGTCGGCGGGCCGTCCTCCACGCCCGCCGACACCGCGTTTCCGTTAGCTGTCAGCGAGGGCCTGGCCACGCCGGCATTGCCGTCCACAACACCTGTCGCAGCTCCCGGAGAGGTGCACGCGCAGGTGGCTGTGCCGTTCCTCTACAACGGCAACCTTCCCGCCGTAAGCGATGCAGGCCCGGCCGGAGAAGCTTCGGAAGCCACGGCCGCCATCCCTGCGCCGTCACCCGCTGCGCCAGCGCCGTCGCCTTCCAACATGGCCACGCCTCCACCGCCAGCGCCGCCTCCCGGATCCTCACCCGCGCCCGTGCAGCCGGTTCCCTTGGAGTCAGTAATCGCGCAGGCGCTGCCCCCGGCACCGCGACAGAAGCAGCCGGCGCGCGGCATCTTCCACCGTGTCGGACGCTTCTTCTCCCGTTTGTTTGGAGCCGAGCAGTAGGCCTAAGCCGTCGCGTTGGTCAGCGGACCGTTATCGCCCACCTTCACCTTTTCCGTGCAGTCGATCATCACGATCTTGCCCGGCCCATTCGCTTCGTTGCTCGCGATCGTGCTTTGGTCCAGGTTGCGCAGCACGATCACCCGCGGCTGCTCGCCGGCCGGCCGCCGCCGGTCGCAATCATAGAAGCGGTTGGAGTCCACATCCAGCCACGTAGCACCGGCGCAGTAGATGGCCGGCCCGCCCAGGCGACTGAAGACATTCCGCTGCAGCGTAATACCTTCGTTGATGCGAGCCGTCGGGACGGCGGCGCCAGTACCGTGCGGCGCGGTGTCGATCGTGATCGCGCCGCGTTCATCGCCGGGCGCTAAATTGCATTCGGCAAAGGTGCAGTCGTTGATATGGATGTTTTCCACCACGGGCCCACGCATGTGCTCCAGGTCCGGCGCAAGCAGAATCGCCGGGCCGCCGTAGCCGTGGAAGGTACTGTTCGCGATACGTGCACGCGACTGCGCCACTAGCCCGACGCTCGGGCCGCCGGAGAGCTTGCAGTCGTCCATCTTGAGCTGCGCCTGGTTGGTCGCGCTAAGGCAGAACAGCGTGCCTTTGCCAACTGCGGGGGAGAGCGTCTCGGCAAAGCTCAGCCGCATGCCGCCGCTCACCGACTCTGCTTTCGTGACAACGATCTCGCCCAGCAGCTTCAGGCTTTCCGCGGCGCTGATCTGCATGTAGGTGCCGGGCTTCGGAAGCAGCCACTCTGGCACCGGCTTGCCATCGGCGCTGGCAAGCACCGCAGCCTGCGGGTCTGCCACCTGGCTCACACGCCAGTAGGACTGCTGCACGCGCATCCCCGCTCCGGCAGTTCCGCTGATCAGCGCATGCTGCGCGCTTACGGTTCCAGTGCAATCCAGAATCGCCACTCCATCGCCACAGCTCGAGACCAGACGCCCGCTGCCGGGATGCGGCATAACACGCACGGTATCGAGCGTGATATCGCGGCAACCGGAGAAGGAGACCGCAGCGCCGGGTGCGGCGTGGAAGACAACGGTTTCGAGCAGTATCTGCTCGCAGCCGTTCAGCCGAAGCGCTGCCGCATCTGCAATGCCGCGCTCCCCGGTTTGCGAGCATGGCGGCCGCGTCCAGTCGACGATAATGTCGTGCACTTCGAGATCCTTGCAGGACGTCAACCGGAGCGGCTGGGTCGCGCCGGCAAAGGAGAGCTCTGCGCCGTTGCCGAAGATTTCGAGTCCTTCATAGCCGTTGAAGTCCATCAGGACCGAATTCGACGCGGCGAAGGTGTACTTGCCCGCAGGGAAGACCAGCCGCGCATTGCGCCTGGCCAGCGAAGCAATGGCCTTCTGAACGGCTGCTGTCGCGTCCTTCTGCCCGGTAGAATCGGCGCCGAAATCGGTGACCGAGGCACGCCTTGCCGTCCCCGGGGATGCCTCCCCGATCGGCCACGCACGGCGTCGGGCGGCCAGCGCAACTCCACCGGCCACCGCCGTCCGGCCAACATAGCCCAGAAACTCCCGTCGCTGCATCATCGATTGGCGGCTCCTCGGGATCGAAATAGAAATCGACCAGCCCGTGGCTTGGTGCCGCCAACATAGCAGCGAAGCCGCTGCGCTACAATTCAACTTTAGGTGCGGGGCCGCCTGCCGACCGTCCTTTCTCGCCTTCGAGATACCTCAACCTTTAGCAAGGAGCCTCACCCGTTATGGCGATTCCCGCCACCCAGATGCGTCCGGGCATGATCATCAAACACAACAACGAGCTGCATGCCGTCTTCAGCGTGGAGCACCGCACCCCCGGCAACCTGCGCGCTTTCATCCAGGCCAAGCTGCGCAACCTGCGCACCGGCGCCATGTTTGAGCACCGCTTCCGCTCGCCCGACCCGATCGAGCGTGTCATCGTCGACGAAATCGCGATGGAATTCCTCTACTCCGACGGCGACGACTACTACTTCATGAACACGGAGAATTACGAGCAGACGCATCTGAAGCGCGACACGCTCGGCGATTCGGTCGAATACCTCATTCCCAATCTCCAGATTCGTGTTTCGTTCTTCGATGGCGTCGCGGTTGGCATCGAGCTGCCGCAGACGGTTGAGATGACAGTGGTGCAGACCGAGCCGGGCCTGAAGTCCGCGACGGCTTCCTCTGTGACCAAGCCCGCCACGGTGGAAACCGGCCTGGTCGTACAGGTGCCCCCCTTCATCAACGAAGGCGAGAAGATTCGCGTCGATACTGCGGAGGGCGCCTACCTGTCGCGCGCGTAATCAGCGAGCGGGGCGGAACAGGATCCGCCCCCGAAGCTCTACTGTCTCTCCTACTGCTGTCCAGCTCCCGGGATTCCTACCATCCAGCCCACACCAAATTTGTCCGTGCACATGCCAAACAGCGGCGACCAGAACGTCGGCGCCAGCGGCATCTGGATGCTGCCGCCCTCTTTCAGAGCCTCGTACATTCGCCTGACCTCAGCTTCGTCCTTCGTCTCCACGCAAACCTGAAATCCGCCAAGCGGCGTCGATTTGCCCGGCGGCACATCGCAGCCCATCAGCAGTCCTTCGCCGATCGGAATCGCTGTGTGCATCACTTTGCCCTTCCAATCAGGAGGAACAGGCGACTCTGCTGGTGCCTCACCGTAGGTAATCCGGAAGGGATTGCTCGCCTTGAATACTTTCGTGTAAAAGTCGAAAGCCTCAGCACAATTTCCCTGGAAGTTTAACTGCACGCGCATTTTCATGATTGTCTCTGCTCCTTGAATTTGTTCGACATATCCGTACGCTTTCCTCGGGAGTCTACGCCGCCGACGTTACGCCCGGACACCGCCCAGCTTGCACTCCCCCGCTCGCTCTGCAACACTGACCTCTCAACCGCCATGGTCCGCTACTACCTCGTCAAAGGCCGCGTGCAGGGCGTCGGCTTTCGCTGGTTTGTGCACCGCGAGGCTGCAGCGCTCGGTCTGCACGGCTGGGTCCGCAATACGGAGAGCGGCCATGTGGAAGTTGTAGCCGCGGGCGATGAGAACGAACTCGCGCGCCTCAAGGCCCTGCTGGCCAAAGGCTCGCGCGGAAGCCGTGTCGACCGTATTGAGCAGCGCGATCTCGATCCCGGCGAAGCCGAAGCGCTGGGACCATTTCAGATTGAAGGAGCCTGGTAACTGCATGTCCACATCGAAGAGCGCGGAACCCGTCAACTGCGAGCCGCTGAAGCGCCTGGTGCGCACCGTTCCGGATTTCCCCAAGCCGGGCATCCTGTTTTACGACATCACCACGCTGCTCAAGGACCCGCTTGGCTTTGCGATGCTCATCGACGCGCTGGCCGCGCATTATCTGGAGAGGGACATCGACCTGGTGCTCGGCATCGAAGCGCGCGGCTTCATTTTCGGGCCCGCGCTCGCCTATCGGCTTAACGCCGGCTTCGTTCCCGTGCGCAAGCCGCACAAGCTGCCCGCGCCCACCGCGAAGGTGACATACGACCTGGAGTACGGCACCGATTCGCTGGAGATTCACATGGATGCGATCGAGCCGGGCCAGAATGTCATCATCGTGGACGACCTGCTTGCCACCGGCGGCACCATGGAGGCCACCGTCAAGCTGGTGCGCCAACTCGGCGGCCGCATCGCCGGTCTCGGCTTCGCCGTCGAGCTCGATTTCCTCAAGGGCCGCGAACGCTTTGACGAGTTCGACGTCTTCAGCCTGCTGCACTACGACGAATAGCTCGCGGACGACATGAGAAAGCGGAGGTCTCCCTCCGCTTTCACCCGACGATTCCAAATCACACCGCCGCGCGACGCCCCATAACGAAATGAAGGATGAAGGACACCACAGCCAAAATAAGCAGGATGTGAATGAGAAATCCTGCCACGTGAAACGCGAAGAAACCACCAGCCCACAGCAACAGCAGCAGAATCGCAATTCCTATCCACATTGCACACGCTCCTTGCGGCCTTCTCACACTGTCGCTGCCGCGATAGCTACATAGACGGCTGCAAGATTCGCCGGGTTGTGCGCGAATTCATCCGCGTTTCATCCAATACCAAATCGATACACTGGGCACATGATCAAAGGCGCTCAGAAGCTTCTGCGCCGGCTCTTCATCGGCTCCGGAGTGACCGGCGTCTATCCGAGCCATGCCGCGGCGCTTGCCGCCGTGCCGAAGACGCGGAAGATTGGCTACGACAATCCAGAAACGAGCAATATGTATCCGTTTCTGCTCGAATTGTCGCGGGTCAGCGACTTCGCCGCACTCTTCTATCTCAGCCAGCTTGCCAGGCCTGGCTACCGCATCTTCGACTTCGGCGGAAACACCGGCGTCCTCTATTACAATTACCAGCGCCGCTGGACCATGCCTCCCGGCCTGCAATGGACGGTATGCGATGTTCCCGCCGTGATCGAAGCAGGACGCGAGTTCGCGAAGACGCGGCCCAGCGACGGGCTGAATTTCACCTCGAACTTCGACGATGCCGTCCGCGCCGATCTGCTCTTCACCTCCGGAACCCTGCAATATGTGCCCGAGACGCTGGCCCAGCTTGTAGCGAAGCTCGGAGACGCAAAGCCGCGCCACGTTCTGGTGAACCGCACGGCCTTGTGGGAGGACGAGACCTTTTTCACGCTGCAATCGCTCGGCCCGGTCGTCTGCCCCTATCGCGTCCAGAACCGCAACGAGTTCATCACCGGCATGGAACAACAGGGATATCGCATCAAAGACGCCTGGGATTGCCCGGAGAGCAAGATTAACGTCCGTTGGCACATCCATCATCGCGTCCGGGCCTATGCTGGATATTTGCTGGAACGCGGCTGAATCAGTCTTCGTATTCAGCTGCAGACCGTATTCCATCGGGGTGAACGCATGTCCCTCGTCTCCTTTCGCGGTACCCTGCGCCGTCTTGCGCAATCTCCCGGCTTCGCGCTCGCTGTCATCCTCACGCTCGCCCTCAGCATTGGCGCGAATACAGCCGTCTTCAGCCTGGTCAATGCGCTGCTGCTGCGCCCGCTGCCCTATCCGCAGCCGGACCGGATCGCCGGCATCGAGATGGTTTCGAACCAGGACGCCCCGGATCCCTCCACCGCCATCGACGGCGAGACATGGGAGGTGATTCGCGACCAGGTGCCGCAGGTTCTCGCTGCGGTCTATAGCTTTGGCGGCCTGACTTCGGCTACCAATATCCGCACTCCGGCCGGCGTCCAGAGCGTCTCTTCGGCGCGCGTTTCCGCAAACTTCTTTCAGGTGCTTGGTGAGCTTCCCGTCATAGGTCGCGGTTTTACTCCAGAAGAAGATCGCGACGGCGGCCCCCATGCCGTGATCATCAGCAACTCGCTCTGGCGCACCGCCTTTCAGAGCGATCCTCACATCCTCGGCAAGCCGATCCTGGTCAAGGGCGAGCCCTACACCGTGATCGGCGTGCTTGGACCCCGCTTCAGCTTTCCGCAGCTGGCGATATCTACACACCCATCCGTCCTTCGCGCACCGGCGAAGGCGGCGGCACAAACTATGAGTTCACGGCGCGCCTTAAGCCGGGCGCAACCTGGCAGGAAGCCAATGCCGCGCTGGGCCGTCTGCACCCCAAGATGCTGGACTGGCACGAGCACGATCTGCGTCCGGGTGAGCATCGCGAACTACAGTTCATTCCGCTGGAGCAGCACCTCAGCGCCGACGAGCATGATCCCGCGCTCGCTCTGCTGTTGGCCACAGGCTTCATCGTGCTGATCGCCTGCGCGAATCTCGCCAGCCTGACGCTGGTGCGGATGCGGCGCCGCTCCTACGAGCTGGCGACGCGGCTCGCGCTTGGCGCAGGGCGTTGGCCGCTGATGCAGCAGGTGTGGGCGGAGAGCGCGGTGCTCGCCGTCCTCGGCGGCGCAGTCGGACTGGTCACCGCCTTCGGACTGCTGCGCGCGCTCGTGGCCCTGCTGCCGCCGGAGATTGTCCCCTTCGGTGGCGTCGCTCTCGATGGCCGAGTCCTGCTCTTCACCATTGCGATCTCGGTCGGCACCAGCCTGCTCTTCGGCATGCTGCCCGCGCTCGCCATCTTCCGCATGGACCCCGCAGCCGTGCTTGGACAACGCACCGTCGCCGGAGCACGCGGCAGCCGCGCACGGCAGATTCTCATCGCATCCGAGGTGGCCCTCACCGTCATCCTGCTGGCCGGCTCCGGTCTGCTGATTCGTTCGTTGATCCATCTTCAGAATCTTCCGCCCGGCTTCGATGCGCACAACGTGCTCACCGCACAGGCTTCACTCGATCAGGCCGACTACCACGATCCCGCGCGCTTCGCGACCCTGATGCGCGAAAGCGTCGCAGCCATGCAGCGCATTCCCGGCGTAACCAACGCCGCCGTCGGCCTCAGCCTGCCCTATCAGCGCGGGCTGAATAACGGCATCACGATCAAGGACGGCAAAGAGGCCGGCCAGAACGTGATGACCAGCGAAATCTACATCACCCCCGGCTACTTCGACACACTCGGCATGCATCTGCGCGACGGACGCGCCTTCAGCGACAGCGACACCGCCGCAAGCCAGCCGGTCGCCATTGTGAATGAAAGCTTCGCGCGCCAGAACCTGCACGATCCCAACCCGATCGGCAGATTGGTTGCGGACGGCAAAGTATCCATGCGGATCGTTGGCGTTGTCAATGACGTGCAGACTAAGCCAGGCATCGACGCTACTAGCCCCATCAGCACCGAGCGCACGCTCTATATCCCGGCACCGCAGGTGCCGCGCGACCTCTTATCGCTGGTTCACGTCTGGTTCCAGCCAAGCTGGATCATCCGCTCCACACACCTCGATGCGCAAACGCCGCGCGCCATGCAGCAGGCGCTCGCCTCCGTCGATCCCAACCTGCCCTTTGCCAGCTTCCACACCATGGATGAGCTGCTGGCCACGGCGCTCGCTCAGCAGCGTATTGAAGTTGCGCTGCTCTCCTCGCTGGCTGCGCTTGCGCTTCTGCTCGCGGCGCTCGGCATCTTCGCACTCGTATCCAGTGTGGTTACAGATCGCCAGCGCGAGTTCGGCATCCGGCTCGCTCTGGGCTCGCCGCTCTCGGACTCCATGCTCGTGGCCGGCCGCTCCGGCGCGCTGCCCGCGGTTGTCGGGCTGGCAACCGGGCTCGCGCTGGCCTTCGTCGTGTTGCGTGCGATGCGCAGCGCGCTCTTCGGCATCTCCAGCTACGATCCCGTCACGCTGGCCGCAACGGTGATCGTGCTGGCTGTCCTTGCCGCACTGGCAAGCCTGCTGCCCGCCTTGCGCATCGCACGGATCCAGCCGGCCGTCGTGCTGCGCGCGGAATAGCAACGCAACGTGATCCAATTGTCGGGTGGAAGCAGCTGCTCGGCCTCGACGCGGATGAATCAGACGCCCGTCATCTTCGCTGTTCAGGTGTCGCCGCGCCGCGCGGCGAATCTTTGTCATCTTCCAGCGCGCGATAGCCAGGATGCACAGCACGTGTCAGGCCCTGCCGTTCGGCGATTCGTTCCAGCAGGGAGAACAACTGCGTTCTCTCTGTTGCCGACAACCCATCGCACACGGCGTTGTCGTGTGCTTGAGCAATCGTCCGCAGTTGTTTCAACATAACGCGTCCCGCTTCGGTAAGCTGCAGCGCGTACACCCGCCGGTCCGTCTCGCTACTTTGTCTCTCCACCAGGCCGCGCTTCTCCAACGTGTCAACCAGCCCTACCAGGCGGCTGGCATGCGTGCCTAACTTCCTGGCAAGTTCCTGCTGGCTGATGCCCGAACTCTGCCCCAACAAACGCAACACCCCTGCATGTTGGGGCAAAAGGCCGAGCGGGGCTAGCCGCTCTGCAAAACGCGACGCCGCATGGGCCCCGACCTGCGTGAGCAGGAACGCTGTAGAAGACGGTCTGGGGATCGGAACTCTGTCCATAGGAAAATTATAAAGTCTTTAAATAATTCCTTGTAATTATCATTACATTATGTAATGATAATTACAAGGAATTATCGTGCGTCCCTCATAGAACCGCACATAGGAGGTTCCCATGTCCGTCCCGTTCTCCCCGTCCGCCTCTTCCTATCCCCGCATCGCTGCGCCTGGGCCGCATCCGGGCATAGTTGCCATTGTTAGCGCGGTTCTGTTTTGTGTCAGCGTCGCTCTGTTTGAGAGTATCCATGGGCTACATTTCCCCTACCCCGGTGACACTGCCGCAACCATGGTCACCTACTTTTCCACGGCCGCCGCTCGGGTGCAGTTCGGCGCATTTCTCCAGTGTGGTTCTGCCATCGCGTTGGGCATCGTCACCGCCGCCGCCACCAACCGCATGCGGTCTCTTGGCGCCTGCGGAATTGGCATTCGAATCGCGTTCTTCGGAGGAGCGCTGGCTTCCTTACTATCCCTGCTTGAAGCCGGCGTGATTTGGATTCTCGCGCAGCCCGGCATCGCAGATGCGGCACACGCCGCACCTCTCGTTCGCGCTCTCTACCTCTTCGCTTTCATGCTGGATGGCCCCGCTTACGCGGGATCACTCGGGCTGCTGCTCGCCGGGCTTGCCGTTGCCGGGCTCCTCACCCGGCTTCTGCCACGCTGGCTGGCATGGTTCGGCCTGGTGCTCGCTGCATTCGGCCAGCTCAGCTATCTCTCGATGCTCGCACCCATCTTCGGCATGCTTATTCCGTTAACGCGTTTTCCCGGATACCTATGGTTGATTGCCGCCGGTTTCATCCTTCACAAGGCGACACGCAGGGTTTCGCCCAGCCAGGTCTAACCAGGCCAGGAGTGTGCGTTCGCTTACATTGCGGCCAAGAAACTAGCGGATTAGAAAATCCTTTGTCAAATTAAGGATCAAATGCCGCTCTGATTACAAACAAAAGTCACAGAGTAAGCTAACGCGATGAGCAACGAGACATCGAGCAGCCGCTGGTTCTGGTCGATCACAGCGGCCAACGCGTTGGTATGCGTGCTCCTGGTCGTAGCTGTCTACGCAATCCTCACCGTTCTAGCTGCTTTTGCAGCCGGAGTGACGGAGTGGCCTCCTGAAGCGCTGTTGGGCATTGGATTCGTGCTCAGCTTTATTTCGTTGCCGCTTGCGAGAAGGCTTGCCTCGAAGCAGAAACGCTGGATCGGCTATACCGCCAACGGAAGTGCACTTGCATCGGCGGAATCCGGCGACCGTCTCAAACCTCCCGCCGCGTCACCATCGCAGCCACCGGCAGAGCACTCAACAAGATTCCCGCCGCCAGCAGAAATGGCGCTCCCGGCAGATGAATCTTGCCCGGCTTGATCGCCGCGGCGAACACAAACGTGAACAGCCCCGGCCCCACCAGCGCCGTCAGTCCTCGAATACACTGCACCGCGCCCTGCAATTGTCCCTGCTCCTGCGGATTCACATGCACGCTCATCAGCCCCTGCGCCGTCGGCCCGGCCAGCCCCCACAGGTTCATCAGCGGAATGCCCAGCAGAAACATCCATCCCACCGGCGCCAGGCCGAAGATGGCAAAGCCCACCCAGCCGATCCCCAGGCCCAGCAGTAGCGTCTTGCGCTGTCCGAACCGCTTCACCAGCGGCCGCACCAGCAGCGCCCCCACAATCACCGACCCCACACCGACCAGCGCCAGCGATAGTCCCACCGCCCGCGCGCTCCACGAATAGCGGTAGTCCGTGTAGAGCACCCACGTGTTCACCAGCGACTGCTGCGTCAGATAGCTCAGCAGCAGCACGCAGCCCATGCCGAAGAGCTCCCGGTGCCGTCGCAGCAGCGTCAGCGAGCCCAGCGGATTGGCCTGCTTCCAGGAAAAAATGCCGCGATGCTCGCGCGGCAAAGACTCCGGCAGCACAAACAATCCGTACATCGCATTCAGCAGGCTCATCCCGCCCGCCACCCAGAACGGCAGCCGCGGGCTCACGTTACCCAGCACGCCGCCCAGCGCTGGCCCCAGCACAAAGCCCAGCCCGAAGGCCGCGCTCACCATCCCGAAGGCTTCCGCGCGCTTCTTCGGATCGGTTACGTCTGCGATATACGCCATCGCTGTCGGCACGCTCGCCGACGTAATGCCCGAGACCACGCGTCCGACGAATAACCACCCCAGCGTCGGCGCCAGCGCCATCACCAGGTAATCGATCCCGAGCCCGAAGTTCGACAGCAGCACAATCGGCCGCCGCCCGAAGCGATCTGACAGTGACCCCAGCAGCGGCGAAAAACCAAACTGCATCACCGCCCAGACGGTACCGAAGATGCCGAACATCTCCGCGCCGCTCGCCGTATTGCCGCCCATGAAGCTGGTGATCAGTTGCGGCAGCACGGGCGCGATCATCCCCATCGCCAGCATGTCCAGCGCGATCGTGACAAAGATGAACGCCGCGGCTGCGCGCCGGCGGTGAGGAAGATGCAGATGAGGATGCGAAGGCTCGTGCTCGGCTGGCGGCGCGGCGGAGCCACTTGATGGCGCCAGCGGCTGCTCCGCCGGCTGATCCAACGCCGTTCCCGATTCACCCCGCTCCGGCATCCACTATCCTCCGCTCTCGAAGCATAGACGGCCTGCCCGCACCTCTGCTTGGAGAAATCGGAAGTCATTTGGGATCACCCAACTGAAAACCGCGTCGAAATTCGAGATAGCAGGCAGCATCGGCGTTCTGTTCAGATTCGGACAGCTCCTCGCGATAGCGGACGAATCCGGCAGCTTCCAGGTTCGCATCCCGGTTGTTATCTCGCTTATCCCGCTCGCCTTATCTCTGTTGGCCCGAATGGCAGCTCACATGCGAGTCTCTTTCGCGAAGAGAGGGAATCGGACATGAAGAGATTCGTGCAGGATCTGCACTATGCGTTCCGGCAACTTCGCCGCAACCCGGGCTACGCCGCCGTCGCCATCCTCACGCTAGCGCTCGGCATCGGCGCCAATACCGCCATTTTCAGCGTGCTCGACTCCATCCTGCTGCAGCCGTTGCCCTTTCCTCATGCTGACCGATTGGTCCAGATCGATGCGCAATCCGGTTTCTCCAGCTTTCCCAAGGGCTGGATCCGCGAGTACCAGCGCCGCGCCGCCACCTTCGCTTCGATCTCCGGCTACACCCTCAATACCGAGTACAACGTCACCAATGGCGGTGACGCGTCCGACCGCGCCTTCGGCAGCTCCGTCAGCACAAATCTTTTCGACACCCTCGCTGTCCGCCCGACGCTCGGCCGCTTCTTTTCATCGCCCGAAGAAGAGACTGGCCGCGACCGCGTCGTCGTGCTCAGCCACGGCTACTGGCAGCAGCATTTCGGCGGCGATCCCGGCGTGCTCGGCAAAAAAATTCTGATCGACGGCGTCGGTCGCGAGATCATTGGCGTCGCGCCCGCCGGCGTCTCCTTTCCTGACGCGACCACGCAGTTCTGGGTTCCCATCTCCTTCAAGCCCGGCGACGCTTACGATCCCTGGGCCGTCTTTGGCTTTCGCGCGATCGGCCGGCTGAAGGACGGCGTCCAACCATCTCACGCGCAAGCCGAGCTGCATTCCCTTCATCGCCAGATGCTCACGCTCTTTCCCTGGCGCATGCCGGACAGCTGGGTCGCAAACGTCTCCGTCGTCTCGCTGCTGGCCTCGATCGTCGGCGACATGCGTCCCAAGCTGCTGCTGCTGCTTGGCGCGGTCGCCCTGGTGCTGCTCATTGCCTGCGCAAACGTCGCCAACCTGATGCTCGCCCGCGCTGCCTCGCGCCAGCGTGAGATGGCGCTGCGTCGCGCTCTCGGAGCCAACGCGCGCCGCTTGCTCCAGCAGGTACTCACCGAAAGCGGCCTCATCGCCGTGCTCTCCGGCATTACCGGCATCGTGCTCGCCGCCGTGACGCTGCATGCGCTCAAGCTGCTGCTTCCGCCGGACACGCCTCGCCTTGCCGACATCGCCCTGCGCGGCGACGTACTGGTCTTCGCTGTCATTGTCTCGTTGCTCACGGGCATCCTCGCCGGCCTCGCCCCCGCATGGAAGGCCGCCGGGCTCGACCTCGAAAGCTCGCTGCGCCTCAACGAAACCAACGTCTTCGGCTCCGCAGGCCGCTTCCGCACCTCGCGCCTCTTGGTCATCGGCCAGATCGCGCTCGCCGTCGTCGTCATTACCGCTGCAGGCGTCATGCTGCGCAGCCTCTCGCGCCTGTCGAGCGTCAATCCCGGCTTCCGCACGCAGAGCATCATCAGCGCGCAGATCTCGCTCGATCGCGATGCCTGCCGCAGCAAAGGCACCTGCGCGGCCTTCTATCAGAACCTCGCAGAGCACGCACATGGCCTGCCCGGCGTCACCGATGCCGCACTCATCGACGCGGTACCCCTCTCCGGCGTCGACAGCTGGTACACCTTCGACGCCGAAGATCATCCCCGCTCGCCGCGTGAACTCACCATGGGAGAGGTAGCCGGCCGTGTCGTCACTGCTGAATACCTCCCGCTGATGGATATCCATCTGCTTCGCGGGCGTCTCTTCAACTCACTCGACACCACCGGCTCGAGCCGCGCCATCCTCATCAACCAGTCGCTCGCCAACCACCTCTGGCCCCACCAGGACCCGATCGGCAAGCATCTCGAGTCCCTCGACAAGGAGTCCTCACCCGCTGTCATGGACATGAAGACCGCCGATGTTGTCGTCGGCGTCGTCGGCAATACGCATGATCAGAGTCTTGAGCAAGGCGCCGACTGGGAAGTCTATCTCCCGCTCAGCCCCGCCAACGAAAAGCCTGTGATGAACATCGTCCTGCGCTCAAACCTCGGCACCGGCGAGGTAGCCGGTGAGCTGCGCCACATGGTCGCCGAACTCGATCCGCGCATCCCCGTCACCCGCGTTCGCACCATGGACGAGGTCGTCGCCGCATCCACCGCCGCGCCCCGTTCCCTCGCAATGTTGCTCACCTTCTTTGCGGTACTGGCCATCGGCGTCGGCACTCTCGGCGTCTATAGCCTCATTGCCTACACCACAGGCTGGCGCAGGCGCGAATTCGGCTTGCGCCTCGCGCTTGGCGCGAACCGCGCGCAGATCTCGACGCTCATCCTTCGCGAGAGCCTCACACTCACCGCCACTGGCGCGGTGCTCGGTCTTGCCGGCGCCTACGCACTCACCAGTCTCATGCGCAGCTTTCTGTTCGAGACCAGCCCCGCCGACCCGCTCACCTACATCACGGTGCTCGCGCTGTTTGCAGTGATCGCGGTCATCGCAGCATGGCGTCCCGCGTACCGCGCCTCGCTGGTTGAGCCGATGGAGGTCCTGCGCAGCGAATAGCTGACCTTAGAACCGGTACCGCGCCGTCACCGTCCCGCTGATCGGCGCCCCTGGAAACAGCTCCAGGTCCGAGTGCGACGAATCGTAGTAGCGCGTATTCGTCAGGTTCGAGAGGTGCCCGTCAAATTCCATATGCTGCCGGTGATAGAAGACGGTCGCATCCAGCCGCGTGTAGCCCGGCAGCTCCACCAGGTTGTCGGTGTAGGCAAAGCTATCCGTGTTGAAATACACGCCGCCACCCGCACCCCATCCGTTCGCAAAGCGGTACGTCGACCACACACTCCCGCTGTGCAGCGGAATATCGTATGGCCGCTTGCCCTGGAAAGAAACACCGTTGAAGCTCGCATTCGACTTCGTCACCACCGCGTCCTGGTACGCATAGCCGCCATACACCATCCAGCGCTGCGTCACGCTGCCCTGGAACGACAGGCTCGCACCCAGCGTGCGCTGTTCGCCGGCCAGGATGAGCTGGTTCGGATTCGCCGGGTTCGTTGTCTTGATGTTGTCGCGGTCCAGGTCGTACACCGCCACGCGTCGAGATCAGCTTGTCGCCGAAGCTTGAGAACTTCGCCCCGCCCTCATAGTTCTGGGTCCGCTCCGGCGCGAGGCCGGCATTGTTCGTCGCCAGGCTCAATCCCTCGCCCGAAGGATCGAAGTTCCGCGAATAACTCACGTACAACGTGCTCCACGTCTTCGGCTGGTACAGCAGACCCACGCGCGGGCTCCACTTGTTATCGACGCGGCTCAGGTCCGGCGAGTTCGCCAGCCGCTGGTCCAGCGACTGCTTGTAGTTGTCGAAGCGTACGCCGGCCATCAGCTTCCACTGCGGAGCAAGCTGCATCAGGTCCTGTACGTAGACGCCCGCCGTCTGCCCCCAGAAGCGGTTGTTTACCGAAGGCGTTGTGCTGAGCGTCGGCGCAAGGTCAGGCACCGGATTGTAGAGCGTGATCGATGGAGCCGTGCCCGTGAATTGTGCGCGATCGAGCGTCTGCCGCCCGTACTCTGCGCCGATCAGCAGCAGATGGCCGACGCCGGCAAAGCGTCCGCTGCGATACGCCTCGAGCTGGTCGAAGATATTCCGCTGGAATGTCTTCGCGTTGTACTGCCCGCGCGTGATCACCGGATTCACCGCGGCAGCATCACCCACCGCATCGGCATCGCTCTCGATCAGGCCGCCGGGATGCGCATGCGTCGACGACTGCCCCGCGATGATCGTGCCATCGTTGTCCAGCTTGCTCAGATAAATCGTCGACCAGTCCGCGACATTGCCGCTGTTGCGGAAGATCTCGTGCGCGTGCCAGCCGTTGTCGAAGTCGTGCCGCAGGTCGAAGGTCTCGTCGGTCGCGCCTTCGTGCATGTAGTCGTGCGGGGCCGCAGCCGCCGGCGTGCCCAGAATGTATCCGTAGTAGTTTCCAATCGGCACCACGCCCTGTGGCCCGTCGACGGCGGCAATGCCGCGGTCCGGCAGCCGCTCATCGCGCAGCCGCTCCACCTGCAGATACATATCCGTCTTGTCGCTCGGACGCCAGCGCAGCGTCGGCGCAAAGGCATAGCGGTTCATGTAGAAGTAGTGCCGCTGGCTGCCCGTGTCCTCGCCCGCGCCGGTCAGTCGGCCACCCAGCGTGTTGTTCAGCCACGAGTCGGACGCATCCGCTTCCACACGTCGCTCGCCGTAGCTGCCGCCGGTCACGCCAATCGTGCCTTCCAGGCCCTCCATCGTCGGCTTCTTGGTGATGCGGTTCACCAGGCCTCCCGACGATCCCCGCCCGTAGAGCACCGCCGCCGGCCCTTCCACAATATCCAGTTGCTCGGTATTCGACAGATCGCGGAAGTACTGCGCATCGTCGCGCACCCCATCAATGTACTGGTCCGTCCCCGCCGTGAAGCCGCGTATGTCGAATGAGTCTCTCCGTCCCTCGCCGAGCGTCGGCTGCACGCCCGGCACTCCGGCCAGCGCGTCCTTCAGGCTGTCCACGCCGCGGTCCTGCAGCAGTTGATGCGTCACCGTATAGGTCGACTGCGGCAGATCCAGCACCCGTATCGGTACGCGGCTCGCTGTCGTCTGCACCGTGCTCGCATAGCCGTCCGACGCTGTCACCGTCACGCTCTCCACGTTGTTTTGAATCTTCAGGCTCAGTGTCAGCCGGGTCTGCGTTCCGGGATGCACCGTCACCGACTGCTCAAGCTGCTGGTACCCCGCTTGCACCGCCGAGATACGATACGTCCCCGGCGCAAGATCGATGTGGAAGCTGCCCATGCCATCAGCCACCACATCGGCCGTAAATCCAGCCTCGCCGGCAAAGTGCAGCTTCGCGCCCGGCAGCAGCCCGCCGGAGTCGTCCTGAATCACGCCCTCCACCCGGACCGCGCCGGGTTTGCTCGAAGAGCTCAGTGGAGCCTCCGGCGTCGAATCGGCAATACATGGCATGGCCGGCACAACAAACATCAGACAGGCCAGCGCACAGCAGGACGCAGCCAGCTTGCGGCCTAAAGCAAAAGGGGGGTATGTCATCGGACAATAGCCTTCCAGTAGCCTTCCAGGAGAATTGTTCAATAGGACTGATTCAGTCCTTGTTTAAAACAGACTAAATCAGTCGTATATCGCCTGACCATAAAAGTTCTGCTAAAAGGCGACCTATTTGGTCTGAATGGAGATGTTCGGGGATTGGGCTGCATTGGGCGCGGCGAGATCTCACGAATATTGCTGCTGGAAAGAGCCTTGAGCTGTCGATCTGGCCCGTTCATCGCGCGCCGGCGAGATGCTGAGAGCTACATCTCCTCTGACCGCTTGGGGAGCAATCCGCAAGGGACAGTAGCCAGGTCTTTTGCCCTGTTAAAAAATCTCCAGGCCTATGTCGAAAACCCGCTTCCAGCTCCGACCCCTCTATGAACGCGCACTCATCCAGTGCGCGCTGCAATGACGTAAAACCAACAAGGGAGCGAGACGAGATGAAATACATTTTGCTGATGTCCGGCACCAGAAAAGGCGTCGACACCTATCACGCCTGGTCGCCAAAGGATAGCGAGGCGCATTTTGCGAGCCTCCATTCCATCGTGAAAGAACTGACCGAATCCGCGGAGTTTGTGGTCACGCAGGGCCTGGCCGATCCGGCGGAAGCCAAGCTTGTGCGCGGTGAGAAAAACGACCTGCCGGTCACAGACGGTATCTTCCCCGAGTCCAAGGAATTTCTGCTGGGCTACTGGATCGTGGATGTAGCCACTCCCGAACGCGCCTATGCCATAGCGGGACGCATTTCGGCGGCGCCTGGGCCCGGAGGAGTTCCCACCAACATGCCGATTGAAGTGCGGCGGTTCGCGACCGCAGGCGAATCTCAGTAACGGATGTCGAGAATCCGTCCGCGGCTCCGACTAAACCATGAAGGCGAAGAAATCCCTCAACCAATATCTAGGAGAGAATCGATGAAATACATTCTGATGATGAATTGTCCGAGGCAAGGCTACGAGCTGATGGGCGCATGGCCGAAGCAAGCCGTGGAGGCCCACATTGCTTTCATGCACCGTCTCAACAAAGATCTCCGTGAGGCCGGTGAGTTGGCCGCCGCGGAAGGCCTCGCTGATCCACGGCAGGCCGTCATCGTCCGGGTCGGAAAAAACGGAGAGCCGGTCACCGACGGCGTCTTCCCCGAATCCAAGGAGTTCCTCGCCGGCTACTGGATCGTCGATGTAGACAGCGAGAAGCGCGCTCATGAGATCGCCGCGCGTGCCTCCTCCGCACCCGGTCCCGATGGCAAACCCTTCGTCATCCCCATCGAAGTCCGCCAGGTCATGAGCGCATCTGCCCGGAGAACCCATTGAGTAGGCCGGACGTCATGGCATCGCATCCACTCGACACCGACCACCGAGCACCTCCTTCGCGACCTCGCGCCGCAGGTGCTCGGTGCCGTCCTCCGCCGCTTTCGCGACTTCTCCGCCGCCGAGGACGCCGTGCAGGACGCGCTCATCGCCGCCGCAAATCAATGGCCGCAGGAAGGCCTGCCCGACAACCCGCGCGCCTGGCTCATCCACGTGGCTATTCGACGCATGACCGATCGCATCCGCAGCGAACGCGCCCGCCTCAACCGCGAAACCGCCGCCGCCGCCGAAACCCCGTTCTTCTTCGTCCCTTCGTTCGATCCAGAAAGCGAAGAGCAGGACGACACCCTCGTCCTGCTCTTCATGTGCTGCCATCCCGTGCTCACACCGGCGTCGGCCATCGCGCTCACCCTGCGCGCCGTCGGCGGCCTCACCACGGCGGAGATCGCCAGCGCTTTCCTGGTGCCCGAGTCCACCATGGCGCAGCGCATCACCCGCGCCAAGAGCACCATCAAGTCCTCCGAGGTGCGTTTTCAGCCGCCCTCCAGCAAGGAGCGTGCCGAGCGCCTGCGCTCCGTGCTGCACGTCCTCTATCTCATCTTCAACGAGGGCTACACCTCCAGCGCCGGCCCGGAGCTGCAGCGCCTCGACCTCTCCGCGGAAGCCATCCGCCTCACCCGCGCCACCCATGCGTTGCTACCCGAAGACGCCGAGGTTGCCGGCCTGCTCGCCCTCATGCTGCTCACCGATGCCCGCCGTGCCGCCCGCACCGGTCCCGCCGGCGAAATCATCCCGCTCGACCAGCAGGACCGCTCGCTCTGGAATCAACCCGCCATCCAGGAAGGCACCACCCTGCTCACTAGCGCGCTGAAGAAAGGTTCCGTTGGCAGTTACACATTGCAGGCCGCCATCGCCGCTGTGCACGACGAAGCACCCCGCGCCGAAGACACTGATTGGCCGCAGATCCTCGCCCTCTACGAGCTCCTCAAGCGCATGTCGGACAATCCCATGGTCCTGCTCAACCACGCAGTCGCGGCTGCCATGGTCCACGGCCCCGCTCACGGTCTGGATCTGCTCAACGCGCTCGACAAAGATCCGCGCATCGCCGACCATCACCGGCTGGACGCCGTCCGCGCCCACCTGCACGAATTAGCCGGCGATCCCGCCGCCGCCATCGCCCACTACCGCGCCGCCGCGCAGAAGACCGCCAGCATTCCCGAGCGCAATTACCTGCTCACGCAGGCCGCGCGCCTCGCAGAAACCGGGCGGGGAGATACCGCCAAAAACAGTTCTTCCTATTGACATTCGATACGAGCTGGGCGCACCATTCCTGCAGAATGTCGATAGGACGGCCATGAGTCCCAGCCAGACCAACCTTCTCCAGGGCACGCTCGATCTGCTCATCCTCAAAGCGCTCAAGACCGGCGAGCTGCACGGTCTCGGCGTCTCCCGCCGCATTGACCAGATCACCCGCGGCACCTTTCAGGTCAAGCCCGGCTCGCTCTTCCCCGCGCTGCACCGTCTGGAGGAGGCCGGCTGGCTCGCTTCGTTCTGGGGCGAGTCGGAGAACAACCGCCGCGCCCGCTTCTATCGCCTCACCAAAGCCGGCGAGCGCCAGCTAGGTCATGAAACCGAAGAGTGGCAGAAGATCGCCACCGCCATGACCCACGCACTCAAAGCAACCTAGGAGGTCCGCGATGCAGCTCTGGTCCCGTCTCAAAAGCCTCGCGCGCAATCTCCTCCGCAAGCCCGCGGTCGAAAGCGAGCTCGACGAAGAGCTCCAGAGCTACGCCGAAACCATCACGGAAGAAAAAATCGCCGCCGGCATGTCACCCGCAGAAGCCCGCCGCACCACGCTCGCCGACCTCGGCGGCATCGAGCAGGTCAAGCAATCCGTGCGCGACCGCCGCACCGGTACCGGCTTCGAACTCCTCTGGCAGGATGTGCGCTACGCACTCCGCCAGCTCCGCTCACAACCGCGCCTTCACCCTCACCGCCGTCCTCACGCTGGCGCTCGGCATCGGCGCCACTACCGCCATCTTCTCCGCCGTCTACGCCCTGCTGCTTCGCCCGCTCCCCTATCCCGACGCCAATCGGCTCATGTATGTCTCGGCACAAATGTCCAACGCCCACAACGCCGCGCTCGGCTCACAAGACTTTGTCGCGGGACAAACAGGCACGAAATCCTTTGAGCAGTTCGCCGGCTACTACTCCTACTACAATCAAAACCTCACCGGCCCGGCAGGACCCTTACGCATCGCCAGCGCCAATGTGACTGCAAACTTCCTTCCCATGCTCGGAGTCGTTCCGCAGCTTGGGCGCCTCTTTGCCGAAGACGAAGACCGGCCCGCGGGACCGCCCGTCGCTGTGATCAGCAATCATCTCTGGCGCACTTACTTCCACGCCGATCCCGCAATCGTAGGCAAATCCATCGCCATCGATGGCAAATCGCTGACCATCATCGGGGTGTTGCCACTTCACTTTAACTTTCCCGATCTCACATTGGAACCGGATGTCTACACTGCCGCCGACCTTGATCGCGACACAACCATCGCCATCGACAAACCCATGATCGGCATCCGCACCATCGTGCGGCTGCGTCCCGGTGTCAGCGTCGAGCATGCACAGGCGGAGTTGCAGGCTTTTTACCTGGCACGCTTACAGAAGGTTCCGGCTGAATTCAGGTCATTCTTCGCCGGTCGCGAGATAACCCTCCAGCCCCTGCAGCGCTACCTGGCCGGCGACAGCCGCAAGCCGCTCTTCATCCTTCTGGCCTGCGTTGCCGCGGTACTGCTCATCGCTTGTGTCAACGTTGCCAACCTCCAGCTCGCCCGCGCTGTCTCGCGCCGCCACGAAACTGCCTTGCGCGGCGCTCTCGGCGCTTCGCGCCTCCGCCTCATCCGTCAGTTCCTCGTCGAAAGCCTTGTGCTCTCCTCGCTCGCCGCTGCCCTCGGCCTTGCCATCGCCCTCGTCATCACTGCGTTCGTCCGCAGCACCGGCACGCTCGCTACGTCACCATCCTCGTCACGAATCTCGCAACTGCTGCAACTTCCCTTCGGCAAGCTGAGTGCATCGATTTACGTGGATGGATGGGTGCTCGCCTTCACCATCTGTCTGGCACTCCTCACCACGCTCTTCTTCGGTCTCGCTCCCGCCATCAGCGGCACGCGTCTCGATCTCCGCAATGCCCTTCAATCCGCCGCCATGCACGTTACCCAGGCACGCGAACAACGCCTGCTCCGCCACGGTCTGCTTGTGGTCGAAATAGCCCTCGCCGTGGTCCTCCTCGCCTCTGCCGGCCTGCTCGTTCGCAGCTTCGTCAACGTCATGCGCTACGACTCCGGCTTCGACTCTTCCGATACGATTACCGGCACCACGCTTCTCGCCGGACCGCGCTACGACCGTCCGGACGAGCATGGCAATCCCTCACCCTCGCCCGACCTCATCCGCATCTTCATCAACAATCTGCTTCCCAGGCTACAGGCCTTACCCGGCATTCAGTCGGCTGCCATCACTAGCGCGTTGCCGCTCGGTCGGGTTCACGACACCGCCATCACCTTCGGATCGCCCACGCCTCCGCCTCCTGCGGCAACGTGGAAAACTGCGCCCAGCATCAGCGTCACTCCGGACTACTTCCACGTCGTCGGCACCACCATCGTCCAGGGGCGCGCATTCAACAGCAGCGACACCGCAACCTCACTCACCCGTTGCCATTGTCAACCGGGCATTTGCCATGCACTACTTCGCCGGCAATGCGCTCGGCAAACGGTTCAACTACATCGTAGGACGCGACCAGTTCGCACCGATCACCATCATCGGCATCGCACAAGATGTCCGCCACAACGGCTTGGAGCAGCCGATCCGGCCAGAGTTTTACGTTCCGGAAACTCAGGCTCCCTCAGACAACGTCAACATCGCCCTCCGCAGCACCGCCGATCCCACACTCCTCGCCAACGCCATGCGCAAAGCCGTCCTCGCCGTCGATCCCCAACAGCCCCTCTTCGACATCCAGACCATGGATCAGCGCGTCTCCGCATCTGGTCGCGCAGCGCCGCCTCATCATGCTGCTCATCGCCTGCTTCGCTCTGCTCGCCGTCATCCTCTCCGCAGTCGGCGTCTATGGCGTCTTCGCCTACTCCGTTTCGCAGCGCACGCAGGAGATGGGTATCCGCCTCGCCCTCGGGGCATCCCGCCGCCGCCTGCTCGGGCTCATCGTCGCGCAGGCCGCGCGCCTCATCGCCATCGGCGGCGTCCTTGGGCTAGGCGGCGCATTCCTGCTCAGCCGTTTCCTCACCAGCATGTTGGTCGGCGTCAAGCCGCACGATGCCCTCTCCTTCGCGCTCGCCTGGATGCTCATGACCGCAATCGCGCTCCTCGCCAGCACCATCCCCGCATCGCACGCCGCGCGCACCAATCTCGTCTCCGTACTTCGCGCAGAGTAGCGGCAGGCCAAACAGCACCTCCGTAACCTCCGCCTGTCCGCAAAATCTGCCAGTTAATTACCCTGAAATTGCTACGCTGGAAATAGAGAGAGAAATCCGCAACGATCTGCTTCCGCTCAATCGTTCGCTTTGCACCCTCCAAGTTCTTTATTTTGACGAATTTAGCGATAAGCCCTTTGCTTGGACGAATTTGGCCTTCGGGAGGCACTCTAATCCACTGATACGGAGAGGCTTACAAGCCAGCCTCCGGTGACGGGAGGGGGGTAGGGGGGTAGGTCACGTTACCTGCCGCAGCAGACAGTAAAATGTCCTGACTCATGCCCGACCCAGAGACCGAATCAGCCTTTCACGAAGCGGAACGCGCCGCCGCATTCATCCGCGAGCGCACCGCGCTTCGGCCCACAATTGCCATCGTTCTCGGCACCGGGCTCGGCGGCTTTGCCGACCGCCTCACCGACGCCATCGCAATCCCCTACGCCGAGATCCCGCACTTCCCGCGCCCCACCATCGAAGGCCACGCCGGACGGCTCGTCCTCGGCACCTTTGCCGGCATGCCCCTCGCCGTCATGCAGGGCCGCGTCCACGCCTACGAGGGCTATACGCCGCGCCACGTCATCTACCCGATTCGGGTGCTCTCCCGCCTCGGCATACGGACGCTGGTCGTCACCAACGCCGCCGGGGGCATCCGCACCGACTTAGCCTCCGGCCAGCTCGTCCTCATCTCCGACCACATCAATTTCACCGGAACAAATCCGCTCGTCGGCCCCAACGATCCGCGCCTGGGCGAGCGATTCTTCGACATGTCGGATGCCTACTCGCGCCGCCTGCGCGCGCTCGCGCATCGCGCCGCCGCGTCCGAAGGCATCACGCTGCCCGAAGGCGTCTATCTCGGACTCACCGGCCCCAGCTTCGAGACCCCCGCGGAGATCCGCGCCTTCCGCACCCTCGGCGCAGATCTCGTCGGCATGTCCACAGTGCATGAGGTGATCGCCGCGCGCCACCTCGGTATGGAAGTGCTCGGCTTCTCCTCGGTCACCAACATGGCCGCCGGAGTGCTCGGTTCGCCTGATCAAGCCGAACCGATCAACCACGCGGAGGTGCTCGAGATCGGCCGCCGCGTCCAGCAGACGCTCACCCGTGTGCTCGCCGCGCTGGTGCCCCTGCTGGCCTGACCTACTCGATCCTCGCGGGCCTCGGCTCTTCGCGCAAGATCAGCCGCTCTCCCTCGTGGAGATAGCCCTTCCTGCGGAACCAGTCCTCCATGGCCTGGGCAAGCGCATCGAGCGGCACACGCAGACCCACCTCCATCGCTCCGTCGCCGATGGGCAGGGTGTCATCGAAGATCGCGCTGTTGGTGAAGTTGCGCATGGCGAAGTTGTCGATCCATGCGAGCGGGCAGGGCCGGGGCGGCTCGCCTTCGCGCGCAGTACTCAACGCGCAATGTGCGCAGAAACATCGGCTGGCTAGCTTCTCCCTTGCGGCTGGACTGAATTATCTCCGGGGATGAGGCCCTGCCGCACGCACGGCAGCCGGCGCATCGAAGCGCGCGAAGTTTGCGTCGAAGCGCCCTGCCAGCGCCGCCGCCTGGCGATCGTATGCGGCTTTGTCCGGCCACGCATTCCGCGGATTCAGCAGCTCGTCCGGCACCCCTGGGCAATGCGTAGGAATGCTCAGCCCGAAGGCCTGCTCGGCGGTATATTCCGCGCCGGTCAGGCTGCCGTCAAGCGCCGCCGTCACCAGCGCGCGCGTGTGCGGCAGGCTCATGCGCCGGCCCACGCCGAACACGCCGCCGGTCCAGCCGGTGTTGACGAGCCAGCACTGCGCTCCGTACTGGCGCAGACGCTCACCCAGCATCGCCGCATAGACCTTCGGCGGCAGCGGAAGGAACGGCGACGCAAAGCACGTAGAGAACTCCGGCACCGGCTCCGATCCCAGCCCGGCCTCGGTCCCGGCCAGCTTCGCCGTGTAGCCGGAGAGAAAGTGATACATCGCCTGCTCCGGCGTCAGCTTTGCGATAGGGGGCAGCACGCCGAAAGCATCCGCCGCAAGAAACAGAACATTGGCGGGCTGACCGCCGATGCCGGGAACGACGGCATTCTCGATGAACTCGACCGGGTAGGCAGCGCGGGTATTTTCTGTATAGCGGATGTCTTCGTAATCGGGATCCCCCGTGCGTGGATCGATCACCACGTTTTCCAGCACGCAGCCGAAGCGGATCGCGTGATAGATCTGCGGCTCTTTTTCTTCGCTCAGATCGACGCATTTCGCGTAGCATCCGCCTTCGAAGTTGAAGACGCCGCGCTCACCCCAGCCGTGCTCGTCATCGCCGATGAGCCGGCGGTGCGGATCGGCGGAGAGCGTCGTTTTGCCGGTGCCGGAGAGGCCAAAGAAGAGCGCCGTCTTGCCGTCTGCGCCGATGTTCGCCGAGCAGTGCATGGGGAAGACATCTCGCTCCGGCAAGAGATAGTTCATCACGCCGAAGATGGACTTCTTCATCTCACCGGCATATTTCGTGCCACCGATGAGCACAATCTTTCGCGTGAAATCGGTAATGATGAATGTTGAGGAAGTTGTGCCATCGCGCTCGGGAACAGCCTCGAACTCCGGCGCGGCGATGACGGTGAACTCGGCAGCGTGCGCAGCCAGCTCTTCGGCATTCGGCCGCACAAAAAGCTGCTTCACAAACAACGCATGCCACGCATATTCCGCCACGATGGTGATGGGCAAGCGATAGTGCGGATCGGCGCCCGCGTACAGGTCCAGCACGTAGCGGTCGCGCTCCTGCATGTGCCGCTCCACCCGCTCCAGCAACTCGGCAAAGCGATCCGGCGGGAAGGGCTGATTCACCTTGCCCCAGTCAACGCGCGATTCAGTGAGCGCATCGCGAACCAGAAACTTGTCGCGCGGCGAACGGCCGGTCCGCGCGCCCGTCAATGCAACAACCGCGCCGTTGGACGCAAGGCTCGCTTCACCGCGCGCGATCGCCGCTTCCACCAGTTGCGGCGTAGACAGATTCCGGTGGACATGCGGTCCCTCTAACAGACTTCTCGACACAGTGCTCGCGATGGCCGCGCCCATATCACTCCTGTTTTGGCTTAGGCTACAAAACCGTCTATTGTGCCACCCCGCAGGCAAGAGAGGCCAGCGGCGGTTACCCGGAATGTCAGCAGCCGAACGGTGTCACAACGCGTTATGGGCTAAGCCGCTGATTCCGAGCGCCTTAAGGTTCGCTTAAGGTGCGGGGCTTTAACGCGAAATTCACCGGCTGAGAACCGTAGCAACATATTGCCCTTGCTATGACCGTCGTGGAGGTTTTCCCATGAAACACCTTGCTCTTCTGCTGGCCGGCACTGCTGTGCTGGCTGCCGCCACCACGCCTGTTCACGCCGACGATGATGACTGGGGCCACAGCAACCATATCAAGCACGTGCTGCTCATCAGCATTGACGGCATGCATGCTGTGGACTACCAGAACTGCGCCCATGGTGTCGCAAACGTGAACGGCGGCACACCCTACTGTCCCAACCTCGCAGCGCTCGGCGCCGACGGCGTGAACTTTGTGGCGGCTAGCACCTCACGTCCTTCCGACTCCTTTCCCGGCCTGATGACGATCGTGACCGGCGCGACGCCGCGGACCATGGGCATTTACTACGATGTGGCGTATGACCGCTCGCTCGACGCGCCGGCGAAGACCACGGGCAACGGCGTTGCCGCCGGCCCCTGCACGCCGGGCGCAGCGCCCACCGGCACGCGCACGGAATATGAAGAGGGCATCGACCTCGATCAGACCAAGCTGAACGGCGGCGCACCGGGTGCGAGCCTGACGGATGGTGGTATTGCCTCCATCGACCCACAGCGGCTGATTCGCGATCCCCGGGCCGGCTGCGCTCCGGTCTATCCCTGGAACTTCGTCCGCACCAATACCATCTTCGGCGTGGTGCATCGCGCCGGCGGTTACACCGCGTGGTCGGATAAGCATCCTGCCTACTCCTCAGTAGCCGGAGCCGGCGGCAATAACGTCGATGATTACTTCTCGCCGGAAATTAACTCGCTTGTCGTCCCCGTACCCGGCATCACCACGCCAGCAGGCGTCTCCTGCTCTCCGGTTCCCGACCCCTCGAATCTCAGCGCATGGACCAACAGCTTCGCGAATATTCAGTGCTACGACGCCATCAAAGTCGATGCGATTCTGAATGAAATTCGCGGCAAGAACCATAACGGCAGCGGACACACGCGCGTCCCCAACCTCTTCGGCATGAATTTCCAGGCGGTCAGCGTAGGTCAGAAGCTTATCGAATCTGGTGCCGGAACCGGCGGTTATCTGGATGCGGCGGGGACGCCCAGCGAGCTGTTGATCCAGGAGATCCAGTTCGTCGATGCTTCGATCGGCAAGATGGTCGACGAGCTGAAGGACACCGGAGCGTTGGATTCCACCCTGATCGTCATCACCGCGAAGCATGGGCAGGGGCCGATCGATCCGCATCGTTTCTTCCCCATCCCGGGGCATAGCGGCGACAACGGCACCACGCCGGCAACACTGCTCGCAAACCTGCTTCCCTTGTCGGAATCGCCGCTGAACCCGACCGGCATCGGCGCTACCGAAGATGACATTTCGCTCCTCTGGCTGAAGGACTCCAGCCAGACCGCTTCCGCCGTCGCCACACTCGAAGAGAACGGCAGCAAGATCGGTCTCGGCACTATCTTCTACGGCCCCTCGCTCGCGATGAACTACAACCCGCCCGGGCTGCCGCCGTATGGCGACCCGCGTACGCCGGACATTATCGTGACGCCAAACCCTGGAGTGATCTACACCGGCAGCACAGCGAAGCAGGAGGAGCATGGTGGCTTCTCGCATGACGACACCAACGTTATGCTGCTGCTCTCGAATCCCGGCTTCCGGCCCCGCACCGTCTACTCGGACGTATCGACGACGCAGGTTGCGCCTACCGTTCTCGCGGCGCTTGGACTCGATCCGCGCGCGCTGCAAGGCGTGCAACTGGAAGGCACTTCGGTGCTGCCAGATGTAGAGCTCTCTCGCGACCGATAGCCCGGCCAGCAACAAAGGCGGCTCACAGAATTGTGTGGGCCGCCTTTGTTGCAAAGCTCGCAGTTCGTCTCTTACTGAGCCATCGCTTCGTGGATGACCGGCAGCATGGGCAGGTTCGCGGTGTTCTTGGCCTCGTGCATGACGGCGTCCAGATGCTCCAGGACCTCTTCCACGCTCATGGCGTACATCTCGCGGCCGTTGTCGTAGCCCTCTTCGATGGCCTGCTTCAGGTAGTGGCCGGCAATCTGGGCGGCAAGGCGGTCGGTAATGACGTTGCCTGTCTTTTTCTTGAATTCCACCCAGGCCACTGCGGGCATGGCGATCCAGACGGGACGCCCATTCACCTCAAATCGGGCATCGATGGCATCCGCGTGCCGGGTCGCGATCGCTACGATGTTGGCGCGCCACAGGCAGTGCAGCGTCTCGCCCGTCCAGCGGTCTACGACGTCAAATTCCTCATACATGGTGTCTTAAGCCTACCGGCAAGGCACCGGGATCGCAATACACGGCCGATCCACCCTGTGCAACAAAAATCTTGGGGCTGAGGAAAAAAATAGCAAATCTTCTGCCCATTGCTGCGTCCAATAGTCTGCATTTCGGATTACCGAGCTATTTCAGAGGAGTCAGACGTCGTGCCCAAAACCCCTACCCCCCGCAGTGTCTATGAGAAGAAGTTGCGTCAGCAGCATGATTTGCTGGTGCGCTCCATGCAGTCCGCCGTTGAGCAGGGTCGGGATGCAGGAATGGACGACACCCAGGACGTTGCCGACCAGGCCGTTGCCTCGTATCAAAAAGAGTTCCTGTTCTCGCAGGGCACCAACGGCCATCAGCAGATGCAGCTGGTGCGGCAGGCGCTGGAACGCCTGCGCGAGGGCAGTTTTGGCGAGTGCCAGAACTGCGGCGAGATGATCGGCGCCAAGCGGCTGGAAGCCCTTCCCTGGACACCATTCTGCATTGCCTGCCAGGAGAAGGTGGAGCGGGGCGAGCTGGAAATGCCGGTACGGGCCGCCTGATCCAGGCCGCCGCTTGTGATCCCGACGGGGCACGTCCGCGTGCCCCGTTCGGCTATCTCATGCCGCCACGCCGGGCTGCGGCTCTGTCTTTTTTGACCCTCAAATCGCGCCGCTGCTACACTTTTGATATCAACTTCTCTGAGAGCCGCGGACCTGCCTGTCCGCCAGCGCGCTATCGCGCCCGCTCTTTCTGCAAGGACTTCAAAGGACTTCAGTGGACGCACAGACCCGCAGCGCGCTTAAGAAAGACGACGTTTTTATCCACAGCACCCAGGCCGGCCTGGACTGGATCGCCGAAAATCGCTCCAAAGCCCTCCGTATCGCCATCGCGGTGCTGGTCGCCATCGCGGTCGTCGTCGCAGCCGTAATCATCTATCAGCAGCGGTCCGAGACTGCGGCGAATGCCTTTGGACGCGCCGCAGCGGTCTATGCCGTTCCCATCGCCGATGCTGCCCAGCCGATGCCGCCGGGGGTGAAGACATTCGCCACGGCAGCCGATCGGGCCAAGGCTGCCAACCCGCTCTTTGCGGATGTCGCAAAGCGCTACAGCAGCACGACCGCCGGACACAATGCGCTGTACTTTGCCGGGCTGACGGCCGCGGAAATGGGCAACACCTCCGAGGCGGAAGGGGATTTCCGCAAGGCCGGCGATGTTCACGATGCGAACGTCGCTTCCCTGGCGCGTCTTGCTCTAGCTAATCTGCTGACGCAGCATGGGCAGACCGGCGAGGCCATCAAGCTCTACCAGGAGTTGATCCAGCATCCGACGGCAACCGTGCCGGCAGCCACGGCGCAGCTGCAGCTTGCAGCTTTGTACGAGGCCAATCACAATTCGGCGGAGGCGAACAAGATCTATGCCCTGCTCAAGGCCAAGGACACGACAACCGCTGCCGGCCAGATCGCCGCACAGAAGCTGGCCGGCCAGCACTAAACTCCGGGGCGGCCCGTTTCCCTCTCAACAGTCTTCCCGTGTCGGGTGACCTTGTGCGTCCATTCGCTGCACCTCCCCTGACGCGAGATTTGGGGAAATCCCTGTGAGCGAAACCGACCCTCCGCGCGTCAGTGATGAGAAGAAGCGTATGGGCAGCTATGAGGGAAATCTGACCGGTCTGCTTCCGATGCCGGAGTCGAAGACCGCCGGCGCGGCAGCGGACGACCGCACCGCCGAACTGACGACGTTGGTCCACGAGTATTCCGCGACCCTCTACCGGGTCGCCTTTTCCATCTCGCGGAACGCCGCGGAGGCCGAGGATATGGTGCAGGAGACCTTCCTGCGCGTCCTGCGGCATCGGGACCGGCTGCCGGAGATTCGCGACGCGCGAGTCTGGCTGATCCGCATCACCTGGAACCTGGTGCTGGATCGCAAACGCCGCCAGAAGACTCGTCCGGAAAACGAAGACATCAGCGAGCTGGCCCGTGTGCTTCCTGCCAAGGAATTGCGCGCCGACCAGACTGTCATCTCGGCGCAGCGGCATGCGCGTGTGCTCGCTCTGATCGATGAATTGCCGGCGAAAGAACGCCAGGCGCTGCTGCTCTCCGCGCTCGAAGAGCTTTCCAATGCTGAGATAGCCTCGGTGCTGGGCATCACCGAATCCTCGGTGCGCTCGCGCCTCTTCCGCGCACGCCGCGATCTGGCGGAGAAGCTGCGCAAGGAAGGACTGAAGCCATGAGCTTTTCTGATTCTGCCAATCATTCAACCATCGACTACACGCCGGAAATTGAGGGCGCGCTGACTGCACTCGCTGCCGTCCAGCCGCGGGAAGGCCTGGAGCAGCGCATCCTCGCGCGGCTCGCCTCCGCGCCTGAATTGCCCTGGTATCAGCGGTGGATCGCAGTCCCTGTTGGGCATCATCGCTGGGCGCTCGCCGCCGCATCGGTTGTGATTGTTGCCGGCGGCGTAAGCATGACGACATTCCGGCATCATCCAGCGGCTCTTCCGGCTCCCGTGGCCGTGCATCTGCCACGGCCGGCGCATCAACCTGCTGCGGCCGCTGCGGGCATTGCGGTCAGCGAGCATCCGCTGGAGCCGAATAAGACCAAGACGCGGCATCGCGGCGTGCATCGGTCGTTCCGCGCCATGCATGAACGCGTGCCCCTGCCGCGCGGAACGGTCGCACCGGGCCGGCCTCAGGCTGTTCCGCTCAACCAATAGGCGATCATCCGCGGCGTTCCGATTTCGTGCCCATGCCGAGCAGCATGTGTACAACCGCCAGTATGACTGCGCCGACAAACGCCGAGCCGAATGTGTCCACATGAAATCCGGGCACCAGGCGCGATGCCAGCAACAGCACGAAGGCGTTGATCACCAGCAGGAAAATACCGAGCGTCAGGATGCTGAGGGGAAAGGTAAGGATCTTCAGCAGCAATCCGAGCGTCGCGTTCAGCAGTGCGATCACCACCACAGCGATGAACGCAGAGGCCCAGCTCTGGATGTGAAACCCGGGCACGAAGTAGGCGATCACAAACAGCGTGATCGCACCAATGATCCAGCGCAGCAGCAGTCCCAGCACGCGTCACCTCTTTCCACGCTTCAGAATGAGCCCTACGGTAGAGCATTTCTCGGCCGGTGTATAGGCGAAGATGCTCTAGCATGAAGGGAGCCTTGCGTCTCTTCGCGATCATCCCTCTTGCATTCTCTCTCGCAGCCCCGCCCGCGCGGGCTGCGCCTCTGACTGCGGCGCAACCGGTGTCTCCGCTGCCGGATGTGCCGGCGTTGCTGCGCAGCGTGGAAGCGAACCAGGCGGAGCTGGATCGGGCCCGCGAGGAGTACACCTTTCGCCAGCAGCAGCGGCTGACCTTCTACGACAAGCGCGGCAAAGTGCAGCGGACGGAAGAGCGCGTCAGCAATGTCTTTTTCGTGCACGGTCAGCCGATTGAAACGCTGACCAGCAAAAACGGAAAGCCGCTAAACGCCGGCGATCTGAAGAAACAGCAGGACCGCGCTACGAAAGAAGCCGTGAAGTATGCCGCGCAGCCCTACGGCCAGCCCGACAAAGACGACGTGAGCGTCTCGCGTCTGCTGGCCATCACGCGATTCTCGAATCCACGCCGCGTCGTGGAAGGCGGCCGGCCGGTGATTGCCGTCGACTTCACCGGTGATCCGCATGCGAAGACGCATGGACGGAATGAGGATGCCATCAAGAAAGTACGCGGAACCGTATGGATCGATGAAGCGGCGCGCGAGGTGACGCGCATGCGGGCCACCTTCGACGAGCCCCTGCGCATCGGCTTCGGAATATTCGCTACCGTGGATGCGGGCAGCAACTTCTCCTTCGAGCAGGCGCTCATACACAACGAAGTGTGGCTGCCGACGAGAGTGGATGCGCGCTTTGACGGCAAGGCGGCGCTCTTCGTCGGCTTCCACGTCAACCTCTCGATCCGCTTCGATCAGTATCAGAAGTTCAGCGCCAGCACGACCGAGCACACCGCGGCGCCCCCGCCCCAGTGAGGCTTAAGCGAGCCTTGTTTATCGTTGGTTTCGCAGCGACTCATCACGATTCCATGTAGATCGCACCCGGCGCCGTTTGTTCGTGCATAACCTGGCCTGTTCAAAAGTTGACACCACCCAAACAATTTCAATCCCTTGGCTTGCCGAAACTTTATCGCTAACGTAACCTTTTTTCGCTGGATGGACGGTAGCATTTCAGCGTAGGAACACGGGACCGGGCAGCACGCATTTCGCGAGCGTCCAAGCCAATCTTGAGACGGACGGCAGCCTGAATCCGCAGGCAAGTCTCCAGTCTGAGTCCTGCACAACTAGTTCCGCATTCATCCGCAAGACGCGGTCCCACCGTGCCCGGCGGAAGCCTGAACACCTTGAAAGGGAGCCAGCCATGAAATTCCCCAGAACCAAATCCAGACACAAGCTAGGTAACATCCTCCTCAGTTGCGCCTGTTGCGTGTTGCTTTGCGCTACACCAGCCTTCGCACAGCTCGACACTGGCGGTGTTACAGGAACGGTTACAGATTCAACCGGAGCCATCGTGGCAGGCGCCACCGTGAAGCTCGTTAATGAGGCCACAGGTATCTCCTCAGCTGGTGTCTCGACATCCACCGGCGCCTACTCGTTTAACGCCGTGCGCCCAGGAAGCTACACGCTGCAGGTCGAAGCGTCGGGATTTCAGACCACCGTCGATAAGAACGTCCAAGTCCACATTCAGCAGACCCAGACCATCGATATCCACCTGGCTACAGGCGCTGTCACGCAACAGGTCACGGTCACCGGAGCTGCGCCCTTGCTGCAGGCGGAAAACGGCGCCGTGGGCCAGACGATCACCGGGCAGGTCATCAACAGCATGCCGCTCAAGAGCCGCGATTGGGCCTCGCTTGCGCAGCTTTCGGCCGGCGTGGTCACCGCGCCCAAGGGCCAGCCAAGCAGTGATTCCGGCACGACGGATAGCGCATTCTTCTCCGTGAATGGCGTCAACCTGTGGCAGAACGACTTCCGCCTGAACGGCATCAACGACAACATCGAGTTCTATGGCGGATCGTCGGTGGGCAGCAATGCGGCCATTACACCGCCGCCGGATGCGATCCAGGAATTCAAGCTGCAGACCGGCAACTTCACCGCGGAGTTCGGCCACTCAACCGGAGGCGTGGTCAATGCCGCGATCAAATCCGGCACGAACCAGTTCCACGGCGATGCGTGGGAGTACTTCCGCAACGACTATCTGGACGCGAACACATACTTCAACAAAGGCAAGAAGTCCGAGTATCGCCGCAATGTGTTCGGGGGGACCATCGGCGGTCCGGTGCGCATTCCGGGCGTGTATGACGGGCGCGACAAGACCTTCTTCTTCGGTGACTATCAGGGATTGCGCCAGATCGCGCCAGTGCCTGCCACCAGCACCGTCCCTACCGCCGCGATGGTAAACAGCGGATTTACCAATCTGCAGGACCTGATCAACTTCAACGGCGGCACCGGGACTGACGTTCTGGGCCGAAAATTTTCGCACGGAACTATTCTCGATCCTGCCACCACGCGCGCCGTCGCCGCCGGCCAGGTTGATCCAGTCACAGGTCTGGCGGCGAGCAAGACCGGCTATGTGCGCGATCCGTTCTACACCGGCAGCGTGGCTGGCATCACGGACTACACCGGCGCGGTCTCTCAACTCAACCTGCTGCCTGCCGGCCGGATCGATGCGAACGCCGTCAAGCTGCTCGGAGTGTATCCAGCGCCTACCTTCGCTGGACTCGCAAATAACTTCTACTGGGAGCCCAAGGAGCCCACGAACTACAACACTTACGATATCCGCATTGACGAAGCGATCAATGCGAACAACGTTCTGTTCGGTGTCTTCGATCGCAGCATGATCGATCAGGATGTCCCCTCGTCCTTGCCGGGACTGGCGGTCGGCGAGACCGGCGGACGCCATGACAGCTTCCCGGCGTATGCCTGGGCTGTGGGCTACACGCACGTCTTTACGCCAACGTTCACCAATGACATGCACGTCGGCATGGTGCACTCCGACAAGCTGCAGCGCTCCGTCTACGGCAATACCTTCGGCATCCCAGCGAGCTTCGGCATTCCAGGAATTCCGCAGGTAGCCGAGAACGGCGGCATTCCTCCGATCAATCTCAGCTCCAACACCAGCACAGGGTTGACGCACATCGGCGTGGGCAACTACACACCGACGCTGCAGTACGTCTACAGCATCGAAGGTTCGGACAACGTCACCAAGATTCACGGCAACCATAACTTCAAGACCGGCGTGCAGGTGGACTACCTCAACGGCAACATCTCGCAGCCGCCGCAGGGGCGCGGAAACTTCACCTTCAGCGGGCAGTACACCGATATTCCTAACAGCAACCAGAACCTGAACGGCGTGGCTGACCTGCTGCTCACTCCGACCGCGACAACGGTGCCCAACGGCATCAGCAATGTGGGCGGCCTCAGCACCTATGGCGGCTCGAACGTTGCTGCTACGGTCGATGACCGCTGGTACATCGGCGCGTTCTTCCAGGATGACTGGAAGGTGCTGCCGAACCTGACACTGAATCTCGGCCTGCGCTGGGATTACTTCACCCCGTATGCCGAGACCAACGGACACCAGGCGAACTTCATCCCCTCGAACGGCAACAGCGCTCCCGGCACCTACTACATGTCGAAGAAGGGTTGCGCGGTAACGCGTTCGGCGTCGTTCGATGCATTGCTGGCGCAGAACAACATCGCGCTCGATTGCATCGACAGCCTCGCACTGGGCGAGGCGCAGAAGACGAACTTCAGCCCGCGGCTCGGCTTTGCGTATCGCGTGCGCCCGGACCTTGTCCTGCGCGGCGGGTACGGTATCACCTACGGATCGCTCGGGAACCTTGGCTATGGAGGCACGCTGGGAACCAACTACCCGTTTGTCTACACGGCCACCTTCAACAGCCCCGACTCGCAACACCCGCTGCAGGTTGCGAACGGCCAGACAGCGACGCTCGAAACCGGTTTTGCCAACATCAACCTGCAGGATCCCTCAATCTACTCCGGCCAGGGCGTGAACCTGTACGGTCGGCAGTGGAACTTCCAGACGCCCTATGTGCAGACCATGAACCTGACGGTGCAGAAGCAGGTCGGCAACCACGACTCCGTCCAGGTGGGCTTTGTCGGCAGCGTAGGAAGGCACCTCGACAACCTGGGCTATTACAACTCGCCCAGCGAGATTCTGCCGACCAGCGTGAATCCGCAGAACTATGTGCCCGTTTCCGAACTTCGCGCGCAACTCCACCTACGAGACCACCAACGCAACCAGCAGCTATAACTCCATGCAGGCCACCTACGAGCACCAGATGAGCGCGGGGCTTTCCATGCTGGCCAACTACACCTTTGCGAAGTGCATGAGCAACCAGCACACGCAGGCGTCGCAGAACACCCAGTACCGCGCACAGTGGCTGCCGGGATTTGGCATCAATCGCGATTACGGATTGTGCGATACCGACGCCACCCATGCCGTTCACCTGGGCGCCACGTATGCGCTTCCGGTGGGACATGGCCGCGCGCTGCTCGGCAACAGCAACGGCGCTGTCGACGCCGTGCTCGGCGGCTGGGGCACCTACCTCATCTACACCTTCCAGAGCGGACAGCCGTTCACCGTCGGTTGCCCCACCAGCACCTCGAACTTCGGCTGCAATGCCTTCACCGTGCCGGGACAGGATCTCTATTCCGGCCCGCACAACAAGACACAGTGGCTGAACCCTGCGGCATTCAGCGTTCCCCCTGCCGCGACGGCGATCGGGCAGCAGGACTTCTCGCCACTAGGCGGCGGACCGCAGCAGGCACGCGGGCCGCACTTCAACAACCTCGACGCCTCGCTCTTCAAGAACTTCCATATCTACGAAAGCACCGCGCTCGAGTTCCGCCTGGAAGCATTCAACGCAACCAATACACCGCAGTTCGGCCAGCCAAGCAACGTGACGGGATTCAGCCAATACAAGCCGGGCAATCCGGGCGGCTTCGCCGCGATCACCAGCACGCGCAACGATCAGCGGCAGGTCCAGGCGGCGCTGAAGCTCACCTTCTAACCGCTACGCCGAAATAACAAGAGGGCCGCGCACTTTGCGGCCCTCTCTTCATGCGTAAAGATGATGCGAAGCACTACTGCGGCGGAGGTGTACCTGCGTCGGGCTGAGCAGGAGGTGCGCCCTCCGCACCGCCTTGGCCGCCGTGCATGCGCTGACCGCGCCGAGCCTGCATCTTCTGCTGATCAGCTTCGTACTTTTGCTTCTGCTCGTCGTTCAGAACCGCTTCGATCTTCTGCGAGTCGGCTTCATGCATGCTCTTCATCTTCTCCATCTTGTCCTGGCGGGACGTGGAGGTATCCGAACGCATGGTCTCCATCTGCTGCTGCTCATCCTGGAGGATGGGCTTGATCTGGCTCTGCTGATCGGCGGTGAGTTTGTAGCGCTTGGTCATGTGAGCGAGGCGCTGATCGGCATCCATCCGGTGGCCGCCGTGATGGCCACCCATCCCGCCGGCTTCAGTTTGCGGAGCGCTCTGCTCGGGTGCGGACCCTGCCTCCTGCGCAAGCATCACGCCGGTCGTCAGCAGCCCAGTAAGTACGAGACTACACAGTTGCCGTTTCATTGTTAGTGTTTCCTCCGTGTTCCTTTACCAACTCCCAAATGGCGGGCCGGGGTTCGGTTCCGGCAGACGACCCTCCATCCACGCACGGCGCTTTTCGTCAGCGTCGAACTTACGTTTCTGCTTCTCATTCAAAATTGCGCGGATCTCTAGCTGGCTCGCCTCATGTAGAGTGGCGACTTCCTCGCGCTTGTTCGCAGCCGACATGTAAGTATCCGCCCCGACCGTCTGCATGTCCTCCTGCTGCTTCAGGAGAATGGCTTGCATTTGGGCTTGCTGATCCGCAGTGAGCTTATAGCGCCGTGTCATGTGGGCGAGGCGCTTGTCGAATTTCGTGGAGAGAGAAGCAACGACAGCGGCGTTATCACTGGCTGGTACCTGGGTGCTTTGCCGTTGCTGAGCGGGCATGACCCCGGCCGCCAGCAATCCAGTAAGGGCGAGATTACACAACTGCCAGTGCATCGTTGTGTTTCCCTCCACGCTCCTATCAACCCAAGCTGTCGTTTTGAGTTGCGGAGCTGACCACACGGTCCGGTGAGCGGAATCGGAACACACGCGCGGCGTGCCCCGACATGAGTAGCCCTTGGCAAGCAGGACCTGCCAGTTGAATGGACGGGGGTAAGTGAGGAAAGAGTTTCCCGGAAAAGTGCAGAAAAGCAAAAAGCCCGCTCGAAAGAGCGGGCTTTTTGGATGCTAATGCCGGCGATTACCTAATCTCCCACACACTTTCGCGTGCAGTACCATCGGCCCGACGAGGCTTAACTTCCGTGTTCGGGATGGGAACGGGTGTGACTCTCGCGGTATGCTCACCGGCAAGCTGGGTGCAGCGCCTGGCAGGAGGTTCCCCACAGCCATCTCTCAGTACACACGGGCAGTTTCTCCCCGGAACAGAAATGGCAAACTGGCGCCACAAACTTGCATTTGAACGAATTGCATTGGGCGTGCTTTCTAACTGCACTCAAGGCTTGTTGTTGAGTATCTTCTGACAGCGGATTTGTGCTGCGCAGAATTAATTCTATGGACAAGCCGAACGGGCGATTAGTACTGGTAAGCTACGCGCATTACTGCGCTTCTACCTCCAGCCTATCAACCAGGTGGTCTTCCTGGGCCCTTCTTTTCCCTTTTGGGTTGGGAGATCTCATCTTGGGGCGTGCTTCCCGCTTATATGCATTCAGCGGTTATCACAACCGAACTTCGCTACCCAGCCGTGCCCTTGGCAGGACAACTGGAACACAAGAGGTTCGTCCATCCCGGTCCTCTCGTACTAAGGACAGCCCCCCGCAAATCTCCTACGCCCACAGCAGATAGGGACCGAACTGTCTCGCGACGTTCTGAACCCAGCTCACGTACCGCTTTAATAGGCGAACAGCCTAACCCTTGGAACCTTCTACAGCTCCAGGATGCGATGAGCCGACATCGAGGTGCCAAACCGGAGCGTCGATATGAACTCTTGGCTCCGATCAGCCTGTTATCCCCGGCGTACCTTTTATCCGTTGAGCGATGGCCCTTCCATACAGAACCACCGGATCACTAAGGCCTGCTTTCGCATCTGCTCGACTTGTAGGTCTCACAGTTAACCACTCTTATGCCTTTGCACTCGACGACTGATTTCCAAACAGTCTGAGAGTAGCTTCGCGCGCCTCCGTTACAATTTAGGAGGCGACCGCCCCAGTCAAACTACCCGCCTAACTATGTCCCTCTCCCGGATTACGGGAGCAGGTTAGAATCACAGCACTCACAGGGTGGTATCTCACCGGTGGCTCCACCAAGCCCGAGAGCCTGGTATCAAAGCCTCCCACCTATCCTGCGCAGTAAGAGCCATAATTCATAGTTAAGGTGTAGTAAAGGTGCACGGGGTCTTTCCGTCTAGCTGCGGGTAACCGGCATCTTCACCGGTACTACAAGTTCGCCGAGCAACTCGTTAAGACAGTCGTACGATCGTTACGCCATTCGTGCAGGTCGGAACTTACCCGACAAGGAATTTCGCTACCTTAGGACCGTTATAGTTACGGCCGCCGTTCACCGGGGCTTCAATTCAAAGCTTCGCCTTGCGGCTAACCTCTCCTTTTAACCTTCCGGCACCGGGCAGGCGTCAGCCCCTATACGTCGTTTTCGACTTAGCAGAGACCTGTGTTTTTGTTAAACAGTCGCCGTACGCGTTTCACTGCGGCCCCCTCGCGCTTGCACGCTAACGGGGCGCTCCTTCTCCCGAAGTTACGGAGCTAATTTGCCGAGTTCCTTAACAAGCTTTCACTCGAGCGCCTTTGGATATTCTCCTCGTCTACCTGTGTCGGTTTGTGGTACGGTTCCCAGCCCTTCTCCTTAGAGGATTTTCTTGGCAGCGTGAACTCACCAGCTTTCGGCCATACGGCCTACTGCTTTATGCCTCACTGTTAAGCTCCGACGGATTTGCCTATCGGAACCAGCTTACGCATATCGAACCTCATAGCCATATGAGGCCCTGGTTATCCTTCTGCGTCTCCCCATCGTCAAACGATGGTCTGGGAGGTCCGGAATATTAACCGGATGTCCATCAGCTACGCCTTTCGGCCTCGCCTTAGGGACCGCCTAACCCTGAGCGGATTAACCTTCCTCAGGAAACCTTAGACTTTCGGCGTGAAGGGTTCTCACCTTCATTATCGCTACTTATGCCGGCAGGGTCTCTTCGCAACGCTCCACCAGTCTTCTCAGTCTGGCTTCAATGCTGTTGAGAATGCTCTCCTACCACGCACACCATAAGTGTGCATCCGCTGCTTCGGTGTACAGTTTTAGCCCCGTTGTATTGTCGGCACCGGACCGCTTGACCAGTGAGCTATTACGCTTTCTTTAAAGGATGGCTGCTTCTAAGCCAACCTCCTGGCTGTCTGGGCGTTCCGACTTCCTTTCCCACTTAACTGTAACTTGGGGACCTTAGCAGGCGGTCTGGGCTGTTTCCCTCTCGACTATGAAGCTTAGCCCCCACAGTCTGACTGCCGGGCTGGTTGTCACTGGCATTCGAAGTTTGGTTGGATTCAGTAAGCCGGAAAGCCCCCTAGTCCATCCAGATCTCTACCACCAGTGCAAATCACCCGACGCTAGCCCTAAAGCTATTTCGGAGAGAACGAGCTATCACGGAATTTGATTAGCCTTTCACCCCTACCCTCAGCTCATCCGAGCTTTTTTCAACAAACACCGGTTCGGTCCTCCAGTGGGTGTTACCCCACCTTCAACCTGGCCAAGGGTAGATCATCCCGCTTCGCGTCTATTCCTGCCAACTGAACGCCCTGTTCAGACTCGCTTTCGCTTCGGCTCGCTTACGCTTAACCTTGCTGACAAGAATAACTAGCCGGCTCATTATGCAATAGGCACGCGGTCAGGCATTCGCTTGCGCGCATAGCCCTCCCACTGCTTGTAGGCACACGGTTTCAGGTACTTTGTACTCCCCTCGCAGGGGTGCTTTTCACCTTTCCCTCACGGTACTGGTTCACTATCGGTCAGAAACGAGTATTTAGCCTTACGGGATGGTCCCCGTGGATTCAAGCAGGGTTTCACGTGCCCCGCCTTACTCAGGTATCCGCTTCGAGTCCAGATGGCTTTCGTCTACACGCCTGTCACGTTCTATGGATCGGCTTTCCATCCGATTCGACTAACCACTGGATTGGTAACTCTACTGTTGCGGACCCTACAACCCCCGCTGCACCGAAATGCTACGGGTTTGGGCTATTCCGAGTTCGCTCGCCACTACTATCGGAATCGAGGTTTCTTTCTCTTCCTCCAGGTACTGAGATGGTTCACTTCCCTGGGTTCGCTCACTCCTGCCTATGTATTCAGCAGGGTGTTCTTGAGGTTTGCTCAAGTGGGTTTCCCCATTCGGAGATCTCCGGATATAACGCCTGTGTGCGGCTCCCCGGAGCTTATCGCAGCTTGCCACGTCCTTCTTCGCCTGTTTCTGCCAAGGCATCCACCGTGCGCCCTTAGTAGCTTGACCATAGAATTAATTCCGCGCAGGAAGCGATCGTGCTGCCTCTTGCTGGATATTCCATGCATATTTCCGCCTGTGCGCCTCACGGGGTACGATCCCCGCTTACGCACTCTATCTAAAGACACTCAACTAACCAGCCTTACTTAACCCAAACTTGATAGGGACAAGTAAGCTGCTCAGCCTTGTATGCAATTTACCCAATGCAATTCGTTGTCAAATAACAGAACGCTGCTCCTAAGCAGCGCGCGCCATGAGGCGCTCTCGAACATAGTTCCCGAAGGAACCTGCTCAAAGGTCAGCCTCTTCCACCTGGAAGAAGTTCACCTTTGAGCATTGGACACAAGACTTGGTGGAGCTGATCGGGATCGAACCGATGACCCCCTGCTTGCAAAGCAGGTGCTCTCCCAGCTGAGCTACAGCCCCATCTAGATTCCGATAAGGATGGTGGGCCTGGGTAGATTCGAACTACCGACCTCACCCTTATCAGGGGTGCGCTCTAACCAACTGAGCTACAGGCCCCAGTCCGGACCCATGCGCCTGAAAGGCACACAGCCCGACTTGGTTAGTCTCTTCTTGTCCAAAAGTTTCGAGGACCAGGTTGAACATGCTGAGCAGCTACGCCGCTCGTGACCATCGATGTTGAGATCTAAAAGTCCGAAGACTTCGAAAGCCCGAAGGCTTAACAGGCAGAGAAGGCCTGATTCAAGCTCCTCTTTGTCCCGGTGGTCCAGGACAGGAGGGTGATAGCCGACCTACGCGCTACTCAAACTTTGCAGTCAGAGCAGTCCGCAATCGCGGATACGTAAGTCAAACTATACGTTTCTCTCTTAGAAAGGAGGTGATCCAGCCGCAGGTTCTCCTACGGCTACCTTGTTACGACTTCACCCCAATCATGAATTACACCTTGGACGGCTGCTCCCTTGCGGTTAGCTCACCGGCTTCTAGTGCAACCCACTTTCGTGATGTGACGGGCGGTGTGTACAAGGCCCGGGAACGTATTCACCGCGGCATTCTGATCCGCGATTACTAGCGATTCCAGCTTCATGGAGTCGAGTTGCAGACTCCAATCCGAACTGAGGCCGGCTTTTTCCGATTAGCTCCCCCTCACGGGTTTGCGACGGTTTGTACCGGCCATTGTAGCACGTGTGTAGCCCTGGACATAAAGGCCATGAGGACTTGACGTCATCCCCGCCTTCCTCCCCGTTATCCGAGGCGGTCTCACCAGAGTGCTCAACTAAATGGTAGCAACTGGTAACAAGGGTTGCGCTCGTTGCGGGACTTAACCCAACATCTCACGACACGAGCTGACGACAGCCATGCAGCACCTATATAGCGGCCCATTGCTGGGCGCCGATATTTCTACCGGATTCCACTACATTTCGAGCCCAGGTAAGGTTCTTCGCGTTGCGTCGAATTAAACCACATGCTCCACCGCTTGTGCGGGCCCCCGTCAATTCCTTTGAGTTTCAGCCTTGCGACCGTACTCCCCAGGCGGATCGCTTAACGCGTTAGCTTCGGCACGGCGGGATTGGGTACCCGTCACACCAAGCGATCATCGTTTAGGGCTAGGACTACCAGGGTATCTAATCCTGTTTGCTCCCCTAGCTTTCGCGCCTCAGCGTCAGTTGTGGTCCAGTGAGCCGCTTTCGCCACAGGTGTTCCTCCTGATATCTACGCATTTCACCGCTACACCAGGAATTCCACTCACCTCTCCCACACTCAAGCCAGATAGTTTCCTGTGCAGACTTCGAGTTGAGCCCGAAGATTTCACACAAGACTTATCCGACCGCCTACGCGCCCTTTACGCCCAATAATTCCGAACAACGCTCGCCCCCCTCGTATTACCGCGGCTGCTGGCACGAAGTTAGCCGGGGCTTCTTCTTCCGGTACCGTCATAATCGTCCCGATCGAAAGGAGTTTACGTCCCAAGGGACTTCATCCTCCACGCGGCGTTGCTGCGTCAGGGTTTCCCCCATTGCGCAAAATTCCCCACTGCTGCCTCCCGTAGGAGTCTGGACCGTGTTTCAGTTCCAGTGTGTCCGTGCGCCCTCTCAGGCCGGATACAGATCACCGTCTTGGTGGGCCATTACCCCGCCAACTAACTAATCTGCCGCGACCCCCTCCTAAAGCGAATTGCTCCTTTGACCCGTAGGTATTATGCGGTATTAGCCCCGGTTTCCCGAGGTTATCCCCCACTCAAGGGTAGGTTAGTCACGTGTTACTCACCCGTGCGCCACTTTACTCATGGATTGCTCCACTTTCTCGTTCGACTTGCATGTGTTAGGCACGCCGCCAGCGTTGATTCTGAGCCAGGATCAAACTCTCGTTTGAAACTGATTCCGTGCTATCCCAGGACGGAGGTCCGGGATAGTCACGCACTCTCCGGAGCTCGAAAGTCCGGAGAGATTTACCTTGTGAGAATGATCAAGCCTATTCCTGCTGATCTCTCACGACTGGCACGTTCAACCTGATTGTCAAAGATCCGGAACGGTATCCGCCTTAGCGGGCCGCTTTTGGATCGAGATCTACGACGAATCCGTCGCAGGCCCTCGAACTTGCGTGCTGCCGGCTCCGCTGCACTCAGTGCAGCTCAGAACCGCTTTTTGCGCACTTGCCAACACTATCTTAGTGTTGCATTGTCGTCAATCCCATTCTCGGGATTTTTCATCGACGACTGGAGCAGCGCACAGCACAAAACTCTGAAAGATCGTAGCTCCGTATCGCTCTCAAGCGGGGAGTGGCCATGAGGCCGTCAGCGAGCCATTTCAGCCCGGCTGACTACTGCAGGAGATGTTCGGGTTTTTGGGCTACTGCCCGGCGAACATTACTGCCGGTTTCCATCGGCCTTCAGCCAATCTCGAAACCAGCTTCCTTGCGACTGCTTTGTTAGTGTACCAAGAATTTGCTTCCGTGACAACTTGCATCGGATCGCACTCAGTTCACTTACGAGCAGCAATTCGGATACTACCGGCACCCCGGGCGGAACGCAACTCCGGCGCTGTTGAAAAGGACGCTTTGCTGTTGAAATCACGCCGCCGAGCGCCGACCCGCTCACGGCCGAGTCAGCTTCAGCGTCCGCAGCATGCGCTCATAGATCGGTCGCAACGCCGGCAAAATCCGCATCCGGCGCGACAAAGATCACGTAGCGCAAGGTTCCACCCTGTTCCGGCAGCGCCACGATCCAGTCGCGCTCCATGCCGCCGCCTGCCCCGCCGCTGTTGGTCGCCTCCAGGGAACGCCCGCGCACCTGGTTCACCACCACATCCGCAGCTCGGCCCCGTCTTCAGGTTGGGGTTCTGCTGTTGCAGCTGCGCTACAAGCTGGTCCATCTCCATCGACGTATCCCCAAGTTTTGGGGGCTGAAAGCGGCCGCTCAACATGCCGTAACCTACCGCATTATCGGCATTTACGCCGCCGGGCGGGGCTATCAGCGAGGATACCCCCGAGCTCGCCCCCTTCCAGTTCCCCGGATACTGGATGGTGAATCCGTCCCCCTGAAGCGCCTGCCAGTCCCCCTGGGGCGTCCAATCGGCTGCCGTCAGCCGTGCCAGCGCGTTTGCCGCGGTCTGGGATTCGGGTGGCGCGGCCGCATTCCCGCCGCCCTGCTTCCAGACGCCGGCCGCCACCTGCTTCGCGGTGTAGGGGTGCATCCCGGCGGCGATCTTCTTGATGCGGGCGAACTCCGGGCTGGTCTTGATGTACTTGGCCTTCGGCGGCAGGCTGTCGATCTCGTCGTTCACATACCCGACGCGGTTGCCGGGATTGGGATGGTCGCTCAGGAACTGCGAGCCGCCCTCGCCATACTTGCCCTGGATCACCTCGAAGAACTGCGGCAGCGCCCGCGGGTCGTATCCCGCGTCGTAGAGGATGTCGGTGCCCATCAGGTCGGCCTGCTTCTCGGCATCACGCGACATGCGCAGGAACGAGAGTCCCGCAGTCAGGCCGATGCCCTGCTGGACGACTGCACCGGCTGCTCCTCCAAGAGCAATCCCGGCGGCGATCTGGCCCAGGCCCGCTAACAGGCTGGGCGTACGCTGCTTGGTGATGTTGCAGGTGGAGTGGCGCTGCGCCACGTGAGAGATCTCGTGTGCCATCACGCCGGCCAGTTGCGCCTCTGTCTCCGCGGCCTGGATTGTGCCCAGGTTCACGAAGATCGAGCCTCCGGGCAGGGCGAAGGCGTTGATGTCCTCCTCATTCACGACGTGGAAGTTATAGGGCCATTTGTAGCCGGGAGCGTACTTCACCAGCTTCATGCCAAGCTGCTCGACATACTGGCTCACCGGATCGCTGTCCGGAAGCACGGGCATTTGTTTCCAGACTTGCGCCGCCACCTTCTGCCCTTCGGTGATCTCCTGCTGCTCGGTAAAGGCATTCTTGCAGGGACGCGGCTGGAAGCGCGCCCAGGCGCAGGGTGAAACCAGCAGCAACAGGGCCGCCAGTGCGTTCTTCGTCCAATGCTTCATGTCTCTCTTTCGATGCTCACGGTTATTGTCTTGCGATGACGCCCAGGTCGGTCAAGCCGTTGACGAAGAACTGCACGGCGAGGGCGACCAGCAGCAGGCCCATGATGCGCACCAGGATGCGTATGCCGGTATCGCCCATGACGCGGCGGATGCGGTCTGCGCCGACCAGCACGCCGTAGCTGGCCCATGCCGTGATGGCGATCGAGCCAAGAATCGCAATCCACTCCCAGAGCTTCGTCGCTTGCCCCACCAGCACCATCACGCTGGAGATAGCGCCCGGCCCGCTCAGCATCGGGATGCCCAGCGGCATGATGCCCACGTCCTCCTTGGCCGCTGCGTCTTCCGTCTCGCCGGAGGTCTCCTGCGTGGGCGAGCGCTTCGCCTCCAGCATGTCGATGCCGATCAACAGCAGGATGAGCCCGCCGGCAATCTCGAAGGCCGGCAGCGTGATGCCGAACATGCGGAAGATCAGCTTGCCGATCAGGGCAAAGCCGGTGAGCACGATAAAGCAGGTGATCGCGCCGCGGCGGGCGGTGCGGGCGCGGCTCTTCCTGTCCTCCCCCGCCGTGACCGCCATGAAGGTCCCGATGGCCGCGAAGGGATCGACCAGGAAGAAGATCGAAGAGAGCGCCAGCACAGAAAAGCGTACGTAATCCGATTCCCTGATTTCATGCAGTGCGCTCGTAGCTGGACCGAAGATCATCGTTCACCCTCAGGCGACATTGTCGCCCATGATTCGCTTGTGCTATCGGCCAATGTTCGATTTCGGACAGTTCCCGATGGCAACGGACACTCTTGCCTGCTCTCCCGAGACTGATTGCCTCTGTTGCGTTCAGCACAGCGGCGGCCTCTCGCGTGCAATACGGATTTGTTCCCGTATGCTCTCTCTGGAGGCTAGTCAATGTCCGGTCTCGTGCAGGATTTGCGGCAGGCGGTACGTCAGCTTCGCCGTTCCCCCGGATTCGCCGCACTGGCGATCATCACGCTTGCGCTGGCTATCGGTGCCAATACAGCGATGTTCACCGTGGCGGAGGACATCCTGTTGCGGCCGCTTCCCTATGCCGATGCGGGACGGCTCACGGTCATCAACACCACCAATGACGCGCAGCACACCTCCACTTCCTGGTTGAACTACCGCGACATCCGCGACCAGGCCACCCATACCTTCTCCGACGTAGGCGTGTACTCAGAGGACGTGGGCGTCGTCGAGGGCGGCCCAGCGGCATCCTCGGCTTCCGCGAGCGACGTGGCGCCGACCTCCGTAGTGTCTCCGAACGTCAGCCCTAACATCTTCTCCATGCTCGGCGTCCAGCCCCTGCTCGGCCGCACCTTTACGAAAGAGGAAGGCGAAGCGAATGGGCCGAAGGTTGTGCTGCTCTCCGAAGGTTTGTGGCGCGAGGCCTTCCATGCCAGACCGGCGATATCGTCGGTCAGACCGTCCGCGTCAACAACCAGGCGCGTACAGTCGTCGGCGTCATGCCGGCCTCTTTCCGCTTTCCCGAAGGCATGGGTTCGGACCTCCGCAAGGGTATCTGGCTGCCGATGCAGCCGACATCGCTGATGTTGAGCGAGCGTGGCTACTCCTTCGATTACATCGTCGGGAAGCGTCGGCCCGGCGTCACCCTCGAGCAGGCGCAGGCGGAGCTCGATCGCACGACGCGCAGCATGATGGCGGCAAATCCCAAGAAGCTGCACACCGACTTCAAGCTGCATGCAATTCCCTACCTGGAGACGGTCACCGGCAAGGTGCGTCCGGTCTTCCTTCGGGCTGGTAGCCGCGCTCGGCATGGTCCTGTTGATCGCCTGCGCGAATGTCGCGAATCTGATGATCGCGCGCTGCCTCGGCCGGCAGCAGGAGTTCGCCGTGCGCTCGGCCATGGGCGCGCCGCGCGGACGGCTCATCCGCGGCATGCTGGTCGAAGGCGGCCTGCTTTCTGCGCTCGGCTGCGGTCTCGGCGTTGCGCTGGCGTGGCTGATGCTCGCGGCGATTCACAAGCTGCCGGCGGATACAATCCCGCGCGCGGAGGCGATCACGCTCGACTGGACCGTGATCCTGGTCCTCGCCGCAATCACCACCCTCACCACCCTGCTCTCATCCATTCTTCCGGCCGTGCTGGTGGCGCGCACGCATCCGCAGCGCGCATTGCAGACGGCCTCGCGCGGCCTGGGGACGCGCAGTGTCTCAAACCGGCTCACCCACGCGCTCGTCATCGGAGAGGTTGCGCTCTCGACGCTGTTGCTCATCGCGACCGGTCTGCTCTTCCATACGCTCTGGAACCTGCAGCACACCGACCTCGGCTTCACGACGGAGCGCATCACGGGCTTCACCGTAATGCCCTCCGATGCTGCTGGATTTTCCGGCATGTCAGTCTCCGCCGACACCGAGCATGCGCCAGTCTCGAACGCCGTCACCACCTACGGACCAGTGCTGGACCGTCTTCGCAACGCACCCGGCGTCGAGGATGCCGCGCTCATCACCGCGCCGCCGCTCTCCGGCATCGAGATGGGGACCAGCCTGCGCATTGTTGGCGAGCCGGAAGACGACGCGCACAATTACAACGCGCGCATGACTGCGGCGAGCCCGGGGTATGCGCGCATGCTGGGCACACCGGTGCTGCGCGGCCGCATGATCTCCCAGAGCGATACGGCCGCTGCCCCGTACGTCATCGTCATCAACCAGACGCTGGCGCGGAAGGTCTTCGGCACACGCGATCCGCTGGGCCACCAGATCAACCTGGGCGGCAAGGATACCGGCATGATCAAGCCGTACACGATTGTCGGTGTGCTGGGGGATCAGAAGGACGCAGCGATCGGGAAACCGGCCTCTCCCCTGCTGCTGCTCCCGTACCAGCAGATTCCGACCACGTCGCTCTTCTATCCCGCGCTGCTGAAGACGGTAGTGAACATGCTGGTGAAGACGCGCGGCGACGTTGCTGTCGCGCCGATCGCGCGCTCAGTCTTCCACGAGCAGGCTCCGGACTATGCGCTCGACAACTTCCAAACACTCAGCGAGACAGTGAACCAGAGCGACTTCACCAACCGGCTGGGCCTATACGTCACCGGAGCATTCGCAGCTCTGGCGGCGCTGATGGTCATCACCGGACTCTACGGAGTGCTTGCGCAGCTGGTTGGCTACCGGCGGCGGGAGATCGGCATCCGCCTCGCACTGGGCGCACCGCGCGCTTCCGTCCTGCAGATGGTGCTGCGCCAGGGTGCGGCGATGATCGCAGTCGGCCTCGTCGTGGGACTCGTGCTCTCGGCGATCAGCGGCCGCCTGCTCGCAGGCTTTCTCTATGACGTCCGAGCAACCGATGTGTGGACATACGCGGGCGTTCTGCTCAGCCTGTGCCTGATCGGCGCGGCCGCCTCATACATTCCGGCATGGCGCGCCTCGCTGATCCCGCCGGTGGAAGCACTGCGCGACGAATAGAGCGTCACGCTGGCCAACCATCCCAGAGGTGCCGCTCCGCAGCATCCGGATCGAACACTACTGTGCTTTTCGTGTTGATCACCATCACGGGTCGGTCCATGAGACGGAAGCGCGGCCATGCCGGCGCGTTGGCGAGCGACGGCGCGCGGCCGAAAATGAAGTCGACCCATGCGCTGTGCACCGAATGCATCAGCGCATCATGTGCGGCGTCGCCGTTTGTATCGCCCCAGACGAAGCTCAACTCCTGCGTGTGCGGCACCTCGCCCGCCAGCGGGCCCTTCGCGCGCGGATAGTCGAAGCGGTAGAGATACGTTTCTCCTCCGCTGCCGGTGTGCGCCTCCGCGACACGAACGGTAGGGATCCAATATTCTTCCGCAGTCAGCAGCCGCACCTTGCGTTGCGCAGGCGTGAGATTGGGAAACAGCGCATCGTACCGCGCCTCCATTGCCCGCATGCGATCCATGCTTGCGTTCTGGATCTCACGCGGCCCGATCGGTTGATGGAGCGCAGCTCCACGCACGAAGAAGCTGCTCTCGTCATGATTGCTGCCGATCAGCAGGCGCACTTTCCGCGAGGAGCCCGAGCGCACATATTCGAGCGGTGAACGATGGAGCACGACGCCATCCACCGTGATGCGAAATGGGAAAGCGCCGAGCCTCGCAATCAGAGCGCGTTGCGCGTTCAGCAACTGATCGACCGGCATGGTGCGCAGAGTAGCCGCGTTTCCGGCGTTGAGCCCGGCGCATTGCAGGAACTCCCGCGTCAGCATCCTCGCGCTCTCCGCGCGAGTGATACGTCTGGCCGCTCCCGCTCTCCATGATCGCCTGCTCAAAAAGTCCGGCAGCCTCAGGCGCGCCCATCAATGCGCAGGTATCCTTCGCGCCTGCGCTTTCTCCGCCCACCGTGATGCGTTCGGGATCGCCACCAAAGGCAGCGATATTCTGCCGCACCCAGTGCAGCGCCAGAATCTGGTCGCGAAGACCATTGTTGCCGGCGCCCGCGTAGGCCTCGCCCAACTCCGGAGAAACGTCGAGAAAGCCCAGCGCTCCCACGCGATATGCGGGCGTAACGCAGACAACCCCACTCCGCGCGAAGTGCGACCCATCCGCGATGCCGCCCGTCGCGCCGGCCGTGTTCCCGCCACCGTAGATCCAGACCAGGACCGGATGCGGGCCTGGTGTGACCGGCGTCCATACGTTCAGATACAGGCAGTCCTCGCTGATGTTCGCGCGGCGCAGTTGGACCGGCGCCGGAGCATACTTCAACGCGGGCCGAATACCGCTCCACGCACGGGCCGGGCGCGGCGGCAGGAAGCGCAGCGGTCCAACCGGCGGCTCTGCGAAGGGGACGCCGAGGAAAGCGATGGTGTCTCCCGTGCGCTTCCCTTGCAGCTTGCCCAAAGATGTCTCAACCACATCGGACGACAGCGGCGCAGCGGATGCGCCACTCCGCGTTGCCAGCCCGAACGCGGCAGCACTTGCCGCTGACAGAAATTTCCTGCGATTCAAATTCACCATCCGTTCCCACCAGCAGCCTACAGGGCGGACGCAAAGGCCGCCCCCTCCCCTATAATCGAGGCAGAACGATCCCCAAGTTCGCGACCAAGGAGTGCGCATGCCGATCCAGACCACGGCCAACATCTGGCACAACGGAAAACTGATTCCCTGGGAGAAGGCGCAGGTGCACGTGATGAGCCACGTGCTGCACTATGGCTCGTCGGTCTTCGAGGGCCTTCGCTGCTACAAGCAGCCGGAGGGCGCCGCCATCTTCCGGCTGTCGGACCACATGCAGCGCCTGCTCGACTCTGCGCACATCTATCGCATGGACCTGGGCTACACGCTCGAACAGCTCAACGCAGCCGTCATTGAGCTGGTGGAAGCGAATGGTATCGCGCCCTGTTACGTGCGGCCGATCTCCTTCCGCGGCTACGGCGAAATTGGCGTGAACCCGAAGGGCTGTCCGGTGGAGACCTACATCGCGAACTTCCCCTGGGGCAAATACGTTCCCGGCGATGCCGGTGCGGACGTCTGCATCTCTTCATGGAACCGCCTTGCACCCAACACCATGCCCTCCATGGCGAAGGCCGGCGCGAACTATATGAACTCGCAGCTCATCCGCATGGAAGCCGACCTGAACGGCTACAACGAAGGGCATCGCGCTCGACGTGAACGGCTATCTCTCCGAGGGCTCAGGCGAAAACCTCTTCGTCGTGCGCGGCTCGACCATCTACACCACGCCGGTTGCCAACTCCATCCTCACCGGCATCACGCGCGACTCGGTGCTCACGCTGGCGCGTCATCTCGGCATCCCGGTGGTCGAGCAGGCGCTGCCGCGCGAGATCCTCTACATCGCCGACGAGGTCTTCTTCACCGGCACCGCGGCGGAAGTCACGCCAATCCGCTCGGTCGATCGCATCCTGGTGAAGGACGGCAAGACCGGGCCCATCACCCACCAGCTTGCCGAGGAGTTCTTCGGCATCGTGAACGGCACGCGGCCGGACCGCTATAACTGGCTCACGCCGGTGAATGTGCGGGCAGCAGAGCCGGTCGGCGCCTAAGCATAGTTCGCATGCAAGACGAACACAAAGGCCGGGACGGTTTCAGCGCGTCCGCGGCCTTTCTCATTGCCGCATGTACTACTGAACCGGATTCCCCGACGCATCGCGATACTCGATCGGCCCCAGGTTCAGCTCCTTCAATCCCGGTTCGATCTTCGCGCGATCTCCTACGGCAACCACAATCATCTGCTTGGGATGAATGTGATCCACGGCTGCCTGCGTGACCTGCTGTGGTTTCACCGCGGCGAGTTCTGCCGGCAATGTCGCGTAGTAGTTGTCCGGCAGTTTGTAGACGAAGAGCTGGCCCATCCTCTGCGAGGTACCCTTCGCGGTTTCAAACTGCCCGGGAATCGAGCGCATCTGGGAGTCCTGTGCCAGCTTCAACTCCGTCATAGTGGGGGGATCGGCGGTGATGCGATCGAGCTCCGAGAAGAGCTCCTTCGCCGCTGGCGCCGTCACATCCGTGCGCACCTGCGCTCCTGCATAAAGTGGCCCGCCAAAGCGATTGAACGCGAAGTCCGAAAACGCGCCGTAGGTGTAACCGTGCTGCTCGCGCAGATTCATGTTGATGCGCGAGGAGAAGAGGCCGCCGAGCACGTCGTTCATGATCAGGATGCTCGGGTAGTCGGCCGTCGAGCGCGGCACGCCCAGCCCGAAGGCGACGCAGCACCGTCTGCGGCGAACCCGGCTTGTCGACGATGATGATCTTGCGTTCCGGCGTGGTCGCGTCGGGTACGGATGTGACGGCGGCGGCAGACATGTCCTTCCACACGCCAAAATATTTGTCCGCCTGCTCGCGCGCCTCCTTCTCGGTGATATCGCCGGTCAGCACCAGAGCGGCTGTCTGCGGCCCGTAATGTGCATTCCAGAAGCCAGACAAATCGTCAGCGCATGATGGACTTGACGGAAGCGGTGGTGCCGACCGCAGGATAGCCATATGGCGAGTCGCCATACAACGCCTTCACGCCCACACGCAGCGTTGCGGCAATCGGGTCGTCCGCCTCCTGCAGGATCGCGGTCAATTGCTCTTTGCGTACGCGGTCTACCTCTCCCTGCGCAAATGCAGGATGTTCGATCACATCCGAGAGCAGGTCGAAGGTCGCATCGGTCGTGTTGCTCAGCGCATCGATGGTCGTGTTGGCGCTGTCCACGTCGGCCTTCGATTTCAGCGTCACGCCAAGATGATCTGCGGCATCGGCGATCTCCGTAGCCGAGCGGTCGCGCGTGCCTTCGGTTAACATGAGCGCCGTAAACCCGGAGAGTCCAGGCTTGTTCGCCGGATTCGCATCGCCTCCGGCCAACGTGATGACGCTCGCGTTGATCACCGGCAGCGAGTGGTCCTCAACCAGATAGACATGCAGTCCGTTGTCGAGCGTGAAGACCTTCGGCACCGGCAAATGTGCCGCGGGCAGCGGTCCGGCCGAGGGCGGCGTCTTGCGCCAGTCCTGCGCTGTTTCAAATGATCCTGGGTATGGATTCTCCACCTTCACGTTGGCATCGGTATCCGCCGGACTGCGCGGCACGTCCTGCGTCACCTTCTCGCCCTGCACGGTGGTCACGACCACACTCTTCGCATCGACCAGATCAGTCTGCGCCAGCTTGCGCACAGAGGCGACCGAGACATGCTGGAAGCGCGCGACGTCCTTCGAGAGATAGCCGGGATCGCCGGTGTAGTAGTTGTAGTAGTCCATGCGGTCGGCCACGCCGCCGAAGCCGCCCAGGCGCTGCAGGCCGCTGATCAGGCCGGTAAGGTGCGTGTTGCGCGCACCATCGAGTTCGGCCTGTGTGGGGCCTTGTTCGCGGATCGCATTCAGCTCGATCTCGATCTCGCGTTGCAGGTCCTCCGGCTTTATACCGGGGCGTGCAATCACATCGCATTCCGCTACAGATCCCAGGCGCAGCGAGTCCAGCGTGCAGTCCGCACTCTGCGCAATCTGCTTGTCGTAGACGAGTTTGCGGTACAGCCGGCTGGCCTTGCCGCCGCCCAGAATCGCCATCAGCATCTCGGCATCGGCATCGCCGGGCTGAAAGGCCGGAGGCATCAGCCACGCAAAGCTCACCTCCGGCAGTTGCACTGTATCTGTGACGGTGGCAGTCTTCTGGCTCGTGATGGGCGGCGTCTTCACCGTGACCGGCGGCGGCTCCGGCCCCTTCGGAATCGGCCCGAAATACTTCTCCACCAACTGCTTCAGCTTGGCCTTGTCGAAGTCCCCGGCAATCGCAAGGTTCGCATTGTTGGGCGTGTAGTAGTTGTGGAAGAAGTTGCGCACATCCAGCAGGCGCGCAGATTCGATGTCGGCATGGGAGCCGATCACCGATGCGTAATATGGATGGTCTTCTGGAAAGAGCAGGTGATACACCTTCTCCTCGCTCAACTGGTATGGCTGGTTCTCACCCTGGCGGCGCTCATTGCGCACCACATCGCGCTGGTTGGTCAGCTTCTCGCGGTCCAGCTTCTCCAGCAGAAAGCCCATGCGATCGCTCTCCAGCCACAGGGCCAGCTCCATTTCATTGCTCGGCACCGTCTCGAAGTAGTTGGTGCGGTCGAAATCCGTGGTCCCGTTGATGTCGGTCGCGCCGGCGCCTTCGAGATAGCGGATGTGCGCCTTCTCGCCCACATGCTCGGAGCCCTCGAACATCATGTGCTCGAAGAGATGCGCGAAACCGGTGCGGCCCTTCGCCTCATTCACCGGCCCAACGTGGTACCACAGGTCCACGGCGACCAGCGGCAAACGATGGTCTTCATGCAGCAGCACGGTCAAGCCGTTGGGCAGCGTGTAGCGCTCATAAGTGAGCGACGGCACCTTCAGCGGCTTCGTCGGAGGAAGCTTCGCGGGTTGCCCAAAGCAGGAGGCGGTCAGCATGGAGACGGCAGCGGCGGCAAGGCACAGGCGTGCCGTACGAGGAAGCGCAGAGAGCATGAAGTTCCCTCAAAACAGGCGTCAGAAAAGAGCAGCGGCACGATGATAACCGGAAATTCGCACGGCAAAGTTGGCAAGATGGGCTGAGCCGACGAGTTTCCGCTTCAGGCCGTGGCTTTCTGCGGCGCAGTTTCCTGCGTTGCATCGGTCGGAGCGGACGGGTCAGACTGCGGCGGTGACGCCAGGTCGAGTGGTTTTTCCGTCACCGGTTTGTGGGCGGCCACCTGCTCGTCCCAGCCCGGGAGCTTCTGGTTGCCCGTGATGAGGCGCGCGCCGTGTCCCAGCGTCAGGTACGTCCAGGCCCACTGAAACATCACCGCGACGCGGTTGCGGAAGCCGATGAGGAAATAGACGTGGACCAGGCCCCAGGTGAGCCAGGCCGGCCATCCGCCAAGATGCGCCTTGAACGGCCACTTTACATCGGCGATGGCGCGATTGCGCCCGATGGTCGCCATGTCGCCTTTGTCGAAATAGTGGAATGGCTTGCGCGGCCGGCCTTCCAGATCGGCTTCAATCATGTGCGCGGCGTACGTGCCCATCTGCATCGCCGGCTGCGCCACCCCGGGAACAGGCTTGCCATTCTCCGTGACCTCCGCAAGATCGCCGCAGATAAAGATATTTCTGTGCCCCGGCGGATTCAGATACTCGTCTACAGGTACCGCCCCTTTACGGTTCACCGGCACTCCCAGCATCTTGCCCAGCGGGGAGGCCTGCACACCGGCCGCCCATAGCGTCACCAGCGCGTCGATCCGCTCCGTGTCGGGCGGCTTGCCCAGGACCACGTATCCCGGCTGAATATCGGTCACCGTCTTGCCGGTGATGATCTCCACGCCGAGCGATTGCAGTTGCTCTACCGCCTTCTGCTGCAGGTCCGGCGGATAGGAAGGCATGATGTGCGGGCCGCCTTCGATCAGCAAAACACGTGTCTTGGTGGTGTCGATGTGACGGTAGTCTTCCCGCAGGTAGAGGCTGGCGATGTCGCGGATGGCCCCAGCCAGCTCCACGCCCGTAGGTCCCGCGCCCACCACGACGAAGGTCAACGGCGGATGGTGGCCTGTTTCCAAGGCCTCCCGCTCGGCCAGCTCATATGCCAGCATGATGCGGCGGCGCATCTCCGTCGCGTCCTCAACCGTCTTCAGTCCCGGCGCGATCTTCGCCCAGTCATCGTGCCCGAAATAGGAGTGCGTCGAGCCCGTCGCAACGATTAGATAGTCGAAGGAGACTTCAGTGCTGCTGCGCAGTTGACCGTCTGCTTCGCCAGATCGAAGCCGATCGCCTCATCCATCAACACTTCCACGTTGTGCTTGTGGCGCAGGATGGTACGGATGGGCTCCGCGATGTCGGCTGGCGACAGCACGCCCGAGGCGACCTGATAGAGCAGCGGCTGGAAGGTGTGATGATTGCGCCGGTCGATCAGCGTCACGTCGACAGCCATGCCGCCCAACGCCAGCGCCGCGTTCAACCCTCCGAAGCCCGCCCCCAGTACTACGACGCGGGGACGCGCCCCGGTCTTCTTTGCGCTTCCATTCGCTGCTGTCATCGTCGCTCCCGGCAAATCGAGATTCCCTACATGAAAGATGCGCAAGCAGCGGTCTGCGCTTCCGACGCCGGGGCGTTTCCACTGCTGGTGTAGACGAGAGCGTGGTCGCAAGACTGCACGCAAAGCAGCGAAACGCCCTAGTTTGCAGCCCCGTTTCCCTGCTGGCCTTCGGCCGCGTTCAGCACCGTGACATCCCGCACCAGGGCCAGAAATGGAACCTTGCTGTTGCGCAGCTCTGGCATCTTGCCCTGATTCGATCCGGAGATCAGCGTGTCTTCTCCCTGCGCCGTGGTCACATCGGTCACCGATGGAACCTGAGCTGGATTGGGCGGCGGGAGCATCGTCGCCGTCGTAATGATCTTTTTCGTCACCAGCCGCTGTAGTCGGCTCAGATCTACCTGATTTGACTCATCCACCGGCATGACACCAACGTCCATGCCCGGCAGATCGGATTCGCCCTCTACCGGCCCTGAAAGACCGGAGGCATCCGGCGGCCGAAAAAATACCACCGCCCGCTGGTGCAGCGTGAAGGGAGCCCCTTGCTGCCAGCCGGCCAGGGGCATATGCAGGACGTAATTGCTGCCGATGCTGGCGCCTCGAATCCCCACATCCACGCGAAATTCCACCTGGACCGCATCGGACCGCGAACTGGGCATGCCTCCGCTGACCCCCGTTCCTGCTTTCATCTCCGCGGGCACGCGGATGGCGTAGACCTCGCCCGCGAAGATGACGGCGGAATGGTGAACCAGGGCCGCCAGTACATCCTCAGCCGTCGCCTGCGGCTGCACCCGGGCTGCATCCTGTGCATGGATAGAGAGTGGCCCCAACACAAAGGCCAGCAATGCCGCTGCGGCAACCGCCCAACGCTCGCTCATCATCGCTCCGTTGTCACGTCAGATTTCAGGATAGAAGTCGAAGAAGGCATCGATGCTTTGCTTCAACTGATTTTCGATCTGCTCGCGTGAGCCCTCCAGCACATGCATCGTGACCTGGGCTTCGTTGCCATTCTGCAGCGCCACCGGAGCAGAGCCCACCTGCTTCACCTCATCGGCCGGCAGCAGCCGCATTCCATAAACCAGCACCAGATTTGCCATTCGTTTCGCCCTCCCTATGCGCCCTGCGCCTGTTGAGTCATTTCTGCATGATTAGAATCAAAGATGCACAGATAAAGATCATGACAGACATCGTTCGCGACACAGTGATTCTGGGCTCCGGCTGCGCCGGGCTCACCGCAGCTATTTATACGGCGCGCGCCAATCTGAAACCGCTGGTTCTGGAGGGCCATGAGCCCGGTGGCCAGCTTTCCATCACTACCTTGGTGGAGAACTTCCCCGGCTGGCCCGACGGAATTCAGGGTCCCGAGCTCATTGAGAACATGAAAAAGCAGGCCGCCCGCTTCGGCGCGGAGTTCCGCATGGCCCGCCTGGTCTCTGCCGACCTCTCCCAGCGCCCTTTCGTGCTGAATCTGGGTTCTGAAACCGTCCGTACCCGCACCCTGATCATCGCCAGCGGCGCCTCCGCACGGTGGCTCGGCCTGCCGTCGGAGCAGGCGTTGATCGGCCACGGCGTCTCCTCCTGCGCCACCTGCGACGGCTTCTTTTTCTCCGGCAAGGAGATCGCCGTGATCGGCGGCGGTGATTCGGCGATGGAGGAGGCCCTCTTTCTGACCCGGTTCGCCAGCAAAGTCTATGTTCTGCACCGCTCTGACAACTACCGCGCCTCGCACATCATGCTCGAACGGGCACGCGCGAACGAAAAAATCGAGTTCGTCTCCAATGTCGTGGTTCAGGAAGTTATTGGCGTTGAAAACAAAGAGGTTGCTGGGACTAAAGTTGAAAAACGTCAAGACCGGCACGGTTTCCGATCTGAACGTCTCCGGAATGTTTCTCGGCATCGGCCACGAGCCCAACACGAAGCCGTTTGTAGGGCAGATCGAGCTGGATCAGGACGGATATGTGGTAACTCACGACGATGTGCATACCAAGGTCGCCGGCGTCTTTGCCTGCGGAGACGTGCAGGACCGGAAATACCGGCAGGCAATCACCGCCGCAGGATCAGGTTGCGCTGCGGCGCTGGAAGCGGAAAAATACCTGGAGGAGCAGGGGCGATAGGCCGGTTATTCGGGACTGAAAGCACGGCCAGGCCCATTTTGGCAAGAGAACGTTAGTGATAGATATTCCTGCGGTAATTCTTGTATCCCATTTTGCTGCACTTTGGTTACGCTTTTCAAAGCGCAATTTGCGCCCGGGAGCCATTACCATGTCACGTACTTTCCGTTCACTCGCCCTTTCCGCAGCCCTCCTCGTAGCGACAACCGGTTCCGCGTTTGCCAATATGCCGGGTGGCACCAACCCTCCGCCAAGAGGATCATCAGTCGAAGTATCACTATCTTCAGTGATTTTGTCTTTCTTCGGTCTGTAGGACCGGTAGATACTCATCGAGGATAGGGGCTATTCCAATGAGGCTCCATTTCCTCGATCTCGCATTGTGGACGGTTGGACCAGTTCTGAATGCCGTCCTTCTTTGCGTCCTCTTCGTGCGGCGCCGGGTTCGTACCTTCCCGGCGCTCGCAGCGTGGTGCACATTCACCCTTATCAGTGCCGTTGCACTTTTCTTCATCTATCGCCACGCACCGTATCACGCGTACGTAACGGGCTATTGGGTTTCCGACGGCCTGGATGCCCTTCTGCAGATTGCCGTAATCGCCGAAGTCGCCCACATCGTCTTTTCCCCTCTCGCCGGCAGAAAGAAAAGGACGATACAGCTTCCCCCTCTCATCGCCATAGCAGCCGTCATCTCATTCGTGATCGTCTGGTGGATTCACCCGCTCTCAGTCACCCAGGCCGGGGTGTGGGAAATCCGCGGCGACCTGTTTGTGAGCCTGATCGTGAGCCAGATCTTTACTCTCGTGTTGATGGTGTCGCAAAGACAAGGCGTTCACTGGCGCTCACACGTCATGTCCATCGGCTATGGACTGATGGTCTGGGCAGTCTTTGGCCTTCTTCTGGGACTCCTGCATGGTTATTGGGGCAGATATGTTCACTATCTGGGCATTGAGTATGTCCGCATGTTTGTTTACCTCTCCATGCTCGTTTACTGGATCGTTGCCCTGTGGCGGAACGAGCCCGAAAAGGAATCGCCCACACCGGAAATGCGAAATGCCATCTTGCAAATGACTGACAAAGTAAGTTACGATCTCGCACAAGTTTTGGGTACCCGGGAGAAGGAGCATTAACGTGGTCGGCCTCGCTACTATCGCATTTCTCCTCCTGGTAATCATCGGGATCCAGCTTCGTTTCTTCCTGCGCCGCCGCGCTCAGCAGACCACAACCTGGAACACGCTCGTCGCACGGCTCGAGCCACTGAACTTTGCCGATCTCGAGCGCATTGCGAAGGCGTATCTTGAGCCGCGCGGCAATCAGCTTGAGCTGCAGCCGCAGGCGATGTGGCGTCTGCTTGGCGGAGCCGACGGTCTGCCCCGTCTGCGCCGTAATGCCGACGTGATGCTCGATCTGGCGGTCTTCGTCCAGCGCTGGAACTTTGAAGACGCGACAGTAGTCGCGGAGATCATGCGCCGCGACGCTGCGCGCCTGCAGAAGGCCATTACGCAGATCGAAATGGCGATGCTGCTCCGCCGCGGAAGCATGCGCATCCCCTTCTATATCCACGAAGCCTCCGCTGCGTACTACCTCATGCGGCAGCGGCTGCTCGCTCTCTATGAAACGAGCCACGCCGGCCTGCTGCCCCGCCTCAGCTCAGCTCTCTGACACACTCCTCGACTTCCGCCTGATGAAGGGTTATTCTGGTTAACGGCGCTGCGATCTCCTGAACTGGAGACGTGGACCCGAGCGTTCGACACTCCCACTGGTGTGCCTCGCCCGATATCCAGATCCGCGAGGTCTCCCGCCTATGCCCTTGCCCGCCCACTCCACCGTCAGCCAGGTCATCCCCAATCAAGTCATAGAACATCAGCAACAGCCCACACTCGATCCGCCTACGCCCGAATCATGGCAGGAGCTGCGTGCCCTCGGACATCGCATGCTGGACGATCTCTTCGATAACTTGTCAACGCTGCGTGAACAGCCTGCATGGCGGCCGCTGCCGGAAGCATCTGCAATGGCTCTCGCGGCGCCGCTGCCCGCCAAAGGTCGGCCTGCCGCCGAGGTCTACCGGACGCTGACCGAGCATCTGGTCCCATATACGATCGGCAACCGGCATCCGCGGGCCTGGGGATGGGTGCGCGGCACCGGCACGCCGCTGGCGATGCTCGCCGACATGCTGGCGTCGGGCCTGAACGCCCATGTCGCAGGAGGCCACCAGGCTCCAGTGGTCGTGGAAGCCACCTGCCTGCGCTGGCTCGCGGAGCTGATGGGCATGCCGCGGGAAAGCTCCGGCGTGCTCACTACTGGCGCAACCATGGCGAATGTGCTTGGGCTGGCGGTGGGGCGCCATGCAAAGGCCGGGTATGACATCCGAAAGCACGGCCTGCAAGGATGCACGCACCCGCAGCTTCTTGTTTATGGATCGACCGAGACGCACTCCTGGGCGCTCAAAGCGGTCGAGCTGATGGGCCTGGGCCGGGATGCCTACCGGCGCATTCCGGTGACCGATGCACATCAGATGGATCTAACGCAGCTCGAAGCGCAGATCGAGCAGGACCGCGCAGCCGGCCATCGGCCTGCGATCGTCATTGCCAACTGCGGCACAGTAAATACCGGCGCGATCGATGATCTGCCGGCGATTGCCGCGCTCTGCCGAAAGCACGGGCTGTGGTTCCACGTGGATGGCGCCTTCGGAGCGCTGCTGCGGTTTACCAGCGAGTACGCTCGACCTGGTTCGCGGGATTGAGCAGGCGGATTCACTCGCCTTCGACCTGCACAAATGGGTGTACCTGCCCTTCGAGATTGGCTGCGTGCTGGTGCGTGATCCTAAGCTGCACAGCGCGACGTTTGCGACGCACGCAAGCTATCTAGAAGAGGCGCAGGGCGGCATCATGGCTGGCGGCCTGCCCTTCGCCGATCGCGGCGTGGAGCTGACGCGTGGCTTCCGCGCGCTGAAGCTCTGGATGTCCCTGCAGGTGCACGGAGTCGAGACCATTGGCGCTCTGATCGCGCAGAATATGGCGCAGGCTGCATATCTCGAAGAGCTGATCGATGCATCACCGCGACTCGAATTGGTCGCGCCGCGGCCGACGAACGTTGTCTGCTTTCGCTACCGCCGTCCGGATATGGATGACGAAGCATTGAATGCGCTAAACCGTCGCCTTGTGGTTGAGCTGCAGGAGTCCGGCCGCTATATCGTTTCCAGCACTGTGCTCGACGGCCGATATGCATTGCGCGTTGCCATCACCAACCATCGCAGCCAGATGGACGACTTCACCGCGCTGGCCGAGGACTGCGTGCGCTTCGGCGACCAGCTTGCATCGGAAGCATGAATACTCACGAAGAATTGCAGCGCAACTTGGCGCAGGTCGAAGAGACAATCGCGGCCGCCTGCCATCGATCTCACCGATCCCGCAGCGAGATCACGCTAATCGCCGTCACCAAGATGCATCCTGCGGCTGCCATCGCAGCAGTCGCGGAGCTCGGCGTCACCCACGTGGGCGAAAACAAGGTGCAGGAGTTCGAAACCAAGCAGCCGGAGTGGACTGCGCTGCGCGCCACGCATCCGGTGCGAGCGCACCTGATCGGACATCTGCAATCGAACAAGGCTGCGAAGGCCGCGACGCTCTTTGACGCAATCGACTCAGTCGATTCCCTGCGTCTGGCCGAGCGGCTGGAGTCAGCCGCAGCCGTCAACGGCCGCACCACTGCCAGTGCTGCTGGAGATCAAGCTGAGCGAGGAGGAATCCAAGAGCGGCGTCGCGCCTGACAGCGCGGAGCTCGAGCAGCTTCTGGATCGCCTGCCGGATCTCACGCACCTGCGGGTGCGCGGCCTCATGACGGTGCCCCCGTATCTTCGCGATGCCGAGGCTGTGCGTCCCTACTTCCGCCGCCTCCGCGAGTTGCGCGACGAATACGCGCGCCGCCATCCCAGGCTGCGGCTCGACGCCCTCTCCATGGGCATGACCCACGATTACGCGGTCGCGATCGAAGAGGGCGCGACGGAGATCCGGCTCGGCACCGCGCTCTTCGGCGCGCGCGACTATAGCCGGGCCTGAGGCTTTCATGTAGCATCGCTCGTGATCCGAAAGGCTTTTCCCTAGCTCATGAGTCCTCTCTATGCCGGCGTCCTCGTCGCCATCGTTCTCGGCCTGCTCACGGTCTCGATCTCGCGCCTGCGCAAGACGCACACCAAGGCCGATTACCTGGTGGCCGGCCGCTCGCTCCCGGCTGTCGTGCTGGTCTTCACGCTGCTGTGCTCCTGGATTGGCTCCGGCTCGCTGCTGGGCGCGGCGGAGAATGCCTATAACCACGGCTTCGCGGCGCTCTGGCAGGCCGCCGGCGGATGGGCTGGGCTCGCGCTCATCTATTTCATCGCGCCCCGCGCGCGCAAGTTCGCGCAATTCACCATTCCTGATCTGCTGGAGGTCCGCTACAACCAGCTTGCACGTGTGCTGGGCGTCATTGCGGTGCTCTTTACCTATACCGCCATCACCAGCTATCAGCTCATCGGCGGCGGCGACATCCTGCACATGGTCTTTCCCACCGCGATATCGCCCGATGCCGGCAAATACATCATCGCCGCGTTCGTCATCGTGTTCACCGCCATCGCGGGCATGTCGTCCGTGGCCTACATGGATGTGCTGATCGGCATACTGGCCACCGTCACGCTCATCCTCGCGCTGCCGCTTCTGATACACAGGGCTGGCGGATGGCACGAAGTGCATGCGGCACTGCCTGCTACGCACTTCGAAATCCTCGGCGACTTCACCTTCATCCGCGCGCTGGAGCTCTTCCTCCCCACCATGCTGCTCATGCTGGGCAATCAGTCGATGTACCAGAAGTTCTTCTCTGCCAAATCCGAAAAGGCCGCGCAGCAGGCAGTAGTGGGCTGGGTGATCGGCACCGTCATTCTCGAAACCGTGATCGTTGCGTTGGCAGTGATCGCTTCGGTCGTGTTTCCGACTGGCGAGGTCCATGAGCATCCACGCGAAGTCATCGCGTGGTCTGCACTGCATGGACTGCCTCTATGGCTTGGTCCGCTGCTGATGGGCGCCGTCTTCGCGAAGATCATCTCCACCGCGAACAACTATCTCTTCTCGCCCGCGACCAATCTCGTCAACGATGTCTTCTCCCGCTACATCGCGCCGAACGCGTCCAACCGCGTTACGCTGCTCGTCTCGCGCCTGATGGTCGTGTTTCTCGGCCTCTGGGCGCTCTATCAGGCGCTGCACACACAGTCGGTTCTGCAGAAGACGCTCTACGCCTACACCATCTACTCCGCCGCGCTGACACCTGTGGTGCTGGCAGCTTTCTACTCCCGCCGCGCGAATGCCGCGGGCGCTGTCTCTGCCATCGGCGTCGGCACCTTCGTCACCGTCTTCTGGGACACGGATTTCATCCACCACCATCTCCCGCAGGTGCTTGCGCAGCGCGACGCGATCTTTCCCGCGCTGATCGCATCGCTTCTCTGTCTGGTCGTGGTCAGCGCATGTACCGGTGCGCCGCGCCGCGAGCAGATCGCCCCCTTCTTCCCAACGGCCGAGCCGGCCAGCGGCGAACCTGTCGCTTGAATCACTTCCATGCCCATCGCCGCCCTTACCATCGAGCTCTCGATCCCACTCTCGCGTTCGCTGAAAGACCGCCGGCAGGTGGTGCGCAGCATGAAAGACCGCCTGCGCCAGGGCTTCAACATCTCCGTCTCCGAGCTGGATGAAGCGATCACCTGGCAGAGCGCGACCCTCGGCATCGCCGCAATCTCCTCGTCGCGCGACTATCTTCGCGGCCTGATGACGGAGGTGGAGCAGGCAGCCGTCCGGCTCGCCGCCGAAAATGGCGCCGAAGTCAGGGACGCATTCTGGGATTTCGTCGAGTCCTGATATCTAAGTGGCGCCTGCCTGCCCTGGCCCTTCTGATATCCTTTTGGGTTTACCCCGGGAGGTTCGTCATGCCAGAGCAACGCGCCCGCAAATATCACCAGGACCGTGTGGCCGAGACCCTGCGCGACGAGATCAGCACCATGATCCAGGGTGAGCTTTCGGACCCGCGCATCGGGTCCGCGCACGTGACCGAAGTCGTGCTGAATGCCGGCGGCAAGTCGGCACGCGTCTATGTCGCGAACGACGGCCCTCCGGAAGATGAGGAGCCGATGCTGGAGGCGCTGGCCGCGGCGCGCGGATTCATCCGTCACGAGCTGCTGGAGCGCATGGGCGTGCGCCATGTTCCCGAGCTCAGCTTTCACCTGGATCGTACAGATCGCATGACAGCCCGCATCGATGAGCTGCTCGGCCGCAGGCGACGCAGCAAGGGCAGCAGCTCCGCTCAGACACCTGCACACGTTCCGGAGGCCAACAAAGGCGCATGAAGCAGTCTGCCTCCATGTCGCGGCAGCTCGATCCGGCACTGGTCGGTCCACTGGAGCCTTCGCTGGCGGAGGCAGCGCCGCGCGTCGCCCGGCAAACGGCATAACGCGGCAATCGCTCCGATTCTCGACGCCATTCAGGATGCGCAGAGCATCCTCGTCACCGCACACGCGCGTCCGGATGGCGATGCCGTTGGGTCCGTGCTGGCCTGCGGCATGATGCTCGAGCAGCTCGGCAAGCAGGTCACCATGGCCTTCAGTGATCGCGTGCCGCTGATCTATCGCTGGCTTCCATGCGCGCAGAGCATCCAGCACTGGCAGCGCGTCCAAGGCAACTTCGATCTGGTAATCCTGCTGGAGTGCGATGGCACCGAGCGCAGTCGCCTCAAGGGACTCGAAGGACGGCGCCTCATCAACATCGACCACCACACCAGCGGGCGCAATTTCGCCCATCTCAACTGGATCGACACCAGCGCGTGCGCAGTTGCGGAGCAGGTCTTCATGCTGGCGTGCGCGGCTGGCGTGCGCGTTACGCCGGAGATGGCGACCTGCCTTTACATGGCTGTGCTCACCGATACCGGCTCGTTCTGCTACGAAGGCACGGACGCAAACACCTTCTCACTCGCGCAGGAGCTTGTCCGGCTCGGCGCCTGTCCCGCGCACATCGCGCAGGATGTGTACTTTTCCAATCCCATGTCGAAGATGCTGCTCCTGGGCGCGGCGCTCGCCAACCTGAGGCGCGATGGACGCGTCGCATGGCTTTGGGTGACTACGTCTGATATGGAACGCACTAACGCCGCGGAGGAAGACTGCGAAGGCATCGTGAACTACGCCATCGGGATCGCCGGCGTGGAGGTTGCCGTCTTCCTGCGTGAGCTGCCCGACCATCGCGTGCGGCTCAGCCTGCGCAGCAAGGGCGCGGTGAATGTCGCGGCAATTGCAGAAAGCTTCGGCGGCGGCGGCCACGAGAATGCCAGCGGCTGCACCCTGTCCGGTCCTCTGCCGGCGGCGACGGACGCGATCCTTGCGCGGCTGCGCACCATTTTCTAGAAGTCGCACCTTGCCCTCCAGGGCTGCTTCGGCGCAACATGGCCTCGTTCGTACGAGGTGCACATGTCTGCCGAATCAAACGCGTGGCCGGAGCTTGACTGGGCCAACTGGGAGCCGACTGCGGCGACGCTCCACATGTGGACCCAGATCGTAGGCAAGGTGCGCCTTGCCCTGAGCCCCATGCAGGCGCACTGGTGGAATGTGCCGCTCTACGTCAGCGCGCGCGGGCTGAGCACATCCGCCATGCAGACTGGCGATGAAATGCTCGACATCGAATTCGATTTCGTCAGCCACGATCTGCACTTCCGGCTCAGCACAGGCGCATCACTGTCCATCCCGTTGCGTCCGCAAATCGTCGCGGACTTCTATGTTGAGTTTCAGCAATGCCTCACACTGCTGGGTGTCGATGCACACATCCATCCCATGCCGGTCGAAATAAAGGATCCGATTCGCTTCGATTTGGATACGACCCACGCCTCCTACGATCCCGAATACGCGCATCGCTTCTGGCGCGTGCTGGTCAGCGCGGACCAGATCTTCCAGGAGTTCTCTTCCGGCTTCGTCGGCAAGGTCAGCCCGGTGCATTTCTTCTGGGGCAGCTTCGATCTCGCGGTGACGCGTTTTAACGGCAAGCGCGCGCCGGAGCGCCCGGGCGCCGATGCCATCACGCGCGAAGCCTACTCGCACGAGGTGATCAGCGCCGGCTTCTGGCCCGGCAATGGCGGTTACGGCGAAGCCGCGTTCTACTGCTATGCCGCGCCATCCCCGGCTAAACTCGCGGAAGCAAAGGTCGAGCCGGCAGCAGCATACTTCGATACGAAACTCGGCGAGTTTCTGCTGAAGTACAACGATGTGCGCATGCTCTCTTCACCGGACAAGGCGGTGCGTGCATTCCTGGAGAGCACCTATGCCGCGGCGGCCAACATGGCAGGCTGGGATCGCGCCGCGCTCGAACGTCATTGAGCGTGCCGTCGTTTCGTCACAGTTGAATGCACCGGCCGGCAGGTAGAAATCAACTATCGCGATATGATTTCCTCCATGGTCAAGGCCGCTCCCCGCTTCTTTACTCTGCTGCTGGTTTCTTCACTGACTCTTCCCGCTCTCGCCGCCAAACACAAAACCGCCGCGCACGAACAAGCAACGCCGCACATGACCAGCCCAATCGTGCTGCATGTGGATCTCAGCGACGCGCCGCGACACATCCTGCACGCGCACGAGACCATTCCCGTCTCCGCCGGCCCGCTGGAGCTCGAATATCCGCAATGGATTCCCGGCGACCATCGCCCCACCGGTCCAATCGACAACTTGGCCGGCCTCTTCATCCGCGCCAATGGCCAGGAGATTCCCTGGCGGCGCGATGAAGTCGACATGTACGGCGTTCATCTCACCGTGCCCGATGGTGTAACGTCGCTCGATGTCTCCTACGACTTCCTCGCAGTACCGGGCGGCACCGGTTCCGATGAGGACGACGCGACCAGCGCAAACATGGCGGTGCTCGAGTGGAACTCCGTTGTCCTCTATCCCGCACACATTCCAGTTCTAGATATCCCGATTACCGCAAGCATTACCGTTCCGGAAGGCTGGAACTCCGGCACCGCTCTCACGCCGACCTCACACTCCGGCAACGAGACCAGCTTCGCCACCGTTCCCGTCTACACGCTGGTCGATTCGCCGCTGATCACCGGACGCTACTTCCGCGAGATTCCGCTGGCGCCGGAGATCACGCCGAAGCACTATCTCGACGTAGCGGGCGAGGCGCCGGAAGACGTAGAGATCAAGCAATCCGTGCTCGATTCGTTCTCGCGGCTGGTGCGTGAAGCATCGGCACTCTATCAGTCGCATCACTATGAGACCTACCACTTCGTCCTCTCGCTCAGCGACACGGTGCGCAGCGAGGGACTGGAGCACCATCAGTCCAGCGACAATGGCGAGCCGGAGAACGGGCTCTCCGATGAATCGCTGCTGCATGCTCGATGCCGATCTGCTGCCGCACGAGTTCACCCATTCATGGAATGGCAAGTACCGCCGGCCGATTGGACTTGCAACGCCCGACTACGCAACACCCATGCGCGGCGATCTGCTATGGGTCTACGAGGGCATGACGCAATACTGGGGCAACGTGCTGGCGACGCGGAGCGGGCTGTGGACGCCGGAGCAATTCAAAGAAGCGTTGGCATTGACCGCGGCGAACCTCGACCAGAAGCCCGGCCGCACCTGGCGCAACCTGGAAGACACCGCCATCGCAGCACAGATTCTGCGCGGCAACACCGCCAACTACAGCAACTGGCGTCGCAGTCAGGATTACTACCCGGAAGGCGAGCTGGTGTGGCTCGATGCCGACACAACAATCCGGCAACTGACGCACGGACAGAAATCGCTCAACGATTTCGCCGTGAAGTTTCTCGCGCTCGGCGGAAATACTCCGCCGAAAGTGGTGCCCTACACCTTCGACGACATCGTGAACGATCTCAACTCCGTAGTCGCCTACGACTGGCGCGGTTTCCTGACCGAGCGGCTCACCTCCCATGCCAACCATGCGCCACTCGGCGGCATCGAGCATGGCGGTTACAAGCTGGTGTATAGCGATGAGCCGACGAAGTTTGAAAAGGCTGCCATTGGCCGCCGCGGCGGAGTCGATGCCTATTACTCCATCGGCCTGCGCGTCCGGAAGGACGGCACCATCGGCGACGTAAAGATGTTCTCGCCCGCATACCAGGCCGGCTTCGCACCGCAGTGGAAGATCATTGCGGTCAACAGCGTCGGCTACTCCGATGATGGATTCAAGGACACGTTGAAGAAGGCGGAGAGCACGAGCGAGCCGATCGAGTTCATCGTCTCGAACGACAACCACTTCCGCACGCTGAAGATCGACTATCACGGCGGCGAGAAGTATCCGCGGCTGGAACGGGTTGCAAGCGCGCCGGATTTATTGGATGACATCCTGAAGCCGCTGGTACCTACCGCAACTCCCGCGAAATGATGATCCGGATCGGCCTCTTATTCATCAAAATATCGGTGTCAGTTGATTAACCTTGGCTGGCACAGAATCCGGAACGTGATCGCGTCCGAATCTGACTGCGTAGGAGGTGTGTTGTATGCAAACGCTGCGGGATGTTTTGCTCCAGGCCGGAAAACGCGGTGACGCCATCGGCCATTTCAACGTCTCTGATCTCACTCTGCTGAAGGCAGTGTTCAGCGCTGCGCAGGACGTCGATGTGCCGGTGATCGTTGGCGCGTCAGAAGGTGAACGCAGTTTCATGGGAGTCCGCCAGATCGCATCTCTGGTGAAGAGTCTGCGCGACGAGTTTGACTTCCCGATCTTTCTCAATGCGGACCATACTCACTCCCGCGCGAGTGCGGAGGAAGTCGCGAAGGCAGGATTCGATTCAATTGTTTTCGACCTCTCCGCCTTGCCGTTCGAAGAGAATATCCGCCAGACGCGAGAAGCTGTTGCGGCGCTCAAAGCGATTCATCCTTCCATGCTGGTAGAGGGCGAGATTGGCGATATCGGCACTGGCTCAGAGATTCATGAAACCATGCCGGATCCATCCAAACGGCTGACAACTCCGGAAGAGGCGCGGCAATTTGTCGAAGAGACGAAAATCGACATTCTCGCTCCGTCCGTCGGCAGCATGCATGGCATGTCGAAAAGCATGGTACGCGGTGAATCGAAGCAGCACCTTAATATCGGGCGGATCGCCGCTATCAAAGCGGCAACTGGAGTGCCATTGACTCTCCATGGCGGGTCGGGAACCGAGGACGAAGATTTTCGCCGAGCCATCGCTGCCGGCATTACCATTGTCCACATCAACACAGAACTAAGGGTTGCATGGCGACGCAGTCTGCAAGACACTCTGGCCGCCAAACCCGATGAGGTTGTTCCCTACAAAATTCTCCCACCGGTCGTCGAATCCGTACGCGAAGTGGTCAAGTCACGCTTAAGACTCTTTAGCAATGCAGAGGCAGTCGCTCGATAGAACAGGCCACCTCGGATGTATCAAATTAGATGACCACAAGCCCCAGACAAAGAAGCCCGGCCAAGGCCGGGCTTCTCTTCGTTCTATAGCTGCCGTTAGCGAGTCGTAAGCTCCGCCGCGACCTTCTCTGTCACGAAGGCTTCGATCTGGTCGCCCTGCTGCACGTCGCTGAAGCCGGCGATGCCCATGCCGCACTCCATGCCGTTGGTGACCTCGCGCGCATCGTCTTTGAAGCGCTTGAGCGATGCGAGCTTACCCTTGAAGACCTGCTCGCCGCCACGCATCACGCGGACCTCCGCATCGCGACGAATAGATCCGTCGGTTACGCGGCAGCCGGCAATCGTGCCCACCTTCGGGATGCGGAAGACCTCCTGCACCAGTGCGCGGCCCTGATAGCTCTCCTTGAAGACCGGATCAAGCAGTCCCAGCATCGCCTTGGTGATCTCGTCCTGCAGCTCATAGATGATCGAGTGCAGCCGGATCTCCACGCCTTCCTGCTCGGCCAGATCGGCGGCCTTGCGCTCCGGCCGCACGTTGAAGCCGATCACGATAGCATTCGATGCCGAAGCCAGCAGGATGTCGCTCTCCGTGATAGCGCCGACGCCGGTGTGGAGAATCTTGATCCGCACCTTCTCGGTCGACATCTTGCTGAGCGAATCCGACAGCACCTGCACCGAGCCCTGCACGTCGCCCTTCAGGATGAGCGGCAGGTCCTTCACGCCGGCCTGCTTGATCTGCTCCGCCAGTCCTTCCAGCGAGACACGCGAGCTCTTCGCCAACTGCGATTCGCGCTCCTTCATCTTGCGGTACTGCGCGATGCCCTTTGCCTTGTCGCGATCCGCGACGACCAGGAAGTTATCGCCCGCATCCGGCATGCCTTCGAGTCCCAGGATCTCGACCGGAGTTGATGGACCCGCCTCGTCAATCGAGCGCCCGCGATCGTCAAACATCGCGCGCACCTTGCCGAAGGTGTTGCCGACGATGAAGCTCTCGCCGTTCTTCAGCGTGCCATTCTGCACCAGCACGCTCGCCACAACGCCGCGCCCGCGGTCGAGCTTGGCTTCGAGCACGGTGCCGACGCCGGAGCGATCAGGCGTTGCCTTCAGGTCGCCGAGATCGGCCGTAAGGCAGATCATCTCGAGCAGCAGGTCTAGGTTGACGCGCTTCTTCGCCGACACGTCGACGAAGACCGTGGAGCCGCCCCAGGCTTCGGGAACCAGCCCGCGGTCGCCCAATTGCTGCTTCACCCGGTCGGGCTGCGCATCCGGCTTGTCGATCTTGTTCACTGCAACAATGATCGGCACATTTGCCGCCTTCGCATGATCGATCGCTTCCAGCGTCTGCGGCATCACGCCGTCATCCGCCGCCACAACGATGACCACGATGTCCGTGACCTTCGCGCCGCGGGCACGCATACGGGTAAATGCTTCGTGACCCGGCGTATCGAGGAAAACGATCTCGCGCCCGAAAGCAGGCGAGTCCGCCTTGGCGATGCGCACCTTGTAGGCGCCGATGTGCTGTGTGATTCCACCGGCCTCACCCGCCGCAACGTCGGTTTCGCGAATCGCATCGAGCAGCGATGTCTTGCCATGATCGACGTGGCCCATCACCGTGACTACGGGCGAACGCGTCACCTCGATCTCGCCAACGTGCTCGGTTCCGAGCAGCGTTTCGAGCGCCTCGTTCGCCATCTCGTCTTCGAAGCTGATGATGGTGGTGTCGGCGCCAAACTGACGCGCCACATCCTTCACCAGCTCGCCGTCGAGCGACTGATTCACGGTGACAAAGACGCCCCGCATCAGCAAAGACGCGATCAGGTCCTTGCCCCTCACCTCAAGCTTCTCGGCCAGATCCTTGACGCTGATGCCCTCCGTCACCGTGATGGTGCGCGTAATGGGCAGCGGCTCCTGCGGAATCTGCGCTCCACCGAAACGCGATGGCGGAGCAAAGCCCTTCATCGGGCCTTCCTTGGTCTTCGGGTACTGCTGGCGTCCGCGGCCGCGCGGCGGACCGCTCGGACGTTGCGGACGCGGTGCTTCACCCGGAGGCGGAACTAATCCGCCCGTACCCGGACCACCGGGGCGTGGGCCGAAGCCCGGACGCCCACCGGGACCACCGGGACGCGGGCCAAAGCCGGGACGTCCGCCGGGAGCGCCGCTGGGCGCGGAGCGTGTGGGATGCATGGGGCGGCGTCCTGCCGGGCCACCGGGAGCGCCTGCAGGGCCGCCCGGACGCTGTGGATAGCCTCCAGGACCGCCAGGCCGCTGGAAGATAGGCCGGCCGCGCTGAATGGAACCCCCCGGACCGGGACCCGCGGACGCACTGGGGCTCTGCGGCGCTACCGGACGCGGCGGCGGAGCACTGTAAACGGGCCGCGGGCCGGTCTGCGGCATGATGACACGCCGGATCGGCGCTGCGGCTGCGGCAGCGGCTTCCGGAGCCTCCGCGGCTGGCGAAGCCGGGGCAGTTGGCGGGGCAATCGCTGAAGCCGCTGGCGCGGACGGCGCCACAGGAGCTGCTGCTGGCATCGGCGCTGGCGGGGCTGCCGCGGCAACTGGCGGCCGAGCCGCCACCGGGTTCGCCGGAGAAGCCGAGGCAATTGCCGGGCGCTGTTGCGCCGTGGTCGATGCAGCAGGCGGCGTCGCGGTCACCGGAGGACGGGCCACCACGGGCCCGGCGGGCGGCTTCGCGGCAATGGCCGGGGGCTGCGCCGGTGGCGCAGTCACAATCGGCGGTGCCTGGCGCGGCTGCGGCATAACGACGCGGCGCGCCGGAGCTTCCGGCTTGGGCGGTGCGGCCGGAGTTGTGGCAGCGGCTGCGGGCGCCGGTGGCGTGCTGGCTGCGGGCTTCTGCGGAGCAGCTTCGGGCTTTGCGGCCGCCGCCGGCGGTGCAGCCTGCGCACGCGGCGCCGGGCGCTCTGCCTCTTCCTTGCGCTGCTGGATCGCCTTCAGAACGTCGCCGGGCTTCGACACCCGCGACCAGTCAATCTTCGGGGCGGTGCCGCTCTCTGCCTTGGCCGCCGAGCCGCCGTTGCGGCTGCTCCCACGCTGGAAATGCGCGCGCACGCGCTGCGCCTCATCCGCCTCGAGCGAGCTGGAGTGCGTCTTCGGGTCTGTTACGCCGACTTCCTTGAGCACATCCAGAATGGCTTTACTCTTGACTTCGAGCTCTCTTGCTAAATCGTTGATGCGAACTTTACTCATCCGTCCCTTTACGTGGCACTCTGCCTGCCGTCCCTCAGCTGTTCATAGCAACCTCTTGGTCTGCGGGTTCACATGCCGTTCTATTTGATTATCGCCTGAAAACCGGAAATCCGTGCTGCGCGTTCGTGAAGATACACACGGCACGGACGCCGCCCCTGCGGCACGCTTCCAGTTACACACCTTCGTCGTCGCTGAGTGACCGGTCATCGGGAAGGACGGCCTCTTCCTCCGCCTCTCCGCTCGTGGCCGGCTTCTGCCTGCGAAGGCGCCGGCTGGTGTCGTCCTGGCCCGCGTCCTGCGGCAGCACGCCCACCTCTCCGGCCTCTCTGCCGGACTCGGTCAGCTCTTCCATCCGCTCCCGGGCAATTTCGTCCACTACATGGCCCGACCCGTCTTCGGCCGCCCGTTCCTCGCCACCATCCGCTTCGTCCACCTCCAGGGCGTCCAGTTCTTCGCCCAGTTCGGCGTCCGCCTTCGCGCGCTCCTCATCGAGCGAACTATCAGCCTCGATCGCTTCCAGGTCTCGCCGGTTCGGCGACCGCTCGCGGTCCCCGCTCGTCTTGCCGGCGACATCCTCCGCACCAAGAACAGATGCCTCGACAGTGTCATCTCCACCCGGCCGCTGGTCCACCAGGCTCTGCTCCGGCCGGCTTGCCTCATCGCGCACATCTTCACTGGCTCGCATCGCATCTCCCTCTTCGGATTCAGATGCGGCGGCCTCGGGCCGCTCTTCGCCTTCTTCGTACTGGCCGAAGTAATGGCGGACGGCGATGGAGATCTTTTCGAGCGTCTTCTCGCCGATGCCCGGGATCTCTTCCAGCTGCTCCGGTGTCATATCGGCCAGCGATTCGACCGTGGTGATGCCGGCAGCCACCAGCTTCTGGATGATCGCCTCGCCCAGCTCGATGACCTGCTCGATCGGCGTCGAAGGTCCGCCGCTGAGAGCCTGCATCTGCTGCTCAACCTCCTGGCGCTTCTCCTCTTCGCTCTTGATATCGATCTTCCAGCCCAGCAGCTTCGCGGCCAGGCGCACGTTCTGTCCCTTCTTGCCGATGGCCAGCGAGAGCTGCGTGTCGTCCACGATGACTTCGAGCTGCTTCTCCGTCAGGTCGGTGATGCTGACGCGGCTTACCTTTGCGGGCTGCAGCGCCTTCTCGGCGAACGTCGTCACTTCGTCGGAGAACTCGATGATGTCGATCTTCTCGCCGCGCAGCTCGCGGATGATGGACTGCACGCGCATACCCTTCATGCCCACGCACGCGCCCACCGGGTCCACATCCTTGTCGCGCGACTGCACCGCGATCTTGGTGCGCTCGCCGGCTTCGCGCGCAATGGCGCGGATCATCACCGTGCTGTCGTAGATCTCCGGCACCTCGCTCTGGAACAGGCTCTGCACCAGCTCCGGCGCCGCGCGCGAGACCACCACCTGCGGCCCCTTTGCCGCGCGATCGACCCGCAGCAGGATGACGCGCACGCGCTCACCCACGCTGAACTGCTCCAGCCGGCTCTGCTCGCGCCGCGGCATGCGCGCTTCCGCCTTGCCCAGGTCGAAGATCACGTCCTGCAGCTCCACGCGCTTCACCATCGCGGTCAGCACTTCGCCCGTGCGGTGCGCGTATTCGTTGAAGACCGTGTCCCGCTCGGCTTCGCGCACCTTCTGGAAAATGACCTGCTTGGCCATCTGCGCGGCGATGCGGCCCAGCACGTCGGTGGGCTTGTAGTAGCGGATCTCGCCGCCGACTTCGACATCCGGCGCCAGCTCTTTGGCTTCTTCGAGCGCGATCTGGTTCAGGTCATCTTCAATCTCGTCGTCGGTAGCGGTGACGGTCTTATAGACATAGGCGCGAATCTCGCCCGTCTCCTTGTCCAGTTCCGCGCGCATGTTCTCCTGCGTCTTGTAGTACTTGCGCGTCGCAAGGGCGATTGCATCCTCGACCGCGGTCACCACGATCTGCGGGTCGATTCCCTTGTCGCGGCTCAATCCTTCAATGACCTGATATAGCTGACTCGCCATCTGTCTCTGTCCTTCTCTCGTTACAATCTCGTGCCGCGGCATCCCGTCACGCGACCATTCGTGTCCTGTTTGTCTACGGCTACAGTTCGGGGATCAACTGCCCCTTCTCGATGTTCGCGATCTCGATCTCGACCAGCGCTTCGCCCGATGCCGCCGCTCTTTTAGACTTCCCAGTCGCTTTCCCTTTTGCTTGGATGGCGGAACGGTCCACCGTGACCTTGCCGTTACTCGCCTCAGTCAGCCGGCCCTGCCAGTGCCGGTTGCCCGCTACCGGCTGAAATGTCTGGAGCTTCACCAGGCTGCCGCGGAAGCGCTCATAATCCGCTGGGCGGTTCAATTTGCGGTCCAGCCCGGGCGAGGAAACCTCCAGCGTGTACTCCCCGCCTGGAACAAGGTCCTCGACATCGATCAGCGTGCCGAAATCGTGGCTGAAGCGCTCGCAGTCCTCGTGAGTCACGCCGGACAGGTGCTCCGTGCTCAGTTCACCGCGCAGCACGGCGGCCGGAACGACTCCTTCTTCGCTTGCCGTTCCCCGCTCCGCGGCAGCTTTGGCTTCGGCCGCCAGCCGCGCACGTCCCGCCGCATCCTTCTCAATCGACACGCGCAGCACCCGGTGCTTGCCGCCGCCAACAAACTCGACGTCCACGACCTCCAGTCCGTAGCTGCCCGCCACCCGCTCGGCTGCCGTCCGAATTCTTTCCAAATCCGCTGCCATCCGCCGCCCGCGCCACGTTTACTGCAAGAAAAAGGTGGGCTTTCGCCCACCATCTCCTTCGGCGGTGTGCTCACGCGCGAAGCAAACGTGTCTATTTGTGATGATACGCCGCTATTGACAGATTGCCAACTGCGAGTGGTTATCCCTAGCGGGCCAGTTTCAATCCGCAGGCATGCTGCCGGATGAAATTGGAAAACAGTGAACCCCTCAGGGCTGCTTTGCCGCCGCCTGATCCGCCTCGTTCACCGCCTTCCGGAAGGCATCCACCGCCGGCACGCTGTGCGGCTTCAGCGCGTTCTTCGCCTCATATCGCCAGACCGGGGAGCTATTCAGCGGCTCGTCCACCTTCCCCCGATACACCAGAAAGCTGTCTTCCGAGCTGGTATTCCCGATTTCCGCCTGCGGGTGAGGCTGTTCGTCCACTCGACCGTCGGGCATATTTTGTGTCCCGGATGGAATCCCGCTTTGCGAGGCATCCGGCAGATCGCCCGCATACGGCGGCGCCTGGCCGCGCTGCATCCCAACATCGATCCCGTTATTCGTGGGATCGACTGCCACCGGCCGCCGCCCCTGTCGGGGATCATGCACCGTCCCGGCGGCGGCCTTCCCCGTCCCCCGACGCACCACAATCACCAGGTCGGCGTTTTGCCCCGCCAGAATGGGCTGGAAACGCCCCCAGTTCAGCAGCGCCGTCTCCACATCGCGCTGCGCCACCTGGTTCGCCTGCGGATCAGTGAGCGAGACGCCGGCGTCCGGATCAATGACGACCGCCACCGTCCGCGCCTGCAGCACATAATCCGGCAGCCTGGCTTTCTGCTTGTCCTTCGCAAATCCGAGAGATGGCAGCAGCAGCAACCCGGCCATCAGTGCAAAAACGTAGCTTGATCTGCGCATGGGCGTCACCCGCGAGCATCCTACGCTCAACGGACGGGCCATGGCGCTGTTAGTTAGCTACGCCAGTCGAGATTATTTCGCGGCCTTCCAATCCACGCCCGGCCGGGCTACTGCATACATCTCCGACATGATCTGCCACATCAGCCCCATGCGATCGTCGCCAATCTTGTATAGGTCGAAGTGCGTCCGGTCGGGAATGTAGGTGAAGTGCGGATCTGCCCCCAGCTTCTTCAGCCGCGCCTCAAACAGGTGCGCTGCGCCGTCCAGGTAAAACGTATCCGCCGTGCCTACAAATAGGTGAATGCGGCCCTTCAGCATTAGACCATTCTTCGCCCAGTTCTTCTCCACCAAATTTGCCAGGTCATAGTGCTCACCCCAATAGGCGACCACCTGCGGATCGATATCGCCGGTGACGCGATCAAACATCGGCTCCGGCGCGCCGCTTGGGCCCTTGGGCGAGAAGACCCAGTCGAAGGAGCTCATCTGGCCGCCATACGGTCCCAGCACCGCTTCGAGCTTCGCCAGTTGCTCCAGCGTGGCCTGCACCTGGCCGTGATCGCGCATGATGGGCCACGCCGTTCCATCGGCCTTGCGATAGAGGTTCACGTGTGCGCCATACAGGCTCGGCCCGGTGAAGTCATGGAAATCGCTGGGGTCCGGCGAGGTGGACCAGGTGCCACCGAAGACCCGCGGGTAGTTCACCTGGAGCTGCAGCGTGGCCCAGCCGCCGCTGGAGTGGCCGTTCAAAAGGCGCCCCGTGGGCCGCGCATCCATGCGGTACTTCGCTTCCAGCCACGGAATGAACTCCTTCGTCAGCGCGGTACCCCATGGGCCGTCGTTCACCGAATTAGCGAATTCGTGCGTGCCCTCGGGCAGCGACTCGTCGAGCATGACGCAGATCATAGGCGGCGCCTTGTGCTCCACCATGGCTTTGCGCAGCCCCAGGCCGGTGACCAGCGCATAGTCCATATTGCCGCCGAAACCGTGCGTCCAATAGAAGGTCGGATAGCGCCTCTTCGCCTTCGCGTCATAGCCGGGCGGCAGGATGACCCAGCCGCGAACGTAGGTGGGCTTGCCCCAGAAGGCGGTGAGCACCGGGCTCTGGAGCTCCGCCTTTTCCACCTCGCCCGGCTTCACCTCCGCCATGGCCTTTGTGACCATCTCGGCGCGACGGCCTGCCTCCGGATGCTCGCTCAGTGTCAGGACAGGCTCATCGCCCGCGCCCGGCTCCCACGCCTTTGCCTCGACCACCGGACTCTCCCAGTCTTCCGGATCGCGGCCGCTGTAGTTGTAGTTGTGGTCGCTATCGAGAACCACCTGCAGCTCGTAATCCGCACGAGGCATGGTCGAGAAGCCTGCCGGGTACGCGACCCGATCCAGATCGATTTCTACTGCGCTGCCCGGTGTGAGGTCGTGGACCTCCTGCGCGGCGACCGCCGTATCGGTCGGATGGAACTCGTTGATGTCGACCTTATTTTTGCCGTCTTCTTCGGGATTCTTGGCAGCCGGTTTCGGCCTTTCTGGCAAAGACCAGCAGCCGTCCGCTAACCGGCCCACTCAGTTCGTTGCCCACCACCACGTGGACATAGGCGTGGCGATGAGCAGTTTCCTGCGCCTGCAAGCCTGTACCACTCAGAACCAGAATCGCTGCAGCCGCAATGCTCCCCAGCCAGACGCGAGTCTTCATTGGCTTTCGTTCCTTTGTATGTGAATGAACGCTGCTCATCGTACAGCAAGCTGCTGACACTGGCAGAGAAAGACGGACCACAACAGACAACTTCAGAGATAGCGCAAGGGGCTGCCGTCTGTTTTTGTCTGCCTTCACCTGTACTTATCTGCTGTGGTCGTGTGTCTATGCACTCCCTGCAACACAGCTCACATCGCCAATGCCGGTGTGCAGTTTCAGCCGGTAGCTGCCCGAGCTGAAATCGTGGTGGACGCTTTTACCCAGGAAGCCGGATGGCTCCAAGTTGAAGGCGCTCGCATCCACGTCGCCGATGTGGACGGACATCGCGACTGCGTGATAGGCGTGCGGATCGGGCACCATCATGTGCAGATCGCCAATGCCCAGTTCGGCATCGGCGTTGCCGGTGATGCCTTCAATCGAGAGATCGCCGACCTCCAGGTTTAGCCGCAGGTCGCTGCGCTTCGGCACAAAGAGCGTCACGTCGAAGTCGTGATTGCCGTGCTTCGGCATTTCGAGCGTGATCTTGGCCTGCGAACCATTCACGGCGAACTCGCGGACCCAGTGCGGCGCAGCGGCTGCGTCTTCTTCCTTATGCGACGTAATCACGAGCCGCAATTTGTCATCCTCTGCCGGCTTCACTCGAACGTCGCCGACATTCGCATCGAGGATGACGACACCGCCTGCGGCGAACGACGCCTCGCGCACCAGGGGCGTGAAATCCTCCGCGAGTGCGCGCCCGATGCCAAGAAGAAATACTGCGCACACCGCGACCCGGCAGATACGCATGCTGCGGCTCATATCGTCTCTCCTTTGCGCTGGTCAATATCGATGGAGCCCGCGCCAACGTTCACTTCCAGGCGGCCTTCGCCTTTGCCCTGGTACTCGCGGCTGATGATGAAGTGCGAGCTGGTACCGCCCGGCCGATGATCGTGGAAGCTGCCCATGCCGACGTTGGCTTCAAAGCTTGCGTAGTCGCGATCGCCCACCATGGTCAGGTACGCCTCGCCCGCGCCCAGATTGATCTCGCGATTGCCCTTGATGCCGTCGGCATCGAAGTAGAACTTGCCGGCTCCAAGATTGATCTCGCTCTTCAGCGAAGTTGTCGAGGGCACTTCGAGAGTCGCCACGAGATGGTCTTTGTGTGGGAACTGCAGGCTGATGGTGGCATGGTCGCCGTTGATATCGAGCTCTTTCACATATGCGCGCATCTTCAGCGATGGCGTTGCGCCGGTCTCGATGCGCAGCTTCAGCTTGTCGCCGGCGACGGCTCTTATGTGCAACTCACCGGAGCACACATTCAGCTCGAGCGTGCCCTGTCCGGAGAAACTGCGCTCGACGACGAAGTGCTGCGCGTCTTCCCTGTCGCCCGGTTGCGCCACGTAGTGGCTCGGCTCCGGCGGCTCACCACAATTGTTGTTTCCGGCCTGTGCCGCGGGCGCCCCGGCGCTAAGCAACAAGCCACACAGCGCAACCCCAACAGTCCACCGCACGACTCCGGCAATTCGTTCTCTTACGCGCACGCCTGGTCCTCCCGGGACCTGTGCTGCTGTACGCCTGTACGGCGGCCCAGGTTCCCCAAAATTGCTCTACCGTGCTCCGCGCTACAATGGGACGAAGACATCCGCCGCTGTCTTCGTCCCTTCTAGAGCAGACCATCCGGCCTGGTGTCGCAAAGACATATATGATTGAGAGCCCTGTACCGGAAGCCCTGACGTTTGACGACGTCCTCCTCGTTCCTGCCTATAGCGAAGTCGTTCCTGCCCAGGTTTCGACACAGACCCGCCTCACCAAACGCATCTCCCTGAACACGCCCCTGCTCTCGGCCGCCATGGATACGGTGACCGAATCGCGTCTGGCGATCGCGATGGCGCAGCAGGGCGGCATCGGCATTATCCACCGCAACCTGTCCATCGAACAGCAGGCTGGCGAAGTGGATAAAGTGAAGCGCTCGGAGAGCGGCATGATCGTCGATCCGGTGACAGTTGGACCGGAGCAGCTCATCTCGGACGCGCTCGACGTGATGCGCCGCTACAAGATCTCCGGCGTGCCAGTAACCCAGGGCAAGCGGCTGGTCGGCATCCTGACCAACCGCGATCTGCGCTTCGAGACGCGCACCGACATCCCGGTCGGCGACGTGATGACGAAGAACAACCTGATCACCGTCCCGGTGGGCACCACGCTCGAGGAAGCGGAAAAAATCCTGCACCAGCACCGCGTCGAAAAGCTGCTGGTGGTCAACGGCAATTACGAGCTCAAAGGCCTGATCACGGTCAAGGACATCCAGAAAAAACTGAAGTACCCCAACGCCGCCAAGGACGCGCAGGGCCGCCTGCGCGTGGGCGCAGCCATTGGCGCGACCGGCGATTTCCTGGAGCGCGCCGGCGAGCTGATCAAGAGCCGCGTCGATGCGCTCTCCGTCGATTCCGCGCATGGCCACTCCTCGCGCGTGCTGGAGGCAGTCCGCGAGATCAAGCGGCGCTTTCCAGATACCGATCTGCTGGCCGGCAACGTCGCCACCTATGAGGGCGCCATTGCGCTGATGGATGCGGGTGCGGATGCTGTCAAGGTCGGCATCGGGCCAGGTTCCATCTGCACGACCCGGATGGTCACGGGCGCGGGAATGCCGCAGATCACGGCAATTTCCGAGTGCTTCCGGGCAGCGCGCGAGCGCAAGATACCCATCATCGCCGACGGCGGCATCAAGTATTCCGGCGATGTCACGAAGGCTATCGCCGCGGGCGCATCCGCTGTGATGATTGGCTCGCTCTTCGCCGGCGTGGATGAAAGCCCGGGCGAGACCATCCTCTACCAGGGCCGCTCCTTCAAGGCGTACCGCGGCATGGGCTCACTTTCCGCAATGGCCCAGGGGTCGGGCGAGCGCTACTTCCAAAGCTCGCGGGATCTGGAAGAATCCGGACCGCGGGAGACGGGTGACCTGGTGCAGCGCGAGCGCGCGACCCAGAACCGCCTGGCGAAGTTTGTTCCCGAAGGAATCGAAGGCCGCGTGCCGCATCGCGGACCGCTGGAGTCGATGGTCTACCAGCTGGTCGGTGGTTTGCGCTCCGGCATGGGCTATCTGGGGTGCGGCAGCATCGAGGAACTCCAGAAGAATGCGCGCTTTATGCGGATTTCGAATGCAGGTCTGCGCGAATCCCACGTTCACGATGTCATCATCACCCGTGAGGCGCCAAACTATCACGTGGAATAGTCAGTCAAGAATGGCTCCGGATTGCCCATAAAGCGCGGCAATTGCGGGAAAATACGCAACTATCCGGGGCTTCTGGCGTTCTCATAAGCACTATGGCTCGTCGCGCCGTCTTTGCCGCTGCTGTGCTTTCCCTGGCTATCCCCGCACTGGCGCAACAGCCGGTGTACCCGAGCTATCCGCCGCCGCCCCCGCCTTCGGGTAACAACGCCCCGCATACGCAGTCACCGGACCAGCCCGACCAGCAGGGCAACCCTCAGCAGCAGCAGACCAGCAACCGGATCAGGTCAATCAGGCTCCTCAGAAGCCCTCTCCCTACCCGCAAGGCAGTGAGCAACAGGGCGAGGAGCCGTATGGCCAGCAGCCGGCGCCCGCACAGCCTTACCCGCAGCAAAGCGCGCCTTATCCGCAGCAGAGTGCTCCCGCTTATCCGCAAAACGGCAACCCTCTGGGCTGGGTACCGCGGGGCATGGAGGCACTTGGGCGCACCGCGGCCTTCCACACCGACTTCACCTTTGACCGCTCCATGCTGCAACTGGCGAGCGGGCTATGGGAAGGCCCGGGCGATCCCGCGTTCAGCGATGCCATCAACCGGCTGGATGGGATTTCGATACACAGCTATCACTACGCCGCGCCCGGAATGTACGACCCCCGCCTGCTCGACGCCGTTCGACGGCAGTACAGCGCACTGGGCTGGCAACACCTGGTCACAGCGCACTCGACTGCGAACGGCGGAGCTACCGATCTCTGGATCAGTTTCAGTCACATGCGCGCGACCGGTGCCGTGGTCCTGTTTCAGAGCCCTACGAATCTGAACCTGATCGCCTTCTCCGGCAACCTGAGCCCGCTGGATTTGCTGCACCTGCGCGGGCATTTCGGCATTCCGCGCTTCCCCGGCGACCGCTTCGTTCCCGCGCCGGGCCCAGCCGCACGCAATACTCCACCAGCACGATACTAGTGCCGGGCGAGTGTCCAGGCGCTGGCCTGCTTATCGGGAAACTGACAAAATCGACGGAAAACGATCATTTGCTTGACAAGCGTGTCTTCGGTCATGTGTCATCGTCGGCAGATTTCCTCGATTTAAGACGAACGTTTGTCTACACCGGTTCTGTTGCAGACGAGCCGGGTTTGCCAAAAAAATCGGGCCTGATCGAGAAGTCCCGGACCGGCCGAAACGGTCCCCGTTCGATTTTGTTAGAGGCACTGGCCTCCCTCAGTGCCGGGAGGCGTCTTCACGAGACGGCCTCCCTTCTTTTTGCTTCGAGGGACGCGATTGCCGAGTCTTTATACTCGGTCCAGATCACGCGATTCAGAATACTCATTCCAGATCCATGCGACCTTCTCCCCTGCTTGCTGCGACGTGTGCAGCTCTGCCACTGTTCGCGCAGCAATCCCCACCGGCTGTGACGCAGCCGTCTACCACGCAGACTGTCGTCGTCACCGCCCAATCGAATCCGCAGGCCCTCGCCGGCTCCGATCGCTCCGTGATCGTTCTCGATACGCACAATCAACCGCTGCTTTTCGGAGCGTTGCCGGATGTTCTTCGTCTCGACCCCTCTCTCAATCTGCAGGAACGCGGACCTGATGGCGTGCAGGCAGATCTCTCGATTCGCGGCGCCACGTTTGAAGAATCGCTCATCCTCCTCAACGGAATGCGCGTGGATGATCCGCAGACGGGGCATTTTAATCTCGACGTCCCAGTGCCGCTGGACGCTGTGAATCGTGCCGAAGTGCTGCACGGCGCCGGATCGGCCTTTTACGGTTCCGACGCCATTGCGGGCGCGGTGGACCTGATCACAGAGGAGCCGGAGCGGCCTCCAGGCGCCAGCGGAGATCGTCTTTCGATCCGTGCAAGCGCAGGATATGGCAGCTTCCAGAGCACGGAGCAGCATGTGATCGGGAGTTATGCCGGCGCGCGCTTCTCCGAGCAATTGGCCGGCAGCCGTGACACATCGAGCGGGTTCACGACAGACCGGAATTACCGGAGCCAGGCTCTCTCCTCGGAAAGCTGGCTGCACACAGCTCTGGGTACGACGGACGTGCTGCTAGCCGGGAGCGATCGGCCCTTCGGCGCGAACCAGTTCTACGGACCATACGAGTCCTTCGAGCACACCAAGGGCTGGCTCGCGATGCTGCAGCAGCAATTCGGACAGCGGATGCAAGCCGGCTTCGGCTATCGCAGGCACAGTGATGTCTACATCCTCGAAGTCACCGATCCTGCGCTGTACGAGAACAACCATATCGACGAGGCATGGCAGGGAGTGGTTCGCCGCACTGACATTCTGGCCAAGGGCGTACAACTTTCCACCGGGCTGGACGGCTCGGCGGACACGATTCGCAGCTCCAGCCTGGGACGGCATGGCCGCAATCAAGGTGCCGGCTATGCGGTGCTCGATTTGCGCAGGTGGTCCCGGCTCACGCTTTCAATCGGAGGACGGGAAGAGGTATTCAGCGGCGGATCACAGAACTTTTCGCCCACCCTGGCCCTGGGTTATCGGTTGCGCAATGGCCTGCGGTTGCGCGCCTCCGGCGGTCATGCTTTCCGCCTGCCGACATACACCGATCTCTACTACAGCGATCCGACGACGATCGGCAATCCGCAGCTCAAGCCGGAGACAGCCTGGAGTTATGAAGCGGGGCTGCTATGGACGCCACATGGCAGCGTGTCGCTTGAGCTTACCGGTTTTCAGAATCGAATAGGAAACAGTATCGATTACATAAAAGCTTCGCCATCGGCTCGCTACACGGCGACCAACACTGGCGCACTGGCCCTTACCGGAGCAGAGGCTACGATGCACATGCGTCTCGGCGGTAACCAGCAGCTCGATTTTGCATACACCGGTGTCCACGCCAGCCGCGACCTGGCCAGCGGACTCATCTCGGCGTACGTGTTCAATTACGCGGCACAGAACGCGCTCTTTTCCTGGTCCGCCATGATCCGGCATCAGATTATCGCGCGCACCCAGGTTGCGGTGGTGCAACGCGTGGGCCATACCGCGTACCCGCTGTGGAGCGCCGCGGTCGCGCGCAGCGGCGGGCATGTGCAGCCGTACCTGCGGTTCGACAATCTGAGCAACACCGGCTATGAGGAACTGCCCGGAGTGCCGATGGCGGGGCGAAGCGTTACGGGCGGCGTCGCATTCACCTGGGCGCGAGGCCGCTAACCGCACAAATGAAAACGCACCCCGAATGGGGTGCGTTTTATTGTTACGTTTCGGAGCAGTTGAAACTTACTCGCCGGCTTCGCCTTCGGCCGGGGCCTGCTCGGCCATGGCCTTTTGCATCTCTTCGCGGCGCTTCTCACGGGCTTCCGCGCGCTTGGAGCGCTTTTCGTCGAGAAGCTTTTCGGCGCCCAGCAGCTCGATGAATGCCTTCTCGGCGCCATCGCCCTTCTGGAATCCGGTGCGGACGATCCGCAGATAGCCGCCCTGGCGATCGCCGTAACGCGGCGCAACCGTTTCAAAGAGGCGCTTCACTGCGTCATCAGTCATCAGATAAGCGTGAGCCTGACGGCGAGCGTGTAAATCGCCACGCTTGCCCAGGGTGATCAGCTTCTCCACATGGGGACGCGCGGCTTTCGCCTTGGTGACGGTGGTCACGACGCGGTCTTCCAACAGGATGGACGTGACCAGGTTGCGCAGCAGGGCGCGGCGGTGGCTGGTGTTGCGTCCGAGTTTGTATCCAGCATTGCGATGGCGCATGGCAAATCTCTCGCTTACGTGCGGCGGGGCCGCTAAAATCAAGCGCCGGAGAGAGATGTCTCCCTCCGGCGGAAGTGGTTAGAAGTTCTCCGGCTCGTTCTGCATCGGCTCGAGCACGTCGAGATCGTCTTCTTCGTCCTCAAAGCGGTTGTTGTAGCTCTGTGCCAGCGCCTGCGAGGGCAGGATGGAGGTCGGTCCGGGAACGGCATTGCCGTTCTCGTCGATCTTCATGCCCAGCGACAGACCCATCTGCGCCAGGATTTCCTTGATCTCGTTCAGCGACTTGCGGCCGAAGTTCTTGGTCTTCAGCATCTCGGGCTCGGTCTTCTGGACCAGCTCGCCGATGGTCTGAATATTGGCGTTCTTCAGGCAGTTGTAGCTGCGCACGGACAGTTCGAGCTCTTCGACCGAACGGTTGAGGTTCTCGTTCCGCAACTGCATGCGGCCCTCTTCCGACTGGTGCTCCGCTTCGATCTCTTCCTCGAAGTTGATGAAGATGGTCATGTGGTCCTTGATCAGCTTGGCCGCAAGACCGATGGCATCCGCCGGCAGCACAGACCCGTTGGTCCACACCTCAAGCGTCAGCTTGTCGTAGTCGGTGATCTGACCGAGACGGGCTGCGTCGACGGCGTAGTTCACCTTGCGCACTGGAGAGTGGACCGAGTCCACGGGGATGAAGCCGATGCCGAGATCGCTATCGAAGTTCTTGTCGGCGGAGATGTATCCGCGCCCGCGCTTCAGGCGCATCTCCATGTCCAGCTTGCCGCCTTCGCTCACGGTTGCGATGTAGATGTTCTTGTCCAGAATCTCCACGTCGCCGTCTGCCTCGATCATGCCCGAGGTGACAACGCCGGGCTGATCCGCGCGCAGATAGAGCGCCTTCGGGCCTTCACCATTCAACTTGAAGGGAATCTGCTTCAGGTTGAGGATGATGTCCGTCGCGTCTTCGACGACGCCGGTGATCGACTGGAACTCGTGCAGCACGCCTTCGATCTTGACCGCGGTGACCGCGGCACCTTCGATCGAAGAGAGCAGCACGCGGCGCAGCGCATTGCCGACCGTGGTGCCGAACCCGCGTTCAAAGGGCTGGGCGCTGAACTTTCCGTATTTCTCGGTGAGCGTCTCGGTATCGAGTGCAAGACGCTTGGGCTTTTGAAATCCTCTCCAAAGCATGCGTGTATCTCCTGCACAGCAAGCGCCGCGAAGCATTCTGCAGCGGCTGTGCCTGTTTCTCCTGTTGCGTGGATGTGGCCGCTTGCGCGGGTAAAGCGTCCCGGCGATGGATTGCCGGGCAAACCTGTTTACTTGCTCTACAGTTCCCTACTTGCTGTAAAGCTCTACGATCAACTGCTCGTTCACCGGCAGGTTCACGTCCTCGCGCTTCGGTAGCGCGAGCACTTTGCCGGAGAGGTTCTTGTGATCGACCTGCAGCCACTGCGGGGACTGTTGGTGGCTCGCGAACTCGGTCGAGCTTTCGAGCACCGTCATCGCCTTCGAGCCCTCGCGGATCTTGATCTCATCGCCCACCTGCACCTGGAAGGAGGGGATGTTGACCTTGCGGCCATTGACTTCAACGTGGCCGTGGCGAACGATCTGGCGCGACTGGCGGCGGCTGGAAGCGAAGCCCAGGCGATAGGCGACATTGTCGAGACGGCGCTCCAGCTGCTGCAGCAGGATTTCGCCCGTCACGCCCGAGGAGCGGTTCGCCTTCTCGTAGTACTCGCGGAACTGGCTTTCCAGCGTGAAATAAATGCGCTTGGCCTTCTGCTTTTCACGCAACTGCAGACCGTAACCGACGATCTTCACCTTGCGGTCGCGGCCGTGCTGGCCGGGGGCGAAGTTGCGCTTGTCCACCGGACACTTCTCGGTGTGGCACTTCGTGCCCTTCAGAAAAAGCTTCATGCCTTCGCGACGGCAAAGGCGGCAAACTGCTCCGGTATAACGTGCCACGTATCTCTCTCCTCAACCTCAGGTGTCGACTGGTTTACAGGCGGATGCCCTTCGTCCCAGTCCGTACTTCTTAACTACGATCGCTGCCTGCCGGAACTCAAGCAGACAGCGGTAAATCACACACGACGACGCTTCGGCGGACGGCAGCCGTTGTGCGGAATCGGGGTGACGTCGCGAATCGAACGCACCTCGATGCCGGCAGCAGCCAGCGCACGTACTGCCGACTCGCGGCCCGAACCCGGCCCGCTGACGCGCACATCGACCGAGCGCAGACCATGGTCGCGCGCCTGGTTGGCGGCGTTCACCGCGGCCTGCTGTGCTGCGAACGGCGTGCCCTTGCGCGATCCACGGAAACCAAGCGAGCCCGAGCTCTTCCAGGAGAGCGTGTTGCCCATGTTGTCCGTGATGGTCACGATGGTGTTGTTGAACGAAGCCTGAATGTGCACCAGACCGTAGGGCACGTTCTTGCGTTCGCGCTTCTTGAACTTCTTGTTCTTGCCGGCCTTGCCGGTCGCCGCCTGTTGTGCCTTCGCCATTTTAGGTCTTCGTCGCTTTCTTCTTGCCCGCGATGGTGCCCTTGCGCGGGCCCTTGCGCGTGCGCGCGTTGGTGTGGCTGCGCTGGCCGCGGACCGGCAGGTTGCGGCGATGGCGGTTGCCACGGTAGCTCTGGATATCGATCAGGCGCTTGATGTGCATCGCAACGTCTTTGCGCGCGTCGCCCTCAATGCCGCCTTCCTGCTCGATGACCTGACGGATGCGGTTGACCTCGTCTTCGCCCAGGTCCTGGACCTTCTTGAACGGATCGACATTCGCGCTGCTCAAAATGCTTGCCGCGCGCGGATTGCCGATGCCGTAGATGTAAGTGAGCGCGATGCGTGCCTGTTTGTTTCTCGGCAGATCGACGCCAGCAATACGTGCCATGCTTGTCCTTCGCTTGTTCCAGTGCAGCTTCGCCGCCTGGAACGTCTGGCCGGAATTGGAAATTCACCGGCAGGTTTCGCGTGAGCCGGGGTTCATCGCAAGCCTTGACTGCGGCTAACTCGCCCCGGAACCGCTTGAGTATGCCTAGGCGCTTAGCCCTGGCGCTGCTTATGCTTCTGGTTCTCGCAGATCACCCGCACCACACCGCGGCGATGGATGACCTTGCACTTGTCACAAATCTTCTTAACCGATGCACGTACCTTCATAACGACAACCCCTCAATCTCTCGACTCACAAGTTCGGAAGCTCCGGCAGGGCACGCCATAACAACGAGCCTTCTGAAAAGGCTGGTTGCTTTCTGGCGGCAGACCGGCGCGCTACTTGTATCTGTAAACAATGCGGCCGCGGTTCAGATCGTACGGACTCAGTTCCACCGCAACACGATCGCCGGGCAGGATGCGAATGAAATTCTTCCGCATACGTCCGGATACGTGGGCCAGCACCTGATGCTTATTCTCGAGCTCCACTTTGAACATTGCGTTCGGCAACGTCTCGAGAACCGTCGCCATAACTTCTATTGCGTCTTCCTTCGACAATCAATCTTCCTGGTTCCGCCAGACTTGTCCCGCCAGACTGCTCTGGCAAAGCCTCCGGCCACTTATGTGCCAACCCCTATGATACCCGATTCAGGGCGGTTACAGTGTCAAAATCGCCGCGCCATCCTTGGTGACGGCGACTGTATGCTCAAAATGCGCGCTCAGGCTGCCGTCCTCGGTGACCGCCGTCCAACCGTCCTTCAGGACCCGAACCGCATCCCCGCCGGCATTCACCATCGGCTCGATAGCCAGAACCATGCCTTCCCGCAGCCGAACGCCCCGCCCGCGCTGCCCGAAGTTCGGGATCTGCGGGTCTTCGTGCATCTTGGTCCCGATTCCGTGGCCTACAAACTCCTTGACTACGCTGAAGCCTTCCGACTCCACCATCTCCTGTACCGCTGCCCCGACATCGCCCAGCATGGCCCCGGGCCGGACCGTCGCAATCGCCTTTTCGAGCGACCCTCGAGTCACGTCGAGCAGCCGCTGCGTCTCGGGAGACACCTTCCCCACCGGGATGGTGATGGCCGAGTCGCCGTAGTAGCCGTCGATCACCGCGCCGCAGTCCACCGAGAGAATATCGCCCTCGCGCAGCACGGTTTTTGCGGAAGGAATCCCGTGCACCACCTGCTCGTTCAGCGAGGTGCAGAGCACGCAGGGGAAGCCGTGATAGCCCTTGAAGGCCGGCTTCGCGCCCGCATCCTCAATCAGCTTTGACGCTACGTTTTCCAGCTCGAGCGTAGTCACGCCCGGCTTCACCATGGCCCGAACCGTGTGAAGCACCTCGCGCACGATGCCTCCGGCGCGCCGCATCTTCTCCACTTCCTTCGCGGTTTTAATCATGATCGCCATGGTAGTCTCTCGTTCCAACTAGGCCCGCAGGCGCTCGACCGCGGCCAGAATGCTCTCGGTGACTACATCCACGGGCGCGTCGCCGTCTACTTCCGCATAGCGGCCCAGAGCGCGATAGTGTTCGAGCACCGGCGCTGTCTGCTCGGCGTAGGCGCGCATCCGCTCGGCGAAGACCGCCTCGGTATCGTCAGCGCGCTGTTCGAGCACGGTCTGGTCGAAATCGCAGACCGTATCGGCAACCGGCGGCTTCAGGTACACGTTATAGATGCGCTTGCAGACCGGGCAGCTTCGCCGGCCGGTGATGCGCAGGAGCAACTGCTGTTCATTCACCCGCAGGCTGACGGCGACCACCGGAAGGCTGCTGGCGCCCGAGGCGAGCTGCGCGTCCAGCCAGTTGGCCTGCACCAGGGTGCGCGGAAAACCGTCCAGAATGTAGCCGCGTGCCGTGTCGGGCTCTTCCAGCCGGGCTGCCACCATGTCGTTGACCAGGCCATCGGAGACCAGCTTGCCGGCGGCCATCTGCTCCATATCCGCTTCGTGGAGTTTGCCTTCGCGCAGCAGCCGGTCGGCGATCGGGCTGGGCTCGAGGTCGCGGTTCTTGACCTCGCGCAGGAGATCACCGGTCGAGATCTGGGGAATGCCCCACGCGGCCATGATGGCCTTGGCCTGCGTTCCCTTGCCTACCCCGGGCGCGCCCAGCAACAGCACGGGGCCAGGATGAAAGCTGACGCCGGCGGCGTGGTCGGCGATACTGGTCTGCGGAGGCCAACTCCTGCTGTCCCGCTACCACGCGCGGCGTCCGCGCACCCGGCCGCTTCTCGGCGAGAAGCCCTCGTAGTGCCGCATGATGAGCTGCGACTCGATCTGGTTCACGGTATCCATGGCCACGCCCACCACGATCAGCAGCGATGTGCCGCCGAAGTAGAAGTTCAGCCCCAGGCCGTGGGTGACCCAGGTCGGCATCCGTTCGAAGGCCGGGCCGATCAGCCACAGGTTTTCGAGGTGGATGCCGTTGATCATGATCTGCGGAATCAGCCAGACCACGATTAGGTAGATCGCGCCGACCAGCGTGATGCGCGTCAGGATGTCGTTGATGTAATCCGAGGTGCGGCGGCCGGGCCGGATGCCGGGGATGAAGCCGCCATACTTGCGCATGTTGTCGGCGATGTCGTCGGGACGGAAGACGATCGAGATATAGAAATAGGCGAAGAAGACGATCGCCACCATGGACAGCAGCTCATACCAGGGCTCGCCGGCGCGCAGCGCGTCAAAGATGCGGTTGAGCACGGTGTGGCTGCGCACGAAGTTCGACGTAGCAAACAGCATCGGCGCGGACAGGATAGAGCTGGCAAAGATGATCGGCATGACGCCGCCGGAGTTTACTTTCAGCGGCAGGTGCGTGGACTGGCCACCCATCAGGCGTCGGCCCACGATGCGCTTCGCGTACTGCACCGGGATGCGCCGCTCCGATCGCTCGACATAGACGATGAAGGCGACGACGGCGATCATGCCGAATGACCAGGATGGCCAGCGCAGGAACCGTGAAGGCGCCGAAGGCCTGGGTCTTGGCCTTCTCGTAGAGATCGGCGATGCCGCGCGGCAATCCATCGACGATGCCGGCGAAGATGAGCAAGCTCATGCCGTTGCCGACGCCGCGGTCGGTGATCTGCTCACCCAGCCACATGACGAACGTGGTGCCTGCGGTCAGCGTGAGCACCGTCATGGCGACGAATCCCGCGCCCGGATTGAGCACGTAGGACTGCCCGCCGCCGGTGCTGTGGGAGAGCGTGAGCGCGATGGCGAACGACTGCACCACGCCGAGCACGACCGTCATGTAGCGCGTCCACTGCGTGATCTTGCGGCGGCCGATCTCGCCTTCCTTCTGCAGCTTGGCCAGCGGCTCATAGACCACGGTCAGGAGCTGGAAGATGATCGACGCGGTGATGTAGGGCATGATGCCCAGCGCGAAGACAGTCAGCCGGCGCAGGTTGCCGCCGCTGAACAGGTCGACCAGTCCCAGGGCGGAACCGCTCTGCGAGTCAAAGAACGATTCCAGCGCCTTGGTATCGACGCCCGGCGTTGGAATGTGCGCGCCCAGGCGGTAGACCGCCAGCATCGCCAGCGTGAACAGCAGGCGATTGCGGAGGTCCGGGATACGGAAGATATTCGAAAACTTTTCCCACATATGAAGTCAGCCTACCCCTGATCTCCGCTGCTACAGCTTATGCCTGGGCCGGCGTCTGACCCAGAACAACAACTTTGCCGCCGGCGCGCTCGATCTTTTCCTGCGCCGACTTCGAGAACTTGTGCGCGTGCACGGTAATGGCGGTCTTGATCTCGCCGTTGCCGAGGATCTTCAACAGCCCCTTCTTCTTGGTCAGACCAAGTTCCGCGAGCTTTTCAAGCGTCAGCTCAGTCTCCTGGAGATTGGCCAGGCTGTCCAGATTGAGCACGTTGTATTCGGTGCGGAAGATGTTGGTGAAGCCGCGCTTGGGCAGACGGCGATGCAGCGGCATCTGGCCGCCTTCAAAGCCGCGCATCAGGCTCGAACCGGAGCGCGATCCCTGGCCCTTGTGGCCGCGGGTCGAGGTCTTGCCCATGCCGGAGCCCATACCGCGGCCCACGCGCTTGCGATTGGTGTTCGCCTTCTTCGGCGCACGCAGATTGGAGAGATTCGTTGCCATGATTTCCTCGCTCAACGCCGGCCTTACAAGAGGCCGACTCGCATGATGATTCTATTGTCTCGAACTACTCGCCAACGACTACTCGACGATGCGCACCAGGTGCGGAATGGTTTTGACCATGCCGCGGATCGAGGGCGTGTCCTCGCGCTCGACAATCTGGTTCAGCCGGGTGAAGCCCAGGCCCTTGACGACCTTCTTGTGCTTCTCCGGGGTCGCAATCTTCGAGCGGTAGTACTCGATCAGCAGTGTCTTCTTCGCCTCTGCCATGACTATAGCTCCTCTACCTGCTTGCCGCGCAGCGCCGCAACATCGGCCTTGTCGCGCAACTGGGTCAGTGCGTCGAAAGTCGCCTTGATGACGTTGTGCGGATTCGCCGTGCCCAGGCTCTTGGTCAGCACGTTCTGCACTCCGGCCGAAGTCATCACCGCGCGCACAGCGCCGCCGGCAATGACGCCCGTGCCTTCCGGCGCCGGCTTCAGCAGCACATGGCCGGAGCCGTAGCGGCCCAGCACCTGGTGCGGAATCGAGGTGTCGGTCAGGTGCACGTGCACCAGATTTTTCTTGGCGCTCTCGATGCCCTTGCGAATCGCCTGGGGCACCTCCTTCGCCTTGCCGGAGCCGTAGCCAACCACGCCGGCACTGGGATCGCCGACCACAACCAGCGCGGCGAACGACATGTTCTTGCCGCCCTTGACGACCTTGGTCACGCGGTTGATAGCGACCACCTGGTCCTTCAGGTTGTAGTGCCCGGCATCGATCTTCTTCTTCAGCATTGCCATTCCGTTTCCTTCCGGGCGCCTGGCGCCCCTAACCCGCTAGAACTCGAGACCCGCCTCGCGCGCCGCATCGGCCAGCGCCTTGATGCGTCCGTGATAGAGGTAGCCGCCGCGATCGAAGACCACCTTCTTGACGCCCTTCTCCTTGGCGCGCTCCGCCACCAGCTTGCCGACTTCCTTGGCCGCCGCCACATTGCCGCCGGTCTTCAGCTTCGCCGCCTTGGTGGAGGCAGCAACCAGCGTGGTGCCGCTCGCGTCGTCGATCACCTGCGCGTAGATGTGGTTCAGCGAGCGATAGACGTTCAGCCGTGGCCGCTCCGCCGTGCCCTGCATCTTCTGCCGGATGCGCGCATGCACGCGCTGCCGGATCGTCGTTTCTCTGTCTCTGCGGAATCATCGTCTCTTCTTCCTAACAGCGGGACCGCCCTGCGGCCCCGTTCGGTTATCTGGCTACTCTTACGTCGCGCCGGTCTACTTCGCTCCGGTCTTGCCGACCTTCTTCTTCAGCTTCTCATCGGTATAGCGGACGCCCTTGTTCTTGTAAGGATCGGGCTTGCGCAGCGAGCGCATGTCGGCCGCCAC
>CAWBPB010000013.1:0-167201 GCA_963790555.1 uncultured Acidobacteriaceae bacterium | reverse complement strand
CGACTTCTTGCCGCCCCACATCATCGAGTTCACGAACTTGGTCACCAGCGAGGAGTTGTAGACCGGATCGGCCGCTACCTCGCGCTTGGCAATGTGTCCTTTTCTGGGCATCGCTTCCTAACCTTTTCCTGACTTCCGTCTCTACTTACTTGGCACTTGCCGTCTTGGCGCGCTTCGCGCCGTACTTCGAACGGCCCTGCTTGCGGTTCGCCACGCCCACCGAATCCAGCGAGCCGCGCACCACGTGATAGCGCACTCCGGGCAGGTCCTTCACACGGCCGCCGCGGATGAGCACAATCGAGTGCTCCTGCAGGTTGTGGCCGATGCCGGGGATGTACGTCGTCACCTCAATGCCGTTGGTGAGCCGGACGCGGGCCACCTTGCGCAGCGCCGAGTTCGGCTTCTTGGGCGTCTGCGTGTAGACGCGGGTGCATACGCCGCGCCGCTGCGGGGAACCCTGCAATGCGGGGCTCGCGGTCTTATACCGCGGCGCCGTGCGACCCTGCTTCACCAGCTGATTGAATGTCGGCAATCCATTACTCCTTACCCGTTTCTCAAACTCAACTCGCGACCGGCCACTCAATCGTCACGCCCGCACGCACACTACGCGCCGCCCACAATGCCACTCGGGGCATGACTCATGCATGTCCGCTTCGCGTCTGCTTCGCTTCCTATCTCAGACAGGAACCGCGACGGTGGCCGCACGCAACAAGAGACCGGGTCACCCCGGAATCCTGTACTTAGTTCAGCTCCGTTTCGAAGTTCCGGCCCGCATAGCCCTTCCAGGTGAAGGGTGTCGCAGGCACCGATGCGATCTTCGTCCTCTCGGCTTCAGAGGAACCGCAGAAGCGGCCGAATCCATAACTGCTGGCCTTGCATTCTGTGGGGATCCCGTCTGGCGCCCGGCTCGCGCTCTGCTCAACGCAGGCGAAAGACGTGCCTCGGGGAACCTTTTAACAATAACAAGCGTTAGGGAAGCGGTCAACAAAAGGTGGTGAATTTGTGCGCGAAGCCGCCCATTCGAAACCCCAGCGCCTGCCGCTTCCACGCTGAATCGATGCTTTTCGCACCTGCAGGAGGCCGCTCCGAGCGCGCAAAATGCTGATAGCATCCCTCGCATGAGTTTTTCGCACCGCCTCAGCCTCCCTACTCTGCTTTGTCTCTCGCTCTTATCCCTGCCCGCCACCGGCGCCGATTCGGCGAGCACCCGTCCGCCTGCCAACCCAAAAGTCCGAGCCATTCTGGCCGATCTGGGCAAGGTGGAAAACGTTGGGCAGGTGTCGCTTTCTCCCGACGGCGCGCACCTGGCCTGGACCGAGCGTGAGCATGGCAGTCAGAGCCGGATCATGGTCAGCGATGCGCACGGCCAGGCGTCGGAGCAACTGAATACCGGGGAGGACTGCGCGGCGACCGATCCGCAGTGGTCGCCGGACTCGCGGGCACTGCTCTTCGAGGGCGAATGCGGGAAAAGCGGCCAGACCGATCTGTTCGTTACCAGCCTGAGCGGAAAACCGCAGCAGATCACGCATTTGCAAGGCTACGTCCAACACCCGGCGTGGTCGCCGGATGGCCAACGAGTTGCGTTCCTCTATGTCCCCGGAGCCACACGCCCTTCTGGAGCGCTCGCGGCCATGAAGCCTCCATCCGGGGTCATTGGCGTGGAAGGCCTTGAAGTTCAACGAGTTGCGGCCGTGGATGCGCGAGGCGGCGAGGCCCAGCTACTCACTCCGGAGAAGCTGCACGTCTATGAGTTCGACTGGTCGCCGGACTCCGAAAGGCTGGCCTACGTGGCCGCGCCGCCGCCGGGCGAGAACAACTGGTGGGTCGCCCAGCTCTATACCGCGGCAGCCACCCCCAATGCCCAGCCGACGAGCATCGTGGATCCACAAAAGGTCTCGGGGTCGCTGCACGGGCTGCAGATCGCCGTGCCCCGCTGGTCGCCGGATGGCTCGCGTATCAGCTTCATCGGCGGCCTGATGAGCGACCAGGGATCGACCGGTGGCGATGTATATCTGGTTTCGTCAACCGGCGGCAGCCCCGCGAACCTAACTCCGCAGGCTGACGTAACCGCGGTATGGCCGCACTGGGTGGACGATCACTCGCTGATCGTCTCTGAGGTTTCCGGAGGAACCAGCCGCATTGCCGGGTATCACCTGGCAGCGGGTGGCACGCCTGCTTTGACCGATGAGAAGGCCCTGCTCGATGTGCCGGCAGGAATCAGCGATGGGCGCGAATCGATGAGCCTCTCGATCGCCAAGAACGGCGAATTCGCAGTCGCCAGCAGTTCGTTCGAGAAGCCGCCGGAGGTCTATGTCGGCGAGCTGAAGCCCGGCTCGCAGCTCACTGCAGGTATCCCACGTGAACGACACCCTGAAGCCGGCATGGGGGAAAGTTGAATCGGTCAAGTGGACCAACGACGGCTTCCACATTCAGGGCTGGCTGATGCTGCCGGCGCATTTCGATCCGGCAAAGAAGTACCCGCTGATCGTGATGGTGCATGGTGGTCCGTCGGCCGCGGTACTGCCTCGCTGGCCGGGCGCCGGATTCGGCGGCGCGCCGCTGAGCGCGATGGATTACTTCGTGCTCGAGCCCAATCCGCGCGGCAGCTATGGCGAGGGCGAGGCATTCACCCAGGCCAATCGTAAGGATTTCGGTTACGGCGACCTGAAGGACATTCTGGCCGGCGTGGACGCTGTCGAAAAGAAGTATCCCAGCGTCGACGACAGTCGCCTCGGTCTGACGGGCTGGAGCTATGGCGGCTTCATGACCATGTTCGGTGTCACCCAGACACAGCGCTTCCACGCCGCCGTGGCCGGCGCCGGCATCGCGAACTGGCAGAGCTACTATGGCGAGAACTCCATCGACCAGTGGATGCTGCCGTTCTTCGGCGCAAGCGTCTATGACGATCCGGCGGTCTACGCCAAGAGCTCGGCGATCGACTTCATCCGCAAGGCGAAGACTCCAACGCTGGTGGTGGTAGGCGATCGCGATGGCGAGTGCCCGGCGCCGCAGTCCTTCGAGTTCTGGCACGCGTTGAAAGATGAAGGCGTGCCGACGGAGCTGGTGGTCTATCCCAATGAGGGCCACGGCTTCCGCAACCCCGAGCACCGCATCGATGTGCTGGAGCGGACGCTCGACTGGTTTGACCATTACCTCAGCGCTTCCCAGCAGGCCGGATCAGACAGCCGGTCGAGCACGGGGCGCTGAGCACAAACTCCGGAGACGGGCCGGCGCTGGCTCGCCCCTCCTGTCCTGCTTTACACTCGTGACACACGTTTCGACCGTTTTCACGAACACTGCGAGTGAGCGCTTCTCCGCGAAGCGCCGCGTTTCTGAACCGAAATGCGGCGCCGAGTCTCTCAGATCGCTTGGGTCGCTTTGTGAAAATGGTCCAGAGTGATCTTCCTGGCAGTGAACCGTGATGGCCGCTAGGCCGTTGCGGGGAGGTTTCATGCGGCGGTACCTGATTCTTGTTGTCCTCTTTGTCATTACTCTTCCCGTTCAGCTCTCCGTTCTCGGTTGCGGATCGAACCCTAACAACTACTGCAACAGCAATGGAGCCGGCTTTTCGACAAAGAAGGGAACCCTGGTGTCGTTCACCCTGGAGCCGCAGGTGACCGGCATCTCGCTGTCCTATGGCCAGATTGGAACGCTGACCGCAGGCAGCGGCAAGGACTGCACCGGCGCGTCCGTAAGTCTGGGAACAGTCAGTTACGGAATCGTCGCTTCCACTCCGGATCCGACGCACGCAAACGTGGATGTATCGCCTTCCGGGCTGGTCTGCGCGGGACATTGGAACCGGCTGACGACCAGCGGCGTGGCAGCCTACACCACTTGCATTCCGACCGCCGTCTCTGAAGTAGCTACGGCGACCGGGAGTTCCGGCGGCGCCACCAGCAATGCGGTGCAGGTGTACATTCATCCGCCGGTCACGAACGTGACGCTGGATACAACCAGCAGCAGCGGGGGCCCGGTCACAGGCTGCCTGTCGCAGTTCCAGACTGCGCAACTGGATGCAACAGCCTTTGTGTCGAGCAGCCAAACCCCCTACTGCGCACCGAACATCGCTGGTGTTCCCAACTGCTCGTCGGTTCTCGGCCACCTTTCCTACGCGGCACAGACAACTAGTTCGATCTCCGGAACCGGCTCGACGAACACCGTTGTGTCCATTGACCAGAACGGCGTCGCTACGGCGAAGCAGCCCGGTTCTGCGCTGATCACGGCCAGCATTTCGGGTACAAGCTCCAGTGCGGGGTATTTCTATACCTGCCCGCCCAAGTCCATCACACTCTCGGCGAACGGCGGCACCACCGTCAGCGTAAATCCGCATACGCCGCAGCCCACAACGGCCACGGTGATCGACACAAATGGCAATAACATTACCGGCCTACCGCTGAGCTACACGTCGACTGACCAGCGCACCATCGGGGTGAGCGGCACCGGCTCCATCACGTCGACCTTCCCCGGATCGAGCTCGGTGTACGCCGTGTGCGCGCCGCCGACCTGCAATCCAGCTCCGATCAATCAGATTGGCGTCAACGGAAATGGAACGCCCATTGCCAGCAATAGTCTGGATGTGACTTCGCCGGGAAGCGCCAGCAGCTATCTCTGGATGGCAAGCCCGAATTCCCAGTACTTCACTCCGCTGGACCTGAGCCACGAGCACCATCGGCACGCCGGTCCGGCTGCCCTACGTTCCCAATTCCATGGTGCTTGACCAGACTGGCACCAGCCTCTACTTCGGCAGCTATCGCGAGCTGATGATTGTCGCGGCAACGAGCAACACGCTGACCAAGGAAGACACCACGGTCCCCGGCGTGGTGCTGGCCGTCTCGCCTACCAATAACCAGGTCGTTATCAACGATCGCGATCGCCAGATCATCTACGTCTATCAGCCGGCCACTGCGGGCTCAACGACGACAGGCGGCTCGGGAAGCTCCGGCAGCACGGGAACTCCGGCCAGCATCGTGACGCAGTACGGCGGTATCGGGCAGCGTGCGACCTTCTCGCCGGATGGCAGCACGATCTACATCATCGGCACCGCCGCCGATCCGGCGAATCCCACCCAGCAGGTGAATACACTCTTCGTCTACAACACCTTCACCGGATGGAGCACGGAAAAGCTGGATACCACAAACGGCTCACCATCGGCATCGTGCCCGGCCAATGGCGCCGCCGGCAGCGATGCGAATACTTCCTACAACGTCTTCTGCTCGCCGGATCTCGCGCTGGCTGTGCCCCAGTTCGGCGCGTTTATCTCCGGACAGAACACGACAGCGCGTGGATATTGCCCGGATACTCGCATAACTCCGGCCGATAACTATCCGTCGGCAGTGCCCGGCGGCGCGCGTGGGTTACGGCTTCGCTGCAGATCACCTGGCGAGCACCACCAATGGCGAGCACATCATCAGTGCGACGACAGCGCAACTCACGGACTCAAACGTCGTCGTACCGACCAACGCGCCGCCGCCGGCAGGAGAGACCGTTCCATCCGGCGCCTGCCCGACCGATCCAACGACGAAACAGAACATCCCGCTGACCATCACAAATTCCATTAACTACCCGCTGTCGCTGGCCCAGTTCGCGCCGTCCCTGATCCATCAGGTAGTGACCTCGCCCAACTCGTCTCTTGCGGTGGTCACCTATGAATCGGCAAGCGCCACCCCGGGCAACGCGCAGTTGCCGGTGTACACCATTCCAGCACCGGGCACGCCGGGCGCGCTGACCGGCGGTGAAGCTGACCGGCGCACAGGCAACCACTCCCGTGGCGGCAATCTTCAGCCCGGACTATGCGGACATCTTCGTTTCGACAGCCGGCGATTCGAACATGCACATCGTGTCCACCAGCACGCTGACGGACACGGAGCAGTTCACCTCGAACCTGCCGGATGGCAATGGCGGCATCACGCCGGCGCAGTTCCTGGCGGTGAAGCCGAGGGCGATTCCGTAAGCAGAGACCACAACAGGCAAACCCAGAGAACGGCAGACAACCCCACGATTGAATCGGGGCTCTGCCGTTTCCTGTTTGTGTCTGCAGTTCTCTGCTGTTGTCTCTTCTCTACTTCCGGCTCTTCGCAATCGCGTCAAGGATCCCGTTCAGGAAGCCGAGCGACTCGGGCGCCGCGTAGCGCTTTGCGATTTCCAGCGACTCGTTGATGACGATGGGCACCGGAGTTCCGGGAAAACCCGTGAGCTCCGCCACGGCCAGGCGCAGCAGGTTGCGGTCCACCGCAGGCATGCGCGGGATGCGCCAATGCGCCGAGTGCTGCTCAATCAGCGCATCGATCTCTTCCTCGCGCGCCGTGGCGACGCGGAAGAGGTCCTCCGCAAAACCGCGTGTATCGTTGTCGATCGCCTCTTCACGCGCCTTCCAGAAGCTCTTCTGCACCTGCTCGGGCGTCTGCTTGCCCACGTCCATCTGAAAGAGCATCTGCATGGCGAGTTCGCGGGACTTGCGGCGCTTGCCTGTGGGCTGGCTCATGCCGGCCGCCTGTCTGTAGCCGGTGCTGTAGCAATCTTTCGATGCACGTCTACCATTTCGATGGTGGCGACCGCAGCCTCAAAACCCTTGTTGCCCGCCTTGATGCCCGCGCGGTTCAGCGCCTGCTCCAGCGTCTCGCAGGTCAACACGCCGAAGCCGTGCGGCACGCCCGTCTCCTGCTGCGACTGGCCAATCCCACGGCTCACCTCGTTGTAAATCGCCTCGTAGTGCGCCGTTTCTCCGCGCAGCAGGCAGCCGAGCACGATGACTCCGTCGAAGCGTTTTGTGACCGCGAGGGCACGCGCGGCGGAAGGGATCTCCCATGCTCCCGGCACGCGCACAATCTCAATCTGCTCGCGCGATGCCCCGCTGCGCAGCAATCCATCGAGCGCGCCCTGCAGCAGACGCTCGGTGATAACGGCATTCCACCGCGACACGACAATAGCGAACCGCATACCGGCAGCGGAGAGATCGCCTTCGATGGCAATTGGCTTGCCGCGCAGCGGATCCTCCCACTGCCAAAATCCAAAGGCGACGCCGGGCACCGGTTCGATGGTGAACGCCAGCGACTTCCACGTGGTAGGCGCGACATCCGTGATGCGCTTTGCCGCTTCCTCTGCGCCGGCTGTTTGCTCCAGCCACTGCTTCGCTGCCCGGTATACATCGTCGATGGCGGTGACTTCGATCAGCACCTCAGCGGACATGTGCGCCAAACCGTCCAGCAGCTCGAAGCTGCCCACAGGCGCCAGGAAAGGCGCGCCGCGGCTCGTGTCCGTCTCCCAACTGCGGCCCGGTTCAAGGCCGACGGCAGAAAAGAAGCGATGCAGCGTGTCGTAAACGGCAGGCGTGCTCGCCGCGTGCACGAAGGTGATTCCCTTGATCATTCCTCTTTGAATCTACCATCGTGAAGAACGGAAACCCTATTGCCCGCGACCGGATGACAGCATCCGCGTGCCGCGTGGATGATAGTGAGTTCACAAGGAGACGCAATGGTTTACGAGAACCTGCTGCTGGAACGAGGCGACGCATACGCGGTCGTAACGCTGAATCGTCCGAAGGTGATGAATGCGCTGAACCGCGCGCTCTTTGCCGAGCTCGACGACGCCTTCACCGCACTCGCCGGCGACTCAGCGGTACGCGCGATTATTCTGACCGGCGCAGGCGAGAAGGCGTTCGCCGCAGGCGCCGACATCGGCGAGCTGGCATCGCTCTCCGCCACGGACGGCCAAAAGCTTGCGCAGCGAGGACAGGCGGTGTTCCGCCGCATCGAGACCTGCGGCAAGCCGGTGATCGCGGCCATCCAGGGCTTCGCGCTCGGTGGCGGATGCGAGCTGGCGATGGCCTGCACCATCCGCATTGCGAGCGAACGGGCGCGTCTGGGCCAGCCGGAGGTGAAGCTTGGCCTGGTGCCCGGCTATGGTGGCACGCAGCGGCTGCCGCGCCTGGTAGGCAAGGGCGCCGCGCTCAAGCTCCTGCTCACCGGCGACATGGTGGGCGCAGAAGAGGCCTTCCGCATCGGCCTGGTGGATGAGGTGGTGCCCGCCGAAGCGCTCATGTCGCGGGCCGAGACCCTGGCGCGCGCCATCGCGCAGCAGGCGCCGCTCGCCGTGGCCGCTTGCCTTCGTGCCGTGGACCGCGGCTATGATCTCCCGCTCGATGCCGGATTGGACTTCGAGGCATCGCTCTTCGGGCTGGCTTGCGCCACGGAGGACAAGGCCGAGGGTACGCGCGCCTTCCTGGAAAAGCGGGCCCCCGTCTGGCAGGGACGCTAACTCGGCAATGAGCAGAAGGCCTTTCGCCGCAGATGGATGGATATCGGATTGGGTATCCTAAGTGCGTGCAACGCGCCCTTTCTGGTGATCCCTTCCAGGCTTTCTGCAAGCCGACGACCTTCCTCCTGCTTGGCCTGACGCTCTTCAGCGCCGGCTGCCACCGCAGCACGCAATCCGGCGCCGCGCAACAGCCGACTGCCGCGGCAGTTGCAACAACAACAGGCACACGCGCTGATGAAGAAGGAAGCTGCCGCGCGTGCGGAGCTCGCGGAGATTCCGCCGCCCTCGAAACATCTCTACGTCAACGTCCACAGCACCGACGCATGGCAAAACCCGTTCCTGACTGTGCGCCACGACACGCTGACTTTGCGCATCATCTTCCCGCAGCAAACCAGCAGCGCGCTGGACGCGGGCACATTGCTGCATCCGGCGGCCGCGCGGCGGCAGCAGTTGGAGATTCGCATGTCCGACCTGCCCGAAGCGCTGTCTGCGGTTCCTGAGTTTTCCTGGCCCTATGGCCGCGTGGTCGCCATCGAAGAGGCGCCCACCGCGTCCCGGCAGGACAGAGTACAGATACGCCGCAATGTGGAGCAGGCGATCCGGATCGTAAACGATCTGGATGTCGTGGTGGATGAATGGACAGCCCCTAACGGCAACGGACTGCTTCACTAAGTCGAGAGGCCAGGAGAACGCGCGATGGCATTTGCAAAACAATCAGCCGGCGGAGGACAGGCCGGGCTCGCAATCCTGCGCATCGGCACCGGCGCCACGCTCTTCCTGCGCCACGGCTGGGAGAAGCAGCCGATGCATTGGCCGCAATTTTTGGCGCACTTTCCCGACCCCATCCACATCGGCTCGCATCCGTCCTTCTTTATCGCCTTCCTCTCGGACTTCGTCTGCTCCCTGCTCCTGGTGTTCGGCATCTGGACGCGCTGGGTCGCGCTCTTCTGCTTCTGCAACATCCTGGTCGCATGGGCCATGGTGCACCGCTTTGCCTTCTTCGGCAGAGGGCCGGGCTCGGATCACGGCGAGCTGATGGTGCTCTACCTGGTCGCGCTGCTGACGCTGGTCATCCACGGCTCAACTCCCTTCAGCGTGGACAGCATGCGCGGCAAATAGCAACTCGCGCCCATCGTACAATCTCACTCGATGCCACCGGCGATCCGCACGACCGCGCTTCTGGTCTTCTGCTTCTGCTTTGTCGTCGTGACGGCAGCAGGCTTCCTTGCGGCGCGCTGGCGGCGGGCGGACCTGCACAGCCTGGAGGAATGGGGTCTCGCCGGCCGGCGCTTCGGCACGCTCATCGTCTGGTTCCTGATCGGCGGCGACTGCTACACCGCCTATACCGTGATCGCGGTGCCTGCGGCGCTCTACGGCGGCGGGGCGGTTGGCTTCTTCGCGATACCCTACGCCATTCTTTCCTATCCGCTGATGATGCTGATTCTTCCCAAGCTCTGGAAGATATGCCACCGCGAGCGTTACGTTACCCTCTCCGACTACGTGCGCGGCCGCTATCGCAGCCGGTGGCTTTCCGTCGCCTTCGCTGTCACCGGCATCCTGGCGACCATGCCCTATATCGCGCTGCAACTGGTCGGCATCCGCGAGGTGATCGCGGCCATGGGCATTCGCGGCGAGTGGCCGCTCATCGTGGCCTTCGCCATCCTGGCTGCGTATACCTACACCAGCGGATTGCGCGCGCCGGCCACCATCGCCATCGTCAAGGACCTGATGCTCTACATCATGGTGATCGCGGCCATCATCGTCATTCCCGCAAAGCTGGGCGGATACTCGGCTATCTTCGCCAACTCGGCGCACCTTCTCTCGCAGCACACGCCTGCGTCCTCCATCCTGCTGCGGCCACAGCAGTACTGGAGCTACACGCACGCTCGCCATTGGCTCCGCCCTGGCGTTGCTCTTCTACCCGCATACCTTCACCGGCGTCCTCAGCGCGTCCAGCGCGAATGTCATCCGGCGCAACACTGCGCTGATGCCGGCATATAACCTCCTGCTGGGGCTGATCGCTCTGCTGGGCCTCATGGCGCTGGCCGCCGGCATCCAATCGAAAGACACCTCGGCTGTCGTGCCGCTGCTCTTTCTGCGGATGTTTCCTGAGTGGTTCGCCGGCTTCTGCCTTGCGGCCATCGGCATCGGCGCCCTGGTGCCGGCAGCCATCATGTCCATTGCCACCGCGAACCTGTTCACGCGCAATCTGTGGGGCGAGTTTGTCCGCACGCCATTGACGCCGCCGGAAGAGGCGCGCATGGCCAAGCTGGTCTCATTGGTCATCAAATTCGGCGCGCTGGCGTTCATCCTTGCCAGCAGCGCGCGCTATGCCATCGAGCTGCAGTTGCTGGGCGGCGTATGGATCGTGCAGATGGTGCCCGCAATTATCTGCGGGCTCTTCACGCGCTGGTTCGGCGGCGCAGCGCTGCTTGCCGGATGGGCCGCAGGCATGGCGACCGGCACCGCGATGGTCATCTCCATGGGCATGAAGACTTCAGTCTTCCCCTTACACCTGTCCGGCCACACCTTCGCCGTCTACGCGGCGCTGCCTGCGGTCGTCATCAATCTGGTTGTGACGGCGCTGGTCTCGATGGTGACCGGCCGTGACACAGAAACTGAGGCGAAGACGATTCCGCCGCTGCCACCACCCACACTCAACGAGGTCTGATGATGGACAGCGGTTCGCCTTTTCCTATCCTGAATACGCTGCCCAATACTCATCTGCCGCACGAGGACTTTGCTGCCCACGCGGCGCTTGAAGCGCGGCTGCGCTCCACCGTCCGCGGTGAGGTCCGCTTCGATCCGGCATCGCGCGCGCTCTATGCCACCGACGCCTCAAACTATCGCCAGGTTCCCATCGGCGTGGTGCTGCCGCTGGACGCAGACGACGTCATCGCCACAGTGGCAGCCTGCCGCGAATTTGGCGCGGCGGTGCTGTCGCGCGGCGGCGGAACCAGCATCCCCGGCCAATGCTGCAATGTCGCCGTCATCCTGGATTTCTCAAAGTACATGCGCCGCATTGTGTCGATCGATTACGACAACCTGCGCGCGCGCGTAGAGCCGGGCGTTGTGCTGGATATATTGCGCGCCGAAGCCGAGCGCCACCAGCTGACCTTTGCGCCCGATCCGGCGACGCACAACCGCTGCACCATCGGCGGCATGATCGGCAACAACTCCTGCGGCGTGCACGCCCTGATGGGCGGCAAGACAGTCGACAATATCGAATCGCTCGACGTGCTGCTCTACGACGGCACGCGCATGACGCTGGGGCCGATGAGCGAGGATGCGCTCGAAGCCGCCATCGCCAGAGGCGGCCGCGCTGGAGAGATTTATGCCGGCCTGAAGCGCATCCGCGACAACTACGCCACGCTCGTCCGCGAGCGCTTCCCCGATATCCCGCGCCGCGTCTCCGGCTACAACCTCGACCAACTGCTGCCGGAGAATGGCTTTCACGTTGCGCGCGCGCTGGTCGGCACGGAGGCGACGTGCGTCACCGTGCTCGAAGCCACGGTGCGGCTGATGAAGAGCCCGCAGCATCGTCAGCTCGTGGTGCTCGGCTTTGCCGATGTGTTCGTCGCGGCGGATGCGGTCCCGGAAATCCTGAAGTACAAGCCGATCGGGCTCGAAGGATTCGACAGCCTGCTGGTGGACTTCCTGCGCCGCAAGCAGATGGCGCTCGAAGACATCGAACTACTTCCCAACGGCCGCGGCTTCCTGCTGGTGGAGTTTGGCGCGGACAGCGAGGATGAAGCGCGGCAGCAGGCTGAGCACTTCGTCAAGGAAGTCGAAGGCTGGCCCACACCGCCGCAGGCCAAACGCGTGGATGGCGAACAGGCAGAGCGCGTATGGCGGGTGCGGGAATCTGCTCTTGGCGCGGTTACGTTTGTCCCGGGCATACCGGAGCTATGGGAGGGCTGGGAAGACTCCGCTGTGCCGCCCGAAAACCTCGGCACTTATCTGCGAAAGCTCCAGGCGCTGGTCGATGAGTTCGGCTACATCATGCCGATCTACGGGCACTTCGGGCAGGGCTGCATCCACACGCGCATCAGCTACGACATGCGCTCGGTGGAAGGCGTAAAAGCGTATCGCGAGTTCATCGATCGCGCCGCCGACCTCGTGCTCGAACTGGGCGGTTCGCTCTCCGGAGAACACGGCGACGGCCAGTCGCGCGGCGCGCTGCTGCCGAAGATGTTCGGTCCGGAGCTGATGCAGGCCTTCCGCGAGTTCAAGGCGCTGTGGGATCCCGGACAACCGCATGAATCCCGGCAAGATGATGGGCACGCCCGGACGAGCCCGAGATCTATCAGCCGGAAGAGAAGCTGCGCGTGGGGCCGGGCTACGAAGGCGCGCGTCCTCATACGCATTTCGCGTTTCCGGATGACGACGGCGCGTTCTCACACGCAACGATGCGCTGCGTCGGCGTGGGCGCCTGCCGCAAAACCGAAAGCGCGACCATGTGCCCCAGCTACATGGCCACCCGCGAGGAGCAGCACTCCACGCGCGGACGCGCTCACCTGCTGTGGGAGTTGATGCAGGGCGACGTGCTGCCGGACAAGTGGCGCAATGAGCAGGTGCACGAGGCGCTGGACCTCTGCCTCTCCTGCAAGGCGTGCAAGCACGAGTGCCCGGTCCGGGTGGACATGGCCACCTACAAGGCGGAATTTCTCGCGCAACACTACAAGGACCGGATTCATCCGCTGCCGCACTATCTCTTCGGCTTCATGGATCGCTGGGCGCGCCTCGCGTCGATTGCGCCATCGCTCGCGAATGCCGCACTGGAGCTGCCCGGCGTGGAGGCAATCGCGAAACGTATCGCGGATGTCGCACCGGCACGCTCGCTGCCGCGTTTTGCCTCGCGCAGCTTCCTGAAGCAGCAGGACGCACCCGCGGTTCACGAGAACGACGAGAAGACCGTCCTGCTGTGGCCGGACACCTGGAACAACTACCTGCAGCCGCAGGTGCTGGATGCAGCGGCGCGCGTGCTGCGCAGCGCCGGCTTCCGCGTCGTCTTTCCGCGGCGGCACATCTGCTGCGGGCGGCCTCTCTACGACTTCGGCTTCCTCGATCAGGCGCGGCGCTATCTGGATGATGTGCTCGCCCGCCTCGCGCCGCAGATCGATGCCGGTATGCCGTTCATCGTACTGGAGCCGAGCTGCGCGAGTGTCTTTCTGGAAGAGCTGCGGAATTTCTACCCAGACAGCGAGCGCGCAAGGCGATTAGGAAAACAAACCTATCTGTTGGCGGATTTTCTCGCCGCCCACGCGCCGCAATGGAAGCCGCCATCCCTCATCGGCCGCAGCATTGTGCTGCACGGCCACTGCCATCACAAAGCCATCTTCAACATGAAGGCCGAGCACACGTTGCTCAAACAGACCGGCGCACAGGTGACGATGCTCGACTCAGGCTGCTGCGGCATGGCCGGGCCTTTCGGCTTTGAGCGCGACAAATACGAGGTCTCGCAGACGCTCGGCGAGCGTGTCCTGCTCCCCGCGGTGCGTTCCGCCGACCCGAACACCATTGTGGTCACCGACGGCTTCAGTTGCCGCGAGCAGATCGCGCAGAACACTACCCGCCGCGCTGTTCATGTCGCGCAGGTTCTGGCGCAAGACGTCAGTGCAGCGACGCAGCAATAAACTGCGCAACATCATCGTGCAGCTTCTTCTGCGCCGAGGGCTTGAGATACATCATGTGCCCTGCATCGTAAAAGCCGGTGGAGATGCGGCTGGTCTCGCTCGGCTCCAGGCCGAGATGCGCCAGCGTGTATTCGGTGGCGAAGTACGGCGTCGCCAGGTCGAAGTATCCTGACGCAACATACACCCGCATATACGGATTGCCGGCAAACGCCTTGTCCAGCGACTCCGTTACGTTGGGGAATCCCTCCGCCGCCGAGCCCCAGTCCCAGTCCCGGCCCTGCGAGAACCCTCCGCCCAGCAGGTAGTAGTCCTCGTCGGTTTTGTAACCCAGCTCGGTACGAATGTACTGATGGAAGGACGCCGAAAACGGCGGCGAAATGATCGACATGGTGGGGTCCGTCTGGCTTTCGGAATCCACCAGCGACGGCTCGTATCCGGTATAACGGCTATCCAGCCGGCCTACATTCAGGTGCTCGTCGCGCAGCAACTCCTTGGTAAAGTGCGGCTCGTCCACTCGCAGATTGCTCAGTTCGATGTAGTGCGTGCTCAGTCCTGTGAACTTCGCCAGGCCGGCGACCACCGAGGCGCGATCCGCAGCGCTGAGCCGGTCGCCCTTTGCAAGCGCATCGGCATACGGGCCATCTGCAAAGGCCTCCGATTGCCGCAGCGCAGATTGCAGATCGCCCTGCAACGCGGGATCAAGCTTCTTGTGGTACCACGCCGTCGCCGTATACGACGGCAGAAACAGAATGTAAGGAAGATCGTTGCCGGTAGCGAACTCCAGCGTCTCGAAATTCAGCACCGTGGACATGAGAACGATGCCGTTAAAGGCGACTCCGTACTTCTGCAGCATGTATCCGGAAAGCGCCGAGGCCCGCGTCGTGCCGTAGCTTTCGCCAACCAGGAAGAGCGGCGAGTTCCACCGCTCGTAGCGGTCCAGATACATGCGGATAAATTTGCCCACGGCGGCGGTGTCGCCTTTCAGGCCGAGATATTCCTTCAGCAGCTCAGGCTTGGTCACGCGGCTATAGCCAGTGCCCACCGGATCGATGAAGACCAGGTCCGTCTGCGTGAGCCAGGTGTTCTCGTTGTCTTCCACCTGATAGGGAGGCGCGGGCATAGCGCCGTCGGGCTGCTGCATGTGCACGGTGCGCGGACCGATCGCTCCCAGATGCAGCCACACCGAAGCTGATCCCGGCCCTCCATTGAAGGCAAACATCAGCGGCCGTTTGTTGTGTTGCCCGGCCGGCTGATCCAGCGTGTACGCCATGAAGAAGATGTTGGCTTCCGTCTCGCCTTTGTCGTTCTTCAGTGGCATCATGCCTGCGGTTGCCGTGTAATTCAGCGTCTGCCCATTGACGTGGAGCGTGTGGTGCGTCTGCACCGGTGGCGCTTCAGGCTGCGGCTTTTCTTCGACCGCTTTCTCAACCGCCGGTTTTGCAGCAGATTTGGAGGAGTCTTCATGTTGCGCCAGCAGTGGCGTGGCAACAAAGAGCAGGCAGAACAGTACGGAACAGAGCAGGCGACGATTCAAGAAAAAGGTCCTCCGTGGCGAATGACCTTTGTACAGCATCCGGGCAAACGGCGGAAGCAGACTCGTCAGTATCCCTCGGTAACGACATGGGCCAGTGGCTCGCCGGCCATATAACGGCGGCATTGGTCGCCGATCAGTCGCATGACACGATCCATCATTCCCGGGCTGGAACCCGCGATATGCGGTGTGATCAGCAGATTCGGCGCCGACCACAACGGATGCCCCAGAGGCAACGGCTCCGGATCGGTCACGTCCACGGCGGCGTGGATCCTGCCGGCGTGCAATGCTTCGACCAGCGCATCCGTCTCGACCACCGGACCGCGCGCCGCGTTCACCAGCAGCGCGCCCTGCTTCATCGCTGCCAGCCGTTTGCGATTGATGATTCCACGCGTCTCACTCGTAAGCGGCAGCAGCAGGACGACGATATCGGCCTGTGGCAACAGGTCGTCGAGGCGGTCCTCCGGCTCCACGCCCTCGCGCTGCCGTCTGCCAATCCGCAGCATGTTTACGCCGAAGGGCTTCAGCAGCGCCTCCGTCGCGCGGCCAATCGAACCGTAGCCAACGATCAATACGGTCTTGCCCGCAAGCTCATCTTCGAGCGCCGGCGGCATCTTCGGCTGCTCGCCAGGATGTGTTCCCAGGTAAAGCGCCTCCGCTCCGATGCGCTGCTTCCAGTCGCCCGCATCCTGCATGCGTACGTAAAACGGGATGTACTTGAGTGAGGCGAGAATTGCCGTGAGGATCCACTCGGCGACCGGAATGTCGTGCACGCCCTGCGCGTCGCACAATGTAGCGCCTGGAGGGATAAAGGAGAGAAAGGCATCCACGCCGGCATACTGTGACTGCACCACGCGTACGCTCGGAATATGCTCTCGCGCCGCGGCTGCCTCTTTTGGATGGAGCGGCAGCACCCACATGTCCAGATGCAGGTCTCCGCTCAGGCCCTTGCCTATGCGGGTGACATCAACGCCTTCAGGAAGATAACGGAACAGAGATGGGTCGATCTCCTCAGGAAGCCCGAGGTGCATGCGTATTAGTCCTTTTGATGAAAGATGGCGTTGTTCACGTCCGGCCAGAATTCCTTCACGGAGAACGTGACACCATCGATGATCACATTCGTCAGCCAGCGCTGGCCGATCTTGGTCCAGGTCTGGTACACCGAAGGATAATACGCCGCCGATATAGCCGAGGCGATTCCCGCGCCTGCAACTTCAGAGTAGTTCGGCGCGCGGCCGCCATCGTCCGTGCGGGTGATCAGCACCCGCGTGAACGAGTAGGCGCCACGCTTGATAAATCCGCCATGACCCAGTGTGTAGTATCGGCTGTCCTGGTGCAGCGCGACCGGAAGGATACCCTGCACCCACAGGTTCTCGTCCGTCTGGTCAGCAAAGGTGTGCCAGAAATAGCGGCCATAGCCGGCCGCGCCTTGGCGAAACTCCGGATAAGAGTCCTGTGCCTGGGCTACGCCGGCCTGCCCGGCAGCGAACGTAACCGCCGAGTAGTCGAAGCTCTCAAGTGCCGCAGTCTTGAACTTCTCCTTCGCGGTCTCCGGCGGCAGATCCTGATCCGCGCTCACGGAACGGAAATTCGGAATGATGCCGAGAATACGTTTGGTCTGCTTGCCCTCATTCCCATTCGCCTTCGGAGTGGCCTCCGTCTTCGCTGCGGTGGAAGCGCCCGGCGACGTCTGCGTCTGCGGCACTGGCGCATCGGGCAAAGCCGCCGAGGCGGACGCCCCGGGCGTTGGAGGGTCCGACGTCGCCATTGCAAGGGAAGGCGCCAGTGCGCCGGCGCACACGAACAGCGCAACTGCCAAAAGACGTTGGATATGCATATCCTGATCAGATTCCGCCCCGGCGTGCGCGGCTGCAAAAGTTTGCTTCCCTGTCAGACGTAAGCAGGGAGCATTTCGTTTCACCTGCAGCAGTTACGTCAGGTGGCGCAGCGCTTCCAGCCCCTGATGGATGGTGGTCATCGGCACGGAGTAACCGAAGCGCAGATGCCCCTCCCCCTGAGCGCCGAATACCGCGCCCGGGATGGTGGCCACATGCACCTTATCCAGCAGCAGGGCTGCGGCCTTACGGCTGTCTTCGCAAACCTTCCTGACCGACGGAAAAGCATAGAAGGCCCCGGCCGGCAATTCGCATTCGAAACCAATTTCATTCAGGCCCTTCACCAGTACGTCACGCCGCTCGCGGTATTCACCCAGCCGCTTTTCGCGAAACTCCGCGCTCAGTTCCAGCGCCTCGACAGCCGCCCACTGCACCATGGTGGCCACACCATTCGTGGAGTAAAGCACCATCTTTCTCAAGGCGGTCATGAATGGCTCATGCGCCACTGCATAGCCGATACGCCAGCCGGTCATCGCATAGCTCTTGGAGAAGGTGTAAGTCGAAATCGTCCGCTCCGCCATGCCGGGCAGCGATCCAATGGAGACGTGCTCGCCTTCATACACCAGGTCTTCATACGCCTCGTCGGAGATCACAACCAGATCGTGGCGCTTTGCGAACTCCGCAACTTCTTCCGCTTCGGCGCGCGTGAACACCACTCCGCTCGGGTTCTGCGGAGTGTTGTAGTAGATGGCGCGCGTCGCAGGCGTCACAAGCTGTTCGAGCGCCGCCGTGATGCCGGTGCGCCGCGCCGCCGAAGTGGGCACATAGACCGGATGCGCCTCCGTGCCGCGAATCATGTCGGCGATGGGCGTCCAGTAAGGCGAGAACAGCAGGCATTCCGTGCCGGGGTCGAGCACCGCCTGAAAGGCGCAATACAACGCATGTGCGCCGCCCACCGTGATCAGCACCTGGTCTGCCGTCACGTCGACGCTGTTGCGCTGACGAAGCTTCTGCACAAGTGCGGTACGCAGCGGCGCAATGCCCGAAGACGGCGCATACCGCGTCTTGTTCTCCTCCGCGGCCGCAAACAGCGCCTGCTTGACAACCTCGGGCGTCTCGAAGAACGGCTCGCCGCCATGAAACGCATGCACAGCCTGCCCCGCGGCGCGCAGCTCCAGCACCTTATTGCGAATCACCACAATGTCGGAGAAGCCGACTTCCTCCAGCCGTTTCGCCACCCGGAATCCACTTGCCCTGGCCGACGTCGCCGCCATCCGTTCACCCTGTCCTGTACCGGTCGAAAATGTCTGATGCAAACTTCTTCTGATGCAAACCCTTCAGGATACAGCAATCTCTATTGTCGTCTCGCTGCCTGCGCAGCCACCCATATACTGAATCCCGATGCAACGCTACATGATCTGGTATGTGCTGGCGTGCCTATGGGGCGCCATTGCAATTGCCGCCCTGATACGCCACCGCACCGCGAATGCCGCGCTGGAGGCCATCTTTGCTCTCCTTTTTGTCATCATCGGCCTGTTCATGAAGCGGCGGGACGCAGCGCGCTACACCGCAAGACGTCCGAGATAGACGGCCATTCCGGCCACAGCATCTACGCCCAGCTTCGCGAGCGCATCGATCTCCTCTTGCTCGCGAATACCGCCGGCCACAATCAGTTGCCGCTTCGTCGTGTCGCGCAGTCTACGTGCTATCTCAATCGGAAATCCCTGCATCGTTCCCTCGCGATCGATGTGGGTGTAGAGGAACGCGGTGCAGAACGGCTCCAGCGCGATCATGGCCGTCTCCGGCGTCAGGTCCACCTGCTGCTTCCATCCCTTGATGGCGATGCGTCCTTCGCGCGTGTCCACGCTGAAAACCAGGCTCTCCGCGCCAACCGCATCGGCGAGCTTCCGCGCGAAATCGCGGCGCACCAGATTTTGCGTATCGCCCTCCGGAACGGCGGCGGAAGCATCGAACAGCGCCGAGCCGATGATCACGCGGCGCGCACCCGCCGCCAGCATCTCCTGCGCGCGTTCGATCGAGCCGATGCCGCCGCCCACCTGGCATGGCAGCCGCTGTGCAATCTGCTCAATCAGCGCACGGTTGCTGCCCTGGCGCATCGCAGCATCCAGGTCGATAAGCTGCACGATGGGATAGCCGGAAAATCGCTCGATCCAGTGCTCGAAATCGTCGAACGCAAGCTTCAGCTCCTTGCCCTGCACCAGTTGCACGATGCGGCCACCCATCAGGTCAATCGAAGGAATCAGCACGGCAGCCTCACCGGTACACCCTGGTCCGCCAGCTCCTGCTTTAAAGTGCGCACGTCGGCAATGCCGAAGTGGAAGATACTCGCGGCCAGCGCTGCATCCGCGCAGCCTGCCGTGAAAACCTCCGCGAAATGCTGCGCATTGCCCGCGCCTCCAGATGCAATCACCGGGATGCGCAACTCGGTGCTGACTGCCGCGGTAAGTTCGCAATCGAATCCGTTGCGCGTGCCATCGGCATCCATGGAAGTCAGCAGGATCTCTCCTGCACCGCGCTCCTCCGCCTCGCGCGCCCAGTCCAGCACCCTGCGGCCCGTCGGCTTCCGCCCGCCGTTCACGTACACCTCCGCGGATTCCACGTCCGCCGCTGCCGCGACGGGCATCGATGGCGACCACGACGGCCTGTGAGCCGAAGCTGCGGCCGACCGCTTCGATCAGCGATGGATCGGCAATCGCTGCCGAGTTCACACTGATCTTGTCCGCGCCGGCATCGAACAGCGCGGCTGCGTCGCCCGCCGTCCGCACACCCCCGCCCACCGTGAAGGGGACAAATATTTCGCGAGCGGTACGGGCTACCGTGTCCACCAGCGTTTTGCGGCCTTCGTGTGTGGCGGTGATATCCAGCAGCACAATCTCATCTGCGCCGGCCAATGCGTGGCGGTGCGCCAGCTCCGCCGGGTCACCCGCATCCAGCAGGTCAAGAAAGCGAACTCCCTTCACCACACGTCCCGCAGTCACATCGAGGCAGGCGATGATGCGCCGGGTCAGCATCGCGGCACCGCCAGAAAATTACGCAGCACCTGCAACCCGGTATCTCCGGATTTTTCCGGATGGAACTGCACGCCGAAAAGATTGCCGCGCTCGACAGCGCCGCTGAACGGCCCTGCGTATTCTGTAACGCCAACGGTTTCATCCACCAGCGGCGCACGGTAGCTATGCGTGTAATACACGAATGCCTGATTCGGTAAGCCGGCCAGCAGCCGCGATTGCGATGCCGGCTCGATTGTGTTCCAGCCCACATGCGGCACCTTGTGCGTATCCGGAAAACGCGTGCAGCATCCACGCATCGCGCCAAGACCAGGCACCGCACCCGCTTCCGTACTGCCCTCAAACAGCCACTGCAGCCCCACGCAAATGCCCAGGAACGGCACGCCGCGAACAATGATGTCCCGCACGGCGGCTTCCATTCCTGTCTCGCGCAGCCGCGCCGTTGCCGCAAAATGTCCTACGCCCGGCAGCACGACGCGCTCTGCCGCGCGCACGACGGCCGGGTCTTCCGTGATCTGCGCCGCCGCTCCCAGCGCGGTCAGCGCCTTCATCACCGACGCGAGATTGCCGGCCTTATAGTCGATCACTGCGATCACAACAGACCCTTCGTGCTCGGCAGCATCTCGCCGAGCTGCTTGTCGCGCGAACAGGCGACGCGCAACGCGCGGGCAAACGCTTTAAACAGCGCCTCCACCTTGTGGTGATTCGACCTGCCATAAAGCGTCTTCAAATGCACGTTCGCCCGTGCCCCGCGCGCAAAGCCGTCAAAAAAATCCTCGACCAGCTCGCTTTGCAGATCGCCTACGAGCCGCGTCTTCACTTTGGTTTTCACTACGCATGCAACGCGTCCGCTCAGATCGATTGCCGCAACTGCCAGCGTCTCGTCCATCGGCATGACGAAGTAGCCGGCACGCAGAATCCCCTTCTTGTCTCCGAGTGCCTTGTCAAAAGCCTCGCCCAGTGCGATGCCCACATCTTCGACTGTGTGGTGTTGATCGACATCCAGGTCGCCTTTGCAGTCGAGCTCCAGATTGAATGCGCCGTGGCGCGTGAACAGCTCCAGCATGTGATCGAAGAAACGGATGCCCGTGCTCACCGTGTAGCGTCCCTGGCCTTCAATAGCCAGCTTCAGTGCAATCTTGGTCTCGGTTGTATTGCGAGCGATCTCCGCCGTCCGCACAGCTTGTATGCCCCTCGCTCTGCTGGCCGGCTGCTTCCCTTTGCCTATGCGCGCCATCCAATCTCCTTCAATGAGCTCTCAATCGCCGTCTTCGCCTGCCGCATCTGCTCGCGCGTTCCGACCGTGATGCGCACCAGCCCATCGCAACCCGGATCGGCCGAGCGGTCGCGCGTCAGAATGCCGCGCGTGCGCATCGCCTTCACAAACGCGCCGTGCTCGGGGCCAATGCGCGTCAGAACGAAATTCGCCGCGCTCGGCCAATGCTCCAGACCGAAGTCGGTTAACCACTTCGCAAGCTCCGTGCGTGCCGCTTTCACTTCAGCGACGTACCAGTCCAGGTAGCTCTGGTCCTCAAGGGCGGCAGGCAAACAGAGCAGCGCGAGCTGGTTCACGCTGTAAGGCGAGATCACACGCCGCAGCCACCGCATCGTCTCCTCTGCCGCGATCAGCGCACCCAGGCGCAGACCCGCGAGTCCGTAGGCCTTCGAAAATGTCCGTGCTACGACGAGATTCGGGACCTTGCCGATCAGGTCCAGCACTGTCTCGCCGTAGAAGTGGTAATAGGCTTCGTCCACCAGCACAATCGCCTGTGGCGCACGTTCTGCAACTGCGATGATTGCATCACGACTTACCGTCGCGCCGGTCGGGCTGTTTGGATTGGCAATTGCAATCAGACGCGTGCGTTCATGAATCGCGGCGAGCATCGCATCGAGCGGAAAGCGGAAGCTACCGCCGGCCGGCACCGCATCGGACTTCGATTCCGATGCGGATTCCCACGCGGGCACCGCGTCGATCTGGGCCTCTGCCGCCGAGCCGTACACCTCATACATGCTGTAGGTCGGCACCGGCAGACAGCATGGCGTCGCCGCGATCGAGAAATGCCTGGCACAGCACGTGGATGGCCTCATCCACGCCATTGGTCAGCAGAACTTCCGCCGGCGCAACACCCAGCGAGTCCGCCACTTTTGCTTCCACACTGCCGCGCTCGGGATAGCGCGTCAGGTCGGCGGCAGTGATTTTCTTGAGTGCCTCGATGACCCGCGGCGAACAGGCCAGCGTGTTTTCGTTGAAATCCAGCCGCAGCCCATCGCGCCCGGCAACCGGCGGGTGATATTCCTTCATGCGGCGAACGCCAGCCCGTGGTTCGGGTGTGCGGACTGTCACAGGCTCACCCATGGGCAACCCCTTCCGCGCGAGTCAGCCGCAGCTCAACCGCTGCTGCGTGCGCACTCAAACCTTCTGCTTTGGCCAGAGCCGCAGCAGCCGGCGCCAACGCCCGCACACCGTCGGCGTTATAGCTTTGCACCGTCATCAGCTTTAGAAAGTCCATCACGCTCAGTCCGCCGCGGATGCGTGCGGCTCCACCCGTCGGCAGGGTGTGATTCGGCCCGGAAACGTAGTCACCGAGCGCCTGCGACGACCAGTTGCCGATGAAGACCGATCCTGCATTCTCTACCCATGCAAGATCGTCTTCCGTATCCACGGTCAGGTGCTCCGCCGCCAGGCGATTTGCAATCTCCCGTGCCTGCTCTTGTGTATCCGTGACGATCACGTATCCGTGGTTGCGCAAAGCCTCGCGCGCTACGGAATTGCGCTTTGATTGCTCCTTCACTTCCTGTATCACCAGCTTCGCGAGTGCGGCCTGCGAAGTCACCAGCACACTCAGCGTCTCGGTGTCGTGCTCCGCCTGCGCAACCAGGTCCGCAGCAATCGCCTCCGGATGCCCGCGCTCACTGCACACCACGATCTCCGTAGGACCGGCCAGCATGTCGATGCCGCAGTCGAAAGCCACCAGCCGCTTTGCCGCCGTGACATACAAATTTCCCGGCCCGACAATCTTGTCCACGCGCGGCAGTGTCGGCGTTCCGTAAGCCAGCGCAGCGATCGCATGCGCTCCGCCTACCTGGTACACCTCATCAATGCCGAGCAACGCCGCGGCCGCAAGTGTTTCCCGTGCCGGGCGCGGCGACACCACCACGATCCGCCGCACGCCAGCAACCTGCGCCGGGATGGCCGTCATCAGCAACGACGACGGCAGCGGATGTCTGCCGCTCGGCACATAGCAGCCCACGGACGCGAGCGGCCGCACCCGCTGTCCCGTTTTCACGCCGGGCACTGGTTCCGTGTCCCACTCCGCAGGCAACTGCCGCTTCGCAAACTCGGCAATGTTGCGCGCAGCCAGTTTCAGCGCCGCATGCAGCTCCGGGGTTGTCTCTTCCCACGCGCGGTGCAGCTCGCCGGGTGGAATGCGCAATGGCTGCTTCCGTGAAACGCCGTCGAAATGCGCACGCGCGGCCAGCAGCGCGCGATCGCCACCGCGGCGCACGTCCTCCACAATGCGCCGCACCGGCCGCTCCACGCGATCCAGGTTCATCGCGCCGCGCCGCTCCAGTGAATCGAGCAGCCGCTCGATCTTTCTGGCTCCGCTACCGCTGGCTGTCAGCAGTTCCAAGTGCTTCCTCCTGAACCAACGCCCGCATCAGATGACTACCTTATTCAGTGGATATTCCACGATGCCGGTTGCGCCCGCCGCCTTCAGCCGCGGCAGCACATCACGCACCACGCCCTCTTCCAGGATGGTATTTACCGCCGTCCATTCCGCATCGCGCAGTGGCGAGACCGTCGGCGAGTTCAGCGCCGGCAGCACCTGCAGCACCGCGTCCAGGTGCTGTTTGCGCACGTTGAGCATCAGCCCCACCTGCCCCTGCGCGGCAATCGCTCCGTTCAACATCAGCGCCAGGTTCTTCACCTTCTCGCACTTCCACGCATCCTGCATCGCAGCGCGGTTCGCAATCAGATGCGTCTCGCTCTCCATCACCGTATCGATGATGCGCAGGCGATTTGCGCGCAGCGAGCTTCCAGTCTCTGTCACCTCGACGATCGCGTCAGCCAGCGTAGGCGGCTTCACCTCGGTCGCGCCCCAGCTGAATTCCACGCGCACCTTCACGCCCTTCGCCGCAAAATATCTCTTCGATACTTCTACCAGTTCAGTAGCAATCGTCTTCCCGTCCAGGTCCTCCGCGCGCTTGTACGGCGAATCCTCCGGCACCGCGAGCACCCAGCGCACTTTATTGCGGCTCTGTTTTGCGTAGGTCAGGCTGGTCACGCTCTCCACGTCAAGCCCGCTTTCGACAACCCAGTCAACGCCGGTCAGTCCAGCATCGAGCACGCCCTTCTCTACGTAGCGCGACATCTCCTGCGCGCGAATCAACATGCACTCTATTTCGGCATCGTCGATCTGCGGAAAATACGATCGGCCGTTCGCGTAAATGCGCCAGCCCGCGCGCTCAAAGAGCGCAACCGTCGCGTCCTGCAGGCTGCCTTTGGGAATGCCCAGCTTCAGCTTCTTTGCCGGTGAACTCACGCGCGCACCTCGCTTGCCGTCTCCATCGCAATCGGCCGCGTGAAGCAGCTCACCGTGCCTTCGTGACACACGAGGCCATCGCCTTCCACCACCACCTCAAACAGCAGCGTGTCCCGGTCGCAGTCGGTAAACGCCTTCACCACGCGCAGGCGATTGCCGCTCGTCTCACCCTTCATCCACAGCTTCTGCCGCGTGCGGCTCCAGAAGGTGACAAAGCCGCTCTCCACTGTGCGCTGGTAACTCTCCTCATTGAAGAAGCCCACCATCAGCACCTCTTTGCTGGCGGCATCCTGCACGATGGCCGGCACCAGGCCGTCCATCTTTGCGAAATCGATCGTTCGGTCGCTGCTCACGTGTCTCTCTCCATTTGCGTTTGCCTGAAATGAAAAAGCCCACCGTTGCTTGGCATCGGCGGGCTGCTGGACCTGATCTCGGTTGTTGCTTATTTCCCGGAGGAGTCCGCCGACACGTTCGCCACGTGGTGATGATGGGCATGGCGATGGTGGCGGTGGAAAGTCATACTCCGTAGCACCTACGCTAACGGCTCATCGGAAATGTGTCAACCCACGCGGCAGCGGGGTAGTGGGTCAATTTGAAGTTCCAGTTTCGACCCCCTTGCGGACGTTCCCTCAGTCACCAATCGAACGAATCACTTTCGCCGGATTTCCTCCGACAAGAGTGTTCGGGGGAACGTCCTTGGTGACTACCGAACCCGCCGCGACCACCGAATTCTCGCCTACTGTTACGCCACCGATGATGGTCGCGCCGGCTGCGATCCACACGCCTTTCTCAATCACGATTGGCTTTCCGATGGTGACGGTGCGTCGCTGCGAGGGTTCAAGAGAATGGCCCGTCGTGATGATGCTCACGTTCGGCCCGATCATCACATCGTCTGCGATGTCGAGGCCGCCAAGGTCATAGAAAGTGCAGTTCTGATTAACGAAGACATTCTGCCCGACGCGGATTTCGTCTCCGCCGGCAGTGAAAAATGGAGGGATCAGTAAAAAGCTCTCGTCTACCTTTTTACCGATAAGTTCGCTGAACAAGGCTCGAATTTCGTCCGCATCGTTGAACGTCAAACGGTTCAGTGTGGCGGTGATCGCCATCGCTCGTTTGACGTTTGCCAACATGGCCGCTGATTCCGGCGTCCTGCTGTAAATCATCTTGGTGCGATCGTCATTCGGCATTCGTTATTTTCCTCGAGTTGCGGTTGAGCGTGCGCTTCGGCGCAACTGCCGGCTCGCCTGACCAGCCTGCCACATCGCGCTTGCCATACTTCTGCCTCAATCGGCTCCGCAGCATCCCCCACAGCCCGCGTGTGCTCATGTGCTCATCCAGCGGCGCATTCACCTGCACGCGCGTGCCTTCGCCGGGCTGGCTGGTGACGGCCAGATGCGCGCCGATGCTGCGCGCGCGCTTCTCCATACCGCGCAGGCCGAAGCCTCGCGTCTGCTGTCGTGCGTCGAAACCTCGCCCCTCGTCTTCCACGGTCAGCAGGACGCACTTCGTTTCGTATTCGACCGAGAGCACAATCCGCTTCGGATCGGCGTGCCGCACCGAATTCACGATGGCTTCCCTGCCGATGTGAAACAGCGCATCGGCGACACGCACCGGAATATGCCCCGGACCTCCGCGGCCATCTGTGCGCCCCTTTCGCACAATACGGATGCCGCCGCCGGTCACAATGCTTGCAGCACATTGTTCGAGCGCCGCGCCGAGTTCCCTGCCGGCGGGCCACTCCTCGCGCAACATCGCGATGCTGAGACTCGCCTCCTCATGCGTCTGCCGCACCACTTCACATGCCTGGTCGATCTGCTGATTCGCCCGCTCGATGCCCTCGGCATCCGCGTGCTCCAACCCGTTACGAATTCCCTGCAACTGGAAGGCCACGCCGGCGAAGCTTTGCGCCAGTGTGTCATGCAGCTCGTGCGCCAGCCTCTCGCGCTCCTGCACAATCGCGCGCCAGCGCCACTGCTTCGCGCGGCTGTAGAGTGCCTGCGCCAGCAGACACAGCAACAGAATGCCCGACCCAATCTCGCCCAGCCGCAGCGGCGTCCACCACGGCGGCCCTGCGAGGCGGTCGATGTCCTCTGTGGAACGCAGCAGCAGCGCAAACGAGGTCACGCCCTGCGTATACCGCTGGTCCAGCGTACAAACGCCGCGCAGATTCAGCACGCTGCGCGGCGTCAGCCGGCGATAGAACTGCGCCGATTGCTCTGCGGGCAGAAAGGCGCGAAAGGCCTGCGCTCCGCTCGTCAGATCCAACACGACCATGTTGTTCTGCGCGTCCTTGCGAATGCCCGTAAGTTCTCCCTGCAGTTCCACCAGCCGGGCATCGTAATTTCCGGTCGCCGCCTGCCCCGCCGTGATCGACAGTGGCGCCGCCGGAGTATGGTCCCACAGCAGCCGAACCCGGGCATGCGGCAGCATCGCAGTCGCGCCGATCGGATCGCCGGAAGCCGACGGAGTGCCGGTGGCCTCCACTTCATCGCCCAGGTTCAGTGCGGGTGCTATCGGTTCGGGCAGCGCGATTCCGCCGCTGTCGTCCTGGATAAAGAGTGTCGGCGACATGAGCGAAACTGTGCCGCGGATCGTTACGATTGTCTTCTGACTGGCGCGCACCAGCTCCGACACGCGGGTGATCGGAATCGTCTCACCCTGCGGCCCCGGCTCATGAAAGAACCGCCGTCGCAGATCCGGATCGTCAAACGTAGGAAAGTTATGCGTTGCATTGAATGCCGCTTCGCTCTTCGGATAGTCCGGGTGAAGCACGCGCGGCGAAGGGCCGGCCAGCGCGATCAAGTCAGCCTTCTTCGCCGGCTCCACCTGCACGTTGCGCCACGCCGCGCCGGTCGCCATCGAACGCAGGCCAATGCGTCCACTGCGCACACAATCCGGCTCCTCAAAGAAAGCGCGCGTCACACGAGTCGAGCCCGTCTCGCCCACAGCGGCCGCAATACTGCATCCGACCACCACAACATTCAGGCGGTACCACGTGTGACTGCGAAGGCTGGGCAGCGGGACCGGTCTTGCTTCCAGCCAGCCGTGGTCCGAGCGGCCAATCAGCAGCGAGCTGTCGTACATGCGCACGCCGACGTAGTAGCCGTTGTACGCGTCCACGCCCGGCTCTTCATCGTTCGAGCGCACCACCACGCCGGCATCGCCGCCCTCGCCCAGCAGTTCCACATCGGTCTGCAGACGATAGTCGCGCCACCGGTAGGAGCCGGTCAGCATCTTCGCGCCGCGCTCGTCCGAATCGTTATGCATCGCGCCGCCGGCCAGGCGCCACGCACCGCCTACGGCATGCCACTCGTCAGCGCGGTTGTGCGCGAAATCATCATGATAGGAAGGCCGCGCAGCCGGCAACCAGCGCCATGCGGCATCATCCCGCCCGCCAGCAGCGCGAGCGCAAACTGCTCCGGCGATCCACCATGCGACTCTGCGGCCACCTCTCACCCGGTGGGCCTCCAATCCATGTTCAGCATCTGCTGGATCTCGGGCGTGTCCACGTTCTCGCGCGTCACCAGGCGCGGCGCAAAGCGCAACACCCGCCCCGCTGCCATGCCGCTTGTGCGCGGCCGATGCTCCGTAATCAGCCGCGTCGCCTGGTATCCCATCGCGAAGGTATCCTCCGCCACCAGTGAATCAATTTCGCCCCGCCGCAGGTAATAGATCAGATCAAGGTCCTGATCGCACGCGACAAGGTGCACTTGCTGGATGCGCTGCTTCAGCTTGAGCCCGCGGTACACACCGCGTGTCGCGCCCACCGTCAGCGTGAATATCGCATTCACCTCCGGATGGCTCGCCAGCAGCTCTTCCGTGTCCTGCTCCGCCAGATTGGTGCGGAAGACGCCGGGCAGCGGATCGAGCACCGTGATGCCGGGATATTGCGCCGCCATCCTCCGCCGGAATGCTTCGGATCGCGCCATGGTTTCCATCAACGCCGTGGTCGAGCCCAGCACCGCCACCGTGCCGTGTCCATGCAGAATTGCGCCGATGCGGTCCGCAGCCAGCTCGCCGGTCTGCTGCTCGTCATTCAAGAGATAATCCACATCCAGAGACGCCGGAAGGTTGAGCGTCGCGTTGACCACCACCACCGGCATGCCCTGTTCCGCGGCCCTGCGCACTGCGGTCGTCAGCGCAATCGGATGGTCCGGCGCCAGGATCAGCCCGCCATCCCGCTGCCGTATCGCCTGCTGCACCAGCGCGATCTGGCGGTCTACCTCCATCTCACTGCTTGGCCCGTTCCAGCGCTCCTTCCAGTCGGTGCCCAGCAGCGCCTTTGCAACGCCCGCGTGCTCTCCCTCCCATATCTCTTGAGCGGTGGTCTGCGGCACCACCGCAATGGTGTGTGGATGGCCCCGCGAGCAGCCCGCCAGCAGCAGCGCCATTAACGGCCAGCACGCTCGACTCCTGCTCGACCTCCAGAATTCCATCATCACCTGATCGCAAGCCTAAAGCATCGCGCCTGCGGATGTAGGCCATTCGCCGGCCCAGGGCAAAGCTATGTGCCCAAATTCTCTTCTTGGCCCGCCGGCGAATTTCCTGAATAATGCAGACCGATGATCCGCCTTGTCTGGACCCAGTTGGGCATCGCCTTCAGCGCCCTCCTGCCGCTGGTAAATCCGCTCGGCTCGGCATTGGTCTTCTATGGGCTGGTCGGCGCAGCACCGCCTGAGGTCTATCGCCGCCTGGCGCGCAGGATCGCCATCAACACGGTCCTCTTTCTCCTGGTCATCGAGCTCATCGGAGCGGCCCTCCTCTCTTTTTTCGGAGTGTCCCTTCCCATCGTTGAGGTTGCCGGTGGCCTCGTCCTGGCCTCCATGGGATGGTCGCTGCTCAATCAGCAAGGCGCGGATGCTCATCAACAGGAGAAGGAAGATCAGGCGCCGGTCGCCAACGTCGACGCGCTCTACCAGCGGACCTTCTATCCGCTCACCTTCCCTGTAACGGCCGGCCCCGGCTGCATCGTCATCATGCTGACGCTGACCGCCCACGCATCCACCCACAGCCTCATAGGGAACCTGCTCTCTCATCTCGGCATCCTGATCGCCGTCATGATCCTCTGCGTGCTGGTGTACTTCGCCTATGCCTATGCGCCCTTGATCACACGCAAGATCTCGCCGCAGACTGCCCGTGGCGTCGTCCGCGTGATCGCATTCCTCCTGCTCTGCATCGGCGTGCAGATTGCATGGAAAGGCGTCAGCGCGCTGCTGCTCACATTGCTGCAGCATCGCTAACCGGGTAATCGCCAGGGTCCTCCACCAAAGGAACTCCTAACAACCCTTCGTCATCTCGACCGGAGAGTGGCGCAAACCGGAGCGGTGAACCGGGCTCCGACGACTGGTCTTCGTCGACGGGGTGGAAAGCCGCGCAGCGGAGAGATCCGCTGTTTCGCCCGCGCCGCTTCGCTCCCCGCCGACGTAATTCCCGAATCGGCAAAGCGGCGCAAGAATTTGCCACTTAATATTCCTTGATTTGCTACTCTGGAAATAGATCAACCTCCATCCACGAGGACAGAAACGCAAAAGCCACCGCTTCGGTGGCTTTTTTCATTTGTCGGCTGGAACAAGTTCGGTCGCCTGCGAAGCCTTCGTAAGCGACAACGGAGCGAACCCAAACGATCGCCTCGCCGGGCGCGTGCGCCCTACGGCCAGTACTAACTCCAATGGATGGACGAATTTAGCGATAACCCCTTTAGAAAGACGAATTTGATGCTCGGAAGACCCTACATCCTCATGATTCGGCACCAGTTATACCACGCCCTCCCGCACCGGGAGGGGGGAGGGGTCCCCGTCGACCTCGCCACCGGTGACTTCGACCGCGCGCTCGTCCGCGCCCAACTCAGAAAGGAACTCCAATGTATCCGCAATGTCGACACCTCCGCCCTGGTGGAACTACTTGCAATTCGCCCTCTGTCAAAGGCAGCTACTGGTGCTACTTCCACTCTCGCCTGCACGAGCGCCAAACAGTTCTTCACTCTCTTCGGCTCCCGAATGGCCGCTTCGCCCCAGCAGAAACCGTCGACTACGGCACCTTCCCTGTCCGCTCTGCTGGAGAAAGAGCTGAGGGAGAGACAGCAATCCACTCAGCAACCCTCGATCTCCCACCCGTCGAAGACGCCGCCTCCATCCAGCTTGCCCTCATCGACGTCCTCCAGGCCCTCGCCGCCAACCAGCTTGATCCTAAGCGCGCCGGACTCCTCCTCTACGGACTCCAGGTCGCCTCAGTCAACGTGAAGAACAACCTCTCTGACGGAAACGTCCGCACCGTTACCTATACCGAGCACGGCACTCCGCTCGCCCCACAGGAATACGGCTTCGACCTCGAAGACTTCGCGGAGTACGCCAAAGAAAACAACGATGAGTAGCTCCTGGAGGCCCGGTTTCCACCGGGCTTCTCCAACGCAGTTGCACCAAAAAAAGAGCATGTAAGCGCTTTGGCACGATCTTGCTTGCTTAACTCATCTCGACTGTTCCAAGATGGAGTGTCTCGACAATCCCCACGTTGAGGTGCAGCCATGCATCACACAGACGCAGTCACCTGCTGGCGCAATCGTCAAGCGGAACTGGAATTTCATATTCGCCGCCACGAATGGTTCATGGGCAAATCGGCAGTCCTGGATCCCAAAGCTCTCAAGGACAAGCTCGAAGCGTATCGGATGGAATGGAGCAAATATGAGCGTCTGATCCACAAAGTCGACGCTATGCGCTCCGGCAGCAGGTCCAAGTCGGCAGCCTGACCACTAGACTTCGGATCGATGTTTGCACCTATTGCAATGTCCGCTCTGCCGAGCCGTCTTTCAACATCTTGGCGGCATCGGCCAGGCTTAAGGACGCTGGCGTGCGGTGATACTGGCTGGTCACTTCGTCCTGCTCTTCGCTGATGCTCTTGAAAATCAGTGCATGTCCGTGGATATGAATATGAGTCGTCGTGATGGCCCAGATGCCGGGGGCGATCTGCTGCCGCTCAATTTCGAATGTCCCGCCCTTTTTGAGCTTTCCTAACAGGCCGTAGCCAAAATTGACGTCGTGCGTCAGCGTTCCCTTGAGCTGCTGGATGCGCTTCTGTTCTGTGTTCACCAGCATCGTTCCTTCCATGGCAGCAAAGACGCGGGACGCCCGGGTGGGTGGATCGAATTTCGGGTCAGGCTTAAAGTTCAATGTCGTCAGTTCCCCGTTCTCTCCTGCAAAGGTCCACAGGAACGCATCGGGCAGCAACTTCGTCAGCGCGCTCGCCTTTTCGGCGTCCTGCTCGTGACCTCGCTTCTGCTTCTCGCGAATACTCGCGTCGCGCACGAAGTCATCCATTCGCTTCTCATCAACCTTCTGCTCTTCGGGAGTGAGCGAACGACCGCCTTTCTTGAGCGTCTTGGAAAGATCGCCATCAGCCGTCTGGATAACAATCTTCAACGTATGACTGCCCGAAACCTTGTTGTCGTCCCGATACATCCACTTGCTGTGGTCATTCGCATCGGCCTGAACTTCATTGGCAACTACCGCCCGTACGAATGCCCGAGCATCCTTGCCCTGGCCGGACGCCAGTGCAGGCCAAGAGAGAGTTACACAAAATAACGGCAGAATAAGCAGTCGCGACAGAGCATGCGACTTCATCAGGAAAGAGATCTTCACGATGTTCTTAGATGCAACGCGCCGAAATTAAGTAGGAGTATGCATGCAAGCGACTGATTTGCCGGCTGTAGGTTGCAAGAATGGAATACTTGCCCGGAACGGATTGGTGGGCGAGGCGGGGATCGAACCCACAACCCTCAGCTTAGAAGGCTGATGCTCTATCCAATTGAGCTACTCGCCCGACACAGGTAAGTGTTCCTCATTGTAGCGTTCGGCTGCCATGCCGGCCCAGCACGATGCGGCATCACTGCCGCTCCGGCGTGGAGTGCGTGCCGTTCAGTGCAGCGGATCGCGCAAACTCCTGCTTCGCACGGCTGTCATCTCCGCTGCGCCTGTATGCCTGGCCCAGCAGATAGTGATACCGGGGATTCTCGGGCGCGAGCGCGACTGCGCTGGCTGAATTCCGTTACTGCATCTGGCACGCGATCCGTGTGCAGATAGATCTGCCCCAGGTTTTCGTGGATACGCGGTTCCTTCGGAGCGATCTTTACCGCCTGCTCCAATAGCTGCTGCGCCTCTTGCGTTTGATTGCGATGCAGCAGCAGAATTGCCAGGTTCAGCAGCGGCTGCTCACTGGGCGATGGATCGTCCTTCTGCCACGCGATTGCGGTGCGATAGGCGCGCACGGCGTCATCATTGCGATTCAATCCCTCATACGCGAGTCCCAGGTTGTTCTCGCCCTTCACGCTGCGCGGGTTCAGCGTCACGGTCTTTTCAAAGCATGTGAGCGCATCGCTGTACCGGCCCTGCGTGTAGCGCAGCCGGCCCATCGCATACCAGGTCTCTGCATCGTGTCCATCCATGGCCAACGATCGGCTCATCCACCGATCTGCGTCCGTCAGATCTTTAAGGAGCACATAATCAAGCGCGACGTTCCGCAGGTCGGCAGCTGTAGGCGAGCGCAGTGCCGCCGCCTTCGTATACTCGTTCAGCGAATCCGCCGGTTTGTCCTCTCGCAAGAGCGCGTAGGCCAGCAGATAGTGCGGTTCGGCCGCCTTCGGTTCCGCGGCAATCAGCGGCCCGAGAGCAGCCTCCGCCTGCGCAAACTTGCCGTCGTGCATCAGCTCCTGCGCTGCTGCGAGCGAGTTCGCCTTTGTGGGGGTGTTGGGCGTCAGCGTCTCGATCTGCTGGCCGGTGCACATCGGCGCCATGGCTACCGGCAACGCCGCGCACAGTACGACGCGCAGCCAACCTCCGCTTCTTGGCTTATCCCTCACATCGATCAGGATAGTCTCCGCTGCCGAGCTCTTTCGGAGATACGAATAACTCCTCCGCCGCTGCAATCACGATGGGGATCGTCTGTTCGAGAGCTTCCGCCCACGATGTTCCAGCAGCAGCCTCGTCGCTGCCGCATGCATAACAGTAGACCGACATTCCAAAGCCCCAGATTCCATCCTTGCGTGCCGGCCGAACCACCATCTCGACGCGGCCATCCGGGACATTCAATGCAGCACAGCGGCGAGCCGCCGCACGCGCCCACTCTTCGTGCAGCAGAAAATCCGCCATCGGGACCGCGTGCACCATCAACACATCCATATAGGAACCGAACCCGTATGCAGCTGGAGACGCATCAAGAGCTTCCGCAAGCTCCACCAGTTCTGCCTCGCTCATCGGCCAGCGATCGCATTTCGCCGTCATCAGCAGGCCACGCGGAGCATTCAAGAGCGCCAGCGCTCGAGCCATTGCCGGCGAAGCAGTAGCCTCCGGCAATGCTTCGATCCGGCTCCGCTGCAATTCTTCATCGACGTGCAAATCGACCCACGCAAGCCCGCTGGCCGCGTCCGACCAAGGCGTCTCGATCACCGGATCGTCCGCCCCGGCGGCCACGCTCCAGTCGGTTTCCACTACAGAGACCCTGTCTGCGCGTGCAGGAAATCAAACAGCAGTCGCTCCGCCCAGTAGCCGTCATATCCCGTTGCCGGCGCAAGAAACGCGCAATGGCCGCCGTGCGCGGTTTCAATGAGGTGGGCGTTCGGATTCGCAAGCAGGGTGGCACGCGTCTCCGGCAGCATCCGGATAAAGGGATCATCGATCGCATGCAGCACCAGTGTTGGCACCGCAATCCGGTCCGCAACGCGCGCGCTCGCCGCACGATAGTAGTAGTCGTCCGCGCCCGCAAAGCCGCAGTTCGGAGCCATCACGCGATCGTCGAACTCGCGCAGCGACCGAATGTCGCGGCTCCGCTTCGGATCAAAAATCTTGGGAAAGAACTGGCACTTCCGCGCGTACCGGCGCACCAGCCCACGCAGGAACTTCCACTCGTAGATCCGATTTGCGGGCTCGTGCAGCGCATCCGCCGATGGCGCAAGATCGATGACTGGCGAGACGCCGGCAACCGCAGCGATCAGCGGCGCAGCAGCTTCGCCCAGTTCGCCGGCCAGCTTCAGCACCAGGTTGCCGCCCATCGAATAGCCTACGAGCGCCCACCGCTGTGCATCGCGTGTGTGCTGATAGTAGCGCACGACAGCATGCACGTCGCCCGATAACCCTGAGTGGTAGAGCGTCGGGCACTCGTGCTCTGTGCCGCCGCAGTTGCGCATGTTCATGCGCACTACGTTCCATCCCGCAGCGTAAAAGCGCGCTGCGTTGCCACGTACGTATTGCGACGTCGACGAGCCTTCAAGCCCATGGAGAAGCAGAATGGTCCCGCGTCCCGGCTCCCGCTGCCAGTGGCTCTGGCACAGCACCCTGCTACGGGGGAGACCATCGTGCGCAGGCTCAACTTCGACCAGCTCGTTCTCGGGAATCGGTAGCAGCGCCGCCTTGCGCGGAAGAAAATTTCCCGCCAGCGTCTGCAGGTGCGCGTTGCGAAGAAACCTGCGCGGCGAAAATGTGCTTTGCCACTGCGCCAGTTCCTTCGCCGCGGCTTCGATCAAATTTGACGTCACCGCGCCAGCGCCTCCAGCACCGCGCGTGCGCGCAGCGGTCCATCGGGCGCATCTTCGTGCATGAAATACGCATAGACATCGCCCTGCTGCGCATCTTTCGCAAGGCGATCTCCGAGGCGCCGCAAATCCGCCTCGCTGTAGCTGCTACGACGGAGCCGGTAGCAGGCAAAATCGGCGGTCCTGCGCTCGGGCGTCTGCAAATCGTCGCTTTCCGCGATACACAGCGCGGCATTGTTCTGCTCCAGCACCGCGTATGTTGCTTCTTCAAACCACGATTCATGGCGGAACTCGAATGCCAGCCGCATCTTCAATGGCGCCGCTGCATTCAGAAATTTCTGCAGCCGCTCCAAGTCAGCGCGGAAATTCGGCGGCAATTGGAAAAGCACCGCGCCTAGTTTGCCTGCGCGCTCGGCAGGCAAAAGCGCAGCCTTCAATGCGGTCAATGCATCGTCGCAATCGCGCAGACGCTTCAAATGCGTGATCGTCTGCGGCGCCTTAAAGGAGAAGCGAAAGCCTTCGGGCACCGCGTCCAGCCACGTTTTCAGCTGTTTCTCCGAAGGCAACTGCCGGAAGGTAAAGTTCACCTCCACAGAGTTCAGTTGCGACGCGTAATATGCCAGCATACGGGCGGCAGGGGTCTTTGCCGGATAAAATCCCGGCTTCCAGCTCGCGTAAGCCCATCCGGAAGTGCCGGCATAGACGGTGTGCGAGTGGGTGGACATGATGAGGAAGTAAGAGACTTGCTGGGGCGGCTAGTGGGGATCGAACCCACGACATCCTGAGCCACAGTCAGGCGTTCTGCCTCTGAACTATAGCCGCCGTGCCATTAGAGATTGTAGCATTGCGGATTCGTCGAATCGCCGCAGTGCATCATACTGGACGCTGAGCATGGCCACCCAACGCGAACCCGAAATCCTGCCACCGGCCGCGCGCTTTGGCGCGGGTGACCGCATCTTTCGCGATGAGAACCTCGACCTGCTGAGCCGCGTGCTCGATTCCTGGTTCCGCATTCCGGGCACATCCATCCGCTTCGGATTGGACGGCATCATCGGTCTGGTACCCGGCGTTGGCGACATCCTTGCCGGCCTTGCCTCATGCATCATCATTCTCGCGGCATGGGCGCGTGGTGCGCCGTACATCACCATCGCACGCATGCTGGTAAACCTCGCGCTCGACGTCATCATCGGCACCGTGCCGCTCTTCGGCGACATTTTCGATATCGCCTGGAAAGCCAACCGCCGCAATTACGCACTTCTGACGCGGCATCTCGAACACCCGCGACGCCATCACTGGGGCGACTGGTTCTTCCTGGCGGGCGTGGCGCTGGTGGCTGCCACGATCTTCGCGGTGCCAGTCTTGTTCGTGGCGTGGCTGCTACACGCATTGTTTACCGTGCAAATCTAGGCCCCGTAATTGGATACAGAGGCCGCCGCAGCTACTCTGCAGCTCCAGGGCACTTGATACAATCAGCATGGCGTCGGGGCGTAGCGCAGTCTGGTAGCGCATCTGCTTTGGGAGCAGAGGGTCGGGGGTTCGAATCCCTCCGCCCCGACCATTCGAATCAGTGAGTTAGATCTAGCCTGGGAATCCTCTCTCCGCCACGTTTTCCTTCATAGGGTGGGGTTTTGTGCACTGATGGTCACGAGGTGATGGCGACGTCTCTTACACATCAAGAAGTTGACTATGGCCGGCGTTTCCTGACCCTCTGCGTTAGTATGGGCAGGTTGTGAGGTTGAGGTTGATTTGCTCTGACCCCGATGGGATCAGAGACGATTCCAAAGCAAGCGGCGCACTCCTCAAATGAAGAAGACAGCGATCGATTGGAAAGTGATCGCCCTCCTGACTCACGGAAGTCTCGAAATTCTCGAAAAGACTTAATCCATCTCTTACAGCAAGTCTTCGAGTTGCTTCAACCGTGCAAACGCTGCTCATTCTTGCCCGAGCCGTTGAGTCTGCGGCGAATTGGAGTCCACTGATGGATTGAGCAGTGGTGTTGGCCTGATTTTTACTGGACCAAGCTGGCTAGGCCGGCGCGGCGGAATGTCAGGCCATAGACTTAAAGATGCCGGGCTCGTCCGTGCGGTGTTCGCAACCGCAGGACATGCGCGGAATCAATTCCGTGGCGATGGTGATCCGGCGGGGATTCCCCGCTTCCCCGTCAATCTGCTCGAACAATATGCGTGCTGCCGTGGTTCCAAGCTCATTGATGGGCTGCCGAATGACAGACAAGGTGGGACGCAGAGTGCCGGCCAGCGGAAACTCATCGAAACCAATCAGGGCGACCTCCTGGGGAATTCTTGTAAGAAGAGTCGAGCAGGAATTCATATGCCGAGACGGATGCATCTCCGTGAACAGCGAAGATGGCGTCCGGACGCTCGCGCAGGTTCGCGAAGCGCTCCTTGAGTGCGCTTATCAGCTGCCTGGCATCAGCGCCGGTGAGCACACGCGGCTTCAGTCCGGCCTCGGCCACCGCCTCTTCATAACCGCGCACCCGCTCCTTGATGGTGTAGAGGTCGGGGTCGCCGCCCAGGCAGAGGATGCGCCTGCGACCGTGCGCCAGCAGGTGCTGGACTGCAGCCTTTGCGGCTTCGAAGTTGTCGCACAGTACGGATGAGCACCGCATTTCCAGCGGTCGGTCGAGTGCGACGGTCGGGATCGCGAGCGATCTGACTGCGCTGAGAAATCGCTGGGTCTGCACCCGCGGGGGAACGACCAACATGCCGTCTACGCGGTAGCTGCGGAAGCGGTCTAGTTCGGCCATCTCCTGCAAAGGGTCGTCCTCGGACGCAAGCACGATCAGGAGATAGTTCTTCTGTCTCGTAATCTGCTGAACGACGCTCGCCAGATTCGCGAAGAAGGGATCGCGAAGCGTTGGCACGATCATGCCGATGCTGTGAGTCTTTTCACCCTTGAGAGCGCGGGCAGCCTGACTCGGCTGGTACCCCAGCCGCTCCATCACGTCCCGCACTTTGGACATGGTGGCTGGATCCACGTAGTGGCCGCCGTTGATGACGCGCGAGACAGTTGTCGTCCCCACGCCAGCCATCTGGGCGACGTCGAGCAATGTGGGACGGCGCTTCTTTTTTCTTTGTGGAGTGGAGGGATTCTCGTTCATGCATGCCTTGAACGCGATTGCCGAATTTGTCGCCCAGACATCAGTGTAGCGATCTCCTCAAGGGTTATGCCACGAGTCTCCGGCACGCAGGTGAGCACGAATATGAGCTGCAGCACCATCATGCCGCCGAAAAATGTAAACGGAACCGCCATGCCATACACCGCCAGTGTTGGAAATATGTTCGCAATGATTGCATTCATGACCCAATGCGTCGTCGTGCCCACGCTCTGTCCACGCGACCGAACGGCATTCGGAAATATCTCGCTCAGATAGACCCAGATCACGGCTCCCTGCGAGATTGCGAAGAAGATCATGTATATGCCGAGAAGCGCAGCGAGACTTCTCCTGCCGCTATGGACGGCAAACAGGAACGCAACCACGCCCAGCGTGAGCGACATGCCGACAGAGCCGATGATGAGCAGGCGGCGCCGGCCCACGCGATCGATAGCCGCAACCGCGATTCCGGTGGAGACCAGATTCATCGCTCCCACAATCACGGCAAGAGAAGAAGAGGCTAGCCGGTTGAAGCCGGCCGCTCCGAAGATGTCGTTGAGGTAGTAGAGGATTGCATTGATTCCCGAAAGCTGATTGAAGGCTCCCAAGGCAACGGCGATCAGCAGGGGCCGCCGGTGCGCGCGGGTGAAGAGGCGCGGCCGCTCACCGTTTTTATCCTCTGCGTTGCTCGCGGACATGGCCCTGACCCGTTCTTCCGGATCGGATGATCCCAGTGCGCGGAGCACGGATGCCGCCTCGCTGTAACGGCCCCGCGTGCTCAACCAGCGGGGGCTCTCCGGAACGCTGGTCAGTACGATGAGAAGCGCGAGCGCGGGAACAAAAGCCGCCCCCAGCTCCCAGCGCCACAAGCCCAGGCCGAGGTGGCATCGTTCCAAAAGATAATTGGATGAGTAGGCCATGAGAACGCCAATCACCACGTTGACCTGGAACATGCCGACAAGACGGCCGCGCCATTGCGCCGGAGCCAGCTCTGCGACATATACCGGCCCGATAACCGATGATCCGCCTACCGCAATTCCACCCAGGACGCGCGCGGCAACCAGCCACGGCCATGTAGGAGAAAGAGCACAGCCAAGCGCCGAAATGACATAGAATGCCGCCAGCAAGCGCAGCACCGTTCTGCCGCCCCACCGCTGCCCTACGGGACCACTTGCAAGTGAGCCGAAGACGGTGCCCCACAGCGCAGCCGAGACGGTCCAGCCCAGCGCCCGGGGGGTGAGGTGGAACTGCTCGCGCAGAAGCGCGGTGCTGCCGGAGATGACGGCAGTGTCGAATCCGAAGAGAAATCCGCTGGCCGCTCCGGTAAACGCGCCTCTACGGAGCGCCGGCGAAAACTCACTCCACGACCGGATCAAACGAATTCTCCCTTCCCGCCCCGCTCCCCGATGAAGATGTGGCCCGAGTGACGACGCGGCGCTTACGATCGTGGACGAGGATCACTGTCCGCGGGGAGCCGACTGCCTGGAACCACTCTGAGAGATCGCTGGGGAACGCGTCTCAAGCCCATGAGCATCGAGAAACTTCCAGACCTCTCCGAAGGCGCGCAGCGTCTCCGCGTCTGAAAAGCTACCATGCGATCCTCCAGGGATCGTAACCAGCTCATTCGGTACCTGGGCTGCATCCAGCGCCTTTTGCAATCGAACCGCCTGCGAATAGGGCACCGTCGGATCCTGATCGCCATGAATCGTGATCACGGGCGGGAGCCCGTGGCGCACATAGGTGAGCGGCGATACCTCCTTCGCAACCGATTGCCTGTCCGCATCCGCGCCCACCCACTCGACTGCATAGGTCTTCCGGTCCGGCCCGTGCAAGAGGTCATCCACGTCGCTGATGCCGAACCAGTTGACTATCGCCGCAACTTTGAGCGGGCGCGCGCCGGTATCCGCGGGACACTCGCTGTCCAGAACGGTGTTATCAGGCAGCATGCCGACCATCAGCGCCAGATGGCCACCCGCCGAGTGTCCCGAAACAACGATGCGGTTGAGGTCGAAGTGATAGCGATCGGCGTTGTCGTAGATCCATCGCAGCGCGCAACGGCTGTCTTCCACAGCACCCGGCGCGGGCGAGTTGCCGCCAAGGCGATACTCCACATTGACCACGTTCCACCCGCGCTCGATATACGGCAGAAAGAGGTTCGCTGCGCCTCCCTTGTCTCCGATCATCCATCCTCCTCCATGGATATACATGAGCGTCGGCACAGGTCCCTTGGCGGCGAGATTCTGCCACACATCCAGAAGCAGCGCGGTGTTGTTGGCATGCCCATAGACCACGTCCGCCGCAATCCCGTAGTGAAACGATGCCAGCTCCGTCCAGTTGGCCTCCTGGGCAGATATATTTCGAGGTGCAGTGCATTCGATGGCAATGAAAATTGCGATCATGCAGCGGATGATTCGGCCTTGAAATCGTGACATCGGGCGTACTCCTGTTCTGGTTCGTGATTTTGTAACCATGTGTATTGCAATTTCGATCGAGAAGGCGAGAGCGTTATTTCGGAGGCTGTGGGGCGAACGCATCCACCAGAGACATCACGCGCATGTTAGTTTGCAGTTCGGCCAGCTGATACTCGTTCCCAAGCGTGACCTGGAAGGGCCTGCCGGGTAAGAGGTCGAAGTAGTTATCCGAGACCTTTGCGTCCAAGGCACCGAACGAAATGTACACATCGCGCGCGAGCACGTTGGAGGTGAGTGTCAGGCGGTATCCCCCCGGTGTCTTGACCAGGCTGGATTCGATGTGCGCCGGCATGAGACGAACCTGTTTTGTAGGCACCAGGTAGAGAAGATTGCTGGAGACCTCGCTTGCTCCAACGGAAAGCTCGGTAGTGACAAAAACATTCGAGAGATCGGGCTGGCCTCGAAGCAGGGTCTGCATGGGCCATTCGAGATATCGCGCGCTCGAAAGCGCCGGCAGTGTCACCTGGCGGGTCTCCTCCTTGAGCACTCGACCATCCATCGTCATCAGGCTGACATGTAAGGAGGCGGCTGTTGGATGGAGCTTGTCGGAGACTGCATAAACTTCCACGACTCCGTCCTTGAACACCGGCGAGACCAGGATCGGACTGTAGAAGCGCCGCGCGTAATACTGCAGTGCCTTCCATCGCCCGAAATAGTCGATGCTGGACCAGGATGCGACAGGCCAGCAGTCATTGAGCTGCCAAAAGAGCGAGCCTTCAATGCGGGGCCAGCTTCGGCGCATGTGTTCCGCTCCGGCCTTCACGCCCTCTGCCTGCAAAACTTGGCTTACATAGAGAAGCGAGGGAAAGTCTTTCGGCTCGGCATAGTCGCGCAGCATGTACTCATGAATAATGCTGTTTCCCTCGTTGTTCTTCTGATGCGCGAGCATGACGGGCGTAAAGATGCTCGCGCGATCTTCGGGCGTCGTGAAGGATTCAATCGTGCGCAGTTCCGGAAAGGACTGGAAGCCATACTCGGAGGTGAAGCGATAGTAGTGATTGGCGTAGTTGGCAAAGGGCTCTCTGCCATGCCAGATGCTCCAGTCGTGCGCGTCGCCTGACTGAAACTGGTCCGATGTGTCCTCATAGTCGGAACTGGGGGAGCTCGGCCAGTAGGGCACCTCGGCTGCTTCCTGCTTGATCACCTGCGGGAGAATGCCGCTGAAGATTGTGAGATAGTTCTTCCACACCTGCAGCCGGGCATCCGCAGACAGACCACCGAGGAACACATTCAGCACCGATTCCACCTCGTTATTTCCGGACCATAGCGTGATGCTGGGATGATTCCGGAGGCGGCGGACCTGGTATTCCGCCTCCCGGCGGACGTTCTCCTTGAAGTCGTAGGAACCGGGATACCAGCTGCTGGCAAACATGAAGTCCTGCCACACCATCAGACCAAGCTCGTCACACAGATCGTAGAACTGGTCCGACTCGTAATAGCCGCCGCCCCAGAGGCGAATCATGTTCATATTGGCGTCTTTCGCGCTCTGAAGAATGCTGCGATAGTTCGCCTCTGTGACGCGGTTGGGAAAGCTGTCGAACGGAATGACATCAGCCCCCTTGGCAAAGATCGGGATCCCGTTGACAACGAAACCGAAAGAACGTCCCCATTGATCCCGCTCCCGGCGAAGCTGTACCGAGCGCAGGCCGGTTCTGACCGTTCGCTCATCCTGGTCGTGAGCATCTGTAACGACCCGGGCGCGAAAGCTATACATGGGCTGGCCGCCGTATCCCGCGGGATACCAGAGAGCCGGGTGCGGCACATCCACGGGAACGGACAGGAGATTCGTGCCAGTATGTAACTGCACCTGTTGCGAAACAGTTTCGGACGCCGCGCCAAGGCCATAGCTCAACTGCATGGTTGCCGCCGCATTGCTGTCCGCCTGCACTGTAATGCCTGCGACCAGATGCGCCACAGCCGCCGACACATCGGGCTGGCTCACGTGAAGGTCCTCGATCCGTATGCGGTCCCAGGTTTCCAGATAGACGGGGCGCCAGATGCCGCTGGTGATGAACTGCGGTCCCCAGTCCCAGCCAAACTCATAGGCGGCCTTCCGAAGGTAGGATTTCTGCGGAATGTGTGCAGCCTCCCCGCTCTTGTCTTCCGCCGCGAGAGCCGCCATCACCTTCGTAGCAGGCTGGAATTCGACGCGCAGTTCATTCGCCCCCACATGCAGATATGGCTTGGCATCCACGCGCCATTGGCGAAACATGTTGTTGGCCGTTAATACGCTAGTGCCATTCAGAAAGACCTCCGCCGAGGTATCCAGACCGTCAAAAACGAGGTCAATGTGCTGCCGCTCGAGAAGCTTTGCCGCAATCGTGATGGTGGTGCGATAGGTCCAGCTCGCATCCCCAATCCACTGCAGCTTAGCTTCGTTGTCGCGGTAGTACGGATCGGGGATGAGATGGTTTCGCAGCAGATCGAGGTGCACATCGCCCGGTACCGTTGCCGGGAGCCATCGTTGGGCATCGGCGTTGCTCTGCTGGAACTCCCATCCCGATGCAACCGGAATCGTCTCGGGCATCTCGGCGGTGTCTTGTGCATGGCAGACAAGCACCGAGAGATGCATCGCCCACGCAACGAGGAGGACGGAAGCAAACGCGCGTGTTTTGCACGCCCACCGTTTACGACTACGGGCCCGAAGAGAGCCAAGACAATCGGTCCATCAAGAAAAGACTCCATGCGGTCAATCGCCGCCCTTCAATGGCCAGCGTCATACGCAGCAACGAGGTGTTGCGCCACAAAATTCACACATGCTTGTGCGGCAGCAGAGCCACTCAACGCCTCGTTGACGACAAAGCCGTGCAGCACACCCAGCCAGCGCACGGCAACAACCTCGACTCCGGCCCGGATGAGCTGTGCCGCCATTTGCTCTGCCTCGTCGCGCAGGATGTCATATTCGCAGCTGACGATCAGGGTTGGAGGACAGGCAGCGAATGCATCCTCGCCGGCGTGCAGCGGCGATACCGGTGCCAACTCTCGCATCGACGCGTCGGCGACGTAGTTACTCCAGAACCACTCCATCGTCTGCCGGCCGAGGTTGGAATTGCTCGCAAAGCGAAGATGCGACGGCAGCGACAGGGAAGCATCGACTGCGGGATAGAGCAGGACCTGCGTCTGAGGCACAAAGAGCTTGCGATCCCTGGCAAGCAGAGCATAGGCGAGGCACAGATTTCCCCCGGAGCTGTCTCCCACGAATCCGCAGCGATTGGTGTCCAGGCCGAGCGACGGCGCGAGCCGCAACACTTCCGAGATCGCAGAGATGCAAGCTTCCAGAGGCGCCGGATAGGCGTGCTCGGGCGCGAGAGGGTATTCCATGAAAACCACTGCGCTCCGCGAACGAATCGCGAGCTCAGAGACCAGCTTTGCGTGTGTCTTCAGATCGCCGAGGGTCCATCCGCCGCCGTGGAAGTAGAAGGTCACAGGCAACGTGCCCGATGCCTCGCGCGGCCGCAGGATATGAACCGGGCAGGAAGCCGTCTGGCAGGTTTCGATGTGAACAGCGAAGGTGCTCAAATCCCTGGTCTGGCCCCTTCGCATCCGCTCCCGCTCTTCCTCAAGGGGCCGGGTTCCGATTCGTGGCTCTGCGCGAAGCTCTTGGAGATAGCGGAGATCTGCAGACGATAGTCTGGCGAGATTTCCGTTGAGCAGACTGCCGTCGACATCCTCGCTCTCGCCTGTAACCGAGCCCGCATCTGACGATGGCGATGGCTTCATCTATGTCCCCCCCGCCCTTCGTCTATCCTGCTGCCGTTCGGCGCGATCCTTCCGTTCACTTCTGTCACTGCGCTTGTCCCTTCGCCGATGCTCCGGTGGTGAGGCGCAAGGTAAGCGTCTGGTATGCAGTCAGCCGGATGGCGTGCGGTGACAGACCGGTTTGCAGCTCCTTGTCCTCGGTCATCGTCGTCTCCGAGATGCGATGGATGGGAATGACGGAATCGAGACTGACTGTCGTATCGCGTCCCGCGATCTCGCGCAGACGCAGAGTCAGGTCCTCCGCGCGGCCGTCGAGGCTCGGCTTGAGAACCTGAACGATCACATTGGGCGCGTTCACGGAGAGCAGCGATTGCGCCCATTGCCGCGGCTGAAGCCCAGGCGGCAGCGCAACGGAGGCAAGCGTGTCCTGCGCTTCAAACCGCTGCGCCGCTATGGGATCAGGCTCGCCAAGGGACGCGGTGAGGCTGAAGTTATAGGTGTAGCGCGTTGGATAACCAGGCTCGTAGGACGGGAAACTCACGACGCCCTGGTCACGCGTCTCCGCCTGATCTGACTTCAGCATGACGACAACGCGCACGGCAGGCGGGCAATCCGGCACACCCGGCTGGCATGGCTTCAGAGGAAGCTCGTCATAGAAAGACTGCTGCTGCGCCAGCATGAGCTGATACGGATGATTTCCCTGCTGGGTACTCCACACCAGCGTATGGCGGGGCACAACCGCATCCTTCTTCGCCCCCGGCAGCAGATCTTCTGGAAAGCGATACAGCTCATCGCCGTTGCTTACCAGCCTCTGCGAGCCGTTCGCCTGAGAGAAGGAAAACCCAAACGAATATCGAGCACCCGACTGTTTATAGGGCACGAACGGCATCTTCGCTCGATCGAGCGTCTCACTCACATCGATGCGCGGCTGGTTGCGCGGCAATCTGATGATCGTCTCGGGCCAGTACGAGCCGGGCCTCTCGATGCGCACCCGATCAAATAGCGGGCCGCTTTCATGGTGGAGCACGACCGCGCCTGCGAAGTCGCCTCCGGTGTGATTGCCTGGATCGCGCATCAGCCGCCCGGCGAAATCACCCTGGTGCTCATCGAGGACTATGTGGTGAGTGCGCCGGTCTGTGATTTTTGTGATCTCGCCGGTTCGGCGATCAAGCTCCACTTCGAAGAAGGGACTGCGCAGCATGGAGACCGTGGCCGTCTCGCGCGGGGCCGCCGTGCGGCCGGGCTCCACAATATAAGTGCGATATCCGAGTGGCGGCACGTCATGGACCTCAAAGTACGTCACACCGGATCCGTCGCGCTGTGTCTTCATCTCCTGCCCGCTGCCGGCATCACGGATCGTGCAGGAGCCCTTTTCCGTCAGTCGCGACAGGCCCGAGAAGGACCAGCTCGCCGGGTTGTAGACCAGCACCAATTGTTTTCCTGCGGCGGCGCGAGGCTCGCTTGCGAGCTGCGTCATGCCCGCAGACAGCAGATCGGTGACGGACGCACGCGCGGACTGGAGGTAGCCTGCATATTGCTGGTTCTGCTCCAGCACCTCTGCGCGCGAGAGAAGCTTGGGCCAGCCTCCCTGACCAGAGCCGTTGTGCTCGTCATAGAAAAATAGCTTTCTGTAATCCGCGGAAAATGACGACGCAGGATAGGGAGAACCGGGCCGCAGATGGCTGACGATCGACCAGAGTGTCTCCGCGTGCGGCAGCTCCTCTTGCAGCCAGCGAGCATCCGCGCTCATGGCGGGTGAGTTCAGCTTCACGGCGGACCACAGGCCGCTCCAGTCGCCTGTATAAGTCGGGAAATCCTTTCTCATGCTCCATCGCCGCGAAAAATTCCGCCGGAGTGGCAATGACGAGCCGCGGCGAACGGCCGGCTGCATTCCATGCACGAACGTTGGGGATAAGCCCATGCAGCTCATATTCGGGACCGATGCCGTCGTGCATGTAGAGGAGCGCAGCAGCGGAGTGCTGGTATCCGGCGGCGGCATATTCGGCGAGCAGCTTGTGGATACCGCGCTGCATGATCTCGAGATTCGAAAGACCCGCCCATTCCTTCGGATAGAACTTTGTATGCTGGTACGGATCTTGAGCGTCGGGGTCGATGTAATAGTCGGCCATCGCCTCGGTGTAGCCGCCGTTTTTTCCCTTGCGTCTGCCACATCAGAACCTTGCTGCCGTCCGGCGAGCCCCAGTAGATGGGCATTTTGCCGGGCGTAAGACTGGTTCCTCCGCCAAAAGCGATATTCGATCCGGTGATCAGATAGCCGACGCCGGAGCGTGCCAGAACCTGCGGGAGGCGCATGGAAAATCCCGGCACATCGTTCATCATCGCGACGCTTGCGCGCAGGCCGAAGCGCTGTTCCGCACCTTTCGCGGCATACACCAGCCGATTCAGCTCTTCCGAGCCCATGAACTCCGTATGCATGCTGCCGTCCGCAGCCGACAATTCAATCTGGCCGCTCCGCAGGAGCGCCGCCATGCGATCGATCAGCGCGGTATCGTGGGTGCGGTCGAGCCACGCCTGTAGCTGCCACACACTTTCGATCGTCCAGCGGAACTGCGGATCGGCAGCACACGCGCGAATTACGTCGTCCAGATGAGGCTTGATGGCATCCATCTCCTCTTCCGGGGGGCGAAGAAAGCCAAGATCCCAATGCGAGCTTGGAATGACATAGATGACTTTCACCGGAGACGGCGCCGGCTGCTCGGCGCTGCCCGAGGCGATGCCTAACGCCAGACAAAGAGCCGCCGTGCCAACGGCAGCTCCTTCCTCTGCGCCAGTGAGCAGTGCGGAGGAAGGGACTGGAGGAATTGAATGAGCCCCGAATTCGCATCAGAAGATGAGCTTCGTCGATAGCTGTACCTGGCGAGACGTGCCCAAGCCGACCAGGTTGCCCACGGTTGCGTAGCTGGTGCCGAAGCTGAAGCCGTTCACCGTGCTGCCGGGATTTGAGAAGTTCGGATGATTGACGATATCGAAGAATTCGCCACGGAACTCCCAGGTGAGACGATCACCCAGCTTCGTGTTCTTCACCAGGCCGAGATCGGGCTGAATGAATCCAGGACCGCGTACGTAATTGCGAGGGCAGGTTCCAAAATTTCCCGCCGGCGCTGAGAATGCAGCAACGTTATATTGTGGTCCCGGCAGATGGTAGTTCGCCTCACGAGTGGGAACCCCAAAGTTGCAATCCGGTCTGAGGCTTCCCGTGAACGGATTGTTCTCCGACCATCCCAGGTTGACCGGCGATCCGGTACGGCCCTGCACGATCGCTGTAACCTGCCAGCCTGAGGTCAGTCTGCGGAACCTTTCTGTGGACTGCGGAAGGCTGTAAACCATGCCGGCCGAGAACGAGTTGCGTATATCGATATCGCCGGGCGAGAAGTCCGACTGGATATCGTATGGATTCTGATAGGCCTCAAACAGGCCCATGAAGTTATCGAACTCGTGCATCCAGTTGTAATTGGCCTGCAGGCTGAGGCCATGCGTGTTGGTGCGCACGCTCAGGTTCAGCGCGTTGTAGTCCGATTTGGCGAACTGGCCGGCGAGACTGATTCCGCCAAAACTGTCGCTGATGTAGTTATGGCCGGTGAGAGGACTCTCGAGGTTGAGGTTCCCTCCGGAGGCCAGACGCAGGCCCCGATTGCCCCGATAAGCGAACGTCACGACGGAGTTTTTCGCGAATTGCTGTTCGAGCGCGAGACTCCACTGCTCGGAGTAGGAATCGCGCTGATGGCGGTCGAAGGCAGTGACGCTGACCGGGGCCTTCGGATTGCAGTTGGGCGCCTGCGCAGGCAGCGGATACTGGATGACCGTGAGCGGCGGGGTGCACACCACACCGTCAAAGGAAATCTGAAGCAGATTGATGGACAGGTTCTCTTCGGTATTCGCCGCAAGATTGAGCGGGCTGCCGGCTGGAATCGGAAGGAAGAACAGACCGAAGCCACCCTTAAGCGAGGTCAAGCCTCTGCCGGTGGGATCCCAGTTAAATCCGAAACGAGGCGCCCAGTCCACATAGGATGGCTCATAGAACGGCGTCTTTGGCGGGAGCAGGGACAGACTGGCGATATCGAAGTTCTGCACCGTTCCTTCTGCATCATGCAGAACGGTGTTGTGCTCCCAGCGGATGCCAAGGTTCAGCGCAAGGTTCGGGCGAACCTTCCATTCGTCGTTCACGAAGTACGCCATCATGATGTTCTTCATGTGAGTGAGCGGATAACCCAGACGGGTCCAGCCGAGCCCCTGGTTTGCCACGAACCCCTCAGGACCGCCGGACGGATCGACGCAGCCGTTCGTTCCCTGAGGCTGGCCGTTGCAGGGTAGGTCGGTTGCGGCCTCGACCGTGGGACCGCCGCTGTAGAGCAGCGTGTCCTGCGTATCGAGCTCTCGCCCGACGTTGTTCCAGCGGATGTCGGTGCCGAATCGAAATTGATTTCGGCCCAGAATTTTTGTCGCGGTATCGATGGCCTGATACGAGATGGAAGGCTCCTTGGAAGCAAACAACTGCGGACTGGGCGAGACGCCGAATCCTACGCTGCAAAAGAAGCAGGAGAAGATGGGAAAGCCGGGCTCACCTGCGTCCTGATGAGAGTGAGGGCTGTTGATGGCAAAGCCAGCCTCATTCAGGAAGGTCTGCGAGCCGGTATAGTTCCAGGTGGCTTTGCCGAGCTGCGAGAGCTCGGGTGCGCTCGCTGTCTGACCGATCGCGAGGCCGTAGACACCATACGTGTTGCTGGAATTGTAGTTGTAGCGAACGGAGAAGTTATTCTTCGGCGAGAGCACGTAATCGAACTTGATCGCCGCAGTATCTTCCTGGATGTCGTTCGAGGTTGCGCCGTTCAGCACGTCAAACCAGTAGCTGTAGATGATGTGGTTCTGCGTCGGGGCCGGACCGCCGTTGCCCACCGGAATCCTCGCGATGATCGGCGCCATCGACGGAGCGGCCATCGCGCGCATGCGGGCATTCAGGACAAGGCTGGTGCCGGTGACCGGGGTGGTCACATGCTGGCGCACACCTTCATAATTCGCAAAGAAAAATAGCTTGTTGTGCACGATGGGACCGCCGAGATTGCCCCCGAACTGGTTAAGGCGGAGCGGCGTCGGCGTGCCATTGTAGAAATAGTTCTTTGCATCCAGCGCATCGTTGCGGAAGAACTCGAATGACCTCACCGTGAAGCTGGTTGGTTCCGGACTTCGTGATCACATTCACGATCTCGCCGATGGCCCGGCCATATTCGGCGGAGTAGTCGGAGGAGAGGATCTTCACCTCCTGAATATTGTCGACGCTGGAGCGCGTAATGCGCGCATTGCCACGACCGAATGTGCTGAAGACCGTGTTCCCGTCAACCCTGCGTTGCATCGGTGCCGTCCACCAGCATATTGGCGCCGAACTGGCCGCTGGGAAAACCGCCCAGCGAGTCGCGGTTCACATTGTCGCCGGTGTTTTGCACCGCCCCCGGAACCAGAGCGAGCAACGCCGTGAAATCGCGCCCATTCAGCGGTAGTTTGGCGACCTGGTCCGCCGTAATTGTGGTTCCCAGCTCACTTGTGTCCGTATCGACTTCGACGCCCTTGGCCCGGACTTCGACAACCTGCTGCTCCGCGCCCACATCCATCGTTGCGTTCTCTGCAATGGTCTGGTTGGCGTGCAGAACCACATTGTTGATAGTGGTGGTTTTGAAGCCGCGCACCGTGAAAGCAAGGCGATAAACACTGACCGACAGAGAGGGCGCGGAATATTCGCCGCTGGAGTTAGTGGTCGTGGTGAAGGAACGATTGGTATTGACGTCCGTAATGACGACAGACGCTCCAGGAATGACTGCGCCGCTTCGATCGGTCACCATGCCGCGAATCGTACTGGTGTCGAGCTGGGCTCGCGCTGCAGGGCTTGCGATGAAGAGGTAGAGGAGCAGCGAGACGCAGCTCAGAAGACTGAAGTTCGTAATAAGGACTGACGCTCCGAAGCTGGGTGCGGGAATCCCCTTGCCTGCGGCGAAGATAGGGCCATTCGCTCCAACATGCGTTCACCTCTTCTGCAATTCACTCGGCTTAGATATGGAATCGGTACCATAAAGCGCGTCCATCTAAATACACGCAACTGACGCGTGTCAAGAGCCGGCCCAGCTTTTTTCTTGTGCGCCAAGATCGCTCATAATATGGCCACTTACAGCGTGTTGGCAGCATGAGTGCGGGATTGCGGTACTTTCTGGAATTTCGACAGCCCGCAAAAAACATTTGACACGGCATAAAGCGGCAGATTAGTGTTTCTTCCGTTGCCATCCGGTACCGCTACCATGACAACCGCAGTTCTTTTGGAGGTCCCCCGTGAAACGTCCGCTGCGTAACATCGCCGGCTTGCTGCCGACAATCCGAGCATTCGCCTGCCTGTGCGTCGCTCTGCCGGCCCTGGGGCAGACGGCCGCGCCCGCGGTCCCCAACATCGAAGCGATTGTGCCCATGGGCACCGTGACGCAGAATCCACTGATCTATGGACGCGACGGCACATTCAGCGCCGTGATTGGAGGGCGTTCTTACTGGGCATTCAACGATACGGCGATGCGGGCTTATAACGTCGACGGCCATAACTTCATCAGCAACACGCTGTCCTGGACCGACTCGTTAAACGCCTCCAACGGGATCTATCTGAACCACGACTATCTTGATAAGACCGGCGTACCGATCGAGTACATGCCGTTTACCGCGGCCGAGAAGCAGTTCAATAGCATTCACGATCCCAACCACTGCACGGCCACACCGGCCAGCACATGCGGTGAGGATTATGCCATCTGGCCCGGACCGCTGGTCGCCATTCCCGGAACAACGTCGGCCTATCAGTTCTATGGCAAGGTGTTTCGCGGCGGCGACATCCAGGGCTTTGAGCCGCAGGGAGCGGGCATCGCGATCGAAATCGGCGGCAAATTCTTCCGCCCCGTCGAGGCGCCGGGGACGCCGGAGCCAACCCTGATGTGGCAGGGGAACGAAGTGGCTTACGCAGGTGGCGCGCTGGTCGAAAACGGTCTTCTCTACGCCATCGGCTGCCAGACAGGTTTCCTGGTGGAAAACTGCCGCATTGCCCGCGTACCCATTCTCGAAGCTCTCCTCAAGCCGTCGTGGCGCTATTACGCGGGCGGAGATAACTGGAGCGCAGACCCCAATGCAGCCATGACTATCTTTCAGGGAGGCGCCGCGGGGAACTCAGTCTTCTATGACAAAGCTCTTCATGAGTACATCGCGATCTACAGCGGCATTTTCAGCAACAACGTGTACTACCGGGCAGCCAATCATCCCTGGGGTCCCTGGTCCGCGGAGACGCTCCTGTTCGTAGGACAGCAGGGCGAGACGGGGACCGTGAATTACGCGGCGCTGGCGCATCCGGAGTTCGAGGAGAACAACGGCATGACAGAGTATGTCACTTACGTGCAGAACACCGGCTTTCTGCAACAGGCGCTGCAACTTGTAAAGGTGACATTTCAGCCGAACCAATGAGGGTTACGCCAATACCCGACGCAAGACAATTCAACCTGACATGTGAGGACAAGCGATGAAACGATCGCAGATGGCCCTATGCGCGATGCTGGCTGTCTCAGCCAGCGCGTGGGCCGGCGGCGACACGCAATTTTATCTGCACGGCGGGGACAAGGTCGTCTTCTACGGCGACAGCATCACCGAGCAGCGCATGTATTCGAACATTCTCGAAACATTTGTGGCGACGCGTTATCCGGATCTCAACGTGGCGTTCGTGAATTCCGGGTGGGGTGGAGACACAGTGCATGGCGGCGGGGGCGGCACGATTGACACGCGGCTGAACCGCGACGTGTTTCCATATCAGCCAACCGTGGTCACGATCCTGCTCGGCATGAACGATGGCGGCTATCACGCCGAAAACGCGGAGAATGACCAAAAGTACTTTTCCGGTTACACATACATCGTCGATACGGTACGAAAGACCTTACCCCAAGCACGCATCGTGGCGCTCGAACCGACGCCGTACGATGAGGTGACCCGGCCGCCGGCATTTCCTGTTGCGGCCGGCGTTGCATACAACCAGGCTCTGCGCAGTTACGGAAAATGGATCGAGAACTATGCAGGACCAGGCAGGGCTCGAAACCATTGATCTGAATACGCCGATGGTCGAGATGCTCAAGCAGGCCGATGCTCTGGACCCAGAGACGGCGAAACAGATCATCCCCGATCACATTCACCCCTCGTTCGGCGGCCATCTCGTCATGGCTGCCGAGATTTTGAAGGCGTGGCATGCCCGTCCGGTGGTTTCTTCGGTGGTGCTGGATGCGCGGTCGAAACCCCGCGTGGAGAGCGCTCAGTTCGCGAAAGTAAGCCAGCTTTCCGCAACGGACGGCATCAGCTGGACGGAGCTCGACGCGTCACTGCCCCTACCGTTTCAGCAGTGGCAGGACATGTGGGGTGGCGGAGCGACCGTGGGCCTGTCGATCCGAAGCTCCGACACGGCGAATTCGCTCAACCAGCAGATCCTCAAAGTGCGCGGCCTCAAGCGAGGCACTTACTCGTTGAAGATCGATGGCACCTCGATCGGCGCATTCAACGATGACCAGCTGAGCGCAGGAATCAACCTGGCGCTGCTGAAAACCCCGGCCACCGATCAGGCGATGAAGGTGTATCAACTGGCTGTCTCCCATGAGGAGATTCACTTTGACCGCTGGAGAAATATCCAGGTACCGCTTGACGAAGATCATCTGGCGCAGACCAAGCCCGCAATGGACTCGCTGGATGCTGTCGATGACGCCGTTGCAGCGAAGATGCGCGAAGCCGCTCAGCCTGTGCCACATCAATTTCAGCTTGTGCCCGTCGTCTAGCTTGTCGTTCCGACCGAATTAGAATCTCGGTTGAGAACCGGAACACCCTTCGAGAGGAGAAAGCGAGTTTGCAGACAACGGGCCTCGACAGGCGCACTTTTTTGAAGTTGGGCAGTACGGCCGCTCTGGCCTCCTGCGTCGGGAACGCGCAGGAGCCGCCACAGGGCGATTCGGATGAGGCGCATCGAGGCAGTTCGGCGGCACGCACAGCAAAACCGGCTCATCTGTCGGAGTACGTCAACCCCTTGCAGGGAACGAACTCGACGCCGCTGTTTTCTCGCGGCAACACGCTTCCGATTGTGGCCATGCCCTTCGGCATGGCGCACTGGACATTGCAATCCAGCGACCAGCCGGGCTGGTTCTTCCAGCCGCAGGATGAACGCCTGCAGGGCATTCGCTGCACGCACCAACTCAGCCCGTGGCTGGGAGATTATGGATACGCCACCATACTCCCTTTCAGCGGGGATGCCTCTCCGGAGCCGTCCAGCCGCGCTTCTTCGTATCGTTCCGGGGAGTTGCAGATCTCACCACATCTCCTCAGGCTGCGCCTCATGCGCTATCGCTGCTGGTTAGAGTTGACGCCCAGCGAGCACGGCGCAGCGATGCGCTTCACCTTTCAGGATGACAGTCCGCACGGCGTCTTTCTCGATCTACCGGGCGACGACGCGGAGATCGAATACGACTCCGCAAGCGGATTTATCCGCGCCCTGACTCGCCAGAACGAGGGAGGTGTGCAGCCTGGCTTTGCCGCCTACTATGTCTTGAAGTCCGATACGCCAATCGCGCGGGTCGAAGTGAAAGAGACAAAGAAGCACCGCGTTGCTGTCGTGCACTTCGCATCTGCCAAGGGCGGCCCGATTCAGATGCGCATCGGCACCTCGTTCATCTCTTTCGATCAGGCGTCAGAAAATCTCAAAGCGGAGATCGGGGAAAAGCCGTTCGAAGACCTGGTGCACGAAGCGGCGACCGTGTGGGAAGAAACACTTGGCCGCGTTCGCCTTGAAGGCGCCACAGAAACACAGCTGCGCACTTTTTATTCCTGTCTGTATCGCACCCTGCTGTTTCCGCGCATGTGGCATGAAAAGGATGCGGCGGGGAAGATCGTACATCGCAGCCCCTACAACGGAAATGTGGAGGCGGGAGTTCTGTTCGCTGACCATGGGTACTGGGACGACTATCACGCGTGGTATCCGATGATGTCGCTGCTTTATCCGGAACGGCTGAGCCAGATTCTGGAGGGCTGGGTAAACGCGCTGAAAGAAGGCGGCTGGTTCCCACAATTTCCCTGCCCTGGCTATCGCGGCGCAATGACCGGCAGCCTCATCGATTCCGTCTTTGCCGATGCGGTCGCCAAGGGCCTTACCGGGTTTGACCTTCACAGCGCGTACCTCGGCCTGAAAAAGCACGCAACGCAGAAGGGTGATCCGGACAAAGGCTATGGCCGCGTCGGCATCGAGCAGTATCTGAAGTTGGGCTATGTTCCCAGCGACCTGATGGGCGGCGGCGCAGCGCAGACGCTGGATTTTGCCTATGGTGACTTCTGTATTGCCCAGGTGGCGCGCGCAGCCGGCATGCCTGATGACGCTGCGATGTTCGAGAGGCGATCGCAGAACTGGCGGAAACTTTTCGACCCCTCAACGAAGTTCATTCGTGGCAAAAACGCGGATGGGTCGTGGCTTGAGCCCTTCGATCAGTACACCTGGGGCGGGGCTTATGTCGAAGGCGGCCCCTGGCAGTACCGCTTTAATGTTCTCCATGATCCGCAGGGCCTGATGGAGATGTATGGCGGCAAAGACGAGTTTGTGAAACGCCTGGAAGAGATGCTGATGCAGGCCCCGGTATTTCATGTCGGAACTTACGGGGTGGAGATCCACGAAATGTCGGAGATGGCTGCGGTGGACTTCGGTCAATACGCGCATTCCAACCAGCCGGTGCATAACGTGCTCTACATGTTTAGCGCGGCCGGCCGGCGAGACAGGACGCAGTACTGGGTCCATCGCGTGCTGAATGGGCTGTATTCCCCGGACAATTTCGCAGGAGATGAGGACACGGGCGCCATGAGCGCCTGGTACATACTGAGCTCGCTGGGCCTGTTTGCGCTTTGCCCGGGCAAGCCGGAGTGGGCGCTGGGTGCGCCACTGTTTCCATCCGCGGAGATCCGGTTCCCTGACGGCCGCTCGCTTCGCATCGATGCGAAGAGCAGGAAGGCTGGCGCCTTCTACGATCGGGTGACACTGGACGGAGCCGTCCAGCAGGGCTCGTTCATTTCCCATGCCGCGTTGCTGCGTGGCTCACGGCTGGACTTTCTTGCTGTGTAACAGGAGTCCAGTCTCATCGGTTGGCGATGAGGACATTTCGCTCCGGGAGTTCGCCAACGCTGTCGTAGTGTCGGATTCTGAATCCTTCATCAGGATTCCAGAGGTATTTTGATCCAACCAGGGGGAGTCGATGTATCGCATCGTGGGACTTGTTTTTCTTCTGTGCCTGATGGCAGCGGGCGTACCGGCGGGAGCGCAGATGGGGAACCCTGCAAACGGGCCAACGAAGATTCCCGATGCGCAACTTGATCCTGCGCAAAACCTGCAGCCCTCGGAGCTGGAATCAGCAGTCCATAAGCCTTTGCCCGAGCAATATATCTGGACGAAGGCGGATGCAATCCCAGGTCGCGAGAATGTTGACACTCCACGGCCGAGCCCGGCGGTGAACGATCTTGCTCCGCATTACTTCCGGCGTGTTTTCGCGGTGAGCACTGTTCCTGCAAATGCCACGCTTTATGTGGCGGGACCGCGAAAGGCGACGATCTATCTGAATGGAAAAGAGGTAGGACACTTTACGTTGAACCTCGACTTCCCCATGGGAATTCGCGTCTACAAGTGCGATGTAACATCCATGCTGCATACCGGCAGAAACCTTTTGGCAATTGAGGCCGTGCGTGGTCCGGATGCCACCAACCAAAGCGAAGACTGGATCAGCCGGCAGCAGGCACACGGACAAGTGCTGGCGGCGATGATCCTGCCCACGACGCCCGGCTTACAGGCCGCGCCATTGATGATGAGCGATGCTGAATGGAAAGCTGAGATGCATGCTGCACCCGCCGGGTGGCAGAGCCTGGACTTCGATGACTCGACCTGGCCGGCTGTGAACGATCTGGGCGGCATCGAGGGCTCGATCGACTTATTCCAGGGGAACGCTGATGCGGGCATGTACGCATGGCCGGGTTATGACGGCATTTCTCCATTTCTGGCGCACTACGCGCTGAAGGCAACGAAGGTCAGCAATGTTTACGCGGGGTTGGGCGCCATACAGAATCCAGAGGCGCTTAGCGGGAACGCGGCGGATGGTGCATTGACGGTCACATTGCCGACGGAGGAAGTCGCTTTCCACAATGCGCCGCAGGTGATGCTCGACTTCGGTCGAGAAGTAACAGGCCGCCTCGAATTGCAGTCCGATTCGGATGCGCCAGCCGAAGTCACCGTACAGTATGGAGAATCTGAAGCGGAAACCCTGACGCAGCCATATCTGGGCATCGATCCAATCTATCTGCCACCGCATGCAACGGCTTATGGTCCGAAGAGCTCATTCCGCTATGCAGTTGTGCGCTTCACAGGTGGACGTGAGACTCGCTACCGTGAGATTCGACTGGATGGAATTGCCTATCCAGTCAGCTATCAGGGATCTTTTGAATCGTCCGATGCGGAACTGAATAAGATGTGGACGATTGGCGCATACACCGCCCACTTGTGCATGCAGGATGATATCTGGGACGCGCCGAAACGGGATCGTCGCCGCTGGATGGGGGATCTGGATGTCAGCGGACGAACCGTTGATGATGTATTTGCCGATCGATTTCTGATGGAAGACACGCTGAACCGGTTGATCGGAGATGCGCCGGTCGAGCAGCATGTGAACGGAATTCCCGGCTACTCAGCGTTCTTTGTGACCGGCGAGAAAGAGTATTACCTGCACACCGGCTCGATGAAGCAACTGGAAAGCGTGCATAGCCGGCTGGTGCAGTTACTCGAGTACATGGAGAAAGATCTTAATCAGGAGAACCTGTTCTCAGACCTGTCGCATGCGTGGCCTTTTGTGGACTGGTCGCCGGAGATGACTGGCTACGGGACGCAGACACAGATGGCGACGCAGTTTGAATATTATGCGGCGTTTGAAGATGGGGCATATCTTCTGCGTGTTCTTCATGACGAGACTAACGCGAAACATATGGAAGAGAGAGCCGATACCCTTAAGGCAGCGGCGCAGCGTCATATGCTGGACGCGCAGGGATCGTTTGGAAATCGCTGGCAGCCAAATGCGTATGCTGTGCTCTCAGGCGTGGCGAACGAGGACCAATATGCCACCATCTGGCATCATTCGCTCTCTGACGTGGGACATGTGCCATACAACCCATACATCATTACGCCTTATTACAACTACTACGTGATCAGTGCGATGGCGAAGATGGGAGAGCGGCAGGCAGCGCTGAACTGGATTCGCCAGTATTGGGGCGGCATGGTAGAGGAGGGCGCCACGAGCTTCTGGGAAGGATACGATCCCTCCTGGTACAAGGGCGGTGGCTTTCACCAGTCGCTGCAGGCTGACGGTTCTTCCGGACTCTTTGTAAGCCTTGCGCATGGATGGTCATCGGGCGTTACGCCGTGGCTGATGACGCAGGTTCTGGGAATTCAACCCACTGCCGGAGGCTTTGCAAAGGTCAACATACGTCCCGATCTTATCGATCTGCAGTGGGCCAAGGGCGCTGAGCCCACGCCGCACGGATTGCTAGGCGTGGATATCAAGCCCGGTGCGAACGGATATGTCACCACGATTGATCTGCCTGCAGAGATAGAAGCTCAGGTCTCCATTCCGATAGCTACTGCCACAGGTCGCGTGCTCGTGAATGGCAAAGCGGTGAAGAGCCTTCCCGCGGAAGGAGGTAAGCGCGCCGTCGTTCTTCTGAACCAGAAAGGTCATTACACCGTTACCTCTGGATGAACTCATGGCGCGTCCGGCTTTCGCGCGGAGTCACACCGAATCATAGAAGATTCGGCCTGCCCTCTTGCGTCGAGTTGCATCAGCAGATCGAATTCCGAGAGATTGCGAAAAAGCACGACACAGCCATTTTTGGTCGCTGTGAGAAAGATCAATGCAGCATTGAGTGCCTTACGCTGCTCATTTTTGCCATACCCCTGCAGTCGTGCACTCAACGTCGCTATGTGATGACGACGTCCCTTGCACATCAAGAAGTTAACAGTGGACCGGCGTCGCTTGACCTCTGCGTCAATATTCGACTCGGGAAATCTGTTAGTCGGGAAAGCGCTCTGAGCCTACCCACAGTTGAGCCAGATCTCTGAGGCGGTCTTTGTATAGCCGCGTTACCAAGTAGTTCTTCCCACCCTTCACACGCAGCCTGTACTCTCCCGTGGGTAAAGGTTGGATCTCCTCGACAGCCGAAATATTCACGACAACCGAGCGGTGGATACGAATAAAACCGTAGGGCTTGAGCTTCTCCGCTATGGACGAGAGAGACTCGCGCAGCAAATAGGGATTCGGCCGATGTTGCAACGAAACGTAATTACCTTCGGCATGCACTGCCACGATCTCAGCTAAATTCAGGAATGAGATTCTACCGTTTGCCTTGCACGCGATTCGTGGCGCCTGTCGTTTTGCTATAACCTCCAACTGCTGCAAGGCTCGGATGAGATTCGCAGCATCATCTCGGGTTACCGGAGGCGATGCTGTGTCTGCAGGTTCGTAGAACCCATCTTCTGCTGTCGATTCAAGTGTGTACTCCCATCTGCTCTCAGTGGAGCAAGTCGTATCGCCCGAGGGTGGGCTAGCCGAAACCTGCCCATTAGCGTGAGGCTGTTGAACAAACATCTCACGTGCAACGGGCTTCTGGTCCTGAATCTTGCGGGCTTTCACGATGGAACCTCGCATTGCCCCTCGTTTCGACTTCGTGCTACCCGAAGCAAGACTAACGAGTAGTTCGCTGCTTCTACATGAAATGGTCCTACATAACCGGGGCAGCGGATCCGTCTGACCATCTGCCGACGGGAACGATAAACACGTCGATTGGTTGAGCGCCTTTGAATTGTGGAATCAGCATGACCGGTGATTTCGGCAGATCGGCACCCCAAGCCTTGCCGTCAAGGGGAGGCGCATAAAACATCAAGTGGGCTAAGTTGTGATCATTGCTGTCGGTGAGATAAGCTTCCTTCGACATCATGTAACTCATCGCGCCGGGTTCGAGCGGCGGCAGTTCACTCTTTTCGAACGCTGCTTTGTTGCCCTCGATGATCTCGGCCTTTGTTCGCCCTGCCAAAACCAGCTCTGTTCTCTCAAGGGTAGTCGGCAACACGGATCGCGCGGCTGGCGGATTGAAACAGATCGGACCGCGAATTTTGGGATTCCAAAATTCCGGAGCGTCGGAAGGCGACATCCACCCTCTCTCAACAACACACACAAAACCATTCTTGCCTTCGACGGCAGTTTCGTAGCCATGGCGTCCGAGGACCAGAATCTTGGCCTCGCGGGATATGGCCTCCGGCGCCGCGCTTCGAGCCAACGCAATTTCGGCGTTTCGGTCTGCCATGAGGTACTGATCGAGTGGTGCCATGTTCGAATAGGCTGTTTTGGACGCTTGTGACTGCCCTTGCTTCGTTCCAATGAGCCCAGAGATCAGAACAAAACTTAGACAAGCTGCCATTAGCAATCTTCTTCGGGCCATCGTTTCCTCCTGAGTTATCACCGCCGCCGTTGCCTGACCTCATGCTTCTTCAACATCTGCCGTCCGTCTCTCCAAGATTGACGTGGCGCCCGGAGAGACTTCAGCCACCCCACGATATTTCTGATTCCCACTTCCCACACCTTCACATCTTGAGCATTCTTCGCTAACACTTCGTAGCCTTCGACCATCGCGACCAGAAAGCTGGCAGCCTCGTCCGCGTTCAGATCGCGGCGAACTGTTCCTTGGGACTGCCCTTTCCGCAAAAGCGTAGCAACTCCTTCCTGCCAGGCAAGGAATAGTCTCTCCAGCCGCTTGCGGAATCGCTCGTCCAGCGGAGACATCTCCTGCGCCAAATTGACCAGCGGACAACCGGCCCTTACGTCTCTTGGCCGAGTTGGTATCGCCTGTAGAATGCCGATCAAAACATCGATAGGATCCTTGTCCTTGCTCCGCTCCAGAGGAAGCAACCACCTGTCGCGGACAAGTTTTGCGACGATCTCGTCGACGATGGCATGTCCTAAAGCTTCCTTGCTCTCGAAGTGGTAGTAGAGAGCTCCTTTGGTAACGTTGGTGGTGGCCAGAATTGTATCGATCCCGGCACTCTGGAAGCCGTATCTGTAGACCTGCTGAAAAGCGGCTTGCAGCAAGCGTTCCCGTGTACGCTCTGGATCACGCTCCCTTCGCTTCCTCTCCGTGACCACTTAACATACCGACAAGTATGTATGTTAACCATTTCTATAGTCAATCGAAATCATCTGCCAGAACTCTTAGCTGGCCGGTGTTCTGGAATTTCGTAACTTTTTGCCAGTGTGTATGAAAAGTTGGAGCAACAGGCGCTCTCGTCGTTTTGGGTCGTCCCAGGGGGTTGTTCACCCGCCACTCGTCTCCCAACTCCGAAACGTCGGGCCTGTTGTGTCACGTAGCCGTTCGTGAACATGGAGCACCGCGTGCTCCCTCAGGTATCACTCGGCAGGAATTTGTGTAGTTGTGAGCCAAGTCTGCTCTGCACTGCCAGACCGCCGAGTGCTACGTGACGCAAATCGCCAGTCATCTCGCCACGGCGAATTTCATCCGAAGAAAAGAGGGGAAATGAACTCGTTAAGACAGTTGCGCAATTTCTGGATACCGTGTGTTACGACGATTGTTCTGGCTTCCGCCAGCAATGCGTTCGCTCAACAGAGCTACAAAATTACCGACTTGGGCAATAACAAGAACAAGAACAACTTCGCCATGGTCATGGGCCTCAATAATCAGGGGTGGGCGGAGAACATGGATGGGGTCGTCAATCCTCCCGAGAATAGTACGGGTACGACAATTGCAAGTGGCCGCGCGGTGATAAGCATCTACGGATTCAACATCGACCTGGGCACGCTTGGAAAACGGAACGGCAACAGTTGGAATAACTATGGCGGGATCAACGACCGCGGGGAAGCCGTTGGTTATTCCGAAACAGCTGATCCAGATCCGAGCGGCGAAGACATTTGCGGCTTCCACACACACCTTACGTGCGTTCCGTTTCTTTGGCGAGAGAGCCACATGAGGGCTCTTCCGACGCTCGGCGGAAATAATGGGCAGGCCAGCGCTATCAATAACCGCGGAGAAGTCGTCGGATTTGCCGAAGACGGTGCCGTGGACTCCACATGCCCGGCTGGCACAACGAACAATCGAATTGCGTTGCCGGCGTTGTGGAAAAGAGGCAACGTCGAAGCTCTTCCTCTGCTGGGTAACGATAAAGACGGTTTAGCAAACGGGATTAACAATCGAGGCCAAGCCGTAGGCTACTCGGGAACCTGCACGACAGCTCACGCCGTAGTGTGGAAAGACGACAATGTCTACCCGCTTAAGGTCGAGGGTTACAGTTCCGCATACGCCATTAATAACCGCGGCCAAATCGTCGGTTTTGATGGCGACTATGCCACGGTTTGGCAGCACGGCGCAGACGGCGGAGTCACAAACCTGCGCCTTCTGCCGGGAGATTCTTCCGCATTTGCCACCGGCATCAACAACCGGGGCCAAGTGGTGGGAAGCGATTTTATCTTCAAGGACTCCAACAACTATTGGTCCCATGGCTTCATCTGGCAGCACGATGTGACGACCGACCTTAACACGCTAATTCCCGCGGATTCCAACCTCTTCATAATCGCGGCTAGCAATATCAATGAGCGCGGACAAATCTCGGGTATGGCAACGGTGCAAGCCGGACCCCATAAGGGCGAGATTCACGCCTATCTTTTGACCCCAGTAGACGGATGCCTAGCCACCACCTCGATGGCAGATTTCGCACGTACACACCCGCATTTCATTTTTCCCGCGAATGCTGGCAACCACTATTCGCAGAGACTCGGACCCGGCCGATTGGCGCGATAAGCATTCGTTCCACTGGGTATGTGCCTGATCTCTGCTCGGTTTGATTCCCCGATGCGACGGCACGCACTTGTCGCTGGCTGTGGCGGCGTCCTGGTCCGTCGCAGTCAGCGCGCACAGAATTCGGGAGCAGAGGGTCGGGGGGTTCGAATCCCTCCGACCCGACCATTCCACGCGATTGCCTTGCGCGGTTCATGCTCATCGGGAGAGCCCATCTGCGTTCCCGGAACTCCCGCTCATCCATGCTTGAAATACTGAATTGCCCGCTCGTGCCTTTCGGCAGCCTCGCGCGTCCGGAAGGTTCCCAGGTTTCTCCGTTTGCCCGTCTTCTTGTCGGCGGAGCGGCTGTAGATGCGATATTCACCGGATTTAAGTTTGCGAATCATACCCGTATTGGATGCCCGCATTTGACCCCGGCGAAGGCCTCCGCTTCCGCAAACCGGCATCCAACTGAAAGAAGGGCATCCTGCCTTCCGAGGAGAGTTCCGTGGCCGACCAGAAGAAATGCGCCCATCCTTCCTGTAGCTGCATGACGGATAAAAAGTACTGCAGCACCTACTGCGAAGAGCACAAGAACACATCGGAGATCGCCTGCGACTGCGGTCACCCGGGTTGCAAAGGCAAGCTCTAATAGCGCGGAGGTAATGACAACCGGGCGCGGTGCACAGAAGACGCAGCCATCAAGGTCGACTTGTCTCCGTGTAGACGTTCATATCGTCGCGAAACTCCTTCAGCGCATCGACATTGAGATAGATCACGTGCCCCGCCTGGATAGTAGCCGAACTCCGACGTTGTCGCTTCTGCCCCAACAACTCAGGACCGCGCTTATTTCTCGACAATCTTACAAATCAAGATTTGCCACCGTGCCCGGGAGGCTGTGGCGGCATGACTGCGATCATCCGACCGGGCGAGCCTGGCTTCTTCACTTTCGGCTCGAAGATCGCGAATCCGCCGTTATTGGAAATGTAAATACGGCTGAACATTCGGGTGGGCAGCAGGCCCCCGATGTTCCGATCCACGCCTTTGAAAACCACTACCTGTGTCGGCATCTCTCTGGATTTGCCATCGAGCATGAACTGAAGGTCACGAACACCGGCCGGCGACTGCCGTCCTGCTGTATCCATTACGAAGGCTTCCGGGTATCCGATAGTTTCGCGTTCGAAGCTGTCAAAGATGACCGGAGATGCAGCGCCGGAATCCAGCAGAAAGTCCATGGGATGAACAGCTCCGTCGGCTACGCTTCCATGCACAACCAGATTGCCGTATCGCGGATTGTCCGCGGCGGCGTTTCGACGCAGCGGAATGTGATGCCCCGCCAGCGAGCGCATTAGCTCACCATCGGTATCGAACTGCAGTTGCTTGTGTTGATAGTCCAGCAGGAAGTCCGAATGGTTCAGCGCATTCTGTCCCAGGACTCCGCGAACGGTAGGAGCGATCTTACGTAGTCCGCGCAGCTCACGGACCATCACTTCGACATTCTGCTCCGTCACTGGCCCGAACTCCACTCGCCTTGCAACGGCAATCGAGGCCGAAAGCTGCTGTGTCAGCGTCGTTACGGTTCCCTGTGCCTGTGGCTCCAGCGCCAGTTCCTGGCCAAGTTCGAGATCGACGACCATGATCGTGGTTCCGGTGTCCAGCATAAAGTCGTATGGACCATGCCCGTTCACCATCACCGGGATGATGACGGCAAAACCACCTACAAGACGAAACGGCACTAAGCTGGGCGCCTGGCGCGGCTCGGGCGTGTCTGCGAATGAGCGCGACACGAGATACAGCAAGCACCAGCAGGACGGAAAAACAACGCGCAGGGCCAAGGCTCCATATACGAGCGCCGGTCCAACGAGAAATGAAACCGGCGCTGAACGCGACGCGAGAGCTGGCTTTCATGCTCCCCTCCTCAGCGACTTCGGTTTGAACCTAAGCGGCGAGGAGTGGCTGCGTCAGCAGCAGAGTGACAGGACAGCGCGGTGATGCGGTGAGCCGTGCATGCGCGGCGACAGAGCGTTTAGTGATACGGCGAGTCGTGATATTTGGGTGACAATCAGGGATGTGTTGTTTCCGAATAAAACCGGTTCATATCGTCGCGAAATTCCTTCAGCGCCTCGACATTGAGATAGATCATATGGCCGGCCGGATAGTAGCCGAACTCCACGTTGCCGCGCAGAGCGGGCTCCAGATACATATGGCTCAGATCGTATTCAGTCGAGAAGAACGGTGTCGCCAGGTCGAAGTAGCCATTTGCCGAAAAAACTTTTAGCTTCGGGTTCTTGCGCATGGCGTCGGCCAGGTCGCCGGCGACATAAGGCAACTGCATCTGGCGTCCCCGTCCCGGACCCTTGTGCTTCCAGTCCCACGATTCGTTCACCTTCGGCCCTGCCACATAATACGTATCCGCTGTGGAGTCGTTCAGGTCGTGTGACAGATAGTCGTGAAACGCGGCAATGAATGCGCCGGAGATCCCGGTATCCGATGGATCATAATCCGGCGTCTCTCCCGCGGCATCCACGTCGGTGCCTTCAAAGCGAGCATCGTACCGACCCATGATTTCGCGCTCGCCGCGCAGCAGTTCCTTGCGAAAGCGGAACGGACTGATCCGCAGGTTTGTCTGCTTCAGATAATCGACACTGAGCCCGGTGTAGGCGCTCAGTTTCTGCGCGACGGCATCCTTCTCCGCATCCGAAAGCGTATCGCCCTGGGCCAGCGCCTCCGCGTAGGGTCCGCGCGCATAACGCCGCACCTCTTCCAGGAAGGACTTCAAGTCCGCCGGCTTCTGCGCGAGCTTGTTATGGAACCACGCGATCGCGGCATACGACGGCAGGTACACGATGGGCTCGGTATCGTAGCCGGGAACGCGCACGCCATAATTCAGGATCGACGAAATCAGAACAACGCCGTTCAGTTCGATCCCCTTCTCCTGCAGCGCATCTGCCAACGCCGCGGAACGCGTCGTGCCGTAGCTTTCGCCCATCAGGTATTTCGGCGAGTTCCAGCGCTTATTCACCGTGATGTAGCGCTCGATGAACCGCTCGAACGCTTTCACATCTTCATCGGTGCCGGCGAAATCTTTCTCCGTCGCCTTTCCAACCGGCTTCGAGAAACCCGTGCCCACTGCATCGATGAAGATCAAATCCGTCTTTCCCAGCAGGCTGTCCTCATTCGGCACCAGCTTGTAGGGCGGCGCGCCGGTCGCATCGGGGCTCGCGGTCACGACACGCACCGGCCCCACGGAGCCCATGTGCAGCCAGATGGTCGCTGATCCCGGCCCGCCGTTGTAGAGAAACGTGACCGGGCGCGTGCCCTCGCTGGCTCCGTCTTCCGTGTATGCCACATAGAAGACACTGCCGTACGGCTTGTCATCGTCGTCGTGAATGACGAGATTGCCAGCCGTCGCCGTGTAGGAGACGGGCGTCCCTGCCGCCTTCCACACATGATGTGTGACTACGCTAGACTCCGGCGGAACCGGCGTCTGCTTCTCATCCTTATGCTCCGTCTTCGCGTCGTCTTTCTTCTCTTCCTGGGCATGCAGCGCGAGATGGCCAAAAGCAATCGTGAGAGACAGGCAGACTGCGGCAAGCGAGCGTGAAAATACAGCCAATCGGGGCCTCCGGAATACAGCGTCAAATCAGTGACAGCAGAATAACCCAGTATCCGGCTTGCGCATCGCCAATATACCCAGCATCGGTTCCCGCCGCGCTGCCATCCTACGTTTGAGATCGACAGGAGAGAAGCGTGGCGAACGAATCCGATCCCAAGCGCAGTAACGAAGCTCAAGTCCTGCTCATCGCGCAGATGCGCGCGCACCTGGTCAGTGGCGAGACCTTCGATCTACTACCCATCAAGCATGAGAACGACGTGAAGAGCGAAGTCGAATCGCTTATCCAAAGCTGGGCGGAATCCGGCTTTCTCGTCCACGGACGCTTCATCTATCCCTGGCACCAGGTAAAGCGGATCGAAGTGACCCAGGTGGAGGAGATGCCGCTGCAGCTCGCTCATCGGCGCTATGACGAGCTATATGCGGCAGAGCGTGCACACATGCAGGAAGACTTCTGGCACACCCGTCATAAGACCGAAAAGAAGGCAGAGAAGCAGGAAACGGGCACGTCTCCTCCATAAAAAGTTGGCGCGAAGCATAGCTTCGCGCCAACCGGTAAGTCGATACTCCCGCGTTCCTACATCTGACCCGCTGCGCTCGAGCTCAGCCACTGCTGCAGATGCGGCCCTTGTTCCGCGCGTAGATCGACGCAATCGTTGATCGAATTCTGCGACCGGGTCAGTGCATGGGCTGACGCCGGCACCTTATGCTCGGTGAAGAACTCTTTCGTCTGGTCGCGCTTTTCCGTCGTGCAGAAAGCCCCGGTCGAGCCCACCAGCTCGCCGCCGGTAAACATCGTGAACTGCGCCTGCACCTTCGGCCAGTCCTGCTGAATGTAGTTCCACGCCGTGTCCTGCGTATTGGGGCTCTGCAGCGCGATTGCGAACAAGGTGATGGAGTCCTGGTTGCGCACCTTACCCGATGTTGCATACTCCAGTGCGCGCCGCGTCAGATCCGGGTTTTTGAATCTCGCCAGATCGTAGAGCGCGCTGCTGGCTATCCCTGGGTCCTTCGAGGTCTCGGCGGTCTTCTGCAGCAGATCAAAAAACGCCGCATCGCCGTGCGTCGCCGCAACAGCCACGGCTGCTTCGGCCAGCGTGGCATTCACTTTGCTCGGATCGGCCAGGTAGGTCTCCGCGAGCCGCTTGCTTTCGGCAATCACTTTTGGATCTTCTCCAATATCGCCCACCAACCCAAACAGCTCTGCGCGCAATTCCTGCTGTTCAGGCGTGTCATTGTCCTTTGGCTCACCCAGACTTGTCAGCCGGGGCCCATAGGTGGACACCACCCAATTCGAAAGCTCCTTGCGCTCGGCCTGGGTAGCTGCCACGCGGATCCATAGCATGTGGATACCACCAATGACGTTCTCCATCACCGCTGAGCTGTCATCGTTCTTCAGGCTCGCGGCCAGCGAAAGGAAGTCTCCAGCCTTACTCTTGCCCGCCCGCATCAGGGCCAGCTCGTCCCCCACGACATTGACGCGCTCTGATCCGGTCAGTGTGGTCACATGCGACAAGAGCGCCTTGTAGTCTTCTGGAGCGTACTCAGATCGGTAGTAGCCCGCTGCGCCGCCATCCGCATAAAAGAGCTGGCGCCGTTCGGCACCTTCAGCGTGGCCTGCTTGCCAGTCACGAGCTCGCATTCGCGTTGGGTGCCCTCCGTCTTGAAGCACACGGGAATCGTCCACACCTGATCGCCGGTATCCTGCGGCGCGGTCTTGGGATTGAGAAAGAAGCGGCTCTGCGTCACCTGCACTGCGCCGTTCTCCTCCTTGCCAAATGTCAGCAGCGGGACGCCCGGCTCGGTGATGAAGCTCTCCATGATCTTGTCGACCGGCTTATGGCTGTTCGCCGTCTGCGCGTTCCAGAAGTCCTCCGCCGTAGCGTTGCCGTACATATGCGCCTGCAGATAGTTATGCACGCCCTGCCGGAAGGTCTCCTCGCCCAGGTAGCTCTCCACCATGTGCAGGATCGAGCCGCCCTTGGCGTAAGTGATGCCGTCGAACATCTCGTTGATCTCGTCCGGAGTATTCGCCTCGGCGCGAATCGTGCGCGTCACCTTCTGCGCATCCAGATTCATGGCGCCGTTCAGGTCGCTGGCCACTTGCTCATCGATGTGCCATTCCGGCTTCCATGCCTCCAGTGGCTTGTTCGACATCCATGTGGCGAAGCCCTCATTCAGCCAGATGTTGTTCCACCACTTCATCGTGACCATGTCACCGAACCACTGGTGAGCCATCTCATGCGCTACGACCGACGCCACTTCAGCCTTCGCGCTCACCGGCGCGTTCTTTTCATCCACCAGCATGTCCGACTCGCGATACGTAATGGCGCCGAAGTTCTCCATTGCGCCTGCTTCAAAATCCGGGATGCCGATCATGTCCAGCTTCGGCATCGGATACTTGATGCCGAAATAGTTGTCGTAGTAGTGCAGGATGTACTCCGACGATTCCAGCGCGAACTGCGCATACTTCACCCGCTCCGGCGTAGCGCAGGCGCGGATCGGCACACCGTCGCTCGAGCCTTCAATGCACTTAAAGTCGCCCACGAGAAATGCCAGCAGGTAAGTGGACATCTTCGGCGTGCGCGCGAAGCTCACGGTATGCTCGCCCACCGCCGGCCCCGCCGTATCGGAGATCACGTTCGTGTTCGAGATCACCATGTCTTGCTTCGGCGCAACAATCGTCACATCGAAGGTTGCCTTAAAGTCAGGCTCGTCGAAGGATGGGAAGGCCCGCCGCGCATCCGTCGATTCAAACTGCGTCACCGCATAGCGACGCCCTTCCGCCTTCGACAGATAAAAGCCGCGCAATTTCCCATTCAGGATGCCGGTGTACGCAATCTTCAGCTTCACCGGTCCGGCGGCCAGCGTTCCAGGAAACGTGAACGTCGCCTGCTGCTTGGCCTCATCCAGCGAGACATCCGCCTTCAACTGGCGCTTGCCGGTATTCGCTGTTACGGATTGAAACTGAATATCCGCCGCATTCAGCGTGATGGAGTCTGCCGGCTGCGCCAGCGTCACATCGATCGTCTCGTCGCCCGCGAACGTCGCCTTGTCGAGATCCGGCGTGAGATGCAGCGTATAGTGCTCCGGCCGCACGTTCGTGGGAAGCCGCTGCGCCAGCAGAAGCGGAGCAGCAATCAGCAGAAGCGCAGCGGCGGCCAGCCGGGCAGCTGGACGACGCAGGAGCGAGCGTGTCGATGTCATAGGGACCTCTACAGAAAATAGGCTCGATATGCGAGCCGGGTGGCGAAAACGCAACCCACTACTCTAACTCACGCAGAGCGGTTAGAGCACAGCTTTGGGACGACTTGCTATAAGAACGCATTCGGGACCGGAATAGTTCCTCATTACAAAATCAGCTCGCCAAGCCTATGCTGATGCACAAACCAACTTCACGGGCCGCCTTGAATGCAACCGGCATACATCAGGAGAAGTACACAATGACCGCATCTGTCTTTGTCGGCACCAGCCTTGACGGTTTCATCGCCCGGCCGAACGGCGATTTCGATTTTTTGCCCACCGACGGCGGCGAAGCTCACGGCTACGATGAATTCATAGCAAGTGTCGATGCGATCGTGATGGGCCGCAACACCTTCGAAACAGTTCTCACTCTGGGAGCCTGGCCTTATGGAGGTAAGCGTGTCATCGTCCTGAGTAGCCGCCCTCTCGACTTATCCGGCGTCAGCGGAGGTGTCGTCGAACAGATGGCCGGCCCTCCGGATCAAATCGTCTCGCAACTCGCGGCCACCGGTGCCCAACATCTTTACGTCGACGGTGGCATCACGATTCAGCAGTTCCTCCGTGCAGGGCTCATTCAACGCCTCATCATCACTCGTGTCCCTGTGCTCATTGGAGAGGGTATCCCTCTCTTCGGCAGCCTGCCGCACGACATTCGGCTCCGTCACATAGCCACGCGCCACTATCCCAGCGGTCTCGTCAGCAGCGAGTATCACGTTGATGCGTAGAGAGGTTCCTTAGACGAACGTCACAGCCGTGATTGCCCGTCTTACATCTCCCGATAATCGAGCAGCATCATTCCGACCGCCATCAGCGCCACGGGCCACACATACCCGGCAAGCCGCCGCCCGCCCTCTTCTTCCTTCGGCAGCCGCAGCTCCAGCCATCGCGACCATCCTGCGACCACGGCGAACAGCGCCAACGCCGCATGGTTCATCAATATCAGCACCTCGTCCTTGCCATCGGCCATCGAGTGACCGTGCGTCAGCAGCAGCGCCGCGCCGGCTGCGCACATCAGCGGAAATGCATACCGCGCCCATGCTGTTCGCAATTTCCCCGCCTGCACCGCGCATTCGAATGCTGCAAAGGCCAGGATCAGCACAGCCGCCGCGCGATGCTGCAACACATCCGGCTCAAAGAAGCTGCCCCAGAACGGCCGCGGTCCCAGAGGCCAGTTCTCCGGATCGGCGCGCAGCAGGATAAACACCGCCAGCCCCGCGAAGCTTGCCGGCCAGAAGCGCGCCCAGCGCATCCGTTTGAAGCGGCTCAATAGCGCAAGCGCCCCCGCCGCCAGCACCACCAGGCCCGCCCAGTGATGGTTGTACTCCGACCACGCCATGTCATTGGCGTCGCTCGCTGCAGGCGGCTGGTACGCGGCCGTCTTCACCGCCACATCGATAGGAGTCGCCGGCACCAGCGCCGTATATGGCGGACTCTTCATCCGCGGCGCTTCCCATCGCATGCGCGCCTGAATCTCTGGCAGCGTCACACGATCCATCGGCATATCCACGGCCGGCGGCTGCGAAGTCAGCGCCGCCGCTGCCAGAATGGCCGTAAAACCCAGCGCGATCTCGACTTCTGCAAATCGCCGGATGCGCATGAGCAGCCGCACCGGGGCGCGTTCGATCTCCCGCTGGACATACCAGTTCGACGCGCCAAGCAACAGGATCAGCAGTAGCAGGCAAGCCTTCACCATCACCAGCACGCCGTAGGTCGTGCCGTAGAGTCCCGAAGGCGACCCAACATAAAACCAGGCCAGCCCGATACCCGCGCCCAGCAACAACGCGACAGAGACCATCGCCATTCGCGAGAAGCGCCCGACGATCCGTCGCGCCGCCGTGACATCGTCTGTGCGCTTCAATGTGATCAGCAGAAACGGCATCGCACCGATCCACGCCGCACTTCCCAAATGGTGCAGTGCAGTGAACGCCGTGAGCAGAATGCGATGATCCATTCGCGACACGGCATGGCTGAGCGCCACTGCAGCTCCCACAAGTACCAGCGCGCTCGCCAGCATGGTGAGGCTTGTCCATGCGCGCAATGTGCCGCGGGAGAAGCGCGCCAGCAGCAACAGCAGCAGTGCGGAGAAAGCTGCGCACAACTGTGGAACCAGCGGCCCACCGTTCATGGCCTGGGACACCGTCATGCCGGAGTTACCCACTACCAGCATGGTTTCGACGGCAATGGACGCAGCCTCCGCCAGAAACATTGCCAGCGCAGCCCACTCAATGCCACGCCGGCATACGCCGAGAGCACGTTCATCCGCCCCGCCGGGCAGCGCGGCAATCAGCAGAAAAAACACCCCGCCGGCCAGCAGCGCCTCCAGCGAGAGCGTGGCCGCATGCAGCAGCGTCGAAAGCAAGTCGAAGTCGTTGAGCAGCCAGATCAAGCCGCGCGCCAGTCCCGTCTCATGCGCGCATCGTCAACTGACGCGGAATGCAACGACGCCGCGGCTGATGTGGCCATCGCTGGCCTGCACCTGCCACTCCAGCTTGTAGGCGCCGGCACTCAGCCCGGCTGCCTTGGCGACCAGCAGATTCGGCGCAGCATGGCCATCGACAGCGAGTGTCTGTGCCTTGCCATCCGGGCCGACCAGGTGCAGCGATGAGTGCAACGCGTCGATACGCGAGTTATAGGTGAGCGTGATGTCCACGTCTCCTGCCTTCACCGTCTGCGCCCTGCGCCGGCGAAGACTTCACCAGCACAGCATGCGCAAATGCCGCGTGCGGAAGCAGCAGGAGAAGCGCGACGGCAAGCGCCACAACGCTCGCTTTCAGTCGGGTGTTGGGAATGGTCGTCATATTGAGATGAAAACACGCGCGACACCACCTCGCAAAGAAGCTTTCCACGGGTTACTTGAAATATGCGACACAATGAAGTCGTGGCGTCGGTTTCCCGAGAGAGCCGGCCACTGCGCGCGAAGCGCCTGCGCTGGACGGCCAGTCCCTAAACTGAAGCCGCACGTTCCGAGTGTCCGCTCATCTCTGTCGCGCGCGCCTCCGCGTAAGCCGCCGCACCCATCAGCGCCGCGCGGCTCTCCAGAATCACGCGCACCGGTGTCTGCACCAGCAGATCGCTGAGCCGGCCCTTGTCCGCGAAAGCCTTCATAAAGGTGCCGTCCTGCAGCTTTTTCAGAATCTTCGGCGCGATGCCGCCACCAACGTACACGCCGCCCGTCGCCAGCACCTTCAGCGCCAGGTTCCCCGCTTCGGCTCCGTACGCGCCCACCACAATGTCCAGCGTCTTCGCGCAGATCTCGCTCTTGCCGCCCTCGCCCAGCTCGCCAATTACCGCGTTCGGGTCTTCCGTTTCCATCCGCTGCCGCAGCCACGCAGGCTCGTCCATCTTCCGCGCGTCGCGCAGAAAATCGTAGACGTCCTTCATCCCGACACCGGCAATCACACGCTCATAGCTCACGCGACCGCCCAGCTTCTTCTGCAGATGCCGCAGCAGGTCGATGTCGTCTTCATTGCGCGCCGCGAAGTCGCAGTGCCCACCCTCGGACGCCATCGGGATGTGCCGCTTGCCGTTCCATACCAGAAACGCTTCGCCCAGCCCCGTGCCTGCCGAGATCAGCGCGCGATTCCCCGCCACGCTCGGATCGCCTGCGCTTAGTGTGAAAATCTGGTCGGACTTCAGCTCCGGAATCCCATAGCCATTCGCTTCGAGGTCGTTGATGAGGAACAGGTGGTCAATCCCAAGATCGAGCGACAGCTTTCGACTATCAAGTGTCCACGGCAGGTTGGTGAGCCGCAGCACTCCATGCCGCACCGGCCCGGGCACACCAAAGCATGCGGCGGAAATCTTCCCCTCCTGCTGCTGTTCGCCCAGGAACTCTTTCACGATCTCTTCCAGGCCCGGATAGTCCTTCGCCGGATAGCGCTTCTCCGCCGCATGGTGTAGCACGCCGCTTTGAAAATCGAATAACGCCAGCGCGACCTTTGTGCCCCCGACATCGCCAGCCAGGATCAACGGGAAACCTCCAGCACGCCCACGCCGTCCGCATTCGGCTTCGGAAGCAGCGCCGCCGCATCGCGGTCCAGCAGCAGCGTGAGCCGTCCCGATGCCGGGCGGATGAGCTGCGAGGGGAGTGCTTCGGGATCGTATCCGCCAAGAAACACGCGGCGCAAGGTCTCCGCCTTCGCCGCTCCCTTCAGCAGAAACGAGACGTCCTGCCCTTGATTGATGACCGGCCACGTCAGCGTCAGCCGCCAGGTGTCCTTCTGCGGCACCTGGTTGGCCACTGCGATACGCCCCAGTTCGTGCAGCGCTTCCGTGTGGGGAAACAGCGACGCCGTGTGCCCGTCATCGCCCATGCCAAGCGAAACAAGCTGAAAAATGGGCATCTGCGCGCCTTCGAGCCGGAAAGCTCCGCGGATTGCCGACTCGTACTTGGCCGCCGCCTCCTCCGGATCCAGCTCGCCCTGAAAGCGATAGACCTGCGACGGCTCGATCGGCACCTTGTCCAGCAGCGCGGCCTTCGCCATTCCATAATTGCTGTCTTTGTTGTCCGGCGGAACGCTGCGCTCGTCCACAAAGAAAAATCCCAGCCGCTCCCACGGTACCAGCGCGCGATACGGCTTCGAGTCATCGGCCAGCAGATCGAAGATCGCTTTGGGTGTCGTGCCGCCGGAGAACGCGACGTTCACGTTGTTGGCAATGTCGATCCGGCTGCCGAACTCGGCCAGCTTATCGGCGTAATAGGCAGCCGCGCCTTCGGCGAAGGCATCGCCGTTCTCAAAAACCCGATACGTAACCGTGATTGGTTTTGCCACCGTCTCTTACTCCTTGCGCCACGTGCGCCCGTCGCGGCGCAGCAGCTCATCTGCCGCCTTGGGTCCCCAGGTGCCGGCCGCGTAATTCGGAAAGCCGGTCGGCTTCCAGTCCGCCCATTGCTCCAGCAGCGGCGTCAGCAGCGACCATGTCGCCTCCACCCCCTCGCGATGCGCAAACAGAGTGCCATCGCCGATCATCGCGTCCAGCAGAAGCCGCTCATAGCCATTTGCGGAGCTGGTACCGAATGCCTCCGCGTAATTGAAGTTCATGATTACCGGACAGACTTCCATATTCGGGCTCGGCACCTTTGCGCCAAAGCGCAGCGAAATGCCCTCGTCCGGCTGGATGCGCATGCTGATGATGTTGGGCTGGATATCACTGCAACTGCCTGAGAGGTCCTTAAAAAGCAACTGCGGCGGCTGCTTGAATTGGATCGCGATCTCCGTCGATCGCTTCGCCAGCCGCTTCCCGGCCCGGATATAGAACGGAACGCCGGCCCACCGCCAGTTCTCGATCGTCAACCGCAGCGCCGCGTAGGTCTCCGTGCTGGACTTGGGATCGACGCGGTCTTCCTGCCGGTAGCCCTTCACCTCGACGCCCTTCACCTTGCCTGGGCCGTATTGCCCGCGCACCGTGTCTTCCACGTTGATGGGCTGGATCGCCTTCCAGACCTTGATCTTCTCCCGCCGCAGCGCATCCGCGCCAAACGAGATCGGCGGCTCCATCGCCACAAACGACAGCAGCTCCATCACGTGGTTCTGCACCACGTCGCGCAGCGCCCCCGCGCTCTCATAGAACGGCCCGCGACCCTCGATGCCGATCTCCTCTGCCGCTGTGATCTGCACGTGATCGATGTAGTTACGATTCCATACCGGCTCGAAAATCCCGTTCGCGAAACGGAAGACCAGGATGTTCTGTACCGTCTCCTTGCCCAGATAATGATCAATGCGGAAGACCTGCTCTTCGCGAAAGACCGCATTCACATCATCGTTCAGCTTGCGTGCTGATTCCAGGTCGTGACCGAAGGGCTTCTCGATGATGCAGTGCACCGTGCCCTGCTCCGGCTGGGCCATCTTGTGCTGGCCGAGTTGCTCCATGATTTCGGCGAAGTATTCCGGCGCGACCGCCAGGTAGAACAGCCGGTTCCCCTTCGTTCCATGCTCCTTGTCGATCTTCCCCAGCATTTGCTTCAGCGCCACGTAGCCTTCGCTGGTCGTCAAAGTTCATCTGGTGATAGCTCACCTTGCGCATGAATTCATCCAGCTTGGCATCGCCTTCTTTCACACCGCCGAACTCTGTGATCCCCGCGCGCATGTCTTTGGCGAAGCTGTCGCCCAGCGGCCGCCGTGCCACGCCGACCACCGCAAACTGCTGCGGTAGCAAGCCCGCCTGCTCCAGATGAAACAGCGCTGGCAGCAGCTTGCGTTTCGTCAGGTCGCCCGACGCCCCGAAGATCACGACCACGGTCGGCTCCGGCGTGCGCTCCTTCGACCGGCGCTCGTTCAGGCCTGCAAGATCCACCTGCGCATGCGTCACTGCTGCTGCCATCGCGTCCTCCTTGCTATTCCCTGTTCTTCAGCTCTTCTTCACCGCATGTCCGCCAAACTCATTGCGCATGATTGCCAGCATGCGGTCCGAGAAGTTGTTCTCCTCGCGCGAGCGGATCCGGCGAATCAGCGCCTCGGTAATCACCGGCGCTGACACATTCAGGTCGATCGCCTCGAACACTGTCCACCGTCCCTCGCCGGAATCCACCACGTACGCTTCCAACCCATCGAGCGTTGGATTCTTGTGCAGCGCATCAGTTGCCAAATCCAGCAGCCAGGAGCGAATCACCGAGCCCACCCGCCAGATCTCTCCGATCGCCGCCAGGTCGAGGTTGAACTCCTCTTTATGCTGCAGAATCGAGAACCCCTCCGCATACGCCTGCATCATGCCGTACTCGATGGCATTGTGCACCATCTTTACGAAATGCCCTGCGCCCGATGGCCCTACGCGTCCCCATCCCTGGTCCTTTGCTGGAGCCAGCGTCTCGAAGATCGGTCGCAGATAGTCGACCACCTCCTTCGGGCCGCCCACCATCATGCAGTAGCCCTCTTTCAATCCCCACACTCCGCCGGAAGTGCCGCAGTCGAGAAAGTGAAAGCCCTTGGCTTCTTCTGCTTTCGCGCGCCGCTGCGAATCCTTGTAGTTGGAGTTGCCGCCATCGATGAAGATGTCGCCCTTCTCCATAAATGGCTCGAGCTTTGCAATCGTCTCGTCCACCGGATCGCCCGACGGAACCATCAGCCAGATCGCCCGTGGCGCCTTCAGACTCTTCACCAGGTCCTCAAGCGAGTTCACGCCCTTCGATCCATCGCTGGTCAGCTTTTTCACCACATCGGCGTTAAAGTCGAATCCCACAACCGTATGGCCGCCCTGGCGCAGCCGGGTTGCCATGTTGAAGCCCATCTTTCCCAGACCGATCAATCCCAGTTCCATCGCGTCTCCTCCCGAGCTTTCTCTCTCACTAAAGAATCAAAAATCTCAACCCACCTTTACGCCCAGCGCGCCAAGCGCCTCGCGCAACTGCTCTTCGCCCTTGTATTGAATCGCATGCATCCCGACCTGGGCCGCCGCCGCGCAATTGTTCTCTCGATCATCTACAAACGCACATTCCTGCGGAGCGAACTGCAACATCTCTGCGCCTGCTCGGAACATCCGCGGATCAGGCTTGCGCATGCCGATGTAGGCCGAACAGAAAAATGCGTCGAAATATTCTGCAAGCCCGAAGGTTGCGATGCGGTAATCATTCAGCGGGCCGGACTCGTTGTTCAGCATTGCCATCTTCAGCCCATTGCCCTGGCGCAGCGCAGCGATAACGTTCTTCGCTCCACCCGGGAGCCATTTCGACTGCGCACGCAAGGCCTGGAGAAAGTCCGCGGGTGTAAAACTGCGCTCTTTGAAGAATACGGTCTGCTTCAGGAATTCGTCGTCGCTGAGCTCACCCTTCTCCCAGCGGTCGTTCGCCTCTTCATGGCGCGACTCGTATTCCTCACGCGGAATTGCGAATTGCGCCAGAACGCGTGCGCGCTCCTCGTGGTCCCATCCATTGGTCAGCAGTACGCCGCCAATGTCCCAGTAGACTGCGCGGATTTCCGGAGTTGCGGATGGCATGACGCTCGCGTTCGTTCGTGCTTCCGTTGTAAGTTGCGCAAGGGCCGCCGGGGAGCGGCCCTCGTGGGCGTAGAAGCGTCAGCGCGTTCCGACCGGCTCCGGCGTCCCCTTCTTTGAGGACGCCGTCGTTTCCCTTTCGTATTTCTCCAGAAGCTTCTTCGCGCGCGCATACACGCTGTCCGCGCCGAAGCCCAGCTTCTCCAGCACCGTTTTCCCTGGCGCCGACGCGCCAAAGCGCTCCAGCCCAATCACGTCGCCGTGCCGTCCTACCCACTTCCACCAGCCCAGCGGGGCGCCTGCCTCCACCGCCAACTTCGGCAGATGGTCCGGGAAGATCGACGCCCGGTACGCTTCGCTCTGCTGCTCGAAGAGTCGCCAGCTCGGCATCGACACCACGCGCGTCGCCGTGCCCTCGCCATTCAGCTTCTGCGCCGCCTCCAGCACCGGCCATAGCTCCGCACCAGTCGCCACAATCAGCAGCTTCGGCATGTCGCCGCCCTTCTCCACGATGTAGGCTCCCTTCGCCACGCCGGCCATCACGTTGTACTTCGCCGCATCCAGCACCGGCAGGTCCTGCCGCGACAGCGCCATAAATGACGGTGCCTTCGTCTCCAGCGCCACCTTCCACACCGCCGCCGTCTCGTTTGCATCCGCCGGCCGCAGGTCGATCAGGTTCGGCGTCGCCCGCAGCATCATCAGTTGTTCAATCGGCTGATGCGTCGGGCCGTCCTCGCCCAGCGCGATCGAATCGTGCGTGAAGACGAAGATCGAATGCGACTTCATGATCGCCGCAATGCGCACCGCCGGCTTCGCATAGTCGACGAAGTTGAAGAACGTCGATCCATACGGAATCACGCCGCCGTGCACCGCCATGCCATTCACCATCGCGCACATGCCGAACTCGCGCACTCCGAAGAAGACGTTGCGCCCCTTCGGATCGACATGGAAGTTCGCGCTGTCCTTGAAAATCGTCTTGGTCGAAGATGTCAGGTCGGCCGCGCCGCCAAAGATCTCCGGCACCACCTTCTCAAACGCGTTCATCACCTGTTGGCCGGCATTGCGTGTGGCGATGGGCTTGCCGCCCGCCTCAAACACCGGCAACGACTTCTCCCACCCATCGGCCAGCTTCTGGTCGAAGACCGTGCGCCGGAACTGCGCCGCAAGCTCGGGATGCGCCTTCTCGTACTTCGCGAAGAGGTCATTCCACTCCGCCTCGTCGTCCGCGCCCCGCTCCACCGCTTCCAGCCAGTGCTTCGCCGCATCCTCCGGCACGTAGAAGCTCTTGTCCGCCGGCCAGTTCAGGTTCTCTTTCGTCTTCTTCGTATCCTCCGGCCCCATCGCCTCGCCATGCACCTTGTTGGTGCCCGCGCGCGGACTGCCGTAACCGATAATCGTGCGCACTGCGATGAACGACGGCTTGTCCTTGATCGCCTTCGCTGCCTCGATCGCCTCGCTGATCGCCTTCAGGTCGTTGCCGTCTTCCACGATCTGCGTGTGCCAGTGGTATGCATCGAAGCGCTCCAGCACATTCTCGGTAAACGAAAGCTCCGTCGGCCCATCCAGCGAGATCAGGTTGTCGTCATAGAGCACGATCGCCTTGCCCAGCCCGAGCGTCCCGGCCAGCGACGCCGCCTCGTGCGAGATGCCTTCCATCAGGTCGCCGTCGCCGCACATGATGTACGTGTAGTGATCCACCACGTCGAAGTCGGGCTGGTTGTAGACAGCCGCCAGATGCCTCTCCGCCACCGCCATCCCGATGCCCATCGCAAAACCCTGGCCCAGCGGTCCGGTCGTCACTTCCACTCCGTCGGTGTCGCCGTACTCCGGATGCCCCGGCGTCCGCGAGCCCCACTGCCGGAAGCTCTTCAGGTCGTCGATGGTCACGTCGTAGCCGGTCAGATGCAGCACGCTGTACAGCATCGCCGACGCATGCCCGTTCGACAGCACGAAGCGGTCGCGGTTAGGCCACTTCGAATTCTTCGGGTTGTGCCGCATGTACTTGTGGAACAACAGGTACGTCATCGGAGCATCGCCCAGCGGGGCGCCGGGGTGGCCGCTCTTGGCCTTTTCCACGGCATCGACTGCCAGGAAGCGCAGTGCGTTGATCGCTGTTTGCTGAATGTCACTCATGTGTTTGGGTCGCCTCTCTTTCGCGATGGGTCGCGCCGCCGGAATCGGTCGGTACGCGGAAATCAAATCCCTGTTTGCTACGCCAGTACATCGTGGTACGGGCCGGCTGCCCACTTGCAGCGCGTCCCTTCCACTCTACATGCTTTGGATGTGGGACTGTGTGAACGGCCGGTCGCGGAAATTGCTTTACCGCTCAATCAAAACGGAGTAATTCCTTCCCTCCCACGTACCGCGCGCGGGCCAGTACATCGTGAACTCAAGCCGCTCCCCGGCACCCGGCACGGCATCCGCGTAAAAGCCGCAGGAACCCACAGCGGTTGCCTCCGTTGTCTCGACCGTCTTCCAGCCGTCCGCGCTCCAGCGCAGTTCAAAGATCTCCTCCGATTCCACGCGAAGCCGCCGCTTTGCCTCCATTCGCATGACCTGGCGATCGTGCCGCCACACCTCGATCACGCCCCGTACCCGCGGTTTCGCATAGCGCTCCGCCACCGCATCCACGCGGTCGAAGACGTGCTTGTCCGTCGCCGAGCGCAGCAGCTTTACGTACTCCGCATGCGCCCACACCAGCGGCATCGCCGCCCCTGACGGTCGTCCCTTACGCATGCCGCAGTTCGGCAGGTCGTCCTCATCCCATACCTGTTCCGGCAGCATGCCGCCCGAGGAGCCAAAGCCCTCGATCGTCCGGATCAACCTGGAGACATCACGCCCTGCCGCAAGTTCGTAATGCGCGCGTTCCCCTGTCAGCAACGGCCAGCAATTCCCCTGTCCCCAGCCGTCAAAAGGCGAGCCGTCCTTATGGTTCCCATAGCCGTCGTGGTTGTAGCGGCGGTAGCCCGGCCCCTGCGGCAAGTCCCGCTTCAGGATTGCGTCCGCCACCTTCAGAGTTGCCAGCACCATCGGATCGTCCGGCCGCCGAACACCGTATCGCACCAGCTCCAAAAAGCCGCCGTCTATAATTTCGCGCGCTTCGAATTCATACTGTTCCCCCGGCTCGCGATTGGCCAGGATCAGCTTCTCCGTCCCCGGCCCCATGTGCATGCATGGCTCCGCCCCCGGCGCCTCGGGCGGCCGGATGCGCATGTAATGCTGCTTCACCCCCGGCACCAGCACGCCGTCGTTGGTTACCGTCCAGTCCTCCAGGTGCGACTCCAGCCAGTCCGCCTGCTCTTCCAGAAATGCCGCCAGCTCCGGCTGGTGCCGCGATCGCACAATCTCCGCTGCGCCAATCAGCCCAGCGATCGCCACCGTCAGCGTCGCCGGCGAATACCCCGCGTTCTCCTCCCAGCGGTCCTGCGGTGTTATCGGTGCATGTCGCACCAGAAACCCCGCCGCCCGCTCGACAAACGGCAACACATCGAAATTCCCCAACGCATCCAGCTTCCAAAGCCGGTAAGCCAGCAGGATCGGAAATGCCGTCTCGTCCAGTTGCATCCCGGTCCAGTACGGCTCGCCGCTCACCCAGAAGTTCTGTGGAAACCCGCCGTCCGACTTCTGCGTGCAGGCCAGATAAATCAGCGCGCGCATCGCGCTGGTCGTCCGCCCCAACGCCATCAGGGCAGTGGCCGTCTGCACCATGTCGCGCGTCCACACCAGGTGATACCCGCCCAGGTCGGCGTCGCCCTTCGACTGCCCCCACGGAATCGATGCCGACGCGATGAACGCGCCCGCGTAGGTCTTGTCTTCATGCGTCAGCAGCACGCCATAACTCGACTTCAGCAGCTTGCCGCCGTCCTGCGCCGCGCCGCGCAGCTCTACCACCGGCTTCACCCGCTCCCACTGCTCGATGAACCGTTCCGTCTGCTTCTCGAACGGAACATTCAGCGACCCCACTGTCCGTGTCAGCGCCGAATGAGCTGTCCCTCCAAACCCCACCGCCAGCAGAAACTCCGGATGCTCGGCGATATCAATTTCCCCGGTCAGCGCAATATTGCCGTCCAGCGCCGACCCGTAGGTCCACTCCATTCCGTAGTGCTTCATCACATCCTGGTAGCCATCGCTCGTGCCCACAAAACCGCAACTCGCCTTGGTGAACCCGCAATCTGCCGCCATCGCCAGTGCCGAGCCGTTACGCCACGCCAGCAGCACTCGCTGTCCCGCCACATCCAGTACGTGGCCATTGTTGTGCGCTCCGCCACCATCCAGGTGCGGCGCCAGCAGCGCGTACGCCTTCAGCTTGCGCAGCACCTCCGCCTCGCCCGTGAACTTCACATGCATCAGCAGCACCGGCGCGTGCGGATCGCTGATGATCCGCTTCCGGATCTTGTACCGCCCCGCCGGATCGCAATTCTCGATCCCCACCACCGGCGCATCCGGCGAAAGATACGAGAAGCTGTACTTCAGGTCGCGTTTCTCTTCGTGGGCAAAGCTCTCACCGTCCGTCACCAGCAATTCCAGGTCGCGCACCTGCGGCTTGTCGATGGTCGGGTTGTAGATCTCGTTCACCGTCCCATGCGAGGTCGTCCACCACAGCTTGCTCGAAGTCGAGTACGCCGTCCCAACTACCGATTTCTGGCTGGACGTCCATCGCGGCTCCAGCCCCGGCGCGCCCGGCGCCTCACCATGCCCATCGATCCACCGGTACATCCCATGGTCTTCGTTCACCGATCCTCCAAACCCGTGCACATCCTGAACCCTTGCCAGCTCAGCTCACAAGAGGCCACCGCAGAAATTCAAGGCACATTAAAGAAACCGTCCTCACAGCACCTGCGCATTCGCATCCGGATCGGGCCGGAAGCCGCAATCCCGCATCGCCCGCGTGATCTCCCGGTTCTTCATGAACGACTCCCACACCGACCCTGTCCGCAGGTTTTCCGACATCAGCAGCCCAATCCCCACATCGATCCCGATCACGTCCTCGGCAAACCAGCCCGCCTTCGGTTGAAATGCGTCGACAAATCCGTACCGCTGGTATATCCGCTCCTTGTAGCGATCGCGCATCGTCAAGAGCACATGCGAGCACTCCGCCGGCAGGAACACCACCGATCCGGCGCACGCGCACGGAACCAGAGTGCCATCCGGATCCCCCATCGACGGCGGGCCGCCCCACACCCGGTAGCCCTGCCGCGAATCGGATGCGGAAATCCCCCACAGGTCCTGGTCGATCCAGTTAAACTTCTGACCCAGCACCAGGCACCACAACTGGTGCGCCCGCGTCGCCGCGATCGAGTTCGCGAAGTAGTTCGCGTGCTTGTCGCGCAGGCCGCGGTAGTCGCACCAGGCCTGCGGATATTGGTGGATGAACAGCGGCGCCACGCCGGTGATGTAATCGATGCCGCCATAGGGCACGATCGGACGCTGCAGCACCTCCCAGCTCTTGGTCGAGATCGGGTGCGTCGGCGACCCGATGGCCATCAGGTACATCGTCGTCAGCTCGGCGTAGATGTCCCAGCGATGTTTCAGGAAGCCCTGCTCCGGCAGCCAGCCCATCGCCAGCGTATCCGCGCCGTTCAGCATCCACTGCCAGTCCACCCTCCGGTAGAGGGTGGTCGCCAGGTTCTCAATCCGCTTGTTGCCTTCAAAATACGTCCTGCAGTGCAGAATTCCGCACATCAGCAGCGAAGTGTCGATCGATGAAAGCTCCGATCCGAACATCCGCTTGCCGCTCTCAATGTCGATGAAGTGGTACAGGAATCCGTGTTCGTGCGGACATTCGTTCAGCAGATAGGAAAGCGTGCGCTCCACGCGCTGTTCGCAGTCCAGCGGCCGCAGGTAATGCCGCTTATGCGCGATGCATAGCGCGCTGAGACCGAAGCCGGTGGAGGCAATGGATGCCGCACGGCTCAGCGAGCGCCCATTCGATGGCGCCCGGTCCCGCACCAGGCCCGTCTTCGGATGCGCCTCGTTGTAGAAAAAATCGCAGTTCCGGCCTTCCATGTCGTCCAGCAGGTCTTCGGCCGCCTTCGGTACCTGGGTCAGCGGGCGATTGATGAACTGCCCCGGCTGATGGCGGTACTGCTCCGCTGCCTGCTCCTGCGTCTTGGGCGCCTGGCTGGCGGGGGGCGCCGTCGGCTGGTTCTGCATGGCATCCGCGATCGTCGCGGGCGCGCTCAGGGCCAGCATGCCGGCTGCGCCGGCCTCGCGCAGCAGTTGGCGTCGGGTTATGCGTCGTCTTGCCAAATGGAAGTGGTTTGACTCCTCATTAGACTCGCACGGAACCTCATCTTCTTGCAGCTTAGCCTTGCATTCAGCCCTGCCTCGTGGAACCTCCCGGCCCCGCATTGCATCCATACTCGTGTATACAGAATTTGCCTGTCGGCTCGTCTCCCATTCCCCTGCTGTTCACGCAACTCGGAGCCGGGCCCGGCAATGACAAGTCATATTCCCGGCCGCAAACTCCGGCCAATCACAGTTCCTGACCTGAGGAGGACACAGCTTTGGCTTACGAAGTTCCGCCCCTACCCTACGACTACGCCGCGCTCGAACCCCACATCGACGAAGCCACCATGAAGCTGCATCACGACAAGCACCACGCCGCGTATGTCGCCAAACTGAATGGCGCGGTCGAGAAGCATCCCGAGCTCGGCAAGCAGAGCCCGGAAGAACTCATCAAAAATTTATCCAAGGTCCCCGAGGACGTCCGCGGCGTCGTCCGCAACAACGGCGGCGGCCACCTCAACCACTCCATGTTCTGGGAGATCATGAAGCCCAAGGGCGGCGGTGACCCCACCGGCCCCATCGCCGACCAGATCAAGAAAGATTTCGGCAGCTTCGAAGAATTCAAAAAGCAGTTCGAAGAAAAGACGGCCGCGCAGTTTGGCTCCGGCTGGGGCTGGCTCGTCTGGAGCGGTGGCAAGCTCTCCATCGTCACCACGCCCAACCAGGACAACCCCATCGCCGACGGCAAATACCCGGTCCTCGGCAACGACGTATGGGAGCACGCCTACTACCTCAAGTACCAGAACAAGCGCCCCGACTACCTGAAGGCCTGGTGGAACACCGTCAACTGGGACAAGGTCAACGAGCGCTTCGCAAAGGCGCAGAAAGGCTGAACAGAAAAGCTGATTCGATATAACTGATTTCGCGCAAGCCAACCAGCGCCCCGTCCTGAAGAAATCCAGGACGGGGTTTTCATGTAAGCTTGTCTGACTCCAACGGCCTCTCGCTGTTCGTACGCGACTCCCTCCCCCAACCACACTCTCAGGAGGGAAATATGGCATCCGTATTGATCACTGGAACCAGCAAGGGAATCGGTCTGGAAACGGCTCTGGCTTTTGGCCGCGCCGGCCACCGGGTCCATGGCACCATGCGCAACCCGTCGCAGTCTCCTGCTCTGGCGGAAACAGCCGGGCGCGAGAATCTGCCGATCACAGTCTCAACGATGGATGTCGATTCCGATGCATCGGTGAACGATGCTATCGCGGCAATCCTCAAAAGCGGACCGATCGATGTGCTGGTCAACAACGCCGGCGTGGAAGGCGTCGGCCCCGTCGAAGAGTTTCCACTGGCCAAATTTCGCGCCATCATGGAAACCAACTACTTCGGAGCGCTGCGCTGCATTCAGGCAGTCGTTCCCGGCATGCGCGCGCGTCGGAGCGGCACCATCATCAATGTAAGTTCCGTAGCCGGGCGCATCTGCAATCCGCCGCTCACTTCCTATTGCGCCTCCAAATGGGCGCTCGAAGCGCTGAGCGAGGGACTCGCGGGCGAACTGAAGACATTCAACGTTCGCGTCGCCATCGTCGAGCCCGGCATCATCGACACGGCAATGGCGCAGCGCATCGGAGACCCGGCGCCCGGATCGCCCTACGGCCAGACCGCCCGCTTCTCTCTTCTCTTCTCGAAATCGCTGGAGAACCCGGTGCCACCATCCCTGGTCGCCGAAAAAATATTGGAAGTCGCTCAGAGTGAAAGCTGGCAGCTGCGCCATCCGGTAGGGCCGGACGCCGCCGGATTCCTGGAATGGCGCAAAGGTATGTCCGATGAAGACTGGATCGACATGAACGCCGGCGATGACGCGACCTTCTTCGCTAAATTGAGCGGATCAAGCTAGCTCGCGGCAGATTCGAGCGGAAGCTTACATTGTTCTTAGCCCATGGAACATAACCTGCAAAACACAATTGCGCTCCTCACCCGTACTCCGGCGGCCCTCAACGTACTCCTGCGCGATCTGCCCGAAGAGTGGACGCTTCGCAACGAAGGCGAACATACCTGGAGCCCGTACGATATCGTCGGCCACCTGGTGTATGCAGAAAAGGCTGACTGGCTGCCGCGCGTGAGAATGATCCTCGACTTCGGCGAGACGCGAGCCTTCGAGCCATTCAACCGCACCGGCTTTCGCGATCTGACTTCAAATACATCACTCTCGCAATTGCTCGATGAGTTCGCGCGCCTGCGATCCGAAAACCTGAATGCCCTGCATGCTCTCAATCTTCAGCCTGACGATCTGAACCGTCGCGGGCGTCATCCTTCGCTTGGCGCTGTCACCCTCTCTCAATTGCTCGCCACCTGGCCTGCGCACGACATGACCCATCTCCATCAAATCTCCCGCGTTCTCGCTTACCAGTATCGCGATGCCGTCGGACCATGGAAGGCTTTCCTCGGTGTGTTGCACTGTGACGGACACAGCTCGCAAACATAGAGCCCGTACCGAACCGCGAATGGCCAACGATCGAGTCATGTTTCAATTTGGAACTGAGACAGGAACGTTTCTTCAAAAACCTGCCATTTAATTCCATCCATTTCGCTACACTTGAAATAGAGGTCAGAAACGTCAAAAGCGGGCCTTTTACGTGAACCGCCCTACCCAATCAAAAGCCAAACCACTTTGCTTGGAGCGAATTTTGCCCATCGCTACTTAGGAAGCTCGGATGGCCGGTCTGCACTAGATTCCGTGCAGAATCTGAGACGTAATTCATTTAGAAAGAGGAATTTAGCGATAAGTCTCGTGATATGACGAATTTAGCCTTCGGGAGCGAACCTAAACCAATGTAAGCAAGCCACTTACAAGGCCTCTTCCGGTGACGGGAGGGGGAGGGGTACCCAGGCCATAGCGGGCAAACCAGAGCTGGAACTACGCCAGCCCATTCCGCCGAATCACTTCCTTGTAATAACTCGAGCTCAACTTAGGCGTCCGCTTCTGCGTTTGGAAATCCACATATGTGATCCCAAACCGCTTCGAATATCCATCCGCCCACTCGTAGTTATCTAGCAAACTCCACAGGAAATATCCCTTCACCGGCACGCCTTCGCTCACCGCGCGATGCATCTGTGTCATGTAATTCCGCAGATACATGATGCGGTCTGAGTCATACACGTGCCCGTCCGGCGTCAGCACGTCAGCCGATGAGCACCCGTTCTCGGTGATGTAGATCTCCTTCAGGTTCCAAATCTTCGCGGCAATTTTCGGCGCCCAGTAGATCGCCTCCGGTCCCACCGTGATCCAGTCGCTGTACATGTGCGGGAAAGACACGGGCGGCGGCACAACCGCATATCCGCGCGGTCCATCGTCGGCGCGCACGTAGCTGGGCTGGTAGATGTTCAGTCCCAGAAAATCCAGCGGGCTCCCGATCGCCTTCATCTCCTCATAGGTAAACTTCGGCGCGTCCGCTCCCAGCCACTTCAAATATTCATCCATGTACTTGCCTTCATGAATGACGGTGCCGAACATCGCGTTCTGTTCGCGCATCGCGCGCTCGGCCGCCTCAATATGCGCCGGCGTCTCGATCACGGGCGCCGTGCCTGGTGGATTATCGGCGAAGCCAACCTTAGTCCCCGGCTTGGCATGAGCGCGAATCGCCTCCACGGCCAACCCGTGTCCCAGGACTGCATAGTGCGCCACCTGCGCCAGTTCCTTGCGTCCCAGCTTGAGCCCCGGGGCGTGTGTGCCATCGCGATAGCCGAGGTTCACAAACGTGCTCAGCTCGTTGACGGTCATGAAATACGTCACGCGGTCTGACAGATGCTCTGCGACAACCGCCGCATAATCGGCAAAAGCCTTCGCCGTATCCCGGTTCTGCCAGCCGCCCTTGTCCTCAAGTGTCTGCGGCAGGTCCCAGTGATAGAGCGTGCAGTAGGGGGCGATCTTCGCCTCCAGCAGTACGTCGAGCATGCGGTCGTAATAATCAAAACCTTTTGGATTGCGCGCGCCTGTGCCTTCCGGGAAAATCCGCGGCCACGCAATCGAGAAGCGATAGGTCTTCAGGCCGAGGTCGGACATCAGCCCGATATCTTCCTTGTAGCGGTGATAGTGGTCATCCGCCACATCGCCGGTGTCACCGTTATGCGTCTTGCCGGGGGTGTGCGAAAACGTGTCCCAGATCGAAGTTCCCCGGCCGTCATCGTGCACTGCCCCCTCTACCTGATAGGAAGCCGTCGCCGAGCCCCAGAGGAATCCATCCGGAAACTTCTGCTGGGCGCTGCTCAACTCGGGTACTGCTTGTGCATGCATCATCCCCGGCGTTGTCGAAAACGCCGACGCACCCGCCGCCAGCCCCAGAAACTGCCCAAATTTTCGCCTCGACACTTGTTTCGTCATCAATCCTCGCCCTTTGTCACGCTCACGAAGATACCACGCCGCTGACGTAAGAGAATCGTTATTCTAGGCCAAAAATAATGAGCCAGACACAGAAAGGCCCGCGGATCGCGCGGGCCTCTTTCAGCGAATATAACTACGAAGTCAGTAGCGCCGTCCGTTGTAAATGCGCTGCACACCCATCTGGTAGCCACGGCGGAAAGCCTCGCGATACTGGTGCCGTGCCGGCCCTGAAAAACTCGGGTGCCGGTACTCGTCGCGATTGTTCACGTTCGGCGGACGACGGTTCTGAAAATCTCTTCGTGCGCCCTCGATTCCGTCATGGAATCCTCTCCGGGAGATATCGTCCCGATACTCCCCCGGCGGCTGCGTCCACGGCTGGTTGTAGTATCCGGGCGGTGGCGGCCCCTCCTGCGCCTTCGCTCCAACCACGCCGATCGTTGTCAACCCCAGACCGATGAGGATTGCCATCGTTCCCAGTTTTGCTCGCATGTACCCTCCTTGCCTTTCTCGTTCCATTTCCACTGCACAACAAAATTTCATTGCATTGGACTTCGATGGATCCGCTGCCGCTGCCGTTGCACCCTACATGGATAAAAACCCGCTGCGAGCGGCGGCATCTGCGAATACAAACCCGGAGCGAGGCAAAATGTGGCGTATCGCTGCGGAATAGATGATCAGGTAGCGCGATAACACCGGTGCCGGCTCCGGCGTAGCCGGAGCGAAATCTCCGGCCAACGGTTCTAATCGTGAGCGACCAAAGAAAGCGAACCGCACTATCCGCGCAGAAGGCCCTATTGCCGGACGGCCAGTCCCCTGCCATCCTGACAACATGTCGATCCGTACTCTCTCTACCCGTGAGGTCTATCGCAATCCCTGGCTCAGTGTCCGCGAGGACAACATCGAGCGCAACAACGGTACTCGTGGCATCTATGGCGTCGTCGACAAACACGACTGCGCCGCGATCCTTCCCATCGATGGCGATCACATCTGGCTGGTCGAGCAATACCGCTACACCATCGGCGAACGTGCGCTTGAGCTGCCGCAGGGCGGCTGGGAGTCCGAGATCGACAATCCGGAAGAGCTGGCACGCGGCGAGTTGCGGGAAGAGACTGGTCTTATCGCCGGCCGCATGATCGAGCTTCCCTGGATGTGGATCGCTTACGGCTTCGCTCGCCAGCGCCAGCACATTTTCGTCGCGGAGGATCTCGCTCCCGGCCCACATGAGCGCGACCACGAAGAGGCCGACATGGAAATTGTCCGGATACCCATTGCAGAGTTCGAAGAGAAACTTCGTACAGGCCAGATCCGTGACGTCTGCACCATAGCGGCCTGGGGCAGCTATCACCTCTGGCTGAGTTCGAAAGCAGAAGCGCATGTACCGTAATTCGGAGAGATCGCCCCTGAGCAGCTTTTTTCAGAGAACGGTGTGCCAGAGAGGTCGCCGGCCTGCCATACATCGTCTGTGCTTTCTGGTCTAATCGTTAGGACCGCATGGGCCAGTCCCTGAGAAAACCCGTGACCATTCTCCGATGCCTTGCGTGCATCCTGATTGCCATCGTAACAGTTACCATTTCCAGAGCCGACGAGTCCACCACAGTCTCGGTGTGTCAGTTAAAGAAAGATCCGGCCGCGTACAATCACAAGCTCGTCGAGGTCACCGGCTTCGTCACCCATGCCGCGCGCAACTTTACCATCTATGATCCGACATGTCCGTCATGGCCCGCCATCTGGCTGGAATACGGCGGATCGATCAACTCAGGGACTGTCGCCTGCTGCAAGACACTGAGCGACCGCCAGCGGGCACAGCCGCTCGTCATCGAGAACATCCCGCTTCCGCTCACTGACAATCCGCTCTTCGAGAACTTCGACAAGGCCATTCAGCCGCCCTTCCGGGCAGGACAATCCGGTGCTGTCGAGCACGCAACGCTGATCGGCACCTTCTTTGCCGGGCAGCAGATGGAGACCGCGACCGAGCACTACTGGGGCGGCTACGGGCACATGGGCTGCTGCAGCTTGCTCGCCATTCAGGAAGTCAAGGATGCCGACACGCAAAGGCGGCCCGACCTGGACTATGGCGAGTCGAACGAGAAGCTGGATTTGCCCGATCCTGACTGCACATTACGCATGCTGCTTCCCGATGAGCAGAACGCAACGCTGATACAGGCGCAGCACGACGCCGACAGCGGAACGCGCGCCTGGGCGTTGACGGATCCCGCGCGGGTCGCCGCCGATGCACTCTCGCGTCTTACGAAGAAGAAGTCTTTGATAGCGGCAGACGTGAAGCTGACCCGAGACTCGACGCCGCGCAAGACATACCAATGGTCCGGCAAAAACAAGACCTACACCGTCGTAGTCAGCAAACCTTATTGGCTCTCCTACTATGGGCGCGATTCCAAGCAGGTCGCGTGGGTCGCCGTCGCGGCGTATGAGACTTCCTGCAGCGCCGGCAGTGATACCGAGTAGAACGAACGGCGACGCCCTTCGTTTGCTAAAACGAAAATACCGGCCCCAAATGATACGACGAGCCAAAAGCTGCTCTCCATCAGGTTTTCCGACGAGTAACAGAAACAGCCGCCCTGGCGAGCGGCTGTTCATGACTCCATCGCAAAACGAGCTAGCTCTGAGACGCGTGCACGTTCTGCTGATGCTTGCTTTCTGTGATGTTGCCCTCGCGCTGCGCAATGCCGATGCACTCTTCCAGGATCGCGAGCGCTGCATCGATTTCACCCTGCTGGACGACCAGCGGCGGCGCGAGCCGGACCGATGTCTCTCCACAGCCCAGAATCAGAAGGCCGCGCTCGAAGGCGAGATCGACGATGCGGTCGCGCAATTGCGGCGCGGCCTCTCGGGTCTTCTGATCCTTTACGATCTCGACTCCGATCATTAAGCCGCGGCCGCGGACATCGCCTACGATGGAGTGCTTTGCCACCCACCCCCGGAGGCGCGAGATCGTTGCCTCGCCCAGCTTGGCCGCGTTGGCGATACCCTCCCGCTCCAGCACGTTCATGGTGGCAAGCGCGGCAGCGATGGCTACTGGGTTGCCGCCGAAGGTGGAGGCGTGCGAGCCGGGCTTCCAGTCCATGATCTCGGCCCGCGTCATACAGATACCGAGCGGCATGCCGGAGGCGATGCCTTTGGCCATGCAGACGATGTCGGGCTGTACCCCGGTATGCTCAATCGCCCACCATTTGCCAGTGCGTCCAGCCCCGGACTGCACCTCATCGGCCACCAGCAGAATGCCGTGGCGGTCGCAGATCTTCCGTAGCTCCTGCATGAAGACTGTCGGCGCGACCACATAGCCGCCCTCGCCCTGGATCGGCTCCACGAAGATGGCGGCCACCTCTTCAGGCGGCAGCATGGTCTTGAACAGTCGGTCTTCGATGTAGCGGGCGCACTCCAGTGCGAAGGCTTCCTGCTCCTGCGCGGTGCCCCCGGGGCAGCCGCGGTAGGTGTACGGGTAGCGCACATGGGTGACGCCGGGGACCAGCGGGGCGAAGCGCCGCTTCTGCTGGGGCTTGGACGCGGTGAGCGAAAGCGCACCCATGGTGCGGCCATGGAAGGCGCCCAGGAAGGCGATCACGTTCTGGCGTCCGGTGTGGTAGCGGGCCACCTTCAGCGCGCACTCGATGGCTTCGGCGCCGGAGTTGCCGTAGTAGAAGCGGTGCGGGCCGGGCATGGGCGCGACAGCGGAGAGGCGCTCGGCCAGGGTGACGAGGCCCTCGTAGTAGAAGTCCGTACCGGACATGTGGATCAACTCACCGGCCTGCTGCTGGATAGCCTTTACGACCTCCGGATGACAGTGGCCGGTGGAGACGACGGCGATGCCGGCGGCGAAGTCCAGGAACTCGTTGCCGTCCACGTCTTCCACGCGGGTACCGCGGCCGCGCTTGGCGACCAGCGGATAGCTGCGGGTGTAGGAGGGTGACATCCAGCGATCGTCGGCCTCCACGATGGCGCGCGCTTTGGGGCCGGGCAGCGGGCCGGAGATGCGCGGCGCGTACTCGGACGTGGGAACGGAAGTCTGGGCGAGATCTTGGGTCGGCATGGAAGCTCCTCCTCTTGGAAATGTGGCAGAAACATGTAGATGGAAGCGCGCCCGGAGCGGCTTAGGGATGAGTGGTCCGGGAAGAGAAAGCGGGAGTGGCGAGAATTAGTCGCCCGCGAAGAGACGCGGTCGTGTGGCAGAGGGCAGCACCTGCGCGGCGGGCATCCGCCGGCGGACTGCTACGAAATGGAAGCTGTTCCGCATCTGCTGGCTTTCTGACCCGAGCATAGCACAGCGGACTTGCCGTCCGAGGCAACGGCGCCTGCGGCGCGTCGCTCGGTTCGCTCCCTTTCGTCACTCACCTCTGATGATATGGGCGACGAAATTCGAATCTGAAGCGCCCACAGAAAAACAATGGGCACCCGGTTTTGGACGGTAACGTGACCCCCACCCCCTCCCCCCCTCTCCGGACCGGAGGCTGGCTTGTAAGTGGCTTTGCTTCCAGTGGTTTAGGTGGTCTCCCGAGGGCCAAATTCGTCTATCTATTGGACTTATCGCTAAATTCGTCCAGCCATTGGACTTAGCCGTTGCAGCGTTGCAGCGAGCCTCTTTCGTTCTGCGGACATGAAGAAAGCCACCGGTGCGGTGGCTTTTTCGTTCCATCTTCTATTTCCAGTGTAGCGAATTGAGGGAAATAAAGTGGCAGGATTTTGCGTTGCAGGCCGCATTGGTGACCCGTTTTGGGCGGACTGAATTGCTGGGAACGGGCGACCCTGACGGGCAGCCGGTCCGTGTGGGCATCCTGCTGCTGGGCGATTTTCCTGAAATATGACAACTGATGGCGTAATTGACGCGGGTTTGGTAACCAATTCAAGCCTGGCTTTGCCCAGCCCGCGAGGGGTGGTCAGTTCATTTTTATGCCGTGCTCGCCGACGATGGTGAAGGCGTTGAGCATATGCGCGGTGCCGAGGAGCAGGCGAACCTGCTTGCCGAGATTCATGAGCTCCAGATTGCAGCCGGCGGTGCGCGCGGAGACGTAGAGCCGGGCGAGCGTGCCGAGGCCCATGCTGTCCATGCGGGTGAGGTCGGTGAGGTCGAGGATGATGCGCTTGTGATCCGGCAGCAGCGGCTTGACCTGGCTGTAAAGGATGTCGCCGACACCGGCGACGAGTTTGCCATGGCAGCGCACGACGATGGGGTGGGCGTTGCGGTCGATTTCGAGCGTCAGGGTATTGGTGTCGTCGGGCATGATTGGCCTCGCTCGGCGGAAATTCGCGTCGAGCGATTGTTGCACATTGCAACGACGGAACGAGCCAGACTCTTTCGGGGTATTACGGTGTAAGCATGAGATGATGGCCCGCCGGCATCGCAGGTAACCAGATCACGCAATCTCCGCCAGGAGCTGAATGTCGAACCAGTCTGAAGGCGACGGTATTTCTCTCCAAGGATTCAGGTCCAGCTTGCACGGGAGCGAATTCGAAGCCTACATTTCTGCGCTCGAAAGCTTCAACCAGATTCCACAATTGCAGGAGTTGAAGAAGCTGGGGCATGAGCGCGCCGGCATCCGCCCGGGAGCGCATGTACTCGAGGTGGGATGCGGCTTTGGACTGGAGACGCTGCGGCTGGCTCGCATGGCAGCGCCGTGCGGCAGGGCGGCCGGGTGCGACCTGAGCGCGGATTTTCTGGCAGAGGCACAGCGGCGCGCGCAGGCGGCAGGGCTTGATATCGAGTTCACGCAGGCGCGTGCTGAGGCTTTGCCGTATCCGGAGCATTCGTTCGGAGTGCTGTGGGCGGAACGCGTGCTGATCTATGTGCCCGATGTGCGAAAGGCGGTTTCCGAGATGCGGCGCGTGCTGCATCCGGGAGGGCGCGCTGCGCTGATCGAGCCGGATATCAGCACATCGACGATCAACCTAGAGGACCGCGCGCTGGTCCGTCGCGTGATGGGACATGAAGCAGATACGAGTGTGGCGCATGGCTGGCTGCCGGGCCTGCTTCGCGAGCTGCTGAAGGAAGTGGGTTTCGGCGAGATCGAGCTGGCGACTCGTGTGGCCGTGTTCGCGCCGGAGCTTGCGGCGAGTTACTTTGCGCAATGCGGACGCACTGCAGCGACTGCCGGAGCGATTTCCGATGTGGAGTTGCATGCGTGGAACGCGGGGATTGAGGAGCTTGTCGCGCAGAAAAGCCTGTTTGCCACGGTGGGTTACTTCTTGTTTACTGCGAGCGCTTAGTTTGTGTGCGATCCGTCGACTAGCGACAGCACAAAGCTCAGAAGCGATTGCTGCACACACGTCCTCCTTATCGCCGGAAGCACGGAGGGACTTCTGACCGCTTCCCGCCCTTATCCGGGGGCGATGCGTGCTGATAGCCCGGATAGCGCATAAAGCCAGACCACGAGCGAGATGACGGAAGCCAGCGTGGTCAGCGAGACCGTGGACGCCACCATCGTTTCTTCGCAGTGATACTCTCCCGCGAGAATGTAGGCTGTCTTGGCCGTGGGCACTGCGGCGCAGATAACGGCCGCGATGGTGTAGAGGGGGTCGAGCCGCAAGGCCACGCTTAGCGCGTACACGATGAGAGGCATGATGACGAGCTTGACGACCGTGAGCAGCGAAGATCGCCCAATCGTGGCGCGCAATCCATCCATCGACAAACCCAGTCCGATGGCGAACAGAGCACAAGGTGTGAGCGCATCGGCCAGGATGTTGAGATACGTGGTGACCGGCGCGGGCATGCGGAGATTGAGGACCGACAAAAGCATGCCGATCAGGGTTGATATGACCATCGGGTTCAGCACGACATGCTTCGCTGTGTCCATTGGGGTTGCGCCTGCGCCATTCGCATCCCGCTGACCAACTTCAAGCAGGATCACGGCCATTGGAAACATGACAACGGCCACGAATACCGTGGCGATGGCGGCGGGCAACACGGCGTGCGGACCATAGATCGCTTCCAAGACGGGCAAGGCAACGAAGCCGGTATTGGTCATCGACGCCGAAATGCCATGCATGGTTCGGCTGGCGAGACTTTGAGAAGCACTCATGCTCATGACAACGAACACGAGGATGAAGCAGAGGAGCGAGCCGCCACCAAAGGCAACAAGAAAGCGCCACCTGAACAGCGAATGACTTGGCTCCTGCGCAATGGTGACGATCAGCAATGCAGGCATTGCGATGTTGTAGGCGAAGTGGATCAGTGCGTTGGACAATGTCCGCGACAGATAGCCGGTAAAGCCAACGATCCAGCCAGTCAGGATCACTGCGAACACAGGTAGGATGAGGTCAGCGATCCGCAACGTGTATGTCTCTGATTGACGCTCTAGGATGTCTCAAAATTGAGACTCCTAACAGTTGCATGGAGAGTCAGGTGCAGTCAATCAGTACCTGAGGCATGGGCAAAGGATGTGCCTGGCCAAAATGTTGCCCCTGCTGTTTAGCTAGGGCCGGTGTGAATTCAGCAAGCCGGCGAGTCAGCCGATGGGCGGATTACGGCGGTAAGATCGATCCCATGCTATCGAGACGTTCTTCCAAATCCTCTGCACTTGTAGGCTTTGCCGTGTTCGGGCTGGCCGTGGCTGGAACCGCGATCGGCGCGATGGCGATTGGTGCGCTGGCATCGCCCTCGGGATTGGCAACCTTGGGATGGGGACGGGGCGGATTGAGGAGCTGAGTATTGGGAAGCTTACTGTGGATGAGTTGGTGGTGAAGCGGAGTGATGGGGCTCACAATGACGGACACTCATTCGCAGCGGGCATAGACTGATTGAAGCTGGCCAACCTTCCCGGAATACTATGTGCGGAGCCGAAACTACGTGAAATTGAAAGCGACCGATGTATTCACGCCTGGTGCATTTCCAGTACACACTTACATCGAACGGATTCAGGAGGGCCTAGAAGCTGCGCTAGGTGACGCTTTAAGTACACCGGGACAGGTTATATCGCTGTCCGGGCCATCGAATCGGGAAAGACTGTTCTCGTCGAGAAAGTTGTCGGTCGGGATTTTTTGATTGCTATTTCTGGCGCTTCGATCCGTCATCCAGATGACCTCTGGCATCGATTCTGAATTGGATGGACATCCCGAGTGGTACCAATCCAGTCAAGTAATTGGGCTCTCGACCGAAGGCGAAATGACTGCTAAGGGCTCAGCCGGTGTTCCCTTTCGGCTAAAGGGGAGCTAGGTGTGCGAGGACAAGTCGGCGGCTCACTGGAAAGAAGCGTTGGGCAGGTGAGAGACCGCCGTGGCTTATCCGAGGTTGTAAGGGAAATTGGCAGCAGCGACTTCGTAATTCTGCTTGATCATTTTCACTACATGCCTCGTGAAATTCATTCAGAAGTAGCCAAAATTCTAAAAGAAGCAATCCGTCTTAATGTAAAAGTCGTTGCTGCCACTGTTACGCATCGCGGTGACGACATTCTACAAGCCAACAATGAGCTGAGAAGCCGCGTCCGGGCGCTGGACTTATACTGAAATGCGGCGGAGATCACTCAAATCACTACCGTTGGCTTTGGCGTCTTTAATTTTTATTCCCCCCTTCATTTGAGCGCTACGTCCTGTCTTGGTTGGGCATCGCCACAGTGATGGATTACTCTTCGTATTCACTGCTTGGTTTCAAACTTGCGTCTGGGATATGACGGTATGTTCATCGCCGCGTTGAACATTTTTACTTGAAATGCAACGAATATTGGAGCAGACAATCCCAAATACATTTCAGGTCTTTAGTTGATGTGCTAGATACTGGCCCACGGACTCGAGGTACAGAGCGAAAGACCTATAGGTTTCACCTCGGAATTTCCGGCGACGTCTATAGTGTGTGCTTCGTGCGCTAGCCCTCGACCCACCATAACTTTCGTTCATATATGTTGAGTCGCTTGATAGGTTCTGCGGTATGTAGCCGAGTATAGGATCTATGTTAAGCGCACTTGCCTGCTATGTAAATGGCGGGGGAAAATTCCTTAGCACAAGGCCTGTGATTAGGACCAGTGCAGCCCAGGTATACGATGAGCGCGACCCCTACTTCATGTTTTATCTACGCTGGTCCGGCGATTACGTTCGGGCCTAGCTTAATATCTGGCTCAACCATACTACCTTCTCCTTTCTCCGCTTCCGCTTCTAGATCACGCCATCCTTACTTATCTTCGAGCAGGATTTCTTTTGCGGCCCAGTCGTCTATGATCGCATCGGCGCGGGTCAAGTTGCGGGACTCTTTGCCCGCGCACGTTCGGCGGTAAGCCGCTCGATCTCGGACTGAATTGCGGGAAGCACACCCACCCTGGCTGGCGCCAGGGTGGGCATCGCGGCGATTCGAATTACTTCACGGTTGCAGTGACGACCTGCTCCCACTTGGTTCCTGCGGTATTGATGGCGAGGACGGCGAAGCGGTGGCTGCCGGCGGCGAGGGTGAGCGTTGTGTTGAGCGAGGTGCTGCTGGTTTCGGAGTACTTCTTTACTCCGTCGACCCAGACCTCCATGCGGGCGAAGGTGCCGCTGACGGCAGACGTCGCTTGTATCTGCACCGGTGACGTAACCGTGGCTCCGCCGGCCGGCTGGCAGACATGGACGCCGGGCGAGGTGGGCGCGGAGCACAAGCTGCCGCTGCCTACGGTGAGAGTGAAGGACTTCTTCTCGAGGGTGTCGTCCCAGCCGGTGCCGTAGACGGTGATGGAATGCTTTCCGGTCGCGATTGGGACGGACGCATCGAGGAAGGAGTAGTTGGAGAAGGCGTGCGTGAGTTGTTCGGCAACCTTCTTACCGTCGACCCAGACAGCGGCGGTGCGCATGGGTGTGGGGCCTGCTGTCGCTACGGAAAATTTCACCGGAGACGTGGCAGATGCGCCGGGCGTGCAGACCTGCACACCTTCTGCAAAGCCGCTGAGACCGCAGCCGGGGAAGCTGCCGTCGCTGGTGTTGGTGAGTAAGACGACGTTGTCGGTTGATCCCCCATTGAACTGATCGAAGACGAGATCGGGCTTTGTGTCCAAGGTACTACGAACCGCGTATAAGAGGCTGATCTGTTGAAGATTTTGATAGACGAACTGCTCGGGGCCGAAGTTACCGGAACCTGTACCAAGTCGAACGGCAACCTCGGTATTCGCAGAAGGCCCACTGCAGGGGCTTTCATCATAGACAAGATCATTGAGGCCATCCCCGTTGAAATCGGCAACGGTAATGTTTTCGGCGCCTTGTCCTGCGCACTCGCTGGTGGCGATCGTCTTGTAGCTCAAGGTTCGGTTCGAGTTGCCGGTAAAGATAGACAGAACGGGAAGGAACTTGGAGCCCCCCGGTCCAGGTGTGCTGGCGACGGATACGATATCGCTCCGACCGTCATTGTTGACATCGGCGGCGATTGCGGAAAAGTCGTAATACTTATTGGGATCGGTGGTCAGAGAGGGAGAACCCAGATGCCCAGCGCCATCGCCATACCAGACCTGAACGGTGGTTGGAAGCGAATTGTCTTTTGCCGTTGCGCTGTCGTAGGTGATGCCGTAGACGAGAGCGATATCCGGCTTGCCGTCTCCGTCGAAGTCGCCGGTGATGGCGCCGGTGGCGGCTTGTTTGGCGAGTGAGGCGGCCGAGTCGACGATGGTCTGACCCTTGCTGAAGGTGCCATCGCCATTGCTGATCAAGAGTTGCAGGCTGGCGCGGGAACCAGCACCGTCACCGAAGTAAGTTCCGACGAGATCGGTCTTGCCGTCGTGATTCAGATCGACGGGAATCAGAGCGGTGAAGTCCGAACCCAGACCTGTCGAAGTCTTGGGGGCCTGGAAGGTGCCGTCGCCATTGCCCAGGTAGACGAAGACGACTCCTGGAGATCCAAGAGCAGCGAAGTCGAGCTTGCCGTCGTGGTTGAAATCGCCGACGGCCTGAACCAATGTAGGCAGAGCCTTCGGCGCCTCATAGGTACCGTCTCCGCTGGAGAGATAGAGTTGATCGATGTAGGTCTGGCTGGTGGCGTTGTAGGTGATCACCACCAGGTCTTCGCGGCCGTCGTTATTGAAGTCGCCATGTGCGACGACATTAGAACCGCTTGCAACTTGCGCAACCTGGCGAGGTTGAAAAGAAAGCTGGGCGAGGGAACTCACTGGCAGAAGGGCGCAACCGATAAGGAGCGCCGAAAGAGATGTAATGCGCTGAAGCAACGACATGGGATCCCGTCCAATCGGTGGAGAGTGGAGACGAGGAGCCCGTACGTGCCAAAGGCTCCGTGAGGCGGGGGAAGCGACGATGCTTAGTTCCGCAAGAACGTAACCTTACGGCGAAGCGATGCTACACCGCGGTAGATGAATCTGTATGCCGAGCAGGTTGTACTCCTGGAAGAAAACTGCAGCGGTAGTGCTCGGCATCTGACCTGAGCAAAACATTGTCCGTTCAGACGACAGTCATCTGGCAGGATTTTGCATCAGCGGCGATATGCAGCAGCAGGTGTTACTTTCTCTTCCAGCGCACACCGTCTTTGCTGTCTTCGAGCAGAATCCCCTTCGCGGCTAAGTCGTTGCGGATTGCGTCGGCGCGGGCGAAGTTGCGGCTCTTTTTGGCCTGGGTTCGTTCGGCGATGAGCTTTTCGATGTCGGCGTCGGTGAGTTCGAGCGAGGCTTCGAGGTTGGCGGACTCTTCGGAGAGCTTGCCTTCCTGGCGGGCCCAGTTGACGGCTTCGCGGGCGGTTTCGGTGTCGTGGTCCTCTATTACATTGAAGACCTGATCGAAGTGGCGAAGCACTTCGAGGATGGGCGCAGCATTTTCCTGCTGCAGCTTGCCGTGGTCGGCGGCGGTGTTGGCGTGGCGAACTAAATCGAAGATGGCGGCGCGGGCTTCGGCGGTGTTGAGGTCGTTGGCGAGCGAGCGCGTGAATCCCTGTGCGGCATCGCGGGTTTGCGCGGCGAGCTCCGCGTTTTCGCCGGCAGGCCAGGGGCCGTGGGCTATACGGTTGCGAAACGTCCGCAGACGATCGACGGCGGAGGTGGATTCGGCGAGGCCGTCGAAGGTGAAGTTGAGCTGATGGCGGTAAGGCACCGATAGCAGCAGGAAGCGGATGGCGGAGGCCTTGTAGCCGCGGAGCAGGAGGTCGCGAAGGGTAAAGAAGTTCCCTTCGGACTTGGACATCTTGCGGCCTTCGACGAGCAGGAAGCGCACGTGCATCCAGTGGCGCGCGAAGGTTTTGCCGGTGGCGGATTCCGATTGCGCGATCTCGTTCTCGTGATGCGGGAACATGAGGTCTTCGCCGCCGGCGTGGAGGTCGAGAGTTTCGCCCAAATACTTCATGGCCATGGCGGAGCACTCGATGTGCCAGCCGGGGCGGCCGTGGCCGAGCGCGGTGTCCCATGCGTGCTCGCCGGGCTTGGCGGCCTTCCACATGGCGAAGTCGGCGGCGGAGTCCTTCTCGTACTCGTCGACATCGACGCGCGCGCCGGCGGTGTTGCCGCTGAGGTCCTTCTTGGAGAGCTTGCCGTAGTCGGGATCGCCGGCGATGCGGAAGTACCAGGAGCCGTCCTCGGTGCGATAGGCGAGGTTGCGCTGCTCGAGTTGCTGGATGAGCGCGACCATCTCCGGGATGTTCTCCGTAGCGTGCGGCATGAGGACGGGCGGGAGGCAGCCGAGCGCGTGGAGGTCTTCGAGGAACGCCGCTTCGTAGCGCGGCGTGTACTCCGCGATGGAGACGCCCTGCGCAGCGGCGTTGCGGATGATCTTGTCGTCGACGTCGGTGATGTTCATGACGTGCTTGACGGCGATGCCCTGCTGCTCGAGAAAGCGGCGGAGGAGATCGACGTGCACGAAGGTGCGGAAGTTGCCGATGTGGCCGTAGTCGTAGACGGTGGGGCCGCAGGCGTAGAGGGTGAGCGTCTTGCCGTCTGCCGGGATGAGGGGTTCGACTTGTGTGCTGAGGGTGTTGAAGAGCTGAAGTGTCATGCGTTCGTGGTTGGACTGTACTTTCGGCGCGCCTTCTGATCGCTACGGGAGTGGCGGAAAGTGGCGAGTCAGCGAGTCAGCGAGTCAGCCATCCTTGGCGCGGTTTTTAGCCTCATTCATGAGCCGAGCGGGAGGCTGGCGCGGGCGGATAACTGTGGCGGGGCGAAGTCGTGGGCGAGGAGTTTAGGCCAGGCGGCGGCGGCGATCATGGCGGCGTTGTCGGTGGAGAGCGCGAGGGTGGGGAAAGCGATGGGCAGGTTGCGCTCCGCGGCTGCGGCGGTGAAGCGGGCGCGGAGCTCGCGGTTGGCGGCGACGCCGCCGGAGATGAGCAGGCCGTGCGCGCCATAGTGCTCGGCGGCGGCGAAGGTCTTGCGGCGGAGGTCGTCGACGACGGCGCGCTGGAAGCTAGCGATGAGGTCGAGTGTCTGCTGGTCTAAATTCGGGGATCGAGGAGCGGGAGGGCTTCGGCGGGCTTCATCGATGCGGTGATCTGCTGGCGGCGCGCGGCGATCGACTGCGGCCATGTTGTGGGTTTCGACGTAGCGGAGGACGGCGGTCTTGATGCCGCTGAAGCTGAAGAGAAATGCGGCGCTTCGGCGGCGCGACTGACCGTCACGATGGGCTTTGGATTTGATTTGCGCGAAAGCGAAAGGTACCGCCCGGGGGTTGCCGTGGGGGGCGAGTGTGTCGATCCAGGGGCCGCCGGGGTAGCCGAGGCCGAGCAGCTTGGCGACCTTGTCGAAGGCCTCGCCGGCGGCGTCGTCGACGGTGTGGCCGACGTTGCGGTAGTGCCAGGCGGTGTCGCTGATGCTCGGCCGAGATAGAGATGGGTGTGGCCGCCGGAGACTACGAGCGCGAGGAGCGGGCCGGTGGTTGGGAGGGCGGCGGCGTGCTCCATCAGCACGGCGTGGATGTGGCCTTCGAGGTGGTTGACGGCGATGAGCGGCTTGCCCAGCGCCCATGCGAGGGCCTTGGCGTAGCCGATGCCGACGAGCAGCGCGCCGGCGAGACCGGGGCCTTCGGTGACGGCGATGGCATCCAGGTGTTCATGCCGAACATCGCTCCGCACGCCGGCTTCGCGGAGGGCGGCGTCGACGACGGGGACGATGGCGCGGAGGTGCTCGCGGGAGGCGAGCTCGGGGACGACGCCGCCGTAGGGGGAGTGGATGGCGATCTGGGAGGCGACGACGTTCGAGAGCTGGCGCGCGCCGCGCTCGACGACGGCGGCGGCGGTCTCGTCGCAGGAGCTCTCGATACCTAAGGATCAGGCCCGATCCGGTGTATGTCGCGTCGTTCACCATCCTCCATACTAGAGGAGCGCCGGTGCTTCACCGGCGCGTAAGACGGAGTATCCATACATAGATGAGTGTGGCGTTCAGCGGCGGGCTGGAAGCGGCGGCGGCGGTGGTGCACACGCTGGCCGGGGCGGGACATCGCGCGTACCTGGTGGGCGGGTGCGTACGCGACCTGCTGATGGGCCATGCGCCGAAGGACTACGACGTGGCGACGGACGCGCAGCCGGATGCGGTGATGCGGCTGTTTCCCCGGGCGTTTGGGGTGGGGGCGCACTTCGGCGTGGTGCTGGTGCCGATGCTGGTGGATGGGCGGGAGATCGTCACCGAGGTGGCTACGTTCCGGTCGGACGGCGCGTACTCGGATGGACGGCGGCCGGATGAGGTCGAGTATACGAGCGATCCGAAGCACGATGTGCTGCGGCGGGACTTCACCATCAACGGCATGCTGCTGGATGTGGACCGCTATCTGGCGACGGGCGATGCGGCGGCGGCGGTGCTGGATTATGTGGGCGGACGCGAGGACCTGAAGGCAGGCGTGGTGCGCGCGATCGGGAAGCCGATGCGGCGCTTTACCGAAGACAAGCTGCGGATGCTGCGCGCGGTGCGGTTTGCGGCGCGCTTCGGATTCACGATCGAGCGGGAGACGTTTGCGGCGATCCGCGTGCTGGCGCCGGAGATCAAGCAGGTGAGCCGCGAGCGCACGCGGGATGAGCTGAATCGGATGCTGACCGAGGGGCGGGCGGCGGAGGCTTTCAAAATGCTGGATGCCACCGGGCTGTTGCAGCAGGTGCTGCCGGAGGTGGCGGCGATGAAGGGGGTGGCGCAGCCGCCGGAGTGGCACCCGGAGGGCGATGTGTGGGTGCACACGCTGCTGCTGCTGGAGAAGCTGCCGGCGGGGTGCGCGACGACATTGGCGTGGGGCGCGCTGTTGCACGATGTCGGCAAGCCGCCGACATATATGGTGGCCGACCGCATCCGCTTCAATGGGCATGCGGAGGTGGGGACGCGGATGGCGGCGGCGATCTGCCGGCGGCTGCGCTTCTCCAATGAGGATACGGAGCAGATCCTGTCGCTGGTAGCGAACCACATGCGCTTTGGCGATGTGGGAAAGATGAAGGAGTCGACGCTGAAGCGCTTCTTCCGGCTACCGAAGTTTCCCGAGCATCTGGAGCTGCACCGGCTGGATGTGACTTCCAGCCATAATCGGCTGGCGCTTTATAACTTTGCGAAGTCGCGCTACGAAGCGGCGCCGGCGGAAGAGGTGAAGCCGCGCCTGCTGGTGACGGGGGCGGACCTGATCGCGGCGGGCTACCGGCCGGGGCCGGGCTTCCGCGCGATGCTGGATGCGGCGGAGGATGCGCAGCTCGAAGGAACGATCACGACCAAGGATGAAGGGCTGGCGCTGGTGCGGGAGATGTTTCCTCCGCCTTCCGCGGCTTAGTACCGTTACCCTACCCCCTCCCCCCTCCCGTCACCGGAGAGTGGTTTGTAAGTCCTTCGAGATCATCTATATAGGTATTCTTCCGATCGTCAAATTCGTCATTCCAAAGAGGTTATCGCTAAATTCGTCCAGCATAAGGAGTTATGGGCCGGTTTGCCGGGCTAAATGGAAAACGCCACCGCGTTGGTGGCGTTTTGGTTTTTCTGCTCTGTTTCTATTGTAGCGAATGGGGTGGGTGGATTCGGCAGATTTTTGCCGATTCGATTCCGCTGTATTTCCATTTCGGGAGGATGGGCAGGCGTTGCCTGCAAGAGATCACGTCCTTCTCTTCTGGATCGCAAAGTAAATCCAGCAGCCCAACGCAGAGCCGGCCACACCGGAGAGGAAATGGAGAATTTCGTGCGAATACATACCTTGCCACCTCAATCCTTCCCAAAGATTCCATAGGTGATGCTTTTGCAGAAATACAACCAGCGGAAGAGGTTCCGACGCTCGCCATTCCTCGGCAGCCAGACTCAGCGCACCGACCAGCACGAGGACGAGGATGGTTATGTCCGGGAAAAGTCTGATTTTCATGCCGAGCCTTGCAGGGATTGTAGACCGACGAGGATGAGGGGTTTGGGATACCTCGCGTGACGCCCACCCGTGCAGCGGGTGGGCCGGTTTGAGACTAGCAAGTCAGAGTCAGCAAGCCGGCGAGTCAGCCAAAATGGAAAACGCCACCGCCTTGGTGGCGTTTTGCGTTTTTCTGCTCTGTTTCTTTTGTGGCGAGTTGGGTGGGGTTAACTGCCAGGGTTTTTCGGGGATGGTTCCATTTTGGCACTAATAGATTAGATGTCACCGAAGTTGAATGATTTCTTTCAATAAATCCTCCGTTACCTGATGAGTAGCGGAATAAGTCGCCATACCCTCCGCCGAAATTTCATACTCAAGACTCATCGCTTCACATGCCCAATTCCTTTCGGCTTGGAGGTAGCGAAAAACAGACTGACCTGCTGGGGCAATGCCAGTGTCACCCCTGTTGACCGCTAATTGAGTGAGCTTACCAATCAATCTGGTCTCGCCAGGATAGATCACGTCATCTACTCCGCCGCGGAAAACAATCCAGTTCGGTTCCGAGGCTCGCGGAGGAAGTCCAAACCCCCCATTTCCGTCGATGCCGAAGTCATCTCGCTTCAAATTTGTTGCCCGCTTGAATCGAATTCCTGGGAACCTGGCAATGCCACGACCTGCATTTGTGAGACCAAAGAGGAGGTGCCTTAGAGGGTTAGAATCCCAGGCCAAACGCTCCAGCATTTGCAGGGACTCTATATGGAGACTTAGTCGTGGTAGGGGCCTCCTACCAAAACGCTCCTCGACTTGGAAATATTCCATGGGGATCGTGCCTGACGCGATTCGTACATAAAACCGCGAATCAACTTTCGATCTCCTGGGCGCGCCCTCGGCTGCGGGTATCAGGATAAGGGTGAAGCCCGACCGATGCGATCCAGCGTCTGGTATTGTCTTCCACTTAACGCCTTCGATTCCGGGTTCCACGAACTTCAAGATGATGTCTAATGCCTCGGAGGCGACTGTCTTACGATCTGCTACAGGTGCAAGATTGCGTACGATATCAGGCATGTCGGCTCCACGTCCCGAAGCCTTCATGCCAATTACGATTACGCCGCCGGTGGCATTCGCAAAGCCGCAAGCTGCCTTCGCGATGGTGCCTCTAGCGGCATCGGATCGTTGGGGCCATTCCTTGCAATCGAAGTCCGCATCTTCAGGCTGTCCCACCAAGGCCTGCAGCGCCTTTAGTGAGGTCATTCGATGATAAAACCGCTCTGCGCTTGTGGTCACGGGGCTCAGAATAGCACCGTTAAACGAGGCTCTTAGAGGTAGTAAAGCAAGCTATGTGCGATCGAGCTATACATCTCTTTGAACTCGTGTAGTTGATCGCGAGTGAAAGTTCTAGGATCGTAGTTTTCTTTTAGCGCCCTGGCCGGATGAATCAGATTTCGAAACTTCCTGATCTTGTCGACCACATCTTTCGCAATATGTTTCGGAGGCGAGCCGTCATTTGAGTCATGTGACGGAACATTCACCGGCGCATTGAGGACATCAATTTGATTCGCAGCTTCTATCAATTCCGACATGTTGACAGAGTCAGGGATTTCCAGCTCTCCTCCGTTGTCTTCGCCAAACTCAACTAAGAGGTAGGTTAGGATAGCAGTCTCGAGCGCAAACCCTAGCGCAATCGCGGCCATGAAGTATTGGCCAGATTCTTCTAGCTCGAGTGTCTTATCGGCATAAAAAGCGAGCAGCGCGTTAGCCGCGTCACCGTGCCGCGTTCCGGTTAGTTTTCCCATCTGGTCGCGACGAGAGACTTAGCGATAAAGTTTACGCCACTTGTCTGGAGTGCCTTTATCTGTCGTTCGGACCCGCTCAGCCAGAATCGGATCTTTCGGTCTCAGCACATTAGCTTTATCTCCGGTAGATTTTTGCGTATCGCTTCTGGCTATGACCTGCTTGTTTTGGATTGCTTTCCACCCGTCTGCGTCTTGTTCGATGAACACGTTACTCATTGCTACCTCCCGCCCAATCGTGGCACTCCCGATTGTGGCTGTCGAGCCATTTCGGTACGAATCCCTGTTTTCTTAGCGGTATCAGGTGTAGGTAATCGAAGTGGCTCTAGCTCTTCCGGCTCTCATCCTTTGAGGGGTGCCATGGGCGGGGATTCCAGGACACGCACTCCTGTTCGCCGAGGGTTTGGGCGTAGGTTTTGCCGTAGGGGTAGAAGAGTTCTTTGCGGCCTTCCTGCCATGCCTTCTTTAAGTCCGGCGTGGTGATGTCCCAGTCGGGGCGGCATTTTTTGGTGACGGCGCGGAGGTCCTGACGGAGATCCTCGATAGTGGGCCGGCCGAAGAACCAGTAGCCGTTGTAGATCTTGTAGACGGCGTGAATTTGCCGATGAACGATGCGAGCTGTTTCGCGGGAGTGTCAGCGGCGACCGGCCTATAGCTTGCGAAGGCTGAGGGAGATGGGCAGGCCGATGATGAGCATGTGCACGAGAATGCCCTGTAACAGACCTCGGTATTGATACGGGCCCATGTAGTGGTAAGCGCTGAGCGGCAGCACTACCAGGTTCATGACGAGGAAAACAGCGATGCCAAAAAAGAGGCCGCAGACCAGCCAATGGTCTTTGAGGAATGGTAGGCGACGGCTGGAGAGGCAGTAGATGGCAGCGGCCCCGAAGGCGATCGAGTAATGCAGGACAACGCCGAGGATCCAGGTGCCGGCTCCGCCGTGCCAGGCCTGCTTGCCGAGTAGCCCTCCGGCGATGATGCGCGGATTGCCGAGGCCGAAGGTGATGAAGGCGGAGATGAGATCGAAGGTGCCGGCCAGCGCGCCGCCCACGAGAATCGGGCGAAGCAGTTTCCCTCTTAATGGAGGTGCAGCAATCGACGCAGAGCTCATTATGTCCACTCCTTGCGGGTTGGTCCGCTATCATCAGGCCCATGCCCAGGCTGAATTCCGACAGTGACAATAATATCGATATTCTACGAGGATATTCGTAGCCATGTGGCGAATGCACTGCGGACTGAGGCGACACTGGCGGTTTGTGGGGTGAACTAGAGCGTTTCGCTGCAAGTGGGCAGGGCGGAGGATCGCGAAGTGCAGCTTGATTGTTCTGTATACACCGGAAGCGAAAACGCTCAGCTTGCGGCGGCGAGGCGGGATTTGATGTCGCGCATGGGCGGCTGGCCGAAGAAGCGGCTGTACTCGCGGTTGAACTGGCTGGCGCTTTCGTAGCCGACTTCGAAGGCGGCGCTGGCGGCGTCGATGCCGTGGTGGAGCATGCGCTCCCGGGCTACATGTAACCGCAGATGTTTCTGATATTGCAGCGGGCTCATGGCGGTGAGCGAGCGGAAGTGATGGTGGAGGGTGGAGACGCCCATGCGCGCCATGGCTGCGAGCTCCTCGACTTTGAGCGGGCGGGCGTAATTGGCGCGCAGCCAGGAGACGACCCGGGCGGTGCGGTGGGCCTGCTCGCCGATGGTGGCGATGGTGCGGAGATGCCTGCCCTGCGGGCTGCGCAGGAGGCGATAGATGATCTCCCGCTGGATGAGGCTCGCGAGGAATGGGATGTCGCGGGGTGTGTCGAGCAGGTTCATGAGGCGGGAGCACGCGTCGAGCAGCTCGACCGACGTGACGCCGACGGCCATGCCGCGGGTGGCGGACGAGATTTCGTCAAACTGAAATTCGTGCTCGCTGAGAATCTCGCGGATGACGGGCATGTCGAGGGCGAAACGCAGACCGAGCATGGGTGTCTCGCGGGTGGCCTTGGTGACCTGGCTGACGACGGGCAGATCGACCGAGGTGAGCAGGAAGGTGGAATCGTCGCAGAGATAGGTATCCCGGCCGAGGTTGATGCGCTTTTGCCCCTGCACAAAAACGACGAGGCTGGGCATGTAGGCGGCGGAGGCGCAGGGAGTGGGCGCGGAGCGGCGGTAGAGGCTGAGACCCGGTATGCCGGTGGGATGTTCTCCTTCCGTGCTGGCGTGGGCAGCGATCCTGCGGGCGAGGTCTTTGCGCATCTCTACTGCCTGCTGGCTGCCGTTTGCGCTTTTCCGCGTTGCCATGTGGATGGCTCCTTTCCATTCGGATTCGCCTTATGCAAGCGTATCGCTGGTCGAGAGGAGCGCGTGCATAAAAATCTGTGCAGCGACAGAAACAGGCAATCAATCGGAAGGATCAGGATAGCGGTCCGACGAGACTCTTTCGTAGGCTTAGATTCAAGGCGGTAAGGAGAAACAAATGCAGAAGCGCACATTGGGAAAAGGCAAGCTGGAAGTGTCGGCACTGGGGCTGGGCTGCATGGGATTGAGCTTTGGCTATGGCCCGGCGACGGAGAAGCAGCAGGCAATTGCACTGATACGGGCGGCGGTCGACCGGGGCGTGACATTCTTTGACACTGCCGAGGCTTATGGCCCGTTCACGAACGAGGAGTTGTTGGGCGAGGCTCTGGCGCCGGTTCGCGAACGAGTGGTGATCGCAACCAAATTCGGATTCAAAAACGGCAAGCCAAATGAGGGCCTGGACAGCCGGCCGGAGCGTATCAAGGAAGTTGCCGAGGCGGCTCTGAAGCGCCTCAACACCGACGTCATCGATCTCTTTTATCAGCACCGCGTCGATCCGAACGTGCCGATCGAAGAGGTTGCGGGTGCAGTGAAGGAGCTTATCCATGAGGGGAAGGTGAAGCACTTCGGCCTCTCCGAAGCAGGCGCGAAGACGATTCGCCGTGCGCATGCTGTGCAGCCGGTAACTGCGCTGCAGAGCGAATATTCCCTGTGGTGGCGAGAGCCTGAGGCGGAGGTGCTGCCGACGCTGGAGGAGCTCGGGATCGGCTTCGTTCCTTTCAGTCCGCTGGGCAAGGGCTTTCTTACCGGCGCGATCAGCCAGAACACGAAATTCGACAGCAACGATTTCCGCAACATCGTTCCACGCTTTACGCCGGAAGCGCGGCAGGCGAACCAGGCTGTCGTCGATCTGCTGACGAGCATTGGCAAACAAAAGGGCGCGACGCCGGCGCAGATTGCCCTTGCGTGGCTGCTGGCGCAGAAGCCGTGGATTGTGCCGATCCCGGGCACGACCAAGCTGTCGCGGCTGGAGGAGAATATCGGAGCGGTCGCGGTGGAGCTTACGCGGGATGACCTTGGTGAGATTGAAAGCGCGGCTTCGAAGATCGCGGTGCAGGGAGCTCGGTACCCGGAACATCTGCAGCAGATGATCGAGCGGTGAGCATGGTGAAACGGCACGTTGCTCTCCTTTTGCAGTCAGCGCTGTTGCTGGGACCGGCGGTCGCGGGTATGGCACAGACCGAGCACATCACTCCATTCACTGGAACATGGGAGCTGCAGGTAGCGAAATCAAGTTTCGATCCGGGGCCGCCGTTCAGGAGCTTCACACTGACGTTCACGCCCGATGGCACTCGCAACCTGGATCTGATTTCTGCGGACGGTCATCCTCTGCGCGCGGCGCTTCCGTGGTCGGATGGGAAAGAAGTGCATGTACAGATGATCGAAGGCATGGAAGACGCTACTGCTGTTTCGAAGATTGAGGGCGACACGTTTCACGATACGTGGAAGCGGGACGGCAAAGTGATCGAGCGAGTCCGTGGGGCCGTGTCGCCGGATGGAAAGAAGCTGACGGTCACGGTCGAAGGACCGACGAAGCAGGGGGGCACGTTTCATAATCGGCTGCAATTCGACAAGCAGTAGATTTGCCGGCGGCATAGTAGCCCAACACGCAGACTGAAAGTGGAAGAAAAAGAGGATGTGGCTGTGAAAATATCATTCGAAAACACGGTTGCACTGGTTACAGGCGCCGCATCTGGATTGGGTCTGGTTACAGCGAAAGCTTTTGCTGAATCAGGCGCCTGCGTGGTGCTGGCGGACTGGAATGAGAAGGAAGTGAAAACCGCAGCAAAGGATCTCGCGGACAAAGGGCACAAGACACTGGCCATCCGCTGTGACGTTTCCGATGATGCCCAGGTGGAGGCGATGGTGAAGCAGACTGTCGCCACTTTCGGACGACTCGATGCTGCCTACAACAATGCCGGCATTCAAAATGTCCTTGCAGAGACTGCCGATTCTCCTCGTGACGATTACGACCGGGTGATGGCGATCAACTTGCGCGGTGTGTGGAGCTGCATGAAGTTCGAGCTGCAACAGATGCGCGAGCAAGGAAGCGGCGCCATCGTCAATTGCTCTTCGCTTGGAGGCCTTATCGGCGGCGCCCGGCGCGGGACCTACCATGCTGCAAAGCATGGAGTGATCGGCTTCACGAAGAGTGCTGCTCTCGAATATGCGACGCGCGGCATTCGTGTCAACGATGTGTGCCCGGGCATGATTCAGACGCCCATGACCGACCAGATGATTGCCGGAGGGCAGGGAGAAGAGTTGAATGCGATGTTGAAGGCCTACGTGCCGATGGGACGGCTGGGACGGCCCGAGGAGATCGCTGATGCTGTCCTGTGGCTTTGCAGCTCAGCGGCGAGCTATGTAACTGGCCAGTCGATTTCAGTCGATGGCGGCTATGTCATGCGCTAAAGGATTCAAGGGGGAACCCGGAAATGAGCATGTGGCCGAAAGGCGAGCTTCGCAAGATTGCTGATGCCGATGATTTGCACATCTCACCATTCCGTGAGGACGGCGTGACCTACGGCACGCCGACATGGATCTGGTCCGTCGCGGTCGATGATGCGCTCTACGTGCGCGGCTACAACGGGCAGAACTCTCGCTGGTACCAGGCGGCGGTCCGGCAGAAGGCGGGGCGAATCATCGCCGGCGGCATGACCAAGGAGGTCACCTTCGAGCGGGAGGAGGGAGCGATCAACGACCGCGTCGATGAGGCCTACCGGGCGAAGTACTCTGACAGTCCGTACCTCAAACCGATGATCGGCAAACGTGCCCGCGCGGCGACCGTCAGGATCATGCCGCGCAAGCCGGATGAATGATCCTCGATACGCTCCGCAAAAAACATCTAAACAAATTTGAACGGCAACATATCGAGTCAGGGAGAGCACATGGAGATCAAGAGGAGCGGCTCGCAGGCTTCCGGCAAAGGGCCGGCGGATTGGTTTACTGGAGTGGTGCGCGTGGACCCGCTGTTTAGCGCGCCCGATCCGGCGCGTGTGGTGAGCGCGAGCGTAACCTTCGAGCCCGGAGCGCGAACAGCGTGGCACACGCATCCGCTGGGCCAGACGCTAATCGTGACCGCGGGCTGCGGGCGGGCGCAGCGCTGGGGCGGTCCGGTGGAGGAGATTCGACCGGGCGACGTGGTGTGGTTTGCCCCGGGCGAGAAGCATTGGCATGGCGCCGCGTCCACGACGGCGATGACGCACACCGCCATCCAGGAAAAGCTGGATGGGAAGACTGTCGATTGGCTGGAGCAGGTGAGCGACGAGCAGTATTCTTCTGGTGTTCGTTCGGGAGCTTGAGGATTGATTGGCAGGCTTGATCGCTGGTTGCGATCCTCGAAGATACGTGTTACAAGAAAACACAGTCCATGAATCGCCGCGTCCAATCCGATGTTATGACCACGGCGCGCAGGCTCTCCGCCTGTTGTTGTCGCTAGCTCGTCGCTAGCTTTGCGGTTCCGGTCCGGAACTGTCGACTCTCCTCCTACATTTCATCCGTTGCAGTCAGGGAGTCTTTGCCTATGTCCCTATCTCCTTCTGAATCGAAGCTACATATCTCTGTCGACGGCTGGGCGGTGATCCTGGCGCTTGTGGCAGCGCTGCTGGTGCGTGCGGGAGTTATCCGGGTTGTGCCCTGGTAGGTGCGCCGGAAAGGAGGAAAGGTGATGGCTGACTCTATTGCACTACCGCACACGCCTCCGGTTTCACTGCCGGGCCGCTTGTACTCTCTGGTGCCCGGCGTGCTTCTGCTCGCCGCGGTCGGATTGGCCGGCAAGTTTATTGAGCAGTTCATTGCGAGATACGGCAAAGCGCATCATGTGGTGTTGCCGAACATCGAGTATGTGCTGTGGGCCATCTTGATTGGGGTTGCGATTTCCAATACGATCGGCATTCCTGGTGTGTTTCGCGCAGGAGTCGCGACCTACGAGTTCTGGCTGAAGGCCGGCATTGTGCTGCTGGGCGCGCGATTTCTGATCGGCGACGTTCTTCGGCTGGGCGGGCTTTCGCTCACGCTGGTGTTTATCGAGATCGCCCTGTCGCTGGTTTTCATGACCTATCTGGGGCGCGCGTTCAAGCTGCGGCCAAAGCTGATCACGCTTCTTGCCGTGGGCTCTTCGATTTGCGGAGTTTCGGCGATTATCGCGACACAAGGAGCGATCGATGCGGACGAGGAGGACTCGTCGTATGCAATCGCGGCGATTCTCGCGCTCGGAGCGATTTCGCTGTTTCTGTTTCCACTGATCGGCCATGCTCTGCATCTGAGCGATCGCGGATATGGGTTGTGGGCCGGCCTTGCCGTGGACAATACGGCGGAAGCTTCCGCGGCAGGCGCACTGTATTCCGATGCCGCGGGCAAAATAGCTGTCCTGGCGAAGACGTGCCGCAATGCGATGATCGGCTTTGTGGTGCTGGGATATGCGATCTACTGGGCTGGGCGAGGGCAAGCTTCGAAAGTGGGCAACAAGGGCGCGTTCCTTTGGGCCAAGTTTCCGAAATTTGTTCTCGGGTTTCTGCTCATTTCCCTGCTTGCGTCTGCTGCGTTCTTTACCAAGCCGCAGATTGTGGCTATCGGCAATCTGTCACGCTGGGCCTTCCTGCTGACCTTTGCGGGAGTGGGGCTGAGGACCAACCTGCGCGAACTCGGCAAGCAGGGCGCGCGCCCGTTTCTTGTAGGCGCTATCGGCGAGGTGGTCATTGCGGCCCTGACGCTTGGGCTGATCTATGGCGCGACGCGCTTTGTGCATTTGTAACGATCGGATTTTTGTAGAGCACCGGTGGCGAAGTGGCTAACGCACAGGTCTGCAAAACCTGCATTCGCGGGTTCAATTCCCGCCCGGTGCTCCAGAGTTCTCACAGGTGGAATATCGTCATCCATCGCTTCGCCAGGCGATGGCACGGCTATTCGTAACCGTATCCGACTCATTAAGGGGCCGGGTTCTCATGCGGTATTCCCCTAAGTGGTGAAGACAGGCCCACGCTGCCGCAGCGGGTGGACCTGTCTGTGCAGGTTGCAATCAGGGGATAGCTTCTGCGACGACTTCGACCTGCTGGTGGCGGCTAGTGCCAGGAAGATCGAGGGAGCCGAGGATGAGCGGCTTGCCGGGCACGAGGGTAGCGGTGCCGTCCAGAGTGGTCTGGCGGAAAACCGGGTCTTGTGTGCCAAAGCCGGATTTTTCATCCGCAACACTGGATTGCGCGATGCGGGTGCGGAGGCGGGCACCTTCGGCGTAATTGTCGAGCGTGGCCTCGATCTCCAGCCCTATGTCCTGGTATTGGACATTCGATTGCTCGGGCTCCTTGGCCACGCCAACGACAATGGGCACCTTGCTGCCCTGCTTGACGTCCGACTTGCCACCGGAAGCGACGACGAGCGAGACGTGCTGCTTACCAGCAGGCTGGCCGTTGTCCGTGTCGGTGATGGTGTAGGTGAGGCGGTAGACCTTCCGGGTGCGATCGAGGTCGGTGAGGATCTTCTGCGCGAGCGCGATGTCTTCCGCCGAGCCGCGGACGGAGATTGCGCTTTGCGACGGCACGTAAAAGAGCTTTGCCGCGGGAAGCATATTGCGCAGATCGGTCTGGATGTCATCGGCATCCTGCGGCCGGATGAGATTGCTGAGATAGAAGGTCTTATAGGTCAGCGAAGCGGGCTTTTCGTTCGCAGAGGTGAGGTCGGCTAACTTCGCGGTCTGCGACTGGGCGTAGGCGTGGGTTGCGAACGGCGCGAGCAGCAGCATCGGAGCAAAGATGGCTGCGCACTTGCGCATGGATTTTGGCGGCTCAGAGACTTGTAACGTCATGTGTTACCTCACAAAGATGTGCGGACAGGGAAGGGCTGAAGCCGGGAGAGATGCGCTCCTGACTTGTTACATTTGCGACGACGCTAAACAAGACGCTGCGGCTGGAGTTTCGCTCGGATTATTTTTCCTGGCGCTCGGATTGTTTCCGGTAGATCTGTGCGTTTGCGTGTTGCGTATGGCTGAACTAATCCGGCTTTTGCGCTGTATAGAGATACCGCAAGAGACGGCGCTCGCTGCTCAACGTGTACACGCAGGAAAGAAACCGCTGCAGGCCGTCGAAGTTTGTGATGCCTTCGATGGCGAACAGCGCCTCGCGCCTCTGCTCGCGGGCGTCGTGCCAGCGCCGGGCAATCCCGGCGGCACTCGCCGTGGTGTCCACGGCACCGAGCAGACGAAAGCCTGCGTCCTCGATGGACCGCTCGTTGTATCCCGGCGGCGTGAAGATGTAATAGCCGATGGAACTGCGGGTGGCGATCTCCTCATGGGAGATGGCGCCGCCAATCACGAGAGCGTCGCTGAAGAGAAGCCGGCCGAGCGGCTTGAGAACGCGGAAGGCTTCCTGCAGGATTGCGCGCCGTCCGGGGATATGACACAACACATCATTGGCGAAGACCGCGTCGAAGGCGGCGGTACCGAATGGCAGCGCCTTCGACACATCGCACTGCTCGAACGTTACGCGACCTGAGAGATTTTGAGCAGAGGCGAGAGAATTGCCGTTGTGAATACCGGCACCATTGAGGTCGACACCCGCCACACTGCAGCCAGTGGCTGCAGCAACCTGCAGGGCGTAACCGCCGGAGCCACAGCCGATTTCGAGGACGCGGGAGCGCGGCCCGATCTCCAATATTCGAGGTATCTCGCGTGACTCTTCGTTCGTAAGCCAGCTGGTCTGGCCGAGATCTTCTCCATAAGTGGCAACGCGCACCTGGCGATAGACGTCGGCCGCATAGTTGCCATACGCGTTGTCATAGAGATCGACCGGCGAGGGCATTCAGACTTCCCCGTGCATGAAACTATAGGCGCGATGTCTCGTGGCTGGGTGCGACGCGGCTGTGACTGGAGGATAGCCGATTATTCGACGGGAACGACGCTGTACTGCGGACGGATAACGACGGGCGCGCCGGAGACCTGGGCTGCCTCGGCGGGATGGATGGCGAAGGCGTAAAGCTTCGCGGTCGTCGGGCGCGGCAGCAGGGAGGGCGGCTGCTGATAGGCGAAGAGCTTCTGCCAGGCGGCGTGAAGCGCCTGCGGGAAAGCGATCCGCGCCGGCGCGGGGGCGTTCTCTACCAGGAACAGCGCGGCGGGAGCGACCTCATCCGTCTTTGCAAAGAGCAGCGGATCGAAGCGGTGAATCAGGCGACCGACGGTGAGATAGTCGCCGAGGTGCGCGGCCAGGAAAATCGCGACAAAGGCCAGCGTGTACCAGGAGTGCGCGGCAATGTGCGGGCGCATGGCGTCTACATCCCACGCGCTGACCAGCACGATCATCACCATGCCGAAGATTTGTGCCATGTTAGTGGATCTGGTTTTCACGAAACACATCACTCCCGAAAAAGCCGTGCGGGCCAGCCTGGGGGGTGAGTGGGTCCGTGCAGTTGGTGTGGAAGACCGGCAGGAAGACGCCTGCGATCTGAGAAGCGACAGGAAGAATACCGGGGACCGCGGCCCGATGAGGAAGGCGCGGGGACAACCAAGCAGAGTGGAACCGCCAATCGGCGCAACATCTTAGACCAGCTCCCTAAAAAGAAAATCAGGAGAATCGAAAGGAGAGTATCTAATAAATCACTGCGGAACGCACATAATTTTTACGAATTTGTAAGTTTCGGAAGATTTTTCTGAGAAATGCCGAGCAGTAGATCAACTTATTTCCTGCGCAGTACTAAATCTTGCCTACAATTTGTTGTCTTACGTAACCGCGAAGAAAGCCCATTGGCAATTAGCGCGGAGGTAAACACGCGAATGTGTACATAGTTCGGTTACCAATAACCAACCAGTTAATGGAGCGGGCGGAGTAACTCTGCCCGAATGGCTCCGATATACGAGGCAGACTGCGACTGCGTGGCATGACGCCGCAGCCACCAGCATGGGTCTTCGCCATTGTGAGGAAAGAGCGATCGGACACAGGGCTGGTCCGCGGTGCTCTGCTCCTCGGCCTTCATCCGGTGGTTTTTAAGCGGGGTGAGCAGGAGCTGCGTGACCTGCACGCTGCTGTAGCCCATGCCGTTCCGCACGCGAAGGTGCCAGACGGCCCAGTCGCCGCACCATAGCAGGAGCACGGCGGCGAGCAGCCAGAGCGTTGCGTCGGCAAGGCGCCGTTTGAGCTTGCGTAACAGGATGCTGCCGGCGGAAGGGGTAGGCGGTTGTGCGGGCAAACTGCAGATCCCTCGCTGGGCTCAGGATGACAGGTTCCGGTGTGACGAGCCAGCGACCTTCAACCTAGAAGATTTTGACGTGGAAGGTGAGGTATTTCTTTGGATTTTCGCGGATATGGGTTACCAGGTTGCGGCTCTCGCTCAGCATTGCGTCGGCGTTGTTATAGAGCGACGGGTTCACCACTAACTGGCCGAGGGTGCCCTGGCCGCTGTTGATCTTGTCGATGATCGCGTCCAGCTTCTCGACCGTGTCGCGGAATTTCGCCTGGAACTCGGGGTCCTTGGCCAGCATGCCGATGGTGCCCTTGCCCTGGTTGATCTCGGCCATCAGTGCGTTGGCGTTGGTCACGGTCTGGTTCAGGTTGTCGTAGAGGGTCTTGTCCTTGAGCAGCTTGCCGACGGTGCCCTGGCCGTTGTCGATCTCGGCGGTGATGTGATCCAGACGGGCGGTGGTTTCGTTGAGGTGGTTGTAGAGCGTCTCGTCATTGAGCAGCTTGCCGATGGTGCCCTTGCCCTGGCTCAGGTTGGTGCTCAGCTTGGCGAGCTGGTTCACCGTCTCGTTGGCCCGGTTGTAGAGGGTGGGATCGTTGATGAGCTGGCCGATGGAGCCTTTGCCGGTGTTCAGCGAATCGACCAGGCTGTCGAGCTTGGCGAGAATCGTATTCACCTGCTCGATGGTGCCCTGGCTGGACTTGATGACGTCGGAGAGGTTTGGGCTCTCATTGGTGCCCAGCTCGTCGTTGTCCTTCACGCGGGGGCCGATGGCGTGCTTGGAGTCGATATCCACCACCGTATCGCCCAGCACGCCAATGGTGTCCAGGCTGGTCTTCGAGTCTTCGTGCACGTCGGAGGTGAACTGCTTGCTGACCTTCATGATGACTTCAACCGGGGTCAGCTTGCGATCGGGCGCGATGCGGATGTGGGTCACGGTGCCGATGGTGACGCCTTCCAGATTGACCGGCGCGCCGACCTTGAGGCCGGCGGCGTTCTCAAAATAGGAGCGGAGCGTGATCTTGCCGGCGAAGAAGCCGCCGGTACTGCCGGACATGAGGAAAATGAGGGAGGTCAGCGCGGCAAGCGCAACGATGACCAGCACTCCGACCTTCAGTTGTGACCACTGCACTTCCTGTTGACTGGGCACGAAACCTCGCTGGTCATTCCCCGAAGCAGGACCCTCGGATCAAGCACAACAATACTCAGGATGAGAGTACCAAAACGGCTCCCGAAAGCGCCGATGAAAGCGACTTCCCTGCTTGGATGATCCGAGGCGGGCTGCCGTCGCGGCGATGTCAGTTTTCCAGAATCACCATTGCCCAGGACTGCGTTCCGGTGTGGGTGATGGAGAGCGAGGTGTTCCGGACGCCCATCTGCCCGGCGATCTCCGCGGCCCGGCCGTGCAGCAGGAGGAGTGGCCGCCCTCCGGGCTCGCGGCCGACTTCGATCTCCCGCCAGGTTACGCCGAAGCCGATGCCGGTACCGAGCGCCTTGGCTGCGGCCTCTTTTGCGGCAAAGCGGGCGGCAAAGCTCTCGGCCGCGTTCCGGCGCTTGCGCTGGCAGTAGGCGATCTCGCCGGCGGTGTAGATGCGACGGAGGAAGTGATCGCCGTAGCGCTCGATGGAGCGGGCGATGCGGTCGATGTCGATGACGTCGATGCCGGTGCCGACAATCACGGGTGCTGTCCTCCACGTAGAGACATCATCCAGCCTCCACCAGACCATAGCGCCGCTGCCATGCCTGCTTGAGGCGGGCGGCGACGATGGCGCGTTCGGCTTCGGTGGCCTCCGCTCCGCCGGCGGCGACAAAGGCCGATGCCTCGCGTTTGGCCAGCTCCAGCAATTCGCGGTCGCGGACCAGGTTGGCGATGCGGAAGTCCGGCAGACCGGCCTGCCGCGTGCCGAAGAATTCGCCCGGGCCGCGGAGCTCGCAGGTCCAGCTCGGCCAGCTCGAAGCCGTCCTGGGTGCGGACCATGGCGTCCAGCCGCTGCTCGGCCTCAGGCGACACCTTGCCGCCGGTCATGAGGATGCAGTAGCTCTTCGCGCTGCCGCGCCCGACCCGGCCGCGCAACTGATGAAGCTGGGCGAGGCCGAAGCGTTCGGCATGTTCGATCACCATCACGGTTGCGTTTGGCACGTCCACGCCGACTTCGATGACGGTGGTGGAGACGAGCACGTCCAGCTCGCCGCGCTGGAAGCGGCGCATCACGATTTCCTTGTCATCCGCGCTGAGGCGGCCGTGCAGCAGGCCGAGGCGGAGACCGTGAGAGCGCGCCGTCGCGGAGCTCTTCGTACATCTGGGTGGCGGCCTTCAGCGTGGGGCGCTCGAAGAGCGAGGGCGTCTTGGAGGACTTCCGGGCGCCGCGTTTGGCGGGCTTTGCCGGCTCTTCTTCCTGCGGTGCGGGAAAATCCAGCTCCGGCTGGTCGTCGCTGGGGCCTTCGATCACGGGATAGACGATATATGCCTGACGGCCCGCGGCGACCTGCTTGCGCACGAACTGCCAGACCTCGTCTGCGCGGTCATCGCTGCCGCGGCGCGTGACGATGGGCGTGCGGCCCGGCGGCAGCTCGTCCAGAATGCTGAGGTCGAGGTCGCCATAGAGCGAGAGCGCGAGCGTGCGCGGGATGGGCGTTGCGGTCATGACCAGCACGTCAGGCTCGCCCTGGCCGGGCTTCTTCATCAGGCGGAAGCGCTGCATGACGCCGAAGCGATGCTGCTCGTCGACGACGACGAGGCCGAGGCGATCGAACTCGACCTTCTCTTCGATCAAGGCATGGGTGCCGATGATGAGATCGGCTTCGCCACGCGCGATGCGTCCGCGGGCGGCGCGCTTGTGATGCAGATCGAGCGAGCCGGTGAGCAGGGTGATGCGGTAGTCGCGCGTGGCGCGCTCCAGCAGCTTGCGCGCGCCGAGATAGTGCTGGGTGGCGAGGATTTCCGTCGGCGCCATCAGCGCGGCCTGGTAGCCGTTCTCGATGGCGATGAGCATGGCCTGCAGCGCGACGATGGTCTTGCCGGAGCCGACATCCCCCTGCAGCAGACGCCGCATGGGGCTGGGGTGCTTCATGTCCTCGACGATTTCGCCGAGGGCGCGCTTCTGCGCCTTTGTGGGATGGAACGGCAGCACCTCGCGCAGCGCGGCGCGGACCTGCTCGTTCGGAGCGAAGGCGATGCCGGCGCGCTCGCGGGCTTTGCGGCGCTTGATTTCGAGGCCGAGCTCGAGAAAGAAGAGCTCCTCGAAGATGAGGCGGCGATGCGCGGGCGTGCGGGCGCTCTGAAGCTGGGCCGAGCGGAACGCCGGCGTCCGGGAAATGCACCTGCTGCAGCGACGTATCGCGCGAGGGCATGCCGAGCCGTTCCAGCACGGCGGCGGGCAGCGTTTCCGGAATGCGGCCGCGCAGCTCGCCGAGAAGCGTGAAGAGCTGGCGGCGCAGCCAGCGCGGGCCGAGCTTGGTGCCGCCGAGGGTCTCGTAGATGGGCGTGATGCGGCCCATCTCCAGGCTGGAGAACTCTTCGGTCGCCTCGGGCAGGATTTCAAACTGCGGCTGGATCATTTTGAAGCCGCGTGAGGAGCGCGAGGCTTCCACCTTGCCGAAGACGGCGACCGTCTGGCCGGACTGGAAGCGGTCCTTGAGATAGGTGCCGCGAAACCAGATGCACTTGAGCGTGCCGGTGCCCTGGCCCAGGGTCATCTCGAAGATGGGCATGGCGCGCGTGCGCAACAGGACCGAGCCGCGCACTTCTCCGATCACGCTGGCGGTTTCGCCGGCCACCAGCTCATGCAGCGTGCGCGGATTGGCGCGATCTTCGTAGCGGAACGGGAGATGGTAGAGCAGGTCTTCCGCGGTGCTGATGCCCTTTTCCGCGAGCGATTCCGCGATGCGCGGGCCGATCCCCTTGATGAACTGAACGGGCGTATCGATCGCGAGCACGCTCTTGATGCTAACTGATCGGCTACACTGCGATTCCACGGCATGGATGAGACGACCGAGCGCGGGTTGAGCTGGCGGAAGCGGCTGATGCTTTGGGTGGTGCCGCCGCTGGTGGCGGTGCTGCTGCGCATGCTGGCTGCGACGCTGCGTTACGAAGAGATGGTGCGATGAGGGCGGCGAGCGAGACCGGCGCGATGGCGCGAGCGTCTGGTGCTTCTGGCATCGCTGCCTGCTGCCGGCAACGTGCTTCTTTCATGGGCGGCCGCGGACGGTGCTGCTGATCAGCGCGAGCTTTGACGGCGAGCTGATCGCGCGCACGATTGAGCGGCTGGGCTACGAGACGGTGCGCGGGTCGAGCTCGCGCGCGGGCTCCAGTGGATTGCGGGCCCTGGCGCGCGCGGTTGGCGAAGGCGCGACCGCGGTAATTCCCGGCGACGGACCGCGCGGACCGCGCTACCTGCTGAAGCCGGGGGTGACGAAGCTGGCGCAGTTGACCGGGCTGCCGGTGCACAGCTTCTATCTGCTGCCCCAACGGGCGTGGGTGCTGCGCTCGTGGGATGCGCTGCTGGTGCCGAAGCCATTTTCACGCGTGGTGATGGTGTGGGGGCGTCCGGTTGCGCCGGCGCAGTCTGGAGATTCGGGCGAAGAGGCTCGGCTTGAAACAGAGGCGACGCTGGAGCGTTTGCGGGCGCTGGCGGAAGGGTACTTCGCCAAATCACACTAGAATCGGTGAGTGCTGGTTTCGGAATTTGATTTCGATTTGCCCGAGGAGCTGATTGCGCAGGAGCCGCCGGAGGAGCGCGGCGATTCGCGCATGCTGCTGGTGGATCGCGGGACCGGCGCGTGGCGGGATGATGTCTTCCGGCATTTCCCGGAGCAGTTGCGCGCGGGAGACGTGCTGGTGCTGAACGACTCGCGTGTGATTCCCGCGCGCCTGTACGGCACTCGAACCCGGCGAGCGGATGAGGCAGAGGCCGCGCCGGGACGCATTGAAGTACTGCTGACGGAACAGATCGATGGGTGGGAGTGGAACGCGCTGGTGAAGCCGGGACGCAAGCTGCGCGTGGGCGATGGGATCGAGTTTGCCGGCGCGGCCGAGGATGTGAGTCTTCACGCGGAGGTGGTCGCGACGGGCGAGCGCGGGGAACGGACGCTGCGCTTTGCGCCGGTGGCGGATTTTGAGCAGCGGCTGGATGCGCTGGGGCACATGCCGCTGCCGCCGTATATCCATCGCGCCGACCGGCCGCTGGATCGCGAGCGCTATCAGACGGTCTATGCGGCGCGGCGCGGATCTGCGGCCGCGCCGACCGCGGGACTGCACTTTACGCCGGAGGTGCTGGCGCAGATCCGCGCGGCCGGAGCGGATATTTGCACCATCACGCTGCACGTGGGGCTGGGGACATTCCAGCCGGTGCGGGTTGCGGAGACGGCGGCGATCCGGCTGCACAGCGAACGCTATGAGATTTCCGCGGCTTGCGCGGAACGGATCAATGCGGCGCGCGAGCGGGGCGGGCGCGTGGTGGCCGCGGGGACGACGACCGTCCGCACGCTGGAGCACTGCGCCGCCGTGTCCGAGGACGGGAAGCTGCATCCGCACCGCGGATCGACGGACATTTTCATTTCGCCCGGCTTTCGATTTCGCGTGGTCGATGCGCTGCTGACGAATTTCCATCTACCGCAGTCGACGCTGCTGATGCTGGTGGCCGCCTTTGCGGGACGCGACACTATACTTGCGGCCTATCGCCACGCCGTAGAAGCGCGCTACAGATTTTTTTCCTACGGCGATTGCATGTTCATCTCATAAGCAGGAGCTCCATGCCGACTACCGAAAAGCCGCCCATTTTCCTGCTGGACTCGATGTCCTTCATTTTTCGCGCGTATCACGCGATGCAGCGGTCGCGGCCCATGTCCACGCGCAGCGGCGTGCCCACGGCGGCGACGTACGTCTTCGTAAACATGATCAATAAGCTGCGCAAGGATTTTTCGCCGCACTATTTCGCGGCGATCTTCGACACGACGGCGCCGGTCTTCCGCGACGAGCGCGCGAAGGCGATGACCAGCGTGCGCAAGTTCAACATCAAGACGCAGCAGTTTGATGAGATCGCATACGAGGGCTACAAGGCGAATCGCACCGAGATGCCGCCCGACCTGGGCCAGCAGATTCCGTACATCCGCCGTGCGCTGGAAGCGTTTCGCATTCCGATCATTCAGTACGAGGGCTTTGAAGCCGATGACGTGATCGGCACGTTGTCGCACAAGGCGGAGACAGCCGGGCACAAGGTGTACATCGTCTCCAACGACAAGGACATGCTGCAACTGGTGACCGGGCAGGTGCTGGTGCTGAATCCGGCGAAGGACAACCTGGTGCTGGACCGGGCCGCTGTGGAGCAGACGCTGGGCGTGCCGCCGGAGCGCGTGATTGACGTGATGGCGCTGCGCGGCGATTCGGTCGACAACATTCCGGGTGCGCCGGGGATCGGCGACAAGGGATCGGTGGAGTTGATCCAGCAGTTTGGATCGCTCGAAGCGGCGCTGGATCGCGCGGGAGAAGTGAAGCGGAAAGAGCTATCGCGAATCGCTGGAAAACAACCGCGACAACATCATGCTGAGCAAGGAGCTGGTGACCATCCACTGCAGTGTGCCGGTGGAGCTGGAGCTGGAGCGCATGCAGACGCAGGAGCCGGACGTTGCGGCGGCGCGCGCGCTGTTCAATGAGCTGGAGTTCACGACGCTGTTGAAGGAGCTTGCGCCCGCTATGGATGCCGCGCGCGCGGAGCTGATCGCTGCGCCGACCGAGGAGCAGTGCGCGACGTTCTTCTCCGCGGCGCGGGCGGGATTTGCCATCGCTGTCGATGTCACGTTCCTGGAAGCGCTGACCGAGCAGGTGAGTGAATCGCAGACCGAGGCGGTGGAAGAAGAAGCTCCGGTGCTGCAGAATTTGTCGCTGCTGGATGCCATCGACAACGCAGAGCTCACGGAAGCCGTGGCGGAGCGGGAGCATTTCGTTGCTGTTTCTGCCGAGGAGGGGCGCGCGCTGCGGCTGTCGCTTACCTCCGCGGAGGGCGCGCGGCTGAAGACGCTGCTGGAAGATGCGTCGGTTCCGAAGATAGTGCATGACCTGAAGGCGACGATGCGCACGCTGGAGGCGCATGGCATCACGATTGCGGGCGTGCGCGATGATCTGATGCTGTACTCGTATCTCATCAATCCCACACATGCGGCGCATCGCCTGGCGGACGTAGTGGCGCGCTTTACGAGCTCTCCGCTTTCGGAGACGGGCGAGAAGCATTTGCCGGAGCAGGCGGCTGCGATTCGTACGCTGGCAGCGAGCATGCGGCAGGATGTGGAGGCGATGCACGGGCGGGAGGTGTACGAGACGATCGATCTGCCGCTGGTGCCGGTGCTGCTGGACATGGAGCGGGCGGGCGTTCGGATCGATGTGAGCGTGCTGGGCGGGCTGGCGAAAAGTCTGGACGCGGAAATGTCGCAGGTGAGCGAACAGATCTTCGAGCAGGCCGGCCAGCGCTTCAATCTGAATTCGCCCAAGCAGCTTGGCGATGTTCTGTTCAACAAGATGAATCTGCCCAAGCCGCTGAAGTACGGCAAGGGCAAGGTAATTTCGACCGCGCAGGATGTGCTGGAGGAGCTGGCGGTGCATCATCCGGTGCCGGCGCAGGTGCTGGCGTACCGGCAGCTTGCAAAGCTGAAGTCGAACTACGTCGATTCCCTGCCGCTGCTTGCGGACAGCGAGGGCCGCGTGCACACGACGTTCAACCAGGTGGGCACGGCGACGGGGCGGCTGTCGTCGACGAATCCTAACCTGCAGAACATTCCGATCAAGACGGAGAAGGGTCGCGAGATACGCGCGGCCTTTATCGCGGCGCCGGGGCGCGTGCTGCTCTCGGCGGACTATTCGCAGATCGAGCTGCGGCTGATGGCGCACTTCTCGGAAGATCCGCTGTTCATGCAGGCGTATCGCACGGGCCTGGACATTCACACGCTGACGGCCTCCGAGGTATTTGGCGTGCCGGCAACATCGATGAGTAAAGAGACGCGCAACCGCGCGAAGGCGGTAAACTTCGGCATCGTCTACGGCATCTCGCCGTTCGGGCTGGCGGCGAACCTGAACATCCCGCAGTCGGAAGCGAAGCTGTATATCGAGAGGTATTTCGAGCGGTATGCCGGCGTGCGGCAGTACATCGATCGCGTGCTGGAGGAGACGCGCACAAGCCAGCAGGTGCGCACGCTGTTTGGCCGGGTGCGGCCGATTCCGGACATCCAGAGCCGCAATCCGAACCTGCGCGGATTCGCCGAGCGCACCGCGGTGAACACGCCGCTGCAGGGGACGGCGGCGGACCTGATCAAGATTGCGATGATCCGCATCGACCGCAAGCTGCGCGAGCAGAAGCTCGAAACGAAGATGACGCTGCAGGTCCACGATGAGCTGCTGTTCGACGTGCCGCAAGACGAGGTGGATGCGGTGCGCACGCTGGTGCGGCACGAGATGGAGCACGTGATCGAGCTGAAGGTGCCGATTGTGGCCGAGGTGGGCGTGGGGCAGAACTGGCGGGATTTGAAAGGCTAAGCCGTTTCAGGCTACTGCAGCTGACTGGCACCTGCCGGCCGCCCGGTCGCCTCAAACGCATCCTGTGCGTTCTGGAGAGATGTCCAGCCGGACCATTGTGTACTGCTGCCAGTGCACACAGCCTGCACTGCGACGTGAGTCACCTGGCGAGCTATATTTTCGGGAATGTCGACAGACGCGCTTCTGCGAATGACGCCCGGATCGTCGCGGCTCCTGCCGCCGATGCTGACCTCGTCTGTTTCCACGGTGTAAAGCTTCACCAAAGGATCGTGCACGGCATCACAGGCGCCGTGTACTGGATGTAAGCAACCCGTGCTGAGCGTGACGTCAAGCCGCCCTTTCGGGCCTGCCTGGGGCGAATCTGTCTCCAGCTCCAAGGTCAGGCTGAGCCAGCTTGTCTCCGGACTCAATGCGGCGGAGCCGCGCACCCAGCTCTCCGGACTGGAGCCGCAATACATCGTCGCCTGCAGGCCGTGATCCTGCCCATCGTGGCGACCATCGTGCGGCGCGACATAGGTTCCGCTTCCAAGGATGAGCGGCGTGTGCTCCTGAGCACCGGCAGAGAGGCAGCAGAGCGCCAGCAGCATGGTGAAACGGCAGGACATGCACTGCATGGTACGGACAGATACCGGCCGCGCCCATCCCGCTTTCCGGTGAGGCTGTCTCAACTACGCGAGCGCAGGAACCGCTAGACGCCGAGGGTGCTGCGGATGGCCTGGGCGATGCGCTCGGCGTGCTTCTCCATCTCCTCGCGCGATTCGGCTTCGATCATGACGCGGGCCAACGCTTCCGTGCCGCTGTAACGCACGACGACGCGCCCTTTGCCGTCGAGCGCGGACTCGGCTTCCCGGATGCGATCGCGCACTTCGGGAATCTGCTCCAGCGGCTGCTTCTCGCGCACGCGCACATTCACGATCACCTGGGGGAAGACCTTGAGATCGGCGACGAGCTGATGCAGCGGCTTGCCGGAGCGCTGCACGATATCGAGCACGAGCAGCGCGGTAAGGAGGCCATCGCCGGTGGTGCTGTGCGAGGGGAAGAGGATGTGTCCGGACTGCTCGCCGCCGAGCATGGCATTGTGCTGGCGCATCATCTGCAGGACGTATTTGTCGCCGACCGGGGCGCGCAGCATGCGGATATTGTCCGCGCCGAGAGCCGCTTCGAGACCCATGTTGGACATGGTGGTGGCGACGACGGTGTTGTCGCGGAGCGCTCCGCGGGCCTGCAGATCGCGCGCGGCCAGCAGCAGGACGGCGTCGCCGTTGACGACTTTTCCGTTGGCATCGGCGAAGAGCGCCCGGTCAGCATCGCCATCGAGCGTGATGCCGATATCCGCCTTGCGCGCGGTGGTTTCCGCGGCGACGATCTCCGGGTGCAACGCGCCACAATGTTCGTTGATGTTGCGGCCATCCGGATCGGAGTGCGTCAGATGCAGCTTGCCGCCGAGCGTCGCGAAGAGCTCGGGCGCAATTGCGGAGGCGGCGCCGTTGGCGCAATCGAGGACCACGCTATTGCCGTTCAGACTCAGCCCGGGCACCACCTGGCGCAGGAAGGCTTCGTAATCCAGGCGATAGCGCGCTTGCGGAATCAGGGCGGGCGGGGCGGATGTGGGAGCGAAGGAGGCATCCGCAAGGCGCCGGAAGATCTCTTCTTCGATTTCGAGCTCCTGCTCGTCGGGCAATTTGTAACCGTCGCCGCCGAATACTTTGATCCCGTTGTCCTGCCATGGATTGTGCGATGCGGAGATGACGACGCCCGCGCTGAAGCCATGCTTGCGCGCGAGAAATGCGACGCCGGGGGTGGTGATCACTCCGGCGCTCTCTACGGCGGCCCCGCCTTCGGACAGGCCTGCGGCCAGGATTGCGCTGATCCACGCGCTCGATTCGCGCGTGTCCATACCAAGGACAACGCGTGAATGCGCGCTGTGGCGGCTGAGGGTGTGGGCCAGGGCGAGCCCGACTGCGTAGATCGTTCGGCGGTCAAGCGGCGACTCGCCGGCCACTGCGCGGATTCCATCGGTTCCAAAAAGCTTTCTCATATCCCGTCTTTTGTATGTACTGCGGTACTGGTGACCGTGCCTCGTCGAAGCCGGGTCTTGAGAGTCTGACCCGGTTTGACGCCGGAACTCTCGCGCAAAAGCTGACCCGTCGAGGTAAATGTGAGGCTGTAGCCGCGGTCGAGGACCGCGAGCGGCGAGAGCGCGGCGAGGCGGCCATCGAGCGCTTTCCGAGTTGCCGCGGCACGTTCGATGGCGCCGGCCATGGCGCGCTCGCTGTGCGCCTGGAGATGATCGACGGTCTGGCGCAGGCGCTGGCAGCGATGCGAGGGCGAGTGCATGAGGAGGAGGCCGGAAAGCGATTCGGCTGCGCGATGCGCGGCGAGCAGCCGCTGCTGCAATGCGCGATGCAGCCGCTCGGTGGCGCGAGCGCACTGCTCGCGGCGCGCACTGAGCGCCTGAAAGCTGCTCTGCTGCAAGAGGCGCGCGTGAAGCTGCTGCAGGCTGTCCGCCTTTGCGCGCAGCAGCACCTGGGACGCGCCGGCGAGGCGGAACTGCTGCTCGTCGACACGCTGCTGGGCGCGATCGAGTTGCCCGCGGAGGCGTGCGATGCTGACCTCCGGCGATACGCCGGCGAAGCGGCGCTCCGCGAGCGCGATGTTGTAGCGGCAGGCGCGGAGGAGGCGCGCCTGGAGGGCGTCGATGCGCTCCTTTACGCCCTGCTGCAGCGCGGTCAGCAGCTCTGCGGCGGCGGATGGTGTGGGCGCGCGCAGGTCGGCTACGAAATCGGCGATGGTGAAGTCGGTCTCGTGGCCAACCGCGGAGACGACCGGAATCTCCGAGGCAGCGATGGCGCGCGCGAGTGTTTCGGAGTTGAAGGGCGCGAGATCCTCGGGTGAGCCGCCGCCGCGAGCGATGACGATGGCATCGACGTTTTTCGCGCGATTGAACCAGGCGATGCCGGAAGCGATTTCGCCGGCCGCCTGCTCACCCTGCACGGTGGCGGGATAGAGCAGCACGTCCAAGCCCGCGTGACGGCGCCCAACGATGTTAAGGAAGTCGTGGATCACGGCGCCGGATGACGAGGTGACGATGCCGATGCAGCGCGGGTACGGCGGCAGCGCGCGCTTGCGCGAGGCATCGAAGAGGCCTTCCTGCTGCAGCTTCTGCTTCAGTTGCTCAAAGGCGATCTGCAGCGATCCTGCGCCGACGGGCTCCAGCGTTTCAGCGACAAGCTGGAGCTGTCCGCGGTCCTCGTAGATGGAGATACGGCCGCGCACCAGGACGTGCAGAGCGGCTTCCGGGCGAAAGCGAAGCAGGCTCGCCTGGCGGCGGAAGAGGACGACGGGAAGCTGCCCGTATTCATCCTTCAGCGTGAAGTAGAGATGTCCGGAAGCGGCGCTGCGCAGGTTGGAGATTTCGCCTTCGACCCAGCAGTCGGGATAGGTGCGCTCGATGTGGCCGCGGATTTCGGTGACCAGCGCGCCCACGCTCCAGATGCGGCGTGGCTCGGTTTTCCGCTCCGTTGGAAAAAAGAATCCCAGCTGCTCTTTAGATTCCTGGCCGGAATCGTCGTTTTCTGAAAGCAGGTGTGCCAAACGATGAGTCTACACCGGCACGCTGTCGTGGTTCAGGCGCGGCGCTTGCCTGCGTCCTTCGACTTGGCCTCGATCATCTGGTGAAGCTGATCGATGGTCCGCTGCAGCGCATCGAGATCGAATGTCTGGATGGGCGCATCGGCTTCGAGCATCACTTCGACGCGGCGGGCAAGGTTTGTGCCCTCCGGCAGCCCGAAGGTGCCGAGGATGCCGGCCAGCTTGTGGGCGGCGTCTCCGCCGGCCCGGCGTGCCTTTTTGTCGGCGGGATTGGCGCGCAGCGCACGGTGGGTGGCGCGCAGGACGTCGAGCCGATCGCTAATCGTCTGGCTGCTGCGTGCCCATAGCGTCGCGAGCAGGTCGTGAAGCTTGCCCGTTACTTCTTCAGGAGCGGCGTGAGGGGAAGGTTCTACCATGAAGTCTCCTAACCATTGTCGCAAATGCCGTAACCGGGCCCGCTTTCTGAGAGGAGCAGCTCTGCGTGATGGAAAAGCTGCGTCCACAACTTCCACAACCTTCATCTCTGTGAAAACAGTTAATGTATCTGCTTCCAGCCCAAAGTCTGTGAGACCTGCGTCGAGAGCGTGAGCGGGTCGAAGGGCTTAAAAAGCACCCCGGCGACCCCGAGTTCCGCAAAGCGGCGCTGGTCGGAGCCTTGAACCTTGGCAGTGAGCAAAATAACCGGAATCTTCGCCGTCTTCGGATTCTTCTGCAGTTGCAGGAAGGTCGTGGGACCGTCCATGGCCGGCATCATGACGTCCAGCAGGATCGCGTCCGGGTGGTCCTGCTCGGCGCGCTCCATTCCCTGCTTTCCGGAATTGGCCAGCACGACTTCCCAGCCGGCCACGGTCTCCAGGCTTAGCCCGGCGACCTGACGGATGTCTTCTTCGTCATCAATGATGAGTATGCGACGTGTCATAGGAATTTGAAACTGTAAACGGGGGTATGGCAGGAACGGTATACCCGGATGTGTGCACATTCTGAGAGGCGGCACGCAACATGGCAAGTACCAATGTCTCCACCTCCTGCGCCTGCACCCGGGCCTTGGTAAGGAAAGTGGTTGGACCAAGCTGAAGCTGGTCGCGTTCGGCATCGCTCAGATCGCGCGCCGAGTAGACGAGCAGGGGCAGCGAGTGCAGATCCGGATTGGGCCGCAGCCGCTCCACCAGGCCGAAGCCGTCGCCGTCCGGCAGGCCGACGTCCAGGATCATCAGATTGGGCGTGAAGGACGCGCAGAGCTCCAGCGCCGCCTGCCGCGTGGCGGCATGCAGAACGTGGACACCGGCGCGCTCAAAGGTCGCGCTGATCACGCGGGCAAGGTCGAGGTCGTCTTCTACCAGCAGAATCTCCGCCCAGGTCTTCTGCCGGTTTAACACCGTGGCGAGCTCTTCCAGAAGATCGCTTTCCTGAGCAGGAACCTGCAGCCAGCCATCCGCGCCCAGCCCCAGTGTGGACGACTTGCTGATGGCATGCGCGCTGAGAATGATCACCGGCACATCGGAGGTGGCCGGCTCTTCTTTGAGGATGCGCAGAGCTTCCCATCCGGACATATCGGGCAGCGTCAGATCGAGCAGCACCGCGCGCGGGTTTTGTCGCTGCGCATGAGAGAGCGTCTCGCGCCCGCTGGACGCTTCGATGACGTTGTAACCGTGAAAGCGCAGGCTTGCCGCGAGGCTGGTGCGCGTCTCATTGTCTGTGGTGCTGACGAGCACGGTTTCCCGCTCGGCGGCAGGAACGGGTTCGGGACGCGCCTGCTGTTGCGGGTCTGCGGGCAGGAACATGCGGAATGTAGCGCCCTGCACGGCATTCTGCTCCGCCCAGATGCGGCCGCCGTGCTGGTCGACGATGGTGCGGCAGATGGCGAGGCCCAGGCCGGTGCCGCCCTTCTGCCGGGAGTCCGAGGCATCTACCTGCTGGAAGCGGTCGAAGATGGTCTCCAGCTTGTCTTCGGGAATGCCGCGGCCTTCGTCGGTGACGCCCAGCGAAACGCCTTCCTCGGATTTTTCAATGCTGACCGTGACGGTTGAGCCGGGCGGCGAGAACTTGATGGCGTTGCTGAGCAGGTTGGTCATCACCTGCTGTAAGCGATCCGGATCGGCGACAAACTCGACAGCTTCGGCGCGCAGGGCGAGCTTGACGGAGGCGTTGTCTGCGACCGGCGTGACCGCTTCGATGGCCTGCTGTGCCAGCTCCGAGAGAGAGCAGGCGCGGAAGCTGAGCGGCGCGCGGCCCGACTGCATGCGCTCCAGGTCGAGGATGTCGTTGATGAGGCGCACCAGGCGATCGGAGTTATTGACAGCGATGCGCAGCAGGTTGGCAGCCTTGTCGTTCACCTCGCCGAGCAGGCCGGTGGAGAGCAGCCCCAGCGAACCGCGGATGGATGTGAGCGGGGTGCGCAGCTCGTGGCTGACGGTGGAGATGAATTCGTCCTTCATCCGGTCCAGCGCCTGCCGCTGACTCACGTCGCGGAAGTTCAACACGGAGCCGGTGATCGAGCCATGCACCTGCATCGGGGTGAGCGTGAACTCGACCGGGAACGAGGTGCCGTCCGGGCGATAGAAGATGTCCTGCCCCTGCGCGCCATCCTTGGCGAAGAGGCCGCGCCGGATGTAGCAATGGGAGGCGCAGGCGGTGGGGCTTCCGTAGATGTCCTCGTGGACGATGGCGTGTACGAAGCGGCCGGTCAGCGCGTTGGGCACAGTACCGAGCATGTGGGCCGCAGCCGGGTTGGCAAAGGTGACGCGGCCATGCTGATCTGTGCCGAGGATGCCGTCCGCGACGGTGTTGAGGATGGATTCCTTCTGCCGGTTCAGCTCGGTAACCCGCTTCTCCTGAATGGAGCGGCCGAGGAATTGCCCGATCGATGCGCAGACGGTTTCGACCGTCGCCATGATCTCGACTTCGGCGGCCATGCGCTTGCGGCTGAAAAACTCAATCACCGCGATGACCTGATTGCCGACGCGCACCGGAACGCCCCAGCAGGTGACGAGGCCATCGGACTTGGCGCCCTCGCGGGTGTTGAAGCGGATATCGCTGTGCATGTCCTCGACCCAGATGGATGCGCCCTGCACCCATACCTGGCCGGGCAAACCTTCTCCCGGAGCAAACTCAGTAATCGAGCTTTTGGCCAGCGTGGAGGGAAAGACGCAGTCGGCGGCCATCCACATGCTGCCGTAGCGGAGCACCTGGTGGCCGGCATCGGCCCGCCATAGCTCCACCAGATCGAAGCCGAGATGGCTGCCCAGGGCCGAGAGGATACGCGGCAGGGAGTCTTCGGTGGACGCCTCCTGCACCACCTGGCCGACGCCCAGTTGCATGGCGAGGCGCCGCTCGCGCTGATTGCGGAGGGTGACGTCGCGCAGGATGCAGCGCACGGCGCGGGACCTTCCCGCTTCGCGCAGGCCGAAGAGGCTGGCCTCCATCTCCCGGATGCGGCTAGCGGAATCTTCCACCCGGAGATGCACCTGCTCGATATGCTCGCCGGCGAGCGCGCGCTCGAAGATGGCCGCGGCCTGCGACTGGATGGCGAAGGGAAAGGCGGATGCGAAGCCTTCGAGCTTGCGGGCGGAGGCAGCATCGCGACCGAAATAGCGCTGCCACGCGGAGTTGACGTAGAGGTATTTGCCCTCGGCCGAGAGCATCGCGATCATCTCGGTAAGGTTTTCAAAGTAGTCCTGATAGCGGATTTCGGGTGCGGCTTCGGCGGTTCTGCTTTCGGACTCTGCGCCAAGTGCTTCCTGAAGCTCCGCGCGCAGCTGGCGCTCATAGCGCAGTTTGTAGAGGCAGGCGGCGGCAAAGCAGGTCTGCATTGCGCCCCAGGCCACGAATATGATGATGGGCTTTGCCGGGCTCCAGACCAGCCCGGTTCCGGAATACATCAGCACGACAACGGTGTATGCGGTGGACAGCAAGGTGAGCGCGAACATGGCGAGCCAAACCGGGCGGCCGCTCAGCCAATGCGCGAAGAGACGTTCGTGCTGACTCGTCGGAGAATGCAAGGGTCAAAACCTTGTTCGGAAAAATCGGGAGAACATGCTCTTCGAGGCAGAGGCTGCGTCGGGGAGACATGCAGACCCAAAATTCAGCAAATGTACATCTACAACTTCAAACTTTCGTCACTGGCCCAACCGCCGAGCTCCCATTTCAGGCCCGGGCGTGATGCGCGCTATCCCTGGGGGACGATCTTTCTGGATAACGCTTGGTGAGTATAGAAGGTAACTCTTACCAATAGTCAAAAGAATTGTCCTAAGTAATCAATTTTTCGCGGTTACTGCACTGTTTATGGTGCATACCTTATATAGCGGGTACGTCATCGCGAAGGGTGGCCGCATCGCGCGAGGTGCTGAAAATGTAAACGGCCCATCCGGGCGGATGGACCGTTTCGGGAATCAGAGCGGCATGGGATCAGGCGGTAACGGGCTCCAGAAGGCGAGCCCAGCGGCGCTCGCGACGCTCCGTGTATGCCCGCTTGTGCCAGGCGTATCCGGTAATCAGCGGCAGCGCGAGGGTGGCTTCGCTGTAGACCATCTGCTCGAAGGTGGTGTCCACCTTGCCCCAGGAGCTGGCTTCCTTGAGCGTGCTCGAAGAGAGCGCGCCGTCGCGGACATCGGCGACCGTGATCTGGATGGCGTACTTGTGCATGGGCGCTTCGGTGCCAAGGATGTCGGCGGCGACGACGATGTCCTGCGCGAAGTTCTTGGGCACGCCGCCGCCGATCATCAAGAGGCCGGTGGTGGGATTGGCGATCTTGAGCTGCGTCAGCTCGTAGAAGTCCTTGGCGGAATCGAGCGAGACCTTGGGCTTGTCGCCGCGCGCGTGCTGGTGGGCAACGAGACCGAAACCGGCGGAGCAGTCGCTGAAGGCCGGACAGAAGATGGGCACGTCCTTCTCGTAGGCCGCGAGCACGATGCTGTCCACGCCGCCCTGCTGCGGGGTCTTGCCGTTCTTCTTGAGATACGCGCCCATCTCGCGGATGAACTCGCGCGAGCTGTAGGGCCGCGGCGCGAGCGAGTCGGCGATCTTGTGCGTGGTCTCGTCGCACTCGCGCAGCTCTTCCTCGTCGATCAGCGTGTCGTAGATGCGGTCGATCATCAGCTCGCGGAGCTTGCCGTCTTCGGTGCCGGCCTTCATCACGTCATCGGCGATCCAGTGGCGGAAGCCGAGCGCCTCGAAGAAATCCTGATCGACGATGTTGGCGCCGGTGGAGACGACGGCATCGACCATGTTGTTGCGGATCAGGTCGACGAAGATCTGCTTGAGGCCGGCCGAGATGAGCGAGCCGGCGAGGCAGAGGATGACGCCGCAGTCCTGGTCGCGCAGCATGCGCTCGTAGATCGAGGCGGCGCGTGCGAGATCGCGCGAGCTGTAGGCCATGTGCTGCATGGCGTCGACCAGCGGCACCACATTGTGCTGCTTGATATCGATGTGCTGAATGGGCTGCTGGAGCAGTTCTTTCTTGGTAGCCATAGCTTTCAGGATATCAACCTGCTGAAGCTGTCTGAAGCGGGCGCGAGATGAATTTTCGGTTGCGGCGACGCCGTTATACTCCTGCCCATGTCTTCTCTTCCCCGCCGGCTGCTCCTGTCTGCTCTTCCTGCACTGCTCTGCGTTCTGCCTGCGAATCCCTCATTCGCGTGGGGGCCGGATGGCCACCGCATCGTGAACCGGCTGGCCGCAGAGAACCTGCCGGCGAGTCTTCCGGAGTTTCTGCGCAACCGGGCGGCGATCGAGGAGATCGAGTACCTGGGCCCGGAGCCCGATCGCTGGCGCAGCCCGAACGAGGCGGAGCTGAATGCGGCGCAGGCGCCCGAGCACTACATCGACCTGGAGCTGGCCGATATGGTGGGTCCCCTGCCGCGGCGGCGGTACGACTTTGTGGCGGCGCTCTATGCTGCCGGGCTGACGCATCCGGACCTTGCGCGGGATCTGCGTCCGGAGCACGTGGGCCTGCAGCCGTGGGTGACCAACGAGGTCTACCAGCGACTGCAGGCCGCGCTGCGCGAGTACCGCGAGCAGACGGCGCGGCATGAAGATACGAAGCCGGTGGAGGCGGCGGTGATCTTCTACGCGGGCTGGCTTGGCCATTACGTCGGCGACGGCTCGATGCCGCTGCACACCACCGTCGACTACAACGGCTGGACGGAGAAGGACAATCCGAACCAGTATGTAACTTCGCCCGGCATCCACTCGCAGTTTGAGAGCGCGTTTGTACACCGGAACATCAAGGCGGCGGATGCCGAGCCGCTGATGGCTCCGCTGAAGACGCTCGGCGATCCTTTCGAGGACTACATCGCGTACCTGCGCGCATCGCACGCATTGGTGGAGCGGGTGTATCAGCTTGAGAAGGCGCAGGGCTTTCAAGGCGCGGGCACGGCGGAGTCGCGGCGCTTTACGGCGGAGCGGCTGGCCGCGGGCGCCAGCGAGCTTCGCGACATGATCGTGACGGCGTGGGAGCAGAGCGCGAAGCCCGCGCCGGCGTACCATGAGTCGCCGCCGGTGCCGCGCTCGACGACGCCGCGGCCTGCGGCGTACTAAGCTGCCACATGGCTGAACGGGCCGATTCGGAAGATACGCGGCCCTGAACTCCATTTGACAAACGATTTCTCGATCGACTACTTTGTTCGCCTCTATGTAAACGGTTGCAGATCTGGAGGTTGGGATGAATAAGGTATCGCGCCGCGATCTGTTGAAGACGGGGCTGCTGGCGCCGGCGGCAGTCGCAGTCGCCAACGGAATGGGGCCGATGGGGCTTGCCATGCAGGCGGGCGGGAACGCTCCCGAGCCGCTGCCCTCCTCTGCGGGAACCGGCACCGCCGCCATGCCCGGCGCGGGACGCGAGCGCCTGCTGCTCGATTTCGGATGGCGCTTTCATTTCGGCAACGCGGACGATCCGGCGAAGGACTTTGAATTCGGAACCGCGCGGGCGGGCAACTTCCAGAAGACGGGAAACTTTATGCCGGCGGGCGAGATTGCCTTTGACGACAGCGACTGGAAAAGCGTCGACCTGCCGCACGACTGGGCGATTGAGCTGCCGTTTGAGAACGATCCTTCGCTGGCCAGCAAGGGCTTCTATCCGCTGGGACGGGCGTACCCCGCCACGAGCATCGGCTGGTATCGCCGGGTTTTCGAGCTTCCCGCTGCGGATGCCGGCAAGCGGATCACGCTCGAGTTCGACGGCGCGTACCGCGAGACGATGGTGGTCTTCAACGGCTTCTATATCGGACGTCACAGCGGCGGTTACGATCCCTTCCAGTTCGATGTGACCGACTTCGCGAACCCGGGCGGCAGGAATGTTCTGCTGGTGCGCGTGGACGCGACCGAGAGCGATGGCTGGTTTTACGAGGGAGCCGGCATCTACCGCCACGTCTGGCTGGTGAAGACCCATCCGGTGCATGTGAAGCAGTGGGGCACGTTTGTGGCCTCCGACGTGAAGCCCGGCACGGCCACCCTCTCGATCCGCACCGAGGTGACGAACGACAGCAACAAGGCTGCAAGCGCGCGGGTGATCTCGACCATCCTCGATCCCAACGGCAAGGCAGTGGGGAAAGCGGCCACGCCGGTGGCAGCCGATTGCGCAAGACGGAGAGAAGCCGGGAGAGCAGACCTACACGCAGGAGATCGTGGTCAGGCGGCCGGCGCTGTGGTCGCTCGAAGAACGGAACCTCTACCGGCTGGTGACGGAGGTCGAAACCGGCGGCGAGATCGTGGATCGCTACGAAACGAGATTTGGCATCCGCACGGTTGCATTTGACGCGCAGAAGGGATTTTTCCTGAACGGCAAATCCGTGAAGCTGAAAGGAACGTGCAATCACCAGGACCACGCCGGCATAGGCGCGGCGCTGCCGGACGCGGTGCAGTACTACCGCATCCGCAAGCTGCAGGAGATGGGCTGCAACTCAATCCGCACATCGCACAATCCGCCGACTCCGGAGCTGCTGGATGCGTGCGACGAGCTGGGCATGCTGGTCTTCGATGAGACGCGCATGATGTCTTCGAATCCCGAGGGCCTGAGCCAGTTCGGCGACCTGGTGCGGCGCGACCGCAATCGCCCCAGCGTCTTCATGTGGTCGATGGGCAATGAGGAGGGACAGGCGAATACCGAGCGCGGCGTGCTGATCCTGAGCGCGATGAAGGCGGTCGCGAAGGAGTTCGATGGGTCGCGGCCGGTATCGATCGCGCCGACCGGAGCGATTGGCACCGGCGGCCTCGCGGTATGCGACGTGATGGGCTACAACTACATGGACCCGCGGCGGAGGCGTATCACAAATCGCATCCCGACAAGCCGGTGATGGGCACGGAAACAGTGAGCGCGGTGGGCACGCGCGGCATTTACGTCACCGATTCTGCGAAGGGCTACGTGAGCTCGTACGATCCGTACACCACGACGGGGCGCGCCTCGGCGGAGGGCTGGTGGAGCTTCTGCGATGCGCGCGAGTGGATGTCCGGCGGCTTTGTGTGGACGGGCTTCGATTACCGCGGCGAGCCGTCGCCCAATCACTGGCCGAATATCAGCTCGCAGTACGGCATCATCGACACCTGCGGCTTTCCCAAGGACTCGTTTTTCTACTACCAGTCGTGGTGGACAGAGAAGCCGGTGCTGCATCTGTTTCCCCACTGGAACTGGCCGGGGATGGAGGGCAAGGAGATCGCGGTCTGGGTCTATTCGAATCTGGATAAGGTGGAGTTGTTCGTCAACGGCAAGAGCCTGGGCGCGAAGGACGTGAAGAAGGATTCGCACGTGGCGTGGGATGTGCCGTACGCTCCGGGGTCGATTGAGGCGCGCGGCTTCAAGGGCGGCCAGGTCGTGATGACGGAGAAGCGCGAGACCACGGACGCCGCTGCGAAGCTGGTGATGACCGCGGACCGCAAAGAGATTTCCGCGGACGGCGAGGACGTGGCGATGTTCGCGATTGCCGTTCAGGATGCGCAGGGACGCGTGGTGCCGATCACGGACAACGAGGTGACGTTTCGGGTTTCGGGATCAGGAAAACTGATCGGCACGGGCAATGGCGATCCTACCGACCATGAGTCGGACAAGGGCAGCTCGCGTAAGGCATTCTCCGGCTATTGCATGGCGATTGTGCAGGCGACGAAGACGGCCGGAGATATTTCGGTCGAGGCGACGTCCCCGGGACTTGCTCCAGCGACGGTTACGATTGCGGCGAAGGGCGTGACATTGCGCCCGCAAGCGGCGGTGTGGGAGCGTGAGATACCGACCGGATCTGGCGTCACTGGCCTGTGGCGGCCCATGCCCTACGAGGGCACGGACCCAACGCTGAAGACATTGCTGGCGCGGGTTGGACCCATGGTGTTCACGCTGCGCCAGGAGGGCGCGAGCCTGACCGGAAGCGCCGAGGGTGGCGGGGTGAATTTCTCCGGCGGCAGCGATGTTCCCGCGCCGATCACAGAGGGCAAGATCGATGGCGACCGGGTCTCCTTCAAAGCGGGGAACAGCACATATGCAGGAACGGTGAAGGGCGACCGGATTGAGCTCGAACGGTCCGGCTACGGACGTCGACGGCAGGAGACTCCGAAGGAGAGTGCGAACCGGCCGGCGGTGGGGCCAGCTCCAGATGGATCCGATCCGTCGCGCGATCCCACCTTCCATCCGCCGTCCAGCATTCCGGTGGTTTTGCATCGCGTGCAGCAGTAGTGATCGGCATGGCCGCGCGCGGCCGAAGAGTGTCCTGTTCTCACCAACTGCAGTCAGGATAGTAAATACAAGCGAACTTCACGTTATCCATCCATATCAATCAATCCGCAGCCGCGAAGCCGGGGTTGAACTGCATACACGCCGCGAAGCTCGCTTCGAGATGTTCCATGAACCCGCGCGGTGTATTTGATACCACCCAAGCAGCACGGAATCAAGCTGCGCATGAATGGCGCACCCGGCTGGTCGACGGCGTTTGTCACGAGCCGGTATCTGTAGCAGGGTCTTCCCCGCTGGCTAACGCTCGTAGCGCCATTCGCTGATGAAGTGGAAGCCGCGCTCGAGGAGCGGGTAGTGGTCGGGCGTCGGGGTTCGGGTGAGGGTGAGGACGGCGGCGTTGAAAGGCGCGGCGGGTTTGGCGGGCTTGTGTTTGGGGTCGGGTTTGGGTGGATCGGGTGGGACCGAGGTGAGAGTGAGGTGGTTGGGGTCGGAGAGCTGCCAGGCGTAGTTGGTGGGGGGTGCGATGAAGTAGCAGTTGATGCGAACGGTGTGTTTCTTGGGGTCGAGATCAACGCCGGAGAGCCAGAGCTCGCCGTCGGTGGAGCGCGTGTAGGCGCGGCTCGAGGGAGCGACGTAGAGGTCGGTGATGGGAACGCCTTCGGGGTCGATGAAAGCGCCGGAGGCTGGGTGGGTGGCGTCGAGATGCCAGGCGCCGACCAGAGGAGATGGCGTGCGGCCCGCGACTTGAAGGTGGTGCCAGCCGATGGTCATGAAGATCGGTTGGACGACGAGGAAGGCGGCGGCGAAGACAATCTCGGTGACGAGGATGGCGATACGCCCGGCCCGACGGCTGGCGGGGGGAACCCAGGTGGCGGTGGGCGCGGCGGGTTTGTGGCTCCAGAAGAAGCGGCAGAGGGAGAGGGCATCGGGCAGGGCGAGGAAGATGCAGCCAAGGAGCAGGTTGACGGCGAAGAGCTTGACGGGGACGTCGTAGCAGAAGTTGTAGAGGACCACGTTGGTGACCACGAAGGTGGAGAAGAGAGCGCCCGCGAGCGAGGTGCGGCGATAGAAAAGGAGGACGCCGCCGAGGACCTCGGCTGAGCCGCAGATGATCTCGTAGACGGGGTTGAGGCCGATGAGGTTCCAAAGGAAGGTCATCGGAGCCATGTTGCCGGCGGGCTCATTGAGGATGGCGATGGAGGGCGGGGGCATCTGGAACGGAAAGACCTTGGCCAGCCCATAGATGACCATAAACATGCCGCAGGTAAGGCGGAGGACGAAACGAAGCCATGCGTGGAGGGTGCGGTACTCAGTGCGACGGTTGTTCCAGAGGTGGGCGATGACGGTCCAAAGGATGCCGCCGGCCAGGGCGAAGGTGAACAAAAGGCCGTTCTGGATCCAGTTCATTGTGGTGTCGCCGGAGTCGCTGGGATGCCAGTGGGCGGCGATGCCGGTGAGATGGAAGAGATGCTGCCCGATGAACTCGGAGAGATGGTTGAAGGGCCAGTTGAGCTTGTCCTGGATCCAGCCGCCGACGACCGGGAAGGCTTGAAAGAGGGTTCCGTTGCTGTCGAAAAAGATGAAGCAGAAGAAGTAGAGGAAGGCGATGCGGAAGCCGAAGCGGGTGGCGGGGCTCCAGGGAGCGGGCGGAGCGGCGGCATCGATGGGGGACTCGGCGGGGATGGTGATGCCTGAAGGCTCCAAACGGGACCTCGCGTGGGGATGATTTTAGATGTTGGACGATTTTGGTGTGGGGCGAGTTTGGAGTTAAGGAAAGAGAATTTTGTATGGAGTTGGGAGGACCCGACCGCGCTCGAGGTTCGTGATCGCTATGGTGAGGCGATTGTGATGCTGGGCGTGTGGCCTTGTGGCTGGGGAAGCTTAGCGGGAACGCACTTCTCGGATGTGATGCGCGTGGATTGACGCCAAATCGTCAATTCGCTCATTGACAACTGAGAGCGATCTACTTGTCTGTAAAGTCGGCTATTCGCGATAGTTGATTTTCAAGCTCGAACAGGCTGCTTTGTCACAACTGAATGTGATGTTCAGATTCAGATGAATTCGCGACCGTACCATGCTCCGACTGGCCGGAATTATCGTTCCACTGATATTTCGCGGCTACGTTTCTCTGCCGCCTCTGGCAGCGCGCCCGGCTCGCCAATGAGGCTGTAGCCCAGAGCGAGGCTGGTGGCGCGCGAAGCTCTGCAGCCCAGGCACTCGCGAAGTCTATTTGCCGCGTCGAGGATGTCGCCGGAAGGCAAGGTCGATGGCGACCGGATTTCCTTCAAAGCGGGCAACAGCACGTATGCGGGAACGGTGAAGGGCGACCGGATCGAGCTCGAACGGTCCGGCTATGGGCGTCGACGGCAGGAGACCCCGAAGGAAAGTGCGAACCGGCCGGCGGTGGGGCCGGCTCCGGATGGAAGCGACCCGTCGGCGATCCCACGTTCCATCCGCCGTCCAGCATTCCGGTGGTTTTGCATCGCGTGCAGCAGTAGTCATTGGCATGCCGCGGCCGATGAGTGCATTGGCCTGATATCGCCAAATTGACGAGCCAGCTTCGGAATTGTCCGCAACGCGCCAACAATTTGAGATTTCTCGGGTGCCTTTCACCAGAGCCCGAATCAGGGGTGTGAACTTAGAGGCTTTGAAGTCGAGCCGTCAGATCTTTGCCAAATCCAACCCTGAATACTCGTTTGCCGATCAACCTGACACCCGGGATTTGATGGAGTCTGCCCGAAGTACAACGCATAACGTTTGCTATCAAGTGGCAATACGCCTGGCGCAATCGTCGCACAAATGTTGGGACCATTATTCAAAATAAGCGGTTGGAGATCGCCGGACCAGCTAAGGTTTGAATTGGACTCAATCTTATAAATATCTCCACCTCCCGTCCTATATACATTCAAAAAGAGGATCCATCTGCCTCCGACGTTCCTGACTTCAGGATTAGCAAGAGTACGAGGTGTGGTATACACGACCTTCTGACTTATGACAGTTCTATTTCCGCTCACTGCGGCCATGAACACTTGGGTGTTTGCCCCTGCTGTGTTCATGTAATAGATCTTCCAAAATGTTCCATCTGGCTGCTGGTCGATGATTGCGGAGGGCTCCGAGGAACCATCCAAACTGGTCATCAGCGGCTGATGGAAGATCCAGTGAATGCCATCTGACGAGACGGAAGACCAAGTCTGATTCTGAGAGGATGAAATGCACGGGCCTCGGCAAACTGAATAGAACATCGTGTACTGGTACTGTTTGCTTATGCTGTTGTAGTGCTTGGTCACGCTCGGGTCATTGACATGAACCGCATCGGCCACAACATCAGTTGGGTTCAGAACAGTCACAGGGGCTGTCCAATTAAGGCCATCAGGTGAAGTTCGATAGTAGATTCGGTCGTGCCCATCATTCTTGTCCTGCCATCCGCCATACCACATCTTGTACACGCCGCCGTCAAAAATCAAAGTTGGGGAGTAAACGTTGATGCCCCCGAAGCTATAGTGCTGAGAGGTAACGGTGTCCGCTCGTCCGCATATAGCGGAAGATGCAAGGGTGAGGTAGCACATAATTCGTGCGGCAAGACGATTCATTATCTATCCTCGACGAGGATGGTGAACTTTAGCATTCGATTCGTACATGGATGTTGAATTCGAATCTGTGGTCTCCCATTCAACTACCCTCTCGCTCACATTACCACTGGTATCTAGGCACATTTGCAGTCTGTTAATAGCGCGTGCCGCCAGACGACTAGATGCCCGCCTGCGCGCGGGTACTGGCTCGCAAAATATAACTCCACAAAAAAGAGTGTATGCTCTTCTGCCATTAGCCTTATAGCAGTTTTTCATTCGGCGCACTGGGGGATCTATGCCTACAATATCCGGACCATCTGGTGGCACCGGTGGAAACTACTTCGCCGACAATCCAACAAGCCAGATTGCTAAACTTCGCGTCCGTCATGGAGCTTATGTTGACAGCCTGGAGGTCACGTGGACTGACGGCAGCACTGCTCAGCACGGCGGCCAAGATGGGGATAGTGCTCCCGACGTCGACGAATTCGTTATGAACACAGGCGAGTATCTGACATCGGTAGTGGGTACCATAGGGGCCCTCCTGGACGACGGAGGCCCGTATATTTTGTCAATCCAGTTCAACACTAGTACGGGACGAGCATCTCCGGTCTGGGGCGACTCCACTGGTATTAATGCGTCAAATCCGCCCGCTTATTACTATGGACCAGAGTCTGGCCAAGTTATTACAGGTTTCATCGGCAGATCAGGAAAGTATCTTGATGCCATAGGCGTCATCTTTGACACCGCGCCTGCCGGTATGAGTGTTGGCGCCTACATGGCAGGCATCACTGGCCAACAAGGCCCCGCAGGCGGAAACGGAGGGAACCCCTTCTACGACGTGCCTCCAGGCTCAATCTCCCAGATACAGATCAAATCAGGCTGGTATGTAGACGTTATACAGGTCACATGGAGCGACGGCACTACGTCTACCCATGGAGGGGGTGATGGTGACAGTCCGCCTAACATTGACAGCTTCGTTCTGAATTCGGGAGAATCACTGCTTGCGATAGATGGAGGGATCACTCAAGGCGACAGCGACGGCACATTCGTAAAGAGTATTCGATTCACTACGAATCAACGCGTATCGCAGTACTATGGCGGGAGCGGACTTTTCAGTACGCCATATCAATTTCACGCTCCGTCAGGGTCTGCCATTGTTGCGTTTTGGGGCAGATCCGGAAAGTATGTAGATGCGATCGGAGTGCTAACCGGCTGATGGTGAACCCTTACCAGAAGACAGCGGCATTCTTCAGCAGTCCAGTGTGCTCTTGCCAGTCCTGACAGCGCTTCGGACAATTCAATAACAAAAAAAGCGCGTGCCCTGAGACGGTTCTCGGTGTATGCATAATCGCCCACGCACTCATTGACAACTGAAAGCAATCTATTTGTATGTAAAGTCGGCTCTTCGTGATAGTTGGCCCTCAGGCCTCGAACCAGCTGCTTCGTCACAAGGCGCTGATATTCAGATGAATTCGTAGCCAGTTGCTTCAACTGGCGAGAACTATGGTTCAACCCGACATTCCGCGACTTGCACTACTCTGCCGGGTCAGTTGCCGGTTTGTGTTCGCCCATCAGGCTGAGGCCGATTGCGAGTTTTGTTGCGCGCAATGCGCTGCAGCCCAAGCGCTCGCGCACTGAGTTTGCGGTAGTGAAGATGTCGCCGGAAGTTACGGCGAAGAAGGAGACGGATTCGAGTCCTTCTTCGCCTGGTTTGAGCGGGTCTAGCTTATCTACCGTGATGCGGTAGTGGTGCGGCATCGGGTTATGCCTTCTCAATCTCGCGGGCGGCGTTGTCGATGACTGCGACGATGCGGCTGCGCCCCTCGGGAGTGAGGCTGCCCTGACGCATGCCCAGTGCTCCAGTGCGCTCAGCGATAAAGAGACGGAGTAATACCTTGGTCTAACGATGACCGCAGTCTGCGCCCGGATCGAGAAGTTGTGGGCCGGGGCCTTGCTTCGCCAGCCGATCGCATGGGTTGCGCAGCGGGCAGACGCCGAGCGAGAGGCAACCGCAGCCGATGCAGCCGTCCAGGCGGTCGCGCAGCCGTGTGAGCCGCTGGATGCGGTCGTCCAGATCGGCCCGCCATTTGACGGAAAGCTTCTTCCAGTCTTCAGTTGTGGGCGTGCGGCCGCTGGGCAATGTCTTTAGCGCCTCGCGGATCACTGCCAGCGAGATGCCGGTGCGCTGCGCGACCTTGATGATAGCGACGCGGCGCAACACATCGCGCGCATAGCGGCGCTGATTGCCCTGGTTACGCCAACTGAATATGAGCCCTTGAGCCTCATAGAAGTGAAGTGTGGAGACGGCCACGCCGCTGCGCGCCGCGACTTCGCCCACAGTGAGTTCTCTGGATATCTGCGTCGATGCGTTCGGCTTCATGAGAATCGCCCTTGACCTCAAGTTAACTTGAGGTCGTACCATTGTGCCAGTGCCATCTGCACAAGCAAAGACAAGGCGGAGACCATGGAAAGCAACGACAAGATCGAGAAAATGATCAGGATAGGGCTGATTTACGGGAGCACGCGGCCGGGCCGCTTCTGCGACAAGGTGGCGCGATGGACAGCGGAGCAGATAGAAGCGAGCCGCGCGTTCACCGTGGATCCGATCGACCCAGCGGCAGACCATGCGACCCCGCTGGCCGAGCACATTGCGGAGGCCGATGCGTTTGTCGTGGTCACGCCGGAGTACAACCATGGGTATCCCGCGCCGCTGAAGTCGCTGATTGATTCCGTGGGTGCGGAGTGGCATGCCAAACCGGTGGCCTTTGTTTCCTACGGTGGCATCTCGGGCGGCTTGCGCGCGGTGGAGCAGCTTCGGCTGGTCTTTGCTGAGCTGCACGCGGTGGCGATACGTGACTCGGTCAGCTTCGCCGGCCCATGGGACTTGTTTGATGGGGACGGAATTCTGCGCGAACCGGAGCGCGCCGAGCGATCCATGACAGTCATGCTGCGGCGGCTGCAGTGGTGGGCGGTCGCTCTGCGGAATGCGCGCGCGGCGGCGCCTTATGGGAAGGCCGCGTAGCTCATCGCCGTGGCTACCAGATGCTCGAATGAGCGAGCCATCTATAGAGGAACCAACCAGCTATCAACACGGCAACGATCACAAAGGGAATCCATCGAGATCGCTGAACTTCAACGGTCTTCTCATTTCGCTCAGGATTTTCGGAATCGTAGCGAAGAGGAATTTTGAGCCTTCGACGAGTGGCGAACCACGAAGGAACTTGCCGCTATACCAGTGTCCATCGACTTCGTAGCTGAAGGTGATGAGATAGCTGCCATCAGGTTGGAGGCCTGTCGCCCCCGCGGAGTACTTGTCCTGCCAACCGCAGATGAATACCCTGGCCTCGGTTTCCTTCCATTCCACGGGTTTCATCGGTGATTGCAACGATAGCGCAGGGCGCAAGTTTTTCAGGTAACCGTTTCCGTTGTGATCGCGCTTAGCGAGGCGATGAACTTCCGCATCGACTCCTCAACCGGCGCGTGGCGCGTCTCACTGAGTTTCAGGTGCATGGTTTCACCGAGCAGGCTGAGTGCCAGCGCGAGCTTCGCTGCGTCCGAAGCGCTGTATCCGGCGCGCTCGCGCAGGCTATTCGCGGTAGCGAAGATGTCGCCGGAAGTTACGGCGAAGAAGGAGACGGATTCGAGTCCTTCTTCGCCTGGTTTGAGCGGGTCTAGCTTATCTACCGTGATGCGGTAGTGGTGCGGCATCGGGTTATGCCTTCTCGATCTCGCGGGCGGCGTTGTCGATGACCTCGACGATGCGGCTGCGCTGCTCGGGAGTGAGGTTGCCCTGACGCATGCCCAGCGCCATGCGGAAGTTCTGAATGGCGCGCATGATCTGCGGATCACGCTCGGAGGGGCGACCGGCGTTGCCGATGCCGGCAAGACGGCTCAGGATGGCGTCGAGGAGGCTGCGGTTCTCTTCGAGCTCACGCTTCCCTTCCTCGGTGATGGTGTAGAGCTTGCGGGTGCCCTCGGTGGTGACGGTGGCGAGACCGGTCTCTTCGAAGAGGGTGAGCATGGGGTAAATGATGCCGGGGCTGGGCGAGTACAAGCCGCCGAATTTGTCTTCGATGGCCTTGATGAGCTCGTAGCCGTGGCGGGGCTGTTCGGCGATGAGGTCGAGCAGGAGGTAGCGGAGGTCGCCGGAGCCGAAAAGGCGTCCGATGCCGCCGCGTCTGCCCCAGCGCTCGCCTTCTCCGAAGGGACCGCCGAATGGTCCGGTAAAGGGGCCGCGTCCCCGGAAATGACGTTCCTCACGGGCGCGGTCGCATCCGTGGGATTCTCTGCAGTGTTCTTTGAGGTGTTCGAATGGGTATCTCATGGTTTGTAGTATCAAGATATATCTTAGAACTGTCAAGACTGAACTTAAATATAAAAATGTTCCACGTGGAACACCCGATGACACTTGACCATGAACCTGCGACGCGGTAGGCAAGTTCCGGCATTGGGGTCGCTTCGTCTCAGGATGCTCCGGTCAGGGCGAGGATCGCGCGTCCTCGAAAGTGTTGTCTGCGGAGCGCAGGGAAAGGGCTGCAGTTTGTTCGCAGTAGCGCAAACTCCATATTTCTCAGGCCGTTATAATCAGCCTAGCCAGTATGTCCGCGACCGCCAGCCAACCGATCCCTGCAACCCACGGCAAAAGCCGGATCAAAGCCGCGACCCGCAAGCTGCGCGAGCTGGGCATTGTGGGACACGCGCTGGCCTCCACCCACCATGTGGTCATGGCGCAGATCGTCCCCATGCGCTTCTGCAATCTCTCCTGCGCCTACTGCAATGAGTACGACAAGGTTTCCGAGCCGGTCCCGATCGACGAGATGCTTCGCCGGATCGACCATCTGGCGCGCCTCGGCACCAGCATCATCACCATTTCGGGCGGCGAGCCGCTGACCCATCCCGATCTGGACCAGGTCATCGCGCGCATCCGTCACCACGGACGCCTGGCCGGCATGATCACCAACGGCTACTTTCTGATGCCGGATCGAATCGAACGTCTAAACCAGGCCGGTCTGGACCACATGCAGATCTCGATCGACAACGTGCAGCCGGATGAGATCTCGAAGAAATCGCTCAAAGTTTTAGACAAGAAGCTGCAGTTCCTGGCCGAGTATGCCGACTTCCACGTCAACATCAACTCGGTCGTCGGCGGCGGCATCAAGAACCCGCAGGACGCGCTCACCATCGGCCACCGCGCGCTCGAGCTTGGGTTTACGTCGACCATCGGCATCATCCACGACGGCAGCGGCCAGTTGAAGCCGCTGGGCGGCGAGGAGCGGCGCGTCTACTACGAGATGACGAAGCTCGAAAAGAAGAACTACTCGCGCTTCAACCACTTTCAGGAAGCCATCGCGAACGGCCAGCCCAACGACTGGCGCTGCCGCGCCGGCTCACGCTACATCTACATTTGCGAAGACGGGCTGGTGCACTACTGCTCGCAGCAGCGCGGCTTCCCCGGCACGCCGCTCGCGGACTACACCCAGGCCGACCTCGACCGCGAGTTCCTGACCGAGAAGACCTGTGCGCCCAACTGCACGGTCTCCTGCGTGCACCAGATTTCCTATATCGACCACTGGCGCGCGCCGCAGAACCGCACGACGACACCGCATGGCGACCACGCGGATCATACTTCGGATCTGGTGAATATCGAGCTGTAGAGCCGGTCGTCTTTCCCGTCATCTCCGAGATCCATTTTCAGCCAACTTCCCTTAGGCCTTGCTCTGGAACTACTGCGTCTGTTTGAGCCGCGCCTCGGGCAGGATTGGCTCGAATAACTCGATGGGATTGCCCGATGGGTCCTCGACCAGAATCTGCTTCCCGCCTACTCCTGTCACGATCTCATTGCGGAATCGCGCTCCCGCCCTGCGCAGGCGCTCCACCGTCGCCGCCAGATCTGTCACCTCGATGGCGAACCGGTTCCAGCCGCCCGGCTCCTGTTGCCTGCCGTCCGGCATCGGCTGTCCGCCGCCCGCCGAAGGATTCGGCGCACTCAGCACCAGCCGCAATTCGCCACGCGTGAGCATGGCAAACGCCGGAGCCGGATGCATCACTTCCTCGAATCCGAGTTGCTGGCAGTAAAAGGCGATAGCGGCATCCACGTCGCTGACGATGTAGCGAACCTGCACGGCAGCCATGTCTTTTCCTCCTTAGGCTTCCTATATCTTCAAAATGAAGATACTCTAATTTAGAGAAAGAATGCAGAAGAGAAAGAACAAAGCCAGCAAGACCCACCTGGTGACGCAGGTCATCCGCGGCGGCAGAGAATACAGCATCGGTACGGTTCTGTTTCACCAGGCGGTCGGCCAACTCCTGGGAATTAACGTCACTGACATGAAGTGCCTTGACGTGATGATTTTGCGCGGCTCGATGACTCCAACCGAATTGGCCCAACATACCGGTCTCAGCAGCGGCGCAACCACGGCCATGATCGATCGCCTGGAAAAGGCGGGACTGATCGAACGCCATCCCCATCCCAGCGACCGGCGTGCCACCAACCTGTCGCTTGCCAACGCCGCTATGCGAAGACTGCCGCAGCTCTTTCAGTCGCTGGCCGATGCTATGGAAGCGCTGGCCGCAGGCTATTCGGAAGGCGAACTGGCTGTTCTGGCGGACTTCTTCGACAAAGCGGCCGTTGTCTGGGAGAAAGAACGCCAGAAAATCCGAAGCCTCCCCAGCCAGGATCTGCGAGGAGCGGCCAGAAAAACGATTCTTTAGGTCCACGCGAATGCATCTGACAAGATGTTGCACTAAATGATTCCAAAAGTTACCGCGAGTTACTCAGTAGTTTGGTAAGTGTTACCGCATCAATGTTTTTCTGCGGCGATATCAGGGTATGTTGTGGACATGCGGTGATGTTCTCGCTGCGCACTGGTGCTGGGTCTTTCGGGGGAGGGACTTAGCACCAAGGTGCTGCGGGCTCATCACCGCCGCATTTCTTCTGTTCGATTGCTGCACTTGTGGGGGAAGAGACCGGGATGAAGGCCATTGAACTCGCACACGCGCTAGAGCAGTCCAGAGCGATCCCTTTAGACCAGATCGCCTCGATCGCCATGGACCACAAGCGGCAGCTCGCCTTTGTCCAGCTCCACACCGGCACCGAAGTCCAGTTAGAGGCTTCCGGCTACGGCGACCTGATCCAGAAGCTCACCGAGCTCTACTCCGGCAGCTTTAACGCCTAGCTCAGCAGAGCGGCCTTCGCCCGCTTCCCTGCCCGCACCACAATTTTTCCCGGCACACTAACCCGCGCATGCGTGCCCTGCACCGGCTCGCCATCCAGCTTGACTGCGCCCTGCTTCACCAGGCGCCCAGCCTCCGCGGCGGAAGCCGCAAGCCCAAGCCGGACCAGCAGCTTGTCCAGCCGGATTGCGCCTGTCTCGGCCGTCCAGCCGGCGTCCGCGGCGATGACTGCCACTTCCTCCAGATCGTCGGGGGTCTCGTCGCGCTGGAATTGCTTTGCCCAGTTTTCATCGGCACGCTCAGCCGCTTCTTCGCCGTGGAAGCCGGCGACGATGGTCCGCGCCAGGCGCTTTTTCACATCCATGGGGTGTTGGGCGCCGCTCTCGACCGCGGCCTTCATCTGGTCGACCTCGCTCTGTTTCAGGTCGGTGAGCAGTGTCCAGTAGCTCCACATCAGGGTGTCGGAGATGGACATCAGCTTGCCGTACATCTCGCCCGGCGGCTCGTGGATGCCGATGGCGTTGTTCAGCGACTTCGACATCTTCTGTATGCCGTCCAGGCCCTCGATGATCGGCGTCATCAGGACGATCTGCGGAGGCTGCCCATAATGTCGCTGCAGCTCGCGGCCGATTTGCAGGTTGAACCTCTGATCCGTGCCGCCCAGCTCCACATCGGCCTTCAGCGCGACAGAATCGTAGCCTTGCGAGAGTGGATAGAGCAGCTCGTGCAGCGCGATGGGCTTTTCCTCCTGGAAGCGCTTGTGGAACTCCTCGCGCTCCAGCATCTGGGAGACGGTGAAGTGCGCGGCGAGGCGGATGATGCCCTCGAAGCCGAGCGTGCCCAGCCACTCGGAGTTGAAGCGGACTTCCGTCTTGTCGCGATCGAGGATGCGAAAGACCTGGTCGGTGTAGGTCTTCGCATTGGCGTCGATCTGCTCGCGGGTGAGCGGCTTGCGTGTCAGCGATCTGCCTGAGGGGTCGCCGATGAGCGTGGTGAAGTCGCCGACCAGGAAGATGACCTGATGGCCGAGATCCTGGAAGTGCTTGAGCTTGCGCATGAGCACGGTGTGGCCGAGGTGCAGGTCGGGCGCGGTGGGGTCAAATCCGGCCTTCACGCGGAGGGGCCGGCCGGTCTTGCGCGACTCTTCGAGCCGCTCGCGCAGATCGGAGACGCGGATGATCTCCGCCGCGCCCTTCTGGAGGTAGTCAAGCTGTTCGTCGACGGGGAGGAATTTGTTGGGAGATGAGCTATCAGGCATGCGTGCAGACAGTATAAAGTTCGCGACGCGGAAGTTCGCAGCAGAGGCGCGCTGTGCGCCTCCACTGGCGTGCATCTAATTCTTCCGACCGCGCGGGCCTGCGCCATCAAGTCACAGACCATGTGGTCGAAGAAGTCATCGCTCTGCTGCTTCATGTCCACCGGCCAGTTGGCGCGATCAGCCCAGGCTTTGTTGAGTCCGCTCGTCACGTCCGGATTGCCAGCCGTGAAACGCCCGATGAGCTCGTTCCAGCGGTCCACCAGCCATTGCGCCCGAGGCGAAGCAGGATCTTCCTGAAGGGCGGCTTTGACGTCGCGAAAAAGTGCGCGCCATTCCTCGGTCACTTTGTCCTGGTCTGCGGGATCCCATTCCTTCCGGCGATTCTCGAGCGCGGCCTGCGCCGGCTCACTGTAGTAGCGGTTCATGAATTCGGTTTGTTCCTGCATAGCGATCTCCTCGATGATTCTGGTCAACAGCGTGGTTGCAGGTTCACCTGCGTGGACGGCCGTCTCGGCGTGCTCGATCGCAGCAATGGCGCGGTCGAGCTGATGCCGCCGGCTCAGAAGCATGCGGCGCTGCGCGGCCAGCACCGCGGGAAGGCTGCGGCGCTCACGCCCGATGACCTCGGCGATCTCCTTCAACGGAAGGCCGAGAAAGCGCAAGGCGACGATCTGCTCCAGCCGCTCCAGATGGCTGGCCGTGTAGACACGGTAGCCGGACGATGTGCGCTCCGGCTTGAGCAGCCGATACGCTCGTAGTGGTGGAGGGTCCGGACAGTAACGCCGGCAAGCCGGGCGAACGCCTAGATGCGATACATGGCTTCCATACGGGCATCTCCTCTGCTGTTCAGGTTCAGCGATGACGCAACGTCAGGGTCAATGCAGGTCTCGGGAGATATGTTCATCGATGGCGAAGAGGCCCATACTTTCCGCATGGATGCCGAGAGCACACGCGCCTTTCTGCTGAAGCTGCCTTTCGTCGAGGAGACGCTGCAATGGGGCAACAACCTGGTCTTCTGGGTGGGCGATAAGGCGGTTGGCGGGAAGATGTTTGCGCTGATCGATCTGGACGGCGATGGCCGGGCCGTGATGTCGTTTGCCGCGGGTCCGGAGGGTGCGGCGGAGCTGCTTGAAGTGGACGGCATCATTCCTGCGCCGTATCTGGCGCGGGCGCACTGGGTGGCGCTGGAGCGCTGGGATGCGCTGCGAAAAAGCGAACTGGAGGCGCGACTGCGCGCGTCGCGCGAGATCGTCGAGGCGAAGCTGCCGAAGCGAACGCGCGATGTGCTGGCGATGCCGGTCGGCGAGCGGCGAAAACTGATCGCTGTACGCAAGAAGGAACTGGCGAAGCAGGGAAAGTCGGCCTAGCCGGCAAAGTTGCGTGCCCGCTGCGAGTTCGGTAGCGTCCTGATATGCAATCCGCTGATGTACCGGCCCTGACACTGAATGGAAAGGTTGCGCTGATCACCGGCGGAGCGCGCGGGATCGGCGCGGCTGCGGTGCGGCTCTTTCGGCAGGCGGGCGCGCAGGTCGCCTTCAATTACCGCGCTGCGAAGGACCGTGCCGAGGCGCTGGCGGCCGAGTGCGGCGGCGACAGCTGTCTGCCGCGCTTTCGCGATGGAACTGGACTCGGCGGAGGCGGGACGGAAGCTGGTGGAGCAGACGATTGCTGCCTTCGGACGGATCGATTGCCTGGTGGTGAATCATGGCATCTGGCCGCCGGACGATGCGCCGATTGCCCGCATGGCAGAGCAGCAATGGCGGCGCACGCTGAATGTGAATCTGGACAGCGTCTTCGGGCTGGTGCAGGCGGCCGTCGCTGCCATGCAGCGGCAAGAATACGTCCAAAGGAAGAGAGGCGCGGGGGCACGTGGTGCTGGTGAGCTCGACGGCGGGCCAGCGCGGCGAGGCCTTCCATGCCGACTATGCAGTGACGAAGGGCGCATTGATTTCCCTGACCAAGAGCTTGTCGAGCGAGCTGGCGCCGCAGGGCATCTACGTGAACTGCGTGGCGCCTGGATGGGTGGATACGGAGATGGCCGCGCCGGCGCTGGCAACTGAAGCTGGCCGGGCGAAGATCTTCGGAACGATTCCGCTGGGCCGCGTGGCGCGGGTGGAGGAGGTGGCGGCGCCTATCCTGTTTCTATGCACGCCATGGGCGGGTTTCATCAGCGGCGAGGTGCTGAACGTGAACGGTGGCGCGGTGCTGGTGGGATGACGATACGGCGAGCGGGATTCTTCCTGATATTGATCCTGTGCGGCGGCCTGGTGCTGCATGCGCAGGCGAATACCGATCCAACCGCCGCGGCCGAGCAGACGAAGGCGAAGGACGCTGCTGCAGCAGATGATTCAGGCGCTGGGCGGCGATGCGTGGCTGAACGCGCCGGGATATGAGCTGATCGGGCGGACTTCCGGCTTCTACCAGGGCAAGCCTACGGGCGCGATTACGGACTTCTTTGATTACCACCAGCCGCCGGACAAGGAGCGGATTGAGCTGGGGAAGAAGCGGCAGGTCTACGAGTTTTTCATCGGCGACCAGGGCTGGGAGGTTACGTACAAGGGCAAACGCGTGCTGCCCAAAGACGAGATGGATGACTACCTGCGGCGGCGCAGTCATTCTGTGGATGCGGTGGCGCGGGTGTGGATCAAGGACCCGGGAGCGCTCTATCTCTACGGCGGGCAGGAGCAGGTGGAGCGCCGCCTGGCGGACAAGATCACGATCCTCTCCTCGACCAACGACAACCTGACGCTGGACCTGGACGCGAGCACGCACCTGCCGGTGCGGCGCAGCTTTGAGTGGCGCGACCCGCTGTACAAGGACAAGAACGTCGAGGGCGAGGAGTACGACGACTACCACAAATTCAACGGCATCTCGACGCCGTTCTCCGTCACGCGGTATCACAACGGCGATATGACGAACCAGCGGTTCCTCTACAACGTGGTGTATGGGGGGGCGCTTCCGCCGGAGATGTTTGATGTTGACGCGGCGGTGCGCAAGTTGAAGAAGTAAGCGCCTTTGCCGCTTAGAGATGCGCTACACAGCTATATATAATCGTTCTCCGTATGGCCACGGAGAATAGACCCACGGCAACCTCTCTCGATATCAACGAGATCATGCGGATCCTGCCGCATCGCTATCCGTTTCTTGCTGATCGATCGCGTTGTGGAACTGGTGCGGATGAAACGCATCGTGGCGATCAAGAACGTCACCATCAACGAACCGTTCTTTCAGGGGCACTTCCCTACGTATCCCATCATGCCGGGCGTGCTGATGGTGGAGGCGATGGCACAGGCGGGCGGCGCGCTGCTGCTGACGGAGGTGCCGGACCGCGACGATAAGCTTGTGGTCTTTACCGGAATCGATCAGGCGCGCTTTCCAGCGCCAGTAGTTCCAGGCGACCAGGTGCGCATCGAAGTGCAGGTTTTGAAATGGAGCCGCCGCGGCGCCACGATGCGCGGCAAAGCCCATGTCGACGGCAAGCTGGTGTGCGAGGCGGAGATCAAGTGTCTGGTGGTGCCGCGCGCGACCCGAAAACCTGAGGCACAGGAGACGGCTGCGCTGGCCGGGGCCGCTGCCGAGTGAGCATTCACCCCACGGCGCTGGTTGAGGCCGGCGCTGTCATCCCCGCTTCCGCAACCGTTGGCCCGTACTGCACGGTGGGCGCCCACGTGGTGCTGGGTGAGGGCTGCGAGCTGGTCTCGCACGTCGTGCTGGATGGCCACGCGACGCTGGGAGCGGGATGCCGCCTGTACAGCTTTGCCGCTGTCGGTGTTGCTCCGCAGGATTTGAAATACGCCGGCGAGCCGACGGCCGTAGAGATTGGCGAGCGGACGGTGATCCGGGAATGCGTCACCATCTCGCGCGGGACCGCAGGCGGAGGCGGCACGACACGCGTGGGCAGCGATTGCCTGATTATGGCGTACGCGCACATCGGCCACGATTCGACGATTGGCGACAACTGCATCCTGGCTAACGGCGCCACGCTGGCCGGGCACGTGACGGTAGAGGAGTGGGCGACGGTGGGCGCGCTGTGTCCCGTGCACCAGTACTGCCGCATCGGTCGCCACGCTTATGTCGGCGGCGGCACAACCATCACGCAGGATGTGCTGCCCTTCTCGCTGACTTCGGCCAAGCGCGAGACACACGCTTACGGGCTGAACAAAGTCGGGCTGGAACGGCGCGGCTTTACGCGGGACCAACTGCGCGCGCTGCAGCATGCTTACCGGCTGCTGCTGGCGTCGAAGCGGAACACCTCGCAGGCGCTGGATGCTCTGCGCGCCGAAGCCAGCTCGTGCGAAGAGGTCGCATACCTGCTGCGTTTCGTCGAGACGAGCGAGCGCGGCGTATTGAAGTAGTTGCGATGGCGAACGATCTGCACCATCCGCAACAGCCACAAGCGCCGCAACAGCCACTGGGCCTGATCGCCGGCAACGGACGATTTCCCTTTCCTGCTGCTCGATGCGGCGCGCGCTCACGGACGCCGGGTGGTGGTGGCGGCGATCCGCGAAGAGACCGACGCGGCGATGAATGCACGCGCTACCGAGGACGCAGGGACGACGGTGTACTGGCTCTCGCTGGGCGAGCTGTCACGGCTGATCGAGACATTCCAGAGCGAGGGCGTAACGCAGGCCGTGATGGCCGGCCAGGTGAGACACAAGCAGATTTTTTCGAGCATCCGGCCGGACTGGCGATTGGCCAAGCTGCTGCTGAACTTGCGTACGCGCAACACGGACATGCTGCTGGGCGCGATCGCCAAAGTGCTGAGCGATGAGGGCATCGAGCTGATCTCGTCCACTTCGTTCCTGGAGCCGCTGCTGGCGCCGGCAGGCGTGCTGACCGAGCGCGCCCCGAATGAGCAGGAGCGCAAGGACATGGCGTATGGCCGGGAGGTGGCGGCGGCGCTGGCCGGCTATGACATCGGGCAGACGGTGGTGATCGCGGCACAGGCCTGTGTGGCGGTAGAAGCGATGGAGGGCACCGATGCGACGATTGCACGCGCGGGCGCGCTGATGCGGACGCTCGAGGATGAAGCCTCCATGCTGGAGCGCAGCCTGACGGTGGTGAAGATCGCAAAGCCGAAGCAGGATATGCGCTTCGATGTGCCGGTGATCGGGGAATTCACCATTGCCGCCATGGTTGAGGCGCGCGCGACGTGCCTGTCGCTGGAGGCCGGACGGACGTTGATCTTCGATCGCGCTGCGGTTGTTGCTGCCGCCGACGTTGCAGGCATTGCCATCGTGGCGGAGCTGTTGGGATAAGCGGGCGCGCCTCCCGGCGATCGAATCGTCACGTAATTGTCACTTTCGCCGGGTGCCGCGGCAGGCGGCCGCGCAGAAATGCTCTAATGAGGACGCCCCCATTGGAGGAGGTGTATCGATGTCCATGTCACGTTTTGCAGTTCTGGCTGCTCTGGTGATCGCTGCGATTGCCAGTGTGTTCGCCGTGCGCAGCGCGCGCGCGGCTGACGATGCGGTGCCCACGGTGGGACAGGAGGCGCCGGGATTTTCCCTGCCCTCGCAGGAAGGCACGCCGGTCAGCCTCGATCAATATCGCGGCAAGTGGGTGGTGCTGTACTTCTATCCCAAGGACATGACCTCCGGCTGCACGATGGAGGCGCACAAGTTCCAGGACGACCTGCCGAAGTATCAGCGGGACAATGCGGTGATCCTGGGCGTGAGCGTGGACTCGGTGGCGAGCCATAAGACGTTCTGCACCAAGGACGGCCTGAGCTTCAAACTGCTCTCCGATGAGCAGAAGTCGACCGTTTCGAAGTATGGCTCGCTCGGCAATTACATGGGCATGAAGATCGCCAAACGGAACACATTCCTGATCGATCCTGAAGGAAAGATCGCCAAGGTGTGGACCGGCGTGGATCCTTCGAACCACAGCACCGAGGTGCTGGCGGCGCTGGCGGATCTGGAAAAGAAGAACGGCTAAGCTAAACGGCAGAGTACAGACGCAAAAAAGCCCGGCGGGATGCCGGGCTCTTTTGCTTGCCTCGTACTGCGGTTGGACTACTTTTTCTTTGTTGCCTTCTTGGCGGCCTTCTTGGTGGATTTCTTCTTTGCCGCTTTTTTGGTTGCCTTCTTAGCCGACTTCTTCGCCGACTTCTTCTTTGCTGCTTTCTTTACTGCCAATTGAGTACCTCGCTTCGTGGATTTATTACGTGCGCCCTTTTTACCGGCAGCCTTTTTGGCCGCCTTACCGCCGCTGCGGGCGCTGCTACTTTTCTTCGCGGCAGATTTCCTGGAACTCTTCTTCGCTGCCTTCTTGGCAGGAGTCTTCTTTGCTGCCTTTTTGGCGGGAGCTTTCTTCGCCGCCTTTTTGGCCGGAGCTTTGGCTGCAGCCTTCTTGGCAGGTGCTTTCTTTGCGGGCGCCTTCGCTACAGGAGTGCTCACTCTGGATGCTGCCGGTGGAGGTGCGCCATAGCCTTCATCTTCGTGAGAATCTTCGTCCGAAGAGCCTGGCACACTGATTTCTTCATCTTCTTCGTCTTCGTCGATCTCCTCTTCCAACTCATCCGAGTAGTCTTTGCCCTCGGGTTCGTGTTCACCATCGTCGTACGCTGCTAAGAGCTTCCGTTCGTCCTGCATCTGTTCGCCTCCGGCATTTCACTCATCGTTGGCTTCGCTTGTGGGCAGCGAGCGCAAATATCGACCACTCCACCTGCGGCGCGGATTATAGCAACAGGATGCAACGGTCTGCTACTGAACGCAAGTGAGAAACGCTTGCGCGTGGTGCGAAATCGACCATTGCGGATCGCGTTTCGCAGCATCGAGGCACGCTGCCTGGCGCTGCTTCGCGATCATGCCTAGTTGTGATGCGGCTTTGTCTTGGAGCTGGTGCGCGATTGTGCGGACTTCGAAGCCGATTTGGAAGTACTATGCGCGGCGCGTCCGCGGCGCTTGCCGCGTTTGCCTCGGGCGGATGCGGAAACGTGCGCCGGCTCGGCTACAAACAGCGTCTGGCCGGGCCGGATGGTGCTGGAGCGGAGATGGTTCCAGCGGCGCAACTGCTCGGTCGTGACGTTAAAGCGGTCGGCGAGCGTGACCAGGGTGTCTTCGCGTTCCACGCGATAGCGCGCGCTGCTGCGCTGTGTGCCGGAGACGGCGGCCGCGGGAATGATGAGCGCGTCTTCCCCGGAGATATCGGCATCCGCACCGAGCTGGTTCACGAAGGCTATGTCCGTCGCGGAGACGTGGTAGGTCTTTGCGAGCGACTGCAGGGTGTCATCCGGCTGCACGCGGTGATACCGCCATGCTGTGCGCTTGTCGGGGGGAATCTCCGCGATCGCCTCCATGAAGCCGGCCTTGGAGCCCTGCGGCAGATGCAGATCGTAGGGCTCGTCGGGGGGCGTCATCATGCGCAGGAGGCTGGGATTGAGACCGACGATCTGCTGTACAGGCACGTTGACGATGTCGGCGACGAGGCGGAGGTCGATGGAGCCGTTGACGGTCACGGTGTCATCGTCGACGGGTGGATCGGCGTTGAGATCGGTGAGGCCGTACCGTGTCGGATTCTTCGCCATGATGGCGGCGGCCAGGATGATGGGGACGTAGTTCTTGGTCTCCTGCGGAAGATTGTTTCGCCTGTAGAGCTCCCAGAAGTCGGCATACCCGGTGCGCTGTACGGCGCGCTGCACGTTGCCCGGACCCCAGTCGTAGGCGGCCATGGCCAGGTACCAGTCGCCGAACTGCTGGTAATTTTTCTTGATCTCGCGCGCGTAGGCCCGGGTGGATTTCTCAGGATCGAAGCGCTCATCGACCCAGCCATTGCGCTCCAGCCCGTAGGCGCCGCGGAAGCCCATGAACTGCCACATGCCGGCTGCACCAGAACGACCATTGACGGCCTGTACCTGGAAGCCTGATTCGGCGATGGCCTGATAGATGAGATCGGCGGGCACGCCTTCTTCACGCAGGGTGCGCTCGATGAGGTCCTTGTAGCGTCCGGCACGGCGCAGCGAGCTGATGATGGTATTGCGGCCGGTGGTGGTGTTGGAGAAGTAGCCGATGTAGCTGGTGACCGCGTCGTTGATGACCAGCGGCAGGTCGGACTGCGTGGTCTTGAGTTCGGCTTCGGCGGCGGCGCGGATGTTGGGATCGACGGGGAAGGTCACGTCGTTCGCAACGCCGACCGGCGTCTGCTCCATGGGCGGGGTAAAGCCGGTGCCCTGTTTGAGCGCATCCATCTCGAGTGCGTTGATGGAGTCGACGATGTGCTCGAATTCGTCGCCGAGCTGCGGGCTGGTCTTGAGATCGAGGCCGCTGGAGAGCATGGTGTCGACGGCGTTGTCGAAGTCCTGCTTGGCAGCGGCAAGATTGCCGGCGTGGTAGTTGCGCATGCCGCTGGCGTAGCTGGTCTCCGCCGCGGAGATCACCTGCTGCTCCCGCGGATTGGCCGGCGCGGGCGCCTGCTGCGTGGCGGATGGAGGTGGCTGCGTTTTCTTCTGCGCTGCCGCGCCCGCAACAGCGCTGCCGCACAAGACAGCGAGGAGGAGGACAGAAGGCTTGTGGACATCCATGCGGTTCAGAGGAGGTTCTCTACCGTTTCACAAATACCGTATCCTGCCAGCAAGCCTTAGGAGCAGCTTTTCTTAACGAAAAAGCTGCGTTGAGTTCTTCCCGGTGGCTATGCCTTTTGTGAAACGGTCTGGCGTCATTGTAGAGCGCAGGCAGGCAGTGTGCCGATGATAAACTCAAGGTTCGAGCGGACTTCGGTACTCTTGCTATTCGCTCGCTCACCCACCCGGCACACGACATATCCGCACACATGGACACCAGGCACATCCGTAATTTCGCGATCATCGCGCATATCGATCACGGGAAATCCACCCTCTCCGACCGGCTGCTGGAGCTGACCGGATCGGTGAGCGCGCGCGAGATGCACGCTCAGGTGCTGGACGACATGGACCTGGAGCGCGAGCGCGGCATCACGATCAAGGCGCATGCCGTCCGCATGCTCTACAAGGCGAAGGATGGTGAGCTTTATCAGCTCAACCTGATCGACACGCCGGGGCACGTGGATTTCTCCTACGAAGTTTCGCGCTCGCTGGCCTCCTGCGAGGGCGCGCTGCTGGTGGTCGATGCCACGCAGGGCGTGGAGGCGCAGACGCTGGCGAATGCCTACCTGGCCATCAGCAACGGGCTGGACATGATCCCGGTGATCAACAAGATCGACCTGCCGAGCGCAGACGTTGTGCGCACGCAGGAGATGATCGAGAACACCGTTGGCGTCGATGCCACGGACGCGATTCCGGTGAGCGCGAAGACGGGCGAGAATGTCGAAGCGATCCTGGAGGCGATTGTGCATCGGCTGCCGCCGCCGGCGGGCGATGCCGAAGCGCCGCTGCAGGCGCTGATCTTCGATTCGTGGTTCGATGCGTACCGCGGCGTGATTGTGCTGACGCGCGTGATGCAGGGCACGCTGCGCAAGGGCGCGCGCATCCGGCTGATGTCCAACGGACGCGTCTTCGATGTGGAATCGATGGGCGTGCTGACGCCAAAGCCGGTTGAGGTCTCGGAGCTGGCCGCCGGCGAGGTCGGCTTTTTCGTGGCGACGATCAAGAACGTGGGCGATACGAAGATTGGCGACACCATCACGGAGGATGGACGGCCCGCGGCGGCCGCGTTGCCGGGCTTTGAAGACATCAAGTCGATGGTCTTCGCGGGGCTGTACACGGTGGACTCGCACGAGCACACGCTGCTGCGCGAGGCGCTTGAAAAGCTGCGGCTCAACGATTCCTCGTTCTCGATGGAGCCGGAGAGTTCCGCCGCGCTGGGCTTCGGCTTCCGCTGCGGATTTCTTGGTCTGCTGCACATGGAGATCATTCAGGAGCGGCTGGAGCGCGAGTTCGATCTGGACCTGATCACGACCGCGCCGGGCGTCCGCTACAAGATCCGGTTGACGGATGGCAGCGAGATCGAGGTGGATAATCCGTCGCGCTGGCCGAACCCGAGCGAGATTGAGCAGGTGGAAGAGCCGGTGATCAAGGCCACGATCCTGACCAACGAGGAATACGTGGGCGGGATTCTGAAGCTGGTCGAGGAGAAGCGCGGACGGCAGCAGAACTTTGAATACGTCACGCCGACACGCGTGATGCTGACCTACGAATTGCCGCTGAACGAGATCGTGCTGGATTTCTATGACCGGCTGAAGTCGGTCTCGCGCGGGTACGCATCGCTGGATTACAGCCTCTCCGGCTCGTGGATCTCGCCGATGGTGAAGCTGGACATACTGGTCTCCGGCGAGCCGGTGGATGCGCTTTCGATCATCGTGCACCGTGACTTTGCCTACGAGCGCGGGAAGGCGCTGGTCTCGAAGATGCGGGAGCTGATTCCGCGGCAGCAGTTTGAAGTGGCTATCCAGGCAGCGATTGGGTCGAAGATTGTCGCGAGAGAGACCGTGGCGGCGCTGCGCAAGAACGTGCTGGCCAAGTGCTATGGCGGGGATATCAGCCGCAAGCGGAAGCTCCTGGAGAAGCAAAAGGAAGGCAAGAAGCGGATGAAGCGGATCGGCAAAGTGGACATCCCGCAGGAGGCATTCCTGGCGGTGCTGAAGGTGGGCGAAGATAGCGCGAAGTAACGCCGCCGGATTTCAACCGGGGATGCGATCTGTGGAAAGCGTCCTGAAAGGGATCTCCGGCGTTTATCGTTTGTTCATCCTGCCACAAGACCAGTTTTTTCCTGTAAATGACTCACACCAGGGTGGTTACACTGGCCGGAAGCGCGTCTGCTGCCGTGGATATTGTGCAGTCAGGGATTTGTACCGGGTGGCACGACCCGCAATCCACAGAAATTTCCACAGCCCGAGGGACGGCGGTATAGGCCGTACGGGCTCCGGAAAGCGGAGCCCGGCGGGAAGTGATTTCTAGTGCGTGGTGGTGCGTGGAGTGGTGGGAGTACGGGCGGGAACGCGAGTGGTTGTTCCCGTGGGCCGCGGGGCGGATGCGGGTTGCGCCGGAACGCCGGACTGCTTGTTGTAGGCCTGGACGACCGCCTCGGAGATGTTGGTGGACTCGGCAGCCCAGAGGATGGGCGACTGCTGCTGCTGCTGGGAGCCAGCGTCGAGGACCAGCGTGTAGCCATTCTCCTGCGCGTAACGAGTCATGACGCCGGCTACCTTCTGGGCGATCGTGCCGAACTTCTCGTTCATCTCGCCGGAGAAGTCGTTGCGCGCATCTTCCACGTTGCGCTGCAGCGTCTTTTCCTTCTCATCGATGGTGCGCAGGCGGCTCTGGCGCTCGGCGTCGCTCAGCTTGTCGCCGGCAGTCTGCATATCCTTCTTCAGCGTGTCGACCTCGTCGCTCTCAGCCTTGATCTGCTGCTGCTTGGGCTGGTACTTGGTGTTCAGCTCGGCGAAGGCACGCTGGCCTTCGTTGGTCTGCGCGACGACAGCCTCAAACTGAATGACCGCGATCTTGGTGGGGCCGGCGGGAGCGGTGGCGGCAGGCGCGCCGGGTGCGGAGGGTGGCTCTGCTGCGGTCTGGGCGAGCGCACTGGCGCCCAGGGTGGACGCGAGCATGCAGACGAGTGACAAAGAACGCTTCATTTGGCTAGGAAACTCCTTGGTTCTTGTTGGCTGTCCTGATTGCGTTTCGAGGGCACTTGCGGGCACGCTGCCCTGTGCTCTCCCCCTTGCGCAATTCCGATGCGAACGCCACGCGCCCCCAGGGAGAGGGTGCGGTTTGCGCACAAGAGACACGAACAGAGGACATCTCAGGAACTTGCGAACGATTATAGAGACGGTTCTCTTGCAGCAGCGTCAATGAAGACGCGGCCACCGGAGTCCGGTTGAGCGGCGCTTCGCGCCGTTATCGAACGGAAGTTACAGCAGATGCTTCACTCCACCTTCGGTTACGTTCAGGACGACAAGTCAAGCAACAACTTTCGATTCATTGCGCTAGAACGTGGTGCTGACGGCGAGGCGGAAGGTCTTGCGCGGCTCCCGCAACTGGTAGAGCGACCCATAGAGCTGCTGGGACTGGGCATAGCTGAAATCGCCTGCCCCGCCCGCGGGGAACATATCGCGCGTGATCAGATTTTCGCCGCGCACCTGCTCCAGCAGACGCAGAGGGTTGTAGGCGTAGTAGATACGGAAGGGCGCACGAACGATCGGCAGCATGACAGAAATCTCTGCGCCGGTGGACATGCGGGGAACGGTGTTGGTGCCCTCGATGGGACGAATCTCGCGGGTGAACGCAATGCGCTGTCCGCCCTGGCACGATCCATTGACATAGACCGGGCAGCCGTAGAGCGGCGCGTTCAGCTGGTCGGTGGCGAGCACGCTTTGCAGCAACTGCGACTGGCGGGTCGCCACGGCCATGCCGAAGTCGTCGAACAGCTTGAACATGACCGGTCCGCCGAGCGGGATACGGTATTCGATGTTGCTGGTGAACGAGGTATCGCCGCCGACGGAAACGATGCCGTAGGTGGGGATAGGGATGGTGATGTTGCCCAGCGTCGGGTTGGTAGGATCACGCGGGACCAGCGTGCCATCCGGATTGGTGAGGATGAACTGCGTGCGCTGCGGAATGAACGCGTACGGCGTGCCGGAGCGGATGTCGAAGCCGCGAAGCTCGGCCTCGCCGCCCTGATAGAAGCGCTGGAAGGGCGGCGCAACCTTGCCGCCAAGGCCCTGGATATATTGCGCCTGGAAGCGGAAGGCGAGAACGTTGCGGCCTTCCCTGCTGGGCTTGAACAAATGCATGCCGTTGAAGTGGCGGTATTCGAAGATGGGGTTGTAGTACTTGACGTTGCCGCCGAGGCCGGCAACCTGCAGAGCGCGGTGTAGGAGACGCCGTCGTGCGGATTGTAGGGGTTCCCGATCTTGTTGTAGGTGTAGGAGAGCGACGCGGTGCTGGAGTAGATGCCTTCGAGCGCGTTGTTGGACTGGATACCGCTGCGGAACGCCAGGGTCTGGAAGAGCGACGTGGACGCGGGGCTGAAGGCGGTGATCGAGCTCTTCTGGAATGAATACGTAAGGCCGACGCGGTGGAAGCTGTGCCGGAAGAGGTAATTGGAGGACACGGTGAGGCCGGTGGAGGACTGGTTGTAGTTCTGCACCAGCGACTGCTGCGCGGCCGACAGGTTTCCACCGCCGGTCGAGATCTGGTAGTTCTTCGCGGCGTTGTAGTCGTACTTGCTGGAGAAGATCTGGAAGCCGAGCGAAATCGGCTTGTTGCGGAAATAGGGCTCGGTGAAGCCGAACTGCAGGTTGCGCTGAAGATTGCCGAGGTTGGCCTGCAGGCTCAGCGTTTCGCCCAGACCGAGGAAGTTATTGGTCTGGTAGTTGAGGCCGAGGAATGAGCCGGAGAGGCCGCTGACGCCGCCATTCAGTCCGATGGAGTTCTTGCCCTTTTCGTGCACGCGGAGCAGCAGCGAGACCGTATTGTTTGTCTGGTCCTGCGTCGCGGTGGAGTCCTGGTCCACCTTCAGCGGATCGAAATAGTCGAGCTGGTTCAGGCGCAGCAGGCTCTGTTCCCAGAGATTGCTGTTGTAGACCTGGCCCTCTTCGAGCAGCAGCTCGCGGCGGATGACCGAATCGCGGGTGACGGTGTTGCCGGTGAACTCGATGCGCGAGACGTAGAAGGGCTTGCCCTCATCGATGTCGATGTCGAGATACAGAAGCTTTTTGGCTTCGTCGAAGCGGGGAGAGGGGACAGCGGCATAGTTGATGTAGCCGAGGGTGCCGTAGGCCTTGCGGAGATTTTCGAGGCCCTTGGCGACGGCGGTGTAGTTGAAGTAGTCGCCATCCTTGATGGCGAACTGGGCGCGCAGGGCCTTCACGTTCTTCACATGCTCGTTGCCGGTGAAGGTGATGCCGCCCAGGCGATAGCGCTGGCCTTCCTCAATGGGCAACGTGATGTCGATGCGCTTGCCCTTCTTGGGCCGGAAGGTCAGCAGCGAGAGGCCGCCTTCGTTGCGGATGTGCGTTGACGGCTCACCCACGATGGCCTTGAAGTAGCCGTGGTTCTGATAGGCCTGGCGGACGCGCTCGGAATCCTCTTCGAGCTTGCTGGCGTCGTAGGTGCGGGCGAAGAGGTTCTCCAGAAAGATGGAGTGAGGGACGCCGATGGGACGCAGGTTGCGCATGGCATAGCGCAGCGTGCGTGCGTTCAGGTTCCTGTTGCCGGTGAACTTGATGTTGCCAACCTTCACCGTCGGGCCTTCCTTGATATTGAAGGTAACGGCGACGGATGCGGGCGGGATGGTCTTGACCTCGGGCGTGATGGTCGGGAACTGGTGCCCGTGCTCGCCCAGCAGCGCCTTCAGGACGGCGATGGCCTTGGCGATGCGCGTGGGGTCGTACTGGCTTTCCACGCTGAGCCCGACCTTCTCCTTTTTGAAGCGGTCGAGGACATCGGATTGTCGTAACCGAATTGAGTCCCTTGTAATTGATCTCGCGGATGGTGGGCTTCTCACGGACGAAGATGTCCAGGACTTCGCCCTTGGCGGTCTCCTCTTTTTCGATGCGGACGTCTTCGAAATAGCCGGTGTTCCACAGCGAGTTGAAATCGCGCTCGACGGTGGCTGGATCGTAGTTATCGCCGACGTGGGAGTAGAGGCGGGCGAGGATGGTTTCCTTGGGGATGCGGCGGTTGCCGATGACCCGGATTTCGGAGATGACATTGGCGTTCTGTGCGAACGCGGGCGCGACCGTGCAGAAGAGTACGGCCAGAGCACCCAACCCTTGGAGCATCAATTTACGAAGGATCCGTGGACGAATGGTGTTGTCCTGCTGGATCTGGGAGCTCATGCTCCGCCGAATGACGGGAAAAATAGGCACACCCTCACTGCAACCAAAATCGAACTTCCGCTCTTTCGTGCTGGAAAGCCGATTCTATAGCAAGCGGGGCCGCGACGACCAACAGCGGGCCACGAATCGGGTGCGAAGCAGCCCTGCACGGCGTCAACTTTCGAGCTCGGCATGGACCACGAAGGCATGTTCGGCGGGGTTCCAGCGCACATCGAGCACGTTCGGCTTGCAGCAGACCTGGCAGTCCTCGACGTAATTCTGATGGGCACCGGCAGACTCATCCACGAAGGTCTCGATCCATTCGCCGCAGCCGGCGCACTGATAGCTAATTTCAGCCAATGTTCGAGATCCGCGCCACCTCAACCAGCGTGGAATAAAATGTGGGGCCGCGGCCGATGTCGGTGAGGCGCTCGGAGGTGAGCGCGTTCACATTGCTGCCGCCGGCGGAGAGCTTGTTCCAGTTGAGCCGCGAGGCGACGACGCCCGCGGGAACACCGGTGTGGACCTGCGCGACCAGACGAATGCGGCCGCGATCGTTGAAGACCTCGACGGTATCGCCTTCGTGGATGCCTCGGCGATCTGCGTCGTCGGGATGAATTTCGAGTTTGCCGATGCGGGACTTCTCCATCTTCTGGTGCGGAGCAAGATTCGCGAAGGTGGAGTTCATGTAGTTGTCGGCCTTGCGCCCGAGAAATTCGAGCGGGTACGCGCGATCGGCATTGTGGCGCGATTCTTTGGGCGGTTTGAAGCATGGCAGAGGATCGAGCCCCTGTTCAGCCAGCGCTGAGGAGTAGAGCTCGCCTTTGCCGGAGGGTGTGCCGAAGCCGCCATCGGCGAAGGGCTGGAAAGGCGCCGCGGGCTCGCCAGCCCAGCGAAGGCGAACGCTGTGCTGCTCGCGAAGCTGGTCGAGCGTGATGCCATTCATTTGCGGATGCGTTTCCTGTGGCGCACCGGAGATTGCCTGGGCCAACATCTGCTGCTCGGTATCGCGGAAGCAGGCTTCGGAGAAGCCGATGCGCTGCCCGAGCTGGCCGAAGACCCAGACGTTGGAGCGTGCTTCGCCAAGCGGCGCGATGGCCTGATCGGAGAGCTGCACATGGTAGTGACCGTAGGCGCCTTGGAGGTCGGCGTGCTCGAGGAACGTGGTGGCGGGGAGCACGATATCGGCGTAATCGGCGGTATCGGTCCAGAACTGCTCGTGCACGACGGTGAAGAGATCAGAACGCGCCATGCCACGCAGCACAGTGTTCTGGTTAGGAGCGATGGCGCCGGGATTTGAGTTGTAGACGAAGAGCGCCTTGACCGGCGGATCGTTCAGCTCGGTAAGCGCGTGGCCGAGGCGGGCCATGTTGACAACGCGCGCGGCGCGGCCGAGCGGGCTTGCGTACATCAGGTCGGGACGCTCGAGGGTTTGCGAGTCGAAGCGGAAGGCGCCGCTGGTGGAGAGCTGCAGGCCGCCGCCAAGATCCTTCCACGCGCCGGTAAGCAGTGGCAGCATGCAGACGGCGCGCGCGGCTGTACCGCCATTCTCGCAGCGCTGGATACCGTAGTTGAGCCGGATCGCCGCGGGCTTGGTGGTGGCGTACTCGCGGGCGAGAGCGCGGATTTGGTCGGCAGTCATGCCGGTCCAGGCAGCGACGCGCTCGGGCGGATATTCTTTCGCGCGGTCTGCCAACTCTTTTGCTCCGACGGTGTGCTGGTCGATATAGGCGCGGTCTTCGAGACCTTCGGCGAAGATGACATGCATCAGGCCGAGCGCGAGTGCGGCGTCCGTGCCGGGATGAATCGGGATGTGCCAGTCGGCGAGTTTTGCTGTGCGGGTCTGGTAGGGATCGATGACGATGAGACGGGCACCGTTGCGGCAGGCATCTTCGATCTGCGGCCAGAGATGGACGCTGGTGCCATGGATGTTTGCGCCCCAGGCGATGATGAGACGCGCGCGATGGAACTGCTCGGTATCGGTGCCGAGCTTGCGGCCGTAGACGGAGAGGAAGGCATCGCCGCCGGCGGTGGCGCAGATGGTGCGATCGAGCTGCGAGGCGCCGAGCCGGTGGAAGAAGCGGCGGTCCATGGAGCCGTAGCCGAGCACGCCCATGTTGCCGGCATAGGAGTACGGCAGGACGGATTCGGGGCCGTGCTGCTCAGCGATGGCGGCGAGCCGCTTTGCGATGGTGTCGAGCGCCTCGTCCCAGCCGATGCGCTCAAAGCTTTCCGGTCTCGCGACCGCTGGGCAGCGGGCCTTTCGCGATGCCCGCGCGGCGGCGCATGGGGTAGAGCAGACGATCCGGCGAATAGACGCGGT
>CAWBPB010000012.1:0-32886 GCA_963790555.1 uncultured Acidobacteriaceae bacterium | reverse complement strand
CGAGGTATTGAGCCACCTTGCCGCAGAGAAATCCGCGGGTGACCGGATGATCCGGGTCTCCGGCGATTTTTTGCGCGCGCCCGTTGGCGTCCACGCTGACCAGCACGGCGCAGGAGTCCGGGCAGTCGTGGGAGCAGACCGCGTGGACCACACGCAATGGCGATTCGCCGGCAGGCATAGCATGATTGTATGCAGCCCGATGCCGTAAGGCATGGAAAAAGCTCGGTTTGTGATGGCCGATGGATCGCCAAACGCAAAGTTTTGGCAACCCGCGGCTTCTGCGATGATCTAAAGAAAGCAGTTACCACTTCCGGAGAGCCTCAGTCGGGTGACCTACAGGATTGCAATTGGGATGGTGTGCGCCGCGTTGGTGTGCGGCGGGACGCATCTGCGTGCGCAGAGTTCCCAAAAGTCGAGCGGGGCGGTAAGTGCTCCGACGAATGCCACTGCGTCGAGCAGCGGGAGCACAGGCGATACGAGCGCCGGCAGCGCGGCGGCTTCCGGCAGCAGCGCGAACGCGTCGGCCACTCCATCGTCTCCAGCAACGACCGCCAGCCTGAATGCCCCGTCGCCGCAGTCGCTGATGAATCCCAGCTCGGCGCAGAACCCCTATTACGGCAGCGTGACGATGGGCACGGTCTCGCCGGAGACGCTGCATCTCTCGCTGGATGACGCGATCCAGCGTGGTATCCAGGCGAACCTGGCGCTGACCCAGGCGCGCATCCAGCAGCAGCAGTCGGATGCGCAACGGCTGCAGGCGCTGAATCCGCTGCTGCCGTCGCTGAAGGCCGAAGCATCTACCGGAGCGCATCAGTACAACCTGGAGACCTTTGGATTCAACCCGGGCCTTCTGGCCAAGATCGCGCCGCTGTTTCCTGACACGAATTTTGCCAACTTCAACCCGATCGTAAAGGTGGACGTGACGACGGCGGATGCCGCGCTGAACTGGACGGCGCTCGACCTTACGGCGATCACGCGCTACCGGTCGGCGAAGGAGAGCCTGAGGGCGGCGTTTTACAACACGCAATCGTCGCGCGGGCTGGTGGTGCTGAATGTGGGCAACCAGTATCTGAAGACGCTGGCCGACCATTCGCAGATTGACAGCGCCGACGCGCTTCTGCGCGCCGACGAAGTGCTGCTGAAGCAGGCGCAGGCCGAGCACGAAGCGGGAACCGCGGCGCGGCTGGATGAGTTGCGCGCGCGCGTGCAATACCAGACACAGCAGCAGAAGGTGATTGCCGCACAGAATGCGTTCGAGAAGGACCAGATCCTGCTGAAGCGCGAGATCGGCGTGCCGGTGGAGCAGACGATCGAGCTTACGGATACTGCGCCTTATGCGGACCTGGAGCAGATGTCGATCGAAGACGCTCGCCGGCTCGCCTACCAAAGCCGCCAGGACTACCAGGGGATGCAGCGCCAAGTGCATGCAGCGCAGCTTTCACGCTCCGCGGCCAAGTACGAGCGGCTGCCCACCCTGACGGCGGGCGGCAACTACGGCGTTACCGGATTGACGCATGGGCTGTATCACGGCACGTTCGTGGCCATGGGCGAGCTGCAGCTTCCGATCTTCAAGGAGGCGCAATTCCGCGGCGATGCCGATGTTGCCGCGGCGCAGCAGAGCGACGCCATGAATCGCATGGCGGACCTGAAGCAGCAGATCGATCAGCAATTGCGCGACAGCATGCTGGACCTGAATTCGTCGCAGACGCTGGTACGGGTCTCGCAGCAGAACGTGGACCTTGCAACGCACGCGCTTTCCGATGCGAACGACCGATTTGCCGCCGGCGTGGATGACAATCTGCCGGTTGTGCAGGCGCAGGCTACGCTGTCGCAGGCGCAGTCGCAGCTCATTGCGGACACCCTTAGCTACAATCAGGCGAAGCTTGGACTGGCGCGCAACCTGGGCATTGTGGACACGCAGTACAAGACCTATCTGCACGGCAAATAGCTAACAATCCTTTGAATCAGCGTTACGCACGTGTGAGCGCCGCGAAAGCAGATTCTCCACTGCGCCGGTGCTCGCTCCGCGCCAGACGGCTCCGGTCGAGATGACGACAGGATGATTCAGAACTCTCTAAGCGGGAACCGCCTCGCTCCAGCCGCGGCGCGCGATCACAATCGAGATCAGGTCAATGGCTGCGACCATGGCAGCGCACGCGGTCCATCCGCCGAGCTTCCAGACCAGGCTGGGCGCTACGCCCGCGACCGTCCCGCCGATGTAGTAGCAGGCGACATACATGCCCACGGCGGAGGCACGGGAAGACTCCGGCGCGGCTTCGCGAAGGAAGCTGGTGGCGCAGCTCTGCGAAATAAATACGCCGGTGCAACAGAGGGCGAGGCCCACCACGACGATCGGTAGCGAGTGCACCAATGTAAGCAGCACGCCGGCGAGAGAGAGCAGGATGGAGCCGGTGATGCCTGCCCGGAGGCCAACGCGGGGCAGAAGCGCTCCGGCGAGCGGCGTGGCGACGAGTCCTACAAGATAGACGACGAACAACAGGCTGAGCTTGGCGGTGGAGAGCGAGAACGGAGGCGCCGCCAGATAGAAGGTGATGTAGGTGAAGACGCCGACGAGCGAGAAGAGCACGTTGAAGCCGACGAGGTAGGTTGTGAGCAGGCGCGGGTTGCGCAGATGGGCAAACATGGGCAGGAAGATCTGGCGCAACGGAGGCCGCGTGCCTGCAGAGAGCGGGCGCGGCTTGTCCGGCAGCAGCCATGCGACCAAAGCAGCGCCGCCCAGAGATATCAGGCCGAGCAAGACGAACGATGGCCGCCAACCGACGTGATCGGCCATGATGCCGGTGACAGCGCGGCCGGAGAAGCCTCCCAAGGCGGTGCCGCTGACGTAGATGCTCATGACGGGAGCGACCGCGGTAGGCGGCCAGTTCTCCGTGATGTAGGCGATGGTGGTGGCGAAGACGCCCGGCGTGATGAGCCCCTGCAGCAGCCGCCAGAAGACCAGCCAGCCGAGGGAGGTGGAGCTTGCGGCGGCGCAGGTCGGCACGGCGAGCAGAAGAATCGAAACCAGGATCACGCGCTTGCGATTCATCCGCTCGGTGAATGTGCCGAGCAGCGGCGCTGCGATTGCGACACCGAGAGTGGAAGCACTGACCGTCCAGCCTACGGCGGACTTCGAGGCGTGAAAGAGGTCTTCCAGCAACGGCAGAAGCGGTTGCGTTGCGTAGAGCGTGAGGAAGGCGATGAGGCCGCAGACGAATACGCCGACCACGCCCCTGACCGGGTGAAGCGGATGACGATCGCGGGTTGCTGCGTCAGGAAGCGCTGCAGAGGCGGACGATGCGCCTTCGCCCAGCGGCAGCTCGGGCGCGGCGGAGTCGTGCGTGCGATGGAAATCGGACATGGGCGAGCGACATTCAAGATTAATCGAGCCCCCATCATGATGCTGCGACAATAGAAGGACACGGCAAGAATCGAGAGCATGACCGACGAAAGAAAGAGGAGCCTGGCAGTCGCGGCGCAGCCGCGTTTGCCTATCGTGATTTCCGGCTCTACCAGATGGCCCGCGCCCTGGTGATTATGGGCGCGGAGGCGCAGGCTGTGGCGGTTGCGTGGCAGGTCTACCTGATCACGCATCGCGCGATCGACCTTGGTTATACCGGGCTGGCGCTCTTCCTTCCGGGATTACTCTTCATGCTGCCGGCGGGCCACACGGCGGACCGCTTCGACCGGCGCACTGTCATCCTGGTCTGCTATTCGCTGCAGTTTGTCTCGACGCTGACGCTGTTTCTCTTTGCCTTTCACGGAATGCATCGCATTCTGCCGATCTATGCAGTGCTGTTTTTTATCGGGACGGGACGCGCCTTCAGCGGGCCGGCGAGCTCGGCGCTGGTGCCGCATCTGGTCCCGACGGAGCACTTCGTCAACGCAGTCACGTGGGGCGCGACGGTTTTCCAGATCGCGAATATCACCGGTCCCGCGGTCGGCGGCCTGCTGTTCACGCTTCCGCTGGCGCGCTGGGGTCTGCCGCATATTGCAGGAGCGCCGGTGGTCTTCCTATTCACGCTGTTGACGCTGGTGGGCTATCTCACGCTGATCGGCATGCTCGAAGTGCGCCCGGGCAGGATGGAGCATCGCTCCACGACTTTCGACCTGGTGCTTGAAGGGCTTCGCTATGTGTGGCGCGCCAAGCTGCTGCTGGGATCGGTCAGCCTGGACTTGTTCGTGGTGCTGCTGGGCGGCGCGGTGGCGCTGATGCCGATTTTCGCGGAGAACATTCTGCACACCGGCGCGCGTGGACTGGGAATCCTGCGCGCTGCGCCGGCTGCCGGGGCGCTCATCGTATCGATCCTGCTTTCCTTCCGGCCGATCCGCAGCCGCGCCGGACGGATGATGTTTATCTGCGTTGCGATCTTCGGCGTGGCTACGATCGTTTTCGGCCTGTCGCGCAGCTTGTGGCTCTCGCTGACGGCATTGGTGATCCTGGGCGCGGCGGACATGGTAAGCGTCGTCATTCGATCTTCCCTGCTGCAACTGGCCACGCCGCCTTCCATGCGTGGCCGCGTCAGCGCCGTGAATTCTCTCTTCGTCGGCGCATCTAACGAACTTGGCGAATACGAAAGCGGTCTGACGGCGCAGTGGATGGGGCCGGTGCGAGCGGTCGTCCTGGGCGGAATCGGGTCGTTAATGGTGACCGGACTGTGGACGGTGCTCTTCCCGTCATTGCGCAACGCAGATGCGCTGACGGCAGAGTCGCTGATGCAGCCGGAAGAGCAATTGGAGCAGCCGTCGATCTAGCCCTGATGCGGGCAGAGGAAGAATTGAATGATGGCGCTAGGAAATCTGCAGCAGTCGGACTCGAAGGACCTGGGCAATCGTACGGTGAAATACACGACGGTGGACCAGCGCCAGACGCATCACTTCAGCGTGTCGTTTTCCGGGAACAAAGCTACTTCCGTGACTTCGCAATAGCGCTTTGCGCTAGACGCTGGCCTGCTCTTCCAACTGCTGCATCAGCTCTTCCCACTCGGATGAGAGGCTGACGTGCTGGGCGCGCAGCTCTTCGAGCGCCGCGCTCTGGCGCTGCGTCTCATCGGCGCTGACGAAGTTGCCGAGCGCCTGCTCCGTCTCCGCGATGGCGTTCTCAACGCGCGGGATTTCCCGTTCTACGAAGACGAGCCGGTCCTGCATCTGCTTTCGCTTGATCGGATTCACGCGGCGCGTGCGGCCGTTGTTCTCGATCGCTTCGCCGGTTGAGTCAAGGACAGGCTGAGAGGCTGCTTCGGCAGCGGCAACTACGGGGTCGGGAATGCCTGCCTTGCGGCGCATGTAGTCCTCGTAGTTGCCGGGATAGACGTGCACGGTGCCGCTTTCGACCTCGAAGACGCGCGTGGCCAGCGCGTCGAGGAAGTAGCGGTCGTGCGAGACGAAGATGACGGTGCCGCTGAAGTTGCGAATGGCTTCCAGCAGGACCTCCTTGGCGCGGAGATCGAGATGGTTGGTCGGCTCGTCGAGCAGGAGGAAGTTCGCCGGACTGACCAGAATGCGGGCCAGCGCGTAACGGTTTCGCTCGCCGCCGGAGAGCACGCCGAGCTGCTTAAAGGCATCGTCGCCGGAGAAGAGAAAGCAGCCGAGCAGCCCGCGCAGGTCAGCCTGCGGAACGCGCGGCGCCACGCTGCTGATGTCATCCAGCATGCGGGCGCTGCCGTCGAGGACCTTGTATTGGTCCTGCGCGAAGTATTCCGCCGTAACGTTGTGGCCGAATTTGAGCGTGCCGCTGGACGGGCCCTCGGTGCCGGAGAGCATACGGATCAGCGTGGATTTGCCGGCGCCATTGACGCCGACCAGCGCGATGCGGTCGCCGCGGTCGATGGTGAAGTTGACGCCTTCGAGCACCTGCTTGGGGCCGTAGTTCTTCGCGAGATCGCGCACCTCCACCACCGTGCGGCCCGACGGAGGCGGCTGCGGAAACGTGAAGTGGATGACGGGCTCTTCCTGCGGCAGCTCGATGCGCTCGATCTTTTCGAGCTCCTTGATGCGGCTTTGGACCTGCTTTGCCTTGGTGGCCTGATAGCGGAAGCGGTTGATGAAGGTTTCCAGATGCTCGATGTGCTCGCGCTGGTTGCGATATGCGGATTCGAGCTGGGCGCGGCGCTCCTGCTTCTGTTCGAGATAGCGCTCGTAGTTGCCGTGATAGACGTGGAGGGCTTTATTCCATATCTCGATGATCTTGGTCACCGTGACATCGAGGAAATAGCGATCATGCGAGATCAGGATGTAGCCGTTGGGATAGCCGTGCAGGTAATCCTCAAGCCAGTTGCGCGTTTCGAGATCGAGATGGTTGGTCGGCTCATCCAGCAGTAGCAGGCTTGGTTTCGCGAGCAGCAGCTTGGCCAGCGCGATACGCATCTGCCAGCCGCCGGAGAACTCCTGCGTCTGCCGTGTCCAGTCGTGCTTGCTGAAGCCGAGGCCGTCCAGCACTGCGCCTACCTGGGCGTCCAATGCGTAACCGCTATGCGCACGAAAGCGCGCATCGAGGCTGGAGAATCGCTCCGCAACCGCTTCGTAGGCGCTGGAGGCTGGATCGAGCTCAGCCAGACTGATCGAGAGCGTCTCCAGCTCCTGCTCGATGGAACGAATTTCGTCGAAGACAGAGAGGCATTCCTCGAAGACACTGCGTCCGGAAAGCGCGAGGCCATCCTGCGGCAGGTAGCCGATGGTGGTGTTGCGGGCGCGTTCGAGCGTGCCGTAGTCGAGCGACTCGAGCCCGGCGAGCGTCTTCAGCAGCGTGGATTTGCCAGTTCCGTTTGCGCCGACGAGCGCGGTGCGTTCGCCGGGCGTGATGAGCCAGCTTGCGTTTTCAAAGAGAGTACGTGGCCCAAAGCGACGGCCGGCCGAGCTGAGTTGCAGCATGGATTATCCCTGCTGCTATTTTCTCATTTTGACGCGCGGGGTCGCGGCCGGCTTCGCCTTTTGCGGCGCGGACTTCCGTGAAGCGACGAGCGCATGCCAGTCAGCTTCGGTCTGGTCTGCGTAGGCTTCCGCGAAGGCGGCGAGCGCGTGATCGAACTTGTCCTGCTTGCTGCCCGCGCCCAGATAGCCGGTGATGAGATGGACATCGCCGGAGCGCGCATGACCACGGGCGAGCAGCTCACCGCAGACGCCGGCATATTCTGCGAGGCCGCCGCCCTGCAGCTCTACAGGATTTACAGACGCTTTGTGGTCATTGAGCTGCCGGACGAGGTAGTCGCGGTTTGCAATCGTCGTCCAGCCAAGAAATGGATCGGACTGCCACTGCATGGCGCGCTGGCCTTCCGCAACGCGCTGGCCCTGATGCGTTGCCGCGCGTGTTCCGGAGCCATGATTCGCGAGATACGGCGCGTAGGCCGAGCCAGGCTCTTCCTTGATCTGGAGGAAGAGCGGATCGTTTTCGCCATTACCCTCGAGGTAGACGAGGTAATCGCGAAGTCCTACGCTGCCTGTGCCGACGACCTTAAAGGCAACATCTACCGGCACATATTGATCGAGGAAATGGCGGCGCTCCGGCAGAAGACTGTTGCGATACGTCGCAAAACTTGCGAGCACTGCCCGCGCCTGCGCTGACGGCAAGGGAGTCAGCAGGGGCGGATCGCTTCGGAATAATCGCCTGCCCTTCTTCACTTCTGTAAAGTGGCGGAGCGTGCCGAGAGGCGTTTCGCGTTGCGCCTTCTGCAAGGCATCCGATACCGGCGTCACTCGCTCGAGCCGGTGTACCTGGTAGCGCGCGAGCTCGACCACGGGAGTACGCGCAAGCGTTGCGGCCAGCCGGCGATAACTGACCGCGAGGATGTGAACGGCGTCACGGCAGGGAGAAGACTTCTGGCCATTCTCGCGTCCAGCCAGGACGAGGCTGGTGGCCATGCGCTTGAGATCCCATTCGAACGGTGCGACACATGTCTCGTCGAAGTCGTTGATGTCGAAGACGAGGCGTCCATCGGGGGCGGCGTATGCGCCGAGATTGCGCACATGCGCATCCCCGCAGATCTGGGAGAGGATGCCGGTATTCGGCAGGGCCGCCAGGTCCGCGGCCATGACGGGCACGGCGCCGCGGAAGAAGCCAAAGGGCGAGGCGAGCATGCGCTCGTACTTAAGGGTGACAAGCGATGCGACGCGACCGTGCATCGAACGGGCGATGGTGTCGACAGGCGATGGCCGATGCGCCGGCGGACGCCAGTGCGCGTGATCCTGGCGACGCAGTTGTTTCCGCCGCGCCTGGCCAAGCGCGTGCCGCTCCGCGGACGAAATGGGCTCTGTCATACCTTAGTTGACGATACATCCGGGACTGGGCAGCGTAAAACGCACGGAGTTAGCCAATCATCAGGCTTGCGCGATCTGATGCGTGACGGCTTCGCGTTCTGCGTCGGGCAGCGTCGGCATTGCGCCGGCATGCGAGGCGACCCAGGCGCCCCAGCGATTGCCGGCCGCATTGAGCTGCGACAGCGTCGCGCCGCGCAGGTAGTAGTGCGTGAGCGCAGCCGCGAAGGCGTCTCCGGCACCGACCGTATCCACCACCTTCGTCGGATATCCGGGATGGCGATCGACCTGATTGCGTGTGACCAGCAGACTGCCTTGAGGGCCGAGTGTGATGGCGACGAGCTTCACCGGGAAACTGATCGACGATCTGCCGTGCGCCGTTCAGCAGGAAATCCGGCGTGGTACCGGCGGCATCGGGAAAATCCAGCAGCGAGAGTACCTGCGGCATCTCGTCGGCGTTCAACTTGAAGATGGTGGCAAGCTCGAGGGAGGTCTCGACAATCTCCGCGTTGAAAAAAGGCGGGCGGAGATTCACGTCGAAGATGCGGACGCACTCCGGGCGGGTTTCGTGCAGAAAGCTCTCGACGGTTCGACGGGAAGCCGGCGAGCGCTGCGCCAGTGTGCCGAAGCACACGGCGTCTGCCTGCTCGGCCAGGGCGAGCCAGTGCGGAGTGAACTCCAGAAAATCCCATGCGACGGGCTCGTGAATGGTGTAGCGCGGCTGTCCGTCCGCGAGCGCCACGGTTACCGTGCCGGTAACGCGGCTGAAATCCTCCTGGATGTATTGCGTATCCAGCGGGGTGGTATTGAGGAACGCCATGGCTTCGCGTCCGAGGGGGTCGGTGCCGATGCGAGTGGCAGCCACGCCGTTGTTGCCCAGGCGCGCGGCCATGACAGCGAAGTTCGAAGGAGCTCCGCCAAGTTGCGGGCCCTGCGGAAGCATGTCCCAGAGCAGTTCTCCGAGACCGACGATGCACCGGGGCCCGGTCATGCGGACCTCAGCGGGCGCGTCGTGTGCGCGTGGCGTTGGGTCTGTAACCAAGGCTCAAACCAGAACTCCATGGGAAGCCGCCGAGGCATCATGTCTCCTGCGAACGACTGACGATCGTGAATGATGGGACTGCCGAACGTGCCCCGAGCCTATCATGCGTGAGCACGCAAGCACGAGGGAACGCTCCGAACCATCGTTGATGCCACCGCGCCCGCCGCAGCAGGCGTGTGTTAGGCTTCGATGCTGCGACGCGGCCGGGCGACAGGAGGGCTGATGAAAATAACCGGGATGACCATGGCAGCACTGTTGAGCCTGAGCCTGATGGCCGGGAGCCACACTGCAACCGCAGCGGATACAGCCACAGCGAAGACCGTGAAAAGCCAGTGCGGCAGAGAGCGACTCCACCTGGTGGAAGCATGCCGTGATCTACGAGATCTATCCGCGCAGCTTTCAGGATTCGAACGGCGACGGCCTGGGAGACCTGAACGGCATCACGAGCCGGCTGGATTACCTGAAAGCGCTGGGCGTGAACGCTATCTGGCTGACGCCGATCTATCCTTCGCCGCAGATCGATTTCGGTTACGACATCTCGAATTATGTAGCCATCGATCCGGCGTACGGCACCATGGCCGACTTCAACCGGCTGGTTGCTGAAGCGAAGAAGCGCGATATACGGGTCATCATGGACATGGTGATGAACCACACCTCGGACAAGCATCCGTGGTTCATTCAGTCGGAGAGCTCGAAAACCAATCCCAAACGCGACTGGTATGTCTGGGCAAACGGCAAGGGGCCGGGGCAGCCGCCCAACAACTGGCAGTCGGCGTTTGGGCATTCCGCATGGCAGTATTCGCCCAAAACCGACCAGTGGTATTACCACAAGTTCTACATCCAGCAGCCGGACCTGAACTGGCGCAATCCGAAGGTGGAGCAGGCGATGTGGGGGGTGGTGCGCTTCTGGCTCAATAAGGGAGTCGCCGGCTTCCGGCTGGATGCGGTGCCCACGCTGTTCGAGGACCCCTCCTTAAAGGATGAAACGATCCTGCCCGGCACAAACAAGTATGGCGACCCGAACATCGATGGCTCGCTGACGGAGAATCTGCCGGAAGTGCACAAGGTGATGCGCGATCTGCGCACGGTTACAAACAGTTTTCCCGGCAATCGCGTGCTGATCGGCGAAACGTATCTCCCTAACATTCAGGAATTGCAGAAGTGGTATGGCGAGAACCACGACGAACTGCAGTTGCCGATGGACATGCAGGTTGGGATTCATCAACAAGCTGGACGTGAACGAGTTCCGCCGGCGCATTGGCGAGGTGGAGCACGACATCGATGACAACCAGCCACTGCTGGTCTTTGACAACCATGACAACCCGCGCATGGATATGCGGTATGGCGACGGCAAGCACAACCTGGCGATCGAGCGCATGCTGGCGACGATCCTGTTCGCCACTCGCAGCACAGCGCTGATGTACTACGGAGACGAGATCGGAATGAAGACCACGCCGCCTGCGCGCGTGGAAGATGTGAAGGACCCCATCGGCAAGATCGGGTGGCCTCAGGAAAAAGGCCGCGACGGCGAGCGCACGCCGATGCAGTGGGATGGCTCGCCAGAAGCCGGCTTTACTACCAGCGACAAGCCGTGGCTGCCGGTACCGGACAGCTATAAGACGGTCAACGTGGCGGAAGAGGTACGGCAGGACGATTCGATGCTGAACTGGTACAAGCAGCTCATCCAGCTTCGCCGCGACAATCCTGCACTGCACTCCGGCAAGCTGACGATGCTCAACACGGAGGATACGAAGGTGCTTTCGTGGATGCGGCAGGCACCGGGAGCGCCGGCAGTGGTGGTGGCCTGCAACTTCACCGCGGAACCGCAGAAGTTCAGCTTCGATCTATCGAAACAGGGCATCAGCAGCCGCCAGGCGAAGACGCTGATGAAGACTCCGGGGGCGAGCGATCCGGCATCGCTCGATGCGGTCAACCTGCCGCCGTTCGGCGTCTATATCGGACAGGTGCAGTAGAGATCCGCTATCACGAAATCGACCGGCGCAACTCCGGCGCTTGGGAGACTGCGCACGGTCTCGTATCGTGCATAGACGTTTTCGAACACAGCATCCCATGTGGCGGAGAGCGCATACCGGCGAGCGCGCTCACGCATCGCGGCGTGCGTGACCGGGTCGCTTGCCAGCGCCACGATGGCTCGAGCAAAGTCGTGGTCAGCGCGGATGAAGCCCGTCTCCGCGTCGCGCACTATCCAGGCGGGGCCGCCATCCGGCGTGACAATCGCCGGAACGCCGGAGGCCAGCGCCTCCAGCACAGCATTGCCGAAGGTATCGGTGTGCGAGGGAAAGACGAAGGCATCCATGTTGGCGTATGCGCGCGCCAATTCCCTGCCCCGCAGCACACCGCTGAATTCGGCGTTGGCAAGGCGCTGGCGCAGCCACTTTTCTTCGCCGCCGTGGCCGATGATAAGGAAGCGGAATCGTGCTGCGCTCTGCTGCTGAAGCTGCTGTTGGATGGCGACGAGCAGCGCTATGTTCTTCTCGACGGAAAGGCGGCCGACAAAGCCGAGCACGAAATCACGATCCTCCGTAGGCCGGTCGCGATGCGCGGGCGAAAAGGCGACGGTGTCGACGCCGCGGGTCATTCGATAACAGGGCCGGCCGGTCGTGCGCTGGAGCAATGTGCAGAGCTGGGCATTGGGCGCAAAGAGCATGCCTGCGCGCCGATAGTAGCGCGCGGCCGCCCAGAGTGCTGAGGATTCGATCTGTCGATTGAATTGCGGGCCGCGCCTGCCGAATAGCCTGGTGAACCATCCCGAGCGCGTGGCGGCGTACTCATGCACATTGGTATGCCAGGAGGCCACGAGCGGCACGCGGAGCCGATGCGCAATCCACGCGCCGAGAAGTCCAAGCTCGGACGGGCCGGTGATGTGGATGATTTCCGGGCGGAAGCGACGAGTATCGGCGAGAATCCGTGGCAGGTGACGCCAGTACGCGAGATCGAATCGCAGATCCTTTTCTACTGGGATGGACAACGCGCTGCGCGGCAGCTCCAGTGTGCGGACAGAGCCATGGTTCGCCGTGCAGTCCGCCGGGCCGGCGCGCACGCAGAGGAACGGCAGGTTTTGCCGGCGGGCAAAGGCTTCAAAATGGCGACTGGTGTGCGCTACGCCGTTGATCTCGTGGAAGGCATCGGGGAAATACGCGACCCTGGGCACAGAAGACGATACGACATCTGAGGTCGCTGACATAGCGCGAGCGTAACTGTGCGCGGACGAAGCAGCGGCGATGTTAGACGGCCTCGCCTTCTCCGAGAGCGAAGTGCAACTGCCGCGATTCGTTCCATGCCATGCGCAAGCTGCCACTGAAGGGCGCCCGTCCCATGAGGCGCACAAAGTGGATTGCGAGCGACAGCATGAGCGGCGCATGGCCGGTGGGCCACAGAGCGCTTACAGGCTGCGGAACGCCGTTCGCATCGGGATGATAGACGCGCTCGTCCCAGCGTCGCGAGCCCTCGGGAAACTCCGGATAGTCGCGGACAGCATCGAGCGTGGATTGCATGATGCGATGCTTCCAGGGTTGCGCATACTGCGGCATGAAGAGGATCTGGCTGCGGCCTTCGTTGCGTATCTCGTGCACGAATTCGTTGAAGGAGGTTGCGTTGGTCAGGTTGATATTGCCGTTGGGCTCCAGCCCGTGGCGGTCGCCGCCGGAGACGAGCAGTTTGTTCCAGCGTGCGGCGAGCGCGCGAACCACACGGTTCTCGTTCCAGTGGCGCAGCCCATTGAGCTCCATGACATGAATGAAATCGCCGTTCTGCTCCATGAACTCTTCCACGCGCAGCGCGTGACGGGCGGCGCCGATCTCGTAGAGGTCCCACATGGGATGGTTGAAGACGACGAGCACATTCGGCAGCGCGTGGAGCGCGCTCAATAGTTCGGTCAACCGAGTGTTGGAGGGATTCGCGGTGAACTCCTCAAAGGTCCTCATCCAGTGCGCGCCTTGAGCGCTGGGCAGGTTGTGAATCCCTAAGTGAAAGGACTGATCGCCTGCGAAGGGCACTGTCCACTCAACAGAAACCGGGATGTGGCGGGCGCTGGCGACGGTGCGCAGCAACTGCGGCGCCTCGATGTTGTCGTGATCGGTAATGGAGACGAGCGCGGCGCGCTGCAGCTTGTTCTCAATCTGGCGACGCTCCAGATCGAAGGCGAGGCGCGGAGTGAGCGGCGGCGTCCACCATGCGCGCTCGTAGTCCGGCTTTACGACTGCATGTTTCGCGTGAACGCCTTCGAGCCACCGGAAAAGATGACCGAAGAAACCATCGCTGGCTACGACTTTGACAACGAAGTCCAGCGTCTCTCTGGAGCGGTTGGTGTGGCTATGCAGCGAGACGCCGGTATTGAAGTTGCGCGCGGCATCGGGGTTCTTCCATAGATAGGAGATCTGGGATCCCTTCATGGCTACTCCTCGCACCTGCACGCACAGTATGAGGACGGCCCCATGAAAGAGGCATTACGCAGACAAGAAGATGCTGTAACTTTCAGTGCAAACCTTAGTTCCACATGCGGAATGGAACCGTAATAGTTACGGGCCGTTTCGGGCAAATTCAGCGGGTTTTTGCGATATCGGGCGTCAAATCACCGCCGCCATCCGGCGTCTTCGCTGTTTCGTTCTGCGTGGCGCGGCGGCTTTCCGGCTCCAGGTGGTTTGTCGTAAGTCCCTGCTGCAGCTGCGTGAACGCCTCTTCCGGCGTGTCGGCAAAGTGGAAGAGATCCAGGTCCTGAGGCGCGATTGTTCCCTTCTCCACCAGTACATCGAAGTTGATTACCGACTTCCAGTACTCGGACCCGTAGAGGATGACGGTGATCTTCTTGGCCAGCTTCTCGGTCTGTTCGAGAGTGAGGATTTCGAATGCCTCATCGAGCGTTCCGAAGCCTCCGGGGAAGACCACCAGCGCCTTGGCAAGATATGCGAACCAGTACTTGCGCATGAAGAAGTAATGGAACTCGAAGTTGAGCGCGGGCGTGATGTAGGGGTTCGGCGCCTGCTCGAAGGGGAGCTTGATGTTGAGTCCGACGGTGTGGCCACCGGCCTCGTGCGCGCCGCGATTGGCGGCCTCCATGATGCCGGGGCCGCCGCCGGAGGTGACGACGAAGCGGCGCTGCCGGCCCTTCAAGGTCATGGACCACTCGGTGAGCATGAAGGCGAGCTTGCGGGCGTCTTCGTAGTAGCGCGCCATCTCGACGGCAGCTTCGGCGCGGCGGCACTTCAGCTCGTTCGTGCTGCAATCGTCCAGCTCTGCGCCTTTTGCGGGCTGCTCATGATGCGGAGCGGGCTCGTTGGCATAGGGGCGGGCGAGCAGCTCCAGCTCGCGGTTTGCCACATCGAGCGCGCGAAAGCGGGCGGAGCCGAAGAAGACGACCGTGTCACGAATGCGCTCGCGCCGGAAGCGCGCCAGCGGCTCGGCGTACTCGGCCATGATGCGGATCAGGCGGCCATCCGGACTGTTCAGGAAAGCAGGGTTCTCGTAAGCGAGCGAGGCGGAGTGCAGCGGATGCGGTGTTCGATCTTTGGACATAAGTAAGGAGTGATTATTGACGATGCCGCGGACGAAACAGCACGCTCAGCGCAACCCAGATGTTGAGCAGGCCGAGGCCGGAGACCAGTCCGCGCACCCATCCCTGCGCGAGGAAGCCGGCGACCGTGGGCCAGTGCATGATCCAGGCGTTGGTGGTCCAAATACTGCGCCAGGGCAGCAGAACGACCAGCGCGCCGACGTATAAGCGAACGATGACGAACAGCACGATCTCCATCACCAGCAACCAGCGGGGGATTTGTCTTTGCCGCTGCTCGGGAACCGGCTGCACTGCTGTTGCCGGCTCGTCGCGCGTGCTGAAGAGATTTCCCTGGTCCGCCATTCATTTCCTGCAAAGTTCAAGGAGCGGCCGGACTGGCCGCTCCCTAACATTCAAGCTTACACGGCGGGAGACAGCAGCAGATCTCTCCACTCGCACCGGTGAGATGCATGCCGTTGAGCTGTTATTGCGCGACCGGCTGCGCGTTGCGCTTGGGGCGGCGGTTGGACTGCAGGATTTTCTTGCGCAGGCGGAGCGATTTTGGTGTGACTTCGACCAGCTCGTCTTCCGCGATAAACTCGATCGCCTGTTCGAGGTTGAGGGCTTTGACCGGGACGAGGCGGATGGCTTCATCGGCGCTCGAAGCACGCATGTTGGTGAGCTTCTTTTCGCGCACTGCGTTTACGTCGAGGTCGTTGTCGCGCGAGTGCTCGCCGACGACCATGCCTTCGTAGACCTCGGTGCCGGGATTGACCAGCAGCACGCCGCGGTCCTGCAGACCGTCGAGCGCATAGGCGGTGGTGGTGCCGGCGCGGTCGGCGATGAGTGCGCCGGTGGGCCGCTGCGGAATCTCGCCCTGATACTGAATGTAACCGTCGAAGAGCGCATTCATCACGATGGTGCCGCGGGTTTCCGTGAGCATCTCCGAGCGCAGACCGATGAGGCCGCGCGAGGGCACGCGGAACTCCATGCGGACGCGGCCGGAGCCGTGGTTGGTCATCTTCACCATCTCGCCCTTGCGCGGGCCGAGGCGCTCGATGACGGTGCCGACGAAGTTCTCCGGGATATCCACCGTGAGGTGCTCGACCGGCTCCATGGTCTTGCCGTCGACGACGCGGGTGACGATCTCGGGCCGACCGACCATGAGCTCGTAGCCTTCGCGGCGCATCATCTCGATGAGGATGGCGAGCTGCAATTCGCCGCGCCCGAGAACCTTGAAGCTGTCCGGCGAACCGGTCTCCTCGACGCGGATGGAGACGTTTGCAAGTAACTCTTTGTCGAGACGCTCGCGCAGGTTGCGGCTGGTGACGTACTGGCCTTCGCGGCCTGCCGTGGGCGAGTTGTTGACGGAGAACTGGATCGCGATGGTGGGCTCATCGATGACGATGGGCGGCAGGGGCTTCGGGTTCTCGAGATCGACGATGGTCTCACCGATGGTGATGCCGGTGACGCCGGCGATGGCGACGATATCGCCAACCACGGTCTCGGTAATGTCGGTGCGCTTGAGCCCTTCAAAGGAGAAGAGCTTGGTGATCTTGGTCTTCTGCAGCGAGCCGTCGCGCTTGGAGATGTTGATCTCGTCGCCGGTCTTGAGGGTTCCGTTGAAGACGCGGGCGATGCCGAGGCGGCCGAGATAGTCCGAGTAGTCGAGGTTGGTGATCTGGATCTGGAGCGGTCCCTTGGCATCGCCGGGAGCAGGCTTCAGCGAGTTGACGATGGTCTCGAAGAGCGGCTGCAGGTCGGCGCCCGGGGTGTCGAGCGAGAGCGACGCGGTGCCGTGCTTGGCGTTGGTGTAGAGCACCGGGAAGTCGAGTTGGTCCTCTTCCGCATCGAGATCGATGAAGAGGTCGTAGACCTCGTTCAGGACTTCCTGCGCGCGGGCGTCAGGGCGATCGATCTTGTTGATGACCAGGATGGGGGGCAGCTTGGCTTCGAGGGCCTTGGAGAGGACGTACCGGGTCTGGGGCAGCGGGCCTTCGGAGGCGTCGACCAGCAGCATGACGCCATCGACCATCTTGAGGGCGCGCTCGACCTCACCGCCGAAGTCGGCGTGGCCGGGGGTGTCGACGATGTTGATCTTGGTGTCCTTGTAGTGGATCGCCGTGTTCTTGGCCAGGATGGTGATGCCGCGTTCCTTTTCGAGCTCGTTCGAGTCCATGACGCGCTCGATGACGGTCTCGTTGCTGCGGAAGGTGCCGGCCTGGCGGAGCATGGCATCGACCAGGGTGGTCTTGCCGTGGTCGACGTGGGCGATGATGGCGATGTTGCGGATGGTGCTGGACACGGTGGTGCGTTCTCTCTTCCTTGCGGCGATTCTTTTTGGGACTCGGAGGGGGACCCTCCCCCTCCCCGGTACGGGAGGTTGGCTTGTAAGCTATTGCGATACAGGCACTTAGACCCTCTCCGGAGGGCTAAATTCGTCTTTCCAAAGAGCTTATCGCTAAATTCTTCATTCCATTCGGGTTGGAAGCACGCCGCCGCAGCATGGCGAGGCGCTCTCTCTGCCCTTTCCGATTGCTGAGGAATGGCTCTATTTCCAGTGTAGCGGACTCAGACGAAAAACAGGCACGATTTGCGAAGTTCTCCCTCTGCCAGTAATGAGTTATGACCGCTGATGCTCGATTTTCATCTGGCATTTACCAGATGCTTTTGAGACTCCAAGCCTGTTGCTGCGTGATACGCCAGTTTTCCGCCGAGAGTGATGGCGACTGCCGGCTCCATGGGGTCGCGTTTGTAGTAGCGGCACGTGATGGCGTGGCGGTGGTTGAGGAAGATTTCGGCGACGGAGTGGTCGAGGAAGATGTGGAGGTCGAGCGGGCCGGGGGCGATGCCGGTGATCTCTTTGTCGCCGATGCGTGCGGTGCCGGGCGATTGTCTGCGGGTCGGCGCGGAGGAGGATGGCGGCGCCCTGGTTGTCGACGAACGATTGCTCCTGAAATTGCTCTCGGGGAGAGCCGCTGGTTGCGGGTTGGAGGGTGAGGCGAATTTCCTGCGCGGCGGTGGGCAGGCGCTTCACTGCATCGCCGGTGCGTGGTTTGGTGCGAAGGGATGCGGCTTCCGGTGCGGGCTCCATGACGAGCTGGCCGTTAGTCGATGGAGAGGCGGCGCGGCAGGGACATCATGCCGGACCAGCCGGCGGCGGCGTATTCGGCTTGCGAGCGGGTTTCGGTGATCCAGCCCCAGAGGATGCGGTTGCCGTGGGCATCGAGCTGCGACTTGGGCGCGTAGTAGGCGCCGTGATCGAGCAGGCCTTCGGATTCGGCGTGGAAGAGCATGGCTGCGGTGTCGAGGGTGCCGATCTGCCAGAGGGTGCGGCCGCCGGTGGAGTGGATGAGGACGTGTTTGCCGTCGAGCGGGAAGAAGTCGGGGCACTCCCACATCTCGCCCGAGCCGACGACGTCTTGCGAATGGTTGAGAGGCTTGCCCTGCGCCATGGGGTGCAGATACTCCCAGTGGCGGAAGTCGGCGGAGCGATAGAGGAGAACGCGACCGCCGACGCGGCGCTCGCCGGAAGCGACGATGAGATTCCAGTGAGTCGCCCTTCCCGCCATGGAGAGGGATCGCGGAAGCCGGCGACCTTCATGCCCGCGGGCGGTGCGGGGATGACGGCCTGGGGCAGCTTGCGCCAGCGGAGCAGCGTGTCGTCTTCTGCAACCGCCATGCAGACGGATTCGCGCAGCGGCGGATCGGAGTCGGCGAGAGTGGCCTGCTCGGGCGTGCATTTGGAGACGCCGGTGTAGAGGAAGGTGGGTTTGCCATCGACGATGGCGGCGGTGCCGGTCCAGCAGCCTTCGGCATCCGGGCCGCCGGGCGTGGGCGCAAGCGCGACAGGCTGGCGCTGCCAGTGGATCATGTCGGGCGAGCTGGCGTGCGCCCAGAGCTTTACGGCGGAGACCGGCTCGGAATTGTATTGATAGAACATGTGGTAGCGGCCCTTCCAGTAGAGCGGGCCGCAGGGATCGTTCATCCAGCCATGCTCGGGGAGCAGGTGGTATTGCGGGCGCATGGGATCGCGGCGCGATCTGCGCGTCATCGGTGAGTTCGAGCGCGGGGAGTTTGCGGGTGAATGCGGCTCCGGTGGTGAGGGCGAGGGACCGTGGAGGATGTTGCGGCGGTGGGGTTGATTGGCTTCATGCGCTCATTTACTTCGCGTCTTTCATTGCATCGCGCAAATTGCGTCCAGTCCAAGCTCGTTTCCCGTTTGTTTGCCTCGGCGGGCGCTCTTGGGCCTCCAGTCTATTGTGCCTTTGCTCAAGGTTAAGGTGCCCAGCCTTTCTCCGTCCTTTCTCACAACAATCGACAATATCGCTGTTTATTACCTCATATCTCTTTCCTCACTAGAAGACCGATCGAATGCGCCATGTTCTCCTCCATGAAGAGCGCGAAATAAATGCGGAGCAATAGTACGCCATGCCCGGCAAAGCAGACTGGAAGGTTCTCTTAGCCGCGCGTGATGTGGTGATATGCGTGGGTGAAATCTATGTGGGTTCGGACCGCGCGACGTGACGGTATTCGGGGGTGAAGCCGAGGGCGCGGGCGTGGTCGAGCAGGCGTTCGAAGTCGAGCGAGATGGTGGCGCCGGCTTTCTGGGTTACTTCGTCTTCGATGGGGAGATCGAAGTCGTCGGCTCCGTAACGGAGTCCTTCGAGGGCGCCCTGGTTCTGCGTGAGGACCGAGGTGCGGATGCGCGGGATGTTGTCGAGATAAATGCGGGAGAGCGCGAGGTGGCGGAGGTATTCCTGCGTCGAGATTTCTATTCCGCCCAGTTGGGTGAAGTAAGGCTTGAAGGTCCAGCAGAGGAAGCTTTGCAGACCGCCGCCGAGTGAGCTTACTTCGTCCTGGAAGGCGCGGGTGCGGTCGAGGTGCTCGATGCGCTCGTCGAGGGATTCGTCGAAGCCGATGACCATGGTGGCTGTGGTCTTGAGGCCGGCTTCGAGGATGGCGCGCTGGGCGGCGAAGTATTCGGCGACCGTGTATTTGAATTTGGAGTGGCGGCGGCGGAAGTCTTCGGTGAGGATTTCCGAGCCTCCGCCGGTGATCCAGCGGACGCCTGCGGCCTGGAAGCGCGCGGCGGCTTCGGCATAACTCAGCTTTGCGTGGTCGGCGAGGTAGAGGAACTCGGCGATGGTGAGGGCGTAGAACTCCAATGTGTCGCCGTAACGGTGACGAATGGCGGAGAAGAGGTCGCAGTAGTAGTCGAGCGGGAGATGCGGGTTGAAGCCGCCGTTGAATGCGGCGAGATCGCCGCCGAGCGAGAGCAGCTCGTCTAATTTCGCAAACACCGCTTCGCGAGAGAGGACGTAGCCGCCCTCCTGGCCGGGAAGTTTGTAGAAGGCGCAGTAGTCGCACTGGGCGACGCAGACATTGGTGTAGTTGATGATGCGCATCACCATGTAGGTGGCGCGGTCCGCGGGATGGAAGCGGGCGCGGACGGTGGAGGCGAGCGCGCGAAGCTCGGCGTCGGTGGCGTGCTGCCAGAGGTGGCGGGCGTCTTCGGGCGTGATGCGTTGGCCGGCGTGGACCTTTGCGGCGATGGCGTCCGTGATGGGGTTGGCTAGGGTGGCCACCTTTTTATTTTAGCGAGCATTTGCCATGCAGGCAGAAGCGCCTGCGGCGGTGCTGGCCGCACGGGCACAAGCGCCTGCGGCGCGTTTGGTCGGGTTCGCTTCCTTTGGTCGCTCACGTTAGGTCTATCGGCGATTGAAAGATACCACCCTTCGTTCAGGATTGAGGCGCCCGGATTTGCTTGAGGCGCGGGTGTGGCTGTGGGGAGCTGGCGCAGGGTTTGCAGATCCTTAGGGAGGTCCTTCCATTGCTGCTTTTTGAGGAGCAGCTCGCCGGGGGCGGCGTGGTCGAAATAGTGCTCGACGTCTGCGCGAATGGCGGGACTGATGGGTTGCAGGGCCGGCTTTGGCGCGGGCGGCGCGGTCTGGGTTGGCGCCGGGGTGCCGGCCGTGGCGGGTTTGGAGGCGGAAGAATGATCTCCCGGAGCTGTAGCGGTCTGCTGCGGGGCGCCTGCGAGCTGGACATTGACCGGCTCCGGCGGTGGCCATGGGGCCGACGGTGTGGGCGGCGGAGGGGGCATGCGCGGAGATGACCAGAAGAGCGAGATAGCGGGCGTAGGTCTGGTCGGCGAGCGCGTATTCCGCCGGGGCCGTGGCCTTGCCGGTGTCGAGATCGAGCGAGGGAAGCGTCAACGAGGGGTGATCGGCCGGTTCGGCAGCGAGCTGATCGATGTAGTGCTGATAGTGATCGACGACGTTGTCCATGCCGGTGAGGAAGGTCTTTTGTGCGTCGGCGCTGGGGACGCGAAGATCGAGGTCTTTCAGCGGGCCGACCTTGGGGATGAGCTTGAGCAGGAAGGCGAGAAAGCGGGTGCCGACGCCGGGGCGGTGATAGCTATTGCCGAAACGCTTCTGATAGTCGGCCTTGCTGACCCGGTAGATGAGTTTTTTGGGGACGAATGTGGGCTCGGCCTGCTGCATTTTCTTGCCATAGTCGGCGACGGCAACCTGAGTCATTTTCGGCAACAGAGTGCTGACGGTTTTGCGATAGGTGTTGATGGCGAGGTCTTCCTTGGTGAGCACCTGGTTGAGGGGGATGCCGTAGGTGTCGAAGAAGGCGCGCTCGAAGACCGGTTTGGCCACCTGGAAGCCGATGAAGTCATGAAAGGCTTCCGGAGCGTACCGCTGTTGGACGACCTCGAGGACATCGAAGCCGAACTCGGTCTGCAGGTGCGCGCGGGGGTTCTCGTCATACGTAACGATCGGGCCATAGCGCTTGCGGAGCCTGGGGTATTCGCTGGCGGTGGCGCGATTCACGGCGGGGTGGCCGAGCGTATCCGAGGTGTAATGCGCGAGCGCTCCCAGGGCAAAGGCGTACTCGTCGGGATTCTGCGCCTCGCGGATGAGGTTGGAAACGAAGTCGCCGGAGCGGACGTAATGAGTCATGTCGGAAAGCAGTTTGCTGCCGAAGGGGTAGTAGCCGATGTCCTGGATGATGGCGCCGCCGTAGGCGCAGGCGTGGGCTTCCCTGATCTGGTCGGGTGTGATGGTGGGATAGCGGCGGCGGAGCAGGGGGATGATGTGGGATTTCCAGGCGAGATCGACGACCTGCTCGTGCGAGAGGACGGAGTAGGCGTGCGCCGGCTGCGGGGGCAGGATGAGCAGCAGCATGAGCGTGAGCGCCAGGGTGGGGCGACGGCGCGCCTCAAATTTGTGCATACCGGTTGATATTCGATGCAGGGCGAGACATGCAAATCGGGCCGGGCGAGCAAATCGTTCGTAACTCGCGGGAATACCGGGATGCCCTGAAGGCGTTGCACTCGCCGAGGAGCGCGGAGGCAAAAGCATTTGGGCGTCGCAGCAACTGCATTTATGCTGATGCCAAGCAATCTTTGCGATCCGTACAGGCTGTCCGGCGCGAGTGGGTGTGGCCCTGAGCTTGCCACACCAAATATCCAGGTAAAACTCCATCGGCCAGAGCTTGAGAAACACCTTCAGCGCCCACGTTGCCGCTGCCAGACCACAATTGTCAGAGGAGAGGAATGTCAAACGAACAGCGGAATTTTCTTGCCCTTCCGTATGAAGAGCTGGAAGAGCTGAATCTGAAGGCGAAGCGCCAGCGGCGGGACCGGGTGGCAGCGGACACGATTCGCGAGGAGCGGCTGAAGTACCTGACGGACGAGAAGCGCATCAAGGCCGTGACAGTGATGTTCAGCGACCTGGAAGGCCGCCTGCACATGCTGGACTACGACAAGAAATTCCTGCTGAAGAGCTGGGACAACCTGACCTTTGACGGATCGTCAATCCGCGGCTTTACCGCGCAGCGTGAGAGCGACCTGCGGCTGTTTCTGGACTGGGGCGCGTTCTACTGGGTGCCAGAGGACTTCTTTGGCGGCGGCAAGGTGCTGGTGTTTGGCGATGTGATCGACAAGGGCGGCACGCCCTATGCGGCTGATGTGCGCGGCGTGCTGAAGAGTTTTGCCGAAGAGAAGTTCGCCAAGGATGGCTACACGCTGAACGCGGCGAATGAGATTGAAGGCTTCCTCTTCCAGGGCGTGGATGCGGAGCAGCACTTCTATCAGAAGCAGCGCTTCGAATACGTGAATACCGGCGGGTACTACCATTCGCTGCCGGGCGATCCGCTGCGCACCTTCATCGACACGGCGGCCGAGGTGCAGCGCGCGCTGGGCTTCGAGAACGAGAAGGACCATCCTGAGGTAGCACCGTCGCAGTTCGAGATCAACTACAGCTACGGCGAAGTGGTGGCGGCGGCGGACCAGATCCAGCTTTACAAGCTGATCTGCCGGCAGGTGGCGACGAGGATGGGGCTGACGGCGAGTTTTCTGCCCAAGCCTGTGGTGGGCGTGAACGGCAGCGGGATGCACACCAATGTCTCCGTCAGCAAGGGCAAGAAAAACCTGATGTGGGACCCGAAGGGACAGGAGAAGCTGAGCCCCTTCGGCTGGGGATTTGTGGACAAGGTCCTGACGCACGGCAACGATCTGTGCCTGCTGCTGAATGCCAGCGTGAATGCGTATCGTCGGCTCGACCCGCACTTTGAAGCGCCGAACCAGATCAAGGCGTCGGCGACGGATCGCGGATCGATGGTGCGCGTGCCGATCGGCAACGAGAAGAGCATGCGGGTAGAGGTGCGGTCGGTGAGCCCGGATGCGAACCCGTACCTGGTGCTGTATTCGATCTTTAAGACGGGCCTGGATGGGACGACATCGAAGATTGCAAACCTGCGGCAGGCGGAGCGCTATCTGCCGGACAATATCTATACGGCGCTCGCGGACTTCCGCAACGCGACCTGGACGACCAAGCTGCTGGGCGAGGACGTGAAGGCGCGCTATGCGGACCTGAAGCAGGCGGCGGCGGATCGCTGTCCACGGCTGCTGGGGACATTCGTGAAGGTGCCGGAGGTGCAGTACCACCACGATGTTTACAACCAGTTCTTGTGGAACCATTTCTAGAGCGGCGGCTGAAAAGAATTGCCTGAGACGGGAGAGCACATGTGCTCTCCCGCTTCTGTTTATGCGGTCGGAAATGCGTAACTAACAGGCCGACATTTATCGAGACATTTTCCTCGGCTACTCGATATACTCGGAGCGCAATTTCAGAGAGCCGGCGTGAAGTTCGGCTCCGGGCCAGAGGCCTACCCTTGAATCGCTCTTTTGTTTCTGCCCTGATTTCTCTGGCGTGTCTTTCGACACTGCCTGCTTTGGCGCAATCTTCCGGATCGACCCAGCCTTATGTCTCGCTTTCCGTAGGCGCTAATCCGACTGCGAATAGTGTGTCGCTTACCGGCGTTGTCCAGCCGGAGACGGCCGGGAAGTGTGCCTCATCCGACGGGCACGCTGACGTTTCTGGATGGCACAACCGTGCTGAACGCGAGTGGCGCGGCGCTGACGGCGAATCCTAGCCTTCTACCAGTCAAACTTTCTCGCAGGGATTCGGCACGCCGGACCCAGGAATGGCGGCAGCAGCGCAAGGCGAGCTGGTGGGCGACTTCGACGGGGACGGCAAGGACGATCTGCTTGTGTATGGGACGGCGAATGCTTCGGCGTCTACAGAGGTGCAGGTCTTCCTCAGCAGCAAGGCGGGACCCGGTAATTTCACGGCCGTGGCTCCGCAGACGTTCAATGTGCCTTTCCCTTACTATCCGCCGCAGATCGCTGTCCTGGACGTCGACGGCGACGGGAAGCTGGATTTGCTGATTGGAAACACGGTGGCTTATGGCAATGGCGATGGCACGTTTTCGCGGTCGCCGTGCTGCCTATCCTGGCAAGCGGCTTCAGTCAGACTTACGCGGTGGACGTGAATGGCGACGGCGAACCGGACATCTGTCGCGGTCAATACGCCGCCACCACCAACAAGTACATCCAGGTACAGTGCAGTTCATGTTTACGGTATTCCGCAATGACGGCGGCGGGAAGTTCACCTCACTCGGCAGCTTTCCGCTGGCTCCATCGGTTCAGAGCGGTGTGAATCTTTGCTGCGATATTGTGGCATGTCCGCGGACTCAGTTTTGCGGATCTGAATGGCGACGGGAAGGCGGATGTGCTTTCGCAAAGCACCGCTGGAAGCAGCTCTACACCAAATCTGGGCATGTGTGATTTCCTATTGGCGCCACCACTGTATCGCAGCAATTAGCAGGAGCATCGACAACCCACCTCGCCAAACCGAATGTCATTCTGATTTCAAGCGGCATCACCCAAGAATCAAGAATGAGATGCAAGACTGTGTGGTTTGGGTAATCCTGTGGCAGGCAACTCGATCAAGGGGGATTGAATGCGATCCTTAGAAGTTATCTGCGGAGTTCTGTTAGCATGCGCGCTTTTTTGTCAACCCGAGATGATGGCCCAAGATTTGAAGGTTCTTGTGCTGGATGCTTTGGACGGAAAGCCTCAGGCCGCTGTAGACGTTGACTATTTCTGCGTGGGTCCTCCACGTAATTCGGATAACAAAAGGACCACAACAAACAATGAAGGATTTGCGAAGATCTCGAACTTCTGTAACGAGAAACAGAAGGTCGAAATCTCGGTATTTCCACCTAACGACAAGAAGGAGCAATGCGGTGGTGATGCTGGAATGAATTTTAACGATGTTTTATCGATGGGATTCGTAAGTAAACCAGACTCGGCGGGTGGAATCTGGTGTCCTACAAAGGTGAGCAGGACTTTCAAACCTGTTCCGGGAGAAGTGATCCTATTCGTCAAGAAGCCTACGTGGTGGCAGTCTCACGTTGCAGGATGAAGCTTGATTACACGGATCCCTTATGACGGTCCTGGTGTTCGTGAAGCCATAGTGAGATTTTTGTCTGGATCCTTCCGAAATAAATGCGCCGCGACGTGGCGTGGGAAATAGTGGTCGCTCCGCTCAATCTGGATACTCCCACTCTACGCCTGCGCGTAGGATGGGGCACCCGCGTTATCTGCAGGTGCTGACGGACAGCAGATCTCTCCACTGCGCGCCTGCGGCGCTCCGGTCGAGATGACGATTAGGTGCGCGCGACGTGGCGGTATTCAGGGCTGAAGCCTAAGGCTCGGGCGTGGTCTAACAGGCGGTCGAAGTCTAACGAGATGGTGGCGCCGGCTTTCTGGGTTACTTCGTCTTCGATGGGTAGATCGAAGTCGTCGGCTCCGTAACGGAGTCCTTCGAGGGCGCCCTGGTTCTGCGTGAGGACCGAGGTGCGGATGCGCGGGATGTTGTCGAGATAAATGCGGGAAAGCGCGAGGTGGCGGAGGTATTCCTGGGTCGAGATTTCTATTCCGCCCAGCTGCGTGAACTAGGGCTTATAAGTCCAGCAGAGGAAGCTTTGCAGACCGCCGCCGAGTGAGCTTACTTCGTCCTGGAAGGCACGGGTGCGGTCGAGGTGCTCGATGCGTTCGTCGAGGGATTCGTCGAAGCCGATGACCATGGTGGCTGTGGTCTTGAGGCCGGCTTCGAGGATGGCGCGCTGGGCGGCGAAATATTCGGCAACCGTGTATTTGAATTTGGAGTGGCGGCGGCGGAAGTCTTCGGTGAGGATTTCCGAGCCTCCGCCGGTGATCCAGCGGACGCCTGCGGCCTGGAAGCGCGCGGCGGCTTCGGCATAACTCAACTTTGCGTGATCGGCGAGGTAGAGGAATTCGGCGATGGTGAGCGCGTAGAACTCCAATGTGTCGCCGTAGCGGCGACGAATGGCGGAGAAGAGGTCGCAGTAATAGTCGAGCGGGAGGTGCGGGTTGAAGCCGCCGTTGAATGCGGCGAGATCCCCGCCGAGCGAGAGCAGCTCGTCTAATTTCACAAACACCGCTTCGCGAGAGAGGACGTAGCCGCCTTCCTGGCCGGGAAGTTTGTAGAAGGCGCAGTAGTCGCACTGGGCGACGCAGACATTGGTGTAGTTGATGATGCGCATCACCATGTAGGTGGCGCGATCCGCGGGATGGAAGCGAGCGCGGATGGTGGAGGCGAGCGCGCGAAGCTCGGCGTCGGTGGCATGCTGCCAGAGGTGGCGGGCGTCTTCAGGCGTGATGCGTTGGCCGGCGTGGACCTTTGCGGCGATGGCGTCCGTGACGGGGTTGGCTAGGGTGGCCACATTTTTATTTTAGCGAGCATTTGCCATGCAGGCAGAAGCGCCTTCGGCGGTGCTGGCCGCACGGGCACAAGCGCTTGCGGCGCGTTTGTTCGGGTTCGCTTCCTTTGGTCGCTCACATTAGGTCAATCGGCGATTGAAAGATGCCACCCTTCGTTCAGGATGAGGCACCCGGATTTGCTTGAGGCGCGGGTGTGGCTGTGGGGAGCTGGCGCAGGGTTTGCAGATCCTTAGGAAGGTCCTTCCATTGCTGCTTTTTGAGGAGCAGCTCGCCTGGGGCGGCGTGGTCGAAATAGTGCTCGACATCTGCGCGAATGGCTGGGGTGATGGGTTGCAGGGCCGGCTTTGGCGCGGGCGGCTGTTCGGTGCCTGCCGCCGGCGCGGCGGGCGTGGTCTGGGCTGGCGGCGGAGTGACGGTCTTGGAGGGTTTGGAAGCGGAAGAATGATCTCCCGGAGCTGTGGCGGTTTGCTGCGGGGCGCCTGCGAGCTGGACATTGACCGGCTCAGGCGGGGGCCATGGGGCCGACGGTGTCGGCGGCGGAGCGGGCATGCGCGGAGATACCAGAAGAGCGAGATAGCGGGCGTAGGTCTGGTCGGCGAGCGCGTATTCCGCCGGGGCCGTGGCCTTGCCGGTGTCGAGATCGAGCGAGGGAAGCGTCAACGAGGGGTGATCGGCCGGCTCGGCAGCAAGCTGATCGATGTAGTGCTGATAGTGGTCGACGACGTTGTCCATGCCGGTGAGGAAGGTCTTTTGCGCGTCGGCGCTGGGGACGCGAAGGTCGAGGTCTTTCAGCGGGCCGACCTTGGGGATGAGCTTGAGCAGGAAGGCGAGAAAGCGGGTGCCGACGCCGGGGCGGTGATAGCTATTGCCGAAGCGCTTCTGATAGTCGGCCTTGCTGACCCGGTAGATGAGTTTTTTGGGGACGAATGTGGGCTCGGCCTGCTGCATTTTTTTGCCATAGTCGGCGACGGCAACCTGAGTCATTTTCGGCAACAGAGTGCTGACGGTTTTGCGATAGGTGCTGATGGCGAGGTCTTCCTTGGTGAGCACCTGGTTGAGGGGGATGCCGTAGGTATCGAAGAAGGCGCGCTCGAAGACCGGTTTGGCCACCTGAAAGCCGATGAAGTCATGAAAGGCTTCCGGAGCGTACCGCTGTTGGACGACCTCGAGGACATCGAAGCCGAACTCGGTCTGCAAATGCGCGCGGGGGTTCTCGTCATACGTAACGACCGGGCCGTAGCGCCGGCGGAGCCTGGGATATTCGCTGGCGGTGGCGCGATTCACGGCGGGGTGCCCGAGCGTATCCGAGGTGTAATGCGCGAGCGCTCCCAGGGCAAAGGCATACTCGTCGGGATTCTGCGCCTCGCGGATGAGGTTGGAAACGAAGTCGCCGGAGCGGACGTAGTGAGTCATGTCGGAAAGCAGTTTGCTGCCGAAGGGGTAGTAGCCGATGTCCTGGATGATGGCGCCGCCGTAGGCGCAGGCGTGGGCTTCCCTGATCTGGTCGGGTGTGATGGTGGGATAGCGGCGGCGGAGCAGGGGGATGATGTGGGATTTCCAGGCGAGATCGACGACCTGCTCGTGCGAGAGGACGGAGTAGGCGTGCGCCGGCTGCGGGGGCAGGATGAGCAACAGCATGAGCGTGAGCGCCAGGGTGGGGCGACGGCGCACCTCAAATTTGTGCATACCGGTTGATATTCGATGCAGGGCGGAACATGCAAATCGGCCCGGGTGAGCAAATCGTTCGTAACTTGCGGGACTACCGGGGTGCCCTGAAGGCGTTGCAATCGCCGAGGAGCGCGGAGGCAAAAGCATTTGGGCGTCGCGGCAACTGCATTTATGCTGATGCCAAGCAATCTTTGCGATCCGTACAGGCTGTCCGGCGCGAGTTGGTGTGGCCCTGAGCTTGCCACACCAAATATCCAGGTAAAAACTCCATCGGCCAGAGCTTGAGAAACACCTTCAGCGCCCACGTTGCCGCTGCCAGACCACAATTGTCAGAGGAGAGGAATGTCAAACGAACAGCGGAATTTTCTTGCCCTTCCGTATGAAGAGCTGGAAGAGCTGAATCTGAAGGCGAAGCGCCAGCGGCGGGACCGGGTGGCAGCGGACACGATTCGCGAGGAGCGGCTGAAGTACCTGACGGACGAGAAGCGCATCAAGGCCGTGACAGTGATGTTCAGCGACCTGGAAGGCCGCCTGCACATGCTGGACTACGACAAGAAGTTCCTGCTGAAGAGTTGGGACAACCTGACCTTTGACGGATCGTCAATCCGCGGCTTTACCGCGCAGCGTGAGAGCGACCTGCGGCTGTTTCTGGACTGGGGCGCGTTCTACTGGGTGCCAGAGGACTTCTTTGGCGGCGGCAAGGTGCTGGTGTTTGGCGATGTGATCGACAAGGGCGGCACGCCCTATGCGGCTGACGTGCGCGGCGTGCTGAAGAGTTTTGCCGAAGAGAAGTTCGCCAAGGATGGCTACACGCTGAACGCGGCGAACGAGATTGAAGGCTTCCTGTTCCAGGGCGTGGATGCGGAGCAGCACTTCTATCAGAAGCAGCGCTTCGAGTACGTGAACACCGGCGGGTACTACCATTCGCTGCCGGGCGATCCGCTGCGCACCTTCATCGACACGGCGGCCGAGGTGCAGCGCGCGCTGGGCTTCGAGAACGAGAAGGACCATCCTGAGGTAGCACCGTCGCAGTTCGAGATCAACTACAGCTACGGCGAAGTGGTGGCGGCGGCGGACCAGATCCAGCTTTACAAGCTGATCTGCCGGCAGGTGGCGACGAGGATGGGGCTGACGGCGAGTTTTCTGCCCAAGCCGGTGGTGGGCGTGAATGGCAGCGGGATGCACACCAATGTCTCGGTCAGCAAGGGCAAGAAAAACCTGATGTGGGACCCGAAGGGACAGGAGAAGCTGAGCCCCTTTGGCTGGGGGTTTGTGGACAAGGTCCTGACGCACGGCAACGACCTGTGCCTGCTGCTGAATGCCAGCGTGAATGCGTATCGTCGGCTCGATCCGCACTTTGAAGCGCCGAACCAGATCAAGGCGTCGGCGACGGACCGCGGATCGATGGTCCGCGTGCCGATCGGCAACGAGAAAAGCATGCGGGTAGAGGTGCGGTCGGTGAGCCCGGATGCGAACCCGTACCTGGTGCTGTATTCGATCTTTAAGACGGGCCTGGATGGGACTACCTCGAAGATTGCAAACCTGCGCCAGGCGGAGCGCTATCTGCCGGACAATATCTATACGGCGCTCGCGGACTTCCGCAACGCGACCTGGACGACCAAGCTGCTGGGCGAGGACGTGAAGGCGCGCTATGCGGACCTGAAGCAGGCGGCGGCGGATCGCTGTCCACGGCTGCTGGGGACATTCGTGAAGGTGCCGGAGGTGCAGTACCACCACGATGTTTACAACCAGTTCTTGTGGAACCATTTCTAGAGCGGCGGGCTAAAAAGAATTGCCTGAGACGGGAGAGCGAATGTGCTCTCCCGCTTCTGTTTATGCGGCCGGAAATGCGTAACTAACAGGCCGACATTTATCGAGACATTTTCCTCGGCTACTCGATATACTCGGAGCGCAATTTCAGAGAGCCGGCGTGAAGTTCGGCTCCGGGCCAGAGGCCTACCCTTGAATCGCTCTTTTGTTTCTGCCCTGATTTCTCTGGCGTGTCTTTCGACACTGCCTGCTTTGGCGCAATCTGCGGGATTGACCCAGCCTTATGTCTCGCTTTCCGTAGGCGCTAATCCGACTGCGAATGGTGTGGCGCTGACCGGTGTTGTCCAGCCGGAGACGGCCGGGAATGTGCCGCGTCCGACGGGCACGCTGACGTTTCTGGATGGCACAACCGTGCTGAACGCGAGTGGCGCGGCGCTGACGGCGAATCCTAGCCTTCTGAGTCAAACTTTCTCGCAGGGATTTGGCACGCCGGACCCAGGAATGGCGGCAGCAGCGCAAGGCGAGCTGGTGGGCGACTTCGACGGGGACGGCAAGGACGATCTGCTTGTGTATGGGACGGCGAATGCTTCGGCGTCTACAGAGGTGCAGGTCTTCCTCAGCAGCAAGGCGGGACCCGATAACTTCGGGGCGGTGGCTCCGCAGACGTTCAATGTGCCTTTCCCTTACTATCCGCCGCAGATCGCTGTCCTGGACGTCGACGGCGACGGGAAGCTGGATTTGCTGATTGGAAACACGGTGGCTTATGGAAATGGCGATGGCACGTTTTCCCGCGTGGCTGTGCTGCCTATACTGGCTACCGGCTTCAGTCAGACATACGCGGTAGATGTGAATGGCGATGGCAAGCCGGACATCGTCGCGGTCAATACGCCTCCAACGCCCGTAGATACGACAGGCACGGTGCAGTTTATGTTTACGGTGTTCCGCAATGATGGCGGTGGGAAGTTCACCTCGCTGGGCAGCTTTGCGCTCGCACCATCGTTTCAGACTGGTGTGAATATGTGCTGTGGTCTTACAACGTCTTCGGGCTCAGCTTTGCGGATGTGAATGGGGACGGCAAAGTGGATGTGCTCTCGCAAAGCAACTGGGTTCCGGATGCCAACGCAGTAGCGGCAAATCAATTCAACGTGATGCTGAACAATGGCGACGGGACCTTCGGCACGCCCAAGAGTATCGATACTTCTGCGCTCAGTACCGCCCAAGGCACAGCCGTTGCGTTTGGGGATCTCAATGGCGACCGAAAGAACGATCTGGTTGTGGCGTATTCGGACTACGAGGGCAGAATTACGTAGCTGCCGCACTCGGGAATGGAGATGGGACGTTTGGCACATTCTCCCCGCTATTGCTCATCACTGGTGTGACCCCGGCGATTCAAAACCCGCAGGTTCAACTCATGGACTTCAACAGCGATGGAAAGCTGGATGCGATCCTCGGTTCAGGTGAAGTGGCGCTCGGCAAAGGCGATGGCACATTCGCGCTTTCGACTCCGCTCTTTGCGAATCCGCCACATCCGGGGACTCCTTTGAACTACCCGCTGCTGCAGATGCCGATCTATGCGCATTCCTCGAACTCGTTGGTCTATCTCAATCTGACCAGTGGTGCGAATGCGGTGTTTACGCCGCAGGACAGCAGCAGCGCGAATGTGAGTGTTGCGTTGGGCGTGGGGACGCACACGCTCACGGCACAGTATTCGGGGGACAGCACGTATACGGCCGGCGCTTCCGCGCCGGTAACCATTACGGTGGCACCGGCGGCGGCGGCAACTAGCCTAACGCTCACGGCCATAGCCAATACGACATTTGTGGGCGGCACGTCTGTCATCACTGCCTCCGTCGCAGGCTTAGCCTCCGGAGCAGGAGGCACGATCACCTTCACGCAAGGATCGACGGTTACCCCAGTCGCGATGCAGAATGGATCGGCAAACTACACGGCGACGTTTGCGACGCTCGGCAACGAGTTAATTACCGCGACTTACAGTGGGGACGCCGAGGACGCCCCGTCCAGCGGAAGCATCAGCATATCGGTCGTTGTGGCGCCTATTTCGTTTCCGACGCCAGCAGCTGGCTCGACCACTTTGACGGGAGCTTCGGGATCCGCCGCATTCGGCTCCGTTACGATCGATGCGGTCGCCGGATACATCGGGCTTTTGTCACTTACCTGCGTCGGGCTTCCCGCAAACGCCTCGTGCAGTTTCACGCCGCAGATTCCGGCCATCACTGCTCCCTCGGGAGGTTACGGAATTATCGTGAACCTTTATTCTCCGGCGCCGGTGTTGGGCAGAGTGAACGATTCTGCAACACCTCCGGGAGCCGTGGAGTGGTGCGGCGTTTCCCTTCTTGGCCTACTTCTGATGGGTCGAATACGGCGAAGCCGAGTGGGACGACTTTGTCTTGTTCTCGCCGCCGGCGTCTTCGTAAGCCTGACCGGATGCGGAGGGGGCAGTAGCAGCGGCAAATCCACGGCCAAAGTTTCAGTAACTCCGCCGGGTACTTACACTTTTCAACTGAACGCGGCGACTGCCCAAAT
>CAWBPB010000011.1:0-111095 GCA_963790555.1 uncultured Acidobacteriaceae bacterium | reverse complement strand
GAGCGCAGGTTGGAGTGCCGCGCCGTCCCTGATACAACAAAGGCACGACACAGGATGCAAGGCGCTTCTGGGCGCCTTCGCCTACTTTTGTCGAGCGAGTAGAGATGGCTGCGATCGAAAAAGGAACGAGCCGGCGATTGCGGGTGGCGATTGCGGGGTTTGGCACGGTGGGATCGGCGGTGGCGCGCATTCTGGTGGAGCAGGGTGGCGCCTCTTCGTTTGAGCTGGCCTACGTCCTGAACCGGCGCATTGCCGAGAAGCGCGCGGCCTGGGTGCCGGGCTCGGTGCGCTGGACCGACGATGTGGATGAGGTACTGGACTCGGACATTGATGTGTTCGTGGAGCTGGTGGGCGGGCTCGATCCGGCGGGCACGTGGGTGCGGCGGGCGCTGGCGAGCGGCAAGTCCGTGGTGACGGCGAACAAGGCACTGATTGCAGCCGAAGGCGTGGAGCTGGGCGAGCTGGCGTGCCGGCACCGGCAGCACCTGGCGTATGGCGCGTCGGTAGCGGGCGGCGTCCCGGTGCTTTCCGGACTGCAGGAAGGGCTTGCGGGCGATGCGCTGGTGAGCGTGAGCGGCATTCTGAATGGGACCTGTAACTACATTCTGACGCGCATGGAAGAGGCGGGGCTGTCGTTTGCGGATGCGCTTGTCGAAGCGCAGCGCGCGGGGTATGCGGAGGCCGATCCGAGCGCGGACGTGGATGGCTACGATGCGCGCGCGAAGATCACGATCCTGAGCCGCGTGGCGCTGGGCGCGGATGTCGATCTGGAGACGGTGATGTGCCGGTCGATCCGGCCGATTGCGGCGGTGGATCTGCACTATGCGGCGGAGCTGGGCTGCACCATCCGGCAGATCTCGCATGCCGAAGTGAAGGAAGACGGCCTGCACATTGCCGTGCAGCCGATGCTGGTAGAGCGTGCGCTGCCCCATGCGCGCGTGGTGGGGCCGCAGAACATTGTGGTGAGCACGGGACGGTATGGCGGCGAGACGACCTTCTCCGGCAACGGCGCGGGTGGCGGGCCGACGGCGGTTGCGGTGGTGAGCGATCTGGTGGCGCTGGCGCGACTGGGAACGACGTCCGCGGAGTCGATGGGGCTACCGCTCAAGAAGATGGTGGCGTCGAACCAGTTTGTGATGCCGCATTACACGCGCTACCTGGTGCGCGATCGACCGGGCATTCTGGCGGCGATCTCGCAGGTGCTGGCGACGTACGCGATCAATGTAGATGCGGTGCTGCAGTTGCCGGGACATTCGCGTGAGGCGCTGCCGTTCGCCATTACGCTCGAGCCGTCGAGCCAGCAGGCACTGGATGCGGCGATGGCGGAGATTGGAAAGCTGCACTTCCTGGCGCAGCCACCGCTGTGCCTGCCTATCCTGAGGAAACGCGCGTGACCCATCTGCATTGCATTGGCCCCGCATGCGGGGCAACGTTTGAGCTGCACACGCCGCTGATGGCTTGCCCGAAATGCGGCGAGTTGCTGGAGGTGGTGGTCGATCGGCCAGAGGTGGATGCGGCTGCGTTGAAGACGCTGTGGTCGGAGCGGCGGCGGTCCTTTGCGGCGGTGGATGCGAGCGGCGTGTGGCGCTTCCGCGAGGCGCTGCCCGCGTACGCACCGGATTGCGTCGTCACGCTGCGCGAGGGCAATGTGCCGATGGTGCGGGCGCAGCGCGCGGCGGAGTTTGCCGGCGTGACACGCTTGCATTTCAAACATCTGGGCTGGAACCCGACGGGGTGCTTCAAAGACCTGGGGATGACGACGGGCATGACCGAGGCGCGCTATCTGGGCGCGAAGGTGGTGGCTTGCGCATCGACGGGAAACACCGCGGCATCGCTGGCGGCATATGCGGCGCGCGCGGGCGTGGTGGGACGTGTGTATCTGCCAGCGGGTCAGGTCTCGATGAACAAGCTGGCGCAGGCACTGGATTTTGGCGCGGAGATCGTGGAGGTGCAGGGCAGCTTCGATGATGCGCTGAACATGCTGCTGGCGCTCCCGCCGGAGGAGGTCTACTTCCTGAACTCGGTGAACCCGTTTCGCATCGAGGGACAGAAGACCTGCATGTACGAGGTGATGGAGGAGCGCGGCTGGCGCGCGCCGGACTACGTTGTGGTGCCGGGTGGGAACCTGGGGAATAGCGCTTCCTTCGGAAAGGCATTCGATGAGCTGCTGCGATGGGGGCTGATCGAACGCGCGCCGAAGCTGATTGTGGTGCAGGCGGCAGGAGCGAATCCTTTTGCGCGGCTGTGGCGCGAGCGCGAGAAGAATCCAGAGGCGGTGCTGAAGCCGCTCGACCCGGAGACGCGCGCGACGGCGATACGGATTGGCAATCCACGCTCATGGCGCAAGGCGCTGCATGGTGTCGAAGCGACGGGCGGCATGGTCATGGACGTGACGGATGAGGAGATTGGCGAGGCGAAGGCAGCGATCGGCCGCGATGGGATCGGGTGCGAGCCGGCATCCGCGACGACGCTTGCGGGACTGAGGAAGCTGCGCGATGCGGGCGTGGTGGAGCGCGATGCCGAGGTGGTTGCGATGCTGACCGGGCATGGGCTGAAGGACACGGCGTACATCCTGGAGCAGCATGGGACACGCAATCAGGGCCAGCAGGAAGGTCACTGAGGACCACCATGCCAGACGACATCCTCATTGAGTCCCTGCCGATCGGCGCTGAGCCGGAGGAGATCCATGTTCCGGGATCGATTGCGAACCTGGGGCCGGGGTTCGACACGCTTGCCGTCGCGGTGAATCTCTATCTGAGCCTGCTGGTGGAGCGGCGCGAGGGAATGGACCAGGTGACGTTCGACTTCGTGGGCTGCGATCCGATGGGTGAGAACCTGATCCACTCGGCGTTCGCGCAACTACGCGAGGAATATGCGCGGCCGCTGCCTTCGGTCCACGTGGAGGTGCGCAGCCAGATACCGCCGCGCTCCGGGCTGGGATCGAGCGCAGCCGCGACCGTGGCGGGGCTGCGGCTGTTTGAAGTGGTGAGCGGCGTTTCGCTGGGACCGACGCCGCTGCTGGCTGTGGCGGCGGCTCTGGAGGGACATGCGGACAATGTGGCCGCGGCGCTGCTGGGCGGATTGACGGTGAGCTGCCAGTGCGACGATGGCAGCGTGACCGCGGTGAGCCTGCCGTGGCCCACCGCGATACGGCTGCTGGTGCTGACGCCGGATTATGCGCTGACGACGGTTCGGGCGCGCGAGGTGCTGCCGGCGCAGGTGCCGTTCCGCGATGCAGTGAGCAACATGCAGCGCGTGGCGCTGCTGCTGTGCGCGCTGGAGAGCGAGCATCCGCACAGCCTGCGCGAAGCCATGGTCGACAAGCTGCACCAGCCGTACCGGAAGGGCATCGTACCGGGGCTTGCGGAACTGCTGGAGCTGGAGCACCCGAAGCTGCTGGGCGTGTGCCTGAGCGGCGCGGGCCCATCGCTGCTGGCGCTGACGATCGGCGAGTCGACGGAAGTGAAGGAGCTGATCGAGGAGACCTATCGCAAGACGGGTAACAGCTTCACGATGCGATGGCTGAAGGGCGAGCAGCCGTTTCCTTGAGGGACTGGCCGTCCGGGCGGATGCGGTGCTCGCCGCACGGGCAGATGCGCCTGCGGCGCGTGCAGCTGGGTTCGTTCCCGTTGGTCGCTCACGTCTGCTTTTGGGGCGACCAGACAAGCTGCGGGTTCTCTCGCTCCGCTCTGAATGACAAGTTGTTTGACCGCAACGTGACAGTTCACGGCTTCACGGCGATGACTTCTATTTCCACCAGCGCCCCCGGAGCGGCCAACGCCGCTACCTGCATGGCGGAGCGTGCCGGCTTGTTGGGTTGGTCCTTGGTCCCGAAGAACTGGGTGTAGCCGCTCATGAACCCGGCGAAGTCCATCTTGCCGGTTGCGGGATCGGCTGCGAGGTAGACGTGCATCATGGCGATGTCGCCGAGCGTGAGCTTCTGGCTGGTGAGCGCTTTCTGGATGGTTTGAATCGCGCCGACGGTCTGAGCTTTTGTATCTTTGGCTGGCACCTTTTTGAAATCGGGATCGAGCGTGCCGCTGAGGTAGAGCGTGTTACCTACCCACACGCCTTGCGAGATGGGAAAGGGCGAGTTGTTGGGCAATGGAATGCGCGTAGGGCTTTGTGCGCCGGTCATGAGAGCGGCCAGAGCGAATACGGCAGACGCAACAAGAATGCGCGTCTTAGGCAATGGATCCTCCAGGTTGGACCTTATCTCCAATCATGTTGACGGCGCGGATGGCTGAGAATGCGGCGCCCTCCTGCCAGCCGACGATGTGGCTGGTGTGATCGCCCGCGAAGTAGACGCGGCGATCGGGCCGGGTCATGACGGCGTAATCGCGCGGGTCCTGCTGAGCGATGCCGAAGGTGCTCCCTGGACCGCTGATCCATGACCCGAGGTTAAAGGGGATCTGACCCCAGCTCACATAGATGGGATCGCGCAGCTCCTTGCCGCGGCCGGGGAAGAGCTTTTCGACGGCCTGACGCGAGGCGTCGAGCTTGGCCTGCATGGTCGGCAGTTTGCCGAACGGTGAGCCGTTCTCGATGCTGTAGCCGCTGATGATGGCGCCGTTGGGCGAGAAGAGCCCGTAGCTGGGGTACCAGACAACATCGACGGTCTGCCGCAGGAAGGACAAGCCGCCGTAGATGTTGTCGTCCTGCTCCCAGAAGCGGCGCGACTGCCAGGCGATCTTATACGCCGAGTCGTAGAAGACATGCTGGAGCACCGCCTCGACGTCGGGAGAGAAGTCGGCATCCACGTTCTTGAGCGTGGTGAGAGGCATCGCGCAGATGCAGTAATCGGCATCGACTGTCTCCTCGCGGCCATTGACCCGATCCTTATAGGAGACACGCACTCCGCTGGCAGACTGTCGGAGGCGCTTAACCTCCGCGTTGTGGCGGATAACGGTGCCTAGTTTTTTCTCAAAGGCGCGAGGGATGTTATCCATGCCACCGACGGGTTGGAACATAGTGGCCTGCCAGTCGATGATGTCTTCAAAGAGCAGGCCGTTCCAGAGGTCGGCGTCGAGCAGGGCGTGCATGGGCAAAGGATCGCGCGGCACGCCGGCCTGCGGGCCTGCGCCAGGCGAAGTCTTGTAGCCGGAGCGTTCTGAGCCGAGGAAGCGGCCGTCCGGAGCGAGGTCGCCGTACTGGGTAAGGAACTTGAGCATGCGGTCTTTATCTTCGGCACTGAGCTCCTGATCGAGCGCGCCCTGGCGGATGCATTTCGCGAGCAGCTCGGAGACATGGCCGCGCGTGTCGTTGACCATCTGGCGCTGCTGGACCGGCTTACCGTCATTGAATTGGTCGCACTGCAAGAGCGAAGAACGTGAGGTGTTGATCTCCACTTCGAGCGGCACGCGCAGCTCGTGACAGTAGTTCAGCATGTGGGTATGGATGGAAGGCAGGCGTGCGGGACCAGCATTGAGGTAGAGCCCATCGTCGAAGGCGCAAGTCTGCTCCGTGCCGTCGGTGAAACTGACGCGAGAGCCGCGGCGGAGCGTCCAGTTGCGGCCACCCACGCGATCGCGTGCTTCTAGAACTGTGCAGGTATAGCCGAGCTTGGTCATTTCATATGCCGAGACGAGGCCGGCGATGCCTCCGCCGAGGATGACGACGCGCGTGCCGTGGCCGGCGACACCGCGGATGGGCTGCGCTTCCGTTGCGGCGATTGGCAAGAGGCCAAGCGTCTGCATCATGGTGAAAGCTGCGCTGTAACCACCTACCTTCCCTACACGAAGAAGGAACTGACGCCGTGTGAGTGCCATAGACATTTCCTTTTTGCTGGGGTCCTAAATCGTACAGCGAATAACAGAGCATTGTCCGGATAAAAAGGGCGACACGGACTACTCAGGGAGACGCAGCCGTGCCGCTTGGGGAGACAACAGCGAGTGGCTCTAGAAGATGATCTTCAACGCGAGCTGCGTGTTGAAGGGTTCTCCGGGGCCAATTCCGGGCGCGTAATTCCCTGCGCCGATGGTGGAGCCGACCTGGCCGAAGCTGCTGGAATCCGTATAGGCATTGCCGAGCTGCGTGGGACCGGGGCTGGCCAGATTCAGACGGTTGGTGAGGTTGAACATCTCGACGCGGAACTGGGTGTTCACGCGCTCGGTAATGGGAGTGTTCTTGAAGATGGAGAGATCGGCATCGGCAAATCCCGGACCGTAGAAGCTATTGCGGCGGAAGTTGCCCCATGTGCCGGCAGCGGGATCGACGAATGAGTTGGGATTGAACCACTGTACGAAACGGGAGCCGTCAACGTTCTGAACCTTATGGCTGACGCCCGCGAAGGGGCTCGCGATCTGATCCGGACGTTGCGTGTACTCGTTGGTGCCGGAAGTATCTGTGCCGGTGAAGAGGTTGATGGGCTGTCCGCCTTTGAGCGTGACGACGGAGTTTAACTGCCAGCCGTGCGTGACCAGCGATGGCCCGCGGAAGTTAGGAACGGTGTAGTTGACGTAGCCGACGACGGTGTTGCGGGTGTCGAAGTCGCTGGCGCCGTAGTCGCCTTTGAAGTTGGTGCTGTCCTGGGGCAACTGACCGCGATACTGCGTGACTTCATCGAGGTTGTGACTCCAGGTGTAGCTGAACTGTGTGGTCAGGCCGTGCATGCTGCGCACGCTGAAGACTGCCTGCAACGCGTTGTAATTGGAGGTGCCGATGCTTTCGATCTGGTTGATCTCGCCGTATTGCGGATAGGAGGAGAGATAGGGCCGATTGGTGACACCGGGGTAGAGCGCACGGTTGAAGGTGATATCGGAGGTGGGACCGCCGAGGTACGGTTGATTGATGTTGAGGATGCTGAGCAGCCGGCGGCCTTCACTGCCGACGTAACCGATCTGGAAGAGCGCCTTGCCGCCGAGCGACTGCTCGATCTGGAAGTTGTAGTTGTAGTTGTACGGGGTGCGGAAATTGCGATCGACGGAGAAGACGCCGCATGGGTTCGCAGGATTGCAAACTACCGTGCCGCTGGGCAGGATGGACTGGCCTGGAATGATGGAGACGACTCCGGCCTGCGGCGTGGCGGCGACGGTGAAGACAGGATCAGACCCGCCGGGATTGCCCTCAAGCCCGTTGGGCGCGTTGTTGCCGGGACGATTGTCGAGGAACGGGTTGGCATTCGGCGTGTCAAAGAACATGCCGAATCCGCCGCGCAGGACAGTTGCCTTCCAGAACGCTGGTGAGTAGCTGAAGCCGAGGCGAGGACTGATGTTCGCCCAGTCGCTGGGATAGACCTCGCTGATCTGATCGCCCTGGAAGGCGAGCCCGTTGCTGGCCGTCAGCTCCGGGCGGAAGACGGAAAGGTTTTTGTAGTCCGAGTGCATGGGCTGCAGGTAGTCGTAGCGGACGCCGTAGTTGATGTTGAGTGTGGGAGTGAGCTGCCAACTGTCCTGCGCGAAAAGATCGAAAGTGTTGATGAAGACCTGCCGCTCCGCATTGCCACGTGCGATCGAAGCGGAGGCGAGATAGCCGCCGAGAAAGTCGGCGAGCGCTTCGGCATTGCCGCTGCAGTCGCCACCATCGACGCACCATGGGCCCTGGGCGCCGGTGAACTTGAAGGTGCCGGTGGAGTGGCGCTGGTAAAACTCATCGATCTGCGCCTGGCGATATTCACCGCCGAAGCGAAGCTGATGCCGTCCCAGGGTCCAGGAGAGTGCTTCGTCGAGATGGCCGGTGATGTCGTTGCGGCCTTCCGGCGGGGTCTGGCCGATGACCTCGAAGCCGCTGATGTTGATATTGGGCGATTGCGAATACGGGGAATTCGTGACGAAGCCGAGCGAGTTGACGTCGAAGCCGGTTTGCTGATCGCTGAAGAGCTGATTGAAGTAGTTCACGCCGATGGTGACCTGGTTGGTGATGCGCGGCGAGAGCGTCCAGTTATGCACGAGCGAGTAGTTGTAGACGTGGATGGGCGCAACTTCGAAGTAATACGGCAACACGCAGGTGCCGCAGACCGGGGCGATCTGATTGCCCTGGCCGAGGAAGGCGCGCGCGGACAGCGACTGGCGATCGCTGAAGTTGTGATCGATTTTGATGACACCGTTGTAGCTGTAGCCAGTTTCCGGAGCGGAACCGCTGTAATTGTTGCTTTGCGCAGGGCCGGTGAGCGCGTCGGCCGGCCACAGCGTCTTGAGCAGCGCGCTGGTGGCGGAGTTGACGCCGACACCGTACTGCTGCAGCAGAGTGAGAGCCTGGGCCTGATAGGCGGCCGACGGCTCCGTGCCCTGGTTGCCGGTAGCGATGCGGAATTTCTGCTTTTCAAAATTCGCGAACCAGAAGGTGTGGTCTTTCCAGAACGGCCCGCCGGCGCTGGCGCCCCACTGCTCGTTGCGCAGAGGCGGGTTGCCGGTCTGGAAGGGCGAGACGATGGCGAGCGCTTCGTTGCGGTTGTAGTAGTAAGCGGAGCCGTGGATGGTATTCGTACCTGATTTGGTTACGAGATTGACGGTGCCGCCGGGATTGCGTCCGGTCTCCGGTGATGACTGCGTTTGCAGCGAGAACTCTTCGACCGAATCGATGGGATAGGTGACGCCGGCGATGTTTTCGACGCCGCCCTGATTCACGGCGGGGATGTTGTGCCACAGGTCGTTGTTGTCGGAGCCATCGATCTGCCAGTTGACCTGGTTGGCACGCGTGCCGTTGACGGAGCCGTAGCCGCCGGCGGAGTAGCCGGCGAAGCCGGGCGCGAGGCCGATCATCTGGGTGAAGTCGCGTCCGTTGAGCGGGATGTCCTGCACGGTCTTGCTGGGAATGGTGGTGGTCTGGACAGGCGTTGTCGTGTCGAGCGCGAGACCGGATCCGCTGACCTCGATGGTGGTGGCCTGCTGCGCGACCGCTAATTTGACCGGAACCGTGTGGATTGCGCCGGCGGAGACGCTGACCTTCGTGACCTTGATGGTGTCGAAGCCGGCGGTGGTGACGGTGATGGTATAGGAGCCGAGCGGAAGATCGGGGAAGTTGAAGTCGCCACCGCTGGCGGAGACGGTCTGGCGCGCGACGCCGGTGGCATCGTCGGTGATCTGCACCTGAGCGCCGGGGATTGCGGCGCCCGCGGGATCGGTTACGGTGCCGTTAATGGCGCCGCGAAAGGTCTGCGCGCCTGCGAAGGCGCTGGAGAGGACGGCGGCGACGAGCGCTGCCTGTCCCACGGGAACGAAGAACGTACCACGACGCCACAGCATATCTAGCCTCCAAAGGAATACGAATCGCTGCAAGGGCCTGGGCCCGACATTGGGCATGGACCAAGTACTGGATCGTTTCTTCGCCTGGAAGAGATTTTTGCGCCTGAATGAGGCTTCGACGTGGAAGGGACTGCGCCCGAGGCCTGCTACTGCTAGGAGCGAGGCCTTTGTTTCTGCTTACTGCTTGCTGAAACGGTTGGGATTCCTTACTGTACGAATAAGCGATCGCAAACGCAACCGGAAAAGAAGGCTGCCTCCGCGCGTAGACACTTTCTTCCGTCTTCCGAATTTCACACATTCATGCCCGTGCACCGGGAGTGCAGCGAGGCCTCTGAGAGGAGACGCAGAGATCTATGAACGCACCCCTGAACGCACTCAACGACACACCGGACGGCGCAACCAACTGGCAGCATGCGGAAGATCCGCATCTTGAGTTCCTGCATGAACTTGGCAGCCGGATCGCGGCGGCCGATCCGCTCCATGACGTGCTGAATCGGGTGGTGGAGTTTGCCACATCCATTGTGCGTTGCGATGCGTGCCTGGTCTATGTGCTGCAGGGCGAAAAGCTGGTGCTGCGAGCATCGAAGATTCCGCATGCGGAGCTGGTCGACAATCTCGATTTGCAACTTGGACAGGGCATCACGGGCTGGGTGGCGGAGCATCGCGAACCGGTCGCGATTGCGCGCAACGCCACTGGTGACACACGCTTCAAGGCCTTTCGGGACCTGCCCGAAGACCGCTTCGAGGCATTTCTTTCCGTTCCGCTGATGAGCCGCGGCAAGCTGGTGGGCGTGATCAATGTGCAGCATAAGAAGCCGCACGAGCACACGCAGCGCGAGATCCAACTGCTTTCGACGATCGGGTTCCTGGTGGGCGCGGAGATCGAGATGGCGCGGCTGGAGATGGAGAGCGCGGACTTGAGCGAACGGCTGGAGACGCGAAAGATCGTTGATCGCGCCAAGGGCATTCTGCAGCGCGATCTGAAGATCGACGAGGAGAGCGCCTACGCAGCGCTGCGCAAGCAGAGCCGGCAGAAGCGGCGCTCCATGAAAGAGCTGGCTGAAGCGATTGTGCTGAGCGATGAACTGCGGCGGGTGGGCCGCACCGGCCTCGCTGTGCAGCCGCCGGCGAGATAGAGCATTCTCACAGTTACTATCTACAGTTGAGTTCCGCGCAATGGCATACACCTCCATCGCCAGATGGCAGTGACTGCTGCGTTTGTTCGTTAAAAGTTCGAGTCTTCCGTCCGATTCATCTTGATCCTGAACGCATTGCAGGTTACAAATACTACGCTGCATCGGAGTGCAGTATCCCGCTCCTGACAAATCCCCCGGACGCGCGACGCCTTGTCGCGCGCCAGAACGACAGCGCGCCCTGCGCTGGAGGACCTCGATCGTGCTGCGTAGAAAATTGCTTGTATTCAATGCATTGTGGACCTGCGCCCTTGGCGCGCTTGCCGCTACAAACGTAACCACCTGGCGCTACGACGTGGGCCGAACCGGACAGAATCTCCAGGAGACGACGCTGACGCCGGCGAATGTGAACAGTTCGACGTTCGGCAAGCTGTACTCCTACCCGGTGGATGGGCAGGTCTATACGCAGCCGTTGTACATGTCGGGCCTGATGATGGCCGACGGGCCGCACAATGTTATTTTCGTCGCGACGCAGCATGACAGCGTCTATGCGCTGGATGCAGATCACAGCCAGCAGTTGTGGCAGGTGAGCCTGATTGACACCGCGCACGGCGCGCCCAGCGGCGCCACAACCGTGCCGAGCGTTGACCTGGCGGCGTATGACGTGACGCCGGAGTATGGCATTACGTCCACACCGGTGATCGACCCGGGCAGTTCTACCATCTATCTGGTCGCGAATAGCGAAGAGAACGGGGCGATTGTGTATCGCCTGCATGCACTGGACCTGGCGACCGGCAAAGAGCGGCCGAACAGTCCGGTGCTCATTCAGGGATCGGTGGCGGGAACCGGCGAAGGAAGCGCCGGGGGGCGGATTGCCTTCCAGGGTAAGTACGAATTGAATCGCCCGGCCCTTCTGCTGCTGAACGGACAGGTGGTGGTTGCGTTTGGCTCCCACAGCGACAACGGCCCGTATCACGGATGGGTGATGGCATACGACGCTGCGTCTCTGCAGCAGACAGCGCTTTACAACGTCAGCCCGACCGGATCCGCCGGCGGCATCTGGATGTCCGGAGCGGGTCTGGCGGCGGATACAGCGGTGAACGGCCGCATCTACTTCTGCAATGGGAATGGCAGCTTCAATGCCGCGCCGCCATATACCAGCAGCCAGAACTACGGGGATGCAGTTGAGCGGCTGGACCTGACCAGCAGCGGCTTGCAGCCGATGGATGCATGGACACCCTTCGATCACGCAACGCTGGACAAGACGGATCTGGATCAGGGCTCGGGAGGGGTGCTGCTGCTGCCCGATCAGCCCGGCTCCCATGTTCACGAGCTGATCGAGGCAGGCAAGAACGGCAAGATCGAGTTGCTGGACCGCGACAACCTGGGAGGGGTGGCCAGCAGTTCCAACAACGTCGTGCAGGAGATTACCGGCCAGATCGCCGGCATGTGGTCCACACCGGCTTACTGGAATGGAAATGTTTATTTCTGGTCCAGCGGCAAGCAAATGCTGCAATACCGGCTGAGCAATGGGCTGCTGAGCACGAGCCCGATTGCCAACAGCGCATTGTATGGAGGCTATCCGTCACCGAGTCCAGTGGTAAGCGCGAATGGCACGAGCAATGCAATCCTGTGGGCGATTCGCGCCGATGATTTCAAGACGCCAGGTCCCGCGATACTGCTTGCTTACGACGCGACCAATATCGGCAAGCTGCTTTATGCGAGCAATCAGAACAGCACGCGCGATGCTGCCGGAAACGCTGTGAAGTTCAGCGTGCCGACGGTGGTGAATGGAAGGGTCTACCTGGGCACGCAGAACGAGGTGGATGTGTACGGGCTACTCGGCTCGTCGCAGCCGGCAGTGCCTACCCCGACGTTCAGCCCGGCGGCGGCCACGTACCCGTCCCCACTCGACGTCACCATCGGCGATTCGCTTGCCAGCGCGACCATTTATGACACGACGGATGGCACGATTCCTACGACGGCGTCCAACCAATACTCAGGTCCCATCCACATCGACGCCACGACGACACTGCAGGCTTTGGCCGTCGCGGAGGGATATAACAACAGCAGCGTGGCACGCGGCACGTACATTATCGGAACTCCGGCCGCCATCGACTTCAGCAACGGATTTTCTTCTGTCGACGGACTTACGCTGAATGGAAGCGCTGTGAACGCGGACGATACGCGCCTGCAGCTCACGACTGGCGGAACGAACCAGGCGGGCAGCGTCTTCTGGAACACGCCGGTCAGCGTCCAGAGTTTTTCGACGGACTTTAACTTCCAGCTGTCGGGCAGCAGCCTGATCGCGGATGGGATCACCTTCACGATTCAGAATGAGAGTCCAAGCGCGCTGGGACCCATCGGCGCGGGACTCGGCTACGGGGCTGGCGCGCCCGGGAAGCCACTCGGGAATTCCAAACAGCGTCGCGGTCAAGTTCGATCTCTGGAACAATAATGGAGAGGGCCACAACTCGACGGGACTTTATACCGATGGCGCCTCACCCACGGTGCCGGCTGTCGACCTTACCGGGAGCGGCCTCGATCTGACCAGCGGTGACACCTTCAGCGCTCACATCAGCTACGACGGGAAGACGCTCTACCTGACGCTTCGCGACCTGGTGACAGGGGCGACGGCGGTACGCAGCTTCCCGATCGACATTGCAAAGACGGTTGGCGGCAGCACGGCGTATGTCGGCTTTACCGGAGGGAGCGGCGGAGTCGGGGCAAGCCAGAAGATCATGAGCTGGACGTATACGGCAGACATCGGCTTCGCGCAGACGCTGTACCAATCGGACAAGCTGCACGGCGTGAGCTCCGGGCCAAGACTGCGTACGGTCTACTGGAGCGAATATCCCGATGGCGCAGCGACGCTGCTCGATTCCGCCGCGGTGGGCGATTCTGTGACTTACACGGCAAACATACCGACGGCCGGCGCCTACGATCTTCAAGTAACGGCGAAGGATTTTAACTGGCGCGCGATCTGGCAGCTTGCGATCGATGGAGTGAACACTGGCGCGCCTCAGGATGAGTTCTATAACGGCGAGAAATACGCGGATATCGATGTGGGGCCGGTGTTCATTAAGACCGCCGGAAACCATACCTTCCGATTCACGGTGGTGGGGAAAAATGCGAGCTCGACTGACTATAAGATTTCTGTCGATTCCATCGGATTGACGCCGCGTTAGGGACATCCACACCACATTTTTCGAAGAGGCAACGCGATCGTGCGCTGGCTCTTCGAGAAAACATCGGCTGCGCCGCACGCCTGTTACACTCCGGGGCATGCGCCGCAGCCTGCTTTTTTCTGCCCTTCTGGTAGCTGGAACTTTTTCGCTCTTTGCTCAAACTGCAAAACCTGGACTGAAGATTGATGACCTCAATCAACTGGTTCGCGTGGGCGACCCGAGGGTTTCGCCGGACGGCAAGCAGATCGTCTACACGGTGTCGCGTGTCGATACGGAAGACGATAAGAACGTGACCGAGCTGTGGATGGTGGACTGGGATGGCTCGAACAATCTGCAGCTCACGTATGGCACCGAGTCAGCGAGCTCGCCGCAATGGAGTCCGGATGGGCGGTATCTTGCGTTCACTTCATCGCGTCCCGGCAAGGCGAAGGGATCGCAGGTGTGGGTGCTGGACCGGCGGGGCGGCGAGGCGCGCCAGGTAACCGACGTGAAGCAGGACTTGAGTGACTATCGCTGGTCGCCGGATGCGAAGCAACTGCTACTGACGCTGCGTGAGAAAGATCAGCCGGAGAGCGATGAGAAGAATGCAAAGCCAAAGCCTCCGAAGCCGATTGTGATCGACCGCTACCATTTCAAACAGGATATTGAAGGCTATCTGACGGACAAGCATGCGCAGCTTTATCTGTTCGATATGGCGACGAAGAAGCTGAGCAAGCTGACTTCCGACCCGGGCAAATACGAGGAGCACGAAGCGGAGTGGTCTCCGGACGGAACGATGATTGCGTTCGTGAGCAATCAATCGCAGCCTGATCCGGACCGCGTGGAGAACGATGACGTTTTTGTTGTGGATGCGAAGGCGGGATCGGCCGCGCGCAAGCTGACGACATTTCCGGGTGAGGACCACGGACCGCTGGCGTGGAGTCCGGACAGCAAGCTGATTGCATATCGGCAGGGGCTATCGCCGCACTACACGGCCTATGGCAGCACGCGACTGGCGATTGTGCCCGCGCATGGCGGCGCGGCTGAACTGAAGGCTACTTCCATCGACAACAATGTGGGACCGCCGGTGTTCTCAGCGGACGGCAAATCGCTGCTGACGACAGTTACAGATGATCGCGTGGTGTATGTGGAGGAAGCGCCGCTCGAGGGCGGCGCTCCGAAGCGGGTGACGGCGGAACGCGGCGTGGCGAGCGCGCTGTCACAGGCGGGCGGCCATGTGGCGCTGTTGTGGTCAACGGATTCGAGCGATCCGCAGGTCTACAGCCTGGACGGAACAAGTCTGCACAAGCTGACCTCGCACAACGATGCGCTGCTGGCGCAGCGCACGCTGGCGACGACGGAAGACATCGCGGGAAAGAGCAAGGACGGCACCGACGTGCATGGCCTGCTGACGATGCCGGTGGGCTACCAAGCAGGAACGAAGGCGCCGATGCTGCTGTTCATCCATGGCGGGCCGACGGCGCAGGACGAGCACCGCTTCACGGTGGACCGGCAGTTGTTCGCGGCGCATGGATTCGCGGTGCTGAATGTGAACTATCGGGGCAGCGCCGGACGCGGACGCGAGTACAGCGAGACGATCAACGCGGACTGGGGCGACAAGGAAGTGGCCGATCTGCTGGCTGTTGTCGATGCGGCGGTGGCGACGGGGAAGATCGATCCGGAGCGCATGGTGGTGGGCGGCTGGAGCTATGGCGGGATTTCGACCGATTATCTGATCGCATCAACGACACGCTTCAAGGCTGCATCGAGCGGCGCGGGAACGGCGAACCTGTTCGGGATGTATGGCGCGGACGAATACATCCTGCAGTACGACAACGAGCTGGGGCCGCCGTGGAAGCATCCGGAGCTGTATATCAAGCTCTCCTATCCGTTCTTCCACGTGGAGCGCATCCAGACACCGACGCTGTTCATGGGCGGCGACAAGGACTTTAACGTGACACTGATCGGCGGCGAGCAGATGTACCAGGCGCTGAAGAGCGTGGGCGTGCCGGCGGAGCTGATTGTGTATCCGGGGCAGTTTCATGGATTCACGCGGCCGAGCTTTATTCGCGATCGCTATGAACGGTGGTTTGCCTGGTATGACAAGTATCTGGGGATGAAGCCGGCTGCTGCGAAGTAGCAGCCAATGCCCCCGCTCCATTGAACAAGCTTTTCTTTGCTGACAACTCCGGATGCGATGAGGTAACGTTCGCGGCCTGGAGGGAGCTATGTCCGAAGAAAATAAGAACCTTGCGCGGCGGTGGTTTGAAGAGGTGTGGAACAAGGGCCGGCTCGCGGCGATTCCGGAGATGTATCACGAGACGGGACGAGCACATGGATTTCCTGACCCAGATTCTGTGATCAATAGCCCGGAAGAGTTTGCAGAAAGCTGCAGGAGCTTTCGCGACGCTTTTCCCGATGTGCGAGTTACTGTTGATGATCTTGTCGCAGAAGGAGATAAGATCGCAGTTCGCTGGACCGCGGTGATGACACACACGGGGGACGGCCTTGGATTTCCCGCAACTTCCAAGAAAGTTCGCGTTGCGGGATCTTCATTTCTTATTTGCGGAAACGGCAAGATACTCGAGGGCTGGAACTATATGGATTTGACCCGAATGAAGCTGCAGCTACAGGACAAACTCCAGTAACGACGAGTTAGCGTCACCTTTGAGAATAAGAACGGCAGAAGGCGGCGAGATCGCTGATGGGGAACAACGACACGGCGCGCTGCCGATCGGGATAGGCGAGCGCTGCGATGTAATCCGGAGCGAGGGACAGGTCGTGGAGCGTCCAGCGGGCGGCGGCAGCCCTGTCGCCGGCGATGTGAACGAGGCGAGCCGGCATATCGGCCTGGATAGTTACCTGGAAGCTGTCCAGAGGGCAGGAGAGGCCATCTCCAACGGCTTTGATGTAGGCCTCCTTTCTTGTCCAGCACCGGAAGAACGCCTGCTCGCGCTGGCCTGGCGCCAGCGAAAGGAGTTCGGCGGCCTCCTCAGGACAGAAATAGCGGCCTGCGATCTCCTCTATATCGGAAATGGGACGCAGGTGTTCGAGGTCGAGGCCCAGAGCGCAGCCTACCGTCACCGCGACGGCTGCCATTCCCTCGGAATGCGTCAGATTGAAGTCAAGTTGAGGGTTTTCTGAAACAGCCGGCTTTCCCTGGACACCATATTCGAAGGAAATGGCCGCGGGATCGCGATCCAGATATCTGGCAAGAAGAAGGCGAAGAACGCCATGGGTTATGACATAGGCGCCGGCAAGATGGGGGAAGCGGAATCGCGAGGCGCGTTCCAGCTCATCCCGGCTGAGTACCCGCTCCAGCCCGGCGACGACGGGTTCCGCTGCCTGGGTCGGCATGGTCCATATGTGGACCTGGCCGGCAAGGAATCCGGGAGGAACGGCTGGCACATCGGGATCGAAAGCGGGCACCAGATATGTTCCCACGCCATAAGCCGCGCTGTGCGCAGGCTAATAGCTGTTATCTACACCAAGAGTGTTACTGCCCTCATGCTGAAGGCCCTGCTAGAGTACAGCCTGGTTCGCGGGCGGCTCATTGGCCGTCATTTTTTTGCCTGTTTTAACGGCGGACCATAACACTTTGGGACGGATGCGCAAGGTTACTGAAACCAGGCACCGTAGCCCAAAAGTGATGTTCCGTGGGGCGATTTATCAGATAGACTCGCGACCAGGTTTAGTAACGTAACTTTACGTATTTTTAATTCCGAGAGAACCGCAGGATGAAAACAGACGACCCGACAGGGCGCAATGGATTGCAAGTCAGGTTACCAGTACGAATGAAGGATTTCCGTTTCTGCACTCCGTCTTCGAGCAAGCCGTCAAGCTCGTTGGCAATTCCTACAATTTAGGTCGGGCCTGACGTTGCAGGCAGGCTGAAATTGCAGACTTGGTTCCAGGTTATGACCGTCGTTCCTCCTCGAAGGCACGATCTCTATATGTGAGCGAATACACTGTGAGCGCCGAATTGTTGCTTTCAGAGCTGCAAGCACTCGATATTCGACTTTCTGTCGAAGGCGATCAGTTGCGTTGCAATGCTCCGAAGGGACAGCTCACGCAGGAACTGGGACAACGCATTGCGGCCTATAAGTCGGAACTGATCCGAGCCCTGACTTCTGCAAACTCCCAAAGGCTCTCCATGCCGAGGCGCCCCGTCCTTGGCGCCGATATCCCGTTGTCATTTGCTCAGGAACGTTTCTGGTTTCTGCAGAATCTTGAACCGGATACAACGGCCTACAACATCACGGCGTGCCGCCATGTGGGCGTGCCGGTGGATACTGACGCACTACGATTCGCCCTCCGTGCCGTTATCGATAAGCATGAGGTGCTGCGGACAAGTTTCCCTGAAGTGAACGGGGTTCCCGTTCAGGTAATTCGCGAGGGTGTGTATCCGGAAATAGCCGTCCATGATTTCGGCGAGCTTGGCGGAGCGGCCAGGACGACGGCTCTGAATTCGGTCGGCGAAGCGTCTTCGACGCAGAAATTCGATCTGCTGGCCGGGCCGCTGTTACGTATTGCGCTGGTGCGGTTCTCCGCGGAGGACCAGTGCGTTGTCCTGACGATGCACCACATTCTGTGCGACGCGTGGTCGATCGGCATCTTCTTCGCAGAGCTGCAGTCCTTCTATGAAGCCTGCCTGACGGGCGGCTCCGCGCAACCGCAGCCGCTTCCGATTCAATACGCCGATTATGCCGTGTGGGAGCGTGATCGCGATGCTTCCGGGGAGCTGTCGTCGCAGCTTGATTACTGGAAGGCTAAGCTGAAGGGCGCACCTCAGCAGCTCGACCTGCCTCTGGATCATCCGCGGCCAGAGTCGATTGTGCATGAACGCAGGCTGCATCGCTTCCAGCTCGATGCATCGACTTCGCAGTCGCTGAAGAGCCTTGCCAGCGATGAGAGCGCTACGCTCTTCATGGCCTTGCTGGCAATCTTCAAAACGCTGCTGTTCCGGTATACGAAGCAGAGTGACATTGTGGTGGGCACACCGGTTTCGACGCGCCGTCAATCCAAGTTGGAGCAGCTCATCGGGTGCTTCATCAACACGCATGTGCTCCGCACACAGATTCCCAACGGCGTGACAGCAAGGGACCTGCTGGCCCGGGTGCGGGTTACTGTTCTTGAGTCTTTGAGCCACGCAGACATCCCGTTCGAAAGACTCGTGAACGAGCTGCTCACGGAACGAGACCTCTCGCGATCTCCGCTGTTTCAGACGGCTTTCATTCTGCAGAACACGCCCGCAGCGTCTGAGTACGAAGTTATCGGGGGCGGCACCGATTTTGACTTGACGTTGTATATGTGGGAATCGAATGGTGCGATTGGCGGCAGTTTTGAATACAATCCCACACTGTTCGAGCCAGAAACCATCGCCGGTTTTGCCGGATGCTATGAAACGCTGGCGGCGGAGATCGCAGCGCGACCGGATACAGCGATCGAGCTCCTGCCGGTGGTTACGGCCGCTCAGGAGGCAGAGTGGTTCGGACCGCATGACGGTCCGGCGCTCCCGGTTCCCGGCCTTTGCACGCACGAGTGGATCGAGAAGCAAGCGAGCACTTCGCCGGACGCCATTGCCGTCGTCGCTGGCGAAGTGCGGCTCACTTACCGGGAATTGAGTGAATCATCGAACCGGCTGGCCCACCAGCTTCGTGAGATGGGCGTCACACAGGGAAGCCTGGTTGCGCTGTGCCTGGACCGTACGGCCGATCTGGCGATTGCGCCTCTTGCCGTGTGGAAAGCGGGCGGCGCCTATCTTCCATTGGACCCGGAATTTCCGGGGGACCGGCTGGCGTTCATGCTTGAGGATTCGGCAGCCAGTGTGCTTGTGACGCAGAGCCGCTTGTTAAGCAGACTGCCCGCGAATGTTCCCGCCTTGATTTGCCTGGACCGCGACCGGCAATGGCACGAGTGCGAAGGCGCGAAGCCGCCCGAATTCTTTATCGTCGCCGGATGACATTGCGTATGTCTTGTACACATCGGGCTCCACGGGGAGACCCAAGGGCGTCGAGATCGGCCATCGATCGCTGGTGAACTTTCTCTCCTCCATGCAGCGCGAACCGGGCATAAGCGCCTCCGATCGGCTGCTGGCCGTCACCACCTTTTCTTTCGATATCGCCGGGCTGGAATTGTATCTGCCGCTGGTGAGCGGGGCACGGGTGGTGATTGCACCGCGCGCCGCTGTGGCGGATGGACACGCGCTGAGCGGGATGCTGAAGGAGGCGGGGATTACCCTGATGCAGGCAACTCCCGCGACGTGGCGCATTCTGCTGGAGTGCGGATGGCAGGGCACGCCGGGGCTGAAGGTGCTGTGCGGCGGCGAGGCTCTGACCGCATCGCTGGCCAGACAATTGCTGGCAACCGGAGCAGAGGTCTGGAACCTGTACGGTCCCACAGAAACAACAATCTGGTCCACGCTGGAGCGGCTCTCCTCTTCGACGGAGCAGATTTCGATTGGGCATCCGATCGGCAACACGCAGGTCCACCTGCTGGATGAATATGGCCATCCTGTGCCGCCAGGAGTAGCCGGAGAGCTTTACATCGGCGGCGATGGATTGGCGCGAGGCTATCTGCGACGCGACGAACTGACGGCCGAGCGATTCGTATCCAGCACGTTTCATAACGGTAAGCGGCTCTACCGAACCGGCGACCTGGCGCGGAGACTGCCCGGCGGCGGCCTTGAGTACAAAGGCCGCATCGATCACCAGGTGAAAGTTCGCGGATACCGCATAGAGCTTGGCGAGATCGAAGCAGCACTGGAAAAGCAGCCCTTAGTGTCGCAGGCGGTGGTGGTTGTCCGGGAAGACAACGTCGACGATCCGCAACTGACGGCCTATATGACGATGGCCGATAGCGCTGTTCCGGAGTCGGGCGCATTGCGGAACGCGCTCCTGACTTTCCTTCCGGAGTACATGGTCCCCTTGTCATTCGTGCAGCTTGAGAAATTTCCGCTCAGCCCGAATCGTAAGGTGAACCGCAAGGCGCTGCTGGCCCCGGAGTACCGGCCGCGGCGGGCATCCGATTCTCCCCAGGCGCAAGCGAATCCCGCCATTTCCAATAGAGAGCTCTCCTCGCGCTATGTGCCACCTTTCAGCCAGCTCGAGTTGACCATGACGGAGATCTGGCGCGAGGTACTGGGTGTCGATCGGGTGAGCGTGTCGGATAACTTTTTTGAGCTGGGCGGCCACTCGTTGGCGGCGGTGCGTCTGCTCTCGCGCATGCGGGCAGCCATCGATACAAATCTGCCGCTGCGCTGTATCTTTCTCCATCCCACGGTTGCGGAGCTTGCCAGCCACATCTCCTACGACGCGGCAACGCAAGGTTATCGCTACACAAGCGAGGTGCCGAAATGGAGTTGCCTGGTTCCGGTACAGCCCCGGGGCAGGCGGACTCCTTTATTCATGGTAGCCGGGTATGGAACCCCAGACGATACTTTCCTGGCGTTGTCACAATTGGCACCCCACCTCGGCATGGATCAGCCGCTGTTTGGACTGCGGCCGCGCTGGCTTGAAGGCAAAGACGGTTATTCCACGGTGGAAGAAATGGCGGACGAATTCGTTGCAGAGCTACGCGCGGTGCAGCCCAGTGGACCATATATGATCGGCGGCTGGTGTCTCGGAGGGATCGCTGCGCTCGAAGTAGCGCAACTACTTCAGCAGCAGGGGGAAGAGGTGAAGCTGATGGTCCTGCTCGATACAGCGCGGCCCAGCTCATTGCGTAGGCTTCTGCTGCGTATCCATAACACGCGGGAGAGAATTAGCCACATTATCAGCGTCCTTTCTGAGATTGCCCGTGCAGGCCCTCAAAGAGGCGCGATGATTCGCCGACTGATTCACCGCAAGCTTTACGTGACCGACTCGTTTTATCAATCAATGATCGCATATCAGCGTCAGTTGAAGACGCATGCACCAAAGTGTTACTCAGGTCGAATCACGCTGATCGTGAATCAGGAAGAAGGCTGCCGGCAACGTGACCTGGGATGGACAGGCTTTGCGCAGGAGGGGTTGGATGTGTACACGGTGCCCGGGGATCACTCCACCGTGCTGAAGACCTATGGGCAAGATGTCGCCCAGGCGATTCTCCGATCGATGGAGCAGCCCATTGCGGAACCGCTCCTTGGGAAGCTCGAACGAACCGAGGTCCATGCAGTGTGAACGACCTGGATGACGTGTTGAGCACTGCACTTCCCCCTCAGGCTACGCCCGACCGGCAGCCGCAGGAGGAGACGGTGGTACGTGTGCGCGATGTGACGATGCGCTTCCCGATCGTGAAGCGATATCGGGAATGGGTGCTTTCGCCGTTTACCCCGCGCCGGTCGTTCACTGCATTGAAACATGTGTCGCTCGACGTTCAAGCGGGCAATCGCATAGCCGTGATGGGACCCAACGGCGCTGGGAAGACAACACTGCTCAAACTCATCGGCGGCCTGCTGTATCCCACCGAAGGCGAGGTCATCGTTAATGGGTTGAACACGCACACCCAGAATGGGGCCGCTCGACGATCTGTAGGTTTTGTGTTCAACGAGGAGCGGAGCTTCTTCTGGCGCTTAAGCGGTCAGCAGAACCTCGAGTTTTTTGGGGCGCTGGATAATCTGTCCGGGCCTCATCTTCGCAACCGCATTCGCGAGCTGATGCAACTAGTAGGCCTGGAGCATGCCGGCGACAAGCCTGTGTCCGCCTATAGCTCCGGGATGAAACAGCGGCTGGCGCTAGCGCGTGTCCTGATTGCAGATCCGGACATACTCATCCTGGATGAGCCAACCCGCGCGCTCGATCCTGTTGCCTGCGACGAAATGGTGGAGTTCATTCTCTCCGACATCCAGCAGCATTCGCACAAGACCCTTTTGATTGCCACACACCGGATTGAGGAAGCTATGACACTCTGCAACAAAGTCATGGTGATCGACGGTGGGCAGCTGCAAGGCTTCGATTCGATTGAAGGCATAACGTCGGATGGAACCACCCTGCGGCAGTATTACCGGCGCTGCATGAGCGATGAGCAGACTTATGAAAATGCTATTCCATAAAGCGCTGGCCTTCATCAAACGGGACTTCTGCATTGAATCGGGCTATCAGGCGGCCTTTCTGATGGGTCTGTTTGAAGCGATCATGCTGCTGGTAGTGTTTCACTTTATCGGGCAGCTCATCAGCCCGCGGGCATCCGCATCGCTGGGCAAGTACGGCACCAAGTACTTCCCGTTCGCGCTGGTGGGTGTGGCGTTTGCGCGGTATTTCGATCTCATGCTGCGGATGTTTTCCGAATCGATCCGCAATGCGCAGGTCACCGGCTGCCTGGAAGCGATGCTCTGCAGCCAGACCGGCTGCATTACCGTTGTGCTGATGTCTTCGCTGTACAGCCTGATCTCCGGCGCCGTACAACTGCTTCTCATTTTTCTGGGCGGCGTACTGCTGTTTCATGTCGATCTGACTCAGATGAATGTGACAGCGACCATCCTGGTGCTGATCGTTTCGGTCGCCATCTTCGTAGCCTTCGGGGTTCTGTCCGCATCGGCGATCGTCTGGCTCAAGAAAGGCGATCCTATTACCTGGGTGCTCGGCGGATTTGGCAGCATTCTGGGTGGAGCTTACTTCCCGATCGATGTGATGCCTACGTGGATGCAGAAGATTTCGTTCTCTGGTCCCCATCACTTATTCCCTGGATGCGCTGCGGTTGACGATACTCAAAGGCGGCACGATTGCGGCGGTGGCTAAACCGGTCGGTACGCTTGCCGTGATGGCTGTGGTTCTTTTGCCTGCCAGCGTTGCGATCTTTGCTGCTGCAGTGCGGCGGGGACGCAAAGAAGGCACGCTGACCCAGTACTAGAGATCACGGCCGCAGTTATGCGCGCTCAGCAGAGCGCCGAAAACGAGGCGGCGGGGACCGCTAGATCTCGATCTCTTCCCGCTCTACTTCGGCAGCTTGCGACGTTTGGACTGACGGCCCAGCGCATGACTCGAATTCTCTCCGCCAGCTCGGCCGGAGTCGCCGCTTCAAAGACGCTGCGCAAGGGCAGATTGATGCGGAAGCGCTCGCGAACTCGCGACAGCACCTGTGTGCCCATCAGCGAGTGGCCGCCCAACTGGAAGAAGTTGTCGTGGAGCGCGACGGTATTCACACCAAGCAGTTCCCGCCAGAGGCCGATGATGAAGCCTTCGATTTCCTCCTCGGCACCCGGCAGTAATTCTTCCTTCGCTTCCAGCCCGCTCTTGCCATCTTCATTCAGCGGCGAGGACAAGGCTGGCGCGACATTCGCAACGGCCGCTGCCTCAAGCCGCTGCAGGGCTGCCACGTCGCGTGTGGACACCAGAAATTGCGTGACTCCAAGCGCGAGTATCCGGTCGAATACCTCTGCGCCTTCCTCCGGCAGGATCGCGTGTTTCAGGCGGTCTTCGCGAAGGTGCGCGAGTGCGGCAGGCACCTCCGCATGGACCGCCATGCCCACCTCGCGCCATGTATCCCAGTTCACGGAGAACACCCGGGTGCCGGCGGGATCGTCGTGCGCAGCGGCAAAGCCGTCCAGATAAGCGTTCGCAGCCGCATAATCGGACAACCCGAAATACGGCAGGATGGCGCTGATCGAAGAGCAAAGAATGATGAAGTCCAGGTCTGCGGCACGGAGCTGCTCGCGCAGCCATTCCGTCCCCTGGACTTTGGGCGCAAGAATGGAATGGACCTCCTCCTTTGTCTTCACCTGGATCATGCCCGATCCGGCGACGCCAGCCGCATGGACGATTCCATGAACCGCGCCGTAGCGGTTACGAATCTCCGTCATGACATTCTTCATGGCGACTGCATTAGAAACATCCGCCTGCATGGCGACAGGCTGGCCGCCCGCGTCGACGATCGCCTGCATGCCACGGATTTTTTCCTGCAAATCACGAGGGGTGCCGGGCGATGCCATCAAGGACGGCCACTCTGCCTCTGGCGGCAGAGGAGTCCGCGAGATCAGCACAATTCGGCTCCGGGTTTTGCGCGCGATATGACGGGCCAAGACCAATCCGATTCCGCCGAGCCCGCCAGTGACGACATATGTGCCGCAATCGCGTAGTGCCACGCTGCTGTCCGATGTGGAAGCATCCGGGTGCTCGATGCGGGCAGGCTCATAGATCTGCTTCCATCGAGAAGCGCCGCGATAGGCGATCGTCTCGTTCGATGCCCGGCGCTGGAGCTCTGGAATGAGCTGATCGGCTGCAGCGCCTGATTGATCGGAACTGAGGTCGAGATCGAGAATGCGTGAACGGATGTTGGGATATTCGAGAGCCGCAACTCTCCAAAATGCATTCCGTGCAGCATGTGCCGGCGAAGAGATGCGCTCGTTCAGGACACTGTAGGCGCGGTCCGCGATGACGTTCAGTTCGATCGGGGCGCCGGGGTTTTCCTCTTCCAGGGTCTGCAGCAGAGCCATCGCAGCGGGAATGCCACAATCCGGGGCCTTGGGTTTCCAGAGGTATACGATCCGCTCCGGCCACAATTGCCGGGCCATCCGATCTCTGAAGAGCGCCTGATAGTCCTCGCGGCTGTCCTGCCGAACTTCGTAGTGGTTTGGAGCTGCCTGGAAGGCCCGCCCGGCCTGTACTTCGACCACGTTGCCATGAGCACTGAGCCTGCCGACAAGCTCGCGGGAGAACGCATCGCCCTCCGTAAAGACGAGCCAGTTGCTACTCCGTCCGATCTGCGACGGACCAGCGAGCGTCTTCTTCCAGGATGGAATGTAGAACCAGTCCGCAATGTCCGGCTTCTTAAGGGGAGTCGCTGACTCTGATGCAAATGGCGCCGCGGCCTTTGCTGGCTCAATCCAGTACCGCTGACGCTCAAAGGGATAGGTTGGAAGCGAGACACGGAGCCGGCGATCGCCTGCGTGGAGGGCCTTCCAGTCTACGCGTACATTCTTCAGCCAGAGTTTTCCAAGTGCCAAGAGCCAGTAGTCACGATCGTTCGCAGAGGCGAGCGCATGCCGCATGGAAGAGACGATCGCTTTTTGAGTGTGCGGTCCGGCCTGAGCGCGGATCAGGGAACCCAGCGTCTCTCCCGGGCCGACCTCAAGCAGAACATAATCGGAGTCGCGCAACAGGTTTCGCGCGCAGTCTGCAAAGCGAACCGCATGCCGAAGATGAGCGCCCCAGTATGCGGGATCTGTCGCCTGGGCAGCGGTTATCCATGTGCCGGAAACATTCGAGAGATAACGAAGGGTGGGAGCATGCAGCGTCACCTTGCGTACCCGCTCAACAAAAGGTTCGACGATCGCATCCATCATGGGCGAGTGAAACGCATGCGAAGTTTTCAGTCTTCGACAGACAATTTTCTTTTTATTCAGCACGGCTTCGAGCTCTTGAATGCTTTCCTCCGGTCCGGAGGCAACCGTCTGGTTTTCGGAGTTGATGGCAGCAATGGAAAGCGCGGGAGACAGCAGCGGAGCAAGGTCGTGCTCAGAAAGTGAGACAGCGAGCATCACTCCGGACGGCATTGCCTGGATAAGCTTTCCGCGTTCCGCAATCAATATGAGCGCCTCTTCCAGGGAGAACACGCCAGCCAGACATGCGGCAACATATTCGCCAACACTGTGTCCGATCATGGCGGCGGGAGAGGTGCCGCACTGCAGCCATAGGCGTGCGATCGCGTACTCGATGGTGAAGATGGCCGGCTGCGTGATGGACGTTTGCCCGAGGAGATGCTCTGCCTGCTTCTCCTCACCGGCGCACGGGTAGAGCACGCTGCGCAGATCAAGCCCGAGATGCGGCTGAAGCGTCTCCGCGCAATGATCGACAAGCTCGCGAAAGAACGGCACGCTTTCGTAAAGGTCGCGTCCCATGTTGATGTACTGCGCGCCCTGCCCCGGGAAGAGAAAGGCTATCTGAGGTGTGTCGCCGAGGGGAGCTTCCGCACGGAGCTTTCTCAATTCGGCAGACTGTGGATTTCCGAGTTGCTCCTTCAGGTGATCCGCGTTTCGCGCAACGAGCACCTGGCGATGCGGGAATCGCTGCCGCCCGGCTTGCAGGGTAAATGCTACGTCACCAAGGTTTGCGTCTGGCGTCTGCTCCAGGTGCTCAAGAAGCTGGGACATCCGCCGGTCGAGCGCATTGGCGGTCTTTGCCGAAAGCACGATCAGTTGGGAATGCTGCACCGGATCGGAACTGGCTGACCGGCGCTTCTTCGAGCGAGACATGGGCATTGGTCCCCCCGATGCCGAACGAGTTCACGCCGGCACGAAACGGTTCCTTTCCACGATATGGAACGGGTGTGGAGTTCACGTAAAAGGGCGACTTGCCAAAATCGATCAGGGGATTGGGATTGGTGAAGTGCAGCGTAGGCGGGATCAAGCGATGCTTGATCGCGAGCGATGCTTTGATGAAGCCGGCGACACCGGCTGCTGTATCGAGATGGCCGATATTGGTCTTCAACGCACCCAGGGCGCAGGATCCTGTGTTCGGTGCTGCTGCTTCGAATGCTTTGGTGAGTGCCGTGAATTCGATGGGATCGCCGACTTCTGTTCCTGTGCCGTGCGTCTCCACATATCTGATCGATGCTGGATCGAAGCCTGCCATCTCCATTGATTTCCGGATCACCGCCTGCTGCCCCTGGACGCTGGGCGCGGAGTAGCCGACTTTCGCGGCGCCATCGTTGTTGATTGCCGCACCGCGGATGACGGCGTAGATGTGGTCGCCGTCGTCGATGGCCTCTTGCAGTCGCTTCAACACAACAACGCCTGCGCCGGCACCGGGGACAGTGCCGCAGGCAGCGACGTCGAACGCGCGGCAGTGCCCATCGCGCGACAGAATCATGCCCGGCATATACAGATAACCGAGCGGCTGCGGCAGCGGAATAGAAACGCCTCCGGCGAGCGCCATATCGCATTCGCCGCGCAAGAGGCTCTCAAAAGCCATCTCTACGGCGACGAGCGAAGTGGAGCAGGCAGCCTGAACAGCGACGGCGGGGCCTCTCAGATTCAACTTGTAGGCAACGCGGCTGCAGAGAAAGTCTTTGTCGTTGGCGACCATCGCCTGGTAGAAGCCAACCGAGGCAAGGATTTCAGGGCGGCTGAGCAGGTTGTTGACGATGTAACCGTTCATGCCCACGCCGGCGAATACGCCTACCGCCCCTTCATACTCCGCTACATTGCAGCCTGCATCCTCGATCGCTTCCCATGCGCATTCCAAAAAGACGCGCTGCTGCGGGTCTATGATTTCTGCCTCGCGCGCACTGAATCCAAAAAAGCCGGCATCGAAATAGTCTGGATCGCGTATTGTGCTGGATGCGGGTACGTAATCCGGATTATCGATAAGGTCGGGCCTTACCCCGGCAGCAATCAACTCCTCGCGGGAGGCGAAGGCAACGGCCTCTCGTCCTTCGGTGAGGTTTTGCCATAACTCCCGCGGATTATCGGCTCCAGGAAACCTGCCTGCCATTCCGACGAGTGCTACGCCTGCTGTCTGTGCTCGCTTCATCGCTGCTTCACCTCAAATATCAGCGGCTTTGGCCGTGACTTTGGATACGTTCTCGCCAGACTGCTCAATGAAAGCGCTGAGGGTCCGAACGTTGGGATATTGGAAAAAGCTGATCAACGAGACAGGTTTTTCGATCCGTTGATTCAGATCTGCGTGTGCCTTGACCATCTGAAGCGAGTGCGCTCCAAGGTCGAAGAAGTTATCGTCGAGACCGACGCGTTCGATCGCCAATACATTGCGGAAGACCTGAGCCACGGTCTGCTGCAGCCCAGTGGCCGGCGCATGGAAGGCGTCTTGCGCTTCACCGGTGGAGCGCTCTGGCGCCGGCAGCGCGGAGCGGTCCAGCTTACCGTTGGGCAGACGCGGAAACTCTTTCAGAAAGACAACGAGGCCGGGAACCATGTATTCAGGAAGACTCTCGCGGAGCCGATCGCGCACGGCGAAGTGCGACGGCGGTTCTTCTCCGGCGTAGATCACGTAGGCAACGAGGCGCTTTTCGCCTCCATCTTCCCTGACCAGCGTGACAGCATCCAGAAGGCCGTCGCAGTTGCGCAAGGTGTTTTCGATTTCACCCAGCTCGATGCGAAAACCGCGCAGCTTCACCTGATGATCGAGGCGGCCGTAGAAATCGAGCGTCCTGTCGCTTCGATAGCGGACCAGATCGCCGGTCCGGTACATCCGCGCGTCCGGATCTTGCTCAAAGGGACAGGACAGGAACCGTTCCTCGGTCAGCTCGGGGCGATTCAGATATCCGCGGGCGAGACCTTCGCCGCCAATCCACAGTTCACCGGCCACGCCTTCCGGAACCGGCTGGCCTGCTCTGTCCAGCACGTAAAACGAGGTGTTCTGGATGGGACGTCCGACCGGGATCGCCGCCTGCTCTGCGGATTCCACGCGGTATGCGGCCGACCAGATCGTGGTCTCGGTGGGGCCGTACATATTCCACAGCTCCTCCGAGCGAACGAGCAGCGAGCGCGCGAGGGCAGGCTCCATGGCTTCTCCGCCGCAGAGGATCTTCATGCGCGCATCGCCTTGCCATCCGGCGGCGATCAGCAGCTTCCATGTAGCAGGCGTGGCCTGCATCACCGTGGGCCGGTAACGAGCCAGATCGTGGAGCAGCGTTTCCGGGTTGCCGGGCTCGAGAGCAATACAGACGGTACCGCCGGTGTAGAGCGGCAACAGCAGCTCCAGACCGGCTATGTCGAACGATACCGTGGTCACGGCGAGCAGGACGTCCGCGGCGGAAAAGCCCGGCTCATTTTGCATGGCCTCAAAGAAGTTGAGCAGGGCGCGATGGGGAATCTGTACCCCCTTCGGTTTGCCGGTTGATCCCGAAGTGAAGATGACGTAGGCCAGGTTGCTTTGGCTGACAGGGACCGAGCTCGGAGACGCATCCTGCGGCTGATGCAGCGCATCGTCGAGAAGGCACAGCGTTTCTCCTACGGATTCAGGCAGCAGCTCCGTGAGCCCGCTTGAGGTGAGGACCGCGACGGGCTGCGCATCTTCAAGAATATTTTCGATGCGGCCCTTTGGATATGCGGGATCGAGGGGCACGTACGCGGCGCCCGACTTGGCGACGCCGAGCATCGCGGCGACGAGATCGATCCCGCGATGCTCAAATATTGCGACGAGCTTTTCCGGCCCGGCGCCTTTCGCCCGAAGCATCGCGGCGATACGGTTCGCTTTTTTGTCCAGCTCACCGTAGGTGATCGCTGCGTCGCCCGCCTTTACAGCCACGCGATCCGGCGCTGCCCAGGCATATTTCTCAAACTGCTGGTGGAAACATGGCTCCGCCGGGAGATGTTTTTCTGTCCTGTTCCATTCATAGAGCAGCTTGTCCCGTTCCAGAGCGGAGAGCAGCGGGATATCGGCAATCTTTACATTTGCGTCCGAAACGACAGCTTGCAGCACGGCGAGATAGTGTTGCTGCAGGCGAGCAATCGTTCCTGCGTTATACAAGTCAGTGTTGTAGTCGAAGAAGACGTCGAGCTCACCTTTGCGCGGAAAGGCCTCCAGAGTGAGATCGAAGCGCGCCGTATCCACTTCCAGTTCTACAGGTTTCGCTTCGAGACCAGGCAGCTTTAATTGGTCCACCGGAAAATTTTGCATGATGAACATGGTCTGGAAGAGTGGCGAGTGATCGAGCGAGCGTTCCGGCCGTAGCGCCTGAACTAGTTGATCGAACGGAACATCCTGATGCTCATAGGCGCGCAGCGTCACTTCGCGCACGCGCGTCAACAGCTCACTGAAACTGGGATTGCCGCTCAGGTCGGTGCGCAAAACCAGGTTGTTCACGAAGAAGCCCATCATCTGATAGAGCTCGGTCCGCGTGCGGCTTGCCGAGGGCGATCCGACGACGATGTCTTCCAGGCCGGTGTAGCGCGCCAGCAATACCTTGAAGGCAGCAAGCAGAGTCATGAACAACGTGACGCCATGGCGCTGGCTGGTGGTCTCGAGCGCGGAGGTAAGCTCCTCGCTCACGACCAGCTTCGATCGTGCGCCGCGAAACAGCTCCGCCACGGGCCGCCGGTGATCCGGTGGAAATGCAATCACGGGCGGAGAACCGGCGAGTTGCTTCTTCCAATAGGCGAGTTGCCTATCGAGCTCTCCTGCCTCCAGCCACTTCCGCTGCCAGGCAGCGAAGTCCACATATTGAAGCGTAAGCGGGGCGAGCGCCGGCGTGCCGCCGGAGCTATAGGCACGATAGAGCTCGGTCAGCTCCTGACCGAAGACGCCAATGGACCAGCCATCGAAGATGATGTGGTGGAGAGTGAAGACAAGAATGTGATTTTCCGTGTCCGTGGTCAGCACGTTTGCGCGGAAGAGTGGCGCATGCGCAATGTCCAGATGTTCGCGGATCAGGCTGGTCGCGTAACGAAGCAGCTCGGGCCTGGCGTCGCCGTTTGCAAGATGCCGGGCATCGATGACTCTCAGCGACCATTGGACGTCTTCTTCAATGCAGGTTCGCGGCATGCCGTCCACTTGCAGAAAAGAGGTCCGCAGGTTTTCATGACGACGAATGATCGTCCGCAGCGCTTTTCGAGTGCCGGAATATCTAACGGACCGGTCACTTCAATCGCGGCGCCGATGTTATAGACCGTGCTCTCAGGATCGAGCTGATGGAGAAACCAGAGCCGCTGCTGCGCAAAGGAGAGTGGGAGCTGGCCGGAACGGTCCACCTTGGCAAGCACCGGCTCGTGAGCGCGAACGGAGTGCTGCGATGCCAGCAGGAATGAGACGATGGCAGGCTTCTGCTGCAACAACTCTGCTTTCAGCGCGGCATCGAGAACTCCCGGCGGCGCGGCACACCGAAGCGAATCGCCATCGAGTGTGAGTGCGACGCCTTTCGCGCGAAGCTCGCCGAGGAAATCTATCAGAGGTCTCATATGCGAATCTCATCCTGCAAATGCAGTGAGTCGTGATGTTGGCTACCCTCGGTTGCCCATAACATCGTCTCCAGCATCCCGGTCAGCGCTGAGATCGTGGGGTAATCGAAGACGATGGTGGGGGGCAGATCACGCCCGAGCGCCGTCTGCAGCCGGTTTCTCAGATCCACTGCCATCAATGAATCGAGGCCAAGATCGGTGAGAGGAACGTCGAGTGGCGGAACTTCGCCGGCCCGGAAGCCCAGCACCTTTGCGGATGCCGAGATGACCGACTGTTCCACAAAATTTTCGCGCTCTTCCCCGACCATCTTGGGAATGGGCGGCGGAGCGGCCGCCGGCCATGCTGCTGGAGCTGTCTCGCCCACCTCAGACAGCATCGGTCGGATCCGCCGCGCCTGATAGATGGACTTGAGCGTCTTCCAGTTCACGTCCGCGATCATGATGTTCGCGTGCGGCGATGCAATCAGCTTCGGTATCCACTGAAGGGCCGCCGCCGACTTCATGGCGAGCAGTCCCATCTGCCGGAGACGTGAGGTGACCGTGGACGAGCCGTCCTGCACCTGATCCCAGGCGCCCCAGTTCACCGACAGCATCGGCAATCCCTGTGCGCGGCGGGAGAAGGCGAAGTTGTCCAGAAACTGATTTGCGGCGGCGTAGTGCGCCATCCCCTGCGAGCCGAGCAGCGCGGTGGTGGAAGAAAACGCAACGAAGAAGTCCAGAGCTCGATCTCTGGTCCACTCGTGAAGCAAGCATGTCCCTAGGACCTTCGGGCGCAACATCTCTGCAATCTGCTGTTCGGAAAGCTCTGCAATATCTGCAACACTTTGCGTCGTAGCAACGTGAAAAATTCCGCGAAGCTCAGGGCAGTCGCTTCCAAAGAGGGCAAAGACCCGCTGCATGGTTTCCGCGGAAGCAACATCGCCGCTTATAACGGTGACGGGGGTTCCCGACGCCCGGATTTCTTCGACGGCGCGGGTACGGTTTCCATCCTGCGCCAGACCGCTGCGGCTCAGGAGTACGAGATGCCCTGCGCCCTGTTTTGCGGCCCATCTCGCGACTTCGAGGCCTACGCTTCCCAAGCCACCAACGATCAGATAGGAGGCCGCGGCACGCAATCTTTCCGGAGCGCTTCCGAGGATTGTGCCGGGCGCATGTTTCAATCTCGGAACGAGACGCTCTCCGCGGCGGTGGGCGACCTGGTCCTCAATATCTTCATGCCGTAGTTCTTTCAGCAGATCGGCCGCATTTTGCTCGGCGGTGCGATTCGGATCGAGATCGATGATACGTCTCGAATTCTCCGGATGTTCGAGACTGAAGACGCGCCCGGCCCCCCAGAGCATGGCCTGGAAGGCTGCCGCCGTGGCCGGCGCATAGGAATTGGTAGCCTGCGCTCCGCGCGTAACCAGCCAGAGATGCGTCGTGCCACGCGTATCTTGCGCGACGACTTGCATCAGGCGAACCGGCAGCTGCATGCAGAGCTGAATGTTGCGCTCCACATCAGGGAACTTGAGCGCATCCACTCCGCAGAGGTAGACGATTTCGAAGGCAGAATCGGCCCATTGCTGGCGAAGAGCCTGCAATGCAGAGTCCGGCTTTCCGAGAATCTCCGCCTGCGGGATCAGCTCGCAATGCTCACCGCACTTCCTTAACAACTTCGCCAGTGCGACGCCAACCCCGGACTCATCGGAGAAGATCAGCCATCGTTTTGCAGGATTGGATGCAGGCCGCGTGGCAGTTTCAAGCTCATCCGCACAGGCCAACATTACAGCCTGCTGAGATGGCGTACCGTCGTTTGACTCGTACTGAAGCGCGCGGCTGACGCTCATGCCCTGCTCGCGGAAAAGAGCCTGCCACATCTTGGAAGAGATCAGCGGATGTTCCGGGCGGAGGTCACGATCGGCAACCCGCCACCAGCCATCGGTGAGGCCGAATGTCATGTCGAGCCAGCGGTCGGGCCGTACGCCCTCGATCAGCATGAGCAGGCCGCCGGGCCGAAGCAGTTGGCGGGCATGAGCGACGGTCTGCCGCAGATCTCGCGTCGCATGCAGCACATTGGCGGCGAGGACGATGTCGTAGCCGCCCGCCGGAAAGCCCTGCTCAAGCGGGGACCGCTCAATGTTAAGCAGCTTGTAGTGCACGCCGGTGAAGTTCTGGAATTTCTCGCGCGCCCGGGTGAGGAATACGGGTGAGATATCCGTAAACGTGTACTCGACGTTTTCTTGTGCGATGGCGGGCAATACGACAGCCGTCGTTGCGCCGGTACCGCCGCCGATTTCAAGGACGCGAAGAGACCGGCCGGCGCTCTGCCCCACCGCGCGCGCCATGATCTCCTGAGCCGTGTTGTTGAAGAAGCGGCACAACGGGGAGTTCTGGTAAATCTGCTCCGCCTCCTGAATGGAGCCCTCGGCAAATACCAGTTGCATAGGGTCGCAGGTGCCCTGCAGAACAGCGGCGGTGCGACCGGTACAGCGCCTTAGGATGGCAAGCTCAGTCTCAATCTCCGGGTAGAGCGCCTTCAGCGCGGAGAGTTCCGAGTCTGGATCCATTTCATCGATGCGGCCAGTGCAGCGATAGACCTCACCTTTGCGCTTCAGCAGACCGTCTTCGGCAAGAATGCCCAGCAGCCGTCCGAGGATGCGCTCGCGCCCCGGAGCAATCCTCAGCTCACGGCAAAGCGTATCGAGTGTGAACTCTTTGCCCGCTGACCGCTTCCATCCAAGCTGCTCGAGTATCGTGCGCGCGTAGCCTGCGCAAATTTCCTGAAGCCGTGTACCCGCTCCATCGACGTGCAGAACGGCCGGTGTGGGCTGCAGTGCTGCAGTCTCATTCAGGAGGCCGGAAAAGCTCTGTGCGGCGGATTCTTCAGAAAGCGGGCGTGGCTCCCATGCGAGTTCGTATAGCCAGTCTTCGTTGCGGTCCGGCTGTTGAGTCTCCGAGACAGCAGAGGTGACCAGAGAATCGGTGCTCTCCTCTAGATCGAACCAATAGCGCTCGCGCTCAAATGGATAGGTGGGCAGACTGACCATTCGTGCCGGGCTGCCATAGAGGGTGCTGAAATCGAACTCGAAGCCCAGAACATACATTCCCGCAGCGGCTTCAAGAAGTGCGCGCGTGCTCTCGGAACCGCGGTGCAGGCTGGCGAAGCGCTGGCCTGACAGTTTGATGACCGACTTATCGAATTCCTCGAAGACCGCCGGGGATGCCATCGCTAAATATCCAGCGCAGTTCTCTTTCTGCAATTCGGAAAGCGGCAGAATTGCAGACGCGACGCCTGGTAGCCACGTAGTCAGGGGATTCTGTTGTGGCTCAGCAGCGAACCACGGAACCGCTGCTGCCTGCGGTCTGATCTGGTGGGCGAGTTCTTCAGCCTGCCGGTGATTCCCTTTGCCGAGCTCGATCAGCAACAAAAGCGTGTCTTCCATGCTGACGACGCCTGCACGGCATGCCGCAATGAACTCTCCCGTGCCTGTTCCGAGGACAAGGGCCGGCTCGAGACCGCAGGACCGCCACACTTCCGCCAGCGCGTACTGTATCGCGAAAGAAGCGACGGGCAGAATTTCCGGCGCAAGCGCAGACACCGGCTCACCGGGATCTGCATAGAGCAACGAACTCAATGGACGCGGCGTCCTGCCGAGCAGAACCTCTTCGCACCGCTGGATCGCTTGGCGGAATGCAGGAACTGTATCGTACAGCTCGCGTCCCATGTTCGCGCGCAGCGATGCGTGATCGGCAAACAAAAAGCCTACCCGCGGAGCGTGGGATGCGGTTTTGCCCACCTGAAGATTCCGGCTTGCGTCGCCATTCGTGAAACTGCGCAGTCCATCCAGGAGCTCTTCGCGTGACATGGCCGTGAGTGCGAAGCGATGCTCGAAATGAGAGCGCCCTGCCTCGAGCGTTCGCGCGATGCCGGCCAGAGAGAGGTCTTTATGCTCGGCGATGTGGCCGCCCAGCCGCGCTGCGATCGAGTGCAGCGCTGGTTTCGATTTGGCAGAAAGCGGAAAAAGCAGCGGCCGAGCTTGCTGCGGCGCTTCAGGCTCTCGAAGATGCTCTTCCACAATGACGTGGACATTTGTGCCGCTGAACCCGAAGGAACTGACGCCGCCGGCGCGCTTGCCGGCGTACTCCGGCCAGTTCTCCGTCTGAGTCGCAATACGGATGGGCAGGCGATCCCACTCGATGCGGTGGTTCGGCTTCCGGCAGTGCAGGCTGAGGGGAATCTGACGATGGTGTAGCGAGAGCACCAGCTTCATCAGCCCCGCGATGCCGGCGGCAGACTCCAGGTGCCCGAAGTTACTTTTTACAGAGCCGACACGCAGTGGTCCTGCGGCGGGCGATCTTTCGGCGAAGACATTCCCGAGCGCACCAATCTCAATGGGATCGCCCAGAGCCGTGCCGGTGCCATGCGCCTCGATGTACTGGAGGTCATCCGGCCCGAGCCCGGCATCTGCGAGGGCGGCTGCGATCACGGTCTCCTGCGAGCGCCCATTGGGCGCAGTGAGGCCACTGCTGCGACCATCCTGATTGGCCGCGGTGCCGCGGATCACCGCGAGAATCCGGTTCCCATCCTGTACCGCGTCCTGCAGACGCTTCAGGACGATCATGCCGCTGCCCTCGGCGCGAACGAATCCATCCGCTTCGTCGGAGAATGGCTTGCAGCGGCCGTCCGGCGCCATCATGCGGCTTTGTGAAAGCGCGATCGTGACTTCGGGTTTGAGAATGAGATTTGCGCCTCCAGCCAGAGCCAGATGAGACTCTTTTCGCCGCAGGCTCTGGCACGCGAGATGCACCGCCATCAGCGAGGCAGAGCACGAGGTGTCGACCGCGAGGCTCGGCCCTTCCAGACCGAGCAGGTAGGAGATGCGTCCTGCAGCGATGGCATGGGAAAGACCCGATGCGAAGTAGGCGTTGATCTTGTCGCGCGACGCGCGCAGCGTTACATAGCCATAGTCGAGGTTACAAATCCCAACGAAGACGCCGGTGTGGCTGCCCGCGAGGCTCGATGGAGGAATACCAGCGTCTTCCAAAGCCTCCCATGTTGTTTCCAGCAGCAGGCGCTGCTGCGGATCCATCGGAACCGCCTCCGCCGGAGCTATTCCGAAGAACTTCGGATCGAATTGATCGTGTCCATCGATGAAGCCGCCCCATCGCGTCGTCATCTTGCCGCGAATATCCGGATTGGGATCGTAGAAGTCCTCGGCATTCCAGCGATTGGACGGCACTTCGCGAATCGCGTCCACTCCATCGCTTAACAGCTTCCAGAAGGACTCGGCATCATTCACTCCACCCGGATAGCGGCAGCCCATTCCAACAATCGCTATGGGCTCCGATCGCTCTGCTTCAAGCGCCTCCAGACGCTCATTCAACTCGGCTGCCAGCAGAGCAAGCCGCTGCGGAGAGAGCTTCGAGATTCTTGAGAGAAAATCGCTCACAGGACCCCTCCCATCGCTTTCTCGCCCAGCATCCGATTGACCTCATCGTCGGAGAGCGACTCAATATCTTCGAGCAAGCTTCTGCGAACTGGCTTCGCTTTGCGATCCGTTGACCCGGGCACGACGTCGCCGCCCAGTTCGCGGAAGAGAAAATCCGTCAGCGCCCCCAGCGTCGGATAGTTAAAGAGCAGCGTGGCCGGCAATGTGCGATTGACCGCGATTCCGAGCGCGTTGCGCAACTCGATAGAAAGCAGAGAGTCGAGACCGAGTTCCTGCAGTGGCTGCGCGGGCATGATCGGTTGCGTGAGGTCAAGGCGCAACGTCAGTCGAATTTTCTCCTCGATCAGTTGTGCCAGCAGAGCTTTCCAGCGCGATTTCGCGACGGACTCAAGCCTTGGCAGCCACGATTCCTGCTTCGCAGGGGATTTCTCTATGGTCGCCTGCGATCTTTGCGAGCCTTGCAGCCCACTCAGAAACTTTCGCTGACCAGGCGGTATGTCGTTTGCCAGATACTGCGGCCAGTTCACCGATGCAACGATGGTCTGCGCTCCGCTGCCGCCGAGAAGGGTTTCGAGAGCGCTCAATCCTTCGCGAGTGGATATCCCGAGAATGCCGGCTTCGACGCTGCGCTCGACAACTTTATGTCGCACGGCCATGCCGGTCTCGCTCCACGCGCCCCAGTCGATGCTCAAGGCCGGCAGGTGATGAGAGTGCCGGTAGTGCGCCACGGCGTCAAGAAAGGAGTTTGCCGATGCGTAGCTGGTCTGACCCGGCGAACCCAGCGGGCTGGCAATCGAAGAAAAAAGCACGAAGTGATCGAGCGGGCTGTTGTGCGTCAGCCGGTGAAGATGGCACGCTCCCCCGATCTTGGGGGCAAGCACGCGCTGGAACCGTTCGCGAGTTTGCTGCAGGAGCACGCCGTCATCCACGATGCCGGCACAGTGGAAGACACCGCGCATTGGAAGCTGGGAACGAAGAGCCCGTTGCACATCCGCTGCCTGCGAAACATCTCCCTGGCAAACCGTGACCACGGTGCCTTGCATGCGCAGCGCGTCGAAGAGTGCCGCCGCCTCGGCAGAGGGCAGGCTGCGGCCCATCGCGATCACTTCACCAGCTCCGTGTGCGCTGAGCCATTCGGCAACTTTCAGGCCAAGCCCCGAGGTTCCCCCAGTCACAAGATAAGCGCCATCGCTGCGGATCTCCGCGCCGCGCGTCTTGCGCTCGGGGCAGACGATCACTCTTCCGATGTGCCGGGCCTGCGCCATATATCGGAAGGCGTCGTGGACCTGTTCGAGTGGAAAGACTTCGCGCGGCAGCGGCTGGAGCACACCGCTTGCGAACTGCTCGATCAGGCCGGCAATGAGGCCATGAACCAGATCGCTCGCCGCTTCGATCTCCGCCACCAGTTGGATTGCGTGGTAGGAGACATCGGGGCGAACGGCTTTTACTGACGCCGGCGAACGAAGCTCTGCGACTCCCAACTCCACGAACCGCCCACCCGGGGAGAGAATTTCGATACCGGCATCGATGAAAGCTCCCGTCAGCGAGTTGAGGACAACATCCACGCCTTTTCCGCCGGTAGCCGTTCGCAGCTCATGCGCAAATTCCAGCGAGCGCGAGTCGAAGACTCCGGCGATGCCGAGTGAGCGGAGATAGGCCCGCTTCTCTTCGCTTCCGGCGGTCGCATAGATCACCGCGCCGGCTCTCTGCACAATCTGGATGGCAGCGAGACCGACTCCCCCCGCTCCGGCATGGATCAGGACGCTCTCGCCTGGACGGATCTGCGCGATGTTCTCAAGCGCGTAGCGCGCCGTCAGAAATGCCACCGGGATGGTGACAGATGCCTCGAAGCTGAGATGCGGCGGCTTGCGCCACACCAGCCTTTCTTTCGTTGTCACAAAGCGCCCGAAGCAGCCGCGGGCCAAGGCGATCACCTCGTCGCCGGCCTGCAGCCCGGTGACACCGGGCCCTACCTCTACAACGACGCCTGCGCACTCGCCGCCAAGCGGACCGATTTTTCCCTTGTAGATTCCGAGTGCGCAGAGCACATCACGGAAATTGAGACCCGCGGCCCGCACCTCGATCTCCACTTCGCTCTCTCCCGGCTCTCTGCGCAAGGCTGGAAGGAGTTGTAGCCCGTCGATCGTACCGGGCTCGACGAGTGCGAGCTGAAGGTTGGCGTCGGCAGAAGACTTGCCCTCAGGAGCAGGCGACTCTTTCCGGCGAAGCCGCGGCACAGAGATGCCCCCGCCGCGTACGACGAGCTCATCTTCGTCCCCGGCGGCCATCATTGCTTGAAGTAGTTGCTGCGCGTCGAAATTACCAGCAGAGTCCAGATCGATGCGGACCGTGCGCATCTCGGGATGTTCCAGCGCGATCGACCGCCCGAAGCCCCAAAGCGCGGCATGGGCCACATTAGTAAGCTTTGGTCCCTGGCCTCCCTGGGTGACAATCCAGAACCGCGGAGCGCGATCCTCTTCGCAGCTGACGAGAGCCTGCGAGAGCTTCAGACATTCTTCCAGAAGCGTGGACCCCAGCTCCGCGGCTTCGTCTCCTGAGTCCAGTAGATCCTTTTGCGGAGCCGGCGCGATGTAGACGACATCGCTGAGCGGAGAAGCATGCAGGCGGCGAGCTCTTTCCAGAAATTTCACGCATGAATCAGTGTCGGCCTGGCCAGTGACGAAGAGATCGCTCTGCTGTGCGCTTGTGCAGGCAATGCCCTGCTGCTTCAGAAGGGCGGCGAAATGGCTGCAGGACGTCTCGCGTCCCAACCACTAGGCAGCTTCCAGACAGATCTAAGTGCTGCGCATCGTTCGGCAACGGCAGCCATTCGATTTCATAGAACGAATCCCGCAGCGCATCCGGCTGTTGCTGTGGCAACGGACGCACGACCAGACCCTCTGCGCGCAACACGAGCGCACCTTCGCGATTGAATCCATGGAAATCGGCGCGGAGTTGTTCGCCTCTTCCGTCTTGCAACGCGGCATGAGCAAAGGCCATCCCACCGCAGTCGGCGAGGAGTTGCAGCTTCTCCAGACCGGATGGAAGATAAAGGCCGCCGTTCTGTCCATTTGCCGCCATTGCTGCAGCAGCAACAGCCTGGAGACAGGCGTCGAGAGCAACGGGATGGATTTGGTATCGATCGGCGCCCTCCTGCGCTACGGAAGGAATTTCGAACTCGACCAGGGCCTCTTGCGATCCCTGAACGATCTGCGTCAATGGGCGGAAAGCGGGACCGAAGGTGAGACCACGCTCCTCAAAGGCGCGATAGAACGCTGCAACCTCAAGCTTGTGGGAGCAGCGAGCGCGAATGGCCACGAGGTCAGCTGCAGGAATATCGCTGGCCGATTCCCCGGCATGAGAGACAATCTCTCCGGTTGCGTGGAGTGCCCAGCCATCCTGCGATTCTTCACGCCCTGCTGTAAATTGCGAAGGTGCGGCCGAGGCCGCTACTCTTCAGAACGCATTGCAAGGTGCGCGGCGTATCGAAGACACACGGCTGGAGGATGACGGCAGAATGGATCGCGGACTCATCCATACCGATGGCCCTGGCAGCACTCAGCGCGATCTCCAGGTAGGCGGCGGCGGGGACAACTGGTTTGCCCTGCACCGCGTGGTGCGTCAGATAGACGGGGCGATCCGGACCGATGCGCGACTGAAACTGAATCTCTTCAAGAGGCGAAGGCAGCCGCATACCGAGCAGAGGATGTGCCGACGAAGTTTCAGAAGCCGGCGAAGCATAAAGCGCAGCAGCTCTCTTCGGCACCGGATACCGATGACGCTCGAACGGATATGTAGGAAGCGCCAGTTTGCGCCCCGCTCGTCCATGAACGGCAGCCCACTGGATATCGAATCCAGCCTCATAAAGCGCGCGCACCGTGCTCAAGAGATCGAGCCACGCATTGCGTCCCTTGCGCAGCGACGGCAGCCAGAGAAGGTCGGGGCCGGCGTCCGCGAGTTTGCCGAGAGTGCTCAGGTGAGGTTGAGGACCGATTTCGAGCAGGGTGGAGCAGCCGGTGGTGAGTGCTGCCTGGAGCCCGGCATGGAACAGCACGGTGCTGCGCATGTGGCGACGCCAGTAGCCGGCGTGGCTCATCTCGCCTGCCGCTGCGACACGCCCGGTCACATTCGACACCACCCGCAACCGCGGCTCGCGATACGTGATCCGCTCTGCGCGTCGCTCGAACTCCGCCAGGATCGGCTCCAGCAGCGGCGAGTGGAAAGCGTGCGTCACCTGCAATGGGCGCGTCCTGATTCCCTCACCCGCCAGACGACGCGATGCTTCCGCCACCGCCTCCACCGCACCCGAGATCACTACGCTCGACGGCCCGTTGATGGCCGCAACTCCAACTTCCTGCTCCAGACCCTGGAGCGCCTGCTCTACACGCTCCACCGTCGCCGAGACGGCATGCATTGCGCCCGGCTTCACCCCACGACCGGCCAGGCTGTCCATCAGCTCCGCACGCGCCTGCACCAGACGCAGTCCGTCTTCCAGGCTGAAGATCCCTGCCACTACCGCGGCTACATACTCGCCCAGGCTGTGGCCCAGCACCACCGAGGGCTCGATGCCCCAGCTTCGCCACAGCTCCGACAGACCGTACTCCAGCGCAAACAGCGCCGGCTGCGCATGGCGCGCCTGCTCGAGGCGGTCGCCGCCGCCGTACAGCACCGCTTCCAGAGACTCGCCCGTCTCCTGCTTCCAGAACGCGGCACAACGCTCGACTGCTGCGCGGAACACCGGCGAGCCCTCCCACAGCTCCCGACCCATACCCGCATACTGGCTACCCTGGCCGGTATATAAAAAACCGATGCGATTCCCTCTTCTCCTCGCGGTTTGTGCCGGAATGGCGAAGGCGGCGAGTTCTTTCCTCATGCCGTCGATATCCGAGGCCATGAAGCTCGCGCGGTACGCGAAATGCGACCTGCCGGTATTTGCGGTGAAGCAGACATCGCGAAGATCAGCGTCCGGATGCTTCTCCAACCATGCTCGGTACTGGGCTACGATCGCCTTGAGTGCGGGTTCGCTCTTTGCCGATGCGGTGAGCACCTGTACCGGCCAGTGGTTTTCGTCTGCGTTGGCGCCGGCGGCAGCACTCTCTTCCACAATGACGTGGGCGTTGGTCCCGCTGAAGCCGAACGAGCTGACCGCCGCATACTCGGACCTTGCCTTCGCTCTCCCAATCCGTCAGCTTTTGTGGAACTGCGATCCGGAGAGCATTCCAGTTGACATGAGAGGTAGGCCGCTGCAAATGCAGATGCGCCGGAATCTGCCCATGTTGAAGCGCGAGGACGATCTTGATCAGCCCTGCGATACCGGCAGCCGCTTCCAGGTGGCCCATGTTCGTTTTCACGGATCCGGCCAGCAGCGGCCGCGTCTGTGGCCGGCCGGCGCCATATACGGCACCGAGGGCCTGCAACTCAATTGGATCGCCCAGAGGTGTTCCCGTTCCGTGCGCCTCGACGTAGCCGATGGCGGAGGGAGAAAGCCCGGCATTGAGAAGAGCCTTTCGCATGAGCGCTTCCTGCGACGGCCCATTGGGCGCGGTCAGACTGCTGCTTGCGCCATCCTGATTGACCGCAGAGCCGCGAATGATGGCCAGGATGCGGTCTCCATCCGCTTCGGCTTGCGAGAGCCGCTTCAGCGCCACAAAGCCGCAGCCCTCTCCGCGCACAAAGCCATTCGCGCTCTCATCGAAGGTCCTGCAGGTGCCTTCGGGCGACAGCATGCGCAGGCGCGAGAGCATGGAGGTAGTCTCCGGCGCAAGCATGACATTCACGCCGCCGGCCAAGGCAAGATGGCAGTCCCCGCTGCGGAGGCTTTGGCAGGCGACGTGGACTGCGACCAGCGAAGAGGAGCATGCCGTATCGAGCGCAATGCTCGGCCCCTCGCAGACCAAGCACATAAGAGATTCGGCCGGCAGCGATGCTATGCGCTACCCCCGACGGATAGTGGATATCTATCGCGTCTGAAATCCCTGACGCCTGTGATCTGGCTGAAGTCGTTGCTTGCGATGCCTAGAAAGATTCCGGTCAGTGTGCCCTGCAGATTCGCCGGGGCATAGCCGGCGTTTTCAAGCGTTTCCCAGGCCACCTCCAACGCGAGACGCTGCTGCGGATCCATGGCAGCAGCTTCCCGTGGAGCGATCTCAAAGAAGCCGGCGTCGAACTCGTCGACCTGTTCCAGAAATCCGCCACGCCGGGTCACTGCTTTGCCGGGCTTGTCCGGATCCGGATCGAAATACGCATCTGCATCCCAGCGATCGCCGGGGACTGCAGAGATGGCATCGCGGCCACTTCTCAGCAGATCCCAATATGTATCAGAATTAGTTGCATTGCCGGGAAAGCGGCATCCGATGCCGATCAACGGCGATCGGCTCTCTTTGTGCGCGCTGCGCCCGCTCCAGCCTGGCCTCGCGGTCCTGGATGGCGAGAAGCGCCTGCTTCAGCAATGAGGATTCGTTGTTCGCGCTCTTATCCATATCTTCCCTCATTGCGCCAGACGGCTGCGCAGCAACTCCGCGACTGCCTCATCTGACAGGCTGTCGACTTCTGCGACCGTAAAGAGTCTTTCCGTTTTTATCGGAACGTGATTGGGCTCAGCCTCGACCTGCGTTGCTTCTGTTTGCTGCATGCGGCCGAGGACATAGCCGGCGATTGCATCGGCCGTGGGGTAGTCGAAGATCAGCGTCGCGGGCAGGTCGACCACCCCGAGGCGCATCGTGAGCCGGTTGCGGAGTTCCACAGCCATCAGGGAGTCCAATCCCAGATCCATCAGCCGGCTTCGCCTCTTGCCGATTGCGTCCGGCCCGAGACGCAGAACATGGGCAATCTCCTGCATCACGATCTGAAGCACAAAATCGTGACGCTCCGCAGACGGCATGCCGGAGAGAAGATCCACGACAGCCGGGAGCGGGACTGCATCTTCGTTCTCCGGCTCGGGCGTCCAGAAACGCGGTTGCAGGACGTGCGTTCTGCCGGATGCGTCCGCTGGTGTCTCTCCGCCCGGCGCCTTTGCGAGCAGTACGTGGAGACCGATAGATTCAGCAGGAGAACCGGATTCGGGCGCCTGGATCGCAGACGCGAAGCCGGCTTTCTCGAAGGCAGCGATCCATTCGACGGGAGAGATCAGCGGCAATCCTCCGCGCAATTCATCTTCTGACTTCTGCCATCCTTCAATCAGCGCGGTGGTGATCTCATGCCAGGCGAGATTCTGCGTTGCTTCGAGCAGAATGGCTGTACCGCCCGGAGCAAGCAGCCTTTTCAGGCGCTGCAACGTGGCGCCGAGGTCCCGGGTCGCATGGACTACATTCGCGGCGATGACGAGATCGTAGGAATGCAGATGCGCTTCGACATCGTCATCGCTTTCGATATCGAGAATTCCGTAACGAACAAATCGATACGCGGAGAAGCGCGCACTCGCCTTCTGCAGGAAGCTCTGCGACACGTCTGTGAAGTGATAAGAAACGCCTTCAGCCGGAAGAGCGGGCAGCACCGCCGCGGTGGTAGCTCCCGTGCCTCCACCAATTTCGAGAATCCGGAGGCGGCTTCGCGAAGAATTCGCGATACATGCGGCTTGCGCGGCCGCGGCCACAATCGCGTTGGCGTAGCTTGTGCCGGTAGATCTCTCGTAGAGATTCCTGGCCAGATCGGGCGAGCCACCGGGAAACAGGGTCTCCAGCGGACTCGTCTTTCCTGTCAGAACGCCCTTGAGATGTTTCACGCAGTTGCGCAGATAAGCGAGCAGGAATGGGTCGTCATCAAGCGCGGTCTCCGCGTCTTTCCATGCGGCGACGAGGTCGATCTGAGGACAGGCCGCCGGGATCGCGAATCCGGAGCCCGCCTGCTTTAAGGAGCCTTCTCTGCACAGCATCTGGAGCCAGCGCCGCACCAGCTTGGCGTGAGCGGGCACAATGCCCGAGCGCGCAATCAAGGAGTCCGCATCCAGCGTGCCGGGCGTTGCAAATGCTCCGCAGTCATGGAGCGTGTTGCATACGACTGCCACGGTTAACTTTCGCAGGCTCTCCCACCGTGCAGGAAACGAATCGAGCCGCAGGCCGACGGGGGCCAATCGTGACTGTGACAGAGCTCGTTCTGAAGCACGCTGCCATATCTCATGCGCGGCTTCATCGGCGTCGATACCGTGCCAATAACGCTGGCGCTCGAATGGATAGGTTGGCAGCGCCACGCGCGATCGCTCGTAGCCCTGGTCGAAGCCGGCCCAGTCGATCGGATGTCCTTCGACATAGAGTTGCGCGAGGGTCTGGCACATCTGCACGAAATCCGAACCATTCCGGCGCATCGAAAATCGAATCCTGTGTTCGAGCTCCGGATTGTCGCGCGCGGCCAATGCCCGCAGGTGAGGTTGAGGACCGATTTCGAGCAGGGTGGAGCAGCCGGTGGTGAGTGCTGCCTGGAGCCCGGCATGGAACAGCACGCGTGCTGCGCATGTGGCGACGCCAGTAGCCGGCGTGGCTCATCTCGCCTGCCGCTGCGACACGCCCAGTCACATTCGACACCACCCGCAACCGCGGCTCGCGATACGTGATCCGCTCTGCGCGTCGCTCGAACTCCGCCAGGATCGGCTCCAGCAGCGGCGAGTGGAAAGCGTGCGTCACCTGCAATGGGCGCGTCCTGATTCCCTCACCCGCCAGACGACGCGATGCTTCCGCCACCGCCTCGACCGCACCCGAGATCACTACGCTCGACGGCCCGTTGATGGCCGCAATCTCCAACTTCCTGCTCCAGACCCTGGAGCGCCTGCTCTACACGCTCCACCGTCGCCGAGACGGCATGCATTGCGCCCGGCTTCACCCCACGACTCGGCCAGGCTGTCCATCAGCTCCGCACGCGCCTGCACCAGACGCAGTCCGTCTTCCAGGCTGAAGATCCCCGCCGCTACCGCGGCTACATACTCGCCCAGGCTGTGGCCCAGCACCACCGATGGCTCGATGCCCCAGCTTCGCCACAGCTCCGACAGACCGTACTCCAGCGCAAACAGCGCCGGCTGCGCATGGCGCGCCTGCTCGAGGCTGTCGCCGCCGCCGTACAACACCGCTTCCAGAGACTCCCCCGTCTCCTGCTTCCAGAACGCGGCGCAACGCTCGACTGCTGCGCGGAACACCGGCGAGCCCTCCCACAGCTCCCGACCCATACCCGCATACTGGCTACCCTGGCCGGTATATAAAAAACCGATGCTGCGCTCGGCATCGCCGTTCGCCGCTCCGGTGAACCTTCGCGGAGAGGAGCCGGTGCGTTCACTCTCTTCCAAAGCAGCAGCGAGTTGCTCTGCCGTCTCTCCGATGACCGCGCATCGCAGATCGAAGTGGGCTCGGCCTGCATTCGCGGTGAAGCAGATATCCGCGATAGCTTCCGGACTTTGTCGCAGTACAGCAGCATAGGCTGCTCGCAGCCTGGTCAGACTGGCCTCTGTTTGTGCAGAGAGCGCAAGAATATGCGACGGCCGCACGAAGCGAGGCGCGACCGGCTGCGGACGGGTAGCTTCTGCGAGCACAAGATGCGCATTGGTTCCGCTGAAGCCGAACGAGCTGACCGCCGCATAGCGGGGCCGTGCTGCCGAGGGCCACGCCACATTGGCAGTGGGAACAACGACAGGCATGCGGTCCCAGTTGATATGGGAGCTTTTCTGTTTCAGGTGTAGATTCGCCGGAATTGTCTGATGCTGCAATGCGAGCACGGCTTTCATCAATCCTGCAATGCCGCTGGCGGCTTCTGCGTGTCCGAAGTTTGTCTTCACCGCGCCGAGCAGCACTGGACGATTCGCGGGCCGGCCTTTGCCCATCACAGAGGCGAGTGTTTCGACCTCGATCGGATCGCCCAGAGCCGTTCCTGTTCCGTGCGTTTCCACATAGTCGATTTCCGCGGGACTGATGCCCGCCAATGCGAGCGCCTTCTCGATCACGGCTGCCTGCGCAGGACCGCTGGGCGCGGTCAGGCCGCCGCTGCGTCCATCGTGGTTCACGGCTGACCCGCGAATTACTGCCAGGATGCGATCGCGATCGGCAACCGCCGCAGATAGTTTTTTGAGAACGATCACGCAGCAGCCTTCCGCACGCACATATCCGTCCGCCGTGTCATCGAAGGTCTTGCAGTGGCCATCCGGAGCCATCATGTGCGCCTTGGAGAGTGCGACATTTGCTTCCGGAGACAAGATCAGGTTGACGCCGCCGGCGAGCGCGACGCTGCACTCGCCGGCGCGCAGGCTCGAGCAGGCGACATGAACCGCAACCAATGATGATGAGCACGAGGTATCGAGTGCGAGAGACGGACCGTGCAATCCGAGAACGTAGGAAAGGCGGCCAGCCACCATCGCCGGTGAATTACCCGAGCCGGTGTAGGCATCGATGTGCTCCAGGTCGGTGAAGACATGGCGTCCATAGTCGCTGTTGCCGATGCCGAGAAAAACTCCGGTGGCACTTCCACGCAAATCTGCTGCGCTGTAGCCTGCATTCTCCAGGGCCTCCCAGGCGACCTCGAGAATCAGCCGATGCTGAGGGTCCATAGCCGCTGCTTCGCGCGGCGAGATCCCGAAGAACGACGCGTCGAAGCGATCGACTTCTTTGAGAAATCCTCCATGCTGCGTGCACATCGCACCCGCGGTATCGGAATTGGCATCGAAGTAGGACCGCCAGTCCCAACGTCCGCGTGGTATCTCGGTGATCGCATCCTTCCGGAGGAGAGCAGTTCCCAGAACGACGCCTCATCGACCACGCCGCCGGGAAAGCGCAGCCCGGTTCCGATAATGGCGATCGCTTCATGCTGCGCTGTTTCAAGCTCCTGCACGCGCGCCCGCAGGCTGCGAATTTCGTGCAGCGCGCGCTTGACTGGCGAGAGCTCCGGCTCAATGTGTAGCGCCTCAGACATGAGCCTTCCTCCCTGAGCCATCCAGCTCTTGGAGCAGAAGCAACTCTGCCTCTTCGTCGGTCATCGCATCCAGCGCGGCGAGATCGTCGTTCTTGTCGACCGTAGTCTCTGCCGAGGGCGCGGCTGTGACAGGAAGCAGTCCCAACAAGTGCTCAGCAAGTTCCTCGACGGTGGGATAGTTGAAGAGCAATCCCGCAGAAAGCGTGAGACCGAGCGATTGCGCCAGTTCGTTTCGCATCTCCAGCGCCATCAATGAATCGAGACCAATGTCCTGCAGTGGAACGCCATCGTGAATCGTTGCACCGGCATCCAGGCTGAGTACACGCCGCGCGCATTCTTTGATGTGCAGTGACAGGAGTTGCTCGCGATCCGCAGTCGATGCGCTGAGGATTTCCCGCAGGACGCGGTCTTCGCCGGCGGCAGCGGAACTCTCTGCTTTCTCGCGGCGGCTTAGCTCCTGGAATAGTGCTGCATCACGCGGAGCTGCGATTGCTGAGGAACCGCTGCCAATCGAGATCCATGATGGCGACCTGCGCGCAGCGGCCTTCGATCGCGCTTTCCAACGCGCTCAGCGCGGCAGCATTCTCCAGCGGGCGGATGCCCTGCCGCTCCCATCGCGCGCGGTGCTCCGCCGGCAAACGCGCAGCCATGCCGCCGGAGGCCCATGCACCCCAGTTCACGCTCAACGTCTCCATGCCGCGAGTCGTGCGGAAATGTGCGAGCGCGTCCAGAAACGCGTTCGACGCTGCATAACTTCCCTGCCCGGCCGAACCCAGAATCGAAGCAGCAGAAGAGAAGAAAACCATCAGCTTCACCGGGTCGGATTGTGTGAGCCGATGCAGGTTCCACGCACCTTCCAGCTTGGCGGCGGTGGACCGGGTGTAGTTCGACCATTCCTCTCGCGCTAGAACGGCATCCTCGAGAATGCCCGCGGCATGGAAAATGGCCGTGAGTGGCGGCCGCGTGGAGCGAATGCGGTCCAGCAGTTGCGCTACCTGTTCGGCGGAGGCCATGTCGACTTGCTCGACACAAACATCGACACCGCTCTTCCGCAGATCGACAACAACCGGATCGTCATCGTTTGCATGACGGCTGGCCAGAACAAGGCTTTTCGCTCCTCTGCCGGCGAGCCATGCCGCGGTTGCGCCGCCCAGCGCGCCCAGCCCCCCTGTAACCAGCACAGTTCCGTTTGCAACGATCTCGCGGATACTTTCTTTTTCCCTGCGGCCGTGGGCGAGCACGATTTTGCCCACGTGACCAGCCTGGGCCATCGTGCGGAAGGCCTGCGCTGCGTTATCGAGCGGGTAGAGCGTGGTCCGGAGAGGCTGAAGACGTCCCGCAGCAAAGTGGGGCATCACCGCCTGCAACATGTCGCTGATTAGTGCGGGATTTTGCTGGGCCACCTCGCCGAGATCGAAGGGGAAATAACGGATGTCCGGTCGAAAATTCGTGACCTGACTCTGGGTCCAGATGCCTCGTTTGCCCACTTCGAGGAAGCACCCGTTCGCCGCAACCGTCTCCAAACTCGCGCGGATAAAATCATCCGCCAGGGAATTCAAAACGATATCGACGCCTGCTCCGCCGGTAGCCTTCAGCACTTCGGAGTGAAAGGCGAGTGAACGCGAATCGAATACGTGCCGGATATCGAGCTTTCGCAGGAAGTCGCGCTTCGCCTCGCTGCCGGCGGTGGCATAAATCTCCGCGCCAGCCTGTTGTGCAAGCTGCACAGCCGCCTGGCCGAGCCCTCCGGCAGCTGCGTGAATCAGCACCCGCTGCCCGGACGATACGCCGGCAAGCTTGTGCAGGCCGTAATACGCAGTGAGAAAAGCTACTGGGATGCTCGCAGCATCCGCGAAGGTCATGCCTGCCGGCATGGGTGCTGCGTATGCCTCCGGGACATTGACGTAGCTCTGAAAACTATACGGCGCAAAGGCGAGAACATTCTGGCCCGGCATAAAGCGGCGAACCGCAGAGCCGACACGGACCACGGTGCCCGCGCACTCGCCTCCAAATCGCGGATCGCGCCCACCGAAAACGCCGAGAGCGTTTAGCACATCGCGGAAATTCAAACCGGTTGTGCGAACTTCGATTTCTATTTCATGTGGCTCTGGAGCCGTCCGCGAGATCGTCTGAAAGGTCAGATCGTCGAGGCGGCCCGGCACGTCGATTGCGAGCCTGCGCGGCTCTGCTGATTGCGGCACACACGGGACCAGCCGGGCGGCGTGGCGAACTCCTGCACGAAAGGCCACGATGGGATCATCGCCACCGGCGCCGATCTCTCGCAGTATCCACTCCTCGCCTGCTTCGAGCGGACCACCCGCCGCTATATCCATCAGCACCGGGGCGCTCGTTGCATGTTCGACGGCCAGCGTGCGAAGCATCCCGAGCAGGGGCGCCTGTGCGAGCGAGACATCTTCGTCGGCGGAGACAGCGAAACCGGATGACGTAGTCACCCACAACCTTGGCGCGGCAGCATCTTTCTGTTCAACGAGGGCTTTCGCAAAGGCGAGCACAAACTCAATGGAGGATTTCTCCGGATGCTGCCAGCGAGCATCCCTGGAAAGCGCCGGTGTCGAGCGGGCGTCGTATAGAACCGCCGTCCATGCGCGGTCGTGCAGCGCTTGTAGAGCTTTCTCCGTGATCGACAATCGTCGAGATCGCTCCCTGCCGCGTAAGGGCATCCGCGATCTTCGCGCAGCTTCCCGCCTCGGCTTCCACCAGCAGCCATCGTTCCCCGTTACGCGCGGGCTCGGCTTTTACCGGCAGAGCCTCTGGCCGCCACGCCAGCTCATAGATCGGCGCTTCGACCGCAATGGCACGGCTCACAGCCGAGATGGACGTACGCTTCACGTGGAAGCCCGACAGCGAGGCGACCTGTGCTCCCGCGGCGTCGAAAGCGGCGATTTCTGCCGTCATCGGAGTCGGCACTGGCGCGCGTGGTCCGGCAGTGCACCCAGAGCTCCGTTTCTCCACTGCGGCTCAAATGAAATTCATCCAGCGCGATGGGCAGAAACAGGTCGGAAGACTCTGCCTCGCGAGCGATGATCACTGTCTGCAGGCAGCCATCGAGCAGCGCAGGATGCATGCCATACTTCCCGGCGGCTTCGTGCATCTCCTTCGGCAGTCGCAGCAACGTCAAGCTCTCGCCCGCGCCCCGCCACGCCTGCTGGATGGCGCGAAAGGCCGGACCAAACCGCAGTCCCGCGGCTTCCAACTGCCGGTATATCTCTGCCGGATCGATCGCTTCCTGACAGCGCGACCTGAGCTTCGGAAGATCAGCGCTCCCTGTAACGGCAGGAATATCGTGCAGCGTCCCCTTCGCATGCCGAATCCATTCCGATCCACGTTCGCTGGCGATCTCTACGGAATCCTCTGCTGCCAGCACCTGCAGCTTGCGCGGGGCGGAGGAAAGAAAGAGCGGCTCCTGCAATGTGAAATTACGGATAGCGAGTGCCGTACCGCGCCTGCTCTGATTGGCTGCGGCATTTGCAATTTCCAGGAATGCAGCAAACGGCAGAAGAGGCTGATCGCCGAGAGCATGGTCTTTCAGATACGGAGTCGATGCTGGATCGAGCTCGGATTCGAAGAGGCTGCCTTTGACAAATCCCGACGACACTGTCCTGCCAAGCAGCGGATGCACATAGCCGTCGCGCGTATCCGCTGCCATGATGTGCGTGCTCCGGGACGCGCTTTCCTGAAGCCAGAAACGTTGCCTGTTCCATTGACGTTTCGGCAGGGGAATCACTCGCCCCTTTTCTGGATGGTGGTTCACAGGCAGCAGCGGCGCTTCTTCGACGATGAGGTGCGCATTGGTGCCGCCCAGCCCAAAGCCGCTGATGCCGGCCACGCGTGGCCTCGTTCCGCGCGGCCATGGAACCGGCTCGGCTGCAATCGAGAGCCGGGAATCCTCAAGCAGAATTTGCGGATTCAGCTTGTGAAAGTGCAGGTTCTTCGGAATGAGGCCGTTCTCCAGAATGAGAACGGTCTTGATCAGGCCGGCAAGTCCGGCGGCGGCTTCGAGATGACCAAGATTGGTCTTTACTGCGCCAAGCACGCAGGGCGATGCATCGACTTCCGTGCCGCCATACACGGCATTCAGGGCTTCGACCTCTATCGGATCGCCCAGGGAGGTTCCAGTTCCGTGTGCTTCCACGAAGCTGATTTCGTGCGGCTCGATTCTCGCGTTCTTCAGCGCAGTACGAATCACAGCCTGCTGCGAGAGTCCGTTCGGGGCTGTGAGGACGGTCGAGCGGCCATCGTGATTCACTGCCGACCCGCGAATCACTGCGCGAATCCGATCGCCATCCTGCAGTGCGTCAGAGAGCCGCTTGAGAACCACGGCAGCGGTACCTTCTCCGGGGCCAAACCCATCCGCGGCAGCATCGAAGGTCTTTGATTTGCCGTCGTGCGCCAGCATCCCCCATTTGGAGAGCACGAGCACTTCATCGGGCAAGCTCTTAAGGCTGCTCGCGCCGACAATCGCCATATTGCATTCCCGCGCACGCAGGCTTTGCACCGCTAGATGCGTGGCGACCAGGGAAGAGGAGCATGCGCTATCCACAGCCGTGTTCGGCCCCCTGAGATCGAGAAGGAACGCGATTCGGCCCGAAGCGATGCTGTGCGCTGTTCCAAATCCGGCGTAGGCGGTCAGCGCGGACGGGTTGCGATAATGTAACCGCGCATAATCACTGTTATAGATGGAGACGAAGACGCCCGTCTCTGACCCGCCAAGCTTCGCGGGTTCGATGCCCGCATCCCACAATGCCTCCCAGGTGACTTCCAGCAGGAGCCTTTGCTGTGGATCGATCTGGTGTGCCTCTCGCGGTGAGATCCCGAAATACTCCGCATCGAAGGCGTCGATAGTATCGAGATATCCGCCGATACACTGCTCCGGCTGTAGACCGGCCTTGTTCTGCCATCTTCCCTCGGGCACTTTCACGGCACCGCTGCGGCCCTCTATCAACGCTTCCCAGAAGGCTTCGAGAGAATCGCTCTGGGCGGGAAAACGGCATTCCATGCCGATGATGGCAATCGGATCTGAATGGACTAGTTCGAGATCTTCCTTTTCCGCACGCAGCCTTTTTACTGCAAGAGCAAGTCGCGCCGGGGAGATCCGCGTGCTGTTTGGATCCGCCATTACGAGCTTCTCCCCTGTTCGCCGATGAGGGCTTCGAGCGCGTCTTCTTCGGAAATCTCCAATGGCAGCGCTGCGAAGATAGTTTTTTGCGCCTCATTCGACGCTTTCGCCGATCCCTGGAGAGGCTGTAACTGCATCCGCTGTATCAAGTGCGGCGCCAGCAGGCGGATCGTCGGGTAGTTGAAGACCACGGTTGCCGGCACGGCAATCTGCAGTGCGCTGCCCAACCGGCGCACAAATTCCAGCCCCATCAAAGAATCGAGGCCCATCGTTCCCAGAGGACGCTCTCTGTCGATTTTGCGTTTCGCCAATTTGAGGACGAGGCTGAGCGTCTCCTGCAGATACGCTTCCATCGACTCCATTCGCTGCTCGGCCGATTCCGCTTCAGTAAGCAGGCGGAGAATCTCGGAACGGCTGGATGATGTTGCATGGGTCGCGACACCGGAGGTGAATTCGGCAAAGAGCGGCGGGACCTGATCCGCGCCGTAAAATTCTGCGAACTTTTTCCATTCGAACGGCACCGCAACGGCCTGGATCGGATTGCTCGCGAATCGCCGCTCCCAGTGCTTCCAGTGCCTCGTCGCCGGAGAAATTTCTCATCCCCTGCAGAGACATAGCCTTCGATACTGCGTCCGGTTCCCGCGGCCCTGGCCAGCCCGATTTCGTTCCATCCTCCCCAATTGACTGAAGTCGCCGGCAGGCCCAGAGCGCGTCGATAGTGCGCAAACGCATCGAGAAATGCATTTGCGGCGGCGTAGCTGGCCATGCCCGGCTGCGGATGGATGGCAGCAATCGAAGAGAAGAGGACAAAGAAGTCCAGCTCTTCCTGCAACGTGGCTTGATGAAGCCTCCATGTGCCGTCGATCTTCGGCGCCATCACAGAGGGGAACTGCTCCGGCGACAGATCGCGGATGAGAGCATCGTCGATCAGCGCCGCGGTATGCATGATGCCTTTGAGCGCGGGCCCGTTTGGCGAATGCTCGCAAGCGCACGGTCAAGCTCGCTCTGCCGGGTGATGTCGGCCTGGATAACCTGCACCCTGGTGCCGATAGCTTCAATCCGGTGAATGATCGCCGCAGCTTCTTCGCTCACCTCACGTCGGGAGACGAGAGCGAGATGGCCGGCGCCATTCTGCGCCATCCACTCTGCCACTTTCAGCGCAACCCCACCAATTCCGCCGGTAATCAGATAGCTCGCTTCCGCGGAAAACAACGGCGCGTCGCTCGCGGGCAGCACCTGAACATCGCGTTCCATGCGGATCGCGATCTTTCCGATGTGGCGCGCCTGCGCCATATAACGGAAGGGTGCGCTGGGCTCGTTCGCCGGATGAATCGTTACCGGCAAAGGCTGCCAATGCCGCTTGCTCGATATGCGCGCATTATCAGTCGCAGCAAAGCGACAACATACGTCGCCGCTCTTCGAGCGCGGCAGCCAGATCGACCGCATGGAATGAGATGTTCTTGCGAAATACTTTCAGTCCGAGTTGCCGATCGTCATAGATGTCGCGCTTTCCGAGCTCGACGAACCGGCCGTAGGGCGCGAGAACTTCCATGCCTCGATCGATAAATTCTCCTGTCAGCGAGTTGAGCACAATATCGACGCCGCGGCCGCCGGTCGCCGCCATGACGCCATCGGCAAATCCCAGCGATCTGGAGTTGAAGACATGCGAAACGCCAGCGACCGCACGTACTCTTCCTTCTCCTTCGATCCCACCGTCGCGATCATCTTTGGCGCCCACCGACTTTGCAATCTCGATCGCGGCAATTCCAACGCCTCCCGCCGCTGCATGGATCAGGACCCAATCCCCCGCTTTCATCCGGGCCATGTTCAGATGAGTGCGTAATAAGCGGTGAGAAATGTGATCGGCGAGGTTGCCGCTTCGTCGAAGTTCAGGTTCCGCGGTTTGCGCAATGCCAGTGCAGCCGGAATCATCGACTTAGGACGCCAGCAGCCATTCCCGGATCGAAGGCGTGACAGCGATCACTTCGTCGCCCGGCCGGAAGGCATCGACTCCGTCGCCGACGGCCACAACCCGGCCCGCGCATTCCATGCCCAGGCCTAAAGGCTCGTCCGGATTGAGTCCGGGAAAATTCCCATCGCTTTGGCCACATCTATGAAGTTGAGGCCGGTGGCCACTACTTCGATCGCTATCTCGCCTGGACCGCCGGTGGACGAGAGGCAAAGGCCCGCAACGTCGAGATTGTCGAGTACGCCCGGGATTCTGTATCTCGAATCGATATTCTTCGTCCGCGGCCAAGCGGCCGGCTGGAGCTTCTGTGCCGGCGAGCTGTGCGAGTCGCGCGACATAGCTTTCTCTCCGCGCAACGCCATACGGTCCTCGCGTCCGGCCTGAGCAAATACGCCGCACCAGCTCTCGAGCTTCCGTAGCATCGGGGGCAGCGCTCAGATCGACCAGCGTGGCGCGCAGCTCCGGATGTTCGCGCGCAACCGTGCGACCGATGCCCCACATCGGGGCATTCTCGATCGCGCGCTATTTCTCTCCCGGTCCACTGTCATACTGCCCGCGGTGACCAGCCATAAACGCGGTGGATTCGGCCAGTTCGCGTTGCCGAGGCTCTGCACCAGTAAAGGGACGTGCTGACTGCCTGTCTGCTGAGAGCGCATCAGACCGGCAGCATCGTACGTCCCTGCTGACTAACGTTATCGAGCGCCCAGAGATGCACGACAGCAGTCGGAGTACCGATCGCATGAGTCGACTTCAGCAAACAGCCGTTCCAGGTCAGCCCGCGAATCCGGGCTCACCTCGAATTCAAACTCCGACGTCCGCGCAAATGTGGAGCCCTGCCTGACCGTCGTGCAACGGCCGACGCAAGACTCCAGCGACCGCCGGACCGTTTCCGCGACTCCTGCGCGATCCGCGAAAATGATCCAGTTCTGCAGCCGGATACGTTGCGGAAGCTCGGGATGCTCCGATCTGCTTCCTCAGGAACCCAATGCATCGTGTACAGCGAATGCGGCCAGTCGCTCCCGATCCTGAGCGGACAACGCTTCACCTCCATCCCCGAAATTTCCGCCAGGACCGAGCCGTGCGTCATCCAGCAGGCGAATATCTACCCGGAATGTGCCTTTTTCCGGATCGCTGCCGGCCAGGAATGCCTGCGCGAAGAGCCGAGTTTGTTCTGAGAAATTGCCTCGTAAATATGAAAGCGCTTGATGGCAACCGGCAGATAGGTGTCTTCAGGATGAAAGCCGTCCGTCACTCGGACGCACCATGCGCCATCGCCTGGAAACACGCATCCAAAATTGCGGGATGAATCACGTATTGGCTCCGGTTGCTCGACATCGCCACGCAAGCGGCACAGAGACTCGCGCTCTCCCACCCAGGCCTGCTCGACCAACTGGAAAGCGGGCCCGTAATGCAGGCCGCTCTTCGCCAGCCCGTCATAGACCGTGTTATTTCGTGTGGCCGCATAGCGATGCCTGAAGGCTCCGGAATCGAGATGGATGGCGGGGTGTCGGTGTCCTTCCTGCTCCGCTGTCTGCTCGCGGCCTCTCAGTGCTCCGGTCGCATGCAGCATCCAGTCAGCGTCTCCCTGCTCCTCGACCGGCTCCGGATTTCGAACGAGAATGCCATCGCCGCCCTCCGGTGTCATCGCAAGCTGAAAAATCCTGCTTCCCTCTTCCGGCAAATACGCGGCATTGACGAAGGCGGCCCTGGCGAGTCGAAGACCTCGATCCGGGATAAGAAAGCGCGCACGCCGGAAAGCGCCATCTCGATGTAAGCCGAAGCCGGAAAGACTGCCGAGCGCATCACGCGGTGATCGGTCAGATATGGGATCGCGCGCAAGGCCGATCCTGCTTTCCCACAGAGATGGTTTCGCGGCTGCCGCGACGAAGTGAATCGGCGGCCGAGCAGCGGATTTCCCTCCGGGTCCGCAGTTTCCAGGCGCTTTCCCGTGCCCGGCTCCGGCCAGCAGCGCTCTCGCTGGAAGGGATACTGCGGCAGTGTCACGCATCGGCCGCCCTGGGGATAAAAGCGCTCCCATGCGACGGGATAACCTTCCGCGTACATGGCAGCCAGGCTGGAGAGCATCGTTGCGCGGGACGGTTTCTCGCGTCTGAGCGAAGCCACTGCGAGGACGTGCGGATTCGACTTCGCCGGCCGCGGACTGGATCGAGGGCAGCAATATCGGATGCGGGCTCAGTTCAATGAATATGTTGTGACCGCTCTGGCTGAGCCGCGTGACGGCAGGCGCCAGCAGGACACACTGCCGCAGGTTGCGGACCCAGTAGTCCGCATCCATCCGCGTACCGGCCTCATCCTGCTGCGCCGCAAATTCGCCGGTCACGGTGGAGAGCATCGGGATCCGAGCGGGCTGCGGGCGGATTTCCGATAATGAGTGGAGGAGCGGATCGAGAATCGGATCCACCTGCGAGCTGTGTGAAGCGACGTCCACCTTCACGAGGCGGCAGTAAATCTCCTTTGCCTGGAGTTCGCTCGAGCAAGCCTTCCAACGCTTTGAGCTCGCCGGAAATCACCGTGGTGCGAGGTCCGTTGCTGGCGGCCACGGAGAGGCTCGGAGTGTCTTTCAGCAATGCCCGGGTTGCTTCGAGCGGCAGATCGAGCGTAGCCATGCCGCCATTGCTGCGCAGGGTCTTCATCAGGCGGCTTCGCCGGCAGATGACGGCTGCCGCATCGGGCAGAGTGAGCACTCCGGCAAGATGAGCAGCGGCCACTTCTCCCATGCTGTGGCCAACCACCGCATCGGGTTCTACGCCCCAGGCTCGCCACACGGCAGCCAGCGCTACGCTCATCGAAAAGAGCGCCGGCTGGATGACATCGATCTCGGCGAGATAGCGCTCCGCCTCTGTCCCAAGCAGCCGCTCGATCAGCGACCATCCTGTCTCCGCAACGATGGCGCGATCGCATTCCTCAAATGCCTGGCGGAACGTGGGGTCGGTGTCATAGAGCTCGCGCGCCATTCCCAGCCACTGCGATCCTTGTCCCGGGGCCACGAAGACGACGCGCTTGCCCTGGGAAGAGGAACGGCCGGAAGCGATGCCGTCCGACGCCTCTCCGTCGACGGCTGCGGTGAGGCGCTCTTCCAACTCGCCTGGATCGGAACAGACAATCGCTGTACGAAACTCGTGATGGTTGCGGCGAACGCTCGCCGTATAGCAAAGATCAGGAATGGAGCATGGCCGGGTTCCGTCACGCAGCGTTTCGAGGTACGCACGCAGGAGATCCTGCAACGCCTCGGGAGCGCGCGCCGAGACCGGTAGTACGAGCGCATGGCCATCGCCGTCTTCACGGACGGCCGGCGGCTGCTCCGCTTCTTCCAGCACGATATGCGCATTCGTGCCGGTGATCCCGAAGGAGCTGACGCCCACCAGCAATGGCCCCGGCTCTGCGTGGAGATCGATCGCTTCGGTGGCTACCTGGATCGGCGCATGGTCCCACTCGATCTTCGGATTCGGTGTCTTGCAGTGCAAACTGGGAGGAATGGTGCGGTGCTTCAGGATCAGCGCCGCCTTGATGAGGCCCGCGACCCCTGAGGCAGCCTCTGTATGGCCGAAATTGGTCTTGATGGAGCCGAGCATGCAGGCGCTCTTCACTCCGCGCTCTGTCAACGCATCGGCGATCGCTCCTATCTCCACCGGGTCGCCGACCCCGGTGCCGGTGCCATGAGCCTCGATATAACGCAGCCGTGCAGGGTCGATTTCCGCAGCCTTCCATGCCGATAGAAGCATCTCCCGCTGTCCGGAGCGGCTTGGCGTGACGAGAAGTCCGCTGGTGCGGCCATCATTATTGGTTGCCCCGCCACGAATTACCGCATAGACGCGATCTCCATCGGCCCTGGCGCGGGAGAGCCGCTTCAACACGACGACTCCAGCTCCTTCGCTGCGCACAAAGCCGTTCGCCGAGGCATCCGCGAATTTGCAACGGCCGTCCGGAGACAGCATGGTTGCCCGGGTAAAGAGCTCGGAAATCTCCGGGCCCAGGATCAGGTTTGCGCCGCCGGCCAGCGCCATGTCGCTCTCGCCCGTCCACAGCGTCTGGCAGGCAAGATGGACCGCCACCAGCGACGAGGAACATGCACTGTCGACCGTGACGCTCGGCCCCTCAAGCCCGAAGGTGAAGGAAACTCGTCCAGACGCCGATGCGCGGCCGCAGCCAGTTACTGAATAGAAATCAGGTGGATTGCCGGATTCGTAGAGCCTTGTCTCATACTCATTTGTCCATAGTCCAACAAATACCCCGGTGCGCGATCCCTCGTATTTCGATCGCACCAGCCCGGCATCCTCCAGCGCCTCCCATGCCGCTTCAAGAAGCACCCGCTGCTGCGGATCGATATAGACGGATTCTCTCGGAGATATTTCAAAGAACTGAGCGTCGAAACTCTCTACGTTGGATAGAAAGCCGCCCCGGTCGGTGAAGACTCGTCCGGACTTCTCGTGCGCGGAGGCGTAGAGCCTGTCCAACTCGGGGAAACGGCCGCCAGGATAGGGTCCGATCAGGTCCTTTCCGGCCAGCAGATTCTGCCAGAGCTCCTCGACGTTGGAGGAGCCGGGATAGCGGCAGCCGATGCCGACAATGGCAATCGGCTCCTTGCTTCCGGCCGGAGAGGCACCTGCAGTCATCCTGCTGTTCCCGTTCATCTGCATACGCTTATGCTCTCCACCCCTGCCCCCGTAGGAGGCACAGGCCTGCGCCCCAGGAGCCGGCCCCGGATTGTCTGGACAACCCGCGCGACGCTGTCCGGAGGGAAGAAATGGCCGCCGGGCAGTATTTTCAGGTCGAATTCCGCCGCTGTATGCCGTGCCCACTCCTGCATGCTGGATGGTGTTGCGGCGTGATCCTCCGTTGCGGCAAAGGCGGTGATCGGGACGCCGATGGGCGCTTCCGGCAGCAGTCGGTACAGTTCGTAGGCGGTGAAATCGGCACGCATCGGCGCCATAAAGAGGTTCAATAGCTCGCGGTCCTGATAGATTGCTGCCGGAATCCCGCCGTAGCGGGCCTGAAGGACCTCCACGAATTCGTTCTCGGGAAGCGCATGAATCGTGGGAAGCAGGGGCCCCATGTGAGGGGGCCGGCTCGCACCGACGAAAAGATGTTCGGGAGCGGGCGATCCCAGCCGGCGCAGCGATCTCGCCAGCTCAAATGCCACCAGTCCGCCGAGACTGTGCCCATAGAGGGCAAACGGCCTATCTGCTATCTCCGCGATGCGGGCGGCGATTTCGCCCACCAGATGGGAAATGCTGGTGAGTGGGTCTTCCCTGAATCTCTGTCCTCGTCCGGGATATTGAATCGAGACGCACTCGATCTCTGGCGCGAGCAGTGCAATCCAGGGAAAGAAGGCTGTCGGGCCTCCTCCGGCATGGGGAAAGCAGAGCAGACGCAAGGCGGCGTCGGGTTTCCGCTGAGCTACAGAAAAGACTGATCTGGGATCCATCCCGTACCGCACCCTTCAACCGAAGACGAACAGCATCCGCCGGGAGATAAAAGTCTCGGAGCTATCTCCTGCCCCCCGGCTGGAAATTCAAAGAAACCTATCGAACACCGAAGACGAGTCTTGCCCCCATTGGGAGGAGCCTCACATCTCCTGGTGAATGTCGAGCAAACTGAGAAGCAGTACGATTGCCCCGAAGCGGGACCATTCCCGAAAAGGCACCTCCGTCTGCACCCATTTCGGGCGCAGCAGTAGAGGGAAAGCCTTTCATGGCCAGATAATCTCTGCCCATAGCAGTTTCGGGGGATCGAGCGCTTCGGCGCGAACCCTGCTCTTGTACAGTCAGCTCAAATTATTCAGTTTTGAACGCGAATCAAATGGATGCAGCAATGGCGGGGGACCAAAACAGAAGACATACCTTCCAAATCAAAAAATGGACAGCGCATTCGCGTATTTCCGCGAAAACGCCGCCTTTCGGCTCACCATGACATACCCGCCATGGGCCATCTGAGCGGCAGCCAATTTGGCTCAAATCCTAGCAGTATTTCGGCGATTCACAACCACAAACCACTCTCCGTGTACGTTACTCATTTTCAGCTAAGAGAAACCCTTTGGTTTTCTGTCGCAACGAATGCTTCCACCTATGTGGTTCCAGCCCGGGACTTATCTTCCTTTATTGACACACATTCCCCTCCACCCTATGATTTCTGCCCGGCAGTAACTGCTGTTTGTTGCTGCCTTGAGTCGCTCGTCCATTCCACCCGTCTGCTGTTCCTTACGGTTCACGTTTTCATTGGAGGGCTTGTATGAATCTGCTCGTACTTAGGAGCAAGGGCCGGGTTGTGCTCGGCTGCGCCTTAACGTTTGCATTTACAGTGGCTGCGGCCGGAGCTGGTCAGGGCTCGGCGCGGCACTCCGCCATCACCAAGAAACTTGATGAGACGCGCATGGTACGGCTTGTGGGCAATGTGCGTCCCGAGGCGAATGCGCAGAATGATCGCGGCGCTGTCGGCGATTCCCTGCAACTCCAGCACCTCCAGCTTCTGTTGCAACGGCCTGCGGACAGCGAGGCAGCCCTCTCCGCGTACATGGATCGGCTGCAGACACCAGGCAATCCGGATTATCACCACTGGCTGACTCCGGAAGAACTGGGAGCCAAGTACGGCCCCAGCAGCGCGGACGTTGCCACCGTGACCGCATGGCTGCGCATGCATGGCTTCCAGGTAAACGGCGTCTCGCCCAGCGGCATGCGGATCGACTTTTCCGGCACGGCAGGGCAGGTCATCGAGTCCTTCAAGACAGAGATTCACCACCTGCACGTGAACGGCAAAGAGCACTTTGCCAACATGCAGGATCCGCAGATTCCCGAGGCGCTCTCGCCGGTGGTCGCGGGCATCGCTTCGCTGAACGACTTCAAACCGCACCCGATGCGGACCTCGATCGCTCCACTCACAGCAAAGGGAGCGACCAGGGCTGCGGTTTCGCCAAACTACACGGTAAATGCCAGCTATCAACTTGTTGTGCCGGCTGATCTGCAGACCATCTATGACTTCACACCGGTTTACAGGTCCGGGGCCGGGCAGGGTCAAACGGTGATCCTGCTGGAGCGGACTGATCTCTATTCGAACAATGACTACTACACCTTCCGCCAGACGTTCGGACTGAACGCCTACCGGAACAGCAAGTTTTCGGTCGTGCATCCGGGCGGCTGCACCGATCCGGGCGTGATAACCGGCGATGACGGCGAGGCGTCGGTGGACGTGGAATGGGCCGCGGCGGCCGCTCCCGGAGCAAATATCGAGCTCGCCTCGTGCGCAGACTCTTCCACCAACTTCGGCCCGTTTATCGCTCTGCAGTCCCTCATTGACCGGCCAAACAGACCGTCCATCGTGAGCCTGAGCTACGGTGGCCCGGAGAGCGAGCAGGGAGCCGCAGGCAATCTGTACATCTATCAGCTCTACCAACAGGCGGCTGCCGAAGGTATCTCCGTGTTTGTGTCAGCCGGCGATTCGGGCGCGGCGAGCGATAGCCAGAATCACGCCTACTCTCATAACGGGATCAATGTGAGCGGGTTTGCGTCCACTCCATTCAACCTGGCGGCGGGCGGCACCGACTATGCCGACACGTTCCTGGGAACCACGGGCAACTACTGGAACAGCACGAACACTGCGGTCTACGGGTCAGCCAAATCGTATATACCGGAGATTCCCTGGAACGACTCGTGCGCCAGCCAGTTGATTACGTTGGCGCTGGGGTACAGCGTCCCTTACGGCACGGCAGGCTCCTGCAACTCTTCCATCGGTGAGGCGGACTTCCTCGATACGGCGGCCGGCAGCGGCGGTCCGAGTGCGTGCGCCTATGGCACGCCTACGAATCCGCCACAAACCAGCGGCACCTGCCAGGGCTACAGAAAACCGAGCTGGCAGCGCGGCCTCTACGGCAACCCGAACGACGGTGTTCGCGATCTGCCGGATGTCTCGCTGTTTGCCGCCAACGGCGTGTGGGGACACTATTACGTCCTCTGCTACAGCAATCCGGCCGGCGGAGGAGGACCCTGCACGGGAGCGCCGTCGACCTGGGCAGGCGCGGGCGGGACCTCCTTTGTGGCTCCGATTCTGGCCGGCGTGCAGGCGCTGATCAACCAGAGATGGGGGCGTTTTCAGGGCAACCCAAACTATGCCTATTACGCCCTTGCGAATGCTGGAGTACGGGTTCCGGGCGGAAATGCCTCCTGCAACTCGACCAACGGCACCGGCAAATCCTGCACCTTCCATGACGTGACCCTGGGCGACATGGATGTGAACTGCCGGGGCAATGTGAACTGCTACCTTCCATCGGGAACAAACGGTGTGCTCTCCGTGAGCTCGCAGCAGTATCAGCCGGCATACGGCGCCGCTCCCGGATGGGATTTTGCAACCGGCATCGGCACGCTAGATGTGAACCAGGTTGTGCGCTCCTGGGTCTGGTTCAAATAAGCGCCCGCTGAACGAAGTGACGGGGCCGCCTGGAAATCAGGCGGCCCTTTCGCTTGCGTGTTCGCCGGAACATCTGGAGTAAGTCCGGAGGCTACCGCCCGAAATCGAAGAAAAAGGGCGAACCGGCCGGTCGATTCTGGCATCCTGTGAAGAGGCACCTATGACGCCGACGGCGACCACAAGCCGAGCTTCGACCAGCACGCGGGCCGTGATTGCCAGCCGGGCGATGAGCCGTGCCGCATTTGAGCACACGCTGGCCAGCGCGAAGCGCACCATCCTGCTGCGCGAGATCGCGATGCTGGCGATCGACAGTTTCCGATTGAATAAAGTCCGCTTTGCCTTGACCGCGCTTGGCATGGTGATCGGTTCGGCTTCGCTGATTCTGGTGGCGACGATCGGCCTGACGGGCAGGAACTATGCGTTGAAGCTGCTCGAAAACATCGGCCCGAACATGGTCGAAGTGGAATATTCGGGCGGCTCTTCCGGCAGCGTCGGTGAGTACAGAAACGATCTGCTGACCATCGATGACGAGCGCGCCGTAGACACGCAGGTGCCCGCGGTCGCGGCCTCATCGCCGATGCTCGAGATGCACGATCGCGTCAGTTTCGGCGGTGGCGTTGCGAAGGACGTTCTGGTGCTCGGAGTGTCGCCGCAATATCGCGTCATCCGCCATTTGATTGTCACGGCGGGACGCTTCTTCGACGACACAGACGAGGCAACGCATACCAAAGCGGCTGTTGTGACCATTCCCTTCGCCACGCAGATGTTCGGCAGCCCGGAGGCGGCGATCAACCAGACCTTCCAACTGAGCGGGATGCCGATCACGATCGTTGGAACATTCAAGGAAAGCGTGAGCACCTTCGGAATGTCCGAGGTTGCCGACCAGACGATCCTGATTCCTTACTCTGTGGCCCGCTACTTTACCGGCACCGACAAAGTGAAGCAGATCTTTTTCTCCATTCGCGACAAGAACGACATTCCAATCGCGCAGAATCAGATTCTGAGTGTTATTCAGAGCAGGCACCAGCCGAATTCGGTGTACAAGGCCAACACCCTGGTCGAAATCCTGCGGGTTGCGGGACAGATTGCGAATGGCCTGACCGTGATGCTGCTCCTGCTGGCCACCGTGACGCTCGCCGTGGGCGGCGTGGGCATCATGAACATCATGCTGGCGAATGTGCGATCGCGCATTCGCGAGATCGGCATCCGCAAGGCGATGGGCGCAACGGCACGCGAGATCAAGCTCCAGTTTTTGATGGAAGCAATATTCATCTCGCTGGCCGGCGGGATCATCGGCGCGATACTCGGCATGGCTCCGCCGTTGGCCGCGCGCTTCTTCACGGATTACAAGGTCCCGATATCGCCCTGGTCGGTGGTGATTGCGCTGGCAACATCGGTGGTGGTGGGCGTGATCTTTGGAACGCTGCCGGCCACGCGCGCAGCTCAGCTCGATCCAGTGGAGAGCCTGAAGTACGAATAATTCGTGCGGCCGGCTTTACTGTTTCACGATGACGCCAAAGAGAGTGATGAGCAATACGGCTTGATCCGGGCTGATGATCAGGCCGTCCATGGCGGCAGGCGTTCCGCGCATGCCATCGATGCGGCAGTCGCGGATGTCCGCGCCGGTGAGCTTTGCCTGGGCGATGTCGGCGCGGGAGAGATCGCAGCGGCGGAAGATGGCACCCGTCATGTCGGCGGCGTAGAAGTCTGCCTGGGTAAGGTTGCAGTCCTCAAAGACGCAGTCCTGCATGGCGGCCATGCGAGCCATCGCCAGGTCCATGCGGCACTCGCGGAAGAGCACGCTCTTCCATTGCGCCTCATTCCAGATAGCGCCGGTGAGCCGGGTTCCGATGATCTCGACGCGCTCAAAGTTGCTGGCGGTGCAATCGATGTTTGCGAGGTCGGAATTTTCGATGCGGACGTCGCTGAGAAGGAGCCGCCGCGCATTTATGTCGGTGAGTGAGACATTCTGGAGCGCGCAGCCGACGAGAGAGACTCGCTGGTCGCGTGCGCTGTGCAGCGGCGGAAGCTGGCCGCCGCATAGACGCGCGTCATAAGCTCGAGCCGGAGGCGATCTGCGCGGTGAGATTGTCTTCAAGCCGGTCGAGATCGAGGCGCGGGGCGACGCGGCCCTTGTGTTTCGCTGGCATCTCGATGCTGGTTCAGCCGCCGCGCTTGCGCTCCAGCTCAGCCATGGTGGACTGGATGAGCTGCTTGGCGCCGTTGATCTGGTCGAGAACGGTTTGGATATCAAGCGCGGGCTTGCTGGGGTTGCGGTTGGAGACGCAGTAGACACCGTGCTGACCGATGAGGATGAGGGCGTCGGTGAGCATGTCGAGCGAGACAGCGAGGCGGCCGCGCTCGGGACCGAGCATGAACTCATGCTTCTCTAACGAGTCACGCTGCTCGGCGAGCGCCGAAGTGCCACTGTACGGCTGCTCAGCGCTCCGCGTCTGTCTTCGGATCGGCCACTACCACTCCTTTGCTGCGGAATCGACGGTGAGCGGCTCGGGCGTTGGCGGGCCTTTCCAGCGAAGAACGGGTCTGCGGGCGGCGGCGGTTTCATCCATGCGCTTGACGCGAGTGGCGTGCGGCGCGGTGAGGACGAGGTAGGGATTCTCTTCGACTTCGCGCGCGATCTGCTGCATGGCGTCGATGAAGAGATCGAGCTCTTCCTTCGATTCGCTTTCGGTGGGCTCGATCATGAGCGCGCCGGGAACGATGAGCGGGAAAGAGACGGTGTAGGGGTGGAAGCCGTAGTCGATGAGGCGCTTGGCGATATCGCCGGTTTTGACGCCGCGCGTCTGCTGCTTTTTGTCGCTGAAGACGACCTCGTGCATGGACGCGGTCTTGTAGGGCAATTCGTAGTAGCCTTCCAGCTTTTTGCGGATGTAGTTGGCGTTGAGCACCGCGTCTTCGGTGGTCTGGCGCAGGCCGTCGGGGCCGTTCGCGAGGATGTAGGCGAGGGCGCGGACGAACATGCCGAAGTTGCCATAGAACATGCGGACGCGGCCGACGGAGTGCGGACGGTCGTAGTCGAGGCGGAGCGTGCCGTCGGGATTTTCGCGCACGACGGGTGTGGGCAGAAATGGCTCGAGGATCTTCTTGCACGCGACCGGACCGGAGCCCGGACCGCCGCCGCCGTGCGGGGTGGAGAAGGTCTTGTGCAGGTTGAGGTGCATGACGTCCACGCCGAAGTCGCCGGGACGCGTTTTGCCGCAGAGCGCGTTCATGTTGGCGCCATCCATATAAAGGAGCGCGCCCTTGGCGTGGAGGACGTCGGCGATCTTGTGAATCTCGCTCTCGAAGACGCCGATGGTGGATGGGTTGGTGAGCATGAGCGCGGCGGTCTGATCGTCGACCTGCTTTGCGAGCTGCTCGATATCGACCATGCCGTTCGCGTTGGAGCGAAGGTTCTCGACCTGATAGCCGCAGATGGCGGCGGTGGCGGGATTGGTGCCGTGCGCGGAGTCGGGGATGAGGACCTTGCGGCGCGGATTGCCCTTCGACTCGTGATAGGCGCGGGTGAGCAGGATGCCGGTGAACTCGCCGTGCGCACCAGCGGCGGGCTGCAGGGTGATGGTCTCCATGCCGGTGATTTCGATGAGCGCTTTTTCGAGCGTGCGCAGCACGCCGAGCGCGCCCTGCGAGAGCGATTCGGGCTGATAGGGATGCGCTTCGGCGATGCCTTCCAGGCGCGAGACGAACTCGTTGACGCGCGGGTTGTACTTCATGGTGCAGGAGCCGAGCGGATACATGCCGAGGTCGATGGCGTAGTTCCAGGTGGACAGGCGCGTGAAGTGGCGGATGATCTCGATCTCGGAGAGCTCGGGGAGCGCGGCTGCCTCGGTGCGGGCGGCGTCGCCGAGAAGTTTGGTGGCGTCGGCTTCGGGCACATCGAGCGGCGGCAGGCGGTAACCACGTTTGCCGGGCGAGGATTTTTCAAAGAGCAGCGGCTCGTTCTGCGTGAGGTGCGCGGCAACCTTCTGGCGGTTGCCGGTGAAGCTGCTTCCCTGCTCTGCTGTCTCGGTCGTTGTGGCCATTGTGAATCCCTTATGCGTGCACCAGCGTGGGCTGGCTGCTGTGGCTGCCCGCGAGAACCTTGGCAGCCTTGTCGATCTGTTCGCGGGTGGTGAGCTCGGTGGCGCACCACAGGCTGGCGTTGCCCAGCTCCGGATAGAAGCGCTGGAGCGAGAGGCCGCCGATGATCTTGTCTTCGAGCAGGCGCGCGTTGATGGCGTCCGCCGGCTCGTCGGTGACGAGAACGAACTCGTGAAAGCGCGGCGAGTTGGCGAAGAGCAGCTTTGCGCCATTGCGTGACAATGACTGTGACGCATACTGCGCCTTGGCCAGGTTGTGCAGCGCGAGCTCGCGGATGCCTTCCTTGCCGTAGACGGTCATGAAGATGGTCGCCATCAGCGCGACGAGCGCCTGGTTGGTGCAAATGTTCGACGTGGCCTTTTCGCGGCGGATGTGCTGCTCGCGCGTGGAGAGCGTGAGGACGAAGCCGCGCGTGCCATCCTTGTCGACGGTCTGGCCGGCGAGGCGGCCGGGCATCTGGCGCAGATATTTTTCTTTCGCCGCGATGACGCCGCAGTAGGGGCCGCCGTAGCTGAGCGCGACGCCGAAGGACTGCGCTTCCATGGAGACGATGTCCGCTTCTTTGGGTGGACGCACCGCGCCGAGCGAGATGGCTTCCGCGATCGAGACGATCAGGAGGGCGCCCTTCTTGTGCGCGATCTCGGCGATGGCGGGGATATCTTCGACGACGCCGAAGAAGTTGGGCGACTGGACCAGCACGCAGGCGGTCTGATCCGTGACGGCGGCTTCGAGTGCTTTGAGATCGACGCGGCCGTCTTCGCCGTAGGCGAGCACCTGCTTGTCGATGTTCTGGTGCTGCGCGTAGGTGGCGAGCACTTCGCGGTATTCGGGATGGACGGTCTTGGCAACGAGCGCGCTCGAGCGGCCGGTGACGCGCACGGCCATCATCACGGCTTCAGCCGCGCCGGTCGAGCCGTCGTACATGGAGGCGTTGGCGATCTCCATGCCGGTAAGCTCGCAGATCATGGTCTGGAACTCGAAGATGGCCTGAAGGGTGCCCTGCGTGATCTCCGGCTGATAAGGCGTGTAGGAGGTGAGGAACTCACCGCGCTGCACGAGCGCGTCGATGACGACGGGGCGATAGTGGCGATAGGCGCCGGCGCCGAGAAAGCTGGTGTAGCCATTGGCGTTCTGCGCGGCGGCGTTCTTGAAGAAGTCGACGATTTCGGATTCGCCCATCTGGCGCGGGATGTCGAGGTCGCGCGCGAGGCGGTATTCGGCCGGGATGCTCGCGAAGAGGTCGTCGATGGAGGAGGCGCCGATTTCGCGGAGCATGCTCTCGCGTTCGGCGTCGGATTTGGGCAAATAGCGCATGGTCGTCCTTCTAATACGTATCTGTCGCGTTGCCGTAGCTTAGTGCGTCTCTTCCTTGATATAGGTCTCGTACTGATCCTTCGAGAGCAGGTCGCCGGCATCGGCGGCGTTCGCGACTTCGATCTTCATGATCCAGGAGTTGTGCGCGTCGGTGTTGATCTTCTCGGGCGACGAGGTGAGCTCCTCGTTGACCGCGGTGACCTTTCCGGAGACGGGCGAGTAGAGGTCGGAGACGGCCTTGACGGATTCGACGCTGCCGAAGACCTTGCCTTTTTCGACGGACGAACCGACCTTGGGCAGATCGACGAAGACGATGTCGCCGAGCGAGTTCTGCGCGTAGTCGGTGATGCCGACCGTGCCCTCCGAGCCCGAGAGCTCGATCCATTCATGTTCCTTGGTGTACTTGTAGGTGGCGGGATAGTCCATGGGCGGCGAGTTCAATCCTCTCTGGATTCGCTGTTTCTTTAAGACAATTGTAGGGCTTATGCCTGCTTTTTCTGTCGCTTGTAGAACGGAGTCGCTACCACCACTGCTTTGACGGGCTGGTTGCGAATTTCGACAGCAATTTCAGTTCCGGGCGCGGTGAATTCGATCGGTAGATGCGCGAGCGCGATGTTCTTCTTCAAAAAGGGCGCGGGCGATCCGGAAGCGACGGTGCCGATTTTCTTGCCGTCGGGCGAAAGTACGGCGTAACCGTCGCGGGCGATGCCGCGTTCGATCATTTCGAGGCCGACAAGTTTGCGCTTGGGACCGCCCGCGGCACGCACAGCTTCGAGCGCATCGCGGCCGATGAAGTCGCCCTTGTCGAGCTTGGCATAACGGTCCAGGCCGGCTTCGAAGACGTTGATCTCGTCGGAGATTTCGTGACCGTAGAGGGCCATCGCAGATTCGAGGCGCAGCGTGTTGCGCGCGCCCAGGCCGCACGGCAGGATGCCGAACTCGCGGCCGGCTTCGAGGACTTCATTCCAGACGCGCTCGCTGGTGGGCACGTCGGAGGGGACGTAGATCTCGAAGCCGTCCTCGCCGGTGTAGCCGGTGCGGGCGATGAGCGTGTTGTGCAGGCCGCAGACCGTGCCCCAGGTGAACCAGTAGTTCTTGATGCCGTCGAGATCGCGGTCGGTGAGCTTGCGCATGACGTCGATGGCTTTCGGGCCCTGGATGGCGAGCTGCGTGTAGTAGTCCGAGTAATCGGAGACGTGCACGCCGTGCATTCGGCCGACGTTCTGCCGCACCCAGTTGACGTCCTTCTCGCGCGTGCCGGCATTGATGACCAGCAGGTAGTCATTCTCGGAGAACTTGTGGACGATCACGTCGTCGACGAAGGTCCCATTGCCGTAGAGCAACGCCGAATAATGGGCCTGGCCTTCCTTCAGCTTCGACGCGTCGTTCATGGAGATGTGCTGGACGGCGGCGAGTGAGTTTGGGCCACGGAGCTGAATGTCGCCCATGTGCGAGACATCAAAGACGCCGACCGCGGTGCGGACGGCCATGTGCTCAGCGATGAGGCCGGAGTATTCGACCGGCATATCCCAGCCGCCGAAGTCGACCATCTTTGCGCCGAGGCGGCGGTGAGTGGCGTTGAGTGCGGTCTTGCGAAGTGCGGCGGCGGGCGCGGCAGTGGACACGGTGCAGGAGTCCTTTGGGCAGGGTTGCGAACCATCTAGGTTAGCACCCGGAGCATTGTGACTAGGGGTGCAGCGCATGCAGGATCGCTTGTTGGGTGCAGGCTCAGGCTCTGAGCCGCTCGCAGAAGTCGCGGATGGCGGGGAGGTTTGTGCGTACATTGCTCGCCGACGCGGCAGCGCCGGAATCCTCCAGAATGGATAGGAGCGTTTCAAGGGATGTAGCGACGATCTTCGCTTTTGGCCTTGGAGAAGACAACTGCGCTCGCGCTGTGTCAATCTCCGCCCGGGCCTCAGCCATATCGTCCCAACCGAGTCCAAGCTTCGGCAACTGTAGCTTCAGCGATTCGAGGATGCTGTCCAAATCTTTCTCATCGAATGACGGGGGCGCCTGGCTAGGCAGGTCCAGTCGTGTACCGCCGTCATGCTGCACTAAACCGTTGCGGGGAACTGACCGGTCGACTTCAGGCCCACAGGTTTCCATCGGAGGGAAGGCGTGAAGCTCGCCGAGTTCTCCCGTGATTTCCTTCGGGTCCAGTCCGATGGCTGCACAGATCTGCTTCAACTCGAGTGCCGCGCGTTCATCGCTATCATTTGGCACGATCCGCGCGGGCATTGGCCGCGGCGGTTTGCGGCCATCGGCTTCGCTCATACTGGGAGGCCGGGGGATTACGGCAGGCGGCTTGACATCCGGAGCGGCGGCAACGTGCATCCCCTGGTACGGCTGCTCAAGAATGCTCTCCGCCTCATCGATGCCTAGTTGGGTAAGCGAGACAATGCGCTGCAGCCGAATGATAATGAGGCCTTTTTCGGCCAGATAGCGCGCTGCGATCTCCGCTTCCATATCATCGACATGCATGACCTCCGCGATCTCCGCGATGTAGACCAAACCTCTCTCGCTGCCATAGGTCATGGCATAGAGGCACCGCATGAAGTCAGAGCGCTGCTTTCGCTTCCCATCCGAAGAAGGAGCCATGCGGATTCCTCCGTCCCAGGTTACGGCTGCTTCGGGGGCAGACTGCCGCGAACCACAAGGCCGCCCTCAAGCATAATCCGCGGGTCAACCGCCGGGCGAGGACAAAGAGCAGGTGCTGTCTCGGAGCTCGACTTGCCTACTCAGGCCTCGATTTGCGTCAGGAACAATCTGATTTCCGTGAGGCTTACCTGCAGGTCGATGGTCATACTTGCCGCCCCGGGTCCATCGAGGATGGCTAGCAGCGTGCTGAGCGACGCGGCGATGATCGGCTGCTTGGGCCGGGGCGAGAGCAACTGCGCCGTGGCGGTGGCGATTTCCGCTTCGGCCTCGGCGAGATCGTCTTTGGAGAGGCGGAGTTTTAACAGCCGCAGCTTGAGCGAGGCCAGGGTTCCGGCGATCTCATCCGGGTCGAACGGGAGGGGCTGAGTGCGGAGCGCGTGCTGGGTTGCCCCCGCATCCGCCAGGGCGGGGTGGCCGTTCCCCGCTGCGGGGGCCGCCGGCATGCCGATAAGCTCACGCGGGTCCAGTCCGATGGCTTCGCAGATGAGCTTCAGCTCGAGGTCGTCGTGGTGGTGCTGTATCTCGATGGGAGGGGCGGCCGGGGGAAGTTCGGTATCTTCCTGCGGAAAGGCGCCTGCGCCGAGCAGCATGTGGCTGACCGAACTTTGCACGGCTGGTTGCGGAGCGGGTGCGGTTGGCTTTTGGCGGCGGGGCTACGTGCGCGGCGCGTACCTCATCGATGCCGGCCTGGGTGATGGAGAGGATGCATTGCAGTCGGATCCGGATAAGATCTTCGGCAACCAGAACCTCGATGGCGGCTTCCGCATCCTGCTCGTCGAAGTGCAGAACCCTTGTGACATGTTCGACATAGACCAGCTTCGTCACGCTGCCGTGAACGATGTCGTAGAGGCCGCGCAGAAACGCGGCTCGGCGTTCCGTCGACTTCTGATCGAAAACGAGACCCATTGGGGTGGGAATATTATCCGCCTGAGGCATAGCGACAAGAAGAACAAACCACGATGAACGCCTCACATACGTAACCGGCGGGCGTTCGGCCGGGCGCAGCAGGAAATAGCGCGCGGGAGAACGCGATGGCCGGATTTCGGGTTTCGGGGGATGGACTGGCGGCTCTGCCTTTCGGGCAATTATGACAAGTCATGTCATGATTCTGTTATTTCACGGATATTGCCTTTGGAATAACCCACCTGAGTGCCCGCATCCTGCGGAGCCAGATGACGCCGTGGTGGAAAACTCCGGATCGTGCCTTCGGTAGACTTTTGCGGCGAAAGGAAGGGTGACGATGCAGGCTCTGAAAACTTTTTTGTGGTTTAACGGCGATGGCGGAGGCGGCGGTGGATTTCTGGGTGTCCGTCTTCAAGGATGCGAAGAAGGGGGCGGTGCACCACTACGCCGATTCGTTCCCCGATGCGAAGTGGCGCGGCAAGGTGATTACGGCGAGCATGACGCTGCGCGGGCAGGAGTTTGTGGCGCTGAATGCGGGTCCGGATTTTCAGTTCACGCCGGCGGTCTCGTTCATGGTGATGTGCGCGACGCAGGCAGGAGATCGACGAGTATTGGGCGAAGCTGACGGACGGCGGCAAGACGATGGCGTGCGGGTGGCTGACGGACAAGTTTGGCGTGACGTGGCAGATTACGCCGGAAAAGCTGGATGCGATGATCAACGATCCTGATCCTGCGAAGGCAAAACGCGCGATGGACGCGATGATGGGGATGGTGAAGCTGGATATCGCCGAGCTCGAACGGGCCTGGGAAGGGACTCGCCGTCCAGGCAAAGACGCCTGCGGCGCGTTATGAGGTTCGCTTCCGTCGGTCGCTCACGCCGAATATCGTGAAATGGAGCGGCGCGTAGGTCTCTGAATCCAACGACGCGGCGGCGCATCTTTATATAACCGGTAAAACTTCGTTTTCCGGTGTTGGAGGGATGATGAGCCGTCGCTTCGGAGAGATTGCCTTTACGCCGCTGGTGAAGAAACAGCAGGAGCAGCACGGCAGCCGGCGGCAGTATGCGCGGATGGAGGAGATCGGCGAGCCGGGCGACCGGCTGACCGACTTTGAGCGGGAGTTTATCGCGAGCCGCGACGGGTTTTACATGGCATCGGTGAGCGAGACGGGATGGCCGTACATCCAGTATCGCGGCGGCGCGAAGGGCTTTCTCCATGTGCTGGACGACCAGACGCTGGGCTTTGCCGACCTGCGCGGGAACAAGCAGTACGTCAGCGTGGGCAACCTGGCGCACGACGACCGCGTGGCGCTGTTCTTTATGGATTATGCGCACCAGTTGCGGCTGAAGATTCTGGGGCGTGCCCGGGTGCATGAGAACGATGCCGAAGCAGCGGCGCTGCTTGCGAAGCTGAGCGTGCCGGGGGAGAAGACGCCGGCGGAGCGGGCGATCGTGATCCACGTGGAGGCGTTTGACTGGAACTGCCCGCAGCACATTACTCCGCGCTATACGGTGGAGGAGCTGGCGGGGACGCTGGAGCCGATCCGGAAGAAGATGGATGCGCTGGAGGCGGAGAATGCGCGGCTGCGCAAGCTGGTTGGCGACGTTCCGGTGAGTTCGTAATGGCTACGGTTTCGTTTGGGATCGATCAGCGCTGCAGAACCAGATGCGCAGAGAGCGCGATGGACCAGCCGATGATGAAGATGTGAATGAGTAACTGGGTAAGCGCGAATTTGAGGTTGAAGGGCCGTTTCGGACGCCGTGAGAGCGGGAGCACGACGTAGAACATCACTATGTAGACCGCGATGCCGTAGAGAGCGCCGGTGATAAGGGAATGCGTGAGCAGGAAGGGCAGCCGCTGGCTGGCGAGGACGTAGATGATCGAGATGATGCATGCAATGACGAAGTGGAGCACGAGGCCTAGGCTGCCGGAGCGCCAGCCCTTTTCAAAGGCGCGCGGCCCGAGGAGACCGCTGGCCACGCCCTGCCAGACGCGTTGAGGTTTCATGCCAAGGGTTGCGGCCTGGGTGATGGCCGCCGTGGCGTCGAGGACGCCGCAGGCGAAGGTGGCCAGGAGGATGGCCTCAAGGATGTTGGTGATGTCGCCCATGGCGGAACCTCACAATTTAGATCGCGAGCCTGCTCGTCGGTTTCAAATCATTCCGGAACTGCCCGATGTGGGTGCGTAGAAGGAGGCACGCTCGCCGTGAGTGTGGCGAAATAAAGAGGCTCTCGATGCACCCGATCGTTCGTCGATTGTTCGCACTTGCATTTGCCGTTTTTCTGGCCGCGTCCACTGGAACCCCATGCCCAATCATCCACACAGGCCCCTGCGCGCAACAGGATGCGTTGTTTGCGGCCATCCAGTCGTTGGATGCGCGGCTGTTTGATGCCTACAACCACTGCGATCTGAAGACGTTTGGTTCGCTGCTGGCGGATGACCTGGAGTTTTATCACGACAAGACCGGGCTGATGCGCGGACGGCAGGCGGTGGTGGATGCGGTGAAGCAGAACATCTGCGGCAAGGTGACGCGAGAGCTGGTTCCGGGAACGCTCGAGGTCTACCCGATCGCCAACTATGGCGCGGTGGAGATCGGCGTGCACCGCTTCCACCATCCGGGACACGAGGGCACGGAGGGGGTGGGCGAGGCGAAGTTCATCCACCTATGGCAGGAGACGAATGGTACGTGGCAGGTGACGCGGGTGATCAGCTTCGACCATCATGGGTTGGCGAAGTGATGGCGGGGATGGGAGATGAGGATTATCCCCTCCCCCCTCCCGGTACCGGAGGCTGGCTTATATCTCATGCCAAATCACTGGGTTAGGTGCTCTCCCGAGGGTCAAATTCGTCTTTCTAAAGGGGTTATCGCTAAATTCGTCCAATCATTGGAGTTAGAGACACGAAAAAGCCACCCTGGCCAAATGAAACGGCCGCGGTGGCTTTTTGTGTTTGCTGTCCTCCGGCTGGAGGTTGATCTCTATTTCCAGAGTAGCAAGTTGGACATAATTAACTGGCATTTTCTTGCTGGTTTGTGACGATGGCGGATTCGTTTTGGGAATTCTCCAGAACCGTGAAAGACCGTGGCGCATGCGGTGAAGAAAAACATCTGTGGCAAGGTGACGCTAGAGCTGGTTCGGTTGAGATTGGGTGTGCACCGCTTCCACCACCCGGGACACGAGGACACGGAGGGGTAGGCGAGGCGAAGTTCATCCACCTATGGCTGGAGACGAATGGGACTTGGAAGATGACCCGGGTGATCAGCTTTTGATCATCATGGGGTGGAGAAGTGATGATGCGGAGGTGTCTGGCTAACCATATGATGGTTCGCAAGTAAAGTGTGTTAAGAACGTTTATCTATGTCATCTCGCGGGCCTGTGCGGTCTCTCTTCCATTGGCAGTATTCGCAGTTCGCGATAGGAACTCTGATCGCTGCCGGATTAGCCCTGGCGCTCTCCGATCAGTTCTCTCTCGCTTACGTGTGTTTCGCGTTTGGATGCGTGTGGGCGATTGGGTTTTGGTGGAATTCGGATTTCCTAAAAGGACATGAAACCCGATATCTGGCGCTCAAGAAACGCAGGCATACGCGACTGCACTAAAAAGACGTCGCGCCTTCCTCCTCTGGAGGTGGGGCGGCAGCCTCTGTTTGGTCATATTCATGCTTGGATCTCTATCGTTTACCAAGCGCCTCGAAATTCACTATGAGCTGTCACAACCCATGGGACTCTTGGTTCCCGCAGATGATGCAACACCGTCCAATTCATGCACCGACTTTGCTGGACGGTTCTCTGGTGGAAGGCCTTCCGCCGGTGACGACTACATGATCCTCTTGGGGCGACTACTTCGATCGTTAATAAGTTCCCGCATAACGTTGTGGCAGTTAGCGACTCTCGGGGTGTCCATCCTGTCTCTCTTTCACGAAAGATGCGAAGGGGCATCTCGGTGTCAATTTCGATATCTTCGACTTCGAAGGAAACGACAGGCAGCTCATCGCGAGAATTGTGGACAATCATTTCACTCTTAATCAAAACGCTATCTTTTACTTTGAGAGACCGGATATAAGCACGCTCAAAGTGGTGGGCATATATGGTGCAGATGTTTTGCACATTCGGTATATGAATCCAAAAGTTATAAGCCTTAGCGGCAAGATTGGACCAACCGTGATTCAGCCGTTTCTAGACGGTTCGCGCGGAAGTTGTAGCGTGCACGATGTGAACGATATTGTAGTAACCCAATAAGCTGTAACAGCGAAAACTATCGAGAAGCTAACCTAGAAGCGATGAGCTTTCGCAAGGGGAAGGCGAGCTGGGAAGGGCGCGTCCAGTGCAGATGGGTTCCGCCTGGCTAAGGGGAGTGCCTTCACCCATCAAGCGTTCTTGAAGCCCGCCAGGGCCCAGAGGCAAGCATAACCAAGGGCGAGAATACCCACTGGAATGCCCATAGCAACGGCAACCGTCTGAAACAGCGTCGTCCATGGATGGAAGGATTGATCGAAAGTGGCGCCGTACAAGCCGGCCTTTTGATAAAGGGCCCTGACAAGGAGGTTGTCGGAGGTGTCTTGATACTCGGGATAGAACTGACGAAGGGTCCTAGCGCGATACCAACACCAGGCGGTTTTAGGTCCAGAGCTACCGGAAGTATCGACATGCAATCCAGCTACTTGCCTGAGAACCTCGGCCTTGATGGATGCAGCGTCACCGATCGTATCCCAAACGATGTCGTCTTTATCCTGTTCTTGCTTTGGCGATGAGACTGAAGCCCGAGGAACAAGACCCGCAGACAAATCTATATCTTCTCCAGTTTGTTCTCGAAACGGCCGTGATCCTATCGAAAGTTTCAAGTACCCCCTCAGTAAGGTTGGATCTTGCATGCCACGAGCGGTGTCGCAGCGAAGAGGCAGAAGATTTTCATTCCCGTACTCGTTGTCCGGAACGGTCAGACCGTGCACCCAACTGGCACGGGAAAACTCATCCCGAAACAGGTCATAGCGATAAAGGGTAACGCTCAAGATGAAGAGCGCGGACAGCACTACCCAGACGCGAAACAATCGACGCTTTGGATTCACCTCACTGGATGCAGCTTTCACCCATTTATGCTCTCAGACCTGATGTGGGACTTATACGGTACTTCTGTGGGACTTCTTAAGACTTTCGAGCACTGCATGCCTAATCGTCGGTAAATAGTGCCCGTCAAATCACGACCGTCTCGCGATACTCCCCAAAGACCGACTGCAGCGTACCCGCGGTTTTGCCCGCCGTGCATTTTGCTTTCCACCGCTTCCAAATAGTGGGCATTGCCATTGCTGCGGACGCGTCCCTTAACCGCCTGCTCACTTCACCGGAAAACAATCGAGGTCGTTGGCGAATTGGAGCGGGCCGTGTAGTGGCGCCTTATTTCTGTTTGGGTTTGCTGCTGTTCTCTGGTCTAAAGTTCGCAGCATGCGGTGCGACAGCACCAGTTGCTTGACGTGAGCGTTCGCCGCAGTCGTTCCGATGACGGAGGGTGGCATGTGGAGGCGGCGTTCTACTCCGGTGGCGCTTTCGGGTACGGCGTTGTGCGCGATGAAGAGGTCGGCGTCGGTTGCGAGCTGGGTGAGGCCGTCACCTTCTCCGTTGGTGTCTCCGCTGAAGACGATGCGCTTGCCGGCGATCTCCACGCGCCAGGCCAGGGCGGGAAAGGCGCCATGCGTGACGCTGACGGCGTAGAGGGCCATATCGGGGTTGCGCAGGACGAGGACGGGCACGGGGGTGGGCGCGACATTGTGCGGCTGCAGCTGGTAGGTTCCCTGGGGATTGGGCTCGGTCATATCGCTAGATAGCGCCAGGCTCCGTGGGGATCGCTGAAGAGGTCGTCGACGAACTCGGTGGTGGAGGGCATGTACTGGTTTCCGGAAGGGCCGTAGATGAGCAGGGGGCGAGTCGATCTCCGCAGGAGGAGAAGACGAGCGCGGGGAAGTCGCCACTGTGATCGATATGAAGTGGCTGAAGAGGAAGACGTCGAGCTGGGAGAAGTGCGGCGCCGCTCTGGCCGAAGCGGAGCGCGCTGGCGCCGCCGGCGTCGACGATGACACGCGCTTTGCCGTGATCCCAGATGAGATAGCTGGAGGAGGCGCGCTTGTCCTCGAGCTCCGGGCCGCCGGAGCCAGGACCTGTACGGCGAGGCCGTTTGCGCCGCAGGATTGCGCCGTTGCCGGCGAGGATACGTAGAGAGCCAGGAGCGAGACGGCGACAAATAGAGCTTTCAACGGAATGCCTCGGCGAGTCCAAGTCCCAGCCTCCCCTGATGTGGCCCAATTGCGGAATGCGGCCGCTTAGATCACCACAGTCTCCCGATACTCCCCGAAGACCGAACGCAGCGTACCAGCGATTTCGCCCACCGTGCAGTTGCTTTCTACTGCTTCGAGAATCGCGGGCATTAAATTGTCACCGTTTTTGGCACGTTCTTTTACTGCGTCGATTCCCTGCTGCCATCTTTGCTGGCTGCGTTTGGCGCGCAGGGCTCGGAGGCGTTCTACCTGGCGTTGTTCTAGGTCGGGGTCGTGGCGTTGGGTGGGGACGCCGGGCTCGTTGTCTCGGGTGAATTTGTTGACGCCGACGACGACGGCTTCTCCGGTTTCTACGCGGCGCTGGTAGTCGTAGGCGGCGTTCTGGATCTCCTGCTGGACCCAGCCTCTTTCGATGGCGCGGAGCATGCCGCCTAAGGCTTCGATCTTCTGCGAAGTAGTCTTCGGCTTCCTGCTCGATGCGGTTGGTGGAGGCTTCGACGAAGTAGCTGCCGGCGAAGGGATCGACGGTCTGGGCGACGCCGGATTCGTAGGCGATGATCTGCTGGGTGCGGAGGGCGATGCGGGCGGCCTCTTCGGTGGGGAGGGCGAGGGCTTCGTCGTAGCCGTTGGTGTGGAGCGACTGGGTGCCGCCGAGGACGGCGGCCATGGCCTGGACGGCGGTGCGGGTGATGTTGTTCTCGGGCTGCTGGGCGGTGAGGGTGGAGCCGGCGGTCTGGGTGTGGAAGCGGAGCATCCAGGAGCGCGGATTTTTTGCGTGGAAGCGCTCGCGCATGACGCGGGCCCAGAGGCGGCGGGCGGCGCGGAACTTGGCGACCTCTTCGATGAAGTCGTTGTGCGCGTTGAAGAAGAAAGAGAAGCGCGGGGCGAAGGAGTCGATGTCGAGACCCGGCGTCGATGGCGGCCTGGACGTAGGTCATGCCGTTGGCGAGGGTGAAGGCGACCTCCTGCGCGGCGGTGGAGCCGGCCTCGCGCATGTGGTAGCCGGAGATGGAGATGGTGTTCCACTCGGGGACTTCGGCGGCGGCCCAGGCGAACATGTCGGTGATGATGCGCATGGCGTGGGGCACCGGATAGATGTAGGTGCCGCGGGCGATGTACTCCTTGAGGATGTCGTTCTGCACGGTGCCGGAGAGCTTCTTGATGTCGGCGCCGCTGCGCCGGGCGGCGGCGACGTAGAGCGCGAGCAGGATGCTGGCGGTGGCGTTGATGGTCATGGAGGTGGAGATGGTGTCGAGCTCGATGCCGGCGAAGAGGCGCTCCATGTCTTCGATGGAGTCGATGGCGACGCCGACCTTGCCGACTTCGCCGAGGGCCATGGGGTCGTCGGAGTCGTAGCCGATCTGGGTGGGGAGATCGAAGGCGACCGAGAGGCCGGAGGTGCCGTGGGCGAGGAGGAATTTGTAGCGGCGGTTGGACTCTTCTGCATCGCCCATGCCGGCGTACTGGCGCATGGTCCAGAGGCGGCCGCGGTACATGGTGGGCTGGATGCCGCGGGTGTAGGGATATTGGCCGGGGTAGCTGAGGTCGCGGTCGGGATCGAAGTTTGGCGGCCAGGTCTTCTTTTGTCCAGATGCGCCTCGCTTGCGTTCGCGCCGCTTGCGGTCGCATTGCGCTCGCCTGCGGCTCGTCCGCTTTGCCGCTCATCGTGCCATCCGTCTGCCGCGGCGTGCGGCTTTCACGAAGGAGCTGACGCAGAAGTAGACGAAGATGAGGGTGCGATGGCGGAGAGGAGGAAGTGCGCGTGCTCGGGGCCGTGGAGGGCGCTGGCGCGGGTGCGCCAGGCGTTCTGGCCGAAGAAGACGGCGAAGAGGGCGAAGAAGAGGCCGGTGATCTCGAGCCAGAGGGTGCCGGAGACGTGGGCGAGCGGGCCGAGAAGGCTTTGCCGAAGCGGCGTGTGCCGACACCGACGCGGCGGGCGGGCTCGGCGTAATTTTTCTTGGGGCGGGAGGGGGCGGCGGCGGGATGGGCGGGGCGGCGGTGTTGGATTGCGTGCGGCTGTGGTGCGGATGGCGGCGGTATTGGCTTGGGCGGCGCGCTCCTTTGCCATGCGCGAGGCGACACGGACGCCGATGCCGAGTTTGCGTCCGAAGCGATTCGGCTCCATGGGGGAAGTGTACTTGGTGGCCGTCCGCCAGTCAGCTAGCTGGCAAGCGGTCGGCTTTCAGGGGAGGACGATATGTATGGATTGATCGTGAAGATGACCATTGTTCCCGGTAAGAGAAACGAAATGATCGACCTGCTGAAGAGCAGCGCGTCCGATATGCCGGGGTGTTTCAGCTATGTCGTGGCTGAAGATTCTGCCGATGAAAAGCATTCTATGGGTGACGGAGGTGTGGGACACCGTCGCGAATCATGATGCTTCTCTAGCGTTGCCCTCGGTAAAAGATGTCATCCCTCGAGCGAAGACTATCGTCGCGAACTTTGAAAAGGTTGCGATGACGGCTCCGGTATGGGGGGTGGGATTACCTCCATCTCTTTTTTTTTTTTTTTTTTTTTTTTTTTTTTTTTTTTTTTTTTTTTTTTTTTTTTTTTTTTTTTTTTTTTTTTTTTTTTTTTTTTTTTTTTTTTTTTTTTTTTGATTTCGTTGACAAGCGCTTTACGGCGGGCGAATAATCCGGCGCGTTTCCATCTGGCGAGTATGGAGTGACCGCTATGAAGCGCTTCCTGTATCCGGTGTTTACGCTAGTCCTCTTTTCGATCGCGTTTGTTTCGTTCGCGTCGGCGCAGACGATCCGGAAGATCGTCTATTTCGGCGACAGCCTGTCGGATTCGGGAAACAATTTCATCTTTACCGGCCAGAGCACGCTCAAGCCGTATCCGATCGGCCCAGCCGGGTTTTCGTATCCCATCGGCGGCCATCAATTCAGCAACGGTCCCACGTGGGCACAACAGCTGGCGGACATGCTCCATATCCGCGACAGCGGGAAGCCGTCGCCTGCGTGCGCCGGGAGTGTTCACCGACTACGCGGTGGGTGACGCTCGCAGCCGGGCGGGTGCACCGACGTTTCCGTTTTTCGATCTGACCACGCAGGTCGATCATTACCTCGCCGACTTCAGGGAAAGGCGCCGGCAAATACTCTGTTCGTCATCTGGATCGGAGCGGACGATCTTGAGGATGCCTTGAATGCGCTCTCAGCAGATCCGGGCGGCGGTGCAAGCGTCGTGATTCTGGAGGACGCGCTCGCGGCCATCGTCGAGAATCTGGAAGCTCTGCTCTACGCTGCCGGCGGAAGGATGTTTCTGATCGCGGATGTGCCCGATCTGGGAACACGCCGTATGTCCGCTATCTGGGCGAACTGATGCGCCTATTCCGGTCATCGCATCGCAATTCACCAATGGCTTTGATCCTACGCTTGATTCGGTGGATCGCGGGCCACGGCCCGACTTCCTGGAATCCAGTTTTCCCGGTTCTTCGACGTGAATGCGCTGCTTTCACTCATGTCTTGCCGCGCTGAGAAGTTCAATTGCTTGACGAAGACCGACCGTTGCACTGTGCCGAACGTGACCAGCCTATGCAATTTGCCGATCCCGAACCACTACCTGTTCTGGGACGGCACGCATCCAACGACTGCCGCACACGGCATCATCGCGACGGCCGCGCTCGATTTCTGCCGCCGCAATAACCGGAGGGCAATAGCAAGTCAGCCGGTCAGGTGGATGTTTTCGATAGGTAAGGGCCTCGCTTGGCGTCAAGATCAGATTCCTTTTTTCGCCACCGAAAGTTTCCGCCTTCCAGACTGCGGATTGCCGGGTTGGGTCATCAGACGTAAGGTAGGGGGATACCCGCGGGCCGGATGCCGATGTCCGGGACGCGCAACCCCGAGTGGGATGAGGAGGCAAGGATGAATGCACGCGTGCGCAAGCTGATCGAGCAGTTGGGAGAGGCGATTCACGAGTCGGTCTCCGAGTCCGAACAGATTGCGGGCGTGGTGCAGAACATTCGCAGCCAGGGTTTCGATGTGCTCCTGATGCTGGAGGCGACGATCGGGCTGAACGAGGTGGAGACGCAACCGGGCGAGGAAGGCGAGGCATCGAAGCCGGAGGTTGTTGAAGGAGGCGAGCCCTTCACCGCGCAGGATGTCAACTTCCTCCGTTCGCTGCGCATCTCCGTCGAAGGCGACGAAGTAGATGTGGACGACGAGGACGATTCCCCCTCCGCTTCCGGCGAATAAACACGTTCAGCAAAAGCAGACATCCCACGTTGGGCTGTCCGGTTCTGCCCCGCTCCCTGTAAGCTGGCTTGCGCAGCGGGAGACGGAACCGATGCTGCATGAGCAATCGGCAGCCCTCCAAGACCGATTGAGGGAGATCTGCGAAGCCATGACGATGAAAGACACGCTGGGTGTTCTGCTCGCCGGGGGAGCCGGCGAACGTCTTTTTCCGCTGACGCGCGACCGCGCCAAACCCGCGGTTCCCTTTGGCGGCACTACCGGATCATCGATATCACGCTCTCCAACTGCATCAACTCCGATCTGCGCCGGGTGTACATCCTGACCCAGTACAAGGCTCTGTCGCTGAACCGGCATATCCGCGAAGGCTGGAGCGGCATTGTGGCGCAGGAGCTGGGCGAGTTTGTGGAGATTCTGCCGCCGATGCAGCGGGTGAGCGCGAACTGGTACATGGGAACGGCGGACGCCGTGTACCAGAACATTTATTCCATCGGCGTCGGAGCAGCCGAAGTACGTGATCATCCTGTCCGGCGACCACATCTACAAGATGAATTACGGGCTGATGCTGGAACACCACAAGGAAATCGGGCGCGGATGTGACGCTGGCGACCCTGCCGATCCGTCCGGATGAGGTTGCGCGCTTCGGCGTGGTGGATGTGAGCAAGGCCGGCGAGGTGCATGGGCTTTCAGGAGAAGCCGAAGGAGACCAAGCTGCGCTCGCCGTGCAATCCGGAGATGGTGGATGCCTCGATGGGCATTTACATTTTCAACACCGACGTGCTGCTGCCGGCGCTGATCCAGATGCGGAGGATCCGAACTCGAAGCACGATTTCGGCCACAACATTCTGCCGTCACTGCTGGGCAAGTACAAGATGCTCGCCTACAACTTCGTCGATGAGAACAGCAAGGAGCTGTACTGGCGCGATGTGGGGACGCTGGATGCGTATTACGAAGCCAACATGGACTTGTGTCGGTGTCGCCGATCTTCAACCTGTATGACAAGAACTGGCCGATGCGCACGCGGCAGCGGCAGTATCCGCCGGCGAAGTTTGTGTTCGGCGAGCCGGGACGAACGGGCATGGCGGTGAATTCGATTGTGTCGCGGGGTGCATCATCTCCGGCGCTTCGGTGCGCAATAGCGTGCTGTCGCAGGATGTGCGGGTCAATTCGTATTCGGAGATCGACTCGAGCATCATCTTTTCGCACGTGGATATCGGACGGCATTGCCGGATCAAGCGGGCGATCATCGACCGCGACGTGCATATTCCGGAAGGAACGGTGATCGGCTACGACCCGGTGGAGGACAAGCGGCACTTCGTTACGCCTTCGGGGCTGACGATGGTGACGCGCGATGCATCGCTGTTTGAGATCCGGTCGCGCCGGATTTTCTGAGCATGCCGCACTGAAAAACAAATTACATCAAAAATCAAACATCGGGAACGAACCACCAGACATCCAAACCGAGCAACATAAACACAGAGCAACCCTCGATTCCATGTTGGAACGGAACAAAAACTTTGCTGCGGAGCAGTCCGCCGCGGGCACACTGATGCCCTCGCTTCCGCAGGCGATGCCGTATGTGAAGGCAATCATTATCGGTTGTGCGGATATGCGAGTGGATCCCGTCCATATACTGGGAATCAAACCGGGCGAGGCCGTCGTGATCCGCAATATCGGCGGCCGCATCACGCCGGGGTTACTGGAGCGGCTCGGGCCTGCTGGGGCGGATCGGCGAGGTCGCGGGAAAGGTTCCCGGAGGCGGCGGGGAGTTTCACCTGATCGTGCTTCAGCACACCGATTGCGGCATCACTCGGCTTGCGGGCGACACCACCAAGCTGGCGCACTATCTCCAAATAGAGGAACCGGCTCTCAAAACAAAAGCGGTCACCGATCCCCATGCCGCAGTTGCCGTCGACGTCGCTGCACTCCGGGCGATTCCGGTGTTGCCGGGCGAGTGGCTGATCTCTGGCCTGGTCTACGACGTGGCGACTGCAGGTGCTTTGAGGTCGTTGTGCCACCAGCGCCGATTCGTTACGACGTGATCGCCGAAGCTCCGCGAGAGCCGGTCGGGCTGACTTGGTGACGCGCGAGATCGCTATTTTCTCCCAGGAACCATCCCGCTTCTTCTGCTGGATCAAGAAAGAATTATTGCTCAGCGGTTGCGGACAGGTGGTATAGTTTCGACCGCGCGAGGGCCCGTCCTTCCCCCGACCCAAAACCAAGTTTCCCGATTTCCTACTGTGCCTCCTGATCGGCACGGCTAATCGTGCGTGCGCTGAGATCACTCCAGCGGGTGATGAGGCCCATGCACTCGGATTTATTACGCGGGAGTAAGACCACATGGACAGCCGCAGACGTACAACCGTCATGACCACAGCCCTTCTTCTGATCGCAGGAGCATGGACGGTGGGTGCAAGCGCACAACGCACTCGTAGATGGGTGCCGATCCACGTCTTCACCAACACTCCGGTGGCTGATGCCGACATTGTGGTTTCGCGCCCCGACGGAAAGGTGATTTTCGAGAAAGACCATGCCACAAATAATCGGGGTTTCTATCCTGCCGAAATCGTACGTAGACCGAAGAGTTTTCGCGTGACGGTGTTCGCGGATGGGATGAAACTGAGCACCGATGTGCACGACTATGACCAGGTCCACGGAGAGGTATACGTGAATCCGGTGACCACGATGGTGAGCCGGTTACTGGACCGCCGACCGGAATTAAGCCTGAGGGAAGCGCAGGTGATCGTCCGGACTTTTCTTGGTATGCCAGCGAACACCAGCCTGGGTGCCGCCATGCGTCAGGGACCGTACTATCAGTCGCCTCTGTTTTCGGAATCGGTTTTTATCAACCACGCGAAGGCACATGGAGGCTTTGACAGTTATCTCGAGAGCCTGGTTACGCAAGCCATCGCTCATCCGAATGAACGGCACCTGTTCCGCCCGACGGGCCTGGGGAGTACTGGAATCGGAAGTGACATCGCAGTAGCGGTGGCGAAAGAATTAGGCAGTAGTGCGCTTAGTTGGGCAGAGGGCTACGGGATGGGCTGGGTGGCCGAAGCCGCGGGCATTACTGAGCCGGGCGCAACTAAGCAGGACATCGAGAAGTTGCAGAACCAACTGGACGACTTGCAGAGCAGTGTCGACGATCTCAGCAATCAACTGACTCAGTCGACCAAAGCGATTGAGCAGGCAATCAACTATTCACAGTACAACACTCTCTCAATCTCCGCGCTCAAGCTAGCTGCGCAGGTGAATGTCGTAAATCAGAATGTGACTGATCTGTCAGACGGATGCCCGACTGTTCCGGATGGCGAGCCGCCCGTACCCTTGAGTACATACTGCCAAGGCCTGTTAGGTACCATTACCAGCCAGCTGAACGAATCAGAGATCGACGGCTCTTTCGAGGAGTTCGCCTCGTTTCTGGAGGACACGGGGGCGGTCGGCAACAAGGGGTTGCTGCACTTGTTCAGCTTATGTATCGGGCAGAGCTCGCACTTTTTCCGCTATGGCGATTCGGTCAAAATCCAAGATATGTGGGGCTACTGGGACGCAGTCGAAGTACAGGCGGCAATTGCCAAAGTGGAAAGATTGCATCTGCAGCACGCGCAGGATGACCCTGGGGGACAAAAGGTACTCCTGAGATTTCTGGGGAACGCCAATGCAACTCCGCCCACGAACGGCGAACTGCAAAATACGCATAATGCCGAGGCCAACCTGGTATGGCCAATCCTTCCCCAAGGCACGGTGGTGGTCAATACCGACGGTCACCCACTGTGGCTGACCACTTACCCAGGTAATAACCAACCTACCTCTTCTTATTGCCGAGATTCGCTCACGGATCCTCCAAACCATTCAGGTGGCATTGATTTTCAACCTGTACCGCCCACAATTCTCGCACCCCTTAGCGGGGCAGTCTTTTACTTCTTCTTTTAGATCTCCGTCCATAAACCAATTGACTTCGCTCATCGATGGTTGGCAAGGACATTCCATTGCCCCGGGTAAATGGATCGCTGATCAGACGGGCCCACAGGCTGGCGATCCTCCCGGTGTTAAGAGCATTGGCTTCCCGGTGATTTATGGCATGATCCCGGGATGCACAACCAGCGGCCCAGCCTGGGTCTGGACGCACAACTCTATTGTTAATGGCCAAAACTATTTTGTGTTTAACCTGGGGGATGGCACTACCTCGGATCAAGATTCGACAGTTGGGATCGTGTCAAAAAATGGGAACTGGGCCTACCTGGTTTCGGACGTTGCTTACGAGTTTTACTGGTTTGACTAGCTTCACAGCGCTCCTGACCCTGTCTGCAAATGCGACGGACGTGATCGGGGGCTAAGGGTTTGCGGGGGAGTGTGCCAGGCCAAATCCGTTTTGACGGTGCGCTCTCCTCTGGCCTGAAATTCGCTCCGGGATTTCGGCGCCTGCCAAAACTCCTGGCTCGCCTGCCGGCCTGCTGACTCGCTTTAAGCCCCAATTCTTGAGGGAACCATCACCCCGTTTTCCGCGTATTTGGTCCCATGAGCGCGGCAGCCACATGGCCGGGAATGCTGGGCGGGGGACGTAACCTCTCGCGAACGAATGGATTGTGGATTCCGGCCGGTCTGCGCGGCTGATAAACCGGGTATTCTTCTGACGGCGGAAGGCCCGGGGTCAGCCGGCGGAATGGATCGGACGAAACAAGGGCGGAGACAAGGGCTGGGAGAAGCCCGCACGGAGAGAGAACACGGCCGCCCGAGCCGCCGCGTCCGTGCCTGCCGCGCCGCCTGCCGATGTGGACTGGGCGGGGATGGTGGAGCGGTGCCTGCGCGGGGACGGCGGGGCCTGGGCGGAGCTGGTGCGCAGCCATCATCGCCGGGTCTACGGCATGTGCTACCGCTTTACCGGATCGCCGAATGATGCCGAGGACCTGACGCAGGAGGTCTTCCTGAAGCTGTACGGGAACCTGCGCAGCTTCAACAGCGAGAAGGGCAGCTTTACCACGTGGATTACGACGCTGACGCGGAACCTGCTGGTGGACCACTTCCGGCGCAGCCGGATGGAGCGCTCGACCGATTCGCTGGATGCCGGATGGGATGATGGGGAAGATACGCGCTCGGGGCCGACCTGCTGCAGGATGCACGACGTTCGCCGCATGACCACATGGTGGGCCGGGAGCTGGAAAAGATGGTGCAGGGGGCGCTCGCAAAAGTCTCGCCGGAGCTGCGCGAGGCTGTTATTCTGCGCGATCTAGAAGATATGGATTACAAGGAGATCGCGCTGGTGCTGCGGGTGCCGGAGGGGACCGTAAAAAGCCGCATCAGCCGGGGACGCGCAGAACTTGCGCGCCTGCTGGGACGTAATAAGAGACAGGTGATGTAGCCGTGACGACGAATGACAATCCGGAGAAAGGACCCCGCACCCTGAGCTGCGAAGCCTGGGAGGCGATGCTGACCGACGCGCTGGACGGCACGCTCGACGCCCGCGATGCGGAGGCCTTCTATGCCCACAGCAGCGGCTGTGGCGCCGGCTGCGCGGAGTTGCTGGAGGAGGCGAAGCGCGGCACGGAATGGCTTCGATTTCTGCACCAGACGCCGGAAGCGCCGGAAGGGCTCCTAGAGAAGATCCTGGCCGGAACGACCGGGCTTCCCGACACGCCCGCAGCTGGCGGCGAGCGGGTGGTGGCGCTGCCGCGGCAGCCATGGATGGCGGCGCCGATGCACATGCTGCAGCGGCATATGGCGGAGTCGCGCATCCTGATGACGCTGGCGATGGCCTTCTTCTCGATCGCGCTGACGCTGAACCTGACCGGAGTGCGGCTGAGCCAGTTGAAGCTGAGCGACCTGAGCCCGTCGGTGCTGGCGTCGTCGGTGAGCCACGAGTACTACACACCTACAAGGACGTGGCGCAGTACTACTTGAACCTGCGGATCGTGTACGAGCTCGAGTCGCGGGTGAACGAGATGCGCCGCGACAACAGCGCTCCGGCGGCGCAGCCTGCGAGCCAGCCGCAGCACAGCAGCAACCGGAACAGCAGCCGCAGCACAGCCTCCGGCAGGCCGGAAAGCCGGGCGGGGCTGCACAAAAGGCCGGCAGCAGCGCGCGTCCGGAGCAGGGACACGGCGGGTATTACGAAGCACCGGTGCCGGTGCTGGCACTCTTCCACTCAAAAGCTTTATCCGGAGTGCATCTACGATCCTGAGATGGATGCGCACAGCAGAATTTTCTCCTCGGGCCTCGTGTTTTTATTTTCTGAAAGACCAGGCAATCACCATAAGCCGTCAGAAAGGAGCCTGGTATGAACTGCAACTATCATCCTGATGTTCCCTCGTCTGCCTTTTGCCAGTTTTGCGGCAAACCGTTGTGCAAGGAGTGTGTCCGCAACGTGGGGGGTTCCGTGTTCTGCGAGGCATGCCTGGCGGAACGGCTGCGCGCCTCCGGTGCGGCGGCGGAAGTATGCCCGCCGCGATCTTTACCGGCACGCCACATCCCATGCTTGGCGGCCTGCTGGGCATCATTCCCGGCGTGGGCGCCATGTACAACGGGCAGTATGCCAAGGCGATTGCGCATGTCGTGATCTTCGCCGTGCTGGTCAGCCTGAGCGATCATGCATCCGGGGTCTTCGGCATCCTGGTGGCCGCCTGGGTGGTTTACCAGGTCTTCGACGCCTACCAGACGGCGATGGCCCGCCGCGACGGGCTGCCGCTGCCCAATCCTTTCGGGTTGAATGACATCGCGCAGCGGCTGGGGATCCATCCGCATCCCGGCATGCCGCCTGTGCCGCCTGTGCCGCCGGTCCGCCTGTTCCGCCGGCCGGCGGCGCGGGCTGGGAGCCGCGCGGCAGGCAGCCGGGGCCGTATTCAGGATTTGTGCCGCCAGCCGGTGCTCCGGGTTATGCGCCTGCTCCAGGCCAGCCAGGCTACGCCGAGTGGCTGGAAAACGATATTCGTCAGAGAAGCGGCGCAGGCACAGCCATGGGTACAGCCTATGTTCCGGGACAGCCGTATCCGCCCCGTCCCGCCGATGCCGCCCCGCCGACTGGCTATATGGGCCGCGATATCCCGACGGGCGCGATCATCCTGATCGGGCTGGGCATCCTGTTCCTGTTCGGCTCGCTGGGCCTGCTGCATGAGGACTGGGTGGCGCATGGATGGCCGCTGCTGATCATCGGGCTGGGGATCTGGATCATTTTCCGCCGGACGCGCGGAATTCCTCCGCCACCGATGCCGCCGGCGAATGGCTCGATCCATAGCCCGGGGCATACGCACTCGGTGCCGACGGACACGACCGGAGGCACGCGATGAATAGCTGGCTGCTGATCCGGCGCCTGCGCGGGCCGGCATTCCTGCTGATGTTCGGGGTGACGGCGCTGCTGCATGAGTGGCACATCCTGAGCTTCAGCCAGAGCTGGCCGCTCTACCTGGTGCTGGCCGGGGTGCTGGCGCTGGCGGAGCGCGCCGCCTTCCAGGCGCCCGATCCGTCGCAGATGCCGCCGCAGTATCCGCCGTACAGTGGCTATCCGCCGCAGCCGGCGCCGAGTGGCTGGCAGACGCCGCCGGCTTCGCCGGGCACGGGCATTGTGCCTGCGCCTTCGAATGACATTGCGAAGAACGATCCCACGGAAGGAGGCCGCTGATGGCTGCCGCGCCTCCGCCGTATACCTCCGGGCCGAGTAATCCCGATCCGCGCTGGCAGTGGAAGCAGCAGCGCCGCGCCGCGAAAGAACAGTGGCGCGCGCAGCGTGCGTACTACCGCGGCTGGCGGCGGCCCTCCATGGTGCGGCCGATTGTGCTGATCGCAGTTGGCGTGATTGCGCTGCTGATCCAGGCCGGCACCATCAGCGGCTACGAGTTCTGGGACTGGTATATCCATTGGTGGCCGGTGCTGTTGATCGGGCTTGGGCTGGCGCTGCTGGGGGAATGGTGGCTGCAGCAGGGCGATCCTTACAGCAGGCGCACCAGTGTGGGCGGACTGGTGTTTCTCATCGTGCTGCTGGCGGTGCTCGGCATTGTGGGCAAGCACGCGATGAACAGCCCCTTCGGCTGGCACTTCTCCGACGAGGACAATAACTGGGGCATGCACCTGTGGGGACAGGAGCATGATGCGGACCACCAGTTCGAGCAGGCCTTCGGCGCGAACGGCCGGCTGACGATCACCAATCCGCATGGCGATGTGTCGATTGCGCCGTCGACGGATGACCGCATCCACGTGAGCGCGCACCAGACGGTGTACACGTCGAGCGATCGCGACGCCGAGAAGCAGCTCACCAAGCTGCGGCCGGAGCTGCAGGTGAACGGAAACGAGGCCACGCTGACGACGGCGAACATCGACCGCGGCAGCGTGGACCTGACGGTGCAGGTGCCGGCGAATACCAGCATCACGATGAAGGCGGGGCGCGGAAACGTGGCCGTGAGCGGGCTGAACGGCGCGGTGGGCGTGGATGCCGGGCACGGCAACGTGACGCTGAACAAGATTGGCGGCGCATGCACGGCGCGGATGTCCGGCGGCGACTTTTCCGCGCACGCGCTGACCAGCAGCCTTTCCGTCAGCGGACGCACGGAGGATGCGAACGTCTCCGACGTGACGGGCAAGGTGACGCTGGAAGGCGACTTCCTGGGCGAAGTGGATGTGGCGAAGCTGGGCGGGCCGCTGAGCTTCCACTCCAGCCGCACGACCTTCGATGTGGACCACCTGAACGGCGATCTGCTGCTGGACGACAGCGACCTGACGCTGAATGATGCGAAGGGCCGGGTGCAGGCGGCGACGCGCTCGAAGAACATCACGCTGAGCAAGGTGGCGGGACCGCTGGATGTCCAGACTTCGGATGGCGATATCAGCGTGAACCTGAATGGCGGCGACGGGCCGATCAACCTGCGCAATCGCAATGGCGCGATCCGGCTGGGGCTGCCGGCAAATCACCTCTTCCACGTGGATGCGAGCGCGCACGACGGCAGCGTGTCCAGCGATCTGACTTACGCCGGCAGCGTGGAGCGGAGCGACCACTCGCTGACCGGAAACACCGGAAGCGGCGGCAATGCGACCCCGGTGACGCTGGTGGCGGAGCATGGGGACATCGAGGTGAAGCGGGCCGAGGACAACGAACAGCCGGAGGCTCCCGAAGCACCGGAGGCTCCGGAAACGCCTGAGGGCAGTGTGCCGAATCCGCCAAAGCCACCGCGAGCGCCGCATCTGCGGGTGCCGCGGAATCAGCCGGTGCCGCAGGCTACGCCGCAGTAGGTGAGCTAAGTGGCATGCTGTAGTGCATCTCATGAGCTGCGACGTTGGTCGTCTTTATGAGCTCGCCTACAGTGCAACATCATTTCCGTTTCTCGATCTGCAGGAACTTAACGATCTATGCGAATGACGCTGCATTGCGCATCAGCGCGCTCATCAGCCATTCGTCCGGTCATATCGTGACGCCGTAATGCTCATGAAGATCACATTCGCACAGCGACAGACATGCAGCGCTTGCCGAAAGTAAACCCACTTTGCATTTCATCTAGATAGCCAATCAGCGTTTCTGATGAGCATGCAACATTCGACTGAAACAAGATTGTCAGTAGGGAGACGTGCGTCCGATTCCGTCGCCCAGCAACCAGCGATCGATCTCGGGATCGATATGTGCAATACGAAAGAGGACAACAGGCACGAAGGCTATCGCGCCCGTACTCGAATAATCGTTTCCGTACTCGATCTGGCATGCACTCGAATGAGCTCATGGTAGAATTCGACTCCGTCTGCCATCGCCTGTAGAAGCGACGAATCTGCCTATCAACTCTACGATGGACGATTTGGCTCAATCAGCACTGAGCATCATGTCCACAGCATCCGCTGCGTCTTAATGATGTCTTTTCGGCTGCATAATTCACCGTTAACGGTAGGCATCTTGCGATCGATTGCAATTCCTGCGGCAGATAGGCTGGTAGCCTTTAGGCGCTGTAGTTCGCCACTACTCGGGCTACTTTTCCGGCCGCAGAGAGCTCCAGGAATTCTCCGGTGTGAGTTCCCTTTTGATTTGTGTAGTAGAGCAGCACGCTGTTTACGCCCCAGAGCACGTCCTCAAGGCGAAAGCGTAGTTCGGGATAGGCCTCAAGGCCTCGCTGAAAGTACGCTCTGAGGTTTGCCTTTCCGACGATCCTGCCATCGGGGATTCCCAACAGCTGGGCGGCGACGGGCGAGGTCAACTCGACTGCATCCTCGTAGTGCGTCATGATCGCGTCCAGATCATGATTGTTCCAAGCCGCTACCCAGTGGTTGGCCAGATTCCAGGCTTCGTCTCTTGTCACTGCCGGTTCTCCAATTAACGCTTTGTCAACAATCAGAGGTGGCTCGCAAATATTCTTCGACCAGCGCGGCGGCCTTTTCGATCACCTGCTCGAGCGTGAGGTCGGTGGAGTCGATGATTGCGGCGTCGGGTGCGGGGCGGAGGGGTGAGTCGGCGCGGGTGCGGTCGCGGCGGTCGCGCTCGCGGATCTCTTCGAGGACCTTTGCAGGTAGCTGTGTGGCGACTGCGGTGCCGCCGGTCTCTCCGTTGCGCGTCTGTTCATAGCGGCGCTCGCCGCGTTTTTCGGGTGAGGCGTCGAGGAAGATTTTGACCGGCGCGTGGGGGAAGACGACGGTGCCGATGTCGCGGCCTTCCATGACGACATTGCCGTGTGCGCCGAGCGCCTGCTGCAGGCTGACCAGCCAGCGGCGGATGGGCGGGTGGACGCTGACCTCCGACGCGGCGGCGGTGATGCGCGGCGTGCGCAGTTGGTTCGGTGACGTCGACTCCATCGAGCAGGACGCGATTGCCGTCGGGGCCGGGCTCGAGGCGCACCTGAGTGGTGTGGGCGAGCGCGTCCAGCGCGGCGGCATCGCCGGTGGCGACTCCGGAGTTGAGCGCTTTGAGGGCGAAGGCGCGATACATGGCGCCGCTTTCGATATTGAGCAGGCCGAAGCGCTGGGCGAGCGCGCGGGCGACGGTGCTCTTCCCTGCACCGGCGGGGCCATCGATGGCGACGATGAGAGGGGCAACGGTGAGCGGCTTGCTTTCGCCCATCTAATATCTCTCCTTCGCCGCGCTCATGGGATTGCCTCTCCTTCGCTGCGCTCGCCTGTCGGTTCGCTTTGCTCATCTAGCCTTCATCCCCTTCGCGGGATTCGCCGCGCGGCTTGCGCTTTGGCGGGGCTGAGCCGCCGGGACGCTGGCCGCCCGGGCGCGGACCTTTGGGCTTGAAACCACCTGACTTGAAGCCGCCTTTTGCCGGCGGGCGGCCGCCTGCCCGGACGCGGCGCTGCGATGCCGCCGGGGCGGCGCGGCTTGCCGGAGCTGGTCGTGGTGGAGGTGCGGCCTTTGCCTGCGGGGCGCGGCTTGCCAAAGGATTTGCCGGGAGCGCCCGATTTTCGGAAACCGCCGGGTTTGCGCGGACCGGACAGCTGCTGTCGCCGGCTCTGCTGCCGGACGAGGAGGCCGCTCCCCTGAACCGAAGGCAGGGCGCGGGGAACGCGGACGCTCTGGACGATCACCGGCCGGCTGCGGGCCGATCGCCGGATGGCTTGCTGAAGCGCGGCTTGGCGAAGGCCAGGTTTACCGAAGGAGCCAGGCCGCGCGCCGGGTTTGCTGAATCCGCCGGGACGGCCGGGGCGCTGGCCGCCGGGGCGGAAAGGGCGCCGCCCGCGTTCGCCGCCTTGCGGTCGGGCCGATCCTGACGGTCTTGGGCCGGGACGTGAATGCGCGCTCCGGACGCTCATGCCACTGGGCGGAACATCGCCGGGCGCGGCGGAGCGTGCTGGGCGCGATCGCCCGCGGGAGAATATGGCCTCTTGAACGGGCGGTCGCCCGGTGGGCGGGATGGCCCTCGCGGCGGGGTGGACGGCTATCGAAGCGGCGCGGGCCGCCTGCGGGACGATCTCCCGACGGCTTGCGGAAAGGGCGATCTGGACGAGAGCGTGCGACCGGGGCCGAAAGAGCGACCTGGACCGGAAGGACGACCCGGGCCGGAGGGACGATTGGGCCGGAAGGAGCTTCGTCCTTCGCCGGGTGCAGTGGATCGCGACGGAAGGGTCGCGAGGGCGCTCGCCGGCACCCGCGGGCGGGCGGCCCTGGCGGAATGGTGGACGAGGCCGCCGGGAGTGAACCGCCCTGCGCCTTCGCCAGTGCGGGGTGGGCGATCGCCGGTGGCCTGTCGCGCCGGAAGCCTCCGCCTGCGGGCCGGGGCGGCCTGTCTTTGCCGAAACTGCCTCTGCGCTCGAAGCCGCCTGATGGCTTACTGAAGCCACCGCGGGAAGGACCACCACGGAGGACCACCGCGTGCGAAGCGACCGGGGCGATCCGGACGATTCGAACGATCTGGACGTTCCGAGGAAGGGCCGGGACGGCCGCGGCGCTCGAAATTTGGCCGGGGTGGCCGGGCGGTTCCCTCGGCTCCTGCTGGTCCTGCTCCGAAGGCGCGATCTCCGCTTCGCTGCGGGCGGCGGAATCCGCCTTCGCGGCGTTGCGGAGCGTTCGCCTTTGTGTTCTTCGCGCGGAGTGAAGCGGCCGCGCGCACGGTTCGAGAAGCTGGGCCGCTGCATGGGCTTGCGCGGCGCGGCTGGAGCTGCCGGCGGCCGGCTTCGGCAAAGCTGGGCTCGTTTTGTTCCAAACCCGCGTCGACGGAAGCGTCGAGCTGAGCGTCTCGGCTGCACCGGCGAGCGATGTTGCCGCTGCTCTCTTCCTCCTCGGCAATCTCGGGCAGCGTGCCTTCGACGTAGAACTGCTCCTCACCGTTGAGCGGGAACGATGCGAGCTGGCGGGTGGCGGAGAGGCCGTGGACGACGTCGCGGATGCGGGAGCGCGAGGCGAGCGGGCGAGAGGAAGATTTCTACCTGCTCGCCGGTAGCGGCGATGGCGGACTGCAGATAGAACGACGCGAGGATGGAGAGCGCGGTGCCCTGCGACTGCGTGCTGCCCATGTTGAGCTCGCGGCGATGGCGCGCGCTGAGCAGCTCCCAGTGGGCACCTTCCGGCCCGTTCTCGGCAGGCACCGGCACGACGCGCATGGTGTGCCAGAGCTCGGCGAGCGAGCGCAGCACGGCGGCTTCCGTGACCTCGCGACCGAGGCGCGAACGTAGTTCGATGGTGGTGAGAGCGCCTTCGCGCTCGAGGACCTTATAGGCTTCGGCGGCCAGCGGAGAGACGCGTGCGCCACCGACGGTTGTGGGAGGGCGCTTGGGATTGCGCTCCGGCTGAAGCGCGTAGAGGTAGGGCAGAGCCTCGGGCGTTGCGATGAAGTCCGGATGCTCACCCACAAAGCTGGAAATGCCAATGCCGGGCGCGGCGCCGAAGAGATTGAGCGCGATGACGGCGCCGGATGCGACGAGGCGCGCGAGCATGTGTGAGGCGGCGGCGATCTCGTCCGGCGTGGGCGTGATGTTGCTGCGGCCGGCGACAGCTTCTACAAAGCTGGGCGCGGGGACCGGCAGGTGCTGATAGCGCGGGAGGTAGAGGCAGAGGGGCGTCTCCCGAAGCCAGCGCTCGGCGTCGTCGAGCGTGAGAAGCGCGTTGCCGTCCTGACGCCAGCGTGTTTGCCGCGCTTTTTCCAGTTGATCCTGTTTCATGATTTCCGATCTTGAGTTTTGAAAGCGAGAGGAGCGCGGGCCGGTTCGGTGCCCCTAAATGCGGTGAAATGCGCGCTCGATGTCCTTCCAAGAATACCGTAGTGCGATGGGGCGGCCGTGGGGGCAGCTGGTGGGCAGCTCGGTTTTGCCCAGCTCGCGGAGCAGCCAGGCCATGCGCTCGGGATCGAGCGGCATGTTGACCTTGATGGCGGAGTGGCAGGCGATGGAGGCGGCGATGCGCGCGCGGGCGGTGCCAAGATTCTCGCGCTGGTCGAGGCGATCGCTCTGCTCCAGGACTTCGACGAGCATGCGTTCGAGCTCGCGGCCTTCGAGGCCGACGGGCGCGGCCTTGATGGCGAGGGTGCGCGGACCGAAGGGCTCGGCTTCAAAGCCGTTGCGTTCCAGCTCGGCGGCGATCTCGGAGAAGGCGACCATCTGGGCGGGAGTGAGGTCGATGAGCAGCGGCATGAGCAGGCGCTGGCGCTGGACGCGCTCCACTTCGCGCTCGCGGAGGATTTTTTCGAAGAGGACGCGCTCGTGCGCGACGTGCTGATCGATGATCCAGAGGCCTTCCTCGTTGGTGGCGAGGATGAAGGACTCGCGAAGCTGGCCGATGGGTTTGAGCGAGGCGAGCGCGTGGAGGGTTGCGGCTTCATCAGGCACGGGCGCGGGCGAATTCGCGATGGGCTGAGCCGATGCTGTGTGGGAGCTCCGCGTTCAGGAGGGAGAGCGCGGCGGCCTCTTCGATTGCAATGGCTGCTCCGTTTCCGGCAGCGGTGAAATCGAGGCGCGTGGCGACAGGCGCAGGACGCAGGGATTCGAGAGCGAAGGAATCGGCATTGCCGGTGAAGGGCGCGGATTCCGGCGCGCCCGGGATTGCGGAGACTCCGGGCAGCAAGGATGGCGAGGCAGCGGCGTGGGTTTCGAGCGCGGCGAGGAAGCCCATGGCGGGGCGCGACTGCACGATCTTGTTGCGGAGTGTGTCGCGCACGAAGTCGTGGACGAAGCTGGGCTGGCGGAAGCGGACTTCTGTCTTCGCGGGATGAACGTTCACGTCGACTTCTTCGGGCGGCAGCTCGAGGAAGAGCAGGACGACGGGAAACGATGTGGGCGGGAGGATGTTGCGGTAGGCCTCCGAGACCGCGTGCAGGAGGAGGCGGTCGCGAACGAGGCGGCGATTGACGAAGGAGTAGATGGAATTGCGATTGAGCTTTTCGAGCTCGGGCTTGGAGGTGAAGCCGGAGAGCCGCAGATGGCCGGGGACGGGCGGCTCGTAGTCTTCATCCTGCTTCCAGGGCGGCGGCGCGGGCAGGCCAACGCGCACGAGATCGACTTCCGCGGCGATGGGCAGCAGGTGATCGAGGGTTTCCTTGCCGAAGATCTGGAAGATGCGGTCGGCGGGCTCGGCAACGGGCGGCGCCTGGAGCAGCGCGTGAGTGGCGGAGTGCAGCTCGAAATGCTTGTCCGGATGGGCGAGCGCGTAATGTGTCACCAGTGCGGTGACGTGTTGCAGCTCCGTGGTTTCGGACTTGAGGAATTTGCGGCGGGCGGGCGTGTTGAAGAAGAGATCGCGCACGGCAATGGTGGTGCCGGGGGGCAGGCCGGCGTCTTCGACGCGATGCATGCGGCCGCCGACGATTTCGATGCGGGTGCCGGCGGGCTCTTCGGCGGCGCGGGTCTCGATTTCGAGCCGAGAGATGGAGGCGATGGAGGGCAGCGCTTCGCCGCGGAAGCCGAGGGTCGCGATGGCGAGCAGATCGTCGGACTGGTGCGGAGTTTTGAAGTGGCGTGGCGCTCGAAGGCGAGCAGCGCGTCGTCGCGCACCATGCCGCAGCCGTTGTCCGCGATGCGGATGAGCTTGCGGCCGCCGCCTTCGACTTCGATGCGGATGCGGGTGGCGCCGGCATCGAGCGCGTTTTCGAGCAGTTCCTTGACCACGGACGCGGGACGGTCCACCACTTCGCCGGCGGCGATCTGGTTGGCGACCTGGTCGGTGAGTACGCGGATGCGGCCCATGGATTACAGAGTACGGCAGGGGGTAGTGGAGAACTTCCCGGAAGATGACGGCGAATGACTGCTTTCCGGTCGCTGGACATACTTCTCAGGCTGACGTTATGGTGAACGATTGCCGCGCGTAGCATGTCCCTCTCGCGGTACGAAAACCAGCTTCCAAGGAGAGATTGCTTGCAATCGCAAACCGCATTTTCAGCCTATCCATCGCGTCGAAGTTTTCTTGGCGCCTCAGTCGGCGTGCTCGCAGCATCGTCGTTGGCAAGCGGACAGCGCAGCGTACCCGCGGCGGTGAAGACGGGCTACGCGCCGGTGAACGGCTTGAAGATGTACTACGAGATTCACGGCACTGGTGAGCCGCTGGTGCTGATCCACGGCGGAGTGGTGGGCATCACGATGTTCGGACCGAATGTGGAGGCGCTGGCAAAAGGGCGGCAGGTGATCGCGGTGGAATTGCAGGGCCACGGACACACGGCGGATATCGACCGGCCGATGAGCTGTGAGGCGATGGCGGATGACATCGCTGCGCTGATCAAGTATCTGGGGCTTGCAAAAAGCGGATGTAATGGGCTACTCGCTAGGCGGGTACGTTGCGCTGCAGACGGTAATCCGGCATCCGCAGTCGGTGCGCAAGCTGGTGGTGGCATCGCTCGGGATTCCGGCGGAGTGGAATGTATCCGGAAGTCCTGGCGGCGTTCGACAAGATGGATGCGTCGACCGGGGCGCAGATGACGCAGTCGCCGCTGAGCAAGATGTATCCGAATGTGAATTGGGAGGTGCTCTTTGGCAAGCTCGGCGAGATGCTGCGGAAGGACTACGACTGGTCGGAAGGCGTGAAAGCGATCCAGTCGCCGACGATGCTGGTGTTTGCCGATGCGGATGCGGTGCGGCTGCAGCATATTGTGGAGTTCTACAGCCTGTTGGGCGGTGGACAGAGAGATGCCGGGCTGGATGGCTCGCAGCGATCGGTAAATGAGCTGGCTATTCTTCCAGGGCTGACGCATTACAACCTCAGCGCGGCGCCCGCTCTGGTCGCCGCAGTGACGCCGTTTCTGGATGCGGCTATGTCGAAGACGCACTGAGACGGGCCGCCTCAGGCTGCGAATAAAGCCACCAGGCGCTGGCGAGGTCCTGCACGATGTGGCCTAGCGATTTGTAGATGGTGATTTCGTCTGCTGAGCGGCGGCCTTCGGCTTTGCCGGCGAGGACTTCGCCGATTTCGGCGAGGATGTGCGAGTCGTCGATGAGGCCGGCTTGTTTGGCGCGGAGAAATTCTGCTCCTTGCTGCAGGACGCCTTCGCGGCTGTCGGCGAAGAAGCGGGCGCGGGCTACGAGGGCGTTGTCGATCTCGGCGGGGCCGGCGTGGCTGGAGCCGACTACGTTGATGTGTGTGCCGGGCTGGACCCATTCGGATTTGAGGATGGGCTCGGACGCGGCGGTGACGGTGCAGACGATGTCTGCGTTTGCGACGGCTTGCTGCACGGTGGTGACGGCGGCGATGGGGATATTGAGTTCTGCTTGCATCTTCTCTGCGAAGGCTTGTGCGCGCTGCAGCGAGCGGCCCCAGATGGCGATCGATTCCAGCGCGCGGACTTTGCTGATGGCGCGGGCGTGGGTGGCGGCCTGCTCGCCGGTGCCGAGGATGGCGAGATGCTTCGCGTCTGGAAGTGCAAGCGCGTCGGTTGCGACGGCGCTGGCCGCGGCGGTGCGGATGGCGGTGACTTCGCCTGCGTGGACGATCGCAGACGGGTGCGCCGGCGTCCGGCTCGAAGAGGACGATGAGGCCCTGATGCGACTGGCGGCCTTGCGCGGCGTTCTCCGGAAAGATGGTGAGCAGCTTTGCGCCGAATGGTTTGTCGACGCCGAGCGCGCCGGGCATGATGCCGAAGAGATGGCCGTCGGCGAGCGGGATGATGGAGCGGAGAAGCTGCCTGGTTTCGCCGGTGGAGAAGGCGACCATTGCGTCGCGGATGAGGGGGATGCAGATGTCGTAGGTGAGGCGGCGGGTTACTTCTTCGCGGTCGATGAAGCGCATGGGATTGGATTGTGCTCGCGATGCGGCGATATCAATAGAGCCTAGATTTGATCCAGTAGGTTCCATTGTCCCAATCGATGCGACCGCCGTGCTGGCTGATTCTTCCCTGGATGACGGCGCCACTCCAGTTGGTCGTGATCCGGTGCCTGTCGGTAAAATTTCCGGATGCGCTTTGGCCCGATTCATTGTGCAGGTCGAGATCTCCGTGTCTTTGACGGATGGAGCAGGCACGGGAACGGTCGCCATTCGCAAACCATGTTCCGCTCAGTGTCCAGCGATCGCGGCCGCCGCCACTATCGCAGCGGGCCCAGTAGCTTCCGTTGGACCAGTTGATCTGGCTGCCATCGTTGCTGAGCGTGCCGGTGACGAATTGCCATCCGGGCGCCTGAATTTGGTTGGAGCCCTGCAGATTTCCAGGAGAGGTATCGCCATTCTCATTGGTGAGAGTGAGGAAAACGCCGTTGCCGGAGATGGAGGCGTGCTTGTTGGGATCGCCTTGCGGGCACCATGCGCCGAGAAATCCGGAGGCCTGGCCGCCATTCATCTGAAGTAGCGGAGCGGGCGCGGCGTGGAGCGACCAGAGAGGAACCCAAGAACCCAACGACGCACAGCGAGCAGGTTAACGATCGAATCAGGCGACTTAGGTGACTCACGAGACAGGCCTCCGCGATGTGCAGGCATTATCCACCGCGCAAGGATTGTCGGATAAATTAATTTTGGCTTTGTATCCGCTTCAGCTGACTGCAATTCAAGAGCTCTTTCCCAAGCGCGAAGTTCGCGCTTCACCGATTCACCAGCGCCGCATCTATAGCGGGAACGCCGTTGCGATCAGGGCAGGCCCAGGTTGGTCGACCTGGGCCTGCCGCTATGCGAGCGGATTGGATTGAGCAGGCTGTACTAGTCTCGACGACGAGCATTATCTGCCGCGTCCGCCAGCCGATTGAGTTCGGAGAAGAATTCCTTTGACTGGCCGGCGAACAAGTTCATGTTGGTGAAGAAGGCTGCCGTTGCGCGCGCTCCTCCGAATTTGTCGGTCAGTGGCCGGATGACGGCGCAGTGGGGAAGCTTGGCGTTGATGAACTCGCAGGGTACGGGGAAGATGAGATTGGGTTGGAAGAGCGGACCCTTCTTGGTGAAATCGGGGAAGGTGAGACCTCCGGAAGCTGACCGGCGCTACGGGAGGTTGCACGCCGTTGCCAGCGAAGTCGACCCATTCCAGAAAATGCGCCACCTCATCGCCACCGATGCCGAGAGTGATCTCAAGAACCTGCTCACTGGTGACCTTGCGCGAGAGACTGGCATACAAGCTGGAGCCGCCCTGCTCGATGGCGCCGAAGTGAAATGCCGCGGTATTTGCGATGACCTGGATATGGTGCGGATCGCTCATGTCGGCATCTGTTCGGGGAATGCCCGTGCGGTTGGTGATGTTGATGGCTTGCGGGAATGTGGCACCGAAGTCCGGATTCGTGGTGCTGCGATACCGGATATAGAAACTGGTATCGACGTTGAGATGCATGAGATTGGTCAGGCGGCCGATGTTCTGCGCGCCGGTTGCGCGGCTGCCCTGGAGGTTGCGGAAGGCATCCAAGTTCGACCGGCTCGGCACCTTTGGATTCGAGATAGGCATTGAGAAATGCGGCGTGGCTGACTTCATCGAGCGTGTTGCTGGTGATGTACTGCGATCCGTCCCCATCGAGATTCTGCAAGGCCAGCTGATATGGATTCTGGGTCCCGCCGGTGACGCCACCGAGCTCGGCATACTGTGTCCACAGATCGGCTTCGATCAGCTCCGCTGCAGCGACGAAACGCAGAATGGCAATATCTCCATCAGTGAGATTCACTATCATCACGATCATCATTTGCTGGTTGAGCCAGTGCCGAATGCTCCACCAAATAAACCGGAGCTGACAAGCGCGCCACTTGCGAGGACGCCGCCTTTCAAAAACGATCGCCGGCCCGTTTGACGCTGAATCTATCTCTTCTGAAGTATTCATGATTCCTCCGATTCGGCCATTCGATGGCCTGCGGAGAAAGCTATAGAGCCGCAGATGAGGCAGTTGTCATGGTGTTGTCAAACAATTGTCGCCGTGACATGAATTCACGGATTTCTCGTACGAGATGCTCTGTGAAAACAACGGCTATGCGGTGGTCAGCTCGTGTGCCTTGCTTTCGCTCTCGTGGCCGGGGGCCCGGTCGCCGAGGACGTGGAGGCGGAGGAAGTTGGTGGAACCGGTGAGGGTGCGGGTGCCGGCGACGATGCCGAGAATCTCCTGCGGCTTTGCGTAACCGCCGGCGGTAAGAACGTCTTCGGCCTCTTCCACCATGGATTCCGTGGTGGTCATCTTGTCGCAAAGGAGAGGATGCACACCCCACAGCAGGTTCATGCGGCGGATGACCTTGGGCACGCTGGAGAGCGCGAAGATGCGCGGCTTGGGACGCCACTTGGAGAGCTGGCGCGCGGTGGTGCCGGTTTCGGTGAAGACAGCGATGGCGCCGATGTCGAGATCTTCGGCGGCGTGGGCCATGGATTCGCAGATAGTCTCCGAGATGGAGAGCCGCACGTGCGCGGAGCGGCGGCGGTAGGTGTCCGGCTCGGCAAGCATGACGGCTTCGCTCTCGACGACAATGCGATCCATCATCTTGACCGCTTCGACGGGATATTTGCCGGCGGCGGATTCGGCGGAGAGCATGACGGCATCGGTGCCATCGTAGACGGCGTTGGCCACGTCGGAGGCTTCAGCGCGCGTGGGGCGCGGGTTCTCGATCATGGACTCGAGCATCTGGGTGGCGGTGATGACGGGCTTGCGATATTCGCCGGCGCGGCGGATGACGTGCTTCTGCAGCGCGGGAACCTTTTCCGGCGGCACCTCAACGCCGAGATCACCGCGCGCGACCATGACGCCGTCGGCGATTTCGAGGATGCCTTCCAGATGCTCGATGGCCTGCGGCTTTTCGAGCTTGGCGATGAGCCAGACATCGCCACCGAGGGCGCGGGCGCGATCGCGGGTGTAGCGAACGTCTTCCGCGGTGCGGACGAAGGAGACGGCGACGGCATCGACATCGTTGTCGATACAGAACTTGAGATCGATCTCGTCCTTTTCGGTAAGCGCGGGCGTCTTGACGAAGATGCCGGGAAGGTTGATGCCTTTGTTCTCGCCGAGCATGCCGCCGTTGATGACGGTACATTCCACGTCGTCGCCGCGGATGGCGTTGACGCGCAGCTCGATGAGGCCGTCGGAGAGCAGAATGCGTGCGCCGGAGGTGAGGTTTTCGGCAAGCGTGGGGAAGGTGGTGCTGACCAGCGTGGAGGTGCCGGCGATGTCGCGCGGTGTGATGGTGAGCGACTGGCCGGCGGTGAGCTGCACGGGCTTCTTGTCCACGAGCTTGCCGGTACGGATCTTTGGCCCCTGCAGATCGCCGAGGATGCAGAGCGGCTTGTTCTCGTCTTTCGCTACCTCGCGGACCATGCGGATGAGGTCGAGCTTCTGCTCATGGGTGCCGTGGGAGAAGTTGAGACGAGCGACATCGAGGCCGGCGCGTACGAGCTGGCGGAAGGTGACCTCGTTGCTTGAGGCCGGGCCCAGGGTAGCGACGATCTTGGTACGACGATTGTCTACAGCGGCGAACGGCGATCCATCTCCAACAGGCAGCATCCGTAGTGACTCCGGCCCCTGATTCGACATGCGGGGGTGTTATTTCGTGTTGCTAACGAATCATTTTACTCGCAACCGCCGGGTCGTCCGATTTCCGCCTATGGAAGTGTGAGTTCCGACGGATTTGAGGGAACGCTCTCAGCCTGGGCGATGCGATCGGCTTCCACCTGCGCATTGAATTCCGCACCCAGGAAAACGGCGAGCGCCGTGATGTAGAGCCACACCAGGGTGGCGACGGCGGTGCCGAGCGAGCCGTAGATGACGGTGTAGTCAGCGAAGCGCGTGACGTACCAGCCGAAGACCAGGGTGGTGACGAACCAGACGACGGCGGACATGACTGCGCCGGGCGCGACATCGCGCCAGCTCTGACGACGCGGGGTGCCGAAGCGATAAATGACGGCGAGCACAACGGCGGTGCAGAGGATGGCGATGGACCAGCGGGACATGCGCCAGAGGAAGAGCACATAGGGCTTGAAGCCGTGAGCGGTGACGTCGACGACCCACTCTTCGATCTGATGACCGAAGGCGACGAGCGCGGTGGAGAGCGCCATGGGCACGAGGCAACTGGGGATCAGGACGAGCGCGGTGAGGCGTTCGCGGGTGGGATTCCACTCGGTACGAACATCGTCGAAGATAGGGGCGGCGAAGGCGCGGCGGAAGCCCTGCATGAAGGAGGTCATGAGACCCATGCAGCCGAAGAGGGTGACCAGCAGGGCGGAGCTGACGGCCTGCAGCGAGCGCACATGGCGGCTGTTGAAGTAGTCCTGGATAGCGTCGATGGCGTTGCCGGGCAGGAAGTCGGCGAGGGCGGAGCGGATTTCGCCCATGAGCGTGTCGCCCTGCGGGACCAGGGCGACGACCGTGGTGACCACGAGCAGCGCCGGAAAGAGGCCGAGGATGGCCGAGTATGCTGCCGCCCGCGCGAGCGTCAGCACATCATGAGAGAGCGCGTGCAGCGTGGCGCGCCGCAACTGCTGGAGTGGACGCAGCATTCCTACGGTAAGCCTAATGCCATAGTCCGGTGGGAGAAAGCACTTTGCTGCACGAGCGGGGTAGTCGGAAAGATGCCCGTGACGCAAACGGCCTTTACCGGGCAGGTTACGAGCGGGTCGCAATCCAACGAGCGCCAGGGCATACGCACTGTTAGGATTACGGTGGCTCCGCCACCCGAGGAGACTGACTATTGAACCATCCGCTTCGCCGTTTTGCCGCCTCAGCCAGTGTTGCGCTTGTCCTATGCTGCAGTGCTTCCTTTGCGGGCCTGACACGCAAACATAAAGCCGCGCCTGCGCCGCCCCCAGCCCCTGCACCACACGCGAGCGCGCAGCTTGCGGACAAGAAGCTGAACGCGCGCGTGGATACGCTGCTGGGGCAGATGACGCTGGACGAAAAGATCGGGCAACTGACGCAGTACACCGGCGGCAGCACGATTACCGGGCCGACGGGCGAGAAGCTCGACTTTGACGCGATGATCGCGAAGGGCGAGATTGGGTCATTATTCAACGTGGTTGGCGCGAAAGAGACCGACCACTACCAGCACATCGCGGTGGACCAGTCGCGGCTGCATATCCCGCTGTTGTTTGGACTGGATGTGATCCATGGCCATCGCACGACCTTCCCGGTACCGCTGGCGCTGGCGGCGAGCTTCGATCCGGACATTGTGCAGCAGGCCTCCCGCATGGCGGCGACGGAAGCGCGGCAGGATGGCGTGAACTGGGTGTTTTCGCCAATGGTGGACATCTCGCGAGATGCGCGATGGGGCCGCATTGTCGAGAGCGCGGGCGAAGATCCCTACCTGGGCAGCGCGATCGCGCGCGCGTATATCCGCGGGTATCAGCAGGGCGATCTGTCGAAGCCGGACTCGGTGGCGGCGTCGGTGAAGCACTTTGCGGCGTACGGCGCGGCGGAGGCGGGACGCGACTACAACACGACGGACATGTCGGAGATACGGCTGCGGCAGGTGTATCTGCCGCCGTATCAGGCCGCGGTGGATGAGGGCGCGGCGACGGTGATGTCGGCGTTCAATGCGCTGAACGGCGTTCCGGAGACCGCGAATCCTTTCACGCTGACGAAGATCCTGCGCCACGAGTGGGGCTTTGACGGGCTGGTGGTGAGCGATTACGGCGCGATCGGCGAGCTGATGAAGCATGGCATCGCAGGCGACGGCGCGACCGCCGCGGAAAAGGCGCTGACCGCCGGCGTGGATATGGACATGGAGAGCAACCTGTATCACTCGCGCCTGGCGGGGCTGGTGGCGAGCGGCAAGGTGCCGATGCCGGTGCTGGACGAGGCGGTGCGCCGCGTGCTGCGGGTGAAGGTGGCGATGGGGCTGTTCGAGCATCCGTACACGGACGAGAACCAGCCGCCCTACCAGCCGACACCGGAGAAGCGCGAGCTGGCGAAGAAAGCGGCGGAAGAGAGTTTCGTGCTGCTGAAGAACGAGGCCGTGCCCGGCGTGGGGCGGCTGCTGCCGCTGGCGAGCGATTTGAAATCCGTCGCGTTGATCGGGCCGCTGGCTGACGATGCCGAGGACATGCTGGGATCGTGGGGTGCGCAGGGCGATCCCCACAACGCTCGGACGCTGCGGGACACGCTGACGGAGAAGCTGGGAAAAAAGCTGACCTATGTAAAGGGCACGGAGATCCTGACCAAGGACACGAGCGGATTTGCGGCGGCCGTGGCGGCGGCGAAGAATGCCGATCTGGTGGTTCTGGCGCTGGGCGAAGCGGGCAGCACGATGACGGGCGAGGCGTCGAGCCGCGCACATTTGTCATTGCCGGGCAACCAGGAGCAGTTGCTGGAGCAAGTGGTTGCCGCGGGCAAGCCGGTGGTGCTGGTGCTGTTCGATGGGCGGCCGACCGCGATTCCGTGGGCTGCCACGCATGTGCCGGCGATCCTCGAAGCATGGTTTCCGGGCATGGAGGCTGGCCCGGCGCTGGTATCGGTGCTGACGGGCGAGGTGAGCCCATCCGGCAAACTGCCGGTGGAGTTTCCTTATAGCGTGGGGCAGGAGCCGCTGTACCTGGCGCAACTGCCGACGGGACGCCCGGCGGGCGATGCCGACCTGACGCATCCGCCGACCTCTGCCGCGGACAAATACCTGTCGCGCTACATCGATTCGCCGAACGCGCCGGTGTTTCCCTTTGGCTGGGGACTTTCCTATGCGCAGTTCACGTACACGAACGTAAAGATCGAGCACACGGGCGGCAGCAGCAAGGACGTGGGCGAGATCACGGTGGGCGTGGACGTGAAGAATATCTCGAATGTGCCGGGCGCCGAGGTGGCGCAGCTTTACCTGCACAACACGGTGGCGAGCGTCTCCCAGCCGGTGCGGGAGCTGAAGGGCTTTCATCGCATCCTGCTGCCGCCGGGGCAGACACAGCATGTCGAATTCAAACTGCACTTCGACGACCTGGCGTTTTACAACGCCGAGGTGAAGCGCGTGGTGGAGCCGGGAACTTTTGATGTGTTCGTGGGCGGAAGCTCACAGGCGGAGAAGGCCGGCAGCTTTACGGTGCTGGAGTAGGACAAGGGAGTACAGCGAGCAAGAGCATTCCTCCACCGCGCTCCGTGCCCGCGTGAATCCATCCGATCTATCTAGGAGGAACTGTTCACGATTGTTTCTCGGTCCTTGATGAGGCGACGATAAAACCCTCAGACGAGAAGACCGACCCGCGTTTAGGGAAGAATCGCTGGATGAGGCAATCGTGAAGCGCTGAGTCCAGGTCAGCACAACAATCGCCGATGACCGCAAGACGGTAATCGGCGTCAGAAGCTTCGATAAGAGTGGACAGGACGACACCACTGGTCGCAATGCCGAAAAGAACCAACGTATCGATGTCATTGGCGCGAAGAATCATGGCGAGATCCGTGCCGGCGAAGGCACTGATTCGGTGCTTGGTTATAACGACTTCATTGCCTTGCGGTGCGATGGTATCCGGGATCGCTCCAAGCGGTTCCCGGAATAGCTGCTGATGCTGCTCTGAAGACTTAATGGCGCCGAAGAGTGCATTTCGGGAACTGATCTCGGGGAGTCCTGGTCGAAAACCTACCTGGACGTGGATCACGGTCATGCCAGCCGCACGAGCATGATTGAGAACACTCGCGACTCGGGCCAGAAAAGCGTCTTTGGCCTCTCGGGTGTAAATGGAAACGATGCCGGCTTGACAATCCATGCTCAAGACGGCCGTGTGGGCCGGATCCATCGTGAATGTGTCAGCCGTATTGAGCTCCTTTCGGCACAGAGCCCTGCTCCTATTCCCTTCTCCCTATTTCCCTGCTTCTATCTTCCACTTGTGCCATGGCGCGTAGGCTTCCAGTCGTTGAGGAATTTTGTCAGGTCGCTCGACTGGAGATGGCGCATGCTTTCGAATTCGCCATGTGTCTGCGCGAGCAGCACTTTGCCCTCAGGTGACAAGATGACCAGGGCCGGCACGCCACGCTCGAGCGGGATGCCATAGTGGGCGGCAATATCCTGATTGGCATCGTAGCGGCCGATGTTTATATCGACGAGCTCATAGTTTGCGTTGAGCAACGGCAGATTTGTTTGATCGTGGAAGTAGATGTTGAGGACCTTGCAGTCGCCGCACCAGTTTCCGCCAAAGTCCAGAATGACTCGCTTGTGCGCTGCGCGGGCTCGCGTGAGCGCGGCCTGGATCTCCGACTTCGCGACAGACGGGTCGGGATAGATATTCTGGAACTGCGCCAGCGCGGCCTGTGAGAGGAGAGGGAGCGCCACACACAGCACAGCCGCCCTCTTGATTGTCTGGATGGTTCGGTTGAGCCACGGTTTCCGCTGCATGCCTGCCTCCTTCCCGGGTGGATTCGAGATTCCGTTGAAGTGCTTCTATGATGCAGGAAATCCGGATTCGTTACCAACTTCGAGTCAAAAGCACAGAGGACTTGCCGTCCGGCAAAGACGCCTGCGGCGCGTGTTGTGATGTTCGCTTCCTTTGGTCGCTCACGCGTGGCGATGTGGACGACCAAACCGATGCCTGATGCAGCGTTCTCAAGGAACGGCCGGCTCGGAACCGGTTTGCTCCGCAATCCGTTATCGGCTTTTTTGCTTCAAGTCGCAGACGTACGCTGCTGCGTTGTGAAACGGGCAGTCGAGGCCCTTCGCCTGTGCGGGCTGCACGACGATCCAGGTGACGGGGCTGCGCGCGGTGAGCGCGAGGAAATCGGGCGCGGTGTAGTGCTCCCATCCGCGGGTGAGCTGCTGCTCGCGCTCCCATTCGGGGGCCATCTGCGGGAAGACAGAGGCGACGCCCGAATCCTTTACCCAGTCCGCGACCATACTGCGCTCGGCAATCGCGCGAAAACCATGCTCGTCCTCGCCAGCCGTCAGCAGGTAGCGGGGCGGCAGCGCGAAGACAGCATCCTCAGGCGTGTTGTAACGCACCCAGTCGAATGCCTGGAGCCAGGGGTTGACCACCGCGCGACCGGGAAGCTCCAGGTGATGGCTGGCGGGATAGAGGCTGCGATCGACACCGTACATGGTGGCGCTGATGGGCAAGAAGAGGAGCAGCCAGCGCCAGACTTTATCGCGCAGCAGATACTCGCCTGCCAGTCCGCCGAGCAGCAGGAACATGACGATGTAGATGAGCTGGAAGGAGCGCATGGGCTGCAGGCGCACGAAGTCATCGAAGTAGCTGCTGGAGCTGAAGAGAAGGAACGCCGCGATGGAGATGCCGCCCAGCACCAGCAGGGCGCGGCAGAGGCGCGCCGCTAAAGGCGTGACCACCGATGAGCGGATGTGCGTGATGGCATAGAGGATCGCGAGCGGCAGCAGAGCGCCGGCCCACTCATACCAGGTCCATGCCCAGGCAAAGAAGAAGGTGCGTGAGTAAAGCGTCTGGCGATAGGGCTCCTGCGCCGGCCCGAGATGAAATCCGGCAGGAAGGCGGACGAAGAAGCCGATGGAGCCGGCCAGCGCCTCCTCTGCAGGGACGCGGGTTGGCGCGAATCGCGGCAGAGACAGGAACACCACCAGCGCAATGCCGTAAGCCGCCATCTGGGGATGCAGCAATGCGGTGATGGCGAGCAGAACCACCGCAGTGGCCGGACGCGCTGCGAGGATGGCTGCGAGAGCAAAGACGGTAAGCGGCGTGGAGAGCGAGCGCGCCGTGAGATAGGGATCCATGATGGGCAGGGCCGAGCCAGCGACCGGAATCGTGAGGACGGATGCGAGCGTGACGATTGCAGCCCATTGCGCGCGCGCGCGCGTGAAGCAGAGGGTCGCGAGCCAGTGTCCTGCCAGCAGCAGCAGATAGATGCCAAGAACATGAAAGGCCAGTACTGCCCACGACAGCGGCATGTGCAGCCAGCGCACCGCGGCGCCCACGACTTTCGAGAAGATGGAGACGCGACTGTGCGAGAGGAAGAAGTCTGCACCGTAGGGAAACAGCGATGGGTGAGCGAAGCGCTCGACGGCGGGAATGTAGATGGCGGCATCATCTACGCCGTAGTGGTAGCCCTGCACGGCGATGGCGAGCAGCGAAAGAAAGAAGAGGACGACTGCCCTGGAGAGCCGCGGTCGAAATGTCACTCGAAGTGTCTCTCCTCGATGGCGGCCCGGCAGCGGCCGTCGCCTGCACTGTGCATTGCGCAGGCCCGAGGATCTGGGGCCGATTTGCGTTCGATCATTCTCGCACCACTCCAAGTTGCCTGGGATCCTGGGAACGAATCATCGGCAGGCCTATCAAGAAGACGTGCAGCCGGAGCAATTGCTCGACCGAACCAAGAGGCGCCTGCAAATATACATGCATGTTGGTTTTAGATGTTTAGGAGTCCATGGAGTTTACTCCTCGGGAAAGAAAGCCGGAAAAGAAAGGGCGGGGCCGGAGCCCCGCCAGATGAGATGCCAGCGATCTGTTGGGAGCAAGCTGCTTATTCGGCGGCCAGCTCCTCGGCTTCGCCCTCCTGCCGCATGAGCTCGAGCTCGCGCTCTTCAGCTTCCTGGGCTGCCGAAACCTCTTCCTGCACCTTCTGGGCCGCTTCCTCCAGCTCGGGTGAGAGCTGGATATTGCGGTAGTACTCCATGCCGGTGCCGGCGGGAATGAGACGGCCGACGATGACATTCTCCTTGAGGCCGCGCAGACCATCGACGGCGCCGTTGATGGACGCCTCGGTGAGGACGCGGGTGGTCTCCTGGAAGGAGGCCGCGGAGATGAACGAGTCGGTGGAGAGCGACGCCTTGGTGATGCCGAGCAAGAGCGGTCGGCCCACGGCGGGACGGCCACCTTCTGCCATGGCGCGCTCGTTCTCC
>CAWBPB010000010.1:0-169382 GCA_963790555.1 uncultured Acidobacteriaceae bacterium | reverse complement strand
TCCGGAGGTGCTGGCGGCGTTCGACAAGATGGACGCCTCGACCGGCGCACAGATGAAGCAGTCGCCGCTGAGCAAGATGTACCCCAACGTGAACTGGGAGGCGCTCTTCGGCAAGCTGGGCGAGTTACTGCGTAAGGATTACGACTGGTCGAAGGAGGTCAGCGCGATCCGCTCGCCGACGATGCTCGTCTTCGCAGATGCGGATGCGGTGCGGCTACAGCACATCGCGGAGTTCTACAGCCTGCTGGGCGGCGGGCAGAGAGATGCCGGGCTGGATGGCGCGCAGCGGTCGGTGAATGAACTCGCGATCCTGCCCGGGTTGACGCATTACACCATCGACGCGGCTCCGACGCTGGTTGCTGCGGTGACGCCATTCCTGGATGCGCCTATGCCGCAGTCACCGCACTAGAGATAGCTGAGCCACCAGTCGCGACGCCGCGCTTTTACCCCGGCAAACCAGCGGCAGGGCACGTAGAGGGCTGCTACTACGCATGCCCAGATCAGGTAGACGACCGGCAGGCCGAAGCCCGCCCCCGGCGGCGGCGGGTTGAAGATCGGTGTGGGCGGATTCACGTGAATGCTGTGCTGAGCGAACATCACCGCGAACAGTGACGGTAGATGCACGGTGTAGAAGTGCACTACGTAATAGAAAAACGGCACACGTCCGTAGATCTCCACCGCATGCAGCGCGGGCAGGACGCGCCGCTGCTCGAGAGAGAGTCGACCAGCGCGAAGAGCACGAGCAGCACGCCCAGCGTGACGCACACGTACTCGAGTGATGGAGGATATTTCGTCACGTTGAGAAAGCTCATCGCCGTTTGTTGCAGAGTCTTGAAGTGCTGAAACGGTTGCGGATCGCCGTAGACATTCGCGACGCGCAGCGCGACGAACAATGCGAGAGCGCCAAGCCCCAGCCACAGAGAACGCGCCCTTCGCTTTTGGCCGGGCAGCGCCACAACTGCGCCGAAGGCGAATCCGAGGGCCATGACTCCACTCCAAGGAAGCACTGGATACACGACGAGCGCTGAGAGCCGTCCGTGGTCCAGGAAGGCGCCGCCACTGAGCAGCAGCTTCCATGCGGCTGCGCCATGGCGCAGATGATCCGGCGAGATTCGGTCTGCGAGATTGTGCAGAGCTACCATCGCAAAGCCGTAGGCAGCTACCCACCCTGTGGGGAGATACTGCAGCGCCGAGCAGGATCATGCTGCCGCCGATGGCGTAGATGACCTGCAGGAAGTGGAAGTGATAGGTGAAAAATATGCCTGGGCTGACGATCGCGACTTCAACAAACAGCAGCCAGAGCCCGCGGGATGCCAGCCGTTGTGCCGTCTGACCACGCGTGCGCCCACGCTGGCGCTGCAGGTAAACGGAGGTTCCTGCCAGAGCGACAAAGCCCGGCGCACACAGGTGAGTGATCCAGCGTGTGAAGAAGAGCATGGGCCAGGACTGGGCGGGGTCGGTCGGGTTCACGAGAGCGTTCGAAAAGTAATCGCGCGTGTGATCGAGCGCCATGATGATCATGATGAGTCCGCGGAGCACATCCACTGCAGCAACACGCCGGCTCAGCGCGGCAATTGGTTCGGCCACGGCACTACTAACTCGGGATTTATAGATGACTGGAATGGCGGCATCAGTCTAAATGACCTGAGGCTCCGGCTGCGCGTAGAGCCACCAGGCGCTGGCGAGATCCTGCACGATGTGGCCTAGCGATTTGTACATGGTGATTTCGTCTGGCGAGCAGCGACCTTTGGCTGTGCCGGCGAGCACCTGGCCGATCTCGGCGAGGACGTGGGTGTCATCAATGAGGCCGGCTTGTTTGGCGCGGAGAAATTCTGCGCCTTGCTCCAGCACGCCTTCGCGGCTGTCGACGAAGAAGCGGGCGCGGGCGACGAGTGTGTTGTCGATCTCCGCAGGGCCGGCGTGACTGGAGCCGACTACATTGATGTGCTGACCGGGCTGGACCCACTCGCCTTTGAGGATGGGTTCGGCGGCGGAGGTGACGGTGCAGACGATGTCGGCATGGGCGACGGCTTGCTCGACGGTGGCAGCGGCGGCGATGGGCAGGTTGAGTTCGGCTTGCAACTTCTCTGCGAGAGCATGTGCGCGCGCCGGCGAGCGGCCCCAGATGGCGATGGATTCGAGCGCGCGGACTTTGCTGATGGTGCGGGCGTGAGTGGCGGCCTGCTCGCCGGTGCCGAGGATGGCGAGGCGTGTCGCGTCTGGAAGCGCCAGTGCGTCGGTGGCTACGGCGCTGGCTGCCGCGGTGCGGATGGCGGTGACCCGCCGGCGTGGACGATGCAAACGGGAGTGCCGGTGTCCGGCTCGAAGAGGACGATGAGGCCCTGGTGCGATTGCATGCCCTGCGCGGCGTTTTCCGGAAAGATGCTGATGAGTTTTGCGCCGAAAGGCTTCGTCGCGCCGAGAGCGCCGGGCATGATGCCGAAGAGGTGGCCGCCGGCGAGTGGGATGATGGAGCGGAGAAGCTGTTTCGTCTCGCCACCAGAGAAGGCGATCATCGCATCTCGCACCAGCGGGATGCAGACGTCATAGGTGAGGCGGCGGGCTACTTCTTCGCGGTCGATGAAGCGCATGGAGAGGCGTCGCGGTTCCCTAATGTTCGCAGCCGTGTTTGGTTGAGTGGCGCTTTGCGCCGATACTGAACGGAAGATACAGCAGGTCCTTCACTCCACCTGCGGTTACGTTCAGGATGACACGACCATGCAGAGAACCAGCGGTTTCACCGCACGAGTAGACCCGGAATTTGACCCAGTAGGTCCCGTTGTCCCAGTTGATGCGATTGCCGCCTTGGGTGATGGTTCCGGTGATCCCGGTTCCGGACCAGTTGGTCGTGATCTGACGGCCGTTGAAGTTGCCGGTCGCGCTCTGGCCTAACTCGTTCTGCAGAGTGAGATTGCCGCGTCGTTGCGTGATGGAGCAGGAGCGCGAGCGATCTCCATTCGCATACCATGTGCCGGTGAGGTTGGGATGGCGGCGTCTGCCGCCTCCGCCGCCGTTGTCGCAGCGCGCCCAGTAGCTTCCATTCGACCAGTTGATCTGGCTGCCGTCTCCGCTGAGCGTGCCGGTGACGAACTGCCACCCGGGCGCCTGAATCTGATTGTTTCCCTGAATGTTGCCCGGAGAGGTATCGCCGTTCTCATTGGTCAGGGTGAGGAAGACGCCGTTGCCGGAGATGGAGGCGTGCTTGCTGGGATCACCTTGCGCGCACCAGCCGCCGAGAAATCCCGAGGCCTGGCCGTTGTTCATCTGCAGAGCATGGAGGCCCGAAGTGGCGCCATAGATAACGAAACACACGAAGACAGCGATTGCCCGGACAAAGCGATGCCGATCGCTCATAAAACGCCTCCACTGATATGCCGACTGAATAGGTGAAGGACATTATGCTCCGCCGGATTTGGACCAAGCAGATTTATTTTCTCTGACTCGGGTAAAAGCAGGTCTCTGCGCTCCGGTCGAGATGACGAGGATTGAGTTGTTATTGTGACTTCCACCGCACGTAAACAGCAGGTTCTTCGCTGTGCTCAGGATGACCCGATTTGCAGCATGAACCGTCTTCTCTTACGCCGTAGTCAGTTCCTTTGCCTTGGCCTGATCGTGGTGGCCGGGGGCGCGGTCACCCATGACGTGGAGGCGAAGGAAGTTTGTTGAGCCAGTCAGCGTGCGGGTGCCGGCGACGATGCCGAGGATCTCCTGCGGTTTCACATAACCGCTGACGGTGAGGATGTCTTCGGCCTCCTCCACCATCGCCTCGGTGGTGGAATCTTGTCGCAGGCGAGCGGGTGTACGCCCCACAGCAGGTTCATGCGGCGGATGACCTTGGGCACGATGGAGAGCGCGAAGATGGGCGGCTTGGGATGCCACTTGGAGAGCAGGCGGGCGGTGGTGCCGGTCTCGGTGAAGATGGCGATGGCGGCGACGTCGAGGTCTTCCGCGGCATGGGCCATGCACTCGCAGATGGTCTCGGCGATGGAGAGACGCACGTGTGCCGAGCGGCGGCGGGACGGGGTCCGGCTGGAACATGGGCTTCGGTCTCGATGACGATCTGGCCATCATCTTGACGGCTTCGACGGGATACTTACCGGCAGCGGTTTCGGCGGAGAGCATGACGGCGTCGGTGCCGTCGTAGATGGCGTTGGCGACGTCCGAGGCTTCGGCGCGGGTGGGGCGTGGGTTGTCGATCATCGATTCGAGCATCTGCGTCGCGGTGATGACGGGCTTGCGATATTCGGTGGCGCGGCGGATGATGTGCTTCTGCATCGCGGGAACTTTTTCCGGCGGAACCTCCACGCCGAGGTCACCGCGGGCGACCATGATGGCATCGGCGATTTCGAGGATGCTTTCGAGGTGCTCGATCGCCTGCGGCTTTTCGAGCTTGGCGATGATCCAGGCATCGCCGCCCAGGGCGCGAGGCGATCCTTGACGTGGCGGACATCGTCGGCGGTGCGGACGAAGGAGACGGCGACGGTGTCGACGCCCTGGTCGACGGCAGAACTTGAGATCTTCTCGTCCTTCTCGGTGAGCGAGGGCGTCTTGACGGGGATGCCGGGGAGATTGATGCCCTTGTTTTCACCGAGCGTGCCGCCGTTGATCACGCATTCGACGTCATCGCCGTGAATGGCTGTACGCGCAGCTCGATGAGGCCGTCGGAGAGGAGGATGCGGGCGCCGGGCTCGAGGTTTTCGGCGAGCGTCGTGAAGGTGGTGCCGACAAGGCAGCGGTGCCTAGGATTCGCGCGGCGTGATGGTGAGGCGCTTGCCCGCTGTGAGTTGCACCGGCTTGTGATCCTTCAGCTTGCCGGTGCGAATCTTCGGGCCCTGCAGGTCGCCCAGGATGCAGATCGGCTTGCTCTCTTCGCGGGCGACGGTGCGGACCATCTTGATGAGCTCGACCTTTTGCGCGTGGCTGCCGTGGGAGAAATTGAGCCGGGCGACATCCAGTCCGGCCGCACCAGCTGGCGGAAGTGACCTCGGTGCTTGAGGCAGGGCCCAGGGTAGCGACAATCTTGGTACGACGATTGTCTACAGCGGCGAACGGCGATCCATCTCCAACAGGCAGCATCCTTGAGTACTCCGGCCCCTTTTTGCTGGCGGGGCTGTTATGTGGTCTTGCCAACGTTGTCATTCTACTCGTACCGCCCGGTTTGGCTCGATCTGCTGCTCGGATCTCCTCAGGGGAGAATGAGTTCCTGCTGGCCTGACGGAACGGTCTCCAACTGAGCGATGTGGTCGGCTTCCACCTGCGCGTTGTACTCCGCGCCGAGAAAGACCGCGAGCGCGGTGATGTAGAGCCACACCAGCGTGGCGACAGCGGTGCCGAGCGATCCATAGATGATGCTGTAGTCCGCGAAGCGCGTCACATACCAGCCGAAGACCAGGGTGGTGACGAACCAGACGACGGCCGACATACCAGCGCCCGGCAGCACGTCACGCCAGGTCTGCCGGCGCGGCGTGCCGAAGCGGTAGATAACGGCGAGCACGGCGACCGTGCACACGATGGCGATGGACCAGCGCGACATGCGCCACAAAAAGAGGACGTAGGGTTTGAAGCTGTGATCGGTGATGTCGACGACCCATTCCTCGATCTGGTGGCCGAAGGCGACCAGCGCGGTGGAGAGCGCCATGGGCACCAGGCAACTGGGGATGAGCACGAGCGCAGTGACGCGTTCGCGGGTCTGGTTCCACTCGGTGCGTGTGTCGTCAAAGATGGGCGCAGCGAAGGCGCGGCGGAAGCCCTGCATGAAGGTGGTCATGAGGCTCATGCATCCAAACAGGGTGACCAGCAAGGCGGAGCTTACCGCCTGCAAAGAGCGAACATGCCGTGAGTTGAAGTAGTCCTGGATCGCGTCAACGGCATTGCCAGGCAGGAAGTCGGCGAGGGCAGTGCGGATTTCACCCATGAGGGTATCGCTCTGCGGGACCAGGGCCACCACGGTGGTGATCACGAGGATGGCCGGAAAAAGGCCGAGGATGGCCGAGTATGCTGCCGCCCGTGCGAGCGTCAGCACATCGTGAGAAAGCGCGTGCAGCGTGGCGCGCCGCAACTGTTGGAGTGGACGCAGCATTCCTTAACTCGTCTTAAGGGTACTGCCAGAGCCCCGCCGGAGAAAGTTCTTTGCAGCGGCCCGGGGTGGAGAGGAAGGTGCCTGCGCACCGCCGCGCATCGCCAAGCGGCAGATTTCAGCAGGGAAATCCAACGTAGGGGCAGAAGGCAAGGCAACGCGAGGCCATGCGCACTGTTAGGATTACGGATGGCTTCGCCACCACAGGAGAACTGCCTGTTGAATCTTTCGCATCGCCGTTCCATCGCATCCGCCACTCTCGCGCTTTTGCTTTGCTGCGGCCCGGCATTTGCCGGCCTGACGCGCAAACACAAGGTAGCCCCGCCGCCGCCGCCCCCGGCCACACCCCACGCCAGCGCGCAACTCGCGGACAAGAAGCTGAATGCGCGTGTGGATGCGCTGCTCGGGCAGATGACGCTCCAGGAAAAGATCGGGCAGCTGACGCAGTACACCGGCGGCAGCACCATCACCGGGCCCACGGGCGAGAAGCTGGATTTCGATGCGATGCTGACCAAGGGCGAGATTGGCTCGCTGTTCAACGTGACTGGCGCGAAGGAGACGAACCACTACCAGCACATCGCGGTGGAACAGTCACGGTTGCATATTCCACTGCTGTTCGGGTTGGACGTGATCCACGGCCACCGCACCACTTTCCCGGTACCGCTGGCGATGGCGGCGAGCTTCGATCCTGACATCGTGCAGCAGGCCTGCCGCGTGGCCGCCACGGAAGCGCGGCAGGACGGCATCAACTGGGTCTTCTCGCCGATGGTGGATATCTCGCGCGATGCGCGCTGGGGCCGCATCGTGGAAAGCGCGGGCGAAGATCCCTACCTGGGAAGCGCGATTGCGCGCGCGTATATCCGCGGCTATCAGCAGGGCGACCTGGCGAAACCCGATTCCGTCGCCGCGTCGGTAAAGCATTTTGCCGCCTATGGCGCGGCCGAGGCAGGGCGCGATTACAACACCACGGACATGTCGGAGATCCGATTGCGGCAGGTGTATCTGCCACCTTATAAAGCTGCGGTGGATGAAGGCGCGGCGACGGTGATGTCGGCGTTCAATGCATTGAATGGTGTGCCGGAGAGCGCGAATCCGTTCACGCTGACGAAGATCCTGCGCAAGGAGTGGGGCTTCGACGGCATGGTGGTGAGCGACTATGGCGCGGTTGGCGAGTTGATGAAGCACGGCATCGCCGGCGATGGCGCAACCGCTGCAGAGAAGGCGCTGACGGCGGGCGTGGACATGGACATGGAGAGCAACCTCTATCATTCCCGCCTGGCTGCGCTGGTGGAGAGCGGCAAGGTGCCGATGTCTGTGGTGGACGAGGCGGTGCGCCGCGTGTTGCGCGTGAAGTTCGCGATGGGCCTCTTCGAGCATCCGTATACCGACGAGAATCTGCCGCCGTATCAGCCCACACCGGAGAAGCGCGAGCTGGCAAAGAAGGCCGCGGAAGAGAGCTTTGTGCTGCTGAAGAATGAGGCGAGTCCCCGGCACGGGGCGGCTGCTGCCGCTGGCGAGCGATCTGAAATCGGTCGCGCTGATTGGTCCGCTGGCCGACGATGCGGAGGACATGATCGGGTCGTGGGGCGCGCAGGGTCAGGCATCCAATACCAAAACGCTGCGCGGCGCATTGGCCGACAAACTCGGGACAAAGCTGACGTATGTGAAGGGCACCGACATCCTGAGCACGGACACCAGCGGATTTGCAGCGGCCGTGACTGCGGCGAAGAATGCCGACCTGGTGATCCTGGCGCTGGGTGAGGCGGGCGACATGACCGGCGAGGCGTCGAGCCGCGCGCATCTGACGCTGCCCGGCAACCAGAACGAACTGTTGCAGGCGGTGGCAGCCGCAGGCAAGCCGGTAGTGCTGGTGCTGTTCGATGGTCGGCCAACCGCGATTCCGTGGGCTGCCACGCATGTACCAGCGATTCTAGAGGCGTGGTTCCCGGGCATCGAAGCTGGTCCGGCACTGGTATCTGTGTTGACGGGAGAGATGAATCCTGCCGGCAAATTGCCGGTGGAGTTTCCGTATAGCGTGGGGCAGGAGCCGCTGTATCTGGCACAACTGCCGACGGGACGTCCCGCCGGCGATACGGACCTGTCGCACCCGCCCACTAATACCGAAGAGAAATTTCTCTCGCGCTATATCGACTCGCCGAATGCGCCGGTATATCCCTTCGGCTGGGGCTTGTCCTATGCGCAGTTCACGTATACGAACATCAAGATCGACCACACGGGCGGCACCAGCAAGGATGTCGGCGAGATCGCGGTGGGCGTGGACGTAAAGAATATTTCGTCCGTCCCGGGCGCAGAGGTGGCGCAGCTCTACCTGCACAACACGGTGGCCAGCGTGTCCCAGCCGGTGCGGGAGCTGAAGGGCTTTCATCGCATCTTCCTGCAGCCCGGCGAGACGCAGCATGTCGACTTCAAACTGCACTTCGACGATCTGGCCTTCTACAACGTGGATGTGCAGCGCGTGGTCGAACCGGGAACCTTCGATGTGTACGTAGGCGGCAGCTCGCAGGCGGACAAGGCGGGCAGCTTCAGCGTGCTGGAATAGGCCAACAGGGAATAGGGAGTCGAACGATTCTGTACACAACGAAGAATCTATAGATCGCCGGCAGTAAAGGCAGATCCCTCCACTACGCTTCGCTCCGGTCGGGATGACGGCTGTTTATCCCTATTCCCTGCTCGCTCTTCCCTGCTTCGCTATCTTCCTCGCGCGCCGCCCTTGTGCGTCGGCTTCCAGTCGTTGAGGAATTTGGTCAGGTCGCTTGATTGCAGATTGCGCATGCTCTCGAACTCGCCGTGTGTCTGCGCCAGCAGCACCTTGCCTTCGGGCGACAGCACCACCAGCGCCGGTACGCCGCGTTTGAGCGGAATGCCGTAGCGATCGGCGATGTCCTGGTTGGCATCGAAGCGCCCGATGTTCACGTCCACCAACTCGAAGTTCTCCTGGAGCAGCGATTGGTTCGCCGGGTCGTGGAAGTAGATATCAAGCACCTTGCAATCGCCGCACCAGTTGCCGCCGAAGTCCAGGATGACCCGCTTGTGCTGCCCTTTCGCGCGCGCGAGCGCTTCATGAATCTCCGTCTTCGCCACGGATGGATCGGGATAGATGACCCGGCCCTGCGCCAGTGCAGCCTGAGCCGCGAGAGGCAGCACCAAACAGAGCACGGCTGCCCTCTTGAATGCCTGAACTGCGTGAAACCATGGTTGCCGTTGCTGCATGGCGCCCTCCTTCCACCAGAAATTGTGATGCGGGGTCTCTTTATGATGCGGGAAATCCGCATTGGTTACGAGAATAATCGAAGCTAGCGGTCCAGCCGGCAGACCGACACTGCGGCGTTGTGAAAGGGACAGTCGAGGCCATGGGCCTGATGCGGCTGGACCATCACCCAACTGACAGGACTGCGTGTGGCAAGAGCAAGAAAATCGGGCGCCGTGTAGTGATCCCAGCCGCGCGTGACCTCCTGGTCGCGCTGCCATGCAGACGCCATCTGCGGAAAGACGGAGGCGACGCCACTGTCCTTTGCCCAGTCCGCGAGCATGCTGCGCTGTGCGATGGCGCGGAAGCCATGCGTGTCTTCGCCGGGAATCAACATGTACCGCGGAGGGAGAGCGAAGACGGCGTCCTGCGGCGTGTTGTCACGCGCCCACTGGAATGCCTCTACCCACGCATTGCCGGCAGCACGGCCAGGGAGTTCCAGATGACGGCTGGCGGGGTAGAGGCTGCGATCGACACAATACATCCCGACGCTGATGGGCACGAACAGGAGCAGCCAGCGCCAGGCACGATCCCGTAACAGGTACTCGCCGAGCAGGCCGCCGAGCAACAGGAACATGACGATGTAGATGAGCTGAAATGAGCGCATCGGCTGGAGGCGCACAAAGTCGTCAAAGTAGTGGCTGGAGCTGAAGAGAAGGAACGCGGCAATGGATAGGACGCCCAGCGCCAGCATTGCTCGACAGAGACGCACGGCGGCGGGCGTGACCGCCGAAAAGCCAACCCGTGCGATGGCAAAGAGAATCGCGAGCGGCAACAAAGCGCCGGCCCACTCCCACCAGGTCCATGCCCAGGCAAAGAAGAAGGTGCGTGAGTAGAGGGTGGTGCGATAGGGCTCTTGCGCGGGACCGAAGTGAAGACCGTTGGGCAATCGCTGAACAAAGCCGAGCGATGACGCCAGTGCCGCCTCTGCCGGCACACGCCGCGGCGCAAATTGCGGAATGGAGAGCAGCACCAGAAGAGCGACGCCGTATCCCGCCATCAGGGGATGCAGCAGCGCAGTGATGCCAAGCAGAACCATGGCAGGGACTGGACGAGCGGCGAGGATCGCGGCCAGCGCGAAAACCGTGAGTGGAGTGGAGAGCGATCGGGCGGTGAGATACGGATCCATGATGGGCAGCGCAGTGCCGGCAACCGGAACCGTCAAGACGGACGCGAGAGCGAGCGTTGCGGCCCATTGCGCGCGTGTCCGCGTAAAGCACAGGCTGGCGAGCCAATGGCCGGCCAGCAGCAGTAGGTAGATACCGAGGAGATGGAAGCCGAACACCGCCCAAGACAGCGGCACGTGCAGCCAGCGCACCAGGGCGCCCACGACATTCGAAAAGATGGAAACGCGGCCGTGCGAGAGGAAAAAATCAGCGCCATAGGGGAACAGCGCCGGATGAGCAAAGCGCTCCACCGCCGGCAGGTAGATGGCCGCGTCATCCACGCCGTAGTGATAGCCCTGCACGGCGATCATGGCGAGCGAGAGGAGAAAAAGAAGAAACGCCGTTCGGGATAGCGGGCGATGAAAGGTCATGCGTTGGAAGATCCTCGCGCATGGTCTGGGCACAAACATTCCTCACAGTGTCGGAGTCGATGTCGGGTCATTACTGTGTCACGTTTACGGTGTCATGTCCCTGTGTCGCGTCCTTGTATCGCGTCCCTGTATCGCGTCCCTGTGTCGCGTCCCTGTGTCACATCATGGACCCGCATCTATCGTCACGCCGGCAAGGCGCGGGCAGGATTCTCCTATGGGCGCACGCCGCTAGAAGCTCTATAGACGACGCAACGTCCCGGGAAGTCTACCCGGCGAAAAGAATGCAAAAGAAAACGCGGGACGTGAAGCCCAACTTATGAGATGCGGGCGATCTGCCCGAGCAGAATGCCTGGAGGCATTTTCCCTGCTGTTATGAGGCGGCGAAGAGGGAAAATGCTCTATTCCGGAGCCTAGTTCTGCGGCCTTCTGCGGCATTGAGCTCCAGTTCGCATACTCATTCTCTTACCCTTCGCAGGCGGTCTCGGAGAACCATCATCTTGTCCCGAGCATCGGGCCATTCGTGGAAATCGAACCCTCCGGCATACGCAAAGCCGGTTGCGCTGAGCGCGCGGCGTGCCTTCCCAACAAATGTCACACCGGCTTCCAGATCGATTCCGTCCAGCCGCTCGCCCTTTCGGTTGTGGGCGATAGCCTCAGCCTGCGTGATCGCTGGCGGGAGATTCAACGTGAACCTTCCTCGCTGGATGATAAAGGGGTATCCTCCGCGCATCCCATGCACTCCCGGCAGGCTCATCTGCAACGTATCTCCACTCAGCAGGGACAACACCAGGCGAACAGCAGTTGCGGCTGTCACCTGATTCATCTCGTCTCCGTATTTCCCCAACTTCGGTCCTAACTGCAGACTGTTCCGCTCCGCGCCCCTGCACCCAGATCCGCGGCTGATGTTGAGCCGGCCTGCCTTTGATCCAGGGAGCGAAGTGACCATGATGCCCCACAATGCGGACGTCCTGACTGCGCACCGCATCGTGAGCAAGGCAGAAGGCTTCCACAATGGCAGCGTTGCCAATTCCACATGCGATGTTGCCGGAGGTCCGCTGCAGCACAACATTGACGCAATCTGGATAGCAGGCGTTCACGATTGCAGCCTTCGTGTCTCCTAAACCGTGGATGACTTCGGCTACCAGGTCAACCTGAAGAGGCAGAGTGATTCCATATCCCGCCTCGGCAATTAAGTTGGTCCAGGCATTCCTTCCAAGACTTCCTTCCCATGGTGATTGGATGGAAGCAGCGCAAAAGACCACCCTGGGCTTGAGCGGGCCGAGCATCCGGGAAAAGTTCCTCTTCTTGAATTCAGGAATGCAAATGGGAATAAAGACGCACGAAGATTTGAAACACGCGACTCGTGCATTGGCCATCGATACCATCTGGCTCACCTTTGCCGGAGAACGGCCAACGATGGCTATCCGCAACGAATCGCCTTGCATTTGAGAGAGTGCGCCCGCAACCGCTTGTGCGAGCGATCCGGTACCAATCACTGCAATGTCGACCGTCTTCAAGGCAATCAACCTCGAAAAAAAGCTTTGTTATGCAACGAATGTATCGTGCCGCTAGGCGGGCCGCCGCGATTTCGAGAATGGTGCGCGAAAAAAGAAAAAGGGCAGAGCCTGAAGCTCTGCCCTTAAAGTTCGTTTGTCTGGACAACCCGTTATTCGGCGGCCAGCTCCTCGGCTTCGCCCTCCTGCCGCATGAGCTCGAGCTCGCGCTCTTCAGCTTCCTGGGCTGCCGAAACCTCTTCCTGCACCTTCTGGGCCGCTTCCTCCAGCTCGGGTGAGAGCTGGATATTGCGGTAGTACTCCATGCCGGTGCCGGCGGGAATGAGACGGCCGACGATGACATTCTCCTTGAGGCCGCGCAGACCATCGACGGCGCCGTTGATGGACGCCTCGGTGAGGACGCGGGTGGTCTCCTGGAAGGAGGCCGCGGAGATGAACGAGTCGGTGGAGAGCGACGCCTTGGTGATGCCGAGCAAGAGCGGTCGGCCGACGGCGGGACGGCCACCTTCTGCCATGGCGCGCTCGTTCTCCAGGCGGAAGCGGAACCGGTCGACCTGCTGCTCGAGCAGGAAGTTGGTGTCGCCTACGTCCTCGATCTTCACCCAGCGCAGCATCTGCCGCACGATGGTCTCGATGTGCTTGTCCGAGATGGCTACGCCCTGCAAGCGATAGACCTCCTGGATTTCGTTCACCAGGTATGCCTGCAGCTCCTTCTCGCCGAGCACCGCGAGGATGTCGTGCGGGTTGAGCGGACCATCCATCAGCGGCTCGCCGGCGCGCAGGCGTTCGCCTTCCTGCACGTTGACGTGAACACCGCGAGGCACCGAGTACTCCTTCTCCTCGCCGTTCTCTGCCGTGACGTAGATCTTGCGCTGACCCTTGGTGACCTCGCCGAAGCGGACGACACCATCGATCTCGCTGATGATGGCCGTCTCGCGCGGCTTGCGGGCTTCGAAGAGCTCGACCACGCGCGGCAGACCGCCCGTGATGTCCTTGGTGCGGGTGGTTTCGCGCGGGATCTTGGCCAGGATGTCGCCGGGGAAGACCTCGTCGCCGTCCTGCATCATCAGGTGAGCGCGGCTGGGCATCAGGTAACGCTTGTTGCCCTTGGCGCCCTTGATGATGATGGCCGGCTGACGCTTCTCGTCCGGAGCATCGGAGACAACCAGACGCGACAGTCCGGTAACCTCATCGACTTCTTCGTTGAGCGTGATGCCTTCCTGCAGGTCCTTGAACTGCACCGTGCCGCCGATTTCCGTGAGGATGGCGAAGGTGTACGGATCCCACTCCGCCAGCGACTGGCCGAGCGTGACGTGCGCACCGTCTTCCACCTTCAGCTTGGCGCCGTAGACTGTCTGGTAGCGCTCCTTCTCGCGGCCGCGCTCGTCCACGATGGCGATAGCGCCGGAGCGGTTCATCGCCACCAGATCGCCGGCCTTGGAGCGGACGGTAGTCAGGTTGATGAAACGCACGATGCCGGCATTCTTCGCGTCGAGGTGCGACTGCTCCGAGACGCGCGATGCCGTACCGCCGATGTGGAAGGTACGCATGGTGAGCTGCGTGCCGGGCTCGCCGATGGACTGCGCCGCGATGACGCCGACGGCTTCGCCAAGCTCGACCGTGCGGCCGGAAGCGAGGTTGCGGCCGTAGCAGCGAACGCAGACGCCGCGCTTGGACTCGCAGGTGAGCACCGAGCGAATCTTGACGCGCTCGATACCCGCGGCCTGGATTGCCGATGCGAGGTCTTCGTCGATCTCCTGATTCGACTTCGACGATGACCTTGCCCTCGTAGTCCTTGATCTTCTCGAGCGATACGCGGCCGATGATGCGGTCGCGCAGCGGCTCGATGATCTCGCCCGACTCGACGATGGGCATCACGTAGATGCCTTCCGCCGTGCCGCAGTCCTGCTCGCTGACGATGACATCCTGCGCCACGTCGACCAGGCGGCGGGTGAGGTAGCCGGAGTCCGCCGTCTTGAGCGCCGTGTCGGCCAGTCCCTTGCGGGCGCCGTGGGTCGAGATGAAGTACTCGAGCACGGTGAGGCCTTCGCGGAAGTTCGCCTTGATGGGCGTCTCGATGATTTCGCCCGAGGGCTTGGCCATTAGACCGCGCATGCCGGAGAGCTGGCGAATCTGCTGCTTCGAACCGCGAGCGCCGGAGTCGGCCATGATGTAGATCGGGTTCATGGTGCCCGCCTTGTCGGCGGACTTCATGTTGTCGAACATCTCATCGGCAACCTTTTCGGTTACAGATGACCAGATCTGGATGACCTTATTGTTGCGCTCGCCGTTGGTGATGGCGCCGTCCAGATACTGCTGCTGCACGGCGACCGCCTGCTTCTCGGCGTCGCGGACCGTCGGACCCTTGGACTCGGGAATGACCATGTCGTCGAGGCCGACCGAGAGACCGGAGCGCGTTGCGTACTGGAAGCCCAGCTCCTTGACGCGGTCGAGCATCTTGACCGTGACTTCGAGGCCGAGGTTCAGGTAGCAGTAGTTGACGAGCTGGCCGATGCCCTTCTTCTTGAGCAGGCCGTTGACGTAGGGCATGCCCTCGGGAAGCGCATCGTTCAGGATGGCGCGGCCGACCGTGGTCGAGATGAACTGCTTGTCATACTCGATCGGCTCGGTGTGCGTCAGGTCCTGATCGTCGTAGGCCGTGGTCATGTCGAGCACCGGGCCGGTGTAGCGCAGACGGATCGGCGTCAGCGTCTCGATTTCCTTGGCTTCGAGCGCCATCAGCACTTCTTCGATGTTGGCGAAGGCGCGGCCCTCACCCTTTCCGCCCTTCTTGGCCTTGGTCAGGTAGTAGAGACCGAGCACCATGTCCTGCGTGGGGACGGTGATCGGCTGACCGGAGGCCGGCGACAGGATGTTGTGCGAGGCGAGCATGAGCACGCTCGCTTCCACCTGCGCCTCAGGCGACAGCGGGATGTGGACGGCCATCTGGTCGCCATCGAAGTCGGCGTTGAAGGCGGTGCAGACCAGCGGGTGAATCTTGATGGCCTTGCCTTCGACGAGGACGGGCTCGAATGCCTGGATGCCCAGACGGTGCAGGGTTGGAGCGCGGTTCAGGAGCACCGGGTGGTCCTTGATGACTTCTTCGAGGATGTCCCACACGATGGGCTTCTGCAGCTCCACCATCTCCTTGGCCTGCTTGATGGTGTCGCACTGCCCGGTCTGCTCGAGCCGGTGATAGATGAACGGCTTGAAGAGCTCGAGCGCCATCTTCTTGGGCAGGCCGCACTGGTGCAGCTTGAGCTCCGGACCGACCACGATGACGGAACGGCCGGAGTAGTCCACGCGCTTGCCGAGCAGATTCTGACGGAAGCGGCCCTGCTTGCCCTTGAGCGTGTCGGAGAGCGACTTGAGCGGACGGTTGTTGGCACCGCGCAGCACGCGGCCGCGGCGGCCGTTGTCGAACAGAGCGTCGACGGCCTCCTGCAGCATGCGCTTTTCGTTGCGCACGATCACCTCAGGCGCATGGAGGTCCATGAGCTTCTTGAGGCGGTTGTTGCGGTTGATCACGCGACGATAGAGATCGTTGAGATCGGAGGTGGCGAAGCGGCCGCCATCCAGCGGCACCAGCGGGCGCAGCTCCGGCGGGATCACCGGGATCACGTCGAGGATCATCCACTGCGGCTTGTTGCCGGACTTGCGGAAGGCCTCGACGACCTTGAGACGCTTCGCGTACTTGAGGCGCTTCTGCAGCGAGGTCTCGACCTTCATGCGCTCGCGCAGCTCGATCGAAATTTCATCGACGTTGACGCGCTTGAGCAGCTCCTTGATCGCCTCGGCGCCCATCATGCCCTTGAAGCCGGAGGGGCGGTACTGCTGGTCGAGCTCGCGGAACTGGTTCTCGTCCTTGATGATGTCGCGCTCTTTGACGGGCGCGTCACCGGGATCGACGACGACGTAGGACTCGAAGTAGAGCACGCTTTCGAGGTCGCGGAGCGAGATGTCGAGCAGGTGGCCGATGCGCGAGGGCAGGCCCTTGAAGAACCACACGTGCGAGCAGGGCGAAGCGAGCTCGATGTGGCCGAGCCGCTCACGGCGGACCTTGGTGACGGTGACTTCGACACCGCACTTGTCGCAGATGACGCCGCGATGCTTCATCCGCTTGTACTTGCCGCACAGACACTCCCAGTCCGTGACGGGGCCGAAGATGCGGGCGCAGAAGAGCCCGTCGCGCTCCGGCTTGAAGGTGCGGTAGTTGATGGTTTCGGGTTTGGTGACCTCGCCGTGCGACCAGGAGCGGATCTTCTCCGGGCTGGCAAGCGAGATGCGGATGGCATCGAAGTCGGTGATCGGGCTGGTCAACTCAAATGGGCTGGAACGATACAAGACGTCCTCCATAACGCGCATTCTTTCGGCGATGCGTGTGTGCCGTGCGTCTCCCGGACTTGCTTGCTGCTTCTCCGGATTCAGTGACCCGCGCCGGGAGGCGCCTTGCCGATCAGGGTCCTGAATCTCACATTCGTGCGAAGGCGGGACGCGCATGGTACGCGCCCCGCATCGCGGTTAGTCCGCCGCCGCCAGTTGCGGCACCGGCTCATGCTTCTTCTTCCCGTCGCCGACCTTGACCAGCTCGACGTCGAGACAGAGTGCCTGCAGCTCGCGGATGAGCACGTTGAACGACTCCGGCACGCCGGGTTCGATCGCCGCCTCGCCCTTGACGATGGCCTCGTAGATCTTGGTGCGGCCATAAACGTCGTCGGACTTGGCGGTGAGCAACTCCTGCAGGATGTAGGCGGCGCCGTAAGCTTCGAGCGCCCACACTTCCATCTCGCCGAAGCGCTGGCCACCGAACTGCGCCTTGCCGCCCAGCGGCTGCTGGGTGATGAGCGAGTACGGTCCGATCGAACGGGCGTGGATCTTGTCGTCGACCAGGTGCGAGAGCTTGAGCATGTAGATATAGCCCACGGTTGCCGGCTGCTCGAACTCGATCGCCGGTCATGCCGTCGAAGAGCGTGCGTCTTGCCGGAGCTGGGCAGCTCGGCCGCAGCCAGCAGTGCCTTGATCTCCGTTTCGCGCGCGCCGTCGAAGACCGCGGTGCCGAACCAGATGCCCTTCTGCATGCCCGCGGCCACGCGCATCAGCTGCGTGTCGTCGAGGTCGAGCAGCAGCTTCTGGGTCGCGGTGTTGGCGAAGCGCTCCTTCACCAGCGCGCGAACTTCATTCGCGTCCTGGTTCTGCTTCACCAGCGCAGCGACCTCTGCGCCCAAGCTTGTGCGCCGCCCAGCCCAGATGCGTTTCCAGCACCTGGCCCACGTTCATACGGGAGGGCACACCGAGCGGGTTGAGCACGATCTCGACCGGCTGGCCGTCGGGCAGATACGGCATATCTTCTTCAGGAAGAATGCGCGCGATCACGCCCTTGTTGCCGTGGCGGCCGGCCATCTTGTCGCCCACCGAAAGCTTGCGCTTCATGGCGACATAGATCTTGACCAGCTTGATGACGCCCGGAGCCAGCTCATCGCCCTTCTGCAGCTTGGCGATCTTGTCGTTGGTGATCTTGCGCAGCACATCGATCTGACGCGAGGTCATCTCCTCGATCTCGTCGATCTGCTCATTCACCCGCGGGTCCTTGTCGGCGAAGCGGATACGCTTGAGGTTGCGGGTCGAGATCAGCTCGATGGCTTCGCGATCGATGATGGCGCCCTTGACGACGAGGCGCTTGTTGGTGCGCTCGTCATGCAGGTCGGCCAGCACTTCCTTGCCGCCGAGGATCGCCTCAAGACGCTTCAGGCGCTCGTCGGTAAGAATGCGGATCTCGTCGGCCAGGTTCTTTTCAAGCTTTTCGATCTGCTCGGCTTCGATCTGCTTGGCGCGCTCGTCCTTCTCCTGACCCTTGCGGGAGAAGATGCGGACGTCGACCACGGTGCCCTCGATGCCCGGAGGACAGGTGAGCGAAGCGTCGCGGACATCGCCGGCCTTCTCGCCGAAGATCGCGCGCAGCAGCTTCTCTTCCGGGGTCAACTGGGTCTCGCCCTTGGGCGTGACTTTGCCGACCAGGATGTCGTTGTGCTTGATCTTGGCGCCGATGCGGATGATGCCGCTCTCGTCCAGATCGCGCAGCGCGGATTCCGAGACGTTCGGAATATCGCGCGTGATCTCCTCCGGCCCGAGCTTGGTGTCGCGCGCCTCGATCTCGAACTCCTCGATGTGGATCGAGGTGTAGTAGTCCTCGCGGACCAGCTTTTCCGAGATCAGGATTGCGTCCTCGAAGTTGTACCCGCGCCAAGGCATGAAGGCGACCAGCACGTTGCGGCCGAGCGCGAGCTCGCCCTGCTCCGTGCAAGGACCGTCTGCAATCACCTGCCCCTTCAGCACGCGATCGCCGTGGCGCACGATCGGCTTCTGGTTGATGCAGGTGTTCTGGTTGGAGCGCTTGAACTTGGTGAGCTGGTAGATATCCGAGCCGACCTCACGCGACATCTGCGTGGGGTGATGCTCGCCTTCGACGCGCACGATGATGCGCTCGGAGTCGACCGAATCGACCACGCCGTTGCGCTTGGCCAGGATCACGGCGCCGGAGTCGCGCGCCGTGACGCCTTCCATGCCGGTGCCGACCAAGGGCGCCTCGGCGACGAGGAGAGGGACGGACTGGCGCTGCATGTTCGCGCCCATCAGCGCGCGGTTCGCGTCGTCGTGCTCCAGGAAGGGCACGAGCGAAGCGGCAACCGAGACCAGCTGCTTGGGGCTGACGTCGACGTAGTCCACTTCATCCCGGTTTACCAGGACGAAGTTGCCCTGACGACGCGCGTTGACCAGGTCTTCGACAATCCTGCCGTTTTCGTCCAGCTCGACGTTGGCCTGCGCGATGGTGTGGCGATCTTCTTCCCAGGCCGAGAGATAGAAGGAGAACGGATCGAAGTCGATGCCGCGCTTGCCATCCTTCTTCAGCTTGTTGTTCAGCTTGATCGCTTCGGCCTTCTCGATGGTGTCGCCGACACGCATGCCACTTTCGCCGGCGTTGACCACCTGCACGAAGTCGAGCAGCTGGCCGTCGCGGACGCGGCGGTAGGGCGACTCGATGAAGCCGTACTCGTTGATGCGCGCAAAGCACGAGAGCGAGCTGATGAGGCCGATGTTCGGACCTTCCGGCGTCTCGATGGGGCAGATGCGGCCGTAGTGCGTCGGGTGCACGTCGCGGACTTCGAAACCGGCGCGCTCACGCGAGAGACCGCCCGGCCCAAGCGCCGAGAGACGCCGCTTGTGCGTGATCTCGGAGAGCGGGTTGGTCTGGTCCATGAACTGCGAGAGCTGCGAGGAGCCGAAGAACTCGCGGATGGCGGCCATGACGGGCTTGGCGTTGATCAGGTCGTGCGGCATGGCCGTCGACATCTCCTGATACACGCTCATCTTTTCCTTGATGGCACGCTCCATGCGGACCAGGCCGATGCGGAACTGGTTCTCCATCAGCTCGCCGACCGCGCGCACGCGGCGGTTGCCGAGGTGATCGATGTCATCGACCAGGCCGATGTTCTTGCGCAGCTTCAGCAGGTAAGTGATGGTGGCGTAGAAGTCCGCGGGCTTCAATGTGCGCTCATTGAGCTCCGTCGCATCCTGATTCTCGTAGAGCTTGATGTTGAACTTCAGCCGGCCCACGCGCGAGAAGTCATACTTGCGCGAATCGAAGAACATGCCTTCAAAGAGCGCGGTGGCGGTGTCGAGGGTTGGCGGATCGCCCGGACGCAGCTTGCGGTAGATCTCGATGAGCGCTTCCTCGGGCTTGCGGACGGAGTCGCGGCGCAGGGTGTTGGTGATGATGTTGCCGACGTCGTCGCGCTCGGGGAAGAAGACCTCCACCTGCGTGACGCCCGACTCCATGATCTTGTGCAGCTTGTCGGCGGTGAGCTCGTGGTTGGCTTCGAGCAGGATCTCGCCGGTGGTGGTGTCGACCACGTCGGCGGCGGTCATCGCGCCGTCGAGCTCGGCAGTCTCGACCTCGACGCGCTTGGTCTTCGCCGCACGGAGCGCCTTGAGGATCGACGGGGTGATCTTGCGGCCGGAGTGGGCGATCTCATCCGAACCATGGTGGACGGCATGTGCCGGCTTCGCGCCGAGCAGGTGCGTGGCCTTGGACGTGTCTTCGCTCAGCGTCCAGTAGAGCTTGCCGCCTTCGAACTGGATGGTGTCGACGGTGTAGAAGGTCTTGAGAATTTCCTCGTCCGAGCGCAGGCCGAGCGCGCGCAGGAAGATGGTGCCGAGGAACTTGCGCTTGCGATCGATGCGGACGTAGAGGGTGTTCTTCTGGTCGTACTCGAACTCGACCCAGGAGCCGCGATAGGGGATGATCTTGCCGAGGAAATAGGTACGCGCGTTCGCCGTCTCAAAGAAGACGCCGGGCGAGCGGTGGAGCTGCGAGACGATGACGCGCTCGGTGCCGTTGACGATGAAGGTGCCGTTCTGGGTCATCAGCGGAATGTCGCCGAAGAAGACTTCCTGCTCCTTGATGTCGCGCACGGTCTTGGCGCCGGTCTCCGCATCCTTGTCGTAGATGGTGAGGCGCACGGTGACCTTGAGCGGGGCCGAGTAGGTCATGCCGCGCTCTTCGCACTCTGCCTGGTCATACTTGAGCTGCAGGCCGACCGGGTCGCCGCACTTGTTGCAGAAGTCCGGAGTGTTCTTGTTGTAGGTGCCGCAGTGATGGCAGAGCACATCGCCGGGGTGGAAGGGATCGGTGATCACCATGGAGCCGCAGTTGACGCAGGCGGTACGCAGGTGATGCAGACCCTTGAGGTGGCCGCACTTGCACTCCCAGTTGCCGATGGAGAAATCCACGAAGTCGAGCTGTGAGATATTGCGGAAATCCGTGATGGGGAAGACCGAGGTGAACACAGACTGCAGACCGTTGTCCTCGCGCTCGGAGGGCAGCTTATCCATCTGCAGGAAGCGCTCATAGCTGCGGCGCTGCACTTCAATCAGATTCGGAATCTGAATGGAGGTTGGGATCTTGGAAAAGTCGAGTCGGCTGCGAAGGGCGCGGGTTTCTGTGGACATGCATTACTCCTCAAAGGGCTCGCTAGCGGAGAGGCGCAACGAACTACTGCCCGAGCCTGGCAGCGGTTCGCTTGATTGGGGCTGCGTGCGCGCTCAATTCGGCTGCCGGTCGCCTCTTTCGCCGGCCGCCTGAAAACGCACTTTGTCGATACAGCGCTGGGCAACATTCCGCGACGCCTGAACGTCAGAAGGAACATGCCGGTTTCCCTGAAGCAGGCGGGGAGCCGTCAGGGGGTCAAACGATGGGCGGGATCTCCCTGGCCGGGAACACGCGAAAAGCTGGGGTGGTACATCTGCTGACAACGCCAAAAGCCCGTGAAGACAGAATGTCTCACGAGCGCCACAACCTATTTTGTGCACTTGGCAGAAGCAGAATGTCCTTTACGTTGCGCCGACCCAACCCACCCGCGTGTAAGCAGCCCTGCTGAAACAACTGTGTCGCCACTGCACTCCCGCCGCCAGGATGCAGTTGCGCCGGCCGCCAGGACCGGAAAAGCCTCTAGCTCAACTCCAGCCCGTGCAGAAGTACGGAGCGAAAGCAAAGCGGAACGCACAATCCAGATTGTAGCGCGTCCCGCTATGGCACGCAAGTTGCAAGCGAGCTGGAGCCGAAATTACTTGATCTCGATGCCGGCGACACCATCGAACTTCTTCTTGATGGTCTCCGCCTCTTCCTTCGAGATGTTCTCCTTCAACGGCTTGGGAGCGCCATCGACCAGGTCCTTGGCTTCCTTCAGGCCGAGCGAGGTGACCTCGCGTACTGCCTTGATGGTGTTGATCTTATTCGCGCCGGCATCCTTCAGGACGACGGTGAACTCGGTCTTTTCCTCAACCGGAGCCGCTGCCGCCGCGCCGCCGCCCGCCACCACGACCGGGGCCGCTGCGGCTGCCGAGACGCCGAGGCGCTCTTCAAGCTTCTTGACCAGGGCCGCTGCGTCCAGCAGGCTCAGCCCGACAATCTGATCTTCCAACTGCTGCAGGTCTGCCATTTTCTGTCTCCACTCGCCAAACTCAATTGGCCTTGAAATATGTTGCTCACGTGCCGCCCTCAATCGTCCGAGAGCCGCCTGCCGCCCCTGCCGTCCGCGGTTTCCGTTGTGCCCAGACGTAGCACCCCGCGACCTGCTGGTTCGAAACTTCTGTCCGGCCCTGGTGGCCCGGAAAAACTTAGCCCTCGGCCGGTGCTTCGGTCGATGCCGACTGCGCCTGCGATGCCTCGCCCGTTTCCGGCTGCGCCGGATCGGCCTGCGGTGCGCCGGTCACGTCCGGCGCCGCACCTTCCGCGATGGCAGAGTGCTCGACGGAAGCAGGCGCTGCCTGCTCGCTGCCGGAGTGGCCGCGACCGGGGCAACCTTGGCCTCTTCCACGGGAGCTGCTGGCGCTTCCGCCTTGACCTCTGCGGCCTTGGGCTCTGCTTTGGCTTCCGCCGGGGCTGCCGCGCCGGCAAACTTGTTCTGCTCGACGGCCTGGTTGACCACCACGGCGAGATCGCGTCCGGTGGCGGCGATGACCGTAGCCAGCCGCTGCGCCGGAGCGTTGATGAGGAAGAGCAGCTTCGAGAAGAGCTCGTTCTTGCCCGGCATGCTGGCGAGCTGCTTGATCTCCTCGATATTGATGACCCGGCCGTCGACGATGCCCAGCTTGAAGGTGAACTCGGCGTTCTCGCCCACCCAGGTCGAGATGGCCTTGGTCAGCGCCACGGGATCGCCCGAGGTATAGGCGACGGAAGAGACGCCCTTCAGCCCCTGGAGCGCCGCTTCGACCTTGGTGCCCTTGGCCGCACGCGCCGCCAGCTTGTTCTTGAGCACGCGGTACTTGCCGCCCGCTTCGCGAATCGTCTTGCGCAGGGCGTAATCCTGCGACACGGTCAGCTTGGCAAAGGTGCCGATGATGGCGCTGGTCGAGCTTTCCAGCTCGGTTGCCAGCTCGGTGACCTTTTCTGCCTTCTTCTGTCTCGTCAATGCCATAAAAGCCTTCTAGCCGCTAGCTTCCAGCCTTTTTCCGTTGCGGGCGAATCGTTCGCACTCACCGCATCGGACCAGTAGGCAGGAGCTGCCGTTCTGCTGCTGTTCTTTACTTCGCTGCCGCTTCCGCGACTGCATGATCGAGCGCGATCCCGGGCCCCATGGTCGAGCTCAGGGTCATGCCCTTCACGTACTTGCCCTTGGCCGCGGAGGGCTTGGCGCGCATGACGCTGTGGATCACGGTCGCGGCGTTCTCCACCAGCTTCTGCGGCGGGAAGGAGAGCTTGCCGACCGGGACGTGCACCAGCGCGGTCTTGTCGGTGCGGAACTCGATTTTGCCGGCCTTGATCTCCCGGACCGCGGCAGCGACGTCCGAGGTCACGGTGCCGGTCTTCGGATTGGGCATCAGGCCGCGGGGGCCAAGCACCTTGCCCAGACGGCCGACCGAGCGCATCATGTCCGGCGTCGCGATCAGGGCGTCGAAGTCGGTCCAGCTTTCCTTCTGGATCTTCTCGACCAGATCCTCGCCGCCAACGATGTCCGCGCCGGCCGCTTCCGCGTCCTTCAGGCGTTCGCCGGAGGTGATCACGGCGACCTTCTTGGTCTTGCCCAGGCCGTGCGGCAGAACGACAGTGCCGCGCACCATCTGGTCGGCATGCTTGGGGTCGACGCCAAGACGCAGCGTCAGATCGACGGTCTCGTCGAACTTCGCAAACTTTGCTTTCTGGAGCAGCGGTACCGCGTCTTCCAATGTGTAGGGCCGGGGCTCTACCAGGGCGCGCGCCTTCGCTACATTCTTGCTGAGCTTCTTCGCCATCTATTCCTCGTCTCCCACCGCCAGATCCCAGCAGCGCCTGCGCGCCGAGTCTGCCTAAGGGCAAACCGTCTGACCGTGGTCTATGCGACACGCCTGAAATTTACTTCAGGCGCAGTCTTTTATTATGCCGGACATTCGCTATCAACGCAAACCATCTACGTTGTCTTAATCTAGCCGGACTCGTTGATGCAATCGCTGACTCGTCTATCGCACGTGAGGAACGATACCGACTTCGGAAATACGCGACAGCCGTCATCTGCAGATCATTTCCAGCGCGATAGCAGGCGAACCGCTAGAACACCGTACGAGGCCAGCCATGGCCGTCCTAACCGCCAGAGCCTCTAGATGCTATCACGTGCAGACGATCAAGGACGCTACACCGATCGGCCGTCGACTAGCACTCAGCACATCACGCATCCAGCTAAGGATCCAAATGCCGACTCGCATCCACTGTGCTTCCAAGCGGCCGATAATCGCACTTCGCCTTCATCGCGTCAGCACGTCCTACGCCGTGACCTTGATCCCCATCGAGCGCGCGGTGCCCTTGATGCTCTTGATCGCCGCTTCGACGGATGCCGCGTTCAGGTCAGGCATCTTCTGGGTGGCGATCTCGCGCACCTGCTTCTCGGTCACCGTGCCGGCCTCGGTCTTGTTCGGCGTGCCCGAACCCTTGGCGGCCCCGGCGGCCTTCTTCAGCAGAATGGCGGCGGGCGGCGTCTTGGTGATGAAGGTGAAGGTGCGGTCCACGTAGACCGTGATGACGACCGGGATGATGAGTCCGGCCATCTCCTTGTTCTGCGTGCGGGCGTTGAACTGCTTGCAGAACTCCATGATGTTGACCTGCGCCTGACCGAGCGCCGGGCCCACCGGCGGCGCGGGCGTCGCCTTGCCCGCTTCGATCTGCAGCTTGACCTGTGTCTGTACCTTTTTAATCGGCGGCATTGCTTGTTACTACCTTTCTCTCAAAACTCTTCGGCCACATGAGGGCCGGAACTATTCCACTGATTTTTCTACCTTGCCGAACTCGAGCTCCACCGGAGTGGAGCGGCCGAAGATCGTCACCATGACCTTCAGGGTCTCGCGGTCCTCGTTCACTTCGTCGACCACGCCGTTGAAGTTGGCGAAGGGGCCCTCGGTGATGCGCACGGACTCGTTCTTTTCGAACTTGATCTTCATCCGCGGCTTGTCCTTCGAGACATCGGTGCGGAAGAGGATCGAGCTGACCTCCTGCTCGGTGAGGGAGACCGGCTTGTCGCCGGTGCCGAGGAAGCCGGTCACCCGCGGCGTGTTCTTGATCACGTGCCAGAGGTCGTTATCGAGGTCCATTTCAACCAGCACGTAGCCGGGCAGAAAGACCCGCTCGACGGTGCGCTTCTTGCCGTTGACGAGCTCGGTCACGGGCTCAGTGGGGATCATCACGCGGCCGATCTTGTTCTGGAGGCCGAAGGCCTGCACGCGGCCTTCGAGCGACTCCTTCACCTTGCGCTCGAAGCCGGAGTAGGCGTGGATGATGTACCACTTGAAGCTCTCGTTGGCCGGGGGCGGCAGTTGCTCCTGCCCCTCGCCGGTGTCGCCGGCAGCGTTTGGTGTCTCCGGATTTTCCGGGTTGTTGTCGTTGTTGATCTCGTCGGTCATTGTCTGCCTCAACTTCTATACCCCACTGCTGCCCAGCAGATGCAACAGCCACTGAACGACACGTCCGAGCACCTGGTCCACTGCATAAAAATAGGCTGCAAAGGCGAAGACGGTCAGGATAACGACCACCGTCGTGTTCTGCACCTCTTTGAGAGTGGGCGTCCAGACCTTGCGCATTTCGTTGCGCACGTCCTTGAGGAAGCCCATCCAACGATCCCAGGTGCCAACCAGCTGACTCGGCTGCTGGGGTTGCTTCGGCTCGCTGAGTGCTGTCATTGCCTTTGCCATTGCGATCCTTCTTTACCTGCTTACTGCTCGCAGCCGCCGGGCTGCACGATCAAAATTTCTGTCCTGCGTGTTCGCCAATCTTCTATTTCTGCTTCGCCCTCTCGGGGGGGAAGATGGCAGGGGCGGAGGGATTCGAACCCCCAAGTTCGGTTTTGGAGACCGACAGTTTAACCGTTGAGCTTACGCCCCTGTGGTGCTCAATCCGCATCCGTCGCAGGATCGAACGCGTGCGCATCCGGAGGGCGCCTTTTGCCTGGACGGTTCAGTCCCTACTTGGTTTCCTTATGTGCCGTGTGCTTGCGGCAGCGGCTGCAGAACTTCTTGAACTCGAGACGGCCGGTGGTCGTCTTCTTGTTCTTGGTCGTCGAGTAGTTCCGCTCCTTGCAATCAGGGCACTGCAGTGTCACGATTTCGCGCATTTTCCTATTTTACCTCAGGGTTCGCAGCCAGCTTTTCGCCGGCTGCGCCTCTCATTTGCCTTACTTCAGTATTTCGGTAATGGTCCCAGCGCCGACGGTCCGGCCGCCTTCGCGGATGGCGAACCGAGGCCCTTCTCCATGGCCACCGGCGTGTGCAGCTCGATCTCCAAGCTGATGTTGTCGCCCGGCATCACCATCTCGGTGCCCGCCGGAAGCTTCGCCGTGCCCGTCACATCCGTCGTCCGGAAGTAGAACTGCGGACGATAGCCGTTGAAGAACGGCGTATGACGGCCGCCCTCTTCCTTCGACAGCACGTAGATCTCGCCCTTGAACTGGGTGTGCGGCGTGATCGAGCCCGGCTTCGCCAGCACCATCCCGCGCTCCACATCTTCCTTCGCGATGCCGCGCAGCAACAGTCCCGCGTTGTCCCCCGCGCGCCCCTCGTCCAACTGCTTCTTGAACATCTCGACGCCCGTCACCACCGTCTTGCGCGTCTCCCGGAAGCCCACGATCTCCGCCTCTTCGCCCACCTTCACCTGTCCGCGCTCGATACGGCCCGTGACCACTGTCCCGCGGCCCGAGATGGAGAAGATGTCTTCGATCGGCATCAGGAACGGCTGGTCGATCGCGCGCTCCGGCAGCGGCACGTTCTTATCCACCGCCTCCATCAGCTCGTCGATCTTCGCCTCCCACTGCGCCTCGCCGTTCAACCCGCCCAACGCACTGCCGCGGATCACCGGCACATCGTCGCCCGGGAAGTTGTACTTCGACAACAGCTCGCGAACTTCCATCTCCACCAGGTCGGTCAGCTCCGGATCTTCCACTGCGTCGCACTTGTTCAGAAACACCACGATGTAGGGCACGCCCACCTGGCGCGCCAGCAGCACGTGCTCCTTGGTCTGCGGCATCGGACCATCGGTCGCGGCCACCACCAGGATCGCGCCGTCCATCTGCGCTGCGCCGGTGATCATGTTCTTGATGTAGTCCGCGTGGCCCGGGCAGTCCACGTGCGCGTAGTGACGGTTCGCCGTCTCATACTCCACGTGCGCGGTCGCGATCGTGATACCGCGCTCCCGCTCTTCCGGCGCGTTATCAATGGTGTCGAAACTCCGAAACTTGTTGTTCGGATTGTGCTTCGACAACACCTTCGTGATCGCCGCCGTCAACGTCGTCTTCCCGTGATCAATATGTCCTATCGTCCCCACGTTCACGTGCGGCTTCGAACGGTCAAACTTCTCCTTCGCCATCTCGCTTCCCTCTCTCCGATTGCTGACTGCAAAACCTGCGGACGCTGTTGCGATCCGCTTCGATACAAAACTCAGTAGTACGCGTACACCTTCAGATACTTTGCCCGCAGCTCCGGGGCGACATGCTCGACAGAGGCGAGATACAGCTCGCGAATCTGGCCGCGGTCGAGATTGCCCAGCCGTTCGTAGGCCGCAATCGCCTCCTGGCCGAGCAGCCCTTTGCCCAACACGGATTCGAAATCGCGCACGCGCAACGCGCTGCGCGTCGACCTGCTTCAGAAAGCGACCTGCCGCGGCCGACGCGAATGCCGCCTGAATCGCGGAGCGCACCACGTCGAACGACGGACCATCCTCTACACCTAAAACCGGCTTCTCAAACATCGCTTCCACGTCATTCTCGTTTCAATGCAGAACTGGAATCATCCGTTGGAGCGGGAGGCGGGAATCGAACCCGCGACCAACAGCTTGGAAGGCTGTGACTCTACCACTGAGTTACTCCCGCCCGGCACAACAGCAAACCAGCAAACCAGCCCGTCTGCAGGGCTGGCGACTTGCTTCAAACTCTGGAGCTGATGACCGGGATTGAACCGGTGACCTCTCCCTTACCAAGGGAGTGCTCTACCAACTGAGCTACATCAGCCCTTCTCACACCAACGTCCCGCGTCACTTATCCTAGCGCGAATCCCGCAACCCTCTCGCACTCAACAGCACCCGCAGCGCCAATCCACCCAACACGACAAAAACCAGCGTGCGAAACTTGCCCGGCTCCATGGTCTGCCAGGCCAGCACGGCGACCGCTCCGAAGAGCACCAGAGCTACGGCCGTCTTCTGGCCGAGGCTCAGACCGCCCGCCCCGCTGCTTTCTTCCATCACGTTGCCAACTTCTGGTGCACAGGGGAGGATTCGAACCTCCGTAGCTCGCAAGGAGCGGCAGATTTACAGTCTGCTGCCATTAACCGCTCGGCCACCTGTGCACTGATCCAGCCTTCGAACCGCTTCCATCGCACGCATCTCTCCGGGCCGCATAACGCTTCGCCATAAAGCCTGGGAAGACGAAGGGAAAAGAGGAGACAACGGAATGGATGTCGCGGAACGAAGTCGCCGGAGTCCTTACAATGTCTTGACGATCCTTGAGTTCGGCAGTGCCGTTCCTGGTTAGGACTGGAGCTGGCGAAGGGATTTGAACCCCCGACCCTCTGATTACAAATCAGATGCTCTACCAGCTGAGCTACGCCAGCCCGCACCGCCTGTTCCCGGCACACACTGCTGCGAGCCTCGGGGAGCGACCGTTCAAGCGCAAGAGTAGCACAGCCATGGCCTCGTCGCAATGAGTGGACGCCACCCAGCAGAGGGCCGTTTCCCGGAGGGCGATTCCGTCATCTTCCTACGGGTTGATACCCACTGGTTCCGGCCTTTTTCATCGCAGCAACTCCCTCCTCGGGCGAGAGCAGCGGGGTGGTCTTGACGCTCTTGCAGGCGCCACCGGCCGCGATGGCAGCAGCAAATGCAGCGGCCGAAATATTGTCCGGCATCTCCATGATCACGACGGTGTCGTAATCTCCGAAACTCAACCATCCCTGCTGCAGCTTTCCACCGAGCTTCTTAATCACCGCAGACACGGCTGGTATCCGATTCTGTGGGTTGTTCACCAGATTTGCCCAAGCCTCGGGCGAATAGGACACCTGCACCAGAAATTGCGCCATCGAGATTCTCCTTAGCGATCGTTCGTTCTATTGAGATTTGGGGATAGTCGTCCTGCGGGGCCGGTGCGGGAGGGCGAGAAAGACCTTACGATGCCAGGCGGCGGATTCGCAAGGAAATGCGGGGAGAGGGAGCGAACTATGCTGCCGAGACGCTGACGTGGCCGCCCTCTGAGTCCACGAACCGCGCCAGCATACCGCCGAAATCCTGCTTTGCAGGCGGCATGCTGAAGGCTACGCCCTTGGCGGACATCTGCTCGAAAAACTGCTGCAGGTCCGGCACGCCGAAGCCGAGCTCGACGGTGCCGGGCGGGTTTTCCTCCGACGCCGGATGCAGGCCGAGTTTGGTTTCGCCGGTTGCGAACTCACTCCAGCCGGGCGAGCTGAAGATGAGGGGCAAACCCAGGGTGTCGCGATGGAACGCGACGGCGCGGTCCATGTCGCCGACGAACTTGATGACGTATGTAAGCTTCATGCGGGGCTCCTTCCAGCGTGAGGGAGCATACCGCCGTGAGCCCTGTGTGCAAAACGCTTATTTGTGGCGTAATGCCTGAACCAGCAGGATCAGCCCGACGCACACCAGGCCGCCGTGCACGATTTCGAGGAAGGCCTCGCCGCGTAGCCGATGATTGAGAGCCCTGCCCAGAAAGATCGCCGGCAGGGCGACGATGAGCGACAGCAGAAAGTAGTGTGTGACCGCCGGAACCCACAGGCCGGCGAGCCAGTAGCCGATCATGGCGACGATACTTGCGGGCAAGAAGTAGCCCTGCAGCGTGGCGCGGAAGTGCTGGGGCGACCAGCGACGCATGGCGCCGTAAAGCACCAGCGGTGGGCCGTTCATGCCGTAGGCGCCGCCGAGCACTCCGGCGAGAAAGCCGCACCCGAGCAGCCAGGAACGGCTGTCGCGGTGAAGCTCCGGCGGCTTTGCACCCAGACGCGCGCTGAGCAGCGAGTAACCGGAGAAGGCGACGATGACGACGCCCAATGCGGCTTTCACGATCTGCTGGTGAGCACTGGTCAAGAGCCAGACGCCGAGCGGGATGCCCACGAATGTGGGTGCCAGCAGCCAGCCGGTGCTGCGGACATGGATCTTGCGCCAGTCCTGCACGACGACGACGGCAGCAATGGTGATGGAAAGCAGAACGGCGAGCGGGGCGGCAATTTCAATCGGGATGGTGAGCGCGAGCAGCGGCACGGCAATGAGCGCTTCGCCAAAGCCGAAGGTGGAGCGGATCAGGCTCGCAAAAAACACCACCAGCAGTACGTGCAGCGTTGTTGTGTCCACGCATCTCCCAAGCTTGAAGTATTGGTGACCAGCGCGAACGCCCGCCCTTTCGATTTTAGCTTCGCCGTGTGGATGGATGGGGATGCTTGACATCCCTATGCATCTAGGGCTAGTCTCCTGCTCACCCATAGATACATAGGGATATGCGCATGGCAAAGAAAGACCTACAGGGAACGCTGGATTTGCTGGTGCTGAAGACGCTGGCGCAGATTGGCGAGATGCACGGCTACGGCATTGTGCTGCATGTGCAGCGGGCCTCCGATGAACTGCTGGCGGTTGAGGAGGGCTCGTTGTATCCGGCGTTGCACCGCATGGAGCAAAGCGGGTGGATCAAGTCCGCGTGGGCTCTGACCGAGACCGGACGCAGGGCGAAGTACTACCGGCTGACGCCGGCGGGACGGCGCGAGCTGGAAGAGGCGGAGAAGAGCTTTGAGCGATTGGTGAAGGGCGTGCGCGCCGTTATGCGGTACGCATAAGAACCGCAACGATGTCGCGCTATGCGTGAGGAGGCTGCTATGTCGCTGGCTCGCCGGGTCGGCACCTATTTTCGCCGCAGCGCTAATCTATTTCGCGGCTCGCGTATAGACCGCGAGATCGATGACGAGTTGAAGGCTCACATCGAGATGCGGATGGAGGACAACATCCGCGCGGGCATGTCGCCGGAAGAGGCGCGGCGGGATGCTCTGCTGCGCTTCGGCAACCGGACCGTGATGCGGGAGCGGGCGAACGCGGCAGACACTGAGCAGGTTCTCGCCGGCATCGGACGCGATCTTCGTTATGCGCTGCGGCAATTGCGGCACTCGCGTGGCTTCGCGCTGACCGCCATCCTGACGTTGGCGCTGGGCATTGGCGCGAACGTGGTGGTGCTGAGCGTGCTGAATGCGCTGATCCTGCAGCCGCTCGAATCTGCCGCATGCCGATCGGCTGTATCTCGATCGTACAAAAGAACCATGGCGATGATAGCCAGTCCTATCCGGATTATCTGGACTACCGCGACCGCGCAATACGAGTTCACCGAGATGGGTGCGTACGCATGAATGATGCCGGCCTGAGCACGGGAGGAACTCTGCCAAAACGAAGCTTCGGCTATATGGCTCTCCGGCAACTACTTCGACATGCTCGGCGTGCAGCCTGCGCTGGGCCGCTTCTTCCATGCAGTCGATGAGCACGGGCCAAATTCGGCGCCCTATATCGTGCTGAGCTATGACATTCTGGCGCAGCCGCTTCGCATGCCGATCCGCACGTCATCGGCATAACGGTGGACGTGAACCAGCACCCGTTCACCATCATCGGCGTTGCGCCGAGCCCAGCTTTCATGGCACCGAACTGTTCATGTGGCCAGACTTCTGGATGCCCGTGGTCGAATGAGCGGCAGATCGAACGGTCTGACTATCTGAACAACCGTCGCAACTCACAATCTCTGGGTTCTGGGAGTGCTGAAACCGGGCGCGACACGCGCAGCAGGCGACGGAAAACCTGAACGCCATCTCCAGCCAACTCGCGCAAACAATACCCCGCTACATAACGAAGGCATGCGATGCTCGCCTGGTCAAACCGGGCCTGATGGGCGATGTGCTGAGGCGATGCGACGCGGTCGTTCCTGTTCGCGCTCCTGCTGCTGTCCTTTCTGGTTCTGCTCGCTGCCGTGCGCCAACCTCGGCAGCATTTTCGCGGCGCGCGCTAGCTGACCGCAGCCGCGAGTTGGCCATCCGGCTCGCCATCGGCTCCAGCCGCTGGCATATTCTGCGCCAGTTGCTGACCGAAGCGGTGCTAGTCTCGCTCGCCGGCGGCATTGTCGGGACTGCGTTCGCAGCCGTCCTGCTCCGGCGCTCACGCGCTGGCAGCCCTTCAGCGAATTCCCGTTCACGTAACTGTCAATCGCGGATATCCGCGTCTATGCACTCGCACTGCTGCTGTCGCTCGCCAGTGGGTCTGCTCTTCGGACTGCTGCCGGCGCGGCAGATCTGGCGAACGGATGCTGCGCAGGCCATCAAGGGCAACGCAGCCGCTCCCGCGCTCTTTCGCCGCCTCACGCTGCGCGATCTCCTGCTCGGCATACAAATCGCGCTGTGCACGCTGCTGGTCACCGCTTCACTGGTGGCTCTGCGCGGCATGCAGCACTCACTCCACGCGCCGCTGGGCTTTCAGCCACAGGGCGCGATGTTGGCGCCGCGCATTTCCACATGGCAGGCCACTCCGACAGATGAATTCGATGCCGTTGCAGAAGCGCATGGCCGAAGAAGCTGCTTGCCGTACCCGGGCGTTACAGCCGCGGGAATGTCGATCAGCGCATACGCCACTGGGCGCTGCGGGCAGCTCTACTGGCTTCTATCGCGACGGCACGACCGATTTCCGTCCTACCAACGTCGCGTCCGGTGCAAATATTTCTCCATCTCGCCCGGCTATCTCAAGGCCGCGAGACACGACTGATTGCGGGCCGCGACGTTACTTGGCAGGACGACTGCGACAGCTCCACAGGTCGCCGCTCATCAATCGACGTTGCGGCTCACGACTCTTCGGCAACGCATCCTGCGATCAATCCAGCAGTTTCGTGCTCTGTCCGTGGCGCAAGCCGTACGAGATCGTCGGCGTGGTGGAAGACGGAAAATATCAATCCCTGACCGAAGAACCTCAGCGCGCCGTCTTCTTCCCTCTGGCCCAGGCGATCAACAGCTACACGACCGCTCGTGGTGCGCTCGCAACTGCCTTCAGCCGACATCGCCGCAGGCGCTGAAGCAGTATTTTCACCGGCATCGATCCCGCGGCTGCCCTCTCGATATCAAGCTGGCCGAATTCGCTGAACATTGCTCTCTTTCCTGCACGCGTGCGCCGCAGCTTCGCTCGGCATCATGGGACTGCTGGCGGCGATGCTTGCTGTCACCGGCATCTTCGGCATGGCGGCTTACAGCGTGAGCAGGCGCATGCGCGAGCTTGGCCTCCGGGTGGCGCTGGGTGCGCAGCGGGCGCAGCTCATCCGCTCCGCGCTGGGACGGCCTTTGGTCCTGCTTATCTCCGGCTCATTGGTGGGTCTCGGGCTTGGCGTGCTGGTCAGCCGGCTTCTTGCGCAGATTGTCTACCAGGCGACCTCGCGCGATCCGCTGGTGCTGGCCGGCGTGGTCGCGACGATGGCGCTGATCGGGCTGGTCGCTACGTGGATTCCGGCGCGGCATGCGTTGGGCATTGATCCGGCGCGACTGCTGCGGGAGGAGTGAGTCAGGCTGAGAACTGCGTAGCCATCCACGCTGCTATCCTGTCTGCACGCCTTCGGGCCACCATGCGCAGACGCACCCGCACTACGCTTTTCGTTGCCGCTCTCGTCATCGTCCTGCTGGGTGTGCTTGCCTGGCTGCGGCAGAAGGCGCCGCCTGAAGTGGCTCGGCTGCTGCCGGAGTCCGACGGGATCCTGTACATCAACTTCGAGCCGCTGCGCGCCGCCATGCGCTTCGATCAGCATCCGGTGCAGCATGATGCCGCTTACCAGCGCTTCATCGATACGACCGGCTTCATCTTTGAGCGAGACCTGCGCCAGGCGGCGATCTCCTTGCACCATATGCAGGACCCGCGGGGGCCGAACGGGCCGGTGGCGTATTCCGAGGTCTTCGCGGGGCGCTTCGATCACAAGCGCGTGACGGCGTGGCTGGACGCGAACAGCAAGAGCCGCGAGCAGTATGCCGACCGCACCATCTACAACCTGGCCAGCCAGGGCCGCACCGTGCGCGTAGTGCTGCTGGGCTACGACATGGTTGCGGTGTCGAATACGCCGACGGCCGAGCAGATTCACGCCATCGTCGATCGCTATCGCACGGCTGCGCTGCCCTTCTCCGGATCGTCGGTGCTTTCGGACTATTACAGCCAGGTGCCGGCGCTTTCGATTGCGTGGGGTGTCGGACGTATCTCGCTGCCCTTCTGGTCGGAGGGCGGTCCGCGTGTCTTTGGCGTCACGCTGCCGCTGAATACCGATACAGCCTTTGTCGCTTCCGTGCGCTTCCTGGGGAATCTGCGGCTGCGGGTGGACGAGATTGCGCCGAGCCAGGCGGAAGCTGCCGCGACTGTAAACGCGTTGCAGAATGTGCTGGGGTTGCTTTCGGCGGCGCTAACGGTAGTCGAGAACAACCCGCAGAGCAAGGATTACCGCATGTTGATCAACAGCGCGACCGTGACCCAGCATGGCAGCCATGCTGTATTTACGGCGACGGTGCCGGTGGATCTGGTGAAGCGGGCGGCCAGCGGCACTCCATAGACAAACGTATTGTCTTGCCGATGTGATTTGTCAGGTGGCTTGACACAGCGGTATCGTTAACTGAAGTGCCTTTCACCGCAATTGACGCGGCGCCACGTCCCCTTCCACTCCCCACCCCGGAGGAATGCATGTCTCGTATCACCCACGCTTCACGCGTCATGGGCCCTCTCCTCTTCCCTGCTCTCCTGCTGACTGTTCTTCCCGCGCTTGCGCAGAGCACCCATGTGGTGACAGGGCAGGCAGCCTTTACTGACTTCTCGAAAGAAAAGCCCGGAACGATGCGCAAGATCACGGTTGCCGACCTGCCTGTCCCTTACGCGACGCAATCGGTGGACAACGGGCCGGACCTGGTGGCTCGGCCTGCGGGTGCGATGCCCGAGGCGCCTGCCGGCTTCAAGGTGGAGCTGTACTCGTCGGATGTGAAGAATCCGCGGCTGATTCGCACTGCGCCCAACGGCGATCTGTTTGTGGTGGAGAGCGAGCCGGACCGGAGCGGGGACAGCGGCACGGTCAAGGTCTTTCGCGGCGTGGATGCGAATGGTAATCCGAAGCAGGCGGAGACCTTTGCTACCGGCTTGAAGCAGCCCTTTGGATTGGCCTTCTATCCGCTGGGGCCTAATCCGAAGTGGGTGTATGTGGGCAATACCGACTCGGTGGTGAAGTTCCCATACAAGAACGGTGACATGAAGGCGAGCGGGCCGTCGCAGATTGTGGTGCCCGATCTGCCCGGCGGCGGACGGCTGCGCGGCGGCGGCCACTGGACGCGCGATGTCGTCTTCTCCAAAGACGGCACGCGGATGTTCGTCTCGGTGGGCTCGCACTCGAATGTGGACGATCCGGATACCACGCCAGCGGAGTTCCACCGCGCCGATGTGCTGGAGTTCACGCCCGAGGGCAAGTTCGTGAAGGTCTATGCCTCAGGCATTCGCAACTGCGTGGGCGAGGCGATCAATCCGATCACCGGGCAGCTCTGGTGCTCCACGAACGAGCGGGACGGCCTGGGCGACAACCTGGTGCCCGATTACATCACGCACGTGCAGGAAGGCGGCTTCTACGGCTGGCCGTGGTTTTACATGGGCAACCACCAAGACCCGCGGCATAAGGGTAAGCATCCGGAGCTGGCTTAAAGGTTCTGGTCCCGGATGTGCTGCTGCAGCCACACTTCGCTTCGCTCGAGATGACCTTTGACGAGAGCGAGCAAGTTTCCGGCTTCGTACAAGGGCTGGGCCTTTGCCGCGGAGCACGGCTCGTGGAATAAATCGAAGCGCGCGGGGTATGAGGTGATTGCTGTGCCGATCGAGAACGGCAAGGCGACGGGCGCGTATCAGGACTTCCTGACCGGCTTTGTAAAGCCTGACGGGAATGTGTGGGGCCGGCCGGTGGGCGTGACCTTCGGGAAGGATGGCGCGTTGTATGTCACCGACGATGGATCGAGTTCGATCTGGCGCGTGAGCTATACGGGCGCGAAGCAGGTGGCGGGCAAGTAGCCCTGCTGACAGTAGTTCCCACGGACGCCCGGCTCTGGCCGGGCGTTTTCTTGTGCAAAAACTCCCTATGCCTAGCCGGTTCCATTCGATCCTTGGATTTCTGCTTGACATATAAATATCAACTTATATAAGCTATTAGTTATGCAAAGTGGAGCGCTCAATCTCGATGCTGCTTTCTCCGCTATGGCTGATCCAACGCGACGGGCGATTCTTCTTCGCCTCGCCCGGGGAGAAGCCACCGTGTCGGAGCTGGCAGAGCCATTCGAAATGAGCCAGCCGGCAGTCTCGCAGCACCTCAAGGTGCTGGAGGATGCGGGGCTGGTGTCGCATCGGGTGCAGGGCGCAAAGAGGCCGCGCCGTCTCGAAGAGTCAGGGGTTGAAGCTGTGGATCTGTGGCTGGCTCAGTTGCGCGAGTCTCTCGAAAAGAATTACGAGCGGCTGGATAAGGTTCTGGCTGCTCTGGAACCAGACAGGAAAGGAAAAACGCGATGAGCAAAACAATGAGCAAGCTGACCTTGCAGACCGAAGGGGATACGCATGTGATTGTCACCAGACATTTCGCCGCGTCTCCAGAGGCTGTTTACCGTGCACACACGGACCCGAAACTGCTGCAGAAGTGGCTGCTCGGCCCGGAGGGCTGGACGATGCCCGTTTGCATCAATGAATCGAAGCCGGGAGGAGCCATCCGCTACGAGTGGACCAATGGGAAAGGCGGTGGATTCCACCTTACGGGTGAGTTCCTCGAGCTCGAACCATACCGCCGGATCGTTCATGTGGAGCGAATGTTCTTGCCTGATCCCACGCCGGATAACCATGTCGAGACGACGTTTGAGCCAGATGGCACCGGCACATTGATGACCATGCGCATGACTCTGCCGGATGCGCAGACTCGCGCCGCCATGCTTGCGACCGGCATGGAACGCGGGATGGAAGAAAGCTACGTGCGCCTTGAGGGATTGCTATAGCGACGACGTGAGGGCCAGCGACGACAATGAATGCCGCGTTATCGCTGGCTCTTTCTTCCCGCCGCGACATCGGCGTTGAACGCGGCGGAGTGGCCACGCGGCACGCTGAGCGATTTCCAGTTCGCGGACTGTAGATGCTTCGCCAGGAAGACGATCTGGCCGAGGTGGTAGCTGTAATGCGCGAGTTGTCGATTGATGGCCTGCAGGACAGAGTGTCGCTCGCCGCGGATGAAGGTGTCGCGTGAGAGATCCGCATCCGTCAGCGGGTCAAGCGCGGTGAAGATGCAGGCCCAGCCTTCGTCCCAGAGCTTCATCAGCTCTGCGCGCGTGGCAGGCGGCGCTTCAAACTCCGTGTCACGATTGCGATCCGGCTTCTCGCCGTCGGCCTCGGGAAAGCCATTCCAGCGCGAGCGCATGTTGCCCGCCATGTGTTTCACGATGAGCGCGATGGAGTTCATCTCCGGATCGAGCGTGCTGGGTGAGATCGGCGTCAGAGACCTGGGCCATGGCAGCCTCGCCCATCTTCTTGTAGTGGGCGAAGAGGGGACGGACGTCCTCGAGGTAGCTGGTTGTGAATTGGAGAGCCATTCCAGAGGATGTACCATGCCGGACATGCGCAAGGCCACCCTGCTTTCATTTGCCATTTTGTTCCTTACTGTCTCCGCTCTCGCACAAAGTCAGTCCGAACCGCAGCTACAGGCTACGGTCGCTGAGATCGCTGCGCAGCATCACGGGCAGGTGTCGGTCTTCGCCAAAGAATTGAAGACGGGCCAGACCGTCGCGCTGAAAGCCGACGAACCGGTGCAGACCGCGAGCGTGATCAAACTTGCGCTTCTTTACGAGGCCATGGAACAGATTCGCGACGGCAAAGCGCATTGGGACGACAAGGTGACGCTGACCAAGGAGAACCAGACTGGCGGCTCGGGCGTGCTGGGCTTCTTCGATACGCCCGTGACGCTGACGCTGAAAGACGTGTTGTCCATGATGGTGATTACGAGCGACAACACCGCGACGAATGTGGCGATCGACAAGATCGGGCTGGATGCCACGAATGCAGAGATGGGAAGGCTGGGCCTGAAAAATACGTGGCTCTACAAGAAAGTCGGCAAGCCGGCGGCCGGGCCGATGCCGGCGGACCAGAAGAAGTTCGGCCTGGGCAAGACGACGGCGCGTGAGATGGGCGCGCTGATGCAGCGGATCGTGACCTGCCAGCTGGGCGATAGCACGGCCGCGCCGAACGAAGCGGACCGCGCGATCTGCGGCGTGACGCTTCATATGCTTCGCTCGCAGTTCTATCGCGACGGCGCGCCGCGCTATCTGGAGCCGATCGACAGCAGCGAAGAGGGCTCCGCGATCGCAGATAAGATTGGCGCGCTCGATGCGGTGCGCAACGATGTGGATGCAGTCGCGACCAAGAATGGCCTCATCATCCTCTCCATCTTTACCTGGGACAACAAGGACCAGAGCTGGACAGACGACAACGAGGCGTACATCACGACGGCGAAGATTGCGAAGGCGATCGTGACTACGTGGGCGCCGGGTGGGCTGGATGTGAAGGCATTTGAGCTGCCAGCTGGCGAAGTAGTTTTTAGTCCTCTTTGGAAGAGGCATCCACTGGCTTATCCGGCTGCTGGTTGTAAATCTCCTCGACGCGCGCGAGCGTGTCGATCTCGTCGACCGGCTTGTCATCGCGGATGCGCATGATGCGGGGGAAACGCATGGCGAAGCCGCTCGAGTGGCGCTCCGAACGCATCAGGTTGTTGAAGGCGACTTCCAGCACGATGTTCGGTTCCACGGTACGCCAGCCGCCGAAGTCCTCGATGGTGTGCTCATGGAAGTATTTGGAGAGCCGGGCGATCTCAGCATCGGTCAGCCCGGAGTATGCCTTACCTACATTTTTGAGCGTGTCTCCGTCCCGCACAGCGAAGGTGTAGTCGCTGAGAGTTCCGGCGCGCTTGCCGTGGCCGTACTCTGCGGCGGTGACGACGACATCGAGCGTAGCCAGCTCACGCTTCAGCTTCAGCCATGCCAGACCTCGACGGCCCGGTTGGTAAACGCTGGCCGCGGCCTTCAGCATGACGCCTTCATTGCCACGGGCGCGCGCATCGACATATGCCTGCTCCAGTTGCTCGGCGCTCGTGAGGCGCGTCACGGAGGCGAGGACGAAACGCGCGAAAGCGTCCTGGCTGGATTGCGATGCGGTATCAGGTGGGCCGAAGAGTGTTCCCTGATTCTGCGAATCGGCTGCGGCCGGTGTGCTGCTGATGACGGTGAGCGGCGCCTGCGCGGCATAGACCTCTTCCAGCGCGGCACGGCGAACGGCGAGCGGCTGATCTAAAAAGAGAACACCGCTCGGCGGCTCTTCCATGCCGTTCTGGGACGATGCACCTCGAAAAAGCAGGTCGAAGGCCATGAAGACGATGGGCGTCTGCTCCCGCATGGCAGCCGTGACGCGCTTGCGCCCGATGCGGTTCTGCAGAGATTTGAATGGCAGGGCGCGTTGTTCCGCCGCGACGGGATCGGCATTCCACGCCAGGATTTCGCCGTCGAGGATGAGCGGTTCCGTAACCTTCGCGAATGCTTCGATGAGTTCGGGGAAGCTGTGCGTCATGTCGTCGCGGCTGCGGGAGAAGAGCGCGACACGCCCGGGTTGCGAAGGATCGCCGCAGTGCAACTGGCAGCGGATGCCGTCGAACTTGTCCTGGACATGCGCTTCGACGAGGAGGTTCGCGGGCGGCGGCTCAGTGGTCGCGTGCTCTTTGTCTGGCTCTTCTACTTCTGGTGCCGCCTGTGCACCGCCTTTGCCCTTCCGCTCGGCACGAATTTCTTCGGCGAATCGCGCCATCGCCTCTGGGACAGAGTCGACCGGGCTTGCAAGCATGAAGCCGAGCGGGTGGAACAGCCGCATGCGCGCCGCATCCAGCCGGTTCGACGCGGCCAGCCGGACGACTTCGCTGAGGTCGCCGAGCAGCATGACGGCGCGGCGCACCGCAGCCAGATCCCGCTCCATAGCGACCGCGATCGCCTCCTCCACCTGCGCCTGCTTTACGCCGATGCGCATGTCGCTGAGCATCAGCTTGATCAGGTACTTTGCTTCAAGCGGTGTCGCGCGGCCGAGCAGATCGCGCAGCAGGTGTTGCCGCGGCGCTGTGCCCTTTGCGGCGGCGAGTTGGGAAAATATCTCTGCGGCATCGTCGATGGTCAGGGTTGCGCTTTCCGCGCTGCCTTTCTTCGCGAGCAGATCGAAAGCGGCCGCGCCCATGTCGCCGTGGCGCCGGTAGGCTTCGCGCATGGCGGCATCGCTGGCCTTGGTAAGCTCCTCCACCACCCGCCACAGGCTGGCGCCGCCGACGCTGAGTTGGCGGCGATCCGTTTCCGGAAAGGGCGTGCCGGAGAGATAGAGCGCGGCCAGTGCGGCGCCCTCCACCGGCACCTCACGCAGATAGTCCGCCATCCAGGCGCGCTTTTCGAGTTTCTTCGTGGTGCCGGCCAGCCGCTCACAAAGGGCGGCCCATGGTTCTAGTTGCGTCATACGTTTCGTCGGAGCCAACGTTGTAGATGCATCCGGGACGCCTCCGCGATACTCTAATAGCAGCGATGTTGCGCCTTATTCATTTTCCCGGCACCCTTCTCTAGCGGCTCCCGCCGCCATCGCTCATCTGCGCCTTCGCGTATCCCAAGTTTGCAACTGATTTGCCGGCCTATGTGGCCGAGGAGTCCCCGATGTTTGAACGCCTGGAACAGATTGCCGCTCGCTACGAAGAGCTAGGCCGCGAGATGGCCTCCGATGAGGTCGTCAACGATCATGAACGCTACCAGAAGATAGCCAAGCAGCACCGCGACCTTGAGCCCGTCGTCGAGAGCTTCCGCGAATACCAGCGGACCAAGCAAGGCATTGCCGATGCGCAGGGAATGCTGGCGGAGAGCGATCCAGAGATTCGCGCGATGGCGCAGGACGAGCTGGCGCAGCTGGAAGAGCGGCTGCCGAAGATCGAGGAAGACCTGAAACTCAAGCTGTTGCCTAAGGACCCGAATGACGAGAAGAACGTCATCCTGGAGATTCGCGCCGGCACCGGTGGAGATGAGGCATCGCTGTTTGCGGCAGAGGTCTTCCGCATGTACTCGCGATTTGCCGAGCAGCATCGCTGGAAGGTGGAGGTGCTGTCGTCATCCGAGTCCGGTGTTGGCGGGTTGAAGGAAGTGATCGCCATCATCGAGGGCGATCGCGTCTACTCGCAACTCAAGTACGAATCGGGCGTGCACCGTGTGCAGCGGGTGCCGGCGACGGAGACGCAAGGCCGCGTTCATACGTCGGCAGTCACTGTGGCCGTGCTGCCGGAGGCGGAGGATGTTGACATCAAGATCGAGGCCAAGGACCTGCGCATCGACACCTTCTGCTCCTCCGGGCCGGGTGGGCAGTCGGTGAACACGACCTACTCCGCTGTGCGCATCACCCACCTGCCCACAGGCACGGTGGTGAGCTGCCAGGACGAGAAATCGCAGATCAAGAACCGCGAGAAGGGTATGCGCGTGCTGCGCGCGCGACTGTATGAGGTGGAGCAGGAGAAGCAGCAGGCCGCGCTGGCACAGGAACGCAAGCAGCAGGTCGGCTCCGGTGACCGCTCAGAGAAGATTCGCACTTACAACTTCCCGCAGAACCGGCTGACGGACCATCGCATCGGCCTGACGCTGCATCAGCTTGCCGAGATTATGGAAGGGCGCCTGCAGCCGGTGATCGATGCGGTGGTGGCACACTTCCAGGCGGAGCGGTTGAAGGCTGATACAGCGAACATCGCCTGATATTTGCCCTCCGATCATTTTCGCGAAAAGATAGGGTCGATGCTTCGACCTTTGCTCTGTCTTGCTGCTCTTGTTGTTTCGGCCTCAGCCCAAGCGCCACTTGCGCAGCCGCTCTCCTATGAGTGCCATCGCACTACAACGCCCATCCGTATCGACGGGAAGCTGGACGATCCGGCGTGGCAGAAGGCGCCGTGGACCTCTGATTTTGTCGACATCGAAGGCGCATCCAAGCCGCTCCCGCGCTTTCGTACCCGCGCCAAGATGCTGTGGGACGACAAGTATCTATACATCGCTGCGGAACTTGAGGAACCAAACGTAACCGGCACGCTAACGAAGCACGACTCCGTCATCTTCAAGGACAACGACTTTGAGGTCTTCATCAAGCCCCTGCCCGAAACCGAGAGCTACTACGAATTCGAGATCAATGCCCTCAATACCGGATGGGACCTCTTCCTGCCGAAGCCATATAGCGAAGGGGGAAGAGCGGACAACAGCTGGGATATCGAGGGGCTGAAGACCGCTGTGGCTGTGCAGGGCACTCTGAATCATCCCGGTGACACCGACCACGGCTGGACGGTCGAGATCGCGTATCCGCTGAACGCCTTTGAATCGCGGCAGCATGTCCCCCCGCCGCAGAAGGGTACGGTGTGGCGCATCAACTTCAGCCGCGTGGAGTGGAAGCCCGGAAATCCGAAGGAAGATAACTGGGTGTGGTCGCCACAGGGCGTAATCAACATGCACGTGCCGGACCGCTGGGGCTATCTGCACTTCCGTTAACTCGGGAGATTCTTCTGTAGGCCAATCCCGGCACGCTGACGATGGCGACGGAGTTCCGCATCGTGCGACCGCCCTCGGTCATCCACTATCTGCGATGATCATGCCCACGAACACGTGTCCCGCGCTCAAGAATCCGATATGGCATGCAGCGACCACGCGGCAGCGACATCTTGCGCATGGCGAGGGACTGGCGCGGCGGTATGACCCCGACGTTGTGCCGCTGGCCGCGATAGCGGACCACTCGGATGAAGCAGTGGCCGCGCTGACTGCCATGGTGAATCCGGGCGAGCAGGTGTGGTTCTTTGAGGAGCCGCCGCGGCTCGATCCAACCGAATGGCGCGAGACGAGGCGCATTCCCGGCTTCCAGATGGTATGCGATGCACTTCCGCCGGCAACGCGCACGGATGACAGACCGGAGAGCGTGATGCTCGATCCCGTGGCGGATGCGGCGGCGATGAACGCGCTGAAGGCGGTGGCGTTCCCCGGCTTCTTCGGCATGCGTACGCCGGAGATGGGGCGCTATCGTGGGATACGGATCGATCGTGAATTAGTAGCCATGGCAGGCGAACGGCTGGCGCTGCCCGGCTATCGCGAGGTGAGCGCGATCTGCACGCATCCGGCGCACCTGGGACAGGGATACGCACAGCGGCTGACGCGCGAAGTGACCGAGGCAATTCTGGCCGATGGCGATCTTCCCTTCCTGCATGTCGCGGATGGGAACGGGGCAGCGATCCATATTTATGAGCAGCTCGGCTTCCGGCGCTGCGCGGATGTGGTCTTCGTAGAGATCGAGCGAACCGGCCGCTAATCGCAAAGCAAAAGGCTGGTGATTGGGATCACCAGCCTTTGCCGTTTGGCGGCTGCCATCAAGCCTGGGCGGCTGTCTTATTCGTCGCAATTGCCGTTACCTTGAAGCGCTTCATGGTGACGGCGAGCTTGCGCTCGATCCGCTTCACCTCGTTGCGCTCTTCCGGCATGACGAAAGTATGCGCGGTGCCGCTGCGCGATGCACGCCCGGTGCGGCCGACGCGGTGGACGAAGTCTTCCGGCTCCTTCGGCAGGTCGTAGTTGACCACGTGCGCGACGTGCGGCACGTCGATGCCGCGTGCGGCCACGTCCGTCGCCACGAGTACGCGGTTCGCGCCATCGGCAAAGCTCTTCAGTGCAGCTACGCGCTGCGCTTGGGTGCGATCCCCATGGATGCGCGCCGCGTTGTGACCTACGCGGCTGAGCCGGTTGGCCAGCCGATCCGCGCCATGCTTGGTTCGGGTGAAGACGAGGAAGCTGCCCTCGTGGCTGCTGAGGAGGTGTTCCAGCAGTTCCGATTTCTTTTCCTTCGACACCTCGAAGATCTGCAGCGCGACGTTGTCGGCCGGCTTCAGCTCGGTAGAGATATCGATGCGCACGGGGTCCTTCAGGTACTCGCGCGTGACATCCCGCATTTCTGGGTTCAGCGTCGCGGAATAGCAGAGCGTCTGCCGGCCGGCACGCAGCTTCGAGACAATGCGCTTGATCGACGGCTTGAATCCCATGTCGAGCATGCGATCGCACTCGTCAAGTACGAGCACTTCGACGCCGTCCAGCTTGATGAGGTTGCGATCGAGAAAGTCTTCGAGGCGTCCCGGGGTGGCGACGACCAGACGCACGCCGCGGCGGAGCGCATCCAGCTGCGGGCCTTCGGCGAGTCCACCGACGACCAGCGCCGCACGGATGCGGCCCTCGGGCATCAACTGCCGGTAGACCTTCTCCACCTGCATGGCCAGCTCGCGCGTGGGCAGCAGGACGAGCGCGGTAATCTGTTTCGAGGGCTGCTTCTGCAGGCGCTCGATAATCGGCACCATAAAGCTCAGCGTCTTGCCGGTGCCGGTCTGCGCGGTAGCCAGCACGTCGCGGCCTTCGAGCGCCGGAGGAATCGCCCCAGCCTGGACAGGCGTCGGCGTAATGAACTTCGCCGCTGCGAGGCGCTTCTGCAGGTCGGACGAAAGTGGTATTTCAGAAAATAGTTTCAACTTAGGTTCCTTGTTTTTCTTTCGCGGCTATCGCGAGATACACGTCGGGCGTGCGGCGCGATGCCGGGATATGCTCGCTACAGTTCTGTCCGATCGCGTGTCGTTCTTGAAGAGAACGATCGACGGGCGGCGAGCTTGCTCAAAATGTGCGTAAGGAAAAACGGCGGGACTTGATGGGTCACTTAGGCGGGCGTTGTTTTGCCGGCCTCCGCTCTTGCCGAACGATCCTATGCGTCGAGAACGCCGGATGGCCTTCCTGACTCCATCTACGCGACACGCTGTAGAAGGCAACGCTTCAGCTTCGGGCTAGGCCACTCACCGGAGCGGCACAGGCCAGCATACTGGCCTCATTCGGGATGCGGTATCGCATCACCCTTTGGAAGCGTTACAGGCATTATAGCATTTGATGGGCCCGACCACTCGATGACTACTTTCGCGGAAGCTATAGAGAGCGCAACGGCGCTGCTTGCGCCGAGCGCAACAGCACAGCGCGATGCGGAACTGCTGCTGCTGCACGTTGCCGGAATCACACGCGCAGACCTGCTGACGCATCCGGAGCATGAGCTTACGGAGCGGCAGAGTAATCACTATCAGGCTGCCATCACTCGCCGGGCACATCATGAGCCGGTACAGCACATCCTCGGCAAGCAGGAGTTCTACGGCCGCGACTTCATCGTGAACCGGCTGGTGCTGATCCCGCGGCCTGAGACGGAGCATGTTGTGGAAGCGGCGCTGGCGATTCGTCCGGAACCGAAATCCATTCTGGACATCGGCACGGGCTCCGGCATTCTGGCCATCACCCTGGCGCTGGAGTTGCCGAATGCTACCGTGACGGCGACGGATATTTCGATCGCTGCGCTTGCCGTTGCGCAGAAGAATGCGCAGCAGACTGGTGCCGGAGAGCGGGTCCGGTTCGTAATCTCGGATCTGTTTGCAGCTCTTGACGACGAGTGCTTCGACTGCATTGTTTCGAACCCGCCCTATGTGGCGAAAAGCGAGGTGCTGGAGCCGCAAGTGCGTGAGTATGAGCCGGCGACGGCGCTCTATGCCGGTGAGGATGGGCTGGCAATCTATCGCCGGCTGATTCCCGAGGCGACCGAGCATCTAGCGCCGGGCGGGCATCTGCTGCTCGAGATCGGACATGGGCAGCGCGACGCGCTCGAGCAGTTGCTGGCGCACAGCGGATTTGAGGACGTTCGTTTCGTGAACGATCTGCAGGGGATTCCGCGCGTGGCTATCGGGCGAGCGAAACCATAAAGCGCCTATCGCTGCCGGTGACTGTCTTCTTGCAAGAAGTCCAGCCCATAACGAGACTTCTTCCGCGGATCGACATGGCTTCGCCTATTCCGAGCGGAGGGCCTCCATCGGTTCGACATTGGCGGCGCGGCGCGCTGGAATGAGCGCGGCGAGGATGGCGACCAACACCATCAGCAGCACGACGGCCGCGAGCGTCAGCGGGTCAGCAGCCGAGACGCCGAAGAGCTGGCTGCGCAGTGCGCGCCCCAACAGGATTGCGCACGGCACTGCGACGACGATGCCTATCACGCCGAGACGCACCATCTCCTTGACCACGAGGCCGGTGATGGCGAGCCGGGATGAGCCCAGCGCCATGCGGATGCCAATCTCCCGTGTGCGCTGGAGGGTGGTGTAGGAGAGCACGCCGTAGAGCCCGACACCGGCCAGCAAAGCAGCGAGCGCGCCGAAGGCGAGCGCCAGCACCTCGATCATGCGCTCGTTCGCAATGCTCTGCTCGACTTGTTCATCCATGGTGCGCAAATCGCCAACCGTCAGTCCCGGGTCAATGGATCGTATGGCCGCGCGCACGGTGGCGAACATCTGCTCGGGCGGCGTCGCGGTACGGAGATAGAGATAGAGCCGTCCGCGGTCTATATCTGCCTGTCCTAGTGGCCTGAATAGAGTGGGAATACTCGGGTCGCGCAGATTGCTGTGACGGACATCGCGCGCCACGCCTACGATCGTCATGTATTGCAGCTTGTCGTCGCCACCGCCGCGCGCCACCCGGCCACCGATGGCTGCGGCAGGATTTTTGAAGAAGTGCCGCACGAAGGTCTCGTTGACAATCGCCACCGGTTGGCCGGTTGCACTGTCTGCTTCGGTGAAGGTCCGACCCAACAGCATTGGCACTTGCATCGTGTGGAAGTAGTCCTGATCGACGACCGGCTCTTCCACGTCGAAGTCTTCGTTTGTGGGCGGCGTATATCCGGCAACGGTCACGTTTCCGTCGTGGCCGGTGTCTGCAAGCTCAGGATCGTCGGTTGCGGTCGCTGCAAGGACACCGGGCAAGCTGCGCGTGGTGGCGATCACCCTCTCGCTGAGTGGGGTGACCTGCGGCTGGGGATAACCGGCCAGCACAGGATCGACGTGAAAGACGACCAGATGTGTGGTGTTGAATCCCGCATTGACATGGCGCAGGTTCTGAATGGTGCGTACAAAGAGCCCCGCGCCGACGAGCAACAGCACGCTCAACCCGATCTGCAGCGAGACCACAACCCGCCGCAAGCCGAGCACTCCGCCGGCGGCGGTGGCGGCCTTCTGCTTGAGCGCGGTCACCAGGTCAGGACGCAGCAACTGGATGGCTGGCGCGAGGCTGAAGAGCAGGCTGACACCGAGCGCCACGGCAAAGCCGAAGATGAAGAGCCGCGCGTCGATCGTGGCGTGGAAGGCCATAGATCCATCAGCTCCGGCGATCTGACGCAGGAGCAACCGCATCGCTCCGGGCGCAAGCAGCAGGCCGGCGGCGCCGCCCAGCAGGCCGATGAGCGCGCCTTCAATCAGGAGTTGCTGGAGAATCCGACCTGATCGCGCTCCCATCGCGTAACGCACGGCAAACTCCTGCACGCGCGCGGCCGCACGCACCAGCAACAGACTGGCCACGTTGACTGCAGCGAGCAGCAATACGAGGACTGCCATCGCCATCACTGCCAGCAGCGGCGTTTCGAGCGAGCCGCGACTGTAGGAGAGTCCGCGCGCGCCGGGCTCGATGACGAGGCGGCTGTGGGTTAGGAAATCGCCGACAAAGGTCAGCGAACGATGCCCGAGCCCCTTCAACTCTTCGGCGCGCAATGCGTGCCATAGCGGCGCGACGCCTGCCTCGGCTTGCTGGATGGTCTCGCCATCGCGCAGGCGACCGAGGATGTTCATCCAGCGATCTGTGTGGTCGGTGAGCCGCTTGCCTTTGCCGGAAATTATTGTGTCGAGCATGGACATGGGCACGAACAGGTCCGGCGTCTGGCCCCAGACCGCGCTCTGGAAATTTTCCGGCGTCACGCCAATAACTTCGAAGCTGTGGCCGTTTAGTGCGAGAGTCTTGCCGACAACATTCGGATCGGCGCCGAGATGCGTGGCCCAGTAGCGATGGCTCAGCACGACGACCGGACTGGCTCCGGGCGCGATGTCGTCGGTCTGCGCGAGCACCCTGCCAAGCGCGGGTTTTACACCAAGGACGGAGAAGTAGTTACCGCTGACGATTTCGGCGTCGCTGATCTCGGATGTGCGATCATGCGCGATACCCACCGAGGCCGGCGAGGTAGCGATGAGGCCGCTGAAGACCTTCGCATGATCGCGCAGGTCGCGATACATGGGATAGGAGAACGATTTGTCGACTCCAGCGCCGTGGTCACTGCTATGCCCATCCCACGCCTTGCCCGGCGCGCTGAGCACTACGAGCTGCTCCGGCTTTTCGACCGGCAGCGCGCGCAAGAGCGCCTGGTCGAGCAGCGAGTAGACCGCGGTGTTGGCCCCGACGCCGAGCGCCAGCGTGAGGACGGCGGTGAGCACGAAGCCTGGCGAGCGACGCATCTGGCGTAATGCGAAGTGCAAATCCTGGATGAAGTTCCTCAAGCGGTCCTCCGAAATGGCACAGAAATCCAGGATGGTACATGCAATCCGCACGCCAGCCGCAAGCGCTTGATTTTGCCGCTCTCGATCGTGACCGGGCACCGGCGTCCTGTCCACTCCCGGACAGCCGAGTCCGGCATTGGACAGCGATGCGGGTGTCACCAGCATCTGCGCGGGACCCGGTGGAGATGCTGCGCAGCGAGTAATCCGGAATCAGGCCAGGCGGGGGCCCTTGCGCGCGAGCAGATCGAGCTGGGTGCAGATGTGGATGGTCTCGGCCTGCTCGAGTGAGTACTCGTTGTGCGAGGAGGCGATGGCGCGGTGGCAGCGGAGACAGATCGAATCGCTGGTGCCGTCGTAGTTGGCGACGTGCTGGAAGGCGAATCGGGTGGTGAAGCGGAAGGATGGGAGGGCTTGGGTGGCCACGGATGGCCTCATTTTCTGCGGCGGGACGACCTGCGACGCTGTTTCAAGTCTACGCGCGATGCTGGGGGAAGTCGGCTTTATTCGCTATGGCTGGCGGATGAGCTCGGCGGCGGGGGCGGTGTCGTGTTGCGAGGTGGTGCTGGCGGACTCGTGGCGCTGGCGGAGGGCGTGCGGGGTGCTGGTGCGGGAGTGGAAGTGGATGGACTTTTCGAGCAGGCCCGAGATGCGCTCCATTTCGAGTTGGATGGCGGCGGTGGTGATGCGCCAGTGATCTCTGCTGCTCATGGTGGATTTATCGCATGAGCAGGAGGCTGATGGCGATGCCACGGGAGACGCATTACTGATGGGATTCCGGTGACCAATCTGATTCCTATCTCACAGATTTGTACCGTTACTGTGCTCCCGATCGGGCTTGTGCTTTGCGTGTTCCAGATGTGCTCCCTGTAGCGCTCCGGGCGAGCGGCGTGCCGTCTTCCGTGCGGATATGCCGGCATCGCGGATACATTCTGTTTCCGTCCTAGTGGGTGCGGTGCGCGTGGGGGCCCTCCCCCTCCCGCTACGGGAGAGCCCGGTGTAACTTACCTATTTTCAGTGGATTGAAGGCTCTCCCGAGCGTCAAATTCGTCTTTCTAAAGAGGTTATCGCTATATTCGTCATTCCAAGAGAGTTCTGGAACCGATCAAAAGCAAAAAGCCACCGAAGCGGTGGCTTTTTATGCTGGTGTTCCTTTGGCTATTTCCAGAGTAGCAAGTTGAGGGATATTAACTGGCAGGTTTTGGGTCTGATTCCCAAATTGGTCGTTACTTAGGAATGCGGCGAGGCGGCGTCGGGCAACAGCGGCTGGCGGCAGATGTGGGTGCTTTCCGCCATCTCGAGCGGGAACTCGTAATGGGATGTGGCGACTACGGAACGGCAGCGGCGGCAGACGGAGCGGCTGGTGCCGTCCAGGTTGCTGACGTGCTCGAACGCGAAACGGGTGGTGAATCCGAAGGGTGCGGTGCAGGTGGACACAACTGACTCCATGGCGGGGAATACTTCTTCAAGGCTATCGGCGGGCGGGACGGGCGGCAATCAGAAAGCGAATGAATGCTTCATTCCGTTGCCAATGACTTTGAGCTTATGAAACGCCGGCGGGGGAGGCAGCACATGGTTAGCTTATCGATTTTGTACCTGTGATTGACCGGTGTAAGCGTATGCAGACTGTTGATGAGACGGAAGCCTGGGGACACAAACGCCGGTTGCGATGGGCCCAAGAGCTTTGCCGCGGGCCCATCGTGCGTGGGGGCGCTACTCCTTGAAGAGGTGCGAGGCGTGGGTGATGGCGGCGCCGGCGCGCATGGCGGCGGCGACGGCGGCGGTTTCAGCGAGCATGGCATCGGTGGCGCCGGCTTTGCGGGCGGCCCGGAGGTGAAGCTCGATGCAGTAGGGGCACTGCGTGGTGAGGGCGACGGCGACCGCCATCAACTGCTTCTGCAACTCATCGAGCGACCCGGCGGTGAAGGCGGCCTTGTCGAAGGCCCAGAAGGCTTTCATCTGGTCGGGTGCGTTCTCGTCCAGCTTCTTGAGCTGGGTGAGGTTTTTCATATCGAACATGGGTGTCTCCTTACTCGGAAGTTTTTTGTGATCGCAGTTATTGGGCGTGCGCGACGAGGAAAGGTTACAGGGTGCGGACGATTTCTAGATACGGGGCGATGGTAGACTCGCCGCGTGCGGATGCTGGGAGCAGCGTTGTGTTTTCTGGTGGCGTGGATGCCGATGTGCGCGCAGGAGATGCCGGTCCAGATTCCCTGCCCGGTGATGCTGGTAAGCGGGCATGTGCACGGCGGGAACATCGAGCTTTCGTTCCGGAATGAGGGCAAAGCACCGATCCAGCAGGTGAGCCTGGGCTGCTCGCCGCCGATGGCGGGGCGGGCGCGGGATGCTATTTGTCACACAGAGAGTGGCTTGTTCTATCCGAGAACGCAGTACACGATGGAATTCGCGTACGCGAGTACGCGGGAGTTTGCGCACACGGGTGCGCGGCGGGGTGCGGTGACGCTCTCGGTGAAGAGTGCGCGGCTGGGGACGGGGGAGTTTTGGATGGCTCGGAGTGCCCGGGCTTGCCGGCCGCTGGTGGTGCGGCGGTGATTCATGTGTTGCTCGCTCTAGCATGCGTGCTGTTCGCAGTTGGGTTTTACTTCTACCTGCGCACGTGGCGCGTGATTCTAGAGATGGTGAGGGTATGCCGTGCGGACGATCCGTCGCGGCGATTCTCACGCTTTTGGTCGGTGCCTGCGTGGCGATATCACAAGCGGCGGTTTCCAGAGAGCGACCTTCGGAAAAGGATCGTGGTCAATTGCGCACTGACCTGGCTATGGGCGGGGAGTGGATTTGCGCTTGTGGTTTTTCTGCAGTTACACCGGCATTTGCTGAGCTGAGGGCTACTGGTTTTTCTTGGCAAGTGAGCCGGCGAAGTTGAGGGCTGCGGCTAACCGTTCTCGACACGCGACTTCATGTCCCAGTACGCGGTATCGATAAGTTTGCTTAGCGCTGCGGCGTTGGTGGGCGTTCCCGGTCTCAGCTTCACATGGCGCATGAACTTGCCGGTGCCTTCGAGCAAGTGCGCCGGATCCGGCAGCGCTGCACCCTGGAAGAATCCCACGTTTACGTGGGAGGTAAATACATTGACGTAGCCAAAGGGCGCGTTCCCCAGACATGCCACCGGACAGCCGTCATGCATGAGCTCTCGAACTTCGTCCCCGCACTTTCGCATCACGTCAAACCAGCGGTGCGCGATGGCTCCCAATTCGCCTTGATGGGTTTTCATCCAGGCGTCGATGGCGGGATCCCGCTCCACACCGCCGTTGAATCGCAGCAGTTCGGTTTTCATCGTCGCTCTACTTTCCCGGAGTTGGCTTCTTTTTGGGAAGTGAGCCGGTGAAGTCGAGGGCCCGGTCGATGAGCTTTTGACGGAGCGCGTCGTTGCCGTAGGCCTCGGGGGTGGCGCGGACCCAGCCGGACATGCGGCGGCCGCCCATGATGGCGGTGGCGACGCCGGGGATCTGGTTGGCCCAGGCTTCGTTGTCCTTGCCGACGCGCAGGAGCAGGCTGCCCTGGCGCGCTCCGATGAGCAGATTGCCGTGGAGCAGATATGCCCATCCGCCGAACATGGCTTTTTCGGATAGGCCTCGGGTGTTGGCTGAGGCTGGATTTTACGAGTTCTTCTAGGCCTGGGTCTCTGGGCATTGAGTGGTGTGGGTTCCTGAGAGGTTGAAGGACCAGAAAAGTGTAACGTTGGTTCCCCGCCCTAACCGGGTTAGGGCGGGGAACCGGCTATTTCAATCGGGGCGTGACCCAAGCCTGCTTTTCGGGGATTTCTGAGTCCGCAAGTAGCTTTCGGAACAATCGCCCCTCACCAGTGCTACCGGGTGGGAACATCTCAGCGTTGATTTCTAGGTCAGTAAGCTGCACTCGATCAAATATTTCAAGATAAGAATTCGTTTTGTGAATTTCATCCAGCCCGAGTTTAAACGTGACTGGAGCCAAGAAGCGCATAAGCGCATTATATCCGTTGGTTCTATTCAGAATGAGTCCGGGGGTCTTGGTTCCCCACGCGATCGGCCATTTCTTGCCCACGGCATGAAAATAGTTAACTAGAACCTGAGTTATCTTATCGTCCATAGCTTGAATAAACCAACGGCGAAAAATCCATGAATTAACCCTGACTTCTTCCAAAGTTGGTATCCTGAGACCCGCACCGCTCTTGAGCGCATTTCGGTCGTCGATGGCCATTTCCGGTTTCGTTATCAGGCGCAGAAGCGGTTTGATGAATGCCGCCTGCGTGAGCGTCTCTCGCTCCTTGTCGTCGGCGGTCCCAAGGATCATGATGCGATCTTTGAAAGGGCTCCCGGGCGCCACATTTAATGCGCGTGCAATTCCGTGACACGTTTTTTGGGGGCTTCGCGACGCTGCGTACTCCAACAGGTCATAGGTAATTGATGGGTTGACAGAGACTTGCTTCAGATTGATGGTCGAAAAGACGATGGCCTGATCTTCGGGCTCCATATCAATAAAGATGGCGCAGCATACCTCAAATGTCGGTCCTACATAGCCTCGTAGACCTTCGATCCTGTGCTGGCCGTCTATAACCTTTGCGGTCTCCGTGTTAATAAAGAGCTTTATTCGATTATTTTTCGGATCAAATTCGGCATTTTCTTTAGCGATCGACAGAATGACGCCGCTCGGAAACGCCGCGTCGATGCCCTTCACGTATTGCTTTAGTTCCTGCACTCTTTTTTTTAGAAATTGGCCTTTCCAAACCCGAAACCGTCTCAATGTCCCGAACATTGCGATCAATTCTTATCACGTCGGAAAATGAAATCTCGACGAGGCTTCGGGAGTCTATCACGGCAAGATAAAAAGTTCCGATGGGCTGGGTTATGGGGATGCACCGAAAGTATTGCCACGTATTTGGCTCGAACACTTAGCGCCCCCCCGAAAAGTCGACTTTTGTCGATATTTCTTTTTGTTCGGCTGTATATGTTGCCAAGAAACTGGCGAGCGTTGCGCTTCTTGCGTCTTGGAAGCTAACGTACAGAGCGTATAAAAAGCTCAGAGATAGCAGCCAAATCGAACAGCTGGTAATTCTCTTCGCGATTTCGACTTGCTGAGACATTAGCGAATCATTGAACAGTCCGATAGTGTTCACGCCGGTGAATATTGCGGCGCACGCGAGAACAAGAAGTACGCCGATGACCATGAGGATTTCACCGCCTGCCATGGTTTCCGGCTTGCGACGGCGACCCACTAGTACCAGCGCCGGTCCGGAAAGGGCAGAAGCAACCATTAATGCGTCGCCATGCTGAAGTACTGAACCAAAAGCGGTGTTCGGGTCTTTAAAAATTTCTATAAGCAGCCAAGTTATGAGAATGGGAAGCATTCCGAAAATCAATGCCACTCCAGTATTGACGAGCGCCCTGTAGCCCGGCTCCTTCAGATGCAAAACAATTCGTTCTTTCGTGTGCTTAGACAGCATCCGAACTCCCTAATAATTGCGCACTATAAGTTCGCGGACAGCTCTCTTGGTGCCTTTGCATGTCACATACCTGATTACGGGAACAACGCAGAGATCAAAGCCCTTGTAAAGGGTTCGACTACTATCGATGTCGGCGATTGATAAAAGAAACTTCGCGCCCCGACGGTGCATGAGGCCGACCCTTGAGGCCAGGTCCTCATGATCTTTCCACGTGAATCGCTCTTTTGTGTAGTGAGCGAAGTAAGCTGTGGCGTTCAATGCGGGGTATGGCGGATCGAGGTAAACGAAATCGCCTCGTCTAGGACTCATCAGGCTTGTCTGATAGTCCTGAGCGACAATCGTAGCCGAGCGTAACGATACTGAGATTGCGCATAGGTCGGTTTGGCTAGGGGCCCCCATCGCCACTTTTCTTCCGAAGGGGACATTGAAATGGCCTGAAACATTGACGCGATAAATGCCGTTGAAGCAGGTCTTATTGAGATAGATAAGCTGTGCTGCCCGGAGTGCGGAACTACGGGTAAGCCGATTGAAGTCGCTGCGAACTTTATAGTAATGTGCCTCGTTGTGCTGGCTAGTAGCCTGGAAAGATGTGAATAAACGAGCTTCGGACGGCGGCGGATCCAAAGATATGCAGATATTAAGGTACGATTAGCATCCGCCAACACCGCTGCTTTAGTGGGCGTCGAAAAAAATAGCGAGCCCGCTCCCAAGAACGGTTCATGATATTTGAGGGAATGAAAATCAGAGGGCAGGTGAGAAATCAGTGTTCGTGTGAGACCACGCTTGCCGCCAGCCCATCTTAAGAACGGTGGCAGCGGGTGGTGGAGCACACCAGGCGGAACAATTTGTTGCTTGCTCATTTGGAATGTAACTAAATAGATAGCATGAAAGCCTCAGTGAGTGCTGAGGCTTTTTCATGCAGCTAAGTTCGCCCCTCCCTTAGCTGCAGCCACTCGTGCTTCCGCAGCTCATGCATCTGTAGCAGCTTCCGTTACGGACCATGATGGCGCCGCAGGTGTGGCAGGAGGGGGCGTCGCCCATGTCGTAGAGGTCTTTCATGGCGTTGGCTACGTGGACGGTTGGGACTGCAGGTCCTTCGCTGCGCTCAGGATGACATCGGATTTTGCTGCGGGTGCGGCGAGGGCGCTGGAGGCGGTGAGGTCTCCGATGGTGCCTTCTACGGGAATGGCTGGGCGCTGCTGGCTCCTGCCGGACATGTTGAAGAGGGAGAGCTGGTGTCCGGAGAGGAAGCGTAGCTGGAGCCAGCGGAAGATGTAGTCCATGATGCTCTTGGCGTAGCCGATCTGTTCGTTGCCGGTCCAGCCGGAGGGCTCGAAGCGGGTGTGGGCGAACTTTTCGACGAGGACGCGGAGCGGGACGCCGTGCTGGAGGGCGAGGGAGACGGCGGTGGCGAAGGAGTCCATGAGTCCGGAGACGGTGGAGCCTTCCTTGGCCATGCGGATGAAGATTTCGCCGGGCTCGCCGGAGGGGTAGAGGCCGACGGTGATGTAGCCCTCGTGGCCGGCGAGGGAGAATTTGTGGGTGAGGGAGGCGCGCTCCTCGGGGAGGCGGTGGCGGATGGCCTTGGGCGGGCGTGTTCTGATCGGCGAGGTCGGGGACGAACTGCGGGTCCTTGCGCTTCGCTCAGGATGACACTCTGGTTTCGGCGCGGCGGCGGCTTTGGTGATGGCGGCTTCGAAGGCTTGCGCGGCGGCGGCTATGGATTTGGCGCTGACTTCGAGGCGGTCGGAGACCTTGTGGGTGAGCGAGGCTTCGAGGGTCTTGAGGTCGGCGGCGAACTCGGGGGAGCGGGTGTCGACGCCGGCGGCGAGCGAGGTGAGGACGCGGTCGGCGGCGGCGGAGACTAGAGGGTCGGCGATTTTCTTTTTCTCGTCCTGGCTGGTGTTGAGGACCTGGACGCCCTTCGATCCGTCGCGATAGATGGCGACGGCTTTGAGGCCGAGACGCCAGGCTTCGACGTAGGTCTCGGCGATGTCTTCGACGGTGCACTCGTGGGGGAGGTTGACCGTTTTGGAGATGGCGCCGGAGAGGAAGGGCTGGGTGGCGGCCATCATCTTGAGGTGGCCGAGGTAGTGGATGGAGCGGGTGCCCTTGGCGGGCTTGAAGGAGCAGTCGAAGACGGCGAGGTGCTCGGGCTTGATGTGCGGAGCGCCTTCGATGGTGCCGGTGGCGTCGATGTAGGAGACGATGGCCTGGACGTCGGCGTCGGAGTAGCCGAGCTTGAAGAGCGCGCCGGGGACGGTGTTGTTGACGATCTTGATCATGCCGCCGCCGACGAGCTTCTTGTACTTGACGAGGGCGAGGTCGGGCTCGATGCCGGTGGTGTCGCAGTCCATCATGAAGCCGATGGTGCCGGTGGGCGCGAGGACGGTGACCTGCGAGTTGCGGTAGCCGTGCTTCTCGCCGTGGGCGAGGGCGGAGTCCCAGCAATCTTTCGAGGCGGCGATGAGCTGTTCGAGCTGCGGAGTGATGAAGGGCTCGGCTGAGGCTTTGGCGCGAGCGATCTTGTTGACCTCGGCGCGATGCATGCGGATGACGTCGAGGAAGGGCTCGCGGTTGGAGTAGAAGCCGGGGCAGGCTCCGCCCTTGGTCTCGGAGCCCTGATTGAGCGGCGTGGCGGCGGCGAGGGGCTTGGCGACTTCGGCGATGCGCGCGGACTGCAGGTAGGCCTCGCCGCAGAGGATGGCGGTGAGGGTGGCGGCGAAGTCGCGGCCAGCGTCGGAGTCGTAGGGCAGGCCGAAGTCCATGAGCAGCGCGCCGAGGTTGGCGTAGCCGAGGCCGAGCGGGCGGTAGTCGTGCGAGTTGCGGGAGATCTTCTCCGTGGGGTAGCCGGAGTTGTCGACCAGGATCTCCATGGCGGTGAGCACGATGTCGATGGCATCGCGGTAGGCCTGGATGTCAAAGGTGCCTGTCGGGGTGACGAACTTCATCAGGTTGAAGCTGGCGAGGTTGCAGGCGGAGTTGTCGAGGAACATGTACTCCGAGCAGGGATTGGACGCGTTGATGCGGCCGGTGTTCTTGGAGGTGTGCCAGCGATTGATGGTGGTGTCGTACTGCATGCCGGGATCGCCGCACTGCCAGGTGGCTTCGGAGATCTTGTGCATGAGGTCGCGGGCTTTGTAGGTCTTCGACGGGTGCGCCATCCTTGACGGTGCGGGTGGTGAAGTCGGCGTCCTGCTCCCAGGCGTGCATGAACTCGTCGTTGACGCGGACGGAGTTGTTGGCGTTCTGGAAGAAGATGGAGGAGAAGGCTTCGGAGTCGGGGCCGGAGCCGTCGTAGCCGGCAGCGATGAGGGTGTGGGCCTTGGCTTCTTCCTTCGCTTTGCACTCGATGAAGTCGACGATGTCGGGATGGTCGACGTTGAGGATGACCATCTTGGCGGCGCGGCGGGTTTTGCCGCCGGACTTGATGACGCCGGCGAAGGCGTCGAAGCCGCGCATGAAGCTCAAGGGGCCGGAGGCGGTGCCGCCGCCGGAGAGCAGCTCAGACGAGCCGCGGATGGGCGAGAGATTCGTGCCCGTGCCTGATCCCCATTTGAAGAGCATGCCTTCGGTCTTGGCGAGGGTGAGGATGGAGTCGAGCGAGTCGTCGACCGAGTTGATGAAGCAGGCGGAGCACTGCGGATTGCGATAGCCGGTGGTGGAGAAGATGACTTCGCGGGTTTTGGGATCCCAGTGCCAGTTCTGCGCGTCGGAGTTGGGCTCGAGACGATCGCAGCCGACGTTGAACCAGACGGGCGAGTTGAAGGCGACCTTCTGCTGGACGAGGAGGTGGGTGAGGTCGTCGTGGAAGGCGGAGGCGTCCTCATCGGAGGCGAAGTAGCCGCCCTTTTTGCCCCACTCGGCGATGGTGTCGGCGACGCGGCCGACGAGGGCGCGGACACCGCTCTCACGCTCGGGGGTGCCGGTCTGGCCGTGGAGATATTTCGAGGCGACGATGTTGGTCGCGGTCATGGACCAGTCGACGGGGACCTCGACATCCTTCTGCTCGAAGATGATTTTGCCGCTCATGTCATTGATGGCGGCGGTGCGGCGCTCCCACTGAACCTCGTCATAGGGCGAGACGCCGGCGCGGGAGAACTTGCGCGCGAAGCGGAGGCCGGAGGCGGGAGCGGCTTTGGCCGAGGCGGGGGTGGATGCGGTGGCGGTGTTCGCCTTTGGGGATGTTTGCGTGGTCTCGGCCATTTGGGGGCGCCTCCTGAGAGTTCGAACGGGATGTTTCGGCGACCGTTGCCTGTCCGGCCCCGTCTGCACGGGGGAGCCTGGGCGGGGCGTGGAGCAAGCGGCGGAGGTTGCGAGTTTTGGTGCGGAACGGGCCGGCCTGGAGGGCAGCTTGCCACGGGCTGACGTGCGCCGCAGATGGCAAAGTACCGCTGCTTATCGCTTCAAGTCAAGCGAGAACCACAACATCTAGTGTATTCCATACAGATACGGGGTGGAAGGCCGCGAAGCCTTGATTTCAGGCTGAGGAAAACGCCGGAAGGGTGATCTGGCGCGGGTTTGGCCGTCTCCTGGCTGGGGGAGGGGGGAGTGGATTCAGGGTATGCCGGTTGGGGGCCGGTGCCAATGTGGGAAAGCGGGGACGGAAGTGGATGGTGTGGAGAAGTGGCCGTCCGGGCGGCGGCGCCTGGGGCGCATTTGTGGGTTCGCTTCCTTTGGTCGCTGCCCCCTTTACTTCTCTCGTACCCATCTCGAAAGCGACGAGGCAACCTGTGTTTTTGCCGACGACTTAAGATAGACCTCCATTATGAAACGTCTTCACGTCGTGGTCTTGTACGGAGTATTGATGGGAGCACTTCTTTGGATTGCGCCCCATGCGTACGCGAATGTCTGTGTCTACAAAGTTCCGAAGGTCCGCCATATCTGCGGCATGGTGGTCGACGCTCAAGGCCGAGCAATACCGGGTGCAAGCGTGACCCTTCTAAAGGACCTCACTCCCATCGATGAACTGAGATCCAAGGAGGACGGCACGTTCTCCTTCGGTCTGATTCATACAGGAAAATATGCTTTACGGATGAAATTCGCGGGATTTTCGCCGGCAGAGTACACGATCACGGTTGATCGGCCAACTGGGACTTGCGAACGTTCGTTGCGAGTGGAAATGGCTCTCGGTGGAGAAACATGCTTCGGCCAAATAAAGCTCACGGACAAGAGAATCGAAGGGCGCGAATAAGCCGTGTGCGGCGGGCAGCTGCTCCGTCCCACATCTCGAGATGTGGGCACCAAGAGTCGAGCAGCTGACCGAGCTTAAGGATGCTGCCAAGGAGGCCACGCTGGGGTACGACACGCTTGCGAAGCGAGTCATTTCTAGCGCACGAGCCTAACCCGAGCAGCGAGTGGCCTTCCGAATCAATCCTGATGATTGTCAGAGAGATGGAGAAGGGTACCTTCGTCTACTGAATCGAGCGGTATCTTCTTTGACCCCAACTTTCCTCGGCACCTTCAGGATCACGTTTGTTCACTTTGAAGGCCCTCCAGATGATGAATATCCCGACAAGCACTCCCGCCGCCGCTGCCCACGAATCCGCGCCATTGAATATGCCTTCTTCCCTGCCATCTATTGCTATGAAGTGGGCCTTTACGATGAGGCCGGTCTGCTCGTGATAGTCCACGACAACATGCTCGCCGAGGCGAAACAAGGAGCTCCGGCCCTGGGCATAAACCGCCAACGCGCCTGCGTTGGTCTGAAGCACTACATCGGTTCGATAGTCTTTGCCTTCTGGTTGCACGTGGACAAAACTAATGACCCCATCTGCTTGAGAAACGGGCAGCGCAACACGGGCGAGAAACACCGCCAAGGAGGCAACGGCCATTGCCGAACCAAAAAGGATCGTGGCCATCCGTCGGCGGCTACCTTTGCGGGGAGAGATGCTAGCCGTGGCTGCGGCTATGCCGTAGCAAATTGAGCCGATCACCAAACAACCGCAAAGTGCTAATAGTGCTTTCATGAGGGTTATTTGCATTGCAGGATTGTAACCAGAGTGACTACCGAGCCTTGCTCGCAATCAAGGTAGGGAATCGAGGCGGGCCCCAATGTAAGGTTGTCTTACCATGCAAACCACAGTTTCTACGAAAGGGCTGCTTGTTCTTCCGGGGCGGGCACGGCGCAAGCTAGGCAACCAGGCTGGCGATGCGATGGAAGTGAGCGTGGAAGCTGGACGCATCGTCCTGATGCCCCACAGGAAGAAGGCGCAAAAAGCGCGGGCCCTAACCGATCCAATCACGAAATTGCCGGTGCTGATCGCAGGCAAAGGCGCGCCCGTATTACGTAGCAGGGATGTAGAAGAAATTCTCGCGGACTTCTAGGAGGCAAGCGGTGCGCTCAGCGATCGTCCATAAAGAGAATTGCTCTGCGATCGAGTGGGACGAGGAGTATTTCAAATACTGCGAGTTCGATGGCTTCTCGATTGACGGAGGAACGATATCTTCGGATTTCATCGGGTGCTCTTTTAGGGCCGTTGACTGGTACTGGGGGCTTTTCACGCAGTCGAACTTTATCAGCTGCCGCTTTACCGATTGCAGCTTTGCAGGAACCGCGTTTCCCGACACCAGATTCGTGGACTGCAGCTTCGTGAACTGCCGATTCATTAAGGACAATCTGGATTCCGAGTGCGATTTCACGAAGACGGTGGCTTATGGCTGTTCGTTCGAGAATTCGCCGGGATTCAGCCCGGCACTGTCGCCTCGATTGTGAGCGACGTCTTTTCACTGTGAAAACAGGCGTAGTCCCATCCGCGCATGAGAAGAGCGGTTTCCTATCGCTGATCGGCCCGCAGGGTGGTGGAAGGAATGGGCACCGGATGTTGTTCGACGCCGGAGACGATGGAGACGCACCGGATGATTCCCAGGGTGAGATAGGTGACCACGAGTATGGGAATCGCGATGGTGAGCACCATCTGAAGGCTGCGCGACCGGCGAATCTCGTTGGCGAAGCGCAGCCGTTAGTTCCGAAGATTGCTGGACATTGCGCTCGCTCGTCCCGGACTGTGTGTATGCAGGAATCGACGAAATGGGGCGCATGGCAAGTCCTCCGGTGAAGGCGCCTTCCAATATCGCCCTCACTTATCAATGCGCAGCACATATGAAAAAGGTGCAAGCGCCTGAGCAAAAAGATCGCGCGGGTTGCGGTTCGAACTGGAAGGTATTCTGCGCTGCGGGCGTGTAACACTGGCGCCATGCTGCTTCGACCGGCGGTCCCCGGAGATGAAATGGCGGTGGCGCGGGTGCATGTGCGCTCGTGGCAGGCGGGGTATCGCGGGTTGCTGCCGGATGCGTATCTGGATGGGCTGCGGCCGGAGGAGCGTGCGGCGCGATACAACTTTGCGAGCGAGAATGTGCGCGATCCGGTGACGATTGTTGCTGTCGACGATGGGGGCGTGATCCGCGGGTTTGCGACGACGTCGCCGGCGCGGGATTTGGATGTTCCGGATGACGGCGAGTTATGCGCGCTGTATGTCGATCCGGAGTGGTGGGGGCGCGGCGTGGGCCGGGCGCTGATCGGCGCGGCACGGGCTGCGGCTTTCGAGATGGGGTTCCGGAATGCGGTGCTGTGGCTGCTGGCGGGCAATGCTCGCGCGGATCGCTTTTACCGGATGGACGGCTGGGCGTCGGATGGGTTAAGCCGGAGCGACACGGTGTGGGGTGCGGCGGTGAATGAGGTGCGCTACCGGCGCGCGCTGACGGGAGAGATGATTGGATCGCGCGAATGGGTATGAGGAGCACGCAGAAGCCTTCATGCGCCGGCGGCATCCGCGCATTGGGCAGGAGATCGTGCGCGAATGGGCGCGTGGGTTTGCGCCCGGCGCGGCGGTGCTGGAGCTGGGGTGCGGCGACGGCGTGACCTCCGAGGTGCTGATGGAGGCGGGCCTCATTCTCTATGCCGTGGATGCTTCGCCGACGCTGCTTGGCGCCTTCCGCGAGCGCTTCCCTGCTGCGGTGACGGAGTGCGCGGCGGCGGAGGAGTCGGCGTTTTTCCATCGGAGTTTCGATGGAGTGATTGCCGTGGGACTGATGTTCCTGCTGCCGGAGGAGGCGCAGCGCATTGTGCTCGCCAAGGTTGCGAATGCGCTGAGATCGGGCGGGAGGTTGGTGTTTACTGCGCCGCGCCAGATGTGTGCGTGGGTGGATGAGCTGACGGGGCGGGAGTCGCGCTCGCTGGGGGCAGAGGAGTATGAAGTGGCGCTGTGCGGGCTGGGGCTGGAGGTTGCAACGGGATGTTTTGATGAGGCGGAGAATTACTACTTCTTTGCGGTGAAAGGCTAAGGTATGACGGTTCGGCAGGTGTGGCGGAAAACAACGGCATTGTTCTGGCAGTATCCGGTTCTTTGGCTGCCGGTACTGGCGGCGGACCTGCTTTCGTTCTTCCTGGCTAAGCTGCAGAAATATGTCACGCACGTCCTCATCTATCACCTGCTACTCGGGCCAGCCTCAGTGTTTGGGGCCCGGAGCGGTTTGATAGAACCTTCCTCAAATGCCATCGTTTTCAAGGCGGCTATGTTAGGCGGGGCTCTCGAGTGGAGCATGCATTTCGCGCAGATCTTCCTCTATACGACTGCCTTTTTGATAACTGCTGCACTTGTACGCAAAATATTGCGTCAACAGACGGAATTCTTTTCGTCTGGCGCGCGATTCATGCAATCGCGGTGGCGAGAGATTCTTGGATTGAGCGTGAGAATATTGGGCATTGTTGCAGTGTTTGCGATCTCATTGGGTGTTCTTATCTCGTTCACAATCTCACAAACGCAAAAATACATGGTTCACACGCCGATCGGGTTGATTTACATCATGAGTGTGGCCGCCTTTTGTTGTATGGCCTATTTCGCGGCGCCCGTAGCCATGCGGCGCGTCTGTACGAAAATATTGAATACGGAATCGAGCCAGAATGGGCGCATCTATGCGGTGTTGACCGTTCTTGTGTCTTCACTGCTTGGCTACTGCCTGCCTTACCTCGAAGGATCCTTTGCAACGGAGCCGTTCTTCAGCAGTGCTTCGGCAGTCACGACACGGGGAGCAATTGTGTCCCTGCTAGTGGCATTTCCCTATGCCGTGCTATTCATCGCGCTGACGCTGATTGTGGACGACGATACGGGCATCGGCGAGCCGGCAACGGATTTGAACGGTCTCGATGGCGAGGCACACGAAGCAAGTCCATCCTAATGGTCATCACCGTGCCCTGCGAGATGTGGGCAATCCCACGTCTTTCGTCTTGCGTTTAGTTGGTGTAGACGCGGACGTAGTCTACGAGTAATTCGGCGGGAAATTTTGTGGTGCTGTCGGGGGCTTTGGGCCAGTCGCCGCCTATCGCTAAGTTGAGCAGGAGATAGACGCTGTTGCCGGAGTCGAAGGGCCAGACGGCGCCGGGGCGGTTGAAGTCGGCGGGGGTGTTGGTGGCGTAGATGTTGTCGGGTGAGTCGACGTAGAAGCTGACTTTGCCTTTCGACCAGATGATGCCGTAGGTGTGCCAGTCGGCGGCGGAGAAGGATTCACCCGTCGGGGCGAGGTAGTGCTTCGTCGTGTCGCCGTTGGTTCCGTGGAGTGAGCTGGCGATCCAGTCGGGCGTGGGAGCGTTGATGTGCTCCATGATGTCCTGCTCGCCCGATGCGGGCCATTTATCGGTGGCGATGTTGTTGCCGAGGGTCCAGAAGGCGGGCCAGGTTCCCTGCCCTTCCGGCAGTTTCATGCGGGCTTCGATGCGGCCGTAGGCGAGCGCTGAAGAGGCCCTGCGTTTTGAGGCGCGCGGAGGTGTAGACGCCGGGCGTGGGCTGGCGGGCGACGATGTGGAGATAGCCGTCGTCGCCGATGAAGGCGTTGGGATGCGCGGGATCGCATGGCTCGGTGGCGTCGCCATAGGCACAGTAGTGCTCGAACTCGCGATTGCCGAAGCCGGAGTGGCCGGTGTCGTAGGTCCAGATATCGGGATTGGGTTTGGGGCCGAGGTCGGCGGCGTCGTTGAATTCGTCGCTCCACACCATGGTGTTGAACGGGATGTTGGGAGTGAATGTCTGGCTGGCGGCTTTGCTGGATTGGCCGTTGACGATGGCGACGGCTTTGACGGTGAGGTTGGAGGCGACGAGGAAGGGCGCGAGATATTGGACCGAGTGCGCGGTGGGCTCCGTGCCGTCCGTGGTGTAGTAGATGGTTTCGCCGGGCGTGGGGTTGAAGGAGACTATCTGCGCGCCGCTGAGCGCGGCCGTGGTGACGATGGCCGGAGCGGGCGATTGCGCGGGGGATGTGGCCTGGGCCAGAGCGGCGGTACACGTAATCAGTACGGTTGCGAGAATGGCGATCCGCATAGTTTGTCCCCTCCGGCGCGGTTGCTGGTTGCGGGTACAAGAGTATCGCGGGACTGGCTTTGCAATGCCGCTTTCTTCGGTCCTGTCTTCGCTTTGGTAACGGCGCACTCTATCGATTGCGGAGGGCTTCGCGGGCGGCATCGCGGGCCTGGATGGCTGCCGGCCGCAGAGGCGTCTGGGTGGGCATGCGGGCGAGCATGGCTTCCAGCAGATAGGTGTGGTTTTCAAAGAGCGCGAGCTGGACCGGATCGGGCGGTGATTTTTGCCAGGCGATGCCGTCCTGCTGCACGATGGCGAGCCAGTTTTGGAAGGCGGCGAGTTGAAAGTCGTCGCGCGTGATGACGACGAGCAGGGCGACGGCGAGGCGGCCCTGCTCGCCGCAGGTGTAGACGCCGGTTGCGTTGTGCAGGCGATGTTCGACGGCAGCGAAGAGCGCCTGCTGATCGGTTGGAGTGAAGTGCGGGTCGCGGGCAAGCTGGGCAAGCAGGTCGGCGGTATGGGCCGCGGAATGGACCCAGCCTTTGATGGGGTCGAAGCCGCGGTTATCGCGCTCGTTGCGCAGGTAGGCGAGAGCTGCAGCAAGCAGATCGCGGTACTGGGCGGGTGAGAGGAATGGGTGCTCCAGGTTGCGCTGGACAAATGAAGCGAGTGTGAGCGCGGAGTAGGACCGTTTGAAGACGGAGTCCGTGCCGGAGTCGCCGATGCCGCTGGTCAGGTTTTGCTGGAGCGGCGGAAGGAGGGTGAGGAGCTGCGCGTCCGTAAGCAGCCGTTGGCGAATCCAGACATCGAGAATGGCGTAAGCGAGGTCATCGCGAAGCTCAGGATCGGGAGAGGCAAGCCACGGTGTGAGCTCCTGCGCAAGCGCGAAGGCGGACTCGCCTGTGGGGACGGCGAAATGTTGGGTGGTGATCTCGCGGAAGTATTGGCGGTCGTGATTTGGTGATTGCGCGTGACCGGCGGGGATAACGGTCAGAATACAGATAGCTGCAGCGGTTACGATATATCTGAGCATGCCTTTCGCTCCTGCCCATCTGGCTCGTTACGCACGTATTACAGTATCTCCACACAGAATAAAGTCGGACATATATGGGACGGACGGCTGCTCTGCCGGTGTGGGATGTGGCCTTTTCGCTCTGTCGTTAACGAACCTGTCAGATGCTGGCGAGGCGGTCGAGGTAGGCGCGGAGGACGTCGCGCTGCAGGGTGAGGTTGGCGTATTTGCCCTGGCGCTCGATGCGGATGAGGCCGGCGTTTTCGAGTTCCTTCATGTGATGCGAGAGAGTAGCGGGGCTGATGGGTTGCGATTCTGCGATGCAGCCGCAGGGCGTGGCGCATTGGCGGCGGCCGATTTCGGCGAGGATTTCGTAGCGGCGTGGCTCGGCGAGGGCCTTCGCGATGAGGGCGAACTGGCTGTCAGAGAGCTGGACGGGTTTGCCGGTGCGCTTTTCTGCCATCATCCTTACCTTACTCTGGACAGGCCGTCCGGGCGACTCGCCGGAACGCCTGCGGCGCGGTTTGCTGGGTTCGCATTCCTTTGGTCGCTCACGTTTGGAGATGTGGGCGACCTGATTTATGTAGATAGCCGTTACACTCCCTTCGATGGCTACAACGGTGGCAGAACGGTGGCGCATGCACTCCGATTCCCTGCTAAGCGCATTCGACCTGGCGGGAACGCTGGTGTTTGCGCTGGAAGGGGCGATGCGGGCGATTCGCGGCGATCTGGATTTTCTGGGGCTGCTGGTGCTCGCGTTTGTGACGGCGGTGGGTGGCGGCATTATCCGCGATCTGCTGATTGGAGCCACACCGCCGGCGGCGATCCGCGACTGGCGCTACGTCGGGATCGCGATTCTGGGCGCGCTGGCGGTCTCGTTTTTCTACCAATGGGTGCAGGCGATTCCCGACCAGTTGATTGTGACGCTGGATGCTGCGGGGCTGGGACTGTTTGCGGTGGCCGGTGTGGAGAAGGCGCTGGACTACCAGATGCATCCGCTGATGGCGGTGGTGATGGGCGGCATCACGGGCGTGGGCGGCGGCACGGTGCGCGACCTGCTGCTGGCGGAGGTGCCGTCGGTGCTGCGGAAGGATGTGTATGCATCGGCGGCACTGGCTGGCGGCGTGGTGATGGTGCTGCTGCTGAAGGTGAAGGCGCCGCGCGCGGTAGCGATGGTGGCGGGCGGGTGCTCGTGCTTCCTGCTGCGGATGATCGGCGTGGCGCAGCACTGGAATCTGCCGCGGCTGCTGCATCACTGAGTGCTGGCCGCACGGGCGATCGCGCCGTTTGGCGCGAGTTGTTTGTGCTCGCTTCCTTTGGTCGCTCACTTCGGGTTTGTGGGGCAACCGAGCAAACCGCAGGTCATTCACTCCATTCAGAATGGGGCACCCATGCGTATTTATTCGTAGCGCAGGGCTTCGGCGGGTGGGACGGTGGTGGCGCGGCGTGCCGGCAGGAAGCACGCGACGAGTGCGCTGAGGATGAGCAATGCGGCAGCGGAGAGCAGTCCTGTGGCGGCGAAGGCGTTGTGCATCCATGCGGCGAGGAGCTTGCCGAGGAAGGCATCGAGCGCGAGGCCGGTTGCTACTCCAATGGCCGTGCTGACGAGCGCGATGCGCGCGGCGACCCAGAGGATGTGCACGCGCGGTGCGCCGAGCGCGAGGCGGACGCCGAACTCGGTGGTGCGCTGCGCGACGCTGTAGGCGACGACGCTGAAGATGCCGACCAGGGCGAGCGCGAGCGCCATGGCGGAGAAGACCCCGAAGAGGATGGAGAAGAGGCGCTGGCGGCTGTATTGGGCGTCGCGCTCGATGGCTTCGTCGAGGGTGAAGACGCCGTTGGCGATCTGCTGATCGGGCGCGACCGAGGCGACAGCGGCGCGGATGGAGTGCAGATAGGTGAGCGGGTCACCCTGGGTGCGGATGAGGAACTGGGCGTAGGGCGGCATGAGCGTGGTGTAGGGGAGATAGATGGCGGGCTGGACGCGGCTGATCGACGCCATCGTTGCGCGCATCGCCGACGACGCCGACGATCTTGCGCCAGCCGTGCTCTGTGCGGAGACGGCGTCAAGTCGGGAACGCGGGGTGCGAGACCGGTGACGCGGAGCTGATGGCCGAGCGGATCGGCCTGCGGCCAGTAGCGGTCGCGCGAAGCTTTGATTGACGACGGCGACGAAATCGCCGCGTGCGTTTTCAGTGGCATCCCAGATGCGGCCGTGGAGCAGCGGAATGCGCAGTGTGGCGAAATATTCCGGACTCGACGCAACATGGACGCGCGCCTGCCTGGCTTCTCGCGATCAGGTGCCGCCGCGAGATGTCGAAGGCATCTCCGTGGCCAGCTGTAGGGCGGCGGGCGTCAGTGCCGACGGCGCCGCGAGACGCCGGGAACGGCGGCGATCTTCTGCCGGATCTGCTCGATGTATGCGCTGCGCGGCCTCACGCGACTGGATGCCTCTGCCATTGCTTGCGCGTTCGCGGAAATGCATCACGATGCCGACCTGCATGACGTGATCGGGATCGTAGCCGAGCGGAAGCTGCGTGAGATGGAGGAAGCTGCGGATGGCGGTGCCCGCGGTGGCCATGAGCAGGAGGGTGAGCGCGACCTGAGCGGCGATGAGCGCGCTCCAGCGATGTTTTGCAGGTGCAAGGCGCGAGACGCCTGGATGCGCGTGGGCAGAGGTGCGGGCGAGATCGGGACGCGAGAGACGCAGCGCGGGCACGAGGCCGAAGAGCAGTCCGGAAACGAGCGCGAGCGCGACGGAGAAGGCGAGGATGGGGAGATTGATGCGAATGACGGATTCCTGCGGGAAGGACTGAGGCGAGAGCTGCATGGGCAAGCTTTGCGAGCCAATAGGATGCTGCGACGCCGAGTATGGCGCCGGTGAAGGAGATGACGACGGCCTCGACGAGCAACTGGCGGATGATGCGCCAGCGGCTAGCGCCGACGGCCGAGCGCATGGCGAGCTCATGCTGCCGGGCGCGGCCGCGGGCGAGCAGCAGAATGGAACAGTTGGCGCAGCCGATGATGAGCAGCAGCAGCACACCGGCGAGCAACAGATACAGCGTGCGGCCGATGCTTTGCTGGTAAGGGCACGATGATGGGCTGCAGTTGCAGATGCCACTGCTCGGGAAAGTGACCGGGGGTTTCCTTCGCGAACTGGCGGACGATGGCGTTGAGCTCCGCATCGGCGGCGGCGGGAGCGATGTGCGGCTTGAGCTTGATCCACGGGATGTAGGGCGAGCTTACCGGCGGATTCACGACTGTCACGCAGCAGACTGCGCGGCAGATAGACGTCGCCGACGCCGGTGGTGTCATTGAAGGCGAAGCTGCGCGGCATGACGCCGACGATGGTGTAGGGAACGTGATCGAGTTCCAGGTGCGGCCGATGACATGAGGATCGCCGTCGTAATGGCGCTGCCAGAATTTGTAGTTGAGCACAGCTACATGTTGACCGCGCGCCCTGTCGTCGAAGGGCTCAATGCCGCGGCCAAGCAGTGCGCGCACGCCGAAGAAGCTGCCGGCGTTGCCCGTGAGATAGGTGGCGATGAACGTCCTCCGGAATGGCGCCGCCGGTGATCTCCATGTTGGATTCCGCGAAGCCAAGCAGGCTTTCGATGGACTTGGCGCTGGCTGAGTGTCTCGAACTGCGGCTTCATCGTCGCGAACCACGTCGGCTCGTCGGGACGCTGCTCGTTGATGAGGACGGGGTTCATGATGCGGTCGGCGCCGGCGTAGGGGAATGGATGCAAGAGCACGGCGTAGATGAGCGAGAACATCGCGGTGGTGGCGCCGATGCCGAGGGCGAGCGAGAGGATGGCGACGGCGGCGAAGCCGGGGTTGCGGCGGAGAGCGCGGAGGCCGTAGCGAATATCGCCGCCGAGCTCATCGAAAAGGCGGAGGCCGATAGCGGTGCGGTAGGTTTCGTTTTGCGTTGCGGGCTGGCCGAGATCGATGCGGGCTTTGCGCTGGGCTTCTTCGTCGGTGAGTCCCTGGCGCATCAGGTCTTCCTGATAGGCGTCGAGGGTAGAGCGAAACTCTTCTTCGACATCGCTGTGGGTGCGGGGCGCGATGGAGAGCCAGAGCTTACGAACTGCGGCGAGGAAACTCATATCTCGTCCGCCTTCTTGTCGAGGATGCCGGCGACGACGGCGGCCATGTCGGTCCAGCGGGCGGTTTCCTGTTTGAGCTGGCGCTTGCCGGTGGCGGTGAGCGAGTAGAAGCGGGCGCGGCGGTTGTTCTCCGACTCGCCCCACTCGCCCTTGATCCAGCCGCGGCGCTCCAGGCGATAGATGGCGGTGTAGAAGGAGCCCTGGAGGATTTCGAGGCGCTGGTTGGAGATCTGCTGGATGCGCAGCAGGATGCCGTAGCCGTGCAGAGGGCCGAGCGAGACGGCCTTGAGGATGAGCATCTCAAGCGTGCCCTGCGGGAGCTCGACCTGCCTTGTCATTGGGCCCTCTCCTATTCGGGATAGGAGAGTACGCCGCGCTCTCCTATCCCGTCAAGGGGGACTGGCCGTCCGGGCAAAAAGCGCCTGCGGCGGGACTGGCCGTCCGGGCGATTGCGCCTGCGGCGCGTTCCGTAGGGTTCGCTTCCTTTGGTCGCTCACGTTCGATGTAACGGGCGACCTTCGCTCTGCCCAGGATGACAACTTCGTTAGAAGAGCAGTTTGAGTCCGAATTGGATTTGGCGGCTGGTGGCGGCGGCGGTGACCACGCCGGCTGTGGGGCTGAGGACGGCGGCTTGCTCGCGCGTGGCGAGGGTGGAGCTTTGCTGCGGGCCCGAGCTGAAGATGACGGGGTTGGGCGTTTGCAGGTTGGTGTGATTGAGGACGTTGAAGAATTCGGCGCGGAACTGCGCGCGAAGGCGCTCGTGGATAGCGGTGGATTTGGCGAGCGAGAGATCGAGATTCGCGAAGCCGGGGCCGGTGAGCGTGTCGCGGCGCAGGTTGCCGACGGTACCGGCTGCGGGTGCGAGGAAGGCAGCGGGGTTGAAGAATTGGTTGGCGCGCGCGGCAGTGGATCCGTGCGCGTAGAGGGAGCCCTGGAAGTTGGGGTTTACGTCGGGACGGACGGGGTTGCGCGTATCGCCGGAGCCGGTGGGGTTATAGCCGAGTTGCGGCGTGAAAGGAAAGCCGGACTGCAGGTTGGAGATGGCGGATAGCGTCCAGCCGGAGAGGGCGGTGTTGGTGGCAGGGCCGAAGCCGGCGCCGATGCGATGGCCGCGGCCGAAGGGCAAATCGTAACCGCCGTTGAGCGATGCGATGTGGCGGACGTCGGTGGCGGCGGGACCCCAGTCGAGATTCGGCAACCCGGGCACGCTGACGAAGGCCGGCGTATTGGCGGAGACGCTGGTGTTCCATGCCGAGCCGTTGTCGAGATTCTTCGACCAGGTGTAGTTGCCGCGGAACTGCAGGCCGTTTGCGTAGGAGCGGCGCACGTCGACCTCGAAGGCGTTGTAACTGGCGTTGCCGCTGGAGAACCACGAGGTGGTGTTGGTGACGGCGGGGTTCACCTTGACGGTGCTGGGGTAGTAGATCGCACCGGCGGCGAGAGATGCGGGGCAGGCAGAGTTGGGGCAAACGACGAAGGCGGGCTCGTTGGCATCCTCGGAGAGGATCTGGTGATAGCTGTGCGAGCCGATGTAGGCGAGGGTGAGCGAGGTCTGGGGGGCGACCTGCTGCTCGAGCTTGAGCGTCCACGCGAGGGTGCTGGGCGTGGCGATGTTGGTCTGCACGCTGGAGGGTGAGATGGCGCTCTTGCCCGTGATGGGATCGGCGACGGTGGTGCCGGAATAGCTGAGCGTCGCGTTGTAGGGCGCGGTCTGGTCGAGGCGGTAGTTAAGGTTGTCGAGCAGGCTTTGCTGAACGCCGAAGGAGGCGCGGATTGCGGTGGTGCCTTTGCCGTTGGGGTCCCATGCGAGGCCGATGCGTGGCTGCGGCAGGAACTTCGCGCGATTGTCGGTGAGCGCGGAAGAACTAACGGTGGGATTGGTGTTGATCACGCCGTTGGTGAATTGATAGTTTGCGGCGCGGCCATTGGCTTCGTTCCAGCCATTGCTGCTTTCGACGCGGAGGCCGGCGCGGAGTTCGAGACGCGGCGTTGCCTTCCAGATGTCTTCGATGTAGCCCGAGCCGAACCACGAGCGCCAGTTGAGTGGCGTGGGTGCGGGGACGATGGTAAAGGTCTTGATAGTGCCCTGGAGGAAGGTCTGCAAGGTGGCGAAGGAGGCCTGGCCATCCTGATTCTGCGCGAGGTTGTCGTTGCTCTGCAGGCGCTGGAGCCATCCGCCGATTTCGAGCTGATGGCGGCCGACGCTCCAGTAGACGTGGTCATCGAGGGTAAAGAGATTGCGCGCGACGGCGTTGTTGCTGCCAACGTTGCCGCCCGCGCCGGTGATTTGCGAGGCGCCGTTGGACGCGGTGGAGCCGGAGATGACGATGGCGCCGACGGGGCGGCTGGCGACGAAGCCGGGAACATCGACGGTGGTACTGCCGAGAAAGTAGAACGAGGCGCGGGAGAAGCCGAAGCGCGCGGTGTTGAGTAGTTGCGAAGAGAAGATGTGCTGCTCTTCGATGCTGGCGACCTGCTCGCGCAGCGTCTCGTCGATGGCGGCGAAGGGATTGGCGGTGGGGGTGTGGGCGGTGGAGTCGTCGACGGTGTAGACGCCGAAGAGGAGGTCCTTCGCGCTGAGGTTGTAATCGGCGCGCGTGGTGCCGAAGTCCTCGCGGATGGTCTGCTTGGGATTGCTGAAGGCACGCGCGATGCCGGTGGGCTGGCCGGCGTTGGTGAGCTCGGGGCCGTTGGGCGCGGGCCAGAGCTTGAGCAGATCGGCGACGCCGGGAGCGAGGCCGACATTGACCAGTGCACCGCCGGGACCGACCGGGAGATAACCCTGGCGCGCGTTCGCATCGGGGACGAGGGCGACGTTGCTGAGGCCGAGGTTCTGTCTGTAACCTTCATAGTTGCCGAATAAGAAGACCTTATTGCGGCGGATGGGGCCGCCGAGAGACCCGCCGAAGTTGTTGCGCTGGAACTCCGGAATCTGCTGCTGGTCGAAGTAGTTGCGGGCATCGAGCGCCGCAGTTACGCAGAAATTCGTAGGCTGCGCCGTGGAGTTGATTCGATCCGCTGGCGGTGACGATGCTGATCTGCGCGCCCTGGCGCTTGCCGAAGGCGGCGGAGTAGGTGTCGCTGGAGACATTGAATTCGCGCACGGCGTCGACGCCGAGAAGCTGACCGCTGGTGCCGCCGGGGGTGACGTTGATGAGGGACGCACCGGTGTACTCGACTCCGTTGAGGAGATAGAGATTGTCCTGCGGGCGGCGGCCGGAGACGGAGAACATGTTGCCGACGGATGAATTGGACGTCCCGATGCTGCCGGAGCGCTGCGCCGTGTAGTTTACGACGGCGGGATTGAGCGTGAGGAGCTGATCGTAGGAGCGGCCGTTGAGCGGGAGGTTCTTCACCTGGCGCTCGTCCACCAGGCCGCTGGTCTGCTGGGTGCTGAGATTGACGGGCGCGGGCTTGTCTGTGACTTCGACGTTCTGACTGACGGCGCTGGCGGAGAGCGCGACATTGACGCGGACAGATGCACCGACCGTAACAACGACGCCGTCGCGGTGCTGGGTGGCAAAGTTATCGCGCGCTGCGGTGACGCTGTAGCGGCCCACGGGAACGGAGGGCGCGCTGTAGACGCCTTCGCCATTGGTCGTGAGCTGGCGCTCACTGCCGGTCTCCTGATTATGGATGACGACGGTTGCGCCACTGACGGCGGCGCCTGAGGAGTCGGTGACGGTGCCGCCGATGGATCCGCCGACGACCTGGGCGTATGCGGGTGCGGCGGTAACGACAAGTGCTGCGAAGATGCCGGCGATGGCCGGTTGTGCGAGGAAGCGCATTGCGTCGATCTCCAGATCACGTGAAGCGTTGGTGAAGAGAGAGCGCTGCGCTTTCTGTGCGGCTAGGTGTGGCGGCGCTCCCAGTACGCCTGCGGACAACAACAGGCGCAACATGCGGCGGAGCGACAACAGCTTTGGATTGGAGAGACGAGGTACATGCGGTCCTTCGAACTTATTGAATGGAGTTAGGAGAATCGATCCGCAAAGAGCGGGTGACATCTCAAGCCGGAGAGCGGCGCGTATCTAGCGACAACAACAGGACGCGAGCTGGGCGAGATGCTTCATGTGTAGGTGGAGAGTAACACGATTTTGGCCGAAATCGAAAGTCCGGCTATTGAAGTGGTAGATTCGCTGGTGCCATGAAATACCGCTTTCTTACGCTATCTCTTTCTGTTCTTACGTTTGCTGCTTGCGTGTTGACATGCCCCGCGCAGGAGACCGGGATGCCGCATCTGGCGAAGCAGGGCGCTGCGACGCAACTGGTGGTGGATGGTAAGCCCTATCTGATGTTGGGGGCGGAGATCCATAACTCGAGCTCGTCGAGCTTGAGTTATATGGATGCGGAGTGGCCGAAGCTGGCGGGGCTGGGCGTGAACACGGTGCTGACGCCGGTGAGCTGGGAGCTGATCGAGCCGACAGAGGGCAAGTTCGACTTCACGCTGGTGGATGGCCTGCTGGCCGGCGCGCGCAAGCAGCATCTGCACCTTGTCTTTTTGTGGCTGGCATCGTGGAAGAACGGTATGTCGAGTTATCCGCCGATGTGGGTGAAGGAGGATACGAAGCGATTTCCGCGCGTGGTGGAGGATGGGCGGCCGGTGAATATCCTGAGCACCTTTGGCGCGGAGACGCATGGCGGCGGACGAACGCGCGTTCGCGGCGCTGATGCAGCATCTGCGTGAGGTGATACGCACGACCACACGGTGCTGATGATGCAGGTGGAGAACGAGGTGGGCGTGCTGGGGGCGACGCGCGACCGATCCGATGTGGCCAACCGCGCCTATGCCGGGCAGGTGCCGATGGAATTGCTGCGCTATCTCGACCAGCATCATCTGTCGCTGAATGCGGAGCTGCGCGCGATGTGGGAGGAGCATGGCGCGAAGACATCGGGGACGTGGACGGAGGTCTTTGGCGATTCGCCGCGCACGGATGAGATCTTCATGGCGTGGCACTACGCGAAGTATGTGCAGGCGGTGACGGCGAAGGGCAAGGCAGCGTACGACCTGCCGATGTATGTGAATACGTGGCTGGGCGGCGAGGACGCTATCCCGGGAAATTATCCGAGCGGCGGACCGCAACCGCAGGTGATCGATGTATGGAAGGCGGCGGGGACGGCGATCGATATCTATGCGCCGGATTTGTACTCGCCGGATGTGTATGGATGGGCGCGCAAGTATCATCGCGCGGACAATCCGCTGTTCCTGCCGGAGACACGCGACGGCGAGGCGGGTGCGGCCAATGTGTTCTACATCCTGGGCGAGCATGCGGCGATTGGGTTTTCGCCGTTCGGCATTGATAACTGGGCAACGCCCGCGACCGGTGAGTTTGCGGAGCAGGAGAAGAAAGGCGAGGACGCGCTGCGCACGAGTTATCAGGCGATCGCGTCGATTGAGCCGATGCTGCTGGATGCGCAGAGCAAAGGCAGCGTCCATGGATTTGTGCTGGATAAGTCGCGGCCTTCGGCTCTGTTCGTGATGCAGGGATATCAAGTCGACGTGAGCCTGGATGAGATCTTCGGCAATCACGCAGAGAACGGATATGGCTTGATTATTGCCACAGGACCGGATACGTTTCTGGGCGTCGGCAAGGGCTTCCGCGTGAAGTTCACGCCGCGGGATCCGAACGCGAAGCGCGTGGGCATCGGCACGATTGACGAGGGCCGGTTCGAGAACGGGCAATGGATCGCGGGCCGGCGGTTGAACGGGGATGAAAATGACCAGGGCGAGTACTGGCGCTTCGATCCGCGCGAGCTGCGGGTGGAGAAGGTGACGCTGTATCGCTTCCAGTGAGGACTATCTAGATCTCGAGGCGGATGCTGAGCGTGCCGTCCGGTTGTGACACGGCAGTGACTTGTTCCAGTGAGGCAACATACCAGTCTGCGCCGCGAAGCTGCTCTCGCGTATGGGAGGAGAGCACGGCGAGCACGCGGCAGCCGGCGGCTTTGCCGGAGGCGACGCCGGCGGGTGAGTCTTCGATGACGAGGCAATCGGCGGGCGCGAGATTGAGGAGTTTTGCGCCGGTGAGGTAGGGCTCCGGGTGCGGCTTGCCATTGTCGACGTGCTCGGCGGGCACGAGGACTTTTGGAATGGGCAGGCCGGCGTGACTGAGGCGGCCTTCGAGCAGGCGCACGGTGGCCGAGGTGACGATGGTCCAGCGATCGGCGGGCAGCGAGGCGAGAAGTTTTTCCACGCCGGGCAGGATGATGAGGCCGCTGTAGTCTTCGGCGTCGTAGTCTTCGAGGCGGCGCTGCTCGAGGACGGGATCGAGATCGGGCCGGAGGGCGCGCAGCGTGTCGACGGCGCGGCGGCCGTGCGTGGACTCGACGGAGAATGTGCCTTCCATGTTGTGGTGCTTCGCCCATTCGAGCCAGCAGCGCTCATCGGCGCCGGTGGAGCTGATGAGGACACCGTCCATGTCAAAGAGAATGCCGCGGGTCGTGATTGTGATGGCCATCTTACTGATTGATGATGGCACGCAGCAATACGACGCAGGATGAGAATCGGCGTAGTCTGTCTCTAAGTTTCCTTGAGGAGGACCCCGCCCATGGAACGTCGAGATTTTCTGAAGCAGAGTGCTTTTACCGCGGCTGCCGCGGCGAGTGCGCGGCTGGCCAATGCGACACCGACACAACCGATTGCGAAACGACCGCTGGGCAGCACGGGGGAGCACCTCTCGATCATTGGCTTCGGCGGCATTGTGGTGATGGACGAGGACCCGACGCAGTCGAAGAACATTGTGGCTGAGGCGGTGGACCGCGGTATCAACTACTTTGACATTGCGCCGAGTTACGGCAATGCGCAGGAACGGCTGGGACCGGCGCTGGCTCCGTACCGGAAGAATTGCTTCCTGGCGTGCAAGACCGAAGGACGTACGAAGGACGATTCGCGCAAGCAGCTTGAGGAGTCTTTACGGCTGCTGAAGACGGACCACGTCGATCTGTACCAGTTCCATGCGCTGACGAAGATGAGTGACCTGGACAAGGTGCTGGGGCCGGGCGGCGCGATGGAGACGATGGAGGCGGCGAAGAAGGAAGGCAAGATTCGCTACATTGGCTTCTCAGTGCACTCGCAGGAGACGGCGGTGGCGGCGATGCATCGCTATCCGTTCGATACGGTGCTCTTTCCGGTGAACTTTGTTCTGTTTTCGCAGGCGAAGTTCGGGCCGCAGATTCTGGCGACGGCGCAGGAGAAGAAGATGGGCATCCTGGCGCTGAAGGCGATGGCGAAGACGACGTGGCCGGCAGCCGAGAAGAAGAATCATCCGGAACCGAAGTGCTGGTACCAGCCGGCGGCGTATCCAAACGAAGCGGCGCTGGGACTGCGATGGACGCTGGGGCATCCGATTACCGCGGCGCTGCCGCCGGGCGATGAGAAGTACTTCCGGCTGGCGATGGATGTGGCGCAGAACTATAAGCCGCTGGAGAAGCATGAAGAGGTGGCGCTGCTATCGGGCGCGACGGGCGCGGAGCCTATCTTTCATCTGGGCAATGATGTTTGAGATGTGAGCGCCGGCCTCCAGTGGGCGGAGGCAGGCGCTTGTTCAGCAGGAGAAGCTCTGGCGGCTCTTCGGAACCGTTGTCCTCATCGATTGCAGGTATGACAAAGTGGCCCCGTGCTCTCGCGTTGCTGGAAATTCGAGCGGGATATGTTTCTCGCTGACTGAAGTTGCCGCGCACGATTTCCCTTCCAGCCAGAAGAGGATGGCGTCGGCCATGTCGTGAGCCTGCTTCGCTACTTCGCTAAGGCTGCGAATGACGGAGCGTTCAAAATCGCCCTGCGCGCCGGCCCAGCGGTCGATGTGCGGGTGTGAGCTGATGGACGTGAGCTCACGAAGCGGAAGGCATTCCTGACGCCGAAGCGCGGCCTGCGCATGGCCCACGTTTTCTTCAAAGAGAGCGACTACGCAGAGCCGCATGGATCCATTGACGACCCGCCCCATCATCTCCAGCGCCGCGCATCCGTGAATTCCGCTGCCTTCGAGCAGACGTATGCTGTCCTGCGCGATTTCCGTGGCCGCGGTATAGGTGGCGTGAAGAGCGCTGTTGATGCTGGCGGCGGCGAAGATAAAGCGAGAGTCCGAAACCGTGTCGATGCCGGCGCTTGTGAGGTCGCGACAGAGCTCCTTGATGCGGCGGTGATGTCCTTCAAGCTCACTCTCCGCCGCACGAACGTAGCGGGAGAAGTCAAGATTGCGCATCGCGAATCCCTTGATGGAGTCGTCGAGAGCGCGCTGCGACAATCTGGCCATAGCGAGCAGGCGCACTCGGAGAGTTTGCATGTGCTGTTGCGGATTCATCTGTTCACCCTTCACTCAGTGTCGGAAGCTTTCGGTTATGAGAAATGTTCAAAATTAACAATGGGCTTTTCCCGCCAAATGCATGGACGCTTTAGGAACACGTTTCAGGAAATGAGTTACAGGAGAACGGAAAAGTATTTCTAAGTCTGCTGCCGCCTATCTAGCTGGGCACGGCAGTTGTCGGATCTATGGTCTTGCTGATTTCGGTAACCTTGGTGGCCGGGAAACCACTGATCTGTGCGTGCCGATGGATCAGCGCTTCGTCTTCAGCCAGATAAATACAAAACAGCTTGTCGGCTGAGACATAGGATTCTACCCATTGAATTTGCGGGCCGAGCTGATGCAGGACCTGGTTGGATTTGGCCGCGGCCTGGCGCAGTTGCTCGCGTTCCATAGTTCCGACGCTCGGTATCGCCCGCTCGATGAGATATTTCTTCATAACTTGCCTCCGTCTTGCTTCGATGAGTTGTTTACTTAGCTAAGTCGAAGATAGGTGGAGTAAACAGTTGTTTCAAGATGGCAGACGTGCCATCCTACATAGGTAATTCGGCCAACTCCCCAGCAGGTATTCACTTTTGATCTCGCTATCGTAAGGAAGTTGCCGATGACAAATGTCACGATCTTGTTTCTCGATCAGACTTTTTCTTCCACGGCCACGGGGCCTATGGAAGTTTTCCGTCATACCGGCACATTGTGGAATAACTTCACGGGACAGAAGCCGATTTGTCATTTTCAGGTGAGCACGGCATCCGTGGATGGGCGCGCGGTGCACTGCGATGGACCGATCGACATTCAACCGGGAATGGCGCTGAAGGACGTCCGAAAGACGGACCTGATCTTTATTCCATCGACGGGACTGGGCATTGAAGATGTGGTGGAGCGCAATGCGCCGGTGGTGCCGTGGCTGCGACGCTGGCACAAAAGGGGAACGGCCATTGCGAGTGTCTGCTCCGGCGTGGGACTGGTGGCGGCGACCGGCCTGCTGGATGGGAAGCGCGCAACCACGCACTGGAGCCTGGCAGAACGATTCCGCGAGAAGTATCCCAAAGTGCGGTGGATGCCAGAGTTGATGGTGACCGAGGATGGCAGCTTCTATTGCGGCGGCGGGGTGAACGCGGCGCTCGATCTGAGCTTATATCTGGTGGCGCGATTCTGCGGGCACGAAATTGCGATGCAGAGCGCGAAGGCATTGCTGATCGAGATGCCGCGGGCGTGGCAGGCGGGATTCGCGATCGTGCCGCTGAAGACCGAGCATAGCGATGAAAACATCTCCGCCGCACAGGACTGGCTGCACGAGAACTTTCACCAAAGCTTCCCGCTGGAGGAGCCGGCTGAACGCGTCGGGATGAGCCCGCGCAATTTCATTCGCCGCTTTAAACAAGCCACGGGTGATAGCCCTTTGATCTATCTGCAGAAGCTGAGGGTGGCGGCGGCGAAGCGCCTGCTGGAGAACGACCATCGCAGCATGCAGGAGATCAGCGATGCGGTTGGATATCAGGATGCGGTATTTTTCCGGAAGATCTTCCAGCGGCACACCGGGCTTTCGCCGAGTGCCTACCGGCAGAGGTTTGGGATGTAGACTCAGCACATGGGAAACAAAGACAGCGGAAAGCGCGAGAAGAAGAAGCCTGCCAAGGTTCAGCCGAAGGTTGTGCCTGGCCGCAAACGAGAGGACTATAACCCTGCTCCTGGTGGACCGCCGAAGAGCTGACAATGATGTCCCGGTGGTTCGTTCGCGGCGCGAGAGGTGATGGATTGGGGCTCAGGCGCCCCATCATGCTTGCGTTGGTTGCGGCATTCGTGATCGAGGCGCTAAACCTGAAGTTCGTCTCCTTCCCCATCGATGTTGGATTTCCTGACGATGCTCCCTTGTATGCGCAACTACTCGCCGGTCAATGGGTGTGCCTGCACTATCTGGGCTTTGTCACCCTGCGTCTATTCAACGGCGCTGTCTTTGGACGGCTTTTCTATCCCGTCTTGTTTGTGAGCGGATTTGTGGAAACGGCGCTATTGCTTATCGTTGGTGTCCTAATCTTCCATCAATATCCGCCACGACCTTAGCCTAAAAAATACGACGGTTCGGGCTGGTTCACCCGTACCTGGCTGTTGCTGCTGTTGTGGCAGCAGACGTTGTGCCGGAGACAGCACCGCTTTCCTGTTGCGCATCTCTTCTCTAATCCACAGACACAGACGCTCACGCGCGCAGCGTTACGGGCGTCTCACAATTAGTATGTCCCGTCGCAGCTCCGCATCGATTCGGCTTTGGCTTGTCGCCGCCCTGTTTGGGTTGAGCGCGCTGGTGCCGGCGAGTGCGGCGCAGGACCGCGCGGACGCGGTCCATGCGAATAAGGCGCAGGTTTTTGCGGCGAGCACGGATGCGGTTCGATCCGGCGCGGAGCCGTTTGCGGCTACGCATGTGCGGCGTGTCTCGCATACGCGGCTGGTGCATGCGCTTCCGCGAACCTCCGCTTCTGCTTCGCTGTTCCAGGCGGCCTGCGTTGTTCCGCCGAGCTTCGCGCACAGTCTAGCTGTACGTGAGCACGTAACGGCGCTGACCAGCGCTTCGCTCTCTACAGGACCGAGCCGCGCGCCTCCTGCTGCATAGAAAATCAACTCATTGAATCGAAGATGGGCGTGCGCTTCGCTCGCGCATCTTTGCCTGCTTGTCGCCAGACCAGCAGAGCGCCGACGCGCGCTCAAAGGAGTTTTTCTATGCAGCAACTGCTTGCAGGTTATGCCATGTTTCGGTCCGAGGTCTTCGCGCGGCACTCGCGGCATTTTGCGGAACTCGAGAACTGCGAGGAGCCAAAGGCATTGTTTATCACCTGCTCCGACTCGCGTGTGATGCCGGAGATGATTACGCAATGCGCACCGGGGGAGATTCTGTGCTGCCGCAATACAGGGAACCTGGTGCCTCCGCCGGAAGAAACGGCAGGCGCCGTGGCGGCCACCGTGGAGTATGCGGTGCGGGCATTGCGGGTGCCGGACATTGTTGTGTGCGGACACTCCGATTGCGGCGCGATGCGTGCGCTGCTGGATGCGGGCAGATTGAACGACATGCCGATGATGCGCTCGTGGCTGGAGCATGCCGGGCCGATGGCCCACGCATTCCGCGGCGTGATGCAGGATCCGCGGGTGTGGCCGGAAGATGAGCGGCTGCGCGTGCTGACCGAACTGAACGTGATCGCGCAGTTGCGCAGCCTGAGCGCGCATCCATGTGTGGCGAGGGCTCTGCGGCGGGGAAGCCTGCGGATTCACGGATGGGTGTACGAGATACCGACGGGGGAGATCCACTGTCTCGATCCGACGAGCGGAAGCTTCCGGCCGTTGCTGGTGGAGGAGGTTGAGGCGGTGGCCGCCTGAGCAGATTGATTCCTGAACCGGAAGGGCAGCGTTTAAGATAACGCTGCCCTTCATTTTTGCGCGACCGATGACACGATGATCGTCCGTTCAAGGAAAAACTGGTGGACCCTGCTGTTTGTGTGGCGCGGCTCCATGATGAAGCAGATGCTGCCGCAACTGCTGATTGTGTTTGCGTTGAGCGTAGTGGCGGTGTGGACCGAGGGCTATATTTTTTCCCGCAAGGTGCCGCTGAATGCGACGCCGTTCACGCTGGTGGGCGTGGCGCTGGCGCTGTTCCTGGGGTTTCGTAACAGCTCGGCTTACGATCGCTGGTGGGAAGGACGGAAACTCTGGGGCTCGCTGGTAAACACCATGCGGTCGCTGACGCGGCAGGCGCTGACCATGACCGGCGATGCGTCCGACAAGCGCAAGTTCATCAACATGCTGGTCGCGTTCACGTATGCGATGCGCGACCAGTTGCGGGGCGATGTTTTCTCGCGGAGCGCGGAGCTGTTGCCGCCGGAACTGGCGGCGGAGGTGGATCGAGCGCGCTACAAGCCGTTCATCATCCTGCGCGCAATGGGCGAGTGGGTGACGGAACGGCAGCGGGAGCAGGCGTTCGGCGAGATCACGACGACGGCGATCGACCGGAACCTGGTCGAGCTATCGAACATTCTTGGCGGCTGCGAGCGGATCGCGTCGACGCCGGTGCCCTTCGCCTATTCGGTGATGATTCATCGCGTCGTCTACTTCTACTGCGCGCTGCTGCCGTTCGGACTGGTGGACGCGATTTTGTGGATGACGCCGCCGGTGGCGACGGTGCTGGCGTATGCGTTTATCGCGTTGGATTCGCTGGCGGCAGAGCTGGAGATGCCGTTCGGCCGCGACGATAACGGTCTGGCGCTGGATGCGATCTCGCTGAATATCGAGCTAAGCATTCTGGAGATGAGCGGGGAGGCACTCGATCGCAAGCCGCTGCAGCCGGTGGGGTATGTGCTGCACTAGGACTGGCCGTCCAGGGTGCTTGCCGCACGGGCGTATGCGCCTGCGGCGCGAGCTGGGCGGCTTCGCTTCCTTTGGTCGCTCACGTTGGATTTTGGGGCCGACCGAATCGAATTCACATCTCTTCGAGATGTGGGGCACCCGGCATGCGAAACAGCAGATCCCTTTACTGACGCTTCGCTCCGGTCGGTGACGTGAGATCAAGGAAGAACACGCGTAAAAGACAAGAGGGACGGCCGAAGCCGTCCCTCTTGTGTTTCTGCTGGTGTGGTTTAGAGAGGCTGAACGTTCTCTGCCTGCCAGCCCTTGGGGCCCTTCACCACGTTGAACTGAACTGCCTGACCCTCCTGGAGGGTGCGGAAGCCCTGCGCCTGAATGGCGGTGTGGTGCACGAAGACATCCTCGCCACTCTGGCGGCTGATGAATCCGAAGCCCTTGGCATCGTTAAACCACTTCACTGTTCCCTGTTCCATATTGCTTAAGTCCTTTACTGCTGAGTTTGTGACGCTGAATTCAAGATCGGTCTCGGCAAGTAGAGAACTGCAGATACAGAACTAGCAAAACCTGTCCAATTCGAACGCTGGTTCAGTATACAACGGATGGGGTGGAATTCTCGATTACTTTCGTAATGGACAGGCGGTACCGCCCTGGCTGTTGCAGACGCTGCTCGACGGCCGAGAGAACGGGGATCAGTTTTCCGCGGCGATGGCGTAGTAACCCTTGCGGGACTGTACTTTAAGGGCCTCTTCGCGCTGGCGGCACTGGATGTCGACCTTGCGGTAGGTGCCGTCAGGCTTGTTGTTGGTCGGGGTATAGCTGGCGACGTACTGGGTGCGCAGCTCGTCTTCGATCTGCTGGAAGGCAGCATCGAGCTTTTTTCCGTTGTTCCCGACGTTGATGAGCCGGCCGCCGGTCTGATCGGCGAGCTGATGCATGACGTAGTCGCCGGAATAGCCAATGGAGTACATGCCGCCGTAGAAGCCGCGATCGGCGATGAGGATCACGTAGACCATGCTGTTGGCTTTCTGGGCGGCTTCGATGGCGTCGCGCAGCTTGTGGGTGGAGCCCTGATCCTCGCCGTCGGTGAGCAGGATCATGGCCTTGCGGCCGGTCTCGCCGGCGAGTTTGTCGTTGGCGGCCTCAACGACTGCGTCATACAAGAGCGTGCCGCGCGGGGTGCCAGTGGGCAGCGGCCCTGTAGTCACGCCGCCCGTGCCGACGTTGATCTGCGCCTTCTGCATGTCGCGGGCGAGCACGCTGGCGTTGGACGTGAAGTCGGAGAGCAGGTCGATATCGACGTCAAAGGAGACGAGGAAGGCCTGGTCCTTCTGGCGCAGGATGCGTTTCAGGAACTGGGAGCCGGTGTCCTGCTCGAGCGGCAGAACGTTCTGCTGCGAGCCTGAGGTGTCGAGCAGGATGCCGAGGGTGAGCGGCTGATCGACCTCGGCAACAAAGTTCTTGAGCGTCTGCGGCTGCTTGTCCTCGAAGACCTGGCAGTCGTCGCGAGTGAGGTGCGGGATGAGGAGGTTCTTCTTGTCGCGCACGTCGAAGTAGAGCGAGACGAGGTTGACGTTCTGGCGGAAGGTGGCGACGGACTGCGAGGTGTCGTCGTTGCCGTTGGGGTCACCGGGCAGGCCCTGGGGCGCGGCATCGGGCGAGGGTGCGGTCTGGGCGTGGAGACGCGCCGCCGGGATGGCGAATACGGCAGAAAGAAGCAGGAAGGTGAGAATGCGGCGCATGATCGTCTCCTATTAGACGATAGCGCGAGGCTGCAAGTTAGATGCCGAGGCAGCTTCGTTGACGGGCCCCGTCCGAGGTACGTCTCTCTGGTAGGCTGACAGTGGAGTTTTTTGGCCGCGGGCATCGCGTCATGCCATATCCCGACGCAGTTCTGCGTAGGTGAAGCGCAGGCGACGGGATAGCCCGGATATTGTTGGAGGAGCCTTGGGCGGAAAGCAGTTGGCGTGGAGTTTGGTAGCGGCAGTTTCCCTGGCGGGGCTGGCGGCAGGCGCGGCACAGCAGAATGGCAGCAGTTCGCTGCCGGATGGTCCTGTAGCGCAGCAGCAGGAGAGCGGCTCGCAGCAGAGTGTGCCGGACGCGCCCGGCGCGGGGCAGAGCCAGGGCCCCAATGATCTGCGCAATCTGACGCGGCAGGTGGCTCCGGGCAAGGCGGCGGGCGACCAGGACCAGGTGCAGGCTCCGCCTCCTCCGCCGCAGACAAACGCTCCCAATCCTGACGGGCCGCCGCAGCAGGAGGCGCCGTATATTCCGAAGACCCCGGAAGAGGCAAGACAGTTCCACCTGGTTGTGCAGACCACGCAGGTGATGGTGCCGACCACGGTGCTGGATAAGAACCACCACCAGGTGGCCGGGCTGACCTATCGGGACTTCCGTGTCTACGAGAACGGGCAGCGGCAGCACATGAATTATTTCAGCGCGGACCCGGTGCCGCTGTCGGTCGCATTCGTGATCGACCAGAGCATGCCCAAGGACACGATGAAGAAGGTGAATGAGAGCCTGTCCGCGATCCAGGGGGCGTTCACCCCGCAGGACGAGGCGGCGGTGTTCACCTATGGCAACGGCGTGACCGAGCAGACGACGTTTACGGCAACACAGGGTGACCGGCTGCCGGCGGTGCTGGAGCGCTCGAAGAAGGAAGGCACGGAGATGGGCGGCCCGCAGATGGGCGGCCCGCTGGGCATGACGGGACCGACGATCAACGGCAAGGCGGTGGACCCGAATGTGAATGGCAATGCCCGTCCGGGTTTCGACCTGAACATTCCGCGCGAGGCGCACACGCTCTCCGACGCCATCCTGGCGGCGGGGAAAGAACTGCAGTCGCGGCCCAGGGACCGGCGGCGCATCATTTATGTGATCAGCGACGGCAAGGATGTGCGCTCGAAGGCGAACGTGCGCGAGGTCATCCGCTTCCTGCAGGGGAACAACGAGTTTGTGTACGGAACGATGGTGGGCGATGCGGCGACATGGGGCATCGGCTACCTGGACCGGGTGCACGTGCCGCTGATCCCGGCTGAAAATGTACTGCCGCGGTATGCGGATGCGACGGGCGGCGTGCTGGAAGCGCAGCTCTCCGCCAATGGCATGGAGCGCAGCTTCGAGCACATTGCGAGGGAAGCGCGCACGCAGTACACGCTTGGCTTCCTGAGCCATCTGCCGACGATTGACGGACGGCGTCGTACCCTCGACGTACACGTAGAGCGGCCCAATCTGGATGTGATTGCGCCACTGGGCTATTACCCGACGGCCTCCACGCAGTGATGGTGTTGGCGATGGGCGGCGGTGCGGCTACCGTCGCGCTGAGCCTGGCTTCGGCAGCGATCTGGGGGACGAGCGATTTTGTGGGCGGCGTTGCGGCGCGGCGTCTGCCTTCGCCTGCGGTGGTGACGCTGTCGCATTTGCTGAGTCTGGCGTTGCTGGTGTCGCTGGCGCTGATCCATGGATCGAAGTGGCCGGATACGCAATCGGCTATGTATGGAGCACTGGCCGGAGTGGCATGCGGCACCGGGGTGATGGTGCTGTACAAGGCGCTGGCGCTGGGCGGCATGGGACTGACGGCGGCGGTGAGCGGCGTGCTGGCCGCGGTGCTGCCGGTGGTGTGGTCTTTCTCGACCGAGGGGCTGCCACGGCCTTCGCAGGTTGCGGGGATTGTGCTGGCGGCAGCGGCGATCTGGATGATTGCGCGCGCGCCTGGCTCGCCGACCTCGAAGCAGGCGGTGGTGCTGGGAGCCATCTCGGGCGGTAGCTTTGGCTGCCTCTACATCTTTTTGAAGCTGGCCGGACGCGGCGGCGTGCTGTGGCCGCTGGCGTGTTCGCGGATTGCGAGCGCGACGCTGGCGGCATTGGTCACATGGATCGGCATACGGCGCGCGGGCGGTGCGCGGCAGGATGCGAATGCAGCGCCGGCGCCGGCGCGATCGGGGCGCGGATTGTCGTGGCCCGGCTGGGCGGTGCTGGGGCTGATCGGGATTGCGGGCATCTTCGATGCGAGCGGCAACACCTTCTACACGATCGCGACGCGGCTGGGCCGGCTGGATATTGCAGCGGTGCTGAGCTCGCTCTATCCGGCGTCGACCATTCTGCTGGCGGCGTTGCTTCTGAAGGAGCGCACGACGCGCACGCAGGCGGCAGGCATGGGACTGGCGCTGGCGGCCGTGGTGCTTATTTCCGCTTAGCCAGTACACTTCTCTTCCACTCACACGACGCATGACGATGACGGGACAGAACGACACAGAAGCGCTGCGGACTGAGCCGGGCCGCATGGAAGTGGGCCGCATTGAGGTGATTACCGGCCCGATGTTTTCCGGCAAGAGCGAGGAGCTGATCCGGCGGCTGAAGCGAGCGCAGATTGCGCGGCTGCGCGTTGCGTGCTTCAAGCCGGACATCGACCTGCGCTACCAGCCGGATGCGATTGCTTCACACGGTGCGCAGACGATTGACGCGCGTGCGGTGCGCGATGTGGAGCGGCTGCGCGCATCGCTCTTCCCTGCCCTGGAGACAATCGATGTGGTGGGCGTCGACGAGGCGCAGTTCTTCGATGACTCGCTGGTGGGGCTGGCGATGGAGTTGGTGCATGCGGGCAAGCGTGTGGTGCTGGCGGGGCTGGACACCACGTTTGCGGGCGAGCCGTTTGCGCCGCTGCCGGCGCTGATGGCGATTGCCGATGAGGTGACGAAGCTCTCCGCGGTATGCATGCTGTGCGGCGCGCCGGCGATCCACACGCAGCGGCTGGGAACGAATCAGCAGCTGGTGGTGGTGGGTGCAGCGGGCGTGTACGAGGCGCGGTGCCGCGCGTGCTTTCGGCCAGAGGGCGATGTGCCAGCGGCGGAGCAGTTGAAGCTGCCGCAGTAGATCAACGTGGCGCGTGGGCAAGTTCGCCGCGTAGCGTGGTGACGGCCTGGCCGCGGAGCTTGACGCGGTTGCCGGCGAGTCGCAGGCGCAGCCATCCGCCGCGTGCCGAAGTCTGATAGGCGACGATCTCCTGCTTGCCGAGGCGCGGGATCCAGTATGGAGCGAGTCCGCAGTGGGCGGAGCCGGTGACGGGATCTTCGTCGAGGCGGAAGCGCGGGTAGAAGCAGCGGGAGACGACGTCCGCTTCGCCATGTGTGCCGGCCGCGGTGACGATGATGCCGCGAACATCCTCGGCGGTAGAAAAGGCGGCGATCTGCTTGAAGTCCGGCTGGAGATTGCGGACTGTGGCCTCGTCCTTCAGCTCGACGAGGTAGTCCATGCGGTTGCGGCCGACGAAGATGGGTTCGGCGCCGAGCATGGCAGCGAGATTTGGCGGGGTTGCGGCCGGCTGGGCGGGCTCGGAGGGAAAGTCGAGCTCGATCCACGGCTGGCTATCGAGATCCAGACGATCCGCCGTAAGCAGGCCGCTGCGGGTATGGAAACGCGCCTGCTCCCGGGCGGCGAGCGCGCCGGTCTCCCAGAGATAGTGCGCGCTGGCGAGTGTGGCGTGACCGCAAAGATCGACTTCGCCGCCTGGCGTGAACCAGCGGAGATTGTAACCGTCGCTGGCTTTTACCAGGAAGGCGGTTTCGGCGTGGTTCATCTCGATGGCGACGGACTGCATCCACTCGTCGGATGCGGGAGCGGCGAGCACGCAGATGCCGGCGGGATTGCCGCGGTAGGGCTCGGCGGTGAAGGCGTCGACTACGGCGATGGACTGGGGCATGGGTTGAGGGTAAACCAGCGAGTCGGGCGTCTCGAATAAGGATGGTCGCTTGCTCCGACGGGATACGCCCACCCTGCGTTACGCGCAGGATAGGGCACCCGAGTGGCTCGCTTAGAGAGCGCTGCTGAGAATCGCCGGGCGCGTGTCCGCGAGGTGCAGGATGAGCTCGCCGAAGAGCGTGTTGGCCCAGGCGAACCAGGCGCGGGTGAAGTCTTCGGCGTCGTCCTTCTGGAAGGATTCATGGATGAAGTGCGTGCCGCCGGTGGTGTCGCGCAGCGTGCGGAGGCAGGTGCGGATCTCCTGGTCGCTGGTGCTGGTGAAGGCGCGAAAGAGGATGGACATGGGCCAGATGTAGTTGAGGCCCTGGTGCGGGCCGCCGATGCCTTCGCCTGCCTTGCCGCGGAAGAAGTATGGATTATCGAGGCTCAAGACCCATGCGCGTGTGCGCTGATAGACGGGATCGCTGATGGCGCAGCAGCCGAGGTAGGGCAGCGAGAGCAGGCCCGGCGCGTTGGCGTCGTCCATCAGGAGCGTGTTGCCGTAGCCATCGACTTCGTAGGCCCACAATGTGTCACCGCGATTGTTGCGTGTATGACCGTGTTGCGCGAGGGCGGTTTCGACTTCGTGGGCGAGAGCCGTTGCCTCATTGGCAAGAGCCGCATCATGAACGGCGCCGGCCATCTCCGCGAGCTGGCGCAGGCTGACCACGGCGAAGTGGTTTGCCGGGATGAACAGCGGATAGATACAGGAGTCGTCCGACGGCCGGAACATGGAGTAGATGAGCCCGATGGGACGCGCCGGATTGCCATAGCCGCCAAGCGGAACGGTGTCGGTGGGCGCGAGCGAGCTGCGCTGGAAGTGGTACGGGCCACGATTCTGCTTACGCTGCTGCTGGCGGAATGTCCTGACGACGCGATGGGCTGCTTCACGCCAGTCGTAGTCCAGAACGGCAATGCTGCCGGTGGCCTTCCAATAGCCATGCGCGAGGCGGATGGTGTAGCAGAGCGAATCGACTTCCCACTTGCGCTCGGCGACGCCGGGGAACATGTCGGTCTTGTCGTGGACGGACCAGGAGAGCGGCTTGTCGGAGGTCGAGGGCAGGAAGGCGTTGGCGTAGGGGTCAATGAGAATACAGCGGCTCTGGCGGCGGATGACGCCTTCAATGAGCGAGGCAAGCTGTTTGTCCTCGCGCACGAAACGGAGATAGGGCCAGACCTGCGCGGAGGAGTCGCGGAGCCACATGGCGTCGATGTCGCCGGTGACGACGAAGGTATCGGGATGGCCCTGGTAGCTGCCGGGAGAGACGGTGGTGTCGAGCGTGTTGGGCAGGCAGTTCCCGAACATGAGGCGCAGTTCGGGATCGGCGATCTTCGCGCCGACCTGAGTGATGGCGGCCTCGACTGCAGGGCTTGAGAAGCGGCGATCGGCAGGCGCGGGGCGCTGGTGCAGATCGACTGGCTTAATTTGCGCGAAGAGATGGCGAGGTGTGGCCGCAGCAGCGGCAATGGAAGCGGCGCTGCTCAGAAATGCGCGGCGCGTAGTGCGAGGGTTTGTGCTCATGCAGTAAGAGACGGAGGCGCGACTTTCGGGTCTACGCCGAGATGCTGGTTAGGCTGGTCCCCCATGGTGAAGGTGAGGGTGGCGTTGTCGAGCTCGCTGTGGTGCACCCAGAGGCGATCGAGCGTCTTCCCGTTGAGCGCCACGGATTGCACATACTTCTGCGATGGGCTGGTGCGCTTGGCTTCGATGGTGAGCGTTCTACCGCCGGCGAGGTTCACCTTGGCGCTCTCAAAGAGCGGCGTGCCCAAGACGTACGTGCCGCTGGCGGGATCGACCGCGTAGAGACCGAGCGCGCTCATCACATACCACGCGGACATCTGGCCGCAGTCTTCGTTGCCGGCGAGGCCGTCAGGGTCGTTGTGATAAAGCGTGTCGAGGATCTGGCGGATGCGCTGCTGCGTCGTCCAAGGCTGGCCGGCCCAGAGGTAGAGATAGGCGATGTGGTGGGAGGGCTCGTTGCCATGCGCGTACTGGCCGATGAGGCCGGCAATATCCGGCGGCGCGTCGGGCGGCAGCTCGGAGCTTTGGTTGAAAAGCTCGTCGAGTTTCTTGAGGAATGGCTCGCGGCCGCCGAACTGCTCGATGAGCCCTTTGACATCGTGCTGGACGCCGAAGGTGGTCTGCCAGGCATTGGACTCGGTGTAGTCGCGATATTTCGGCGTGTGGCCCATTTCTTTCGGGTCGAAGGGCGTGGTCCACTCGCCGTTGGCGAGCTTGGCGCGAATGAAGAGGGTCTGCTTGTCGAAGAGGTGCTGGTAGTTCTTGGAGCGCGGAAGCTGGATGGCGACATCGTCGTTGTGTCCGAGCTTCTTCGCGACCTGCGAGCAGGCCCAGTCGCCGTAATCGTATTCGAGCGTCTTGGAGACGGATTCGTCTTCGAGATCTGCAGGAATGTAACCGTCCTTGCGATAAAGGGCGAGGCCGCGGTAGTCGTCATCCATGTTGCGCTTGCGCATGACCTTGTAGGCGCGCTCCCAGTCGATGCCGGGGAAGTTTTTCACGCAGGCCTCCGCCATCACGCTGGCGGAGTGGTAGCCGGTCATGGTGCCGGTCTCTTCGGCCTGAAGCGGCCACACGGGCATGCCGGCGGGGCTCTGCTCCGCCATGGCGATGAGGCAATTGACGAGCGAGGGTACGCGCTCCTGCTGGAAGAGGGTGTACGAAGGATGGCAGGCGCGGTAGGTATCCCATAGCGAGAAGGTGGAGTAGTTGTGCTCACCGGCGGCGAGGGTGTGGACCTGATTGTCCATGCCGCGGTACTCGCCGTTGACGTCGTCCATCAGCGTAGGCGCGCACATCATGTGATAGAGCGAGGTGTAGAAGATGGCCTGCTGGTCGGGCGTGGGGCCGTCGATGCGGATGCGGCTGAGCTCGCGCTGCCATGCGGCTTTCGCGGCGGTGCGAGTGGCGGCGAAGTCCCAGTCCTTCTGCTCGGCGCGGAGATTCTTGAGCGCGTTGGCGGAGCTGACGGCGGAGATGCCGCAGCGGACGTGAACCGGCTGGCCGGCCGGCGGATCGAAGTGCAGGGCGGCCTGCAGGACTTTGCCCTTGGTGGTCGTGCCGTCGATGGGCTGGCGATTGGAGTAGAGCTGCGCCTTGGTGAAGGGAGCAGAGAACTCCATGGCGAAGTAGATCTGCCGGCCGTGCGCCCAGGAGTTGACGGTGCGTCCGCCGGTGACGAGGCGCTGCGCAGGGTCGATGGTAAGCTCGGCGATTTCGACGGGATCTTTCGGGCTCTGGTAGGAGTGGAAGAGATCGACGAGAAAGTGCGCGTTCTTTGCGTCTGCAGGGAAGGTGTACTGGTGGAGGCCGGTGCGTTCGGTGGCGGTGAGTTCGGCGCGGATATTGGTGTCCTTGAGCAGCACGGAGTAGTAGCCGGGCTCGGCGGTTTCGTCGTCGTGCGAGAAGCGGGAGCGGTAGCCGGCATCGGGGTTCTCGCGTGTGCCGGGCTCGAGTTTGACCTCGCCGGTGCGCGGCATCACGAGGATGTCGAGCAGATCGCCGCAGCCGGTACCGCTGAGATGGGTGTGGGTGAAGCCCATGATGGAGGTGTCGCTGCGGTGGTAGCCGGCGCACCAGTCCCAGCCATCGTCATAGGTATCCGGGCTGAGCTGCACGGCGCCGAAGGGAACAGTGGCGCCGGGAAAGCAATGGCCGTGGCCGCCGGTGCCGATGATGAGGTTGACGTAGCGGGTGACGTCGTCCTGAGTGGCGGCGTCTGGCGGCAGAATGCTTTCGGAGAAGCCGCGCGGCAGGGCGAGGCCGGAACAGGCGGCGAGTGAGAGCGTTCCCAGAAATGTACGGCGTGTGACCATCGAGCGGGATCCTCTTTCAGGATATCTGTGTGGTTTGGACGAAACGGCGGCCCAGGGCTTCTTCATCGTGGGTGGAGGGCAGAAGGCAGGCTCCAAGGATGCCGGCTTCGGATCCTAATTCGGCGCGGCGAACAAAGCTTTTCCCCGGTGTGTCGAGCGGGTCGCCGGGCGCAGCTTCCGTGGGCCGGAATACATAACTGCGCAGGCGCATCTCCGCGAACATGGCGGGAGCGAAGAGGTCCCAAGCGTTGGAGAGGCCGCCGGCGATGACGTAGAGCGGCAGGTTGAGGATGTTGGCGGTGCTGGCGAGCGCAAGGCCCACGGCGCGGCCGACGCGCTCGAAGATGGCAATCGCAGTGATATTACCGGCGGTGGCGGCGTCGGCGATGGCGTGCGAAGTCCACTGCGCCGGATCTTTGGGGAGCGCGGCGTTCAGTATGGGATCGTTCGCTTCTTTGGCCATGCGAACGACTCCTGTGGCGGAGGCAAACAACTCCACGCAGCCGCGGCTTCCGCAGGGGCAGGCCATGCCGTCGGGCTCGACCGTGAGATGCCCCGCTTCGCCGGCCATGCCGTTGTTGCCATGCCAGATGCGGTCGTTGAGGATGATGCCGTTGCCGACGCCGGTGCCGAGGGTGAGCATGCAGAGGGAGTGAATGCCGGCTGCGCGGGCAGAGCCGAGCTCGAATTCGGCGAGCGCCGCGGCATTGGCGTCGCTTTCGAGAAAGATGGGCTCGCCGATGGCCTCTTCGATGGCGGCGCGAAGCTGGAAGCCATCCCAGCCGGGAAGGTTGGGCGGATTCCGGATAACGCCTGCCGGCAGTTCCAACGGGCCGGGACTGCCGACGCCGATCCCCAGCAGCTCGCCATGAGCACCAAATCGCGAGCGCAGCGCAATGACGGCCTCCTTCAGGTCGCGAATGACACGCTCGCGGCCCTGAGTGAGGCGGGTGGGCAGCGAGATCAGCTCGGCGACCTGATTCCCGGCACGATATGCGGCGACCCGGAGGTTTGTGCCACCGAGGTCGACCCCTAACGAAAATTGACCTTCGACCGTTTTGCTGGACACTTCTGTGATCATTTTGCCTCAAATCAGCAAAAATTAGCCCCGCAGGTGCAGTTTCGTGTTGTAGGCTTGGCCCATCGCTTTTGACATCGTGTTCCGTATCCTCCTCATTCTGGCAACCATGATGGCAGGTTCGGGACCAGAATCCTCCACTCTACACCGGAGCACCATGCAAGGTTCCCTGGTTGCGCAGATCGGGATGTTCGCTCACCCGGCGCTGATTGCGGGTGCCGATTTTTATTATGACGGGCGAGGACGAGAAGGACGCAGTGAATTTTCCGCTGCAAAGCGATACGGAACCTATGGGAGAGGGAAAACGTTTGTGCAACGCAGTTGGATTTCATGTGAGAACGGCAGACTGGTATGTCGGTAAAGACAGACGATCGCGAAGAGAAGATCATGCGGCTGCTTCTGCAGAAGGGGTCCGCCACCATTGAAGAGCTGCTGGCGACAGCGGAGACGTCTGCGCCGAGCATCCGGCGCGACCTGAACCGGCTGGAACGGCGCGGGCTGGTGCGGCGCACGCATGGAGGCGCCACGCTGGTGGAGCCGCTGCTTTACGAACCGTTTCGCTACGACACCTCCTTCCAGGCACGCGAGCAACGGGCAGCCGAGGAAAAGCGGCGCATCGCGCTGGCAGCGGCGGACCTGATCAACGAAAACGAGACCATCGGGCTGACGGCTGGCACAACGACGACGCAGATCGGCCGCGCGATCCGTCATCGCACGAACATCAAAGTGGTGACCAACGCAATCAACATCGGCATGGAGCTGTGCAACCACGTCGGCATCCGGACTTCGATCACCGGCGGTGTGCTGCCGTGGGCGTGGTCCTTTTCGCTGAGCGGGCCGGCGGCGGTGCACTTCATCAACCAGGTGTATCTCGACAAGGTATTCCTGAACGTAGTGGGGCTGGATGTGGAGCGCGGCGCAACGACGCTGGAAGCGGATGAAGCGGTGATCTTCCGCGCCATGCAGCGGCAGGCGCGCGAGGTGATTGCCGTGGCCGACCACACCAAGATCGGCCAGGTTAGCCCGGCGCTGATTTGCCCGGTGCAGGAGATTCATATGCTGGTGACCGATACAGGCGCGACGGATGCTATGATTGCGCCCTTTGAAGAGCGCGGGATTAAAGTACTGCGTGTGTGACGAATGATGCCCAGGAGGCTGGTGGATGCGGGACGGCTGGTGCGGTGTTGCGGGGAGATGGTGCGGAATGGCGGCGGTGGGTCTACTGGCCGCCTCGCTGATGAGCGGTAACACTGTGCTGGGTCAGCAGACAGCGAACACGGGCGCGGCAGGGCTGGGACTGATGCCGCTGCCCGCGAAACTCGAAGTGGGCGCAGGCAACTTTACGCTGCAGCCCGGAATGCATTTGTCGTACCTGCACTTCCACAATGCGAGGCTGGAAGACGGTGCGCTGCGCATGATGACGCGGCTGCAGTTTGAAAGCGGCGTGCCGCTGCCGCACATCCCGAGCCAGATTGCGGGCGATGTTGCGACGGCCGGCATTGTGATTGATGTTGCGGGGGCGGGCGGTGCGGTGCAGTCGGTTGATGAAGACGAATCGTATTCGCTGACCGTGACACCCAAGCTCGTGACCATCCAGGCTGCGACTGTCGTGGGCGCGTTTCACGGCATGGAGACGCTGCTGCAGCTGGTTGAGCTCAAGGACAATGCGGCGACGATTCCCGCGGTGAGCATTGAGGACACGCCGCGCTTCCGCTGGCGCGGGCTAATGATCGATGTAAGCCGCCACTTCGAGCCGGTGAGCCAGATCGAGCGCACGCTGGACGGCATGGCGATGGTGAAGCTGAATGTCTTCCATTGGCACCTGAGCGATGACCAAGGCTTCCGCGCGGAGAGCAAGATTTATCCCAAGCTCACCGGACTTGGCTCGAACGGACAGTTCTACACGCAGGAGGAGATGCGCGAGGTGGTGGCCTACGCGCGGGCACGCGGCATTCGCGTCGTGCCGGAGTTCGATATCCCCGGCCACAGCGTGAGCTGGATGGTGGGCTATCCGCAGCTTGGCAGCTCGAAGGGACCGTTCCACCTGCCGGATGTTGCGGGCGTGCACGACGAGGCGCTCGATCCGACGCGCGAGGCCACCTATGTGTTCCTGAACCGTTTCATCGGCGAGATGGTGAGAATCTTCCCCGATGCGTACTTTCACATCGGCGGCGACGAAGTGAACGGGAAGGTGTGGACCGACAACCCGCGCATCGCCCGCTTTATGAAGCGCAAGGGCTTTGAGAAACCGTCGCAGTTGCAGACCTATTTCAGCCAGCGCGTGGTGCGCATTGTGGAGCGGCACCACAAGAAGCCGATCGGCTGGGACGAAGTGCTGGTGCCCGGACTGCCGAAGGATGTGATGGTGCAGTCGTGGCGCGGTGTTGATTCGCTGGCCGCCGGGCGCGCGCCAGGGATATACCGGCATTCTCTCCGCGCCCTATTATCTCGACGGCATGAAGACGAACGAGACGCACTACCTGGCCGATCCGATCCCCGCAGACACGACGCTGACACCGGAGCAGCAGAAGCTGATCCTGGGCGGCGAAGTGTGCATGTGGGCGGAGCAATTGCACGAGCGCACGATCGATTCGCGCATCTGGCCGCGCACGGCGGTGATGGCGGAGCGCTTCTGGTCGCCGCAGGCTGACCGCGACGTTACGTCGATGTACCGGCGGCTGCCGAAGATGTCCATTGAGCTGGAGCAGGCGGGATTGAAGCACATAACCGGGCCGGCTGTGATGCGGCGGAGCATCAGCGGGCAGGTGAATCCGACTGCGCTGACGATGCTGGCGGGCGTGCTGGAGCCGGTGAGCTTTGGCGAGCGCTACGACAGCCAGCACACGGACGGACATACGCCGCTGGACCGGCTGGTGGATACCGTGGTGCCCGATCCGCCGTCGCGCTTTGAGATTGCGCAGGATGTGGATGCGATGCTGAACAAAGCACCCAACGCTACAGAGGCGGAGGCGCGGCTGACGCGGCGGTTTATGGAGTGGCAGGAGATTGCTCCTGCGCTGGCGGCGGAGATGCAGCAGAATCCGCGGATGAGCGATGCGGCGATTCGCGCGACGCAGTTGGGTGAGTTGGGAAATCTTGGGCTGCAGGCGCTGCTGAATCTTGATCCCAACAACAGCGCTTACAACGGACCGAAGCTCGAGGCCGCGGCTTCGCAGAATCAGCTTGCCGTGATTGACGACGCAGCGAAGCCGGTGGCATTGGTACGCTTCACATTCCTGGATTCGCTGAAGAAGCTGGTGGCGGCGGAGAGAATGAGCGTTACTCCGCCAGCACGGCCTTGGTCAGGTTGCGCGGGCGGTCTACATCGATGCCCCGCTGCACGGCGCAGAAGTAGGCGAAGAGTTGCAGCGGGACCACCTCGGTGATCGGCAGCAGATGTTCGCGTGTCGGCGTGATGGGAACGAAATGGGTGGCTGCGGCCGCCACTTCCTCGTCGCCGTGGTTGCCGAGCGCGACGACGGTTGCGCCCTGCTTCTTCAGGTCGTGGAGGAGCTGCACGCTCTTTTCGTAGCGGATGACGGAGCCTGGCTCGCCGCGATCGACGGTGGCGATGGCGACGATGGCGGCGGTCGAGCCCACCAGCGCGTTGGGCCCGTGCTTCAGCTCGCCGGAGGGATAGCCTTCCGCCTGCAGATAGGCTGATTCCTTGAGCTTGAGCGCGCCCTCGCGCGCGATGGCGTAGTGAATGCCGCGGCCGAGAAAGAGGTAGGTCTCGACCGCCTTTAGCGCCATCGCGATCTGTTCCATCTGGCGCTCCCAGTTATCGAGCTGCCGGGCGATCAGCTCCGGCAGGGCTGCGAGATCCTTGAAGTGCGCGGTCAGGGTATCGGCGGGGAGCGTCTCGAGCGCCACGCCTGAGCCCAGCGCAATCAGATTGAGCACCAGCAGTTGCGCGGTGAAGCTTTTGGTTGCGGGCACGGCCAGTTCCCTGCCCGCCCAGGTGGGCAGGCTGATTTCCGCCTCGCGGGCCATGGTGGAGCTCTCGACATTCGTCACCGCGATGGTGCCGTGACGGCGGCGATTGGCCTCGCGCAGGGCGGCGAGGGTATCGGCAGTCTCGCCGGATTGCGAGACGACGATGATGCCGGGATTGGTGAGGGTGTTGATCTCGCGATAGATATACTCGCTGGCGTATTCGACATCGACCGGCATGCCGCTGATGTCCTCAATCATGATTTCGCCGGCAAGCGAGGCGTGGCGGCTGGAGCCGGAGGCGGAGAAGACGACCTGATGATGGTCGCGAAACCACTGATAGACCGGGCCGAAGGAGGCTTCGTCGAGCGCGCCGTTGCGGACGTAATGGCCGAGTGCCGCGGTGAGTGACGCGGGCTGCTCGTAGATTTCGCGCAGCATGTGGTGCGGGAATTGGCGTTGCGGGGTGCTGGTGGTCATGGTGTTTCTCGCTTCCTCGGAAATGTTCAGTAGGGGACGCCGCCGTTGTACACCTGGAACTCGCGAATCTGCGCCGGGCCGTTGCTGTCGAGCAGCGTGAGGCGGACGGCGGTTGCGGTGACGGCGGGAAAGATGTCGATCTTCTTGTGGCCGATGGCCTGGGCGTGCGCGATCTCGCGCCAATGACCGTTCTCTTCTGCTTCGATGCGGTAGGCGGCGATGTGCTGTCCGTCATCGAGCCGCTCCATGGTTACGGTGCGGTCGAAGGTGGTTGGTTGCGCGAACTGCACGGTCAGGATGGACGGCGCATTATTGCCCGCGGATGAAGCCGGCGCCTGCCAGTACGTGTTCACGTCGCCGTCGAAGGCTGCCTCCGTACCGGGTGAGTCTTTGCCGTGCAGCGCAAGATTGTTGCCGTATATCTGGTGGATGCGCTGACCGAATTCCTTGAGGCGCGCGACATCGGCGGCGGGCAGCAGACCGGTGTTGTCCGGCGCAAGACCGAGCATGAGCTGTGCGCCGCGGCCTACGGTCTGGTCGTATTCCTTGACTAGCTCGTCAACGGACTTGAGCGACGCCTCGTCGTTGGGATGCCAGAACCAATGATCGGTGTGCAGCGGCGTATCGGCTTCGACGGGACGCCAGCGCAGATAACCGGTGCGATCGACGACGTTCCAGTTCTCGAAATCCACCTTGCCGCTTTCTGTGCCGACCCAGCGAATGTCGGCGTATTTGAAGAGGTCGACGTCGGCAAAGACGAGCGCGTTGGGCTGATAGGTGCGCAGGTGCTGGATGATGGTGTCGAAGTCGTACTTGCGACCGGCGCTGCCTGCGCCGTCGAGCCAGAATTCGGTGAGCTCACCGTAATGCGACGCGAGCTCTTCGAGCATTGCGAGATAGTACTTGTCGTATGCGGCGGGATCTTTATAGCGCGGATCGTGGCGGTCCCACGGCGATAGATAGACGCCGAAGCGCAGCCCGTGCGAACGGGCGCTGTCCGAGACCATGCGGACGAGATCGCCCTTGCCGCCGAGCCACGGACTGGACTTGACGCTGTAGTCGGTTTGCGCCGTGGGATAGAGCGCGAAGCCATCATGATGCTTGGCGACGAGCACGACGTAGCCGATGCCCGCGGATTTCGCGGCCGCGATCCACTGATCGGTATCGACATGCTGCGGATTGAAGACGCTGACGGGAGCGGTGCCATCACCCCATTCGCGATTGAGAAAGGTATTGGTGCCGAAGTGGATGATGGCGCCCATCTCCATGTCCTGCCATGCGACCTGCTGCGGCGACGGCTTCACGTCGGCGAAGTTCTGTGCGAGCGCAGTGGTTGCGGTGAGCAGGGTGAGGCAGGCAAGCAGGTGTTTCATCCGTCTCCTTGTGTTTAGCGCCAGGTGATGCGGTATGCGTAGGCGTATTCGCCGACGGGTTGCGATGGAACGTGGATGTGCAGGCCATCCTGCTGCTGCGCGAAGGTGAGCTGTTGGCCGGAGTTTCCATTTGTCGCCCCGAGCAGCTCGACCGAGGCAATCGCGCGCGTGCCGACCCCCGAGCCGAGCGCGTGGATGATGGCTTCGCCGTCCTTCGGCCACGCGAGCTCAATGGCGTAGAGTGCGTCGCCTTTGGTGGTGAAGCGGAAGTCTTCCGCGGTGTACGGCTTGGTTTCGCGGTCGTGGAACTGGCCTGCTTCGATCTGCGTCGGGCCTTCGCCGAACTGCCGCCACGGCCGTGTGCCGTAGATGGCGTCGCCATTCACCTCGAGCCACTCGCCGACCGCGAGCAGGGTCTTGGCCGCGCCGTCCGGAATTGTGCCGTCCGGCTTCGGCCCAACGTTCATCAGGAGATTTCCGTTCTTGCTCACCACGTCCACGAGTTGATGGATCACCACGTCAGGCGATTTGTAGGTGTCGCCTTCGACGTATCCCCAGGAGGCGTTGGAAAGCGACGTGTCCGTTTGCCAAGGCTGCGGGCGGATGCCGGCGAGCGCACCGCGCTCCACATCCAGCGTGGCGCCGCCATCGGCCATCGCGCTGAGCTTGTAGAAGAGCACGACCGGCTGATGCTCGGCGGCGGCGTGGTTGTAGTAGTAAGTGGCGAAGCGCGCGAGATGCGTGCGGAAGTCCGGCTGGCCCACCCACCAGTCGAAGTAGATGAGGTCGGGATGGTAGCGCTCGACGATCTCTGCCGTGCGCGCGAGCCAGTCATCCATGAACGCGGGCGAGACGTAGGTGAAATCATGGCTTAGCAAGTCGCTGTTTTCGCCGTCAAGTTGGCGAAGCTGCGCCGGGCCATAGAAGGCGGCGTACTTGGGATCGTTCACATCGGAGGCGAAGTGGCGGCCTCCATCGAAAAACCAATCGTGCTCCGCGCGGTGCGACGACGCGCCGAGGTGCATGCCTTCTGCGCGGACAGCCTTTGCGAGGTCGCCGAGCACATCGCGCTTCGGACCCATCTTGCCCGCGCACCAGTCGGTGAGGTTGGACTCGTACATGGGAAAGCCGTCATGGTGTTCGGCGACCGGGATGACGTAGCGCGCGCCGGCATCGTGAAAGAGCTTCGCCCAGGCATCGGGATCGAAATGATCGGCGGTGAATTTCGGAATCAGGTCCTTGTAGCCGAAGCTGGACTGCGGACCGTAGGTGGCGACGTGGTGGGCGAAGTCCGGCATGCCCTGCTGGTACATGTTGCGCGAGTACCACTCGCTGCCGAAGCCGGCGACGGAATACACGCCCCAGTGAATGAAGATGCCGAACTTGGCATCGCGAAACCACTCCGGCGCCTGATACGCACGCAGGCTCTGCCAGTCGTCGCGAAATGGGCCTTCGGCTACGGACTTGTCGACGTCGGCAAGGATGCGCTTGCGCTCCGCATCGTATTTGCTGTTCGCGGCGATCCATTGGGCATCGATCTGCTCCGGCGTGACGGTGGCCGCGGTGGGAGCGGTCGCATTCTGCGCCAGAGCGCATGGTGCGATGGAGGTCAGGGATAGCGCGGCAATGGCTACGGAGAGATGTCGGTTCTTCATCGTGACCTTTGAAAAGGCTGGAGTATGCTCAACGCGTTAAAGTCAGCGGCTTGGCCCGCGTTTATTTTCCGGGAAATGTCCATATTAAGCTGGAATGATCAATTTACAACTTTGACCTGCATGATTTTGGTCAAAAACAAAAACTCAATGAGGGTGCATGCGGCGCTGGTCAGCAATGTTGTCAGTTCTTATTTTTCTTGTTGGCACGGTTGCCGCTCTTCCGTGCCGGGGCGAAAGCACAGTGGTTGGCGGGTGGCAGTTCCGCCTTGCGGCCTCTACGCCGGATGCGTCTGCGCATGCGAACGCGCAGCAATGGCACGCCGCCGCCGTGCCTTCCACGGTGCAGATGGATCTGCTACGCAACGGAATGATCGTCGATCCGTTCACCGGCGCGCATGAGGCGCAACTGCAGTGGATCGGGCTGGCGGACTGGGAGTACCGGACGACGATGAACGTGGACGCTGCGACGCTCAAGCACGAGCATGTGGAGATGGTCTTCGAGGGCCTGGACACCTTCGCCACCGTGCGACTGAATGGACAGACGATTCTCGTGGCTGACAATATGTTCCGCCGCTGGCGCGTGCCGGTGAAACCTCTGCTGCACACGGGTGCGAATGAGCTGACGGTGAGTTTCGAGTCGCCGATCCGGCGGCTGTTGCCCGCCACGTTGAAACGCGCATACCAGTTGCCGGGTGAGTTCGACTCGGCCTTTGGCGATGAGCCGAAGGGCGTGCAGACGGCGAATTACATCCGCAAGGCTGCCTACCACTATGGGTGGGACTGGGGACCGCGCTATGTGACGGAGGGGATCTGGCAGCCGGTGCGGCTGGAAACGTGGGACGCGGCGCGGATGGATGCGCTGCACGTGATGCAGAATTCGCTGACGGCAGACGCCGCATCGCTGGATGTGCAGGTAAAGCTGGACGCCTCGGCTGCGGCAAAGGCCACCATTGCCGTGACATATACAACACCGAAGGGCGAGCATGTTTCCGTTCCCGAGATTGCTGCGCAGCTTGTACCCGGCAGCAACACGGTGCATGTGCCGGCGGTGATCAGCCATCCGGAGCGGTGGTGGCCGGTGGGCTACGGGCCGCAGAATCTCTATCAGTTCTCTGCGAAGGTGAAAGTTGGAAGCGAGACGCTCAGCGCAGAGCGGGCGACAGGACTGCGCAACGTGCGGCTGTTGCGCGAGAAGGACCAGTGGGGCAAGAGCTTCGGCTTCGAGGTAAACGGCGTGCCGATTTTCGCGAAGGGCGCGGATGTGATTCCTTTCGACAGCTTTCCCGATCGCGTGACGCCGGAGAAGCATCGGCAGATTCTTGAATCTGCACGCGACGCGAACATGAATATGGTGCGGCTGTGGGGCGGCGGCTACTACGAGAGCGATGACTTCTATGACGAATGCGACCGGCTTGGCTTGATGGTCTGGCAGGACTTCATGTTTGGCGGCGCGATCCCGCCGGACGATCCGGAATTTCGCGCGAACGTGGAGCAGGAGGCGATCGAGCAGGTGGACCGGCTGCGCGATCATCCCAGCCTGGTGCTGTGGGCCGGCAACAACGAAGTGGAAACCGGATGGGAAGCATGGCCGGACCGCATGGCGTTGAAGGAGAACATTTCTCCGAACGAACGCGCGCGGATCGAGACCGGCATGTCGCTGCTTTTCGATGACATCCTGAAGCGCACGGTGGCGGTCCACGATCCGGAGGTGCCGTACTGGCCGAGCACGCCGAGTTCCAACCACGACACCGCAGCCAACAACAACGATAACGGCGATGTGCACTCGTGGAATGTGTGGTCGGGCTCCGCGCCGATCGAAGACTACCTGAAGGACACGCCGCGCTTCGTCTCCGAATATGGCTTCCAGTCCATGCCGGATATGCGGACGATCCGCGCGTTTGCCAGCCCCGAGGAGCAGACGGTGAACTCCGCGGTGATGCGCGCGCATCAGAAATTCGCGAACGGCAATGGCAACGACCGGCTGCTGTTTTATCTTCGCCGCTACTATGGCGAGCCGAAAGACTTCCCCTCTTTTGTTTATCTGAGCCAGGTGATGCAGGCGGAGGCGATCGAGCTGGAGGCGGAGCACCTGCGCGCGAGCCGGCCGCGTTCGATGGGCTCGCTCTACTGGCAGCTCAACGACTGCTGGCCGGCGGCATCGTGGGCCAGCATCGATTACGTTCGGCCGATGGAAGGCGCTGCAGTTCCACGCGCGACGCTTCTATAACGATCTGCTGATCGCGCCGATCCGGCAGGATGGCACGACGAACGTGTATGCGGTCAATGACCGCACCACGCCGGTGCAGGCGAGCGTTCACATGCAGGTGATGAGCTTTGACGGGCGCGTGCTCTCCGAGACAGCCGACGCCGGTCACGATGGCGCCGCTGTCCAGCACTCACGTTCATACGCTGGGGGACGATGCGTTGCTGAAGGGCGCCGATCCTGGGACGACGCTGGTGGCCTTCACGATGGAAGTAGACGGAAAGCCTGTGTCACGCCAGATTGTTTACTTCCGCATGGCTCGTGATCTGAAGCTGCCGCAGGCAAAGGTAACCGCTCATGTGACGCACACCACGCAGGGCCTGGAGCTGACGCTGCATGCCGACACGCTGGCGAGGGACGTATGGATCTCGTTCGGCGATCAGGACGTGACGCTGGCGGACAACGCATTCACGCTGCTGCCGGGCGAGACGCGCACCATCGCGCTGAAGAGCGGCGCAAATGCAACGGCGTTGGAGAGCGCGCTCCACATCCAGACGCTGGACACGGCCACGCTGCCGGGCATGGCGGGGGCGGGAGAGTGACGATGCATAGACGACAGGCAATTTCGATTCTCCTGAGCTTGGCATTCGTGGCGACGTTTGTAGCACACGCGCAAACCGCTGCTCCGCATAAGACGAAGTGGGCGATTGCGGTGCATGGTGGCGGCGGTGAGGAGGAATGGCAGCACATGGATGCGGCTACTGCTGCGGCCTATCACGCATCGCTCGAACGGGCGCTGAGTGCAGGCGCCGCGGTGCTCAGCAAGGGCGGGCGCTCCATTGATGCGGTGGAAGCGGCGATCAAGACGATGGAGGATGATCCGCTCTTCAACGCGGGACGCGGCGCGGCCTTCGATGCAGAGGGCAAGAACGAGATGGACGCAGCGATTATGGACGGTGCGACGATGGAGGCGGGATCGGTCGCAGGCGTGAGCGCGACGAAGAATCCAATCGTGCTGGCGCGCACAGTGATGGAGCATTCGCCTTACGTGATGATGGTGGGGCCGGGCGCGGATGCCTTCGCGATCAGCCAGCATATCCAGCAGATGCCGCCGTCGTACTTCTTCACGGAGATGCGCTGGCAGGAACTGCTGGGCGTGCTGCGCGCTCAGGGCAAGCCGCTGCCGTCGCGGCCGCCCGGCGTTGCAGATGCGCCGCACGCGATGCTGTCCGATGGCGTGAAGCCGTTCGCGCACCGCTTCGGCACCGTCGGCGCTGTGGCACGCGATGTTGACGGCAACATCAGCGCAGGCACCTCAACCGGAGGAATGCAGGGGAAACTGCCGGGACGTGTCGGCGATTCGCCCGTGATCGGCGCCGGCACTTATGCGGCGAACGATTCGTGCGCGGTATCCGCAACCGGGGTGGGCGAGTATTTCATCCGGCTGGATGCGGCAAAGGAGATCTGCGCGCTGGTGAAGCTGAAGGGCATGAGCACGCGCGCCGCGGCCGAGCATGTGATCCGTGGTGAAGTCGCAAAGCTGAAGGGCGGCGAAGGCGGCGTGATCGTGCTGAGCCGGACGAGCGATCCGGCGTGGAGCTATAACACGCTGGGGATGTTTCGCGCGCGGCAAGTGGAAGGCGGGGCGGCTGAGGTTGAAGTGAAGTGAGTCGGTGACACCAAGAAAAAGCAGATCTCTCCACTTCGCCGGCGCCGCTTCGCGTCACGGCTGCGGTCGGAATGACGAATTGTTTACGCGTATTTTGCGATTGCGGTATTCAGGTCGAGGGATGCGTCGTCGATTTTTCCGGCAGGAGCGCGCGGCGAGATGATGACGGCGTGGCCGTGATTTTCGCGCCAGGCGAGGAAGGTGATGTGCGCCGGGTCGGCGATGCGCAGCATATCGAGCAGAATGTAGTACGCGCTGATATCGGCATCGCGGAGCGAGCCTTCAGGGTCCGGCACTTCGACATTCGTCGCGGCATCGAAGAGCTGGTTCAGCGTGCGCTGGCGCTGGCGCGGCGCAAAGCGCACCAGCAACTGCTCCGGCTGGGCGCGGCGCAGCGTTTCGCGCGCGGCCCACTGCACGAAGGATGTGCTGTAGATCTGCGTGCCTGATCCTTCGACGAACAATGACGTGACGAAGTGCTGCATCAACGGATCGCGCGTGACGCCGTCCGCGCCGGACTCCGCGGGCGTGAGCGCAGTCAGCATGCTGCGCATTGCTTCCGCGCCGCCTGGCCCGGACTGCGTGAAGCGATTCATGCGATCGAGCACGTTTTCGCGGACTGGGCGAAGTGTAGCGTAGGAGAGAAGATCGACCGCCTCGGCGTCGTGCGGCCATGGCTCGCCGCCGTCGATGTACCAGCGAGTGTATGGCGCGGCCTGCGCGCCGGCATGCTGCTGCAGCGTGGCATGAAGGTGCCGCGGAGTATCCGCGGTCCACTGCAGGTTGTGCAGCGTGACACCGTGCGGCGCGAGCTTGTGAAAGAGCTGCGGGCTGGGCGCAACCGCATCCTTGCCGACGACGACGATCGCCAGACCGGTCTTTCTGTGGGGTTTGATCCAGCGGCGCCGCGAGCAGATCCTGCGCTGCGTGTCGATAGGCGTCAATCTGGCTGCTGGACCAGAGATACGCGGTCAGTTCCGCCAGGAACGGCTGCGGCGCGTGCACCCAGTCCTTGGCCGCCAGTGTGGGGGGAACGCTGATCTGCTGAAAGGGAGCGAGCAGATGCGCGCGCTGCTCGGGCGGCAGCGATTCCAGCCATGCGCACTGGCGCTCGAAAGTGCGGCGCTCCGCAGGAAAGCGCCAGTCGAAGACGATGATTTCGCGCAGAAAGGCGGGCGCGACAGAGACCGGCAGTTGCCGCAGGAGCGCGAGATGGTCGATGGCGAACTGTTGCGCCTTGGGCGGATAGGTAGAGAAGCTGGCGGCGGTGAGCTGATCGGGCGTCATCAGACCAGCTCCGAAATAGGCTTTCCCTGCACGAAGGGCGTCTCGAAACCGTGGCGCTTCCCAATTGTGGGCACGAGATCGATGGGCTGGATGGCGCGATCGACGGTGACGTTCTGGCGAATGCCGGGACCGAGCGCGAGCAGCCAGGTGGTACGCGCCATGGCGGCGCCGGTGCGGTGATGCTGAAAGCCGTTGCCGCCCGGGTCGCCATCGGCATCGCGGCCGAAGTCCGGCATGATGAACAAGGCGGTGCGGTCTTTGTACTCGGGCATGCTCTGGATGGTGGTCCAGAGCTCGGCGCAGATGCGGTCGGCCCGCTGGATAGCGTCGACGTAGAGCGAGAAGGCGCCAGCGTGCGCGACGTCCATGTCGTGCAGCGTAATGAGTAACAGCGATGGAGATACTTGCGCCATGAGGCGGCGGGCGATGGAGAGCGACAAGGCGTCCGCGCTGTCGAGCGAGCGCGCGTCGCGGGTAAAGTCTTCCACCGAGAGCCGCAGCGTGGAGGCAAGCTGTTCCAGGTGCAGCTCGCCATCGCTTTGGGAGAGCGAGGGCCGGTAGACCGGCATCTCGTAGTTGTCCTGCAGCAGGTGCTCGTAATCGACGAGCGACTGCGGGTGCTGCTTGCTGACCGCCGCGGCGAGCAACTGCTTGGGCAGGATGACGCCGGCTCCCTGCCCTTCGTAACCGCCGTGCCGGCTGAAACCGATCTGCTGGAAGCCGTTGCTGGGCGCGATGACCCAGGCGTCATCCATGGGCCGGCCGAGGCCGCGGCGGAAATATTCGAAGACGGTCGGATTGCCGGTGGGCTGCGCGATGAAGTTGTCGAAGGTCTCGTAGCAGCCGGTGACAATGCCGGCGGTCGCGACGTAGTGGCCGAGGATGCCGCGGTTGACCACCTGGGTGAAGAACGTCCCCTGCGGGATGAGCTCGCCGAGCAGGTGCGGGATGTTCTGCTGGCCTTCGAGCGCGAAGGTCTCCTCATCGCGGGCGCCTCCGCCGAAGGTGACAAAGACGGTGCGCGGCCTGGGCTGAACAGTGGCGGCAAACGCGGATGGCACCAGCGTGGAAACGGCAGTGGCCGCAGCCGTGCCGCTGACCAGGCGCAGAAATTCGCGGCGCGTCTGGCTGCGCAGCATAGAGGCGAACGCGTCGGAAGAAGGCGACATCGTGAGGACATCCTCGGTCGCGTTGAATCGATGAGGGTGTGGCTCCGACTTTACACATCGCGACCCAGCATCTACAAGCGCCGGCTTATCGCGCCTTCGGCCCGACTTTTTCCTCCCGGATTGGCTCATCGATCAGCGCGTGATCGATGCCGCTGAGCGGCGGCACGGCGCCGCCATCAAGATCGAGCAGTACCACTTCATTCGGGCCGGGATGCAGCCACGCTCCGGGCAGATAGAGCCCGCCCTGCGGACCGATGCGCCAGTAGCGGCCGAGCGCGTGGCCATTCACCCAGACCTGCCCTTTGCCATAGGCACGCATGTCGAGGAAGGTGTCGGTTGGCTTGCCGATGGAGAAGGTGCCGCGATAGAGCGTGGGGCCTTCGCCCGCTGGCCTTCGCCGTGAAATGCGCCGAAGCCGGATCGGTAAACGGGAGTGCGTAGTTCTCCCAGCCGGTGAGCGGTTTGCCCGCGAAGGTGACGCCGTGCGTGATGCCGGCCTGTTCGGTGCGCAGGACCGCGGTGAAGTTTACGCGGCCGGAGTTTTCGACGAGGATGTCGAGGCGCTGGTCTTTTCCGGAAACGGTGAGCGGCATGGACATCTTGCCGAGCCGGCGGTCGAGCACGCCGGCGAGCTTGCCGTCGAGATAGACGCGCGCATAAGAGTGGAGCTGGTCGAGCGCGAGATCGCCTGACGCCGGCCCGTGCAGCGTGGTGCGGTAGAGCACATAGCCGAAGTCCTGATGCAGGTCCTCCATGGTGAGCGGCTGCTGCGATTTCACGGGAGCAGGCAGTGAGTCCCACAGCGAGACGCTTTCGTTGAGCGCGATCGGCGGCAGTGAGCCGAGCACCGGCGCAGGCGGCACGGGCGGCGGCGTGGTGCCGGTCGCGTCCTGGATGGCTTTGCGTATTTCGAAGAACTTCGGCCGCGGCTGGCCCGCTTCGTCGATCGGCGCGTCGTAGTCGTAGCTGGTGACGTCGGGCTGGTAGTTGTGGCCGTTGGAGTTGGCGCCGCTGAACCAGCCGAAGCTGGTGCCGCCGAAAACCATGTACATGCTGACGGAGTAGCCCTGCTTCAGCATCCAGCGAATCTCCGCGACCTGCTTCGCTGCATCGGTGTGCTCATGCTTTGCGCCCCAGTGGTCGAACCAGCCGGCCCAATATTCGGCGCAGAAGAATGGACCTTCCGGGCGCAGCTTGCGGTAGAGCGCGAAGCCTTGCTCGGCATCGCCGGTGCCGAAGTCAACGGCCGCGGGCAAATCGGGCAGCGAGCCGCGCGTCAGCTCCTCCGGTCCGTCTGCCGTGTAGAGCAGCGCATCGGTGAAGCCGGCGTGGAGCACCATCTGGCGGGCGCGTTCCATGTAGGCGTGGTCATTCTCCTTCGCGTCCTGAAAGGAGCCGTATTCATTCTCGACCTGCACGGCGAGGATGGGGCCGCCGCGATCGAGCTGCAGCGGAGCCAGCTCTTTGCCGAGGCGATCCATCCAGCGGCTGGCCGCCTGCTGGTAGGCGGGGTCGAGGCTGCGCAGCTTCAGATTTCGATCGCGCAAGAGCCACGCGGGATAGCCGCCCAGGTCCCATTCGCCGCAACTGTATGGGCCGGGGCGCAGGATGACGTAGAGGCCCTCCTGCTGCGCCTCGCGGATGAACTCGGCCACGTCGCGCTGGCCGGTGAAGTCGTACTGGCCGGGCTGCGCCTCATGGAAGTTCCAGAAGACGTAGGTCATGACCGTGTTGATTCCGATGGCGTGGGCCATGCGCAGGCGATCGCGCCAGTAGGCGCGGGGGGTTCGGACGTAATCCATGTCGCCGGAGATGATCTGGAAGGGCTTGCCGTCCAGTTCGAACCTGCCGTGTGCGACGACGAAGCGATGGTTGACCGTTTGGGCCAGCGCGGTCGATACCGCGAGCAGAAGGACGAGGGCGGCGCACGCGCGCCGGAAGGCAGAGACCATGGATGAAGAGCCCCTTTTGCGGAATGGAGGTCAGAGTATCGTAAGCCGCAACCCGGCGGGTACTTCGGGCAGCGGGCGCAAAACACAAGACTGCTGTATGTTGGACTTGCATGCTCGCCCACGCGCCGACTGCACTTGCAGCCCATAGGAAGGTTCTGCGGCCCAAACTGGAGCTCTGTGTTGAGACACTTGCGAACGCCGAGATCGCGGCGCGCGGAGGGGCTCATCGCATTGAGCTGTGCGCCGGGCTGGCCGACGGCGGCGTCACGCCGAGCCTTGGCCTGCTGGAGCAGGTGGTGGCCAGCGTGGCAATCCCTGTCCATTGCATGATCCGCCCGCGCGGCGGCGACTTCTGCTACAGCCCCGGCGAGTTGCGCGCGATGGAGCGGGATATCCAGCTTGCCGGAGCGGCGGGAGCCGCGGGCGTCGTCCTGGGCGTTCTCACTCATGCGGGCGAGGTGGATGTCGTGGCGACCCGCCGCCTGGTGGAAATGGCGCGTCCGATGCAGGTCACGTTCCATCGCGCCTTCGATGCAGCCGCGGACCTGGATGCAGCGCTCGAGGACGTGATCGGTTCCGGCGCCGATATCGTGCTGACCTCCGGCGGGGTGGAGCGGATCACGGATGGAGTGAACACCGTCGCCCGGCTGGTGGAGCGCGCCGGCACGCGCATCGAGATCATGGGCGGCTCGGGCGTGCGCATTCAGAATGCCGCGGCCTTGTGCGAAGCGACCGGCCTATCGGCGATCCATGCATCCCTGCGGCGGCGGCTGCAACCGGAAGATACGGCTGGGTATGTACTGCCCGATGCCCTGCCGGCATACGAGCTACGCGAAGAGGACGTGCATGCGCTGGCTGCGGCGTTACGCGGCGACTGATCCAACAGTGATAGGTTGAGATTGCTGTGTGGATTCCAACTGCAACATTCCTATCTCTGTTGCTGACGGCTGGCGGTCTGGTCCCGCAGACAACTCCGGCCGGCCAGTCTGCTTCGGCCCCTGTCGCTGCCACGACCCCTGCCCAGGTGCAGAGCACGGCTGAGATACGCCCCGGAGTGCAGAAAATTCCGCTGGATCAGCCGACCGCGGCGCGGCTGCAGGCGCGGAAGACCAGCTACAAGGTGACGGTTACGGGCGCCGACTGGGTGGATACCCAACTGGTGGTTGCGCCGGGCGATTCGGTGGAGTCGACCGCGACGGGCGATGTCTCGCTGGCCGATGGCCGCAAGGTGACGGCCGACGGCACAGCGCGCGGCTGGAAGGACCTGCTGCGGCAGTTCCCGGACAACAACTCGCCGGCGGGCGCGCTGGTGGGACGGATCGGCAACAGCGCCGCGACGGTGGCGTTTGACATCGGCGCGCATAAGACAGTGGAGGTGCCGACAGCCGGCGAGCTGTACCTGGCAATCAACGTGAGCCCGGACCTGACGGCTACCGGCAGCTATACGGTGACGCTGCACCTTTCGCGGAAGCCTGCGCCGGCGGCAGCGCAGGCGGCGTCGGAAGATGTGCTGACAGACGCGATCTCTCCGGCGCTCTTCGCCAGCATCCCGCGGCGCGTCGGGGACGAGCAGAACAATCCGGGCGACATGGTGAATTTCGCGCTGGTCGGCACGGAAGAGCAGGTGAAGAAGGCCTTTCAGAATGCCGGCTGGGTGGCGGTGGACAGCACCAAGCAGGACGCCGTGGTGCATGGACTGCTGCAGACGCTGCAGCACCAGTCGTACCTGGAGATGCCGATGAGCACGCTGTATCTCTTCGGGCGGCCACAGGATCTCTCCTTTGCGCGCGCGGACCCCATCACGGTGGCTGCGGAGCGGCATCATCTTCGGGTCTGGAAGTCGACCGAGACGGTGGACGGCAAGCCGCTGTGGGTGGGCTCGTCCACGCACGACATCGGCTTTGAGCGGGATCAACGGAACAATGGGATCACGCACAAGATCGATCCCGAGATTGATAAGGAGCGCGACTTCCTGGAGCAGAGCTTTGCCGCCGCGGGCAACCTGCAGGCGGCAGCGTATGTGACGCCCGCGAATCCGCTGCGCGACGCGAAAACGGCTACCGGAGGCAGCTTTCAGTCAGATGGACGGATTGTTGTGCTGTTGCTGAGGTAGGACTGGCCGTGAACCAGAAGATCGCAGCGGCAGTTATGGGTTGAGCGGCGCTTCGCGCCGATATTGAACGGAAGATCAGCATTGATCCTTCACTCCGACCTTCTAGTTCAGGATGACATACCCAGCAGGCTGATGCGCTCGCGGCTAGCTCACGCTGGGAAAATGCGCCATCTGGTCGAGCGGCGCAGGCACGGAAGCTACCGGGATTCGGACCTGCTCGGTCATGAGTCGAGTGACGGCCACAGCGGGCAGCGGCGGCGCGAAATAGTATCCCTGCACGCGGTCGCAGTCGAGCTGCCACAGGCGGTCGAGCTGGTCTTCCCGCTCCACGCCTTCGGCGACCACGATCAAGCCCAGACTGTGCGCAAGGAAGACGATGGCCTGAACGATGGCGTAGGTGCCGTCCGGCTCGTTGATCCGCTCCACAAAAGAGCGATCGATCTTGAGCGTCTGCACCGGCAACTGATGCAGATGCGCGAGCGAAGAGTAGCCGGTGCCGAAGTCGTCCACGGAGAAGTGAATGCCCATGCGCGCCAGCGTATCGATCTGCCGCGCCACCTGCCCGATATTGCGCATCACGGTGGACTCGGTGACTTCCATCTCCAGCGCGGAGGGCGGCAGCTTGTAGTGGTGCAGGCGCTCGATCACGTAGCTGGAGAAATCGAAGCGGGTGAGTTGGAGCGGCGAGACGTTGAAGGCGATACGCACCGGATGGAAGCCACGGTCCTGCCACTCGCGGCTTTGGCGGCAGCATTCGTCGAGCACCCAGTTGCCGAGCGGAACGATGAGGCCGCTCTCCTCCGCGATGGGGATGAAGCGGTCCGGATAGACCAGGCCGAGCACGGGATGTTGCAGGCGCACCAGCGCCTCCAGCCCGCAGAGCTGCCCCTGGCGCGTGTAAAGCGGCTGATAATGCAGCTCCAGTCCGCCATCCTTCAGCGCGCGACGAAGATGCTTTTCGAGCTCGGTGGCCTCGAGCGTGGCGGCTGAAATCTCCTGCGAGACGTACATGTACTGGTTGCCGCCGGATTTTTTGGCGCGGTACATGGCGGTATCGGCATCGCGCCACAGGACGGCGGGATCGGTGCCGTGGTCGGGATAGACGGCGATGCCGAGGCTCGCGGTGAGATCGATATCGATGCCGTTATGGCGGTAGGGCTCGTTCAGGCCACGGAGAATCTCGGCGGCCACGCGCTCGGCATCGTCCGATTTCGCGATCTCCTGCAGAAGCACCGTGAACTCCTCGCCGCCGGTGCGGGCCACGGTGTCCACGGCGCGCACGCGCGAGCTCAGGCGGCGCGCGATCTCCTGCAGGCAGACATCGCCGATGGCGTGACCGTAGGTGTCGTTGATCTGCTTGAAGCGGTCGAGATCGAGGCAGAGCAGGGCTGCCTTATGTCCATAGCGGCTGGCGTGCGCGATGGTCTGCGCCATGCGGTCTTCGAGCAGCGCGCGGTTGGGCAGCCCGGTAAGGATGTCGTGATTGGCCTGGTAGACCAGCTGCTCGTGCAGACGGTCGCGCTCCGTGACGTCCTGCATCAGTGCGAAGGTGACTTTGCGCCCGTCGTGCTCGATCTGATGGGAGGCGATGTCCACCAGCATGAAGCTGCCGTCTTGCGCTGATGACGCCAGGGGCCGTTCAGCGGATTCTCGCAGGTGCGCTTCAGCTCGGCGACGAGCTTCGAGAACTCCTCGCCCGGACGGATATCCGCCATGGTCATCTGCGCAAACTCTTCGTGCCCGTAGCCATACTGCTGCGCGGCGGCATCGTTGACGTGCAGGAAGGCGAGTGTCTCCGTGTCGTACATCCACATCGGGTGCGGGTTGGATTCGAAGAGCACGCGATAGTGTGCGCCGGCGTCCTCGGCGCTGACGATCTCTTCCTCCAGCAGGGTCAGGATCATGCCTACGGCGACGAGATATTTAGGAAGGTTCCAAAGCAAATCCGGTACCCGGACCGCGGGCCAGAAAGTCTCCATGGCGGCAGCAGAGACCCAGACCGCGGCCCATGCGTACAGACTGAAGACGACGGTGCGGACTCCGGCGGAGAAGCGCGAGACATCGAAGCTGTAAAGCAGCGCGAGCAGGAGATACACCTGCGTCAGCATGACATCGATGGCAGTGGCGTCGTGATGGTGCAGGATGCCGTATCCAAGCCATCCGGTACATCCGACCACGGATGCGATCAGCACAGCGAACAGCGCGGGCCTGGCGCTGCGAGACGCGCCAGGCCACGATGAGGGTGGCGGCTTCGCCCGCGATGGCGCTCAGTGACAGCAGCCGACTGCCATCCGGCAGAAAGCAGGCAGCCGCGGTGGTGGCCAGCCAGGGCACGCCGAGCGTGACCAGCACAGCCAGCCAGCGGCCGGTGGCATCCCGCACAAATGTGGTGGAGAGGATGAAGCAGATGCCGCCCAGCACGAGCGAGCCGAGCACCAGAAAGCCCTGGCTGTTGCGTCCCAGGTCCGACACCGGGTGCAGCATGAGCCCGGCGAAGTGCACCAGGATGAGACACCAGCCGATCAGCCAGCAGCGGACCCGGAGGGTCGGCCGCTTTCTGTAGATCGAGGTGAACAGGAGCACCAACGAGCCAAGCGACAGAAGATCGAGAAGTCCGCTCATCCTTCAGAACCCTACCGGAGCAAACTTTGCGGACCAGGATCGGCCAGCAACCGGGACAGAGCATTTTCGGTATAGGTGGTAGACGATCCAGCGATCGCTCTCGTCACTCTTCAAACGAAAAGCCGCGTAGAGTGAGCCGCTGCAGCCCGGCCATATTACCGGAATACTCTCACTGAACCGTACGGTCCCTGGGTCACTTGCCTCAATATCACGAAAGTTATTTGCTACACATTCTAAGCACTTTCGTTCATTTTTCGGAGTACTTTCTGCGCAGTCAAGATGCTGCCAAAGCTAAAGCCGCTGCCGGACTTGCCGACAGCGGCTTTTTAGCGGTCCAGTTTGGAACCAGTTCTTAGTTCTTGGGCGGGTGCGAGACCCCTTCACCCACCGGGCCCTTCTGCGGTGCGCGCATCTTTTGATGGGCGTATTGCTGGCCGTGGATCTTGATCTTCGACTCGTCGATCCGGCCTTCGGTCGGCTGATCGAAGACGGCGCCGGGGGCCAGCAGATACGTCTGGACCTGGCGGCCGGGCGTGGTGCTGGTGCGCACGTCGACACGAGATGGATCGATGCCCTTCTCGTTGGCGAGATAGGCGCGGGTGTTCATGGCGCGCTCTGCCGCCGTCAACTGACCGTCGGCCTCGCTGTCGGAGTGCTCGCCGACCAGCACCAGGCGGGCATCCGGCTGATGCTCGAGGGTGAGCGCGACGTCGTCCAGGCAGGCGCGGCCTTCGTTGTCCACACGGGCTGGACGGCGCATATCGCGGTTGAAGTAGACGGTGCAGAGCGGCTGAGCCTTCGGCGCAGGCGGCAGCGCAGGCGGAGCGATGGTGACCTCGGTCGAAGCCACGGCGGTCTGGCCGAGATCGTCAACGACACGGCAGGTGATATTGGCAACACCAGGTGGTAAGCCGTCGGTGTGCAACTCTGCGGTGTCGTCCTTGCCGTCGATCTGCCCCTCGGAGGTAGTGTAGCTGTAGGTCAACTTGCGCTGCGGGATGCTGCCGGCATACGCGGTGATGATGGAGACTTGACCCGGCGTGACGGTGGAGGGATCCGGCGAGCACTTCAGCGTTGGAGCCGGCGACGACTTGACTATGAAGTTCGTCGAGCACTGCGCGAACTGTCTGCCCTTCTCTTTGGCGGAGATGTGGGCGGTCGCGTGGTAGGTGCCGGCAGCGAGGCCGGTGGTGTCGACAAAGATGACAGGGCCGAAGCCTTGCTGTTTGCCGCCGCTCAACACCCAGGCGAAGAAGAAGGGGTGCTTGGTCCGGTCTTTGTAATTGCGCAGCGTGGCGGCCAGCGTGACGCGCTCGCCCGCGTAGGCTTCGGCGGGAGTGGCATCGCAGGCCAGGCTCTTCGACTGAATCGGATTCATCTCTCCGAAGCGGAAGACCAGCCCGGCGGAGAGGCGCAGCGCACTCACATCCTGCGAGCCGCCGGCTAGATCGTATGGCTGCAGCGGTCCCTGATCGGCATGCATGTAGCCGTAATCGGCCTGCACGAGGCGGAAGGCGACGTGTTCGCTGGTATGCGGCAAGAGGACATCCACGCCACCGCCACCGGCGAAGCCGTAGCCCCACGTCGGAGGCTGGAACTTGGGTCCGGCCACTTTTGCACCGCCACCCGTGAAGTGAACGAACGGGATGAGGCGCTGGCCGAGGAAGAAGCGATATATCGCGCCTGCTTCGGCGGTATAGAAGGAGTCGGTGACGCCACCAAGCTGGATGAATGGCGGAGCAGGCGATGTCCCCGTGGTGCCCAGCGGGTATTCGCTGTGCGAGAACTCCGCCTGCACGCCGAAGTGACGGCTGAAGTAGTAGCTGCCGCTGGCGATGTAGCCGCGCGTGTTCTGGCTGGGGAAGCTGAAGCTGCCGACGCTGCCGCTGGGCCGCAGATATGTGTATCCGCCGAAGATGTCGAGACGTGACGCGGGCGGCGGCTCCGGCGCGTTCACCTGGGGCGCGGGCAGCGAGGGGTTCACGGCCTGGTTGTCCTGCGGCGGTGTGGCTGGCTGATCCTGCGATGGCGATGCCGGCGCTGGCGTGGTGTCCGGCGTCGCTGGAGCTGCCGGAGCAGGAGCCGGGCTGGTCGTGGTGTCCGGTGTAGCGGGAGCGGCTGGCGGCGTGGATGAATCTACGGGGTTTGCGGGCGCGGTCTGCTGAGGCGTTGCAGCAGGAGTATCCGCCGGTACGGGCGCGCTTTGCTGCGTTGGAGCTGAAGGCTGCGTTGCCGGCTGCTGGTCCTGCGACGCCGGCGCGGAGGCAGCGGGTGCCGGCGCCGTGCTATCGGCCGATGCGGGCGATGCTGGAGCGGGAGCGGGCGCCGGGGCAGTCGCGTTGTTCGGCGTTACCGGAGCGCTTGACTGCACCGGTGCATCGGCAGGTGCAGCGGGGGCAGTCTGCTGGGGCGTGGCAGAGGAATCCACGGATGCCGGCGTTGCCGGAGGAGTCTGCGGTGCTGGTGTCGATGGCTGTGCCGCCGGTTGCTGGTCCTGCGATGCGGGGGCCGGTGCTGGTAAGTTGCTCTCGGTCGCTGGCGGCGTTGCAGGAGCAGATGCCGCCGGAGTCGTGTTGTCCGGCGTTGCCGGTGCGCTCTGCTGCGCCGGCGCATCGGCAGGCGCTACGGGCGCGGTCTGTTGCGGTGTGGCAGAGGAATCCGCAGATGCGGCCGGGGTCGCGTTGACCGGCGTTGCCGGTGCGCTCTGCTGCGCCGGCGCATCGGCAGGCGCTACGGGCGCGGTCTGTTGAGGCATCGCAGAAGAATCCGCGGGTGCTGGCGGTGCCGGTGTGGGGGCAGCGGTGGGTGCCGGATTATTGTCCGGCGATGATGCTGGAACACTTTGCGGTGCAAATTCTCCGGGCGTCGACGAGACTCCTTGTGTGGCGGCGGCGCTTGGGGCCACTGTCGTTACGGGAAATGTTGGCGCAGGCCCGGCATCCGGCGGGGCGGGCTTGTTGCTGTCGAGCTCAGGAGTCACGGGTGCCGGAGGCTGATCCGGCACAAACCTGTCGCCCGATAGCTTTAGTTCGTCTTTGTTCTCAGGGCCAGCGGGCGACTGGACATCGTCATTCTGCGAGGTCTGATCTGAGACTGCTGGCGTTGCCTGGGCGGCCGCAGGCGCGGTCTCAGGCGTGACCGGGTCCGGGTTTGAAACGCCGGTGGTCTGATCGGCGGAGCCCTCCGCTGGAGCCACGGAATTATCGGCAGGCTGGGCTTTCGTTTCCTGGTTCGCCTTTGCGTCCGGCTTTGTGTTTACGGCATGCGCGGGCGCAGGTGCTTCGGCAGGCGCGGCAGGCTGCTGCGCACCCGCAGCAAGCGTGCACAGGCCAACGGCGAGCAGACCTTGAACGATCGGACCCAGCGTAGCTTTCAAACCATGACGCATGAACGGTGTTCCTCAGCCGCGGACGACGATCCGTCCGCGATTCGCAGGTCGCGGTACGGAGTTAGGGGAAACAGCAGGCCGCTTCGCGTGCATCAGCGTGCCAGTACGAAATTGACCGTGGAAGACTGCGTGATGGTTGCGCCACCGCTGGTAGCAGTGCCGGTGACGGTGACGGTATAGATCTTGTAGTTGCTGGGAGCCGCGCAGCCCGTGACACCCAGCGCCGCAGCCAGCAACGCGAAGGGCAGGAGCAGCAAAAGGAGCCGACGGCGGCGACGCGCGCCGAAGAGCATTCCCCCGGAGCCGAAGAGGCCAAGGGGCAGCATGGTCCAGGCGAGCAGGGGAGAGCTTCCACGATTCGGACCGGGCTGGGTGTCGCGCAGATTGCTGAAGATCGTCGGGACGTTGCTGGTATCGGCCGTGGCTGTGATCGTCATGGTGGAGGTACCGGTGGCGCCCGACGCCAGCGTGACGCTGGCCGGCGCAAAGGCGCACGACGCGCCCTCCGGCAGGCCGGAGCATGTGAGCGAGATGGGGCCGGTGAAGCCGCCGGTCGAAGCCAGATTGACGGGATAATTCACCGTTCCGTTGTGATCGATCTCCTGCTCGGGCGGGGTCGCGGCGAGCGTGAAGCTTCCGCCGCTGCCGCCGCCACCGGTAGTCGTAACTGTCAGAGTGCCATTTACCGCGGTGATGGCGTAGTCGGAGGCCTTGGCGCCAGCGCCCATGGTGTAAGCGGGCGTGATGGGATAGGTTCCCGCCGGGCTGGAGGTGGTGGCCGTCGTGCTGTAGCTGGCGGTGATGGATTGCCCCGGCACGACATTCGCTACCGTGCCGGTGAACGCCGGGTTCGCCGTGTTGACCGGGCGAGTCTTGTCGTCTGCGGTGATCGTGACTGGCCGCGGCGTTACGACCAGCGCAATGGTTACGTTGGAAGCCGGATATGTAGAGTCACCCGAATAGGAGACGGTGACGGTATAGGTGCCGGCATCTTCGAATGTGGCCGAGGGCGAGCAGGCGACGGCGCCGTTCGCGGGCAGCGGCTGCACTGGGCAAAGCGCTGCACCGGCGATGGAAAAAGTCGCCGTGCCGGTGGGCGCGCTGGGTTGATTGCCGGTAATGGCGGCGGCGAGCGTGTAGGCGTTGCCGTAGACCCCCGTGACGGCAGGCGCGGTAATGGTGGCGCCCGGCGTTCCGGTAGTCGTAACCGTCAGGGTGCCATTTATTACTGTGATGGCATAGTTGGAGGCCTTGGTGCCCGGACCGATGGCGTACGCGGGCGTGATGGGATAGGTTCCTGCCGGGCTGGAGGTCGTCGCCGTCGTACTGTAGGTGGCGGTGATGGATTGCCCCGGCACGACATTCACTACCGTGCCGGTGAGCGGCGGATTCGCGGTATTGATCGGGCGAGTCTTGTTGTCGGCCGTGATCGTGACCGGCCGCGGCGTTACGACCAGCGTGATGGTTACGTTGGAAGCCGGATATGTAGAGTCACCCGAATAGGAGACGGCGACGCTGTAGGTGCCGGCATCTTCGAGTGTGGGCGAGGGTGAGCAGGCGACGGCGCCGTTTGCAGGCAGTGCCTGCACCGGGCAGAGCGGCAAACCGGCGATTGAAAAGGTCGCGGTGCCGGTGGGGGCGCTCGGCTGATTGCCGGTGATGCTGGCGGCGAGCGTGTAGGGATCGCCGTAAATCACCGTAACGGCGGGCGCGGTAATGTTGGCTACCGGCGGAGGTGGCGCGTTGCCGATCAGCGTGATCGTCTGACTCGTGGTCACGCCGTTGTCACTCAGGATCTCGTGACCCACGAAAGAGCCCGGCGACTGCGGGGTAAAGAAGAAGCTGAAGTTGCAGGTGGAACCTACCGCAAGGCTACCGCCGCAACCGATGGCATCGACGGCAAAGTTGACCGGATCATCCAGGCCAAAGGTCAGGGGACTCAGGGCGCCATTGCCCGCATTCCAAAGAGTCGTGCCGAGCGGCCCGCCGGTCTGGCCGACTTTCACGGTGCCGAAGTCGAGCGTCGGGTTGGTGTAGGTGATCTCGCGCAAGGCGCTGTTGCCGGTATCGGCGACGAAGACGTCGGCTCCGCCATCCACGGCGACTGCCATGGGATTATCCAGCTCTGCCGCATTTGCCGGTCCGTTGTCGCCGGTATAGCCTGGCGCACCATTTATGTCGCCGGCCAGCAGCGTGACTTCCGGGTTCTGCGCCTGACCGCTGTAGGCCAGAAAGAGGCGGTTGCTCCCCGCATCGGTGATGTAGATATCCCCGGCCGGATCGGCGGAGATGCCCGAGACGCCGGCCAGACCGATGCCCAAGCGGATGTTCGGATTGGTGTCTGTTGCTGTACCGTTGCCGGCGAAGAAACGGATGATGCCTGCGGTATCGATCTGATACACGCGAAAACCGCCGCGATCGGCTATATAGAGGTCGCCTGCCGGATCGAGGTAGAGCGCGGAAGGGTGCACGAACTTCGCAGCCGTCGCGAGCACACCGTTGGGCGCGCCGTTGCTTCCCTGTCCGGCGATGAATGACTGCTGGCCGCCGGCATAGATCTCGAGCACGCCGACGGTCGCGCCATCTTCCGCGACGTAGAGATCGCCGAGCTGATCGGCAGCGAGCGCGACGGGATGATCGAGCCCGCTCGCCCATGGGGTCAGGTTGCCGTTCGCGTCGTACTGGTAAATAGCGCCGCCGGTGGAGTCGGCAATGTAGAGATTGCCCGCGGCGTCGATCGCCAGCGCGGACGGTGTCTGGATGGTACCGCCGGGCGCAATGAGCTGGCTCGGCGCTCCCGAACCGGCGGGCAGCACGGAGATGGCGCCAGTACCGCTTTCCGCGTAGTAGACATCGCCCGCGCTATCGATGGCGATGGCCGAGGGCTGGGCGAGCGAGCCGGCGAGCGTCTTGATGGTGCCGGGGACGAAGAGGGCTTCCGCGCTCTGGCCAATGCCGTTCAGGCCGAAGCGATAGATGTTCGCCGGCGAAGTGCTGCTGTCGGTGATGGTCAGCGGAGCGGTGCGCAGGCCGGGCAGCGTAGGCAGGAATCGCAGGACGACCTGGCAGGTCTTGACGACGCCGGGGCCGGGCGCTGTGATGGACCCCTGGCAGCTATTCAGGCCGGAGGCGGGAAAGTCCCCGCTGGGCGCGGTAGTGAGCGTTACCGCATTGGTGATCATGAACCACAGGTTTTGCGGCTGGCTGTGATTGCCGACCAGCGTCTCGGGGAAATGCAGTCCCTGCGCCAGGATGCGGACGATGTTGTTGTTGGTATCGGCGACGTAGACGTTCCCGGTCTTGTCCGCGGCCAGACCCTGCGGGTTGAGCAGCGAGGCGGAGACGGCGGCACGTCCGTCCTGGGATGGCACGTAGGGGGTGATTCCGCCATCGCCGGCGATGAGCTCCAACTGGTTCGCGGCCAATTCATAGATCTGGCCGGCGCCCTCGTCGTTGATATAGATGTGGCCAGCCGCATCGGCTGCGAGACCAACCGGCTTTTGCAGAATTGTGCTGTTCGAGCTGGTGCCATCGTTCGTGCACTTGCCTGCCGCGGTGACCGCGGCTCCAGCCGTCGTCACTTCGCGGACGCAGGCGTTGCCCGAATCGGCGATATACAGATTGCCGATCACATCGAGAGCCAGTCCCTGCGGAGCAGCCAGCGCCACACCGCCGGTGATGCCGACGCACTGCGTTCCAACGGCTGCGGAGACTGCACCGCTGACCAGGCATCCGGTACCGTAACCGCTGCCTGGGCCGGTGCGGATGACCTGATATGTGTGATCGACCGAATCGTTGACAGCGATGTAGAGATTGCCGGCTGCATCGACTGCCAGACCAGCAGGCGCCGGCGCGACAGCGCTCGAAGACGGCTCGGTGCAGGCGCTTGCGAAGAGCGGCTGAAGGGCGGCGGTGCCGGTATTGCCCGCAGGCAAGCGGCGGACGCAGTTGTGACCGGTATCGGCGATGAAGAGATCACCGGCAGCGTTCAGCGCCAGCCCGGAGGGAATGAGCACTCCGGTTGCCGGGTCGGCGGTCACACTACCAGCGGTCAGGCAGGTATCGCCGCTGCCGGTTGGCTGACCAACCACAACCGTCATGTTGCCGCTGGTGTCCACGCGGCGGACGCAGTTGTTGCCGGTATCCGCGATATAGATGTTTCCGGAGAGATCCGATGCGACGTACGCCGGGGCATTTAACGGAACGGTCGTGGCCAGTCCGCCATCGCTCGGCAGCGTGCCGGTAACGGCGCCTGCAAAACGAGATGTGCTGGGCACAAGGCGGATGGATTGCGCCATGCCCGCACTGGCCGCCAGGCAGGCAGCGCCCACCAGGACAGCCCCACGCAGCCACACGAGTGCACCAATGCGAAATCCGCCCTGCAACCGTTTCATCATCCGCTCCGCTTCTTCTGCCGGAGGGCTGCGAGGAACTCTGATGGTGCCTCTGCGCCCGACCGGGAGACAGCCTGCCCGGCATAGAGCGGGCTGTCCGAATTGACCTTCCCCATCGGTTGTCGAGCCGAGCGACGTTGTCCCGAAATGGGCGAACGCCTTCCGCTAAGGGGAAGTTCGCCCTATTCAAGCACAGGGGGAGTTACGAGAGTATGCAACTAACGCGCCAGTATGGGGTACTAGCCTTCGTTCGTAACTGGTGACTATTACAAAACAGTTAAGAAGTCGCGGGAGGCTGGGAGCGGATCACGGATGCGTTGCCGTTGGCCTCCAGGCGATAGCCGCGCACGGCGGCGGGAACGACCACCGCGCGGCCCGGGATGAGATCGACTGGGTCGCAGCCTTCGGCGTGGAGGACGGCTGATCCTTCGACGGCTACGAGCGCATGCGGAACGGCTGCCGGTGGCTCGGACCGGAAGGGCGAAGCGGCGTCAAGCGCGAGGCGATCGACGGTGAAGTACTTCTGCTCGATGAGCCGAGTGCGCGCGCCCTCTGTCTTCGGAGCGACTTTGCCGGCGGCGGTATGGAGGCGAGTTGCGGCAAGGCCGTTGTCGATGTGCAGCTCGCGCGGGCGGCCGTAGTCGTAGAGTCGGTACGTGATGTCGGAGGTCTGCTGAGTTTCCAGCAGGACGACGCCGGGGCCGATGGCGTGAACGGTGCCGGCATCGACAAAGATCATGTCGCCCTTCTTGACCGGGACCTGCTCGACCATGGCTTCGAGCGTGTGGTCGGCGATGGCCTTCCGCATGGCCTCCACGCTGCTGCCGGGCTTGAGACCAAGCGCCACCGCCGCACCCGGCCGGGCGTCGAGGACATACCAACATTCCGTCTTGCCGCGGGGCTCACCAGCCTGTTGGGCGAGCGCGTCATCCGGGTGTACCTGCACGGAAAGCTTGTCGTGGGGAAACAGTATCTTCACCAGCAACGGGTAATCACCTGCTTCATTGCGATGGGGGCCGAGCAATGCATCGGGATAGGCCGCGGCCAACTCGCTGAGTGTGCGGCCCTGCTGATCGCCGGTCTCGATGAGGCACTGCGGACCGGTGAGCCAGGCTTCCCCAACCGGCTCGGCCGGGCGGTAGTCGTACCAGGGGGAGAGATCGCGCGTGCCCCAGGGCCGGGGACTGAAGAAGGGCGCGATGCGAAAGGGTGCGAGCTCAGGCGATTGCATATCGTTGACAGGATCGCCTGAGCGGAGCGTGGGGAGCAAGCGGAGGAGCGGCGTCGCAGCAGTGATATCACTTGAGAGTGCACGATGATCAGGTCGTCGCAACCAGCATTTCCTCTCCATTCTTTGGCGGGCGAAGGCCGTCTGCCCTGTCGGCGAAGTAGCGCTGGGCAAGAGTAGACGCGGAGACGTGCTGTGCTTCTTTGAAACCAACTTCACGGGCGAGCGCCAGCATCTCTTGCGGCGTGAAGAAGCTGAGAAAAGGCGTGCCGCTTGCTCGCGCACCCTTCTGTGCCATCTCAAATCCGGGACGTATCTCGGGGTCCATGAGTTCCAGTGGTAGCAGGAATGTCATGGCGAACGTGGATCCGGGGGCGAGCGCCGCTACCTGGCGCAGCGTGGCCTCGATCGCATCCTTCGTAAGGTACATGCTGACGCCGGTGGAGGCCACGACCGCCGGCTGGCCGGCGTCAAAGCCGGCGGCCTTGAGCCGCTCCCACCAGGAACCGCCCGCCTCGAAATCGACGGGCACGAGTTGCAGCGAATCCGGAATGCCGTAGCCGAGCTCGATCAGGCGCTGCCGCTTCCATGCCTGAGGACCAGGCGGATCGACCTCGAAGATCCGCAGGCTGGAGGCGATCTCCGGCCGGCGCTGGGCGAAGGTGTCCAGGCCGGCTCCGAGGATGACGTATTGGCGGACGCCGCGGCCAGCCTGTTCGATGACGAGGTCCTCGATGAAGCGGGCGCGGGTCACGATGGAGGCGCGGAAGAGACGCGTTCCGATTGGGTCCATGTCCGGGCGGCGCCGCCAGCCGTCCTCTGGAGCCACCAGCTTGAGGCCGATTTCATCTTCGAGCACATGCGGCGGCGGATCGACCTGGACGTGTATGGCCCGCCACAAGGCGACCCGTGCCGCCGTATTGTCCGGTGCCGCGGTTCGCTCATCCTGCATGATGTTCTCTCCCTCGATCAGCTTAGCCATTCCAGACGTCGGGGCTTGAAGTCTAGAAGCTCCTTCGCCTTCTTATTAGAAGCGCCACGCAGCTTGTTCTGGTAGTAGATCGGATCCTCGCCGACGCTGGCGCGTGCCTGCTCTTCTGTCACGTGCGGCGGAGCGTGGCGCACCGACGAAGCGCGCGAATGCGGGCAGCCATACGTGGAAGGGCGACGGGTCGTCGTCCACGATGTTGTAGATGCCCGGCGGACAGGCGAGCGCCGCGGCGGTCGCCAGTGCTGCGTCGTCGATATGAATCCATGACCAGACGCCTTCGCCTTTTCCGATGATGGGGAGTCTCCTGCTTGCGCACCTCATCTGCGGATGCGCCATCCGCGGTCATACCAGGTGTTCGGGCCATAGAAGAATCCGTAGCGCAGCGCGACGCCCTCGATGCCGGGCGCCTTCAGCAGGCGCGATTCGAGCTCGGTATAGGTCTGTGCGGCTCGGGCGATGCTGGGACTCGCGTCTATGGCGAGCGGCTCGGATTCGTCAGCCAGCCCTTTTCCTGCCCGGATGAAAAATCCAGTGGACTGCTGGATGTAGCGGCGTACTCCGAGGGCCTGCGCGAGGCGGAGAAGATTTCCGCCGCCTTCGAGGCGCAGCTTGCGATCACCCGGCGCGGCTTCAGCCATCTCGGAAGGATGACGGGGGAGGGCGGTCAGCTCATCGATAACGACTTCCGGAGACGAAAGCCTGAGCGCCTTTTCGAGGGCGGTCTCGTCGAATGCGCTGACATGAGCGACCGTTGCGCCAAGCTTCTTCAGCTTCTCCGCACCGGCCGCGGAACGCGTCATGCCGGTGACACTGTGGCCCTGGCGAATTAGTTCCGTGATCAGCGGCTGGCCGATGGCGCCGCTTGCTCCTGCAACGAAAATCTTCATGCTGGCTCCTGCTGACTGCAATGCTGACTGATTTATGGTTGCGCCTTTATGGTTGCGCCGCTGGCAGCGACCTGGTCAAAGCCTGCTTGAATGCTGCCACCTTATTGTCGTCGGGAGCACCGCTTGTCTGCCAGATGATGTGACCGGTGGGCGCTGCGAGAATGAGGTACGTGTCCTGGGCTGCCGAGTAGCCGACGGCTTTCTTCCAATCCTCTTCTCCAGCAGTAAGCGGCGCAAAGTGCGAATGCTGTGCCTTTGGCACCTCCCGCCGCATGCCGTGCAGGATCATAGTTCTGATCAAGGACGGCACTCCCTGCAAATCAGCCAGTTCGTAGTAGTCAATGCGCGGGTCGTTCAGATATGGCGAAAGGGCCCGTTGATTCCATTCTTTGAAGTCAGCGCTGCTCTTGTGGGAAAAGCCCACCAACACGAGGAGCGACTTCCGGCTCTGTGACTTGGGAAAAGTTACGGCAGATCCATCGAGCGCCTTGGCTGTAGTTGACGGGACACTCTGAGCGAGACAGGTGCACGTGATGAAGAGGCAGGCAACAAGCCCTTTTCGATTGTGCATCCGCAGACAGTCTCCCGAGTGACGAACACGCAGGAAACCATTCCAACACAAACACCCGTCGACAGGCGAAAGCCACCCGGCCTTCTTGTCAGGCATCCTCATCCACGCTTCGGTATCGAATGGAGAGGGAGACGCCGTTCCACGGGAGGACGCAAATGAAGAAACGGAAGCTAGGCAGAGTTGGGGCTGGAGGTCAGCGAGCTGGGGCTGGGCTGCATGGGGATGTCGGAGTTCTATGGGCCGCGCGACCAGTTTCAATCGGAGGCGACGATCGATCGCGCGATCGATTTGGGTATCACTTTCTTCGACACCTCGGACATCTACGGACCGTTCACGAACGAAGAACTGGTGGGACGTGCGCTGCTGCCGCATCGCCGCAAGGTACAGATCGCGACCAAGTTCGGCATCGTGCGCAAGAAAGAGGACCCCGCCTTCCGCGCCGTGGATAGCAGCCCGGCCTACGTGCACAGCGCATGCGAGGCGAGCTTGCAGCGGCTGGGCGTGGAGACGATCGACCTTTATTACCAGCACCGCGTTGACCCGAAGGTGCCGATCGAAGAGACCGTGGGCGCAATGGCGCGGCTTGTGGAAGAGGGCAAGGTCCGGTATCTGGGACTCTCCGAAGCTGGGCCGGAGACGATCCGTCGCGCCCATGCGACGCATCCGATCTCCGCACTGCAAACCGAATATTCGCTGTGGAGCCGCGAGGTGGAAGAAGAGATTCTTCCCACCGTGCGCGAGTTGGGCATCGGGTTTGTGGCGTACTCGCCGCTGGGCCGCGGATTCCTGACAGGGCAGATCAAACGCTTTCAAGACCTGGCGCCCGATGACTGGCGCCGCAATTCGCCGCGCTTCCAGGGCGAGAATTTCGACCGCAATCTCGCACTGGTGAAAAAAGTAGAAGAGATGGCGGCGAAGAAAAGCGTAACCGCCTCGCAGCTTGCGCTGGCGTGGGTGCTGGCGCAGGGAGAGGACATCGTGCCGATCCCGGGCACGAAGCGAACGAAGTATCTGGAAGAGAATGTCCGCGCCGTGGAGGTGAAGCTGAGCAAGGACGATCTGGCGGCATTGGATGCGCTGGCGCCGCGTGGCGTTGCGGCGGGTGCGCGGTATGACGAGGGCGGCATGGCTGCAGTCGGACGTTGATCCTTTAGATCGAGAAGCGCGGATCGCCCTCGACGACCTGCTGCTCCAGCCGCGGCGCTTCCCCGCTGCGCCATACATTCGCGCGGTGGCGAACGCGGTAGACCAACGGGCCTCCATCGGGTGTGGCTGGCACGTTCCAGCGGCCGAGGAATACATACGAATTCCGTTTCGAAGATCGTGCTCGACGCGGTGACAATGGCGTAGCCATGGCCGCCCATGTCCACGAAGGAGAGATGTGGAGACAACTCCGGGTTTGAAGCAGCGCGTGCTTTCGCGATGTCGCCCGACTTCTGGTATTCGAGGCACGAGCGTACGCCATGATGCAGCAGCATGTTGATGGCTGGCTGCGGCTTTTGATCACCGGCAGCCTGCGCAAGATAGAGCGGGCGTAACGGATGCTGCTTGGGGAAGACGTGCTCGAGGGCTTCGACTTCACCCGGCGCAGAGATCGATCCGGTGACGAATGCGATGCCGACCGGTTCGAATGGCTGCGGCGGAAGGGCCTTGGCGGCGAGCCCGGCCCAGAAGCTGTGGCGATCGCCGGCAATCGTTGCGAAGCCAGTGATGTGGTGCCGGCGAACGAAATCGTAGATTTCGGCGCGTTCCACATACGCGCTGCTGTGATCGCCGCCACCGAAGCCGGCATATCCAGCGCCCGGCCACGGACGCGTCAGCCCTGCGGGAAGATTCTGCGGATCGGCGCGCATATCGAGCGTCGCCGTGGTATTGCCCCAGATCTTCCACGTGGCCGTCGACGCACGCAGTCTCGCCAGAAACCAGCGCTTCTGTTCTTCGCCGAGAATGGTCTGCGGCGGATCGTCTTTGCGGAAGTTGGGAACGTCTGTGCTGCCGTAGCGAATGGTTTCCGGGGGTCGGCCACGGTCGTAGGCGTGACCCGCGTCGAGGATCACCATCGCTTCCTCAGGCACCATCTCGGGGAAATCGTCTGAAGAAAATGGCTGGGCTTCGGCGCGGTCCAGCGGCTCCTCAGACCGGTAGCTGCGCTGGTCGGTGACGATCAGCTCGACATTGCGGCCCCAGCGCATGGCGCGATAGCCCTTCAAGCTATTGATCGCGAGCAGATTGTTTGATTCTGTGCCGAGCCCATGTTGATCGAAATGCGTGACCGGCGTATCGACGACATGCGGCGGATGGAAATGATCGAGCGATGTGCTGGCCGGCCGCGTCATGCGCGCGGCGCGGTACTCGAAGAAGGCCTGATTCGCGGCTACCTTGCGGGTCTGTGCCGGCCGCGTTTTGCCTTCGAACTTTTGTAGCGATTGCCAGCCCAGCCAACTGTACTCGTGGTTGTCCCACATATCGACAAACGGCCAGCGTGCACGCGCGTCCTGCAGGTCCGGATCGTGCAGATACGCGCGATAGATCGCGCGATAGTCGTCAACTGTTGTCGGGATATGGAAGTCTCGAATCTTTTCGCCATGCTGATAGCGAACGATGTCTCGCAGGCGGCGGTCGTACATGCCCTGTGGGCGGTCTTCCGGATACCAGACGATCTCGTAGATGAAATCGCCGAGGTGAAGCACGAAGCCGAGCTGCTGGTCTGCCGGCGCGCGCTCGTCTTCGTAAATCATGCGCCGATAGGCATTCTGCGCACCCTGATTCGCATTCTGGCAACTGACAAATGCGAAGCGCGCTGGGCGCGGGTCGACTTCTGCCGGCGCCGTGATGGTGCGGCCGACGCGGCTGCCATAGCCATGCGGATCGACGAAGCGATACCAGTAGACCGTTGCGGGTCTGAGGCCGCCAACGAGTACGCGCGTGGTCCAGTCCGCAGCAGCAGAGAGGGGCGCATGAGCCGTCGCAACTATCCGATGGAAAGACTCATCTTCCGCGACCTGAACCTGCAACGAATCCACCGGCTCGATATCTGGAGAGCGCCGCGTCCACAGCAGGACGCTGTCCGGATCCGGATCACCAGATGCAACGCCTTCCGCAAAGAGGTCTCGGCGTTCGTGCCAGGCTGCAGGCGCTCCAGAGAGTGTGCCGCCCCAGGCGACTGCCGCTCCCATTGCGATGGCGAGCTGCACAAACGAACGTCGATCCATGGCGGACATTGTTCTCTCCTGGCCCTTTTTGATCAGCCATCATAGCGAATCGACGAAAACTCGGATGGGCGAGGGATGAGTCTCCATTGAGTGAAAGCGAGCCAACAAAACCAAAGGGCGATCGGAATGCTCGATACTGGCAAGAGCCGTGTAACCGTCACGTTTCATACGGAACGCAGGAGCGATCTTGCTATGCTGGCGTGGCGCCGGAGATGCAAGATGACGAGACAGAAGTTCGTAGCGCTTTTCGCTGTGAGTCTGATCACCGGATGTGCGGCGTACGCACAAAACGGCAGTGACCGATAACCAACAGCAAGGCAGGAGCGACCATGCACGCAACAGGAACGTTCGCGGTGAAGATAACGCCGGCTGAAGCATCAGCGCTGGGCCAGGCAGCAGGACTGGGAAGCATGACCATCGATAAGACCTTCTCCGGCGATCTGGAAGGAACAAGCAAGGGAGAGATGCTGACCGCCAGCACGGAATCGACCGGAGCCATGGCCTACGTCGCGATGGAGCGCGTGACCGGCAAGCTGAAGGGCCGCAGTGGAAGCTTTCTGCTGATGCACAACGCGTCGATGCTGAAGACCGATCCAAAGAGTGGAGTGATGCAGGTGATGGTGGTGCCGCACTCCGGCACGGATGAGCTCACCGGCCTCTCCGGCAAGATGACCATCATCATCGAGAGCGGGAAACATAGTTACGACTTTGAATATCAGCTGCCATAGATGAGCAAAAATAGGCGATGAAAATGCGAAGGTGTTGAGTTAGTGGATAGGCAAATTCGCTGATTCATCTATACTTTTCCCTCCGGAGTGTGTCTATGGCTTCTACCGTTTGGAAGGGGTATATCTCCTTCGGCCTGGTTTCCGTTCCTGTTCGCCTGTTTGCCGCGGCGCGTGAAGAGCACGTGAGCTTCAACCAGATCCACGGCGAGTGCGGCGGGCGGATCAAGCAGCAGATCTTCTGCCCGCAATGCGACCGCGTTGTGGAACGGAACGAGTTACAGAAGGGATACGAGGTAGAAAAAAGCGTCTACGTAACGGTGACGCCGGACGAACTCAAGACGCTGGAGGCGGAATCCTCTGACGTAATGGAGATCCAGCAATTCGTGTCGCTGGAGGAAGTCGATCCTATCTACTTCGAGACCTCGTATTACTCCGCCGCGGAAGAGTCGGGAAAACGCGCTTACAACCTGCTGTTCCGCGGCATGACACGCGAGAAGCTAGCCGCGATTGCCCGCGTAACGCTCAGCGGACGCGAGCAGGTAGTGCTAATCCGGCCGTATGACGAGGGCCTGCTGCTGCACACGCTCTACTATCCGGCGGAAGTGCGCGAGGTCGGCGAGTACGGGCACGATACAGCCTCGGAGGTGCCCGAGGCTGAGGTTGCGCTGGCCGAAAAATTCATGGAGTCGCTGCGCGCGCCTTTTACACCGGAGCAGTTCCAGGACAATTACAAAGAGAAGGTGCTGGCTCTGATTGAAACCAAGCGCGCCGGCCAGGCGCCGCGTCCGGGCGCGGAGAAACGCAGGCTTGCTCCGGTGGTCGATCTGATGACGGCGTTGAAGCAGAGCCTTGCGGAGAAAGAGCGCTCCGGGCCCACGCTGGTTCCGGCAGCCTCGCAGAAGGCCGCAAAAAAAGAGCCGCAGCGCGCGGCCAAAGAGGCAGGAACGAAGAGCCGCAAGAAGGCTGTTTCGTAACTCGCAGGCTAAGGACCGGATGACTTCGCGGCGCCACCCAGCCACAGGACCGCATTTCTGAACAATTGGTTCTGTATCTGGCTGTTAAATACCTTGTCACCGTGCCCCATATTGCAATAGAGCATCTTGTATCTCGTATTGGTCCAGACGACTGGCAGGTCGCCAGATACCAGCGTGTCCTTCATCCCCAGCGGGTAGTTCGCGGGAGCGAGACTCACCAGGACATGAATATCTTTGCCGGCGCGCGGATCGGGCTTCCAGATATACCACTCGTTTGCCGGTGAGATGTAGGTTGCGGGAAGGCCGTGTGTAACCGGGTGGCTTCGGTCTTCGACGGTCAGCTCGGCCGGCAGTGGCGGCCAACTATTGGTCAGGAAGACGGCGCTCAGAAAATCATGCGTGAACCAGGGCCAGCCGGTGCTGCTGTCGTTGTAGCCGGCGAAGTGGAAACCCAGCCATGCGCCGCCGCGCTTCACGAACTGCTCAAAAGCGCTGCGTTGCGCGGGCTCGTGCGGCGAGTCGTTGAGCCAGACGACAAGTTGATAGTGCTGGAGATTTGCAGCGTTCAGGTCGTTCCAGTTCGTGGTGACATGCCAGTCGAAGTTATCGTGCTTTGCCTCATCGGCGAAGAAGGTCACTGCCTGGCGCGCGAAGTCTAGGTGATCGGCTTCGGTCTTCACCGTATAAAAGGCGAGCACGTGGAACTTTGGCCGCGTCGTCTGTGACGTTGCAGAGCACGCGAGTGCGATGACAACAAGAAATACCGCCAGCCGCCGCATCAGGAGTGCGCCGCCCACAGGATGGAGTTATGAACCAGCGTGGTAAATGACGTGTTCTGAAACAACTCAGGATGATGGCCCATGAAGATATAGATATTGCGCGCTTTCTTATGTTCATTGGTCCAGACCACGGGGTGATCACCGCCCATCTTGATGTTTGTTGAGGGCGTGTAGCTATTCTCGTCCACCGTAGCGAGGACGTGAACATTCGGGCGCGGGTCTTTGTCCCACGTGTACCACTCCTCATTCTCGATCCGGAAAGAGGGCGGCAGGTCTTTCATCGCGGGATGATGCGTGTCTTCGACATGAACCGTACCGGTGACGAAGGTTGCGATGTAGTCCTTGAACTGAATGCCTCCCATGAAATCGGAAAACCACGGCCAGAGGCCGAAGCCGTCGAAATGGCCGAGCAGCGTGGCGTGATGAAAGCCGATCCATCCGCCGTGCCCTTCGTCGATGTAGCGTTCGAAGGCCGCGGCTGCCGTGGGCGTCCAGCCGTAGGGCGGATAGTTCAACTGGATGAAGAGCTGGTAATGGGAGAGGAAGGCATCATCGATCGATTTCGTGTCTTCGATGTAGTCGATGGCGAAGTGATCGCGAATCGCCTCCTGTGCAAGCCAGACCTTTGCCGCGTCCACGAACGGCTTGTGGATACCGCCCTTTTCGGCGAGCGCGATCACGTGAAAGCGCGGAGGCTGCGATTGCGCGAAGAGCCTCCTCCGCACCAGAGACACAGCATGAGGACACAGGCAGCCCTCAGGAGCGACTTGAGATTTTCCATCGAACACTTGCTCCGGCACCTGCGGAGTGCCCAACACAAACGTTATACCTTGTCACGCGGCCGAATGCCGACGATTATTATTTCTGCGAAGATCGGAGCGATCATGAGGCGATACGAAAGTTCGCAGCGGCTGGAGGCGTTGATTCTTGCGGGCATGCTGGCGACTGCAGGCGTTATGCATGCGCAGACCGACGCTGAAGCTCGCGGGAGAACGATTCACCCGCACGCCGTCGCCATCAATCCTGCGACACACCGGCTCTACGCGGTGGACCAGGACGGTGACCGCGTGCTGGTGATTGGCCCGGATGAACAGACGACGCCGATAGCGGTGGGACGGCAACCGAACGCTGTCGCGATTGATCCCGCAATGAACCGCATCTACGTCGTGAACGCCGGTAGCGGCAACGTCAGCGTGATCGATGGCAGCACGGACCATGTCATCGCGACCCTTCCCACAGACACGCGACCTTACGCAATCGGCATCGATGCCGGGCTGCATCATGTGTATGCGACCAATACGTTCAGCGATAAGGTCACGGTGATCGATGGAACGACTGACACCGCGAAGCAACTCCCGCTCGGATCGAAGGATTTTGTGGAAACCGACGGCCGACGACATCGCGCGTTCTTCATCAGCTATGAAGATCCCGCGTTGACGGTAGTGGAGGCTGACGAAAGCGTGCATCGCGAAAAGTTGGGCCTCTCGCATCCATGGGGCCTTGCAGTGGATGAGCAGCGCGGCATGGTCTATGTGACGGAGATTGGTAAGGACACGCTGGTCGCTTATCACGAGGACGGCGCCAAAACGGAGACCGCGCCGACCGGACCAATGCCCGACGCTATCGCCATCGATGAAGCAGCCAACAGAATTTATGTTGCGAACTACGTTGGTGATTCGGTGACAGTGCTGGATGGCGCGACGCTGAAGCCAGTTGCGACCGTCGCGGCCGGGCATCACCCGCAGGCGCTTGCCGTGGATGGCCGGCGGCACCGTATCTTCGTGGCGAATACACACAGCAACAACGTTACGGTGATCGACGGCCCGAGCAATCGTGTTCTCGCGACCCTTCCAGGCGGAATGAATCCTTACGCAATCGCGGTCGATCCGGAGAGCGGCGATGGGTACGTCGCAAACTACGGCTCACACCCGGTCATAAAGCTAGACCTATCAAGGCTGCATCAGCGTTCAGGGAACTAGAGCTGCATCCGCAGACGCGCCTTGGTGAGCACTCTCGCGATGAGCAATATGGCGATGGTGAAGGCGACTGCGCGAAGGATGCCGGGCCAGCCTGCGTTCCAGTGGCCGAGCAGGTATTCGAGGCCCATCAGTCCCGCGAGGAAGTAGTAGACGTCCGGCACGAGATAAGTGAGCAGTGTGTTGGAGCCTGCCGGCCGCACCAGCCACGCCCAGCCGGTGAGTTTGCGCACGTCGCAGATCCAATAGAGCAGCGCGAAGAGCGCACAGCTGGCTGCGATCGTCCAGAGCGCCCACGTTGGCGTAGCGCGAATCTTCGAGATGCCAAGCGGCGCGAGCAGCCAGCCTGCCACAAAACAGACCACTCCCATCAAAAGCGCGAGTTGGATTTTCTGCCACGGCGTCTTCCAGCGGTGCTCGCCGAGAAAAATGATGGAGGTGACGACGCCGGCCATCACCAGGCTGGGCAACGCTCCATTGCCGAATGGCCAGATGTACATGGAGACATGCTGGAACGGCATCCAGTGCTCAATGCACGCAGCGTTGTAGGCGACGAGCAGCACGAACCACACGAACGGCGCGACTTGCCAGCGGCGCGTAGGAATATAGAGCAGGCAGGCGGCAAAGTAGGTCAGCCCGATGAGACCGAGTATCTCCGGATAAGAGAACTTGATCCACGCTTCGCCGTGGGGAGTGGCACGCCGGAAGATGGCGAACATAAGGATGATGAGAGCCGCGCCACTGCATCGCAGCCACAGAACCACGCGACGACTGACGCCGGTGTAAACGTTCCACAGCAGGATGCCGCCAAGCAGTCCAAGCAGCGCCCAGGCGTCAGGAGCGAGGTGCATGCGTGCGCGGTCGCCGCGCTCCGCGTTGGCAAGAATGAGGCCGAGCACGAGCAGCGCGATGGAGCGCAACACCACGTGAATCCATAGCGCAGGAAGCGACGGATTGCGCTTGAGCCGCTGCCTGACCGCGATGGGCATTGCCATGCCGACGATAAACAGGAACGCGGGGAAGACCATATCGACGTATGTCATGGCGTCGACATTCGCCGGCATGTGATAGGTCCACTTGGAGAGACCGTGCACGCTATCCAGATCGTTGACAAAGATCATGACCGCCATGGTGATGCCGCGGAAGATATCGATGGAGAGGACACGGGTCGAAATGGCCTGTCCGGCGATGCCGATTGTCGGCGCGGAAGCCGCAGTGCTCATCGGCCACCTCCTGCTTTCGCGCCGCTGCCGTAGAAAGCGGTGTTGATGGTGTTCAGAAGGGCTCCTGTCGGGTCGCCGGTGTAGTCCCAGAACATAATCCCAGCGAGGCCCTTGCGGCGCACGTATGCGCACTTCAAGGCGAGCGATTGGGGATCTTCGTAGGAAACGAACTCGCGCTTTTCTTCGCTGTAGAGATACGGCACCGATGCGGCAGCGTCCCAGTATCGCGTGTAGCCGTGGCCGATCATGCTGCCGACGATATTGCCATAGTTTGCAAATGCATTCGGGACCGGCGCGCCCGGTTGAAAGAGCCCGTGATTTGAAGGCGCCACGTTGCCCCACACATGGCCGTAGAAGGGCACGCCGAGCACGATCTTGCGCGCCGGCACACCGGCCTGCTCGAACTCCTGGACGGAGCGGTCGGCGGAGACTCGCTTCGGATCGGCGGGATCAGTGTAGAGCGGTGCATGATTCCCGGAGATCTTCTCGCTACCAGGCTCGTAGTAATCGTAGGCCATCAGGTTCACGGTATCGACATAGCGCGCGACGCGGGCAAGCTCGGTGTGGGCGATGTAGTCGCTCGACGAGCCGGCGGCAAACGACAAAAGCAGCGTGCGTCCCAGCTTACGCTGATCGCGGTTGAAGCGCGCCCGCAACTCCATTACGAGCAGCGTGAAGTTGCGACGGTCTTCCGGGCGAAAGTGGTTCGTTGCCCCGGCCATCCCGGGATACTCCCAATCGATGTCGAGACCGTCGAGCTTGTAACGCTCTATGAATTCCGCCACGCTGTCGATGAACCGGCTTCGGCTTTCTTTAGTGAGCGCCATGTCGGAGAAGTTTCCCGACCACAGCCAGCCGCCGACCGAGATTAGGACCTGGAGCGACGGGTTTTGCTGTTTCAGACCGACGAGCGTGGCGAAGTTCGCCTGGTCCACGGGGGCGCCGATTACGATGCGGCCGTCCTGGATGTTTGCGAAGGCATAGTTGATGCGGGTGAGCTTCGCGGCATCGACATCGGTGGGCTGCAGCACACGATCGCGCGGGAAGATGTACGCAATGATCTGCGGAAGCCGGGGCGGTCGAACGACAGGCTTTGGCGGCGAAGCAGCGAGGGGCATCGCTACGAGCAGCGCGACGGCCGCGGTCCATGCGACACGCCTTGCGGCGGTCCGCATTGTCCTATGAAATGTTGCTTGCCAGAGAGGCACCGAGCCCTCCACCGCTACGTCCGAACCAGCATTGCACATATTCAATCGATTGAACCAGGAATCTGCACAAAACTCTGCGTTATAGTCGCGGACAGGATTGAGGAGGTGGCATGGTCCGGTCATTGCGGCATGTTATTGCGCTGAGTCTTTGCGCGCTGGCAATATCCAGTGGCATCCGCACAGATGCGCGTGCTGGTGGATCAGGTGGGGTACGAGACTGGAGCGCCCAAGGTTGGCCTGATCTCTTCTGCGGAGACGGATCATCCGACGCAGTTCACGGTGGTGGACGACACGACCGGCAAGGTGATCTTTAGCGGCACGCCCGAGCCGGCCGGCAAGGTCTTCCGCTGGGGCGACCGCGTGTACTGGAAGGCAGATTTCTCGACCGTCCGCACACCGGGACATTACACGCTGCGGGCCACGGCTGGAGATCGCGCTGCGACCTCCTGTGCATTTCAGATCGACGACAACCTGCTGGAGAGGACCACGCTGTCGAACGTCATCTTCTATTTCAAAGGACAGCGGGCGAGCGGCGACTTCGATCGTGCGGACAGCCATCTGCCGCTGCCGGATGGCAAAGGGACAGTCGACGCACGCGGCGGCTGGTATGACGCCACCGGCGACTACGGCATTCACCTCTCGCACCAGAACCTGACCTCGTACTTCAATCCGCAGCAGGTGCCGCTGGTGGCATGGACGCTGCTGGCCAGCTACGACACTTTGAAGGCGCGGAGCGATGACAACTTCAGCGAATATGAGCGCCGGCTCCTGGACGAAGGGCTTTTCGGCGCCGACTTCCTGGTGCGGATCAAGCGGCCTGGCGGCTCTTTCTTCCAGAACATCGCAGCGCCGGGGCCGCAGAAGCTTGCGAAGGATCGCAGGATCGGCAATCCGAACTGGCGCACGCAGATCAAGACGAAAGCCTCGCAATCCACCGAGCGCCCGAGCGATGCCGCACTCGGACCGCATGCGTATGAGGCAAGCTATCGCGCCGGCGGCGGCATGTCCATTGCAGCGCTGGCGCTGGCCAGCACCATGCCCGAGGATGGCGATTTTCCGCGCGCAAAGTATCTCGCGACTGCAGAAGACGCATTTGCATTTTTAGAAGCGCACAATCGCGAGCTCTTGAATGATCACGTCGAAAACATTCTTGACGATTACTGCGCACTGATGGCCGCGACGGAACTGTATCGGGCGAGTCACAAGGATATCTACCGGCAGGCCGCGGACCGGCGTGCCGCGCATCTGATGGCGCGATTGACAACGAACGGCAAGTTCCACGACTACTGGCGAGCGAACGACGGCACGCGGCCCTTCTTTCATCCTTCCGACGCGGGACTTCCGGTGGTGAGCCTGCTGCGCTACGCGGAGATCGCCTCCGCCGCGAACCGGAAGCAGGCAATCGAAACCGTGAAACGATCGCTCGAATTTGAGCTCGCGACGACGCATGAGGTAAACAACCCTTTCGATTATGCGCGGCAGCTTGTGCGCATGGGCAACGGAGATGTGCGGACGGCGTTTTTCTTTCCGCACGATACGGAAGCGGCCCCCTGGTGGCAGGGAGAAGATGCGCGCCTTGCGTCGCTTGCGGCAGCCGCGCGCATGGCGGCGCCGCTCTATAAGGACGATCCTCAGTTTCAAACCGCGCTCGAGACATACGCAGACGATCAACTGCATTGGATCCTGGGACGCAATCCCTTTGACAGCAGCATGCTGATGGGCAGCGGTCACGGCAACGCGCCCTATATGTTCTTCCGCTCGTACAAATACACCAGCGCTCCGGGCGCCATCCTCAACGGCATCACTGCGGCATACAGCGATGAGGACGGCATTGCGTTTAACGAAGGATTCGCCGCCACAGGCAAGGACGACGACTGGCGCTGGACGGAAGAGTGGCTGCCGCACGCGGCCTGGTATTTGTATGCGGTCAGCCTGCCGCATCCGTAACGTACTCGAGCTATGTCGAAACTTCCGTAAGTGGGGAAAAAGGATACAGATGAGCTTGCATTCCCTGCCGACCAAACCTCACATGGCAAATAAATTACGATTTGCGCGCCAGATTGGGACAATCTAAGTAGTCTCTTCGCGCTAATTTGCAGGTGTAAGAGAAACACTTTGAAGCAGTCGCCGGCATCCTAAATGCAGCGAATTGTTGCGCCGGGCGGACTTTTTCTTAGTTGTTGCCGGCGTGAGATTGCGAGCAGGAGAACAGACTATGACTGTACTTATCGCTTGGGCATCACTTGCAGTAGGTATCGTGATCGGCGCGACCTGGAGATCGCTCTGCGAGAAGCAGTCGAGGCGTAACACAAGCCTCGCGGACGGCAGCATGATGCTGCACCGGCTGAATGCGGAGACCGGTGAACTCGCACCGTCAGCCCAATGGGACGGAAACAAGGAAGCAACGGCGGCCTGAGACCTGCTGGTGCAGTGATCTTCCCGTCAAAGGAAATCACTACACCGCAGACGCGGGCACCAAGGACGCGCCAATACTCCTCACATCGACGCGAGTGCAATGGCAACAGCGGCGACCCCCATCAACAAGCTCATCCGGTCGGTGAGGGCGAAGACCACCGGGTCTTCATCCAGTTCCCCGCGCGAGGCCAGCAGCCACACGCGGCAGAGCCAGAGAATCATGAGCGGCGTCATGAGCCACATGCGGTTGTGGTGATGATAGAGGCCGTGGACTTCCGGCTGACCGATGTAGACGGAGAAGACGACGACCGCAGCAAAAGCGCTGGAGGTGCCGAAGGATCGGACCTGCTCAATATCGTTGAGCAGATAGCCGCGCCCATTGGAGAGCTGTGTGCCGGCGCTGCGCACGTTTTGCAGCTCGCTAAAGCGCTTGACCATGGCCAGCGAGAGGAACATGAAAACCGCGAAGGCCGCGAGCCAGGGAGAGATGTAGGTATCCGTAGCCGCGGCGCCGGCCAGCATGCGCAGTGTATAGAGTGCCGACAGCACGACCACATCTAGGATGACGATCCGCTTCAGCCCGAGCGAGTACGCGAGCGTCGTCACCAGATAGAGCACGAGCCAGCCGACAAAGCTGTGCGGCAGGCGAAGCACCGCTATGGAAAAGGAAGCGGCAAGAAAGACAGCAGAAATCGCCATGCCGGTTGCAGCAGAGAGATTGCCGGAGGCGAAGGCGCGCTTGCGCTTGCGCGGGTGCTGGCGGTCGGCCTCGATGTCGAGCAGGTCGTTGATGATGTAGGTGGCCGACGCACAGAGAGAAAAGCAGACGAAGGCCAGCACGGCGGAGAGCATCACGTTGCTACGCACGCTGTGCGCAAGCAGCGGTGGCACAAAAATCAGCGTGTTCTTCGCCCATTGATGGACGCGAATCGCTTTGATGAAGGTGCGAAGCGGAGTGGTGTGGTCAGTGAAGGTGTGCTGCGCTTTGAGGCCGCGGGCGCGCATGGCCATGCGAAGGCCGGCGCTGGGGTTGGCGAGCATCGGTATTGCGGCAGCAGCAAGCAGCGGCAGGTCCGGACGCGCGTTGCCGACGTAGTCGAAATCGCCGGCAAAACGGTTACGGAAGCCGTTCAGCTTGTTGGAGCCGATGTTGTTGGTGGCGCCGTCGGAAGAAAGCACGCCTTCAAAGATGTTGAGGTGCTGCGCGATGCGATCGGCGAGAGCGGCATCGGCGCCGGTGGCGAGATAGAGCTTGCGGCCTTCGCCGCGCTGGGCCATCAGGTATTCGAGCAGCGGGCGATTGTAGGGCAGGTGCTCGACATTCAGAGTGACCCGTGCCGTGACCTCGCGCTTGAGGTTGGCTTTTCCCTTGAGTGCCCAGAGCGGCGCCTTGAGTGCTTCGAGCGGCCGGGTCCGTATGAGCAGCAGCAACGAGTCGACCAGCGTGTCCGATTTGACGAGGGTGCCGTCGAGGTCTACGCAGAGGGGGCGATCGAGAGCTGGAGGTGCGGTGGTGGCCATGCGGCTCCTGACGGTCTGGCGGAACTGCCGCGCGTTGGGGCAAGCATATCAAAGGCATATTTGCGTCTATGACAGAAGTCAGTGCCGCCCGAATTTCAAAGAATTACGATAAGACCATGCCAGTTCCACCATTCGCGCCAGATTCCATCAGCGAAAAGCAAATTGCCGTTCTAGTCGATACGTTCTACGCCCGTGTGCGGCAGGATGAGACTCTGGGCCCCATCTTTGAGCGGGTGGTGGGCGACGCCTGGGAGCCGCACCTGGAGAAGATGCGCGCCTTCTGGTCATCGCTGACGCTGGCTAGCGGCCGGTACAAAGGAAATCCGATGATGGCACACCTGATGCTCACGCCGCGCATCGGAGCGGAGCACTTCGAGCGCTGGCTTGCCCTGTGGCGGCAGACGGCGGCGGAGCTGTTTCCCGGGCACGCGGCGGTGAAATTCGTCGACAAGGCCGAGACCATGGCGGAACGCCTGCTCGCGACCATCGATCAGTATCACGGCCATCTGGCCAGCCAGACTGGCTGATCCGCAAAACGCAAAATTGATGGAACCGGCGGCGGCCGCCTTCGTATAGATAACTGAGAGCCATGAAGATCCTGGTTGCGGGAGCTTCCGGCGCGATGGGGCAGGCACTTGTTCCGCTGCTGGTCGCGGCCGGTCACGATGTGGTTGGGATGGTGCAGCGTCCGCGCAGCACGGAGATTGTGCGCGCGCTGGGCGCGGAACCGCGGACCACGGACGCGCTCGATGCTGCTGCGGTGCTCGCCTGCTTCCGCGAGGTACGGCCTGAGGTGGTGATTCACCAGGCGACGGCCATTCCGGCAGCGGTGGACATGCGGCGCTTCGACCGCGATTTTGCTTTGACCAACCTGCTGCGCACCGAGGGCACGCGCAATCTGCTGACGGCTGCTGTGGATGTGGGGGCGAAGCAGTTCATCGCGCAAGGCTTTGCGGGATGGACGTATGGGCGCACGAACAATGGCGGCAAGCCAGTCAAGACTCCGCGGACTGCGAAGTTGAAGACCGAGGAAGATCCGCTTGATCCTGATCCGCCGAAGCGATTGCGCACGACGCTTGACGCGCTGAAGACGCTGGAGCAGGCGGTGCTGTCGGAGGGGCGCTTGACCGGCACGGTGCTGCGCTACGGGTGGTTTTACGGGCCGCATACATCGATCGGCAAAGATGGCTCAACCGTGCAGGCAGTGCGGCGGCGTAAGCTGCCGCTGGTGGGCGAAGGGGCGGGCCAGTGGTCGTTTGTGCACATCGACGATGCGGCAAGTGCGACCGTAGCGGCCGTTCAGTCAGGACGCGGCGGCATTTACAACGTAGCCGATGATGAGCCTGCGCCTGTCTCCGAGTGGTTATCGTTTCTGGCACATTGCGCACACGCCCAGCCGCCGCGCCAGGTTCCGACATGGCTCGCAAAGCTGCTGATAGGCGAGCATGTGGTGGTGGTGATGAACGAGATCCGAGGCGTTTCGAACGCGAAGATCAAGCGCGAACTGGGCTGGACGCCGCGCTGGCCAAGCTGGCGGGAGGGCTTCCGCGAGGTTTGCAAGAGCGCCTCGCTGCCGGTTCATGATCTTTTCGGCACAACCCAGCTTGAATCCCGGCGCTGAGCAGGCATTCCGGCAAGCACGGCCAAACATTCCGCACTCAGTAGAAGTACAAGTCCCATCTTCAGCCGGTGTACTCCTCTTCCTCGATCTGCGCGATGGCCACCGCGTGGCTGCTTTGCTGCGCGATCCAATGGCCTATCGCTACGGCACCCAGACACAGGAGAACCGAGAGCCCGACATTCAGCAGCGCCCTGCCCCACGCCCCGGAGCGCAGCAGGTCGAAGGTCTGCAGGCTGAACGACGAGAAGGTGGTGAAGCCGCCGCAGAGACCCACCATGACGAAGATCCGTGTGGACTCCGGCACGGCCCAGCGGCTTCCGGTGACGGTGAGCGTTCCGAAAAAGCCGATGACGAAGGAACCGATGATGTTGATGAGAACGGTGGACCAGGGAAAGCTGCCGCTGTGCTGGGGGAGCATCTCGCGGCCCATTGCATAACGCACGCAGCCGCCGATGGCGCTTCCCAGAGCAACCCACAGATATAGGTTCATCTCCTGCCTCACATGTCGCCGCAGCGGACCCGTATCGGGGCTGCGGTTGGATTGGCAGGAGTTATCAGCCTGGTGGCGGGCTTGAGGACCGAGCATCCTCGGGGGAAACTCCATTCCCCTCTGTTTGCATTTTAGAACGAAATGCCGAAGCCTTTGGAATCAGACAGCTGATACTTTTGTTGTCGCACTACAGCTGCATGCTTCCTTTCGTCGAAATTTGAACGAAGTAGAGGCACAATTTGCATCCCGGATACCGGACCGCGACTCCTGAGAGTGTTAACGCGTCTGAACCTGTAGTAAGCGAGGTAAGTCGAATGAAACATGTTCTTTCTTTTTGTGCCGCGCTGGTTTTGAGCGGCCTGGTACTGCCTGCGTTCTCTCCCCTACTGGCCCAGGAGGCTGCGGACAATGGGCCCTCTAGCATTGTGACCGTAGAACCGAAGGGCAGCGGTGAGCTGGCCGAGCCGGTGCCGGCCAACGCGGTAAAGGTAAAGGTGAACGGCAAGAATGCCGGAGTGGCTGGCTGGACAGCCTTTGGTCCGAACGCGACACAGCCCAATCTGCAATTGGTGCTGCTGATCGACGACGGCGCCCGCTCCAGCCTGGGCCTGCATCTGCAGGAGTTGCAGCGTTTCATCACCCAGCAGCGGCCAACGACGGAGGTTGCCGTTGCCTATATGCGAAACGGTACCGGGCAGTTCACCGGCCCATTCACGACCGATCACGCCAAGGCGGCGCAGACGCTGCGTCTGCCGATCTCTTCGCCCGGAACGAACGGGAGCCCGTATTTCTCCTTAAGCGATCTGATCAAGAGATGGCCGGCACACACTCCGTCGGAGCGACGCGAGGTTGTCATGGTCACGGATGGTATAGACCGTTACACCGGGCTGCGCTACGATCCGTCGAATCCATACATCAACGCAACCATTCGCGATGCCATCCGCAATCGCGTGGTGGTGTATTCCATCTACTTCCACAATGCAGGCTTCGCCGACCGCACCGGTGCGGGCATCAACAGCGGGCAGAATTACCTGACGCAATTGTGCACGGCCGTGGGCGGAGAGTTTTTCTACCAGGGCTTCGGCAATCCGGTGGACTTTACGCCATATCTGAACCAGATCAACAGGAAGCTCGGCAACCAGTACGAGCTGCGGGTCACGGCACCGGAGAAGGCAAAGAACATCGTGAACCTGAAGGTACAGGTCTCCGCGCCCAACACCAGGACACAGGCGGCGCAGCAGATCTTTCTGGGTCAGTAACGACGGAAATCGGGTGCAGCGCCGACGATTGGCTTCAAGAACGGCTCTGCATCTGCGCTGGAATCTGAGTTCTGCACTATTTTTGGTGCAAAGCAAAGCACTCCCGTAATCCGCTCTCTTTACAATAGGAGGAGTGCATCCACTCACTGCCACCTCTTATCGCGCAGGACAAGAATGTCTTTAAAGCACAGCCTGGGAACCTGGTTGATGGCGGGGGTCTTTCTGGCCGCGCCGATTGGCCTGCATGCGCAGGGCAACACAGCACCCTTCGATCTGAATGGGCCACGCATCGACATGCGCGTGACCCGCGGCGGCAAGACTCTGCCCATCGCGCAGGTGCCGAACCTTCAACCGGGCGACAAAGTGTGGGTGCATCCCGAGTTGCCCCCCTCGCAATCGGCTCATTATCTTCTGGTGGTCGCCTTCCTACGGGGAGCGACGAATCCGCCGCCGGAGAGCTGGTTTCTGAAAGAGGAGACCTGGCAAAAGAAGGTCGCGAACGAAGGCATTCACTTTACGGTTCCGGCGGATGCACAACAGACGCTGCTCTTTCTGGCCCCAGAGACGGGCGGCGACTTTAAGACGCTGCGCAACGCCGTACGGGGGCGCCCCGGCTCGTTTGTGCGCGCTTCCCAGGACCTGAACCAGGCCAGCCTGGATCGCTCGCGTGTCCAGACCTATCTCAGCAGCGTGCGCGATACCTCGCAGACCGATCCGGCCTCGCTGCAGGCCACCTCGAAGCTGCTGGCCCGCACCCTGACGCTGAAGGTGAAAGACGAATGCTTTGAGCTGCCCTCCGCTGAGCAGGAGCAGTGCCTGACGCAGAACAGCGAAGCGCTGGTGATGAACGACGGGCACGAGTCGATGGTTTCGGCGTTGACCAGCGGTCCGGGAAGCGATCTGGCGACACAGCTCTCCTATTCGCCGACGGCGGGCGCCGGTTACTACAGCGCGTATGTCGGCGCAGTGATTGACGTGGCAAAGCTGCTTGAGGGGCTGCACACGGCGGAGTATCAGTACATCCCGGCGCTGACCTTCCCCAAGGAAGATTCGTTGGACCTGAAGCTGAACAATCCGCCATCGTTTCACAATCCGAAGTCGGTCATCGTGGTGGCGCTGCCTGCAGTAGAGACGGCCCAGCTACCGCCACTGCACGCGGTCGATCCCAAGCAGGTGAGCTGCCTGCAGGGTCCGGGCGTGGTGCTGCCGGTGGAAGGTGCGCCGCTGGTGTATTCGACCAGCCTGGCGCACAATCTGGCGCTGCATGTGGAAGGCAAGTCTGGCAAATCGATCGATCTGCCGGTGCGAGCGGTTGCCGCAAAGGGCGGCCTGGTGGCGGACGCCTCGGCCGTTCCCGATGCGAAGCTGGACCCGCACGTGGTGGGCAAGATCGTCGGCATGTGGGGCTTTGACCGGCTGGACGGCCCGTCGTTCAACTTGAATGTGCCGCACCCGACAACCTGGCGGCTGGAGAAGGCAGACTCGAACTCGCTGGTCGTGGGACGCAATGACGATGTGCGTCTGCACGGAAACGGAGCCGCATGCGTTGCGGAAATTCAGCTCCGCGATTCGACGGGCAAGGAGACGAAGGCCGACTTCAAGATGGTGAAGCCGGACGAGTTGGAAGTAAAGGTCCCGATGACCAATGCCGCGAGCGGCGCTGCCGGTCTGCTGGTGCGTCAACGCGGACTGGAGTCACCGGACCAGGTGGCCATTCAGGCATATGCGCAGGCGGGCCATCTGGATGCGTTGCACTTCCATGCGGGCGACAGCACGGCGTCACTGGTAGGAACGCGGCTGGACGAAGTGGCATCGGTCGAGTTGAAGGGTGTGCACTTCACGCCGGGCGATTTGACCCACTCCGGCGACAAGGACACGCTGACCTTGAAGGCTACGGACTCGAAGGCGGCGGCGGCGCTGCCGGTAAACCTGCGTGCGACAGCCAATGTGCAGTTGAAGGATGGGCGCACGATGGAGCTCGAAAACACCATCAGCGGGCATCGTCCGCAGGTGATGCTGGCCAACAAAAGCGTGAGCACGGACACGGACTCGAGCAACCTGGTGCATCTGGTTGATCCGAACGAACTGCCGGTGGGCGGCAAGATCAGCTTCGTGCTGAAGACGATTGCTCTGCCCGGCTTCTCGCGGAACGACAAGGTGGAAGTGGCGTCGGACGATCAGACGCTCCACACCACGCTGGAGGTCAGCGACGGCGGCCTGGTGCTGCAGGACTCAAGCACAATACTGGGCAGCTTTGACCCGCTGAAGAGCTTCGGACCTTCGGCGTTCGGCAAGCTGCAACTGCGCGCCGTCGATGCCAGCGGTGCGCCGGGCGACTGGATTCCGCTGGGTACCCTGGTGCGCGTGCCGGTGGTTGCGTCCGTGAAGTGCGCGCGCGCGACCAAGGCTGCGGCAGCCGCTGCAGCAGCAGCGGCCACCCGTGCCGCCGCGGCCACCGATGCTCCGGCCGCGACCGAGGGCAGCGGACCGCCGCCACCGGTGAACGACGCGGCGACTCCGGCGGCAAACGATCCGAACGCGCAGTGCACGCTGAATGGCAGCTCGCTGTTTCTGATTGACTCGATTGCGTCCGATCCGCAGTTCACGCACAGCATCTCGGTGCCGGACGGCTACACGAACCCGACGCTGGCCGTACCGAAGCCAAACAGCGGCGAGCTGTATCTGCACCTGCGCGACGACCCGGCGATTGCCAATACGATCACGGTACCGCCGAATGCTGCCACGCTGAGCAAGAACACGGCGGCCGGGGTGACGGCGGCCGCGGCACATACGAATGCAAACACGGGCGATCGCTAGAGCGGACCGGAAATATTCTGCCGCGTAACGGCAATATCGATTTGGCGTAGAGCGCCGCTTATGGCATCGTGGGATACCGATGAAGCTTTCACGGTTCCCACGCGCTCTCTTCTTCCCTGCTCTTCTGCTGATCTCCATAACCGCCTCTGCCGAGCTGCGGTTGCCGAAGCTGTGGAGCGATCACGCGGTGATTCAGCGCGACCGCCCCATCCATGTATGGGGCTGGGCCGATGTCGGTGAACGCGTCACGGCCACGCTGCGCGGTGGCAACGGCGGCTCCGACGAAACCGCGAGCGCGACCACGGACTCGCTGGGACACTGGAGCCTCTATCTTCCGCCGCGGCCGGCGGGCGGTGGCGGCTACACGCTGACAGTAGCGGGCACGAACACGATCACGGTGAGCGATCTGCTGATGGGCGATGTGTGGCTGGCGAGCGGGCAGTCGAACATGGAGTTGCCGCTGAGCGGCTTTCCGGGCTCTGCGGTGCTGAAGAACGGCCCCGAAGAGATCAAAGCGGCGAACCATCCCGAGATCCGGCTGCTGCACGAGCCGAAGCGCTTTTCTGAATTTCCGCTGCAGGATCAGGATGCGACCTGGGAGATCTGCACACCGGAGACGGCGGCAACCTTCAGTTCTGTAGCGTATTTCTTCGCCCGCGACGTTCAGCACGACCAGAAAGTCCCGGTTGGCGTAGTGGAAGCAGACTGGGGCGGCACGCCCGCAGAGTCGTGGACCAGCCTGGATGCAATCGGCAACGATGCGACTCTGATGCCGGTCTTTGCCGTGCGCGCGGCTGAGATGGACAAGCAGGCCGATGTGGAGGCGATCAAGGCACGATATGCACGTGAGGATGCCGCTGCACGCGCACAGGGACGCACGCCGGAGAAGCATCCGTGGCAGCCGCCGGTTGAGCCGTGGCAGGCCGCCTCGCTCTACAACGGAATGATTGCGCCGGTGACGCCGCTCGCGATTCGTGGCGTGATCTGGTACCAGGGCGAGGCCAACACCGGCCTTGCACGCGCACCGCTGTACCACCAGCTCTTCTCCGCAATGATCTCCGATTGGCGGCTGCATTTTGCGCAGGGCGACTTCCCTTTCTTGTTCGCCCAGATCTCGAGTTACACATCGTCGCCGGAGGAAGACTGGGGCATGGTGCGCGACGCGCAGCGGCGGACGTTGTCCCTGCTGAACACTGGGATGGCCGTGACCATCGATGTTGGCGATCCGAACAACGTGCATCCGGCAGACAAGCAGACGGTGGGACATCGGCTGGCGCTGGCTGCGCGTGCGCTGACCTATGGCGAGGACGTGCACCACAGCGGGCCACTCTTCCGGCAGGCAACCGCGGAGGGCGACGGCATGCGCGTCTACTTCACCGGTGCGGACGGCAAGCTAACCGCACGCGGCGGGACGGGCAGAACGATTGTGGGGTTCGAGCTTGCCGGCGAAGACCGCCGCTTCGTGCCGGCGGTAGCCAAGATCGATCCGGATGGTGCAACCGTCACGGTAACGAGTTCGCAGGTAGCGGCTCCTCGGTACGTCCGCTATGCGTGGCCGAATGCGCCCGATGCAACGCTGATGGATAGTGCAGGACTGCCGGCATCGACCTTTACGTCCGAAGCTGTCCCAGCGCACCAAGGCTTTCATTCGGAACGGCCATCGAATAAGCTGGCCCGGGCTGAAAGATATCGTTAACAGATTTTCCAGCGAATTTTCTGGAGGCTCCCGCATGCGTCGCTCGGTCCGTGTTGCCACGCTCTGCATGATTCCATGGCTGCTCGCCGCTGTATCCGCAAAAGCCCAGCATGGCGCGGCCGCGTACCAGGTGCTGCCGCCGGAGTACGGGCCGTTCAGCGGACACTTTCTGGCCGGCGGCGAAGGATTGGAGAAGCCGATCCCGGAAACGGACCCGCTGCTCAAGGCGGTCACGCCGTGGACCATGACGGGGTGGGTGGAAATGCCGGCGGCTCCGGCGAGGCCGATGCTGATTGCCGGCGTGGGCGATGCGATGGACGAGCAGTCGAGGTTCTTCGCCGTGATCCATGGGCAGCTCGCACTTTACTTCGGCAAGGACAATGTACTGACGTCGAACACACCTCTGACCCCGCAGCCGTGGCATTTCATTACTGCGAGTTTCGACGGGCAGATCGCGCATCTCTACTGCGACGGCGCTGAGGTCGCCAAGGGTCCGTTGCTCTACGGCCGCGTGGCGCCGATGATCTCGATGGCGCCGACGAAGGCCGCGCTACCGCAGGCCGTGCCCTTCGGCGGGCGCATCGCGCTGTTGATGATCTCACGTGCGGTGATGAGCGATGCCGAGATCGCTGCGATGGCGAAGCAGCAGCCGGAGTTCTCGCTGATCCGGTTCGAGGAAGGCGCAAAGCCATGGCCGGTGCAGACGCGCGGGCAGGCAGGCTATCGCGCGCCGCAGGACCCGGCAACCTTGCCGCGCAGTGAAGCGGCCTTCTCTCTGCCAAGACCCGGTCCGGAACCGCCCTCCAAGACGACATTGCGCAAAGACGCTGACGGCGCATGGACGCTGAGCGGTGGATGGAAGCTGACAACGGCGTCCAAGGTGACGGCAACGCCGGAGGAGATTTCGCAGGCGGGATTCCACACTGCGGGATGGTGGGCGGCGACAGTGCCCGGCACGGTACTGACGACGATGGTAGACCGAGGCGTCTATCCCGACCCCGACTACGGGCTAAATAACATGGCGATTCCGGAGTCGCTGAACAAGCAGGACTACTGGTACCGCGCGGAGTTCGCCGCGCCGAAACAGTCGAAAGACGAGCGGCGCACGCTGGTGCTCGAAGGCATCAACTACCACGCCGAGGTCTGGCTGAATGGAAAGCAAGTAGGGCAGGTGACGGGTGCGTTTGAGCGTGGCGTCTTCGACGTGACAGATGCGCTGCACGCGGGCGCGACAAACGCACTAGCCATCCGCATCTCGCCACCACCGCATCCCGGCATTCCGCAGGAGCAGTCAATCCTGGGCGGGCCGGGCGAGAACGGCGGCATGATGTGCCTGGACGGACCGACCTTCGTCGCCACCGAAGGCTGGGACTGGATTCCCGCGGAACGCGATCGCGACAGCGGTCTGTGGCAGGATGTGCGGCTGATCCCGAGCGGGCAGGTGAAGGTGGGCGATGCGCAGGTGATCACGGCACTGCCGCGGTTGCAAAATGGGCAGACCGATACATCGCTGGCGGATGTGTTGATCACGGTGCCGCTGAAGAACGTAGGCGATGAGCCCAGGCGCGGCAGGCTGACGGCCTCCTTTGAGGGCGTCGAGTTGAAGAAGGAGATCACGGTTGCGCCGGGCGAGCAAACGATAGAACTGAAGCCGGCGGAATTTCCCGAGCTGCACCTGTCTCATCCGCGGCTGTGGTGGCCGAATGGCTATGGGAAGCCAGAGCTGTATCACCTGAAGGTTACGTTTGATGAGGATGGCGGAGCGGCGAGCACGATTACATCGCAGTTCGGCGTGCGCGAGATCAGCTATGAGCTGAGCCTCTTCGATAACGACGGCAAGCTGCGGCGGGTGGAGTATTCGCCCAGCGACGATCGCGGCCGCACCACACCGGCTGTCGATGTCTCGCATGACGGCATGCGCGAGATCTCTCACCAGCGAGGCATGGCGCGGGCAGTGGCGTCGATCGCGGAAGGCGCAGATGCGTCGCCGTCGCTGCAAACTGACAGCGACCTCGGACCGGCGCCGTATCTCGTCATCAAGGTCAATGGCGTACGCATTGCCGCGCGCGGCGGCAACTGGGGCATGGACGATGCGCGTAAGCGTGTCTCGCGCGAGCGGCTGGAACCTTACTTCCGTCTGCACCGCGACGCCGGGCTGAACATCATCCGCAACTGGGTGGGACAAAGCACGGAGGAGACATTCTACGATTTGGCCGATGAGTATGGGCTGATGGTGTGGAACGACTTCTGGGATTCGACACAGAATTACAACGTGGAAGCGGAGGACCCGCAGCTCTTTCTGGCCAACGCAAAGGACACCATTGAGCGCTATCGTAACCATCCGTCGATCGTGTTGTGGTGCGGGCGCAATGAGGGCGTACCGCAGCCGATCATCAATGAGGGGCTGATCCGACTCATTCATTCGCTCGACGGAACGCGCTACTACTCGCCAAGCTCAAACGAGGTGAACCTGCAGGAAAGCGGACCGTACTCCTACCAGGAGCCATCGGAATACTACTCACGCTTGAATCACGGCTTTTCCGTTGAGACCGGCACGCCATCGCTGCCCACCCGCGAGTGGTTCAGCCGCTGGTTGCCGGAGGCCGATCGCTGGCCGGTATCGGATGACTGGGCGTACCACGACTGGCATCAGGCCGGGAACGGCGATGTGAATCCGTTCAATGAGCACATGGAGGCGATGTTCGGCGCGGCCACCAACCTGGATGACTACGTGCGCAAGGCACAGATGATGAACTACGTGGATCATCGCGCAATCTTCGAAGGCATGAATGCACATCTGTGGTCGCCAAACTCCGGGCGCATGCTGTGGATGACGCAGCCGGCGTGGCCGAGCACGATGTGGGAGATCCTCACCTCCGATTACGGGACGCAGGCTTCCTACTATGGGGTGAAGAAAGCATGCGAGCCGGTGCATGTGCAGCTTGATTTGTCGAATGACACTGTTTCGATTGCAAATACGACCACGGAAGCCCGCGCCGGACTGAAGTTGAGCGCGCGCGTCTATGACCTCAATAACAAGCTGCTGCTGAGCAAGGACAGCGTGGTGAACACTGTTGCGGATGCGGTGACGCCGGGCTTTCCGCTGGCCCTGGTGCCGATGATGGGCCAGGACAACGTAGTGCTGGTGCGCCTGGAGCTGCGCGGCGCGGATGGGCGGCTTGTCTCGGACAACTTTTATTGGCGGGCAGCACACGAGTCTGCCTATCGCGTACTGGACCGGCTCGCGCCCGCGACAGTCACGGCAACGGCCTCAGCTCCAAATAAGGATGAAGTACAGATCACGCTGCACAACACCGGGCAGGTGGCGGCGCTTGAAAACAAGCTGACGCTGCTGCATACCGACGGCACCGAAGTGTTGCCCGCGTACTATAGCGACAACTATGTTTCGCTGCTGCCGGGGGAAGAGCAGGCCGTCACCATCTCACTTCCGGCAGGCGACCGCACCGCCGGAATGCGACTGGGGCTGCGGGGCTGGAACCTGGCACCGGTGTCCATCGCGGTGCCATAGCAATTGCGTATTCCAGCGCTTCTGGTTGAGAATGGCGTGCGAAAGTAAAACGCTTAAATTTCTCCTCCAGTCGAGAATCCCAGCTAGGAGCGCGCATGTCCAGGAACGACCGGTTGCCGCGTCGCACATTCTTAAAGCAGGCTGCCGGCGCGATCGGCGCCGCCTCGCAGATGGGCGCGTGGCCAGCGCTCGGTGAGGCCGCGACGCCCGAAACGCCGGTTGGTCCGGCAGCCGCACTGAGAGACGCCGCGTTCCCCCGCGTCTTTGCCGGACGCAAGCTCAAAATGCTTGCCTTTCCGCTGGGCGGCGTCGCAGCGGGCAGCGTGTCGCTGGGCGGGCGCGGACAACTGCGTGACTGGGAAATCTTCAACAAGCCCAACAAAGGCTACTCGCCCACGTATGGAATGCCCTCGATCTGGGCGCAGTCCGGCGATGCAAAGCCCGTGGCGCGCGTGCTGGAGGCCCGCATCCTTCCGCCGTACGAAGGGCAGGACGGGCTTGGTTCGAACAATGCGCCGGGGCTGAGCCGGCTGGACGGAGCGACCTTCACCGGCGCGTACCCGCTGGCTCACATCGCATTCGAGGATCGCACGCTGCCGGTGAAGGTAGAGTTGGAGGCATTTTCGCCTTTCATCCCACATGAGCCTGACGACTCCGGGCTGCCGGTCGCGATCTTGCGTTACCGGGTGACCAATCCGAGGAGCGTGAGCGCGAAGGTCAGCATCGCGTGGTCGCTGGAAAATCCGGTGAAGACGGCTGCGCCTCCTCCACCACCCGCTGCCGGAGTGGAACACGAGCCGCGGCAGAACACGTATCGATCGAGCGCACATATATCCGGGCTTACGATGAGCAATCCGTCTCTGCCGGAGGATGAGCCGATGCGCGGCACCATCGCACTGGCGGCGGCGCTCCGGCAGCCGGGTGTTGACGTTTCATACTGGCGCGGATGGCCGCAGGGGCGCTGGTGGAACTCGCCTATGCTCTTCTGGGATGCCTTTTCCGCTACCGGGGAGTTGGGGCCGGAGCCGGAGGCGCGCAACGCAGTTGGCGTGGTGTTGCAGCGTGCCACGATTGCGCCGCGCCAGTCGCAGACGTTTACCTTTCTGCTGGCATGGCATTTTCCCAATCGCACACCGGACTGGTGCGGATGGGATGCGCCGAAGGGCAAAGGCGGCACGAGGATCGGCAACTACTATGCGACGCGCTTCGAGGATGCGTGGGCGGCCGCGGACTATGCAGCGCAGCATCTCGAATCTCTGGAAAAGCGCACCCGCCTCTTTGCGGATGCCTTCCGCGAGAGTACGCTGCCCGCTCCGGTGAAAGAGGCGGCGAGCGCGAACCTGTCGACGCTTGCATCTACTACCTGCTTCCGCACCGCCGACGGCGAGTTCCACGGTTTTGAAGGTGTTAACGACAGCCGTGGATGCTGCTTCGGCAACTGCACGCACGTCTGGAACTACGAGACGGCAACGCCGTTTCTCTTTCCGTCGTATGCACGCTCGCTGCGTAGGGCGGCGTTCGGCTATTCCATGGACGATGCGGGCGCGATGCGCTTCCGGCAATTGCTGCCGGATGGTTATGAGCGGTTCGGTTGGGCCGCCGCGGACGGGCAGATGGGGCAGATCCTGCACGCGTACCTCGACTGGAGGCAGACCGGCGACGATGCGTGGCTGCGCGACATGTGGCCGCGCCTGAAGAAGGCAATCGAGTTTGCATGGGTGCCGGGCGGATGGGATGCGAACCGCGACGGCGTGATGGAAGGCGTCCAACACAACACGTACGACGTAGAGTTCTACGGGCCGAATCCGCTATGCGGCATCTTCTACCTGGGTGCGCTACGGGCCAGCGAAGAGATGGCGCGCCGCATCGGCGATAACAAATCTGCGGATGAGTATCACCGGCTCTTCACTCAGGGGAGCCAGTGGATCGATGCGAATCTCTTCAACGGAAACTATTACGTGCAGCAGGTACGCGGCTACAGCAACGACCAGATCGCGCCGCACCTGCGCGGTGATATGGGCGCGAATCAGACAGAGCATCCTGAGTATCAGGTGGGCGATGGATGCCTGGTCGATCAGCTTTTGGGCCAATACATGGCGGACATCGCTGGACTGGGTGAGCTGGTTTCGCGCAAAAATATGGCCTCCACACTGCGTGCCATCTACCACTCCAACTACAAGCGCACGCTGCTGGAGCACGACAATGTGGAGCGCACCTTTGCCCTGAACGATGAAGCGGCTGTGCTGGTGTGCAGCTATGCAGACGGCAAGCGGCCGCGAATTCCCTTTCCTTACTACGCCGAAGTTTTTACCGGGCTCGAGCATGCGACGGCCGCGATGATGATGTATGCCGGCATGGTCGACGAAGGCACCGAGTACATTGCCAACACGCGAGCACGCTATGACGGCGAGAAGCGCAATCCATGGGACGAGGCGGAGTGCGGTCACCACTACGCGCGCGCGATGGCTTCCTGGTCCAGCGTGGTGGCGCTGAGTGGCTTTGAATACGACGGCGGCAACGAAGCAGTGATTGCCGTGCCGCGACTGCCGCATCGCAGTTTCCGCTGCTTCTGGGCAAGTGGCTCCGGCTGGGGCGAGTTCGCCTACGCCCCCGGGACACGCGGCGGCACCTTCTTCACGCTGCGTGTACTCTCCGGAAATCTCCGCTGCCGCTCAGTCAGAATCACTGCGGCTGGAACGAAAGCAAGGATGCGCGTGGGCGAAAAGGAGTATCCGCATTCCGCAGCGGCGAGCGGCGCTGCCACATTGTTCACAGCTGAAGAGACGATCGTGATCGCGACCGGAGACGAGCTGCGAATCGAGGCTGCCGGATGAAGCCGACCATCATCTTTGTCGGGGGCTTTCTTGGCGCAGGCAAGACCACCCTGATTCTTGCGGCAGCCCGTGAATTGAACCGGCGTGGCATGCGCTCGGCCGCGATCCTCAACGATCAGAGCGAGGCGCTGGTCGATACGCAGCTTGCGGAGTTGCATGGTGTGCCGAGCGGCGAGGTGACGGAAGGCTGCTTCTGCTGTCGGCTCTCTGACCTAACTGCGCGGCTTGAAGCGATGTTGGCCCATGCCCCGGACGTGATCTTCGCCGAGCCTGTCGGGAGTTGCACGGATGTCGCCGCGACGGTGCTGCATCCGCTGCTCGAGGACGCCGTGTATCGCGTGGCGCCATTCACGGTGCTGGTCGATCCGCAGCGGGCAGAGGCCCTGATGCGTGAAGGTGCGGATAACGACATGGTCTTCCTGTTTCGCAAGCAGCTCGAGGAGGCCGACCTGGTCTGCCTCACCAAATCGGATATATATCCGGCCCCGCCGGAACTTGGTATCACCGGTGTGCGTCAAATCAGCGCTCACGCCGGTCAGGGAATAGCGGCATGGCTCGATGAAGTGCTGGCTAACGAACTCTCATCGCGCAAGAATGTGCTTGATATCGACTACGCACGCTACGCGCAGGCAGAGGCGGCGCTGGCGTGGCTGAATCTGCACGCGGTTTTCCAGGCGCGAGTACCCATCTCGCCGGCCATGCTCCTGGGACCCTGGGTCGATGGCATCGATCGCGCAGCGATCGGCGCAGGCATCCAAATCGTCCATTTGAAGGCAATCGTGCAGGCGCCGACGGGGTATATCAAGGCCGCTCTCTGCGCAAACGGAGCGGAGCCTAGGGTCGAAGGAAACCCCGATGCATCTCCGAGCACTCGGTACGATATTACGCTGAACATTCGCGCGCTGGCCGACCCGGATAGTTTGAGCGCAATCCTGAGCCGGGAGCTTCAACAGCTCGACGGCCATCTCGAAGAATGCACAATGCGCTGCTTTCGCCCGGCAGCGCCGCGGCCGGAACGTCGTGTGCTACGCGAGGAGATTGCCGCTCGCAGTTCGTGAGCTACAGCACTTCACCCAGCCTGCGGATGCCCTCGCGGATCTGCGCGACGGTCAGGTTCGCATAGCCAAGCAAAAACCCGGGTAGTGATGGCGGTCGGAGATAGTAGCCCGCAATGCCATAGATACCCACGCCCAGGGCTGCTGCGCGAGCGATGATGGCTTCCTCCGATGGTTTCGCTTTCGGCCACAACACAATGTGCGTGCCGGAGCGGCTGCCGCTGACGGTGACGCGATCGCCGAGATGCCGCTCAATGGCGGAGAGCAATGTATCGCGGCGCATCGCATTTGCGCGCCGCGTGCGGCGCAGGTGCCGCTCGTATGCTCCGGAGCCGATGAATTCGGCCAGCGTCTCCTGCTCCAGCACCGCGGTATGACGATCGGCAAGCCACTTCGCGGCGATGAAGGCGGATACCAATTGAGGCGGAGCAACTACGTACCCGATGCGCAGCGCGGGAAACATGGTGCGCGAAAAGGTGCCGACATAGAGCACTCGTCCGTCGCGATCCAGGCTCTGCAACGGCTCCAGGGGTTCCCCCTCATAGCGGAACTCGCCATCGTAGTCATCTTCCACAATGATCGCGTTTGCCCGCCGCGCCCAGGCCAGCAGTGCGAGACGCCGCGGCAATGGAAGCACGGCTCCGGTCGGAAACTGGTGCGACGGCGTTACCAGCGCCAGCCTCGCCTGCCGCGGCATCTGCTTCAGATCGATCCCGTCGGAATCCACCGGCACCGGGTGCACGCGCAGGCGCGACGCAAGCAGGACCTGCCGCATGCCGTGGTATTGCGGATCTTCAACAGCAATCGAGTCGCCCGGGTTCAGCAGCAGCCGAATGGTCAAATCAAGCGCCTGCTGTGAGCCGTTCACGATGACCACCTGAGATACGTCACAATGAATAGCACGAGAACGCCGCAGATGCCCGGTAATCGCCTCGCGCAAGGCGGGATCACCCGCCGCGGTGCCGTAATCAAAGGAGCGCGATGCTGCGGTGCGCGTGCGGCGCATCAGGATGCGGCGCCACATCGCCAGCGGAAATTCATCTAGTGAACATCTTCCATAGACGAAGTCGTAACGAAGCCCTTGAGATACCGGGATCGGCGAGAGACCGCGGTGCGCGACCGAACTGGCGGCGGTGCCGTACTGCGAGAGCCGCACCGGCGTGGCGCGCCGCGGCGCGTGCGATGGCGTGGGATGCAAATGCTCCGAGACGTACGTGCCTGAACCGCGGCGGCCGGTGATAAAGCCTTCCGCGATGAGCTGTTCGTACGCCTGTACCACCACCGTGCGCGATATTGAATTTTCCTCAGCGAGCTCGCGCGTGGAAGGCAGCGATTCGCCGGACCGCAGGTCGCGCTCCACAATCGCCTGTCGAATCCAGAGATAGACCTGCCGCGATAGAGCTTCGCTGCCCCGTTGGAGTGGTATCAGCATGATGGCAGAAAGTGGACCTTTCAAAATACCAGATACCAAGCGACCATGGGAACATGCTGAAGCAGCAGGCGTGCCAAAGCATTTTCGGTATGGCTGTAGAGCGCCCGGCGGCAGCTGATGTGACTCCGCCTGAAGAAAAAGCCGCGCCGGGAAAGTTTCCCCGGGCTCCTGTCTTACCGAAACTGCTTCAACTCATCACAATCGGCGCGATTCTGCTGCTCGCGTCAGCAGGACGACGGTATTGGCACAAATCCGCCTCGACGGTGACGGCGCAGGCGTTACGGGCGCAGGGACAACATGACGGCCGGCATGACTTTGATTTCTATGCGGGAAAATGGCGTCTCCACAACAGGCGCCTCCTGCATCCGCTCACCGGATCGAAAGAGTGGGTCGAGTTCGATGGCACCTCCGTGGCGCGCACAATGTGGGATGGCCGCGCGAATGTGGATGAGTTCGAGGCAAACACGCCGTCCGGACCTGTCGAGGGTATGACGATCCGTCTATACAACGCAGATACGCACGAGTGGAACCTCTACCGGGCCGACAGTAAAGCCGGCGTCGTCTCCGCACCTGTTGCGGTCGGTCACTTCGTCAACGGCCGAGGCGAGTTCTATGATCACGAGGAGATTGGCGGCAAGCGTGTATTCGCGCGGATTCTTTGGGAAGTCCGCTCGCCAAAGCAGTGCCACTGGGAACAGGCATTCTCCACCGATGAAGGCCGGACCTGGGAGACAAATTGGATAATCGATTCCAACAACGTGAAAGGACCAGCCCTTTGACCGATCGTGCAACTGTACGCCGACTGCCACAGCGTGGCGCCTATGATGCCGAGACTATCTACTCCATTCTCGACGCGGGATTTCTCGCCCATGTGGGGTTCTGTGTGGAAGGCCAGCCATTCGTTATACCGACGCTGTATGGCCGCGTCCGCGATGCGGGCGGTGGGCCAGACAAGCTGTGCCTTCACGGCTCCGCGGCCAGCCGCATGCTGCGCGAGCTTTCTACCGGCGTGCCGGCATGCGTCACGGTGACACATGTGGATGGCATCGTGCTCGCGCGTTCTGCATTTCACCACTCGATGAACTACCGCTCCGTTGTGGCCTTCGGAACAGCGCGCCAAATCGACGACGTGCAGGGTAAGGCGGAAGCGCTGCGCGTCATTTCCGACCACCTGATAGCCGGCCGCTGGGAAGATGTGCGCAATCCCACGGCGAAGGAGTTGAAGGCGACCTCCGTGCTGGAGTTCACCATCGAAGAAGCCTCCGCGAAGATCCGCACCGGACCACCAGCCGATGATGAAGAGGATTATGCCCTGCCGGTCTGGGCGGGAGTTGTACCACTTCACCTGCAGGCCGCCCCTCCGCTCAAAGACCCACGGCTTGAGCACGATCTCGCTCTTCCCGATTACGTACGCAAGTTTCACGCAAACGTCAACGGGGCCTGAAGCAGCGAAGGAAATCGCCCTCGACACCCACGAATCGCCGCTTCGCATTATGCTGGGTGGCGGATGAATCGACGCACATTCCTCGCCTTCTCAGGCATTTTGCTGGCCGACCAGGCGCTCTGGCCGGCGCGCGGTGTGGGCATTCAGGGGAACCGGAGCGAAAACGCATGCGCACTACGCCCTGCGCATTGAGCCTTGCAAACTGGAAATCGCACCCGGCGTTGTGCCGGGTTCATGCAGCTTATGAATTATGTGGGCTGACGCGCGAATGATCCGGCTCGCTCGAAAACCAGCACACCGCGCCTTGTGGATGATTCCAGCATGCGCTCTTCTGTGCGCCGGCATGCTGCATGCAGATGCGCATCGAACAAAAACCGCATCGCAAGCAGCGGACTGGCCGATTTACGGCGGCCAGAAGGCGGACGATCACTACTCTCCGCTGACACAGATCAACCGCAGCAATGTCAGCAGGCTGCGCGTTGCGTGGACCTACGATACGGGCGAAAAAGGCGTCGGCCTGCAGACGAGCCCGCTGATCGTCGGACGCACACTCTATGCCTACACACCCACGCAGAAGGTCATCGCGCTCGATGCGGCGACAGGAGCGCTGCGCTGGAAGTTCGATTCCGGTGTCAGCAGCACACAGCCGGTGCGCGGCCTCACATGGTGGAGCGATGGCCCGGAAAGCCGGCTCTTCGCCGGTGTCGCAAATTTTCTCTATGCGCTCGATCCCACAAGCGGACGCCCGATCCAGAGCTTCGGCGAAAACGGCCGCATCGATCTCCGTAAAAATCTGCGCGGCGACTACCGCGAACAATCCATTGCACTGACCACGCCCGGCATTGTCTATAAAAACCTGATCATCGTCGGCGGGCGCAATCCGGAGACGCATCCTTCCCCGCCCGGTGACATCCGCGCCTTCGACGTACATAACGGCGCGTTGCGCTGGAGCTTCCATACGATTCCGCATCCCGGCGAAGAGGGCTATAACACGTGGCCGAAGGACGCATGGCTGCACTCCGGCTCGGCGAATAATTGGACGGGCATGGCACTCGATGAGCAGCGCGGCATCCTCTACGTGCCCACCGGTTCCGCGGTCTCGGATTTCTATGGCGCCGACCGCATCGGTCAGGATTTGTTTGCCGATACGCTGCTCGCGCTTGACGCTGCCACGGGGAAACGCATCTGGTCCTTCCAGGGTGTGCACCACGATATCTGGGATCGCGATTTTCCGTCGCCTCCGTCGCTGCTCACCGTAACCCGCAACGGCAAACGCATCGACGCGGTCGCGCAGACGACCAAGCAGGGCTATGTTTATCTCTTCGATCGCGTCAGCGGCCAACCGCTCTTTCCCATTGTCGAAGACCCTGTCCCGCCCAGTGATGTACCGGGCGAGAAGGCATGGCCAACGCAGCCGCGCCCGCTTGCTCCGGCACCCCTTGGCCCGCAGTTATTGACCGGCGACATGTTGACGAACCGCACGCCGGCTGCACATGCATTTGCTTTGGAGAAATTCAAGACCTTCCGCAGCGCCGGCCAGTTTGTCCCGTTGAGTGTCGACAAGCAGACGATCGTCTTTCCCGGCTTCGATGGCGGCGCGGAGTGGGGCGGTTCCGCGGTCGATATCAAGAGCGGCGTGATCTACATCAACGCAAACGAGATGGCATGGACCGGAGGACTGACCGCCAATAAGACCGGCCTCGGCCCCGGCGAGGAGGCGTATGACCATTTCTGCGCCTCATGTCACGGCGATCATCGCGAAGGCTCGCCGCCCTCGTTCCCCTCGCTGGCCGGCGTCGGCAAGCGCCTTTCCAACGCGCAGATCGCAGGCACCATCCGCCAGGGCAAAGGGCGCATGCCGGCCTTCCCGATGATCAACGATGCAACCTTGCCGGCGCTGATCCGCTATATCGAACGGGGTGCAGAAACACCGACCCACGAAGCGGCTAGCAACAAGCAGGAGATGTCCTCCGTTCATGCTGCGTCGCCTGTAACCACCGCAGCCGTGAACCAGACTGGAGCGCCGAGCTATGCGGCGCACTGCGCCATCTGCCACGGCGATCAGCGCGAAGGCATTCCGCCATCGTTCCCTGCCCTGATCGGTCTGGGCAGTCGAATGCCGCAATCGCAGGTGCTCGATCTCATTCACCAAGGCAAAGGCCGCATGCCCGGATTTCCAAAACTACAGGACGGTGAGCTCGACGCACTGCTCGTGTATCTCGGCGTGTCGGAGCATACGTCTCGACCGCGGTCGCAGCCCGCGCTCGGAGATGCCGAACTTCCCTATCGATTCACCGGTTACCGCAAGTTTCTCGACCAGGATGGTTATCCCGCCATCGCTCCGCCCTGGGGCACGCTGAACGCGATCGATCTCAACACCGGCAGATATCTATGGAAGATTCCCTTCGGCGAATATCCGGAGCTCGCCGTAAGTGGCATGAAGAACACAGGAACGGAGAACTATGGCGGTCCCATCGTGACCGCCGGCGGAATCGTCTTTATCGGCGCCACGATCTTCGACCGCAAGATGCACGCTTTCGACAGCCGCACCGGCCGGCTGCTCTGGGAGTCGACGTTACCCTTCGCAGGGCACGCGACGCCGGCAACATACATGATCGATGGGCGGCAGTATGTCCTCATCGCAGCAGGTGGCGGACGCGATCCCAAATGGCCATCGGGCGGAATCTATGTCGCGTTTGCGCTTCCGTTATCCAGGCTCGGGACAACGGCACCTGTCAGAAAACCACGCGCCAGCAGTTTTGGCCGCCGCTGACTTCCGTCGTTGACCATTGACTCGTGGTCGAAATCGCTTTCGGAATTGGCCCCCTCGTTGACAAACTCAAATGCTATGGTTGGGCGTTGCCGGTTGCGCTACAATCGCGCCACATCCTCGAGCCATTGCCGAGCCTCGGCTGCCATTCGTGCACGTTATCGTTTCGTGTCTCACGGGTGTGCTCTGCATACCGTGCTTTGGGCTTCTCACAAAAGGGGCGAGAGCTGAGAATCGCGATGAACCAAGACAACGTACAGAGGAGGCGCACCCTCGTTTCGTTGCTCATTTTTCTCAGCGGCCTCTCCATGCTGTTCCTCGCCGGCTGTGCAGACCCCGGAACGCTGTTGCAAACTCCCGAGGGCGCAATCGTCGGCCGCAGCGGTTATTGGAACTACTCCCCTTCCGTGATTCAGGAAGGAGATGTGCAGAAGATCTGGTGGTGCGGAACCGGCAAGAATCCCACCAACCCTTCCCAGATCAGCGACAGCATCCTCTACGAAAGCGTGAATACCGTGACCCACGAGAAGGTCGGTCCAGTCATCGTGCTGGCAGAGACGAAGGGAAGCTGGGATGCCCTATACAGCTGCAATCCCCGGGTGATTGGCGGGACTTTCGTCAACCCGCTGGGGAACGGCGAAACCTATGCCTACGAGATGTTTTACGTGGGCACTGTCAGCGATTATGGCAACAACATCGGCGTCGCTTTTTCCAAGGATGGAATCTTATGGACGAAATATCCAGAGCCGGTGATCTTCGCTACGTCTCAGAGCAATTACGGCGTTGGCCAGCCGGCCGCCTACAACACGGACGGCAAGTCCGCCATCACGCTGTTTTATGAGGACTACACTCCGACGATCCACCACGTCGAAGCGACATCTTCGGACGGGATCCACTTCACCGTTCAAGGCACACTCACCACCAACGGCCTCGACCCCACCAACCCGAAACCCGACTGGAGCGATATTGGCTTCGATCCTTCAACAAAATACTGGTATGCCGCCTTCAATCTACCCACGCGGGCGCCCAGCACTACTGGAGGTTTCATTGAGCTCGGACAATATGGCTTTCAGCTATACCGCATTCCGGACTCCTCTTTGCTGACCGGCGCCACGCCGTGGCAGATGCTGAAAACGGTAGATACCAACCTGACGGGCTACGAAGCGAACTTTCTGCCCTCGCTTCTGCATGGCAAATACGGCAACATCAACGTCGGTCCTTATCCTAGGCTCCAGCTTTTCGTCTCCACTGCGCTGCCACGGCCGGCGTGGGATGCCACACCGAAGGCAGCGGGGGAATCCGAAGATGTCTGGCAGTGGGCCATCGCAGTCAACAGCTATCAGCCGAATCAAAACCTCCTGACGCTCAAACGCTATCGGAATGACAAGACCTATGAAGTCACAAGCGGATGGGCCGATCTGGTGAAGTTCTTCCCGGACAAGACGCTCGCTCATCTTTACGCCGCGCCGCAAAGCGGAGCAGACCAGCCCTTCTACGGCTGCAAACAGGACGAACTGGGCTACTTCGTCTCGCTCGATCCGGCGTGCGAAGGACAACGCATCCTCGGGGTCAACGGCTATGGCTGGGCTCACCAGCCTGACGGCGCCGAGACGGTTGCGCTCTACACCTGCACATCCGCGCACCTGGGCAGATTCCTGAGTAAGGACCCCGCCTGCGAAGGGAACGGCGAAGGCAAACTGCTCGGTTACGCGTTGCCCTGAAGAGGTGTGAGAAAGAACGGTCAGCCCTAGGCGATATCCCTTGACATCTGCCTCCCGTTCGGTATGCTTTACGCCTACTTCTAACGTTTTAATAGCGGCCTAGCTAGCTGCACGTCGGACATCTCTGTCAGCTTCCGCATTCTGAAGGTCGTGGTTTTGGGTATTGCAGTAAATGCAACGGTTTTTTCTATTGCAGGTTCAAGAGCTTTTTCACGTCAATGTAAGTCCCGAAGGGGAATTCATGAGCCGACTGAAATTGCAGCAGCTTTGGATAATACTGACGGCAGCCTTGCTATCTGTTCCATGCATTCTTTCCGGCCAGGCTTATTTCGGAACAGTGAGCGGTGTCGTCACCGACCCTGCCGGCGCCGTTGTCCCTAAGGCGAGGGTAGTGCTCACCGACCAGGAGAAGGGGTTCACCTTCACCGCAGTCACGAACAACGACGGACGATTCCTGTTCAGCGCCGTGCCACCCAGCATCTACAGGCTAACGTCGGATCTTCCCGGATTTGAAACGGCCATCCGAGCCGGCGTCCGTGTGAATGTGAATCAAAACGTCACCGCCAACTTGCTTCTTAAACTCGCCGGTGCAGTGCAGACGGTGAACGTGGGCGCGTCGGATGCGCTGAGCACGGAGGACGCCACCACCGGGCTGACAATCAACCGTAAAGCTATCAACGATCTTCCGCTCATCGACCGCTACGCTATGGATCTGACCATGCTGACACCCGGAGTGACGGAAACCGACGATCAGTGCGGCATCAACTGTACGGGCACCAATTTTGTCTCCAACGGCAGCCGTGGATCGACAGCCGACATCCTGACTGACGGTGTATCGGTCACCAACTTTGAACCTAACGGCGGCATCACCAATGCGACCTATATTCCGTCGCCGGAAGCCATCGGCGAGTTCAAGGTACAGCAGTCGAACTTCAGCGCGGAGTATGGATTTTCTGGCGCGACCATCGTGAATATGGTGACACGCTCCGGAACCAACTCGTTCCACGGCAGCGCGTATGACTTCATCCGAAACCAGATCATGGACGCCAATAGTTGGTTCAACAATTACTACGGTATTCCTATCTCACCACTGCGCCGGAACAACTACGGTGGAACCATCGGCGGCCCCATCTTCAAGAACAAAACATTCTTCTTCTTCGATTGGGATGGCACGCGGGAAACAACCCAACAGACCTACCAGGCCGGCGTTCCCAGCGCCGCAGAGCGGACGGGGGACTTTGGGGAGGTGTGTGCGGCGAATGGAGGCAGCTTCGATTCGACCGGGTTGTGCAGCGTGGCGCAGGGCCAGATATGGGATCCCTACTCCGGCACTTACAGCCCGGACCTGGGGGGCGCCGTACGAACTAGCTTTATCCCCTTCAACAACATGGCCACCTATGCCAGCCCCGGCAATCCGAAACTGAATGGCACGCCATACCAGCTTTCGGGAGGCGCTGGCAATTTGATCGATCCGGTCGCCCAGAAGATGATGAACCTCTTCCCGATGCCCAACGCATCTGCCAACGGGATTTACGATAACTGGGCCGGCTCCGGACCGACTTATAACTATAACGACCAGTTCGATATCAAGATCGACCAGCAGTTCAGCCAGAAAAATCTGTTGAGCGCGAAGTATTCGCAGAACTGGAACCACAACACGCCCTATAACTGCTTCCAGGACTTTGCGGACCCCTGTGGGCAGGGCCCGAACTGGAATCACGCGCATCTATTCAGCCTGGTGGATACAGAGACCTTCAGCCCCACGCTGTTGTTGAACACCACCTTCGGCTTCACGCGCGGTTCACAGAAGATCAATGCCTACAATCCGAACAGTGGCGTGGCGGATCCGCTGAGCAAGCTCGGATTTCCGTCGTACCTCGGCTCAAACGGCTTCCTCGGCGTACCTGCTATGAATATCCAGGGTGGTTACTTTCAGGCGAATCCCGGAGGTAGTCTGTCGATCGGCAGCAATCCTTATGGCAACTACAAACTGGGGCAGGACACCGCGCAGTTGGGAGTGGTCCTGACAAAGGAACTGGGGCAGCATGAGCTGAAATTTGGCTTTGAAGGCCGGCTGCACCAGATGAACTACATCCAGACGAACGCCCCACAGGGTATCTTCAACTTCACCGAGCATGGCTCATCGGCCTGCCCCAACGACGTTTCCACCTGCGGCGGCGACGCCATGGCCAGCTTCATGATGGGCAATTCCCAGGGTAGCGACGCGGGAGGATATTACGAGATTCAGTTCCAGCCGGCTACGCAGAACTTTCAGTACGCCTGGTTCGTCCAGGAGAACTGGAAGGCGACCAGCAAACTGACCGTGAACCTCGGGCTTCGATACGACGTATCCCTGCCACGGACGGATCGTCACAATCGTCAGAACTGGTTCGATCCAGGCGCCAGCTCGCCGCTAGCCGTGCCGGGTCTGGGCACGCTGCACGGCGGCGAGGTTTTCGCCGGCTCTAAGCAGCGGACGATCACCGATACCGACTGGAGAGACTTTCAGCCGCGTGTCGGCTTTGCGTACCAGCTATCGTCGAAGCTCGTCGCACGCGGGGGGTACGGCATGTACTACTCGCAAACGCGTTCCGGTGCGAACGGTGTTGGCAGCTATGGCACGCAAGGTTTCAACCAATACACCAACATGATCACAACCTACCAGAATGACGGTGCAACTCCGTACCTGCACCTGAGTAATCCGTACCCCAATGGCTTAATCCAACCCTCGGGCAGCTCCCTGGGATTGCTGAACGATGTCGGGCAGGGTGCAATCGGTCCGCTACGAAATGAGAATCAAACGCCGTATGCACAAACCTGGAGTCTCGGCTTTGAGCGCCAGTTACGAGGCAGTGTGGTCCTGGATCTCGAATACATTGGGAAAAAGGGAACCCACCTTTATTTTGGCGGCGACAATCATCTGAATATTCTTGGGCCTGAGATCGAGCACTACACCCAGGATCAGATTGCGAATCTGAACTCCTATGTAGACAATCCCTTCTACGGAATCATCACCGATCCGAACAGCACGCTTTCCAGCCAGCAGGTTCCGGCATACCAGTTGCAGTTGCCCTATCCGCAGTACGCCTCCGTCACCAGCGATGTGCCAGCGATCGCTAACTCCACTTATCACGCCCTACAGATTACGGCAGGCAAGAACTACTCCAACGGGCTGCAGTTCTTCGCCAGCTTTGTCTGGTCCAAGTCGATCGACGACTCCTCCGTCGACGACGACAACATTACCTGGCTGGGAAGCTTCCTCAGCCTGCAGGATCCAAATAAGCCCTGGCTTGAGCGGAGCCTTTCCACTTTCGATATCCCTTATGTCTTCCAGTTCAGTTACGAATACGATCTGCCTGTCGGGCGCGGCAAGGCGTTTCTCGGCAATATGCCGCGCGTAGCCGACGCCATCGTCGGGGGCTGGAAAACGAACGGCATCTGGCGATTGAACAATGGCCGGCCGCTAGCCATGAACACCTACGACGGCACCTCGCTGCCGACCTATGGCACACAGCGGCCGAATATTGTAGGAACGCCGCGCCGCAATCATAAGTCCGGCTGGATTAATAATTATTTCGAAAATCCGCAAGTGTTCCAGCTTCCCGATCTCTACGCACTCGGCGATACACCAAGAACGATCGGCGGTGTGCGGACGCCGACCGCCTTCAATGTCGATCTCTCGATGGGGAAGGTGTTTTCCCTTGAGAAGCTACGCACGGGAACGCAACTCGAATTCCGCATCGAAGCCCAAAACGCTTTCAACCACCCGGTCTTTGGAACACCCAACACGTCGGTAGACGATCCGAACTTCGGAACCATCACCTACACATCCAACGGCCCAAGACAGGTTCAGGTCGGTATCAAGGGGTATTTCTAGCAGGCGCGGATTGCCCGACGGATTCATCAACGACGTGAATTTCCTGTCCTGATAAGACCGGCTGTTTCCAAGGAGAGCGTCGTCGCCTCTTGGCATCGTCTTCTTGTGGCCAAGGGGGTACAGAATTGGGCACAAGTCGCAATATCTCAACGATGCAAAGCCTGTCGCTCACGGTGTAAGAGTAAGTTTCCGTTGAACTTAAAGAATGGTCGGGGAGAGAGGATTCGAACCTCCGACCCCCTGGTCCCGAACCAGGTGCTCTACCAGGCTGAGCCACTCCCCGATCGACCGACTTGCAGGTGGGAACGCCCGGCGCCATCGTCCTGGTAGGGATGGCGGCTCATTCGAGCGCACTTCTGCCAATATAACAGAGTGACGCGTAGCAGAATTGACGTAGGCGAACTGCTATGACTCCGCGCGATCAGCTCGACCTCACCGGCCTCTGCGTGCTCGACGGCGGCCTTGCCACCGAACTGGAGCGCGCAGGCTGCAATCTCGTCAGCCCGCTCTGGTCCGGCGAGGTGCTGCGCACCCAGCCGGAGAAGGTGCTGGCCGTCCATCGCAGCTATCTGGAGGCCGGCGCGGACTGCCTGATCACCGCCAGCTATCAGGTCTCTGCGATGGGCTTTCGCGAGATCGGCCTTGCTGCCGCCGATGCCCGTTCCGCGATTCAGCAGAGCGTCGCGCTCGCCGAGCAGGCCCACCGGGACTACACGAACGCCGAGATCAACGCGGGTCGACAAGCCGCGCCGCATCTGGATCGCCGGCTCACTCGGCGCATATGGCGCCGCGCTGCACAATGGCGCGGAGTTCCACGGCCGGTACCACATCGGCCATGCGGGCCTCGTCGCCTTCCACGCTGAACGCATTGATGCGATGCAGGAGACGAACGCGGATTTCCTCGCCTTCGAGACCATCCCATTGCTAGCGGAAGCGGAAGCTATCCTCGAAGCTCTGGACCTCTTCCCCCACCTCGCCGCTTATATCAGCTTCACCTGCCGCGACGACAGCCACACCGGGCATGGCGAGCCGATCGAAGCCTGTGCGCGCCTGCTTAACTCTCACCCGCAGATCGTCGCAATTGGCATGAACTGCACCGCACCGGCTCACATCCTGCCGTTGATCCGGAAGATCCGCGCGATGAGCACGAAGCTCATCGCCGTCTACCCCAACTCCGGCGAAACGTGGGTGACGGAAACGCGAAGCTGGAGCGGCAACTCCGTCCCTCGCGCCTTCGGCGATATGGCCCACGAGTGGCGCGACGCCGACGCCGATTGGATCGGCGGCTGCTGCCGCACCGGGCCTGACCACATCAAAATGGTCGCAAAGTCAATAGCCACAACCCTCTGATGACGTTCTCTCCGGCGTATGGCAAGGGCTTTTAATCATGCGACAATATAAGCATCGCCATGACAACCAGGACGCTCCCTGCGGTGCCCGCACCGGCCAGCATCTCTCCCGAGCTACTGAAGCAGCACAGCCTCACGGCCGACGAGTATGCGCGCATCGAAGCGGCGCTGGGGCGCACGCCATCCCTCACAGAACTCGGCATTTACAGCGTGATGTGGAGCGAGCACTGCTCCTATAAATCGTCTCGCGTGCACCTGCGCCGGCTGCCCACGCGCGGCGAGCGCACCACCGGGCCGGGCAGCGTCGTCCAGGGACCTGGGGAGAACGCCGGCATCATCGACATCGGCGATGGCTGGGCCTGCGCCTTCAAGATCGAGTCGCACAATCATCCCTCCTATATAGAGCCGTTCCAGGGCGCCACCACCGGCGTGGGCGGCATCCTGCGCGACATCTTCACCATGGGCGCGCGGCCGCTGGCCGTCATGGACTCGCTGCGCTTCGGCCCGCTCTCCACCGAGGACGGCGAACCCGACCCCGCGGTCGTCCGCAAGAACCACCAGATCGTTGAAGGCGTTGTCGCCGGCGTGGCCAGCTACGGCAACTGCTTCGGCGTGCCAAACCTGGGCGGCGAGACGCGCTTCGAGCCCTGCTACAGCGGCAATCCGCTGGTCAACGCCTTCGCGCTTGGCCTGGTCCGCAAGGACGAGATCTTCTACGCCAAGGCCACCGGCGTGGGCAATCCGGTGATCTACGTCGGCGCCAAGACCGGCCGCGACGGCATCCACGGCGCCACCATGGCCAGCGAAGAGTTCACCGAGGGCTCCGACCAGAAGCGCCCCAACGTGCAGATGGGCGATCCCTTCATGGAGAAGCTGCTGCTTGAGGCGTGCCTCGAAGCCATGCAGACCGGCGCGGTCGTCGGCATCCAAGACATGGGCGCCGCCGGCCTTACCTGCTCCACCTGCGAGATGGGCGCGCGCGGCGGCGTCGGTCTCGACGTCGAGCTCGACAATGTGCCGCAGCGCGAAACCGGCATGTCCAGCTACGAGATCATGCTCTCGGAAAGCCAGGAGCGCATGCTGCTCGTCGCCGAAAAAGGCCGCGAGAACGAAGTGCTCCGCGTCTTTGACAAGTGGGGCTTGGACGGCGTGATCGTCGGCGAAGTTATCGGCGAGCCGCAGATGCGCATCCGGCACCACGGCGAGCTGGTCGCGGATATTCCCAACCAATCCCTCACGGACGATGCCCCGCTCTACCATCGACCCGTCGGCACATGGAAGGCGCCTGTCCCGCTCGATCCGCCCGCGGAAGTTCTCGAAGCGCTGAAGCAGCCGCGTGACTACACCGCCGACCTGAAAAAGCTGCTCGCATCAGCGAACATCTGCAGCAAGCGCTGGGTCTTCGAGCAGTACGACTCCATGGTGCAGACCAACACCGTGCAGGGCCCAGGCGGCGAAGCCGGCGTGATGCGCGTGAAGGGCACCAAGCGCGGACTCGCGATGGCGCTCGACGGCAACGGCCGCTGGTGCTATCTCGATCCGAAACTGGGCGCGAAGCAGCCGTCGCTGAAGCAGCGCGCAAAGTCGCCTGCACCGGAGCTGTACCCGTCGCCGCGACAAACTGCCTCAACTTCGGCAATCCGGAGAAGCCGGAGATCATGGCCCAGCTCTCCGCCGCCATCGACGGCATCGCCGAAGCCTGCACCGCGCTCGGCACGCCCATCACCGGCGGCAATGTCTCCCTCTACAACGAGACCAAGGGTGAAGGGATCTATCCCACGCCGGTGATTGGGGTCGTTGGGATACTTGAGGATGTGTCGAAGGCTGTCCCGGCCAGCTTCCAGCGCTCTGGAGAGACTTTGATGCTTCTCGGCTGGCCATGGGGTTTTCCAGAAACACCGCAAGAGTTCGGATCTTCGGAATTTGCCAAAACCGTGCTGAAGCAGTTGTGGGGCATACCGCCACTTAGCGAATACGGTATTGAAAGTGGACTGCACAGGCTTCTTATGCAGCTTGCCTCTGAAGGGCTCATAACCTCCGCGAAGGACATATCGGACGGAGGTCTGGCCGTTGCTCTTGTAGAGGCATCTATTCCGAACAATATTGGCGCCAAGCTCGACCTCCGGCCCACAAACTCTGTGTGGGCTGCGCAACACTTATTTGGCGAAACGGCAATGAGGGTGCTCGTGACCTGTGTACCAGAGAATGTGGAGCGGGTCCGAGAACTTGCGAACTATCACTACGTCACAAACGACGCATGTTTGTCGATTTCGGGCGAAACACTAGAAGGGCAAATCGACATCTCTATCGATGGTTCCATTTTGATCTCGTCTCGGATTGCTGATCTGAAAGAAACGTGGTCCAGCGCTCTCCAATCCACCCTCGCAGCTGACACGGTGACCGCATGACCGAGCGTCTCTACCAGGGTCTCCCGGGCATCGAGGAAACGCTTCCCTCCTCGCATTCGCCCATCGCGCGCGAACAAGACCCCGACACCCTG
>CAWBPB010000009.1:0-221438 GCA_963790555.1 uncultured Acidobacteriaceae bacterium | reverse complement strand
CACGAAGAATGCGGCGTAGCCGCCATCTACGCCCACCCCGACGCCGCGCGGCAGGTCTACCTCATGCTTTACGCGCTGCAGCATCGCGGGCAGGAGTCCGCCGGCATCGCCACCGCCGACGGCCACCACCTCTCGAACATCAAGGGCATGGGCCTGGTCGCCGACATCTTCACCGAGGAAGTTCTGCAGAAGCTGCCCGGCAACCTCGCCATCGGACACACGCGCTACTCGACCACAGGCGACTCGGCGCTACTGAATGCGCAACCCATCCGTGTCGAATCCACCAAGGGCCTCATCGCCATCGCGCATAACGGCAACCTGGTGAACCTCGGCACCATTCGCGCCAAGCTCGAGCGCGAGGGCGCCTTCTTCCAGACCACATCCGACTCCGAGATCATCGTTCAGCTCATCGCGCATTCGCAGGCCACCACGCTGGTCGACGCCATCGCCGACTCGCTCTCCCAGATCGACGGCGCTTTCTCCGTCGTCATGATGACGCGCGACCGCATCTTCGCCGCGCGCGATCCACGCGGCTTCCGCCCGCTCTCCATGGGCCGCATCGTCGGAGAAGACGGCGCGCCCGACGTCTTCGTTTTCGCCTCCGAAACCTGCGCCTTCGACCTGCTGCGCGCCGAATACATCCGCGATGTCGAGCCTGGCGAGCTCATCATGATCTCCGCCGACGGCGTCACCTCGCGCAAGTACGCGACCGGCTTCCCGCAGACCAGTTGCATCTTCGAGCATGTCTACTTTGCCCGCCCGGACAGCCGCATCTACGGCCGCTGGGTGCAGGAGAGCCGCGAACTGATGGGCCGTCAGCTCGCGCGCGAGTCCGGCGTGGCCGCCGACCTCGTCGTGCCCGTGCCGGACTCCGGCGTGACCGCGGCGCTCGGCTACGCGGCGGAGAGCGGCATCCCGTTCAACTTCGGCCTCATCCGCAATCACTACGTTGGCCGCACCTTCATCGAGCCCGAGCAGCGCGTCCGCGACTTCGGCGTGAAGCTGAAGCTCAACCCGGTGCGCAATCTGCTTGCGGGCAAACGCATCATCCTGGTCGATGACTCCATCATTCGCGGCACCACCAGCCGCAAGATCATCCGCATGGTCCGCTCTGCCGGCGCGAAGGAAGTCCACCTGCGCATCAGTTGTCCGCCCACCACGTCGCCCTGCTTCTACGGAGTAGACACGCCGCGCAAGAAGGACCTCATCGCCGCGAACAACACCGTCGATGAGATTCGTAGCTTCATCGAAGCCGACTCGCTCGCCTATCTGTCACTCGACGGATTGCTTGAAGCCTGCGGGGGCCAGCCGATGTTCTGCACCGCCTGTTATACCGGCAACTACCCAACAGATTGGGTAGACGTCGACGAGATACTGCCTGCGATGGCAGAAACCTAAAGCACGAATCTCTACCGGCAAGCCACTCCGTAACAACCAGATAACTTATTTTTGCCTCTCACGTTACATAACGGGAGACGCACATACACGTGCGCACGGAGGCAAACATGGCAAGAAAGAAATCTTCAAAACGGAAGTACAGCCCGAAGGCGTCCAAGGCATGTGGAACGCGAGATGCACGAGTACAAGCGCGGCAAGCTGAAGTCCGGCCGCAGCGGAAAAAAGGTGAAGAGCCGCAAGCAGGCCATCGCTATCGGACTTTCGGAGGCGCGCAAAGAAGGCGCGAAGGTCCCGGCCAAGAAGAAATCCGCTAAGAAGAAAGCGCAAAGAAAATCCAGCGCGAAGAAGACATCCGGTAAAAAGAAATCGACGAAAAAAACTTCGAAGAAGTCCTCAAAAGGTTAGTTTGAGGGTTTTCCACCCGAGCCTGAGGAGGAAGAACTTGCGGCGCTGCTTTCTGATTTCGTGGAGGCAGCGCCCGAGTCGCTTCTACCGCCCCGGTCGCTTTTGCTGCTGCTGTCGCTCTTCGCACCGTCACTCTTGCCGCTTTCGCCCTTGGACGAGCCATCTGCACTACTCGCCGAAACATCTTTTGATCCACCCGACCCGCCGGAGGATGGCGCCTTGCCGCGCCCGGCATAGTCGTTCACATACCATCCCGCGCCCTTGAACTGGATCGCTGGCGCGGAGATCAGCCGCTCCACCTCACCGCCGCACTCGGGGCACACCTTCTCTTCGGGCGCCGAGAAGCTCTGAATCTTCTCAAAGCGATGCTGGCATTGCTTGCACTGGTATTCGTAAAGCGGCACGGGTGATGGCTCCTACACCTATTGTAGCGGTGGAAGCTTCACGAGCCGCACGCGTGTCACTGCTTCGATCGCTTCGAGCGCGCCCAGGACCGCGGGCGTGATCTCGCCATCCACCTGCACCACGGCAATTGCGCCGCCCACGCCGTCCTTCGCGGCCGTCTCCAGGCCGCGGCCCAGCGCAAAATTCGCGATGTTCACCTGGTGCTCGCCCAGCACGGTGCCGATGCGGCCAATCACGCCCGGCACGTCGTGGTTGCGGATCGCGATCAGCGCATCGTGCAGCGGCACCTCGATATCGATGCCATCCGAGGCTAGGAGACGTGGCGAGCGCCCATGCAGCACCGTCGCGGTCGCGGTGGTCTCGCCGCCACGCGTGTGCAGCGTCAGCGTCACGCCCGCTGCGCCGCCGTTCTCCAGCTTGGATTCGTGCAACCGGATCCCCCGCTCCTCGGCCACCGCCGCGGCGTTGATGCGGTTCACATTTTCCGAGTGCGCCAGCACACCCTGAATCGCCGCGTTGCGCACCAGGTCCGTCTTACCCTGGGCCAGCCGCCCGCGATAGACAAGCGCGATGCTCTCCACGTTTCCGTCCGCGGTGGCTGAGAGGAACGCGCCCAGCCGCGCCGCCATGTCGATATAAGGCGAGAGCTCGACGTATTCCTCATGCGACAACGACGGCAGGTTCACCGCGTTCTGCACCACGCCCAGTTTCAGATACTCGCGCACCTGCGCGGCAATCTGGATGCCGACCGCCTCCTGCGCCTCCGCGGTCGATCCGGCAATGTGCGGCGTCAGGATCACGTTCTCGCGATTGAAATACGGCGAGTTCTTCAGCGGCTCATCGCGAAAGACATCCAGCGCCGCTCCGCCCACTTGGCCGCTGTCCAGTGCAGCTATCAGCGCCGCATCGTCCACCAGCTCGCCGCGCGCACAGTTCACGATGCGCACACCCTTTTTCATCGCGGCCAGATTTTTTGCATTGATGATGTCCGCCGTCTGCTGCGTCAGGCCGACGTGCAGCGTCAGGTAATCCGCGCGCGCAAACAGCGCATCCAGCGCCACCAGCTCCACGCCCCGCTCGCGCGCTACCGCCGGCGTGACAAACGGATCGTGCCCGATGATCTGCATGCCGAAGCTCGCCGCGCGCTGCGCCACCTCCAGCCCGATCCGGCCCAGGCCCAGCACCGCCAGCGTCTTGCCGCGCAGCTCGGCACCGCTCAGCGATTTCTTTTCCCACTTGCCCTGGTGCAGCGCGCCGTTCGCCTTCGGCAGTTGCCGCGCCAAGGCGAGCATCAGCCCGATCGTCAGCTCCGCCACCGCAATCGCGTTTGCGCCCGGCGTGTTCATCACCACGATGCCGCGCCGAGTCGCCGCATCGGCATCGATGTTGTCCACACCCACGCCGGCGCGGCCAATCACGCGCAGCTTCGGCGCATGCTCCAGCAGCGCATCGTCCACCTGTACGGCCGAGCGCACCACCAGCCCATCGGCATCCTTCAGCTCGTTCGCCAGGCCGTTCTTGATCTGGTCATGCGTCACGACCTTCCAGCCCGGCTCCGCCTGAAAGACGGCGAGCGTGGCGGGTGAGACTTTTTCTGCGAGAACGATCTTCAAAATTGGCTCCTCTATCAATCACAACGCGGTGATGAACTACGGCAGATCAGCGAAAGCGCGTCCAGTGCGCCTAGCTGCTTCTCAAGCCGAAACGGTGTTGACGCAGACTTCGTAGTGAGCGGCGAGCGGTTCTACCCGAGCCAGAAGCCTCTTGGCCTCCGGCTCGAATTGAGCGACAGCATAGTCAGGTCCGGCAAACTGCTGCACCGCCTCGATGGAGTCGAAAAGATTCACGACAACGAACTCAACCTCCTCCGAACATCGCGGCGCAACACATATCCGCCGCGATAGCCGGAGATCTTCTTCAATCCAGGCAGGACCGTGCCGCTCAGCAGTTTCTGGTACGCATCCGCATTCTCCGAGCGCGGTCCAGCCTCGCCAGTGGCGTGCGATCATCTCGTTATCTCGCCGCCGCAAGCTCAGGCTGCGGGCGCCGTGCGCTCGGCAAAGACCTCCTGAGCCGCAATCAGCGCCTTCCCGAACTGGAAGCCCGGCAGCTTCAGCGATGTCGCTGCCACCTGCTCCAGCGCGCCGAGGATGGCAATCGTGTCCAGATAGTCGAAGTAGCCGATGTGCGCGATGCGGAAGAGCTGGCCCTTCATTTCGCCCTGGCCGTTGGTGATGATCGCTCCGAAGCGCGACTTCAGCTCCTTCACCACGACGCCCGAATCAAGACCCGCCGGCGGCAACACTGCCGTAACCGCGGCTCCAGGAGACGTGGAGAACAGCTTCAACCCCAGCGCCTGCACCGCAGCGCGCGTCATCGCGGCGCATGTCTCCGCATTGTCCACGAGCTTCTTCCGTCCGGCTGCGAGATCGCCATTCGCCTGCGAGGCGATGTAGTCCAGCGCCGTGCTCAGCCCTGCGATTAGCGAGGTCGCCGGCGTATAGGATGACTCGCCCTTCGCCGCGTTCTTACGCTCCTTGCGCAGGTCGAAGTAGTAGCGCGGGTTCAGCGCGTTTCCCATCAGATCCCACGCCTTCTCGCTCACCGAGCAGTACGCCAGGCCGGGCGGAATCATCACCGCCTTCTGCGAGCCGCCGATCATGATGTCCACGCCCCACGCGTCCGCATCGAAGTGCGTCGTGCCCAGACCGGTGATCGCATCCACGACCAGCACCGCATCGCTTTTCGCATCGCGCAGCAGTTTCGCCACGCCTTCCACATCGTGCCGCGTGCCGGTCGAGGATTCATTTGCCTGCATGTAGACGGCGCGCGTTTCCACCTTCAGCGCCGCCTTCACGGCGTCCAGCGAGAAGGTCTGCCCATAGGGCGCGCTCACCACATCCACGTCGCAGTTGTAGGCCTTCGCAATGCCCGTCCAGCGCTCGCCGAACTTGCCTGCCGATAGCACCAGCACGCGATCACCCGGCGAGGTGATGTTCGCGACCGCTGCCTCCATGAGGCCGCTGCCGGAACAGGCCATCAGGATCACATCGTTCTTCGTGCCGATGAAAGTGCGAAGCTGCTCCAGCACGCGCTGATACAGGGCACGAAACTCCGGCGTGCGATGGTGCAGATCACACGCAGCCATGGCAAACTGCGCGGCAGGAAGCAAAGGCGTAGGACCGGGCGTAAAGAGGCGCGTCTTGCGAATCATATGTGTGCGGGTTCCTTGTCTTCTATTCTATCGAGCGCGCCAGTCTTTATACTGGTTGGTTGGCCTTGTTTTCGGCGAGCCAGGAGAGAAGCGCATGACCCTTCAACAACGCATCGAGCAGGACACCGTCGCAGCCATGAAAGAGCGGGCACAGGCGCGCCTCGATGTGCTGCGCATGGTGAAGTCCGCGATCAAGAACAAAGAGATCGAGAAGCGCTCGCCGCTCACCGATGCGGAAGTCCTGCAGACGCTCACCACGCTTATCAAGCAGCGCCGCGACTCCATCGAGGCATTCACCAAGGGCAATCGTCCCGAGCTTGCTGACAAAGAAGCCGCCGAGATCAAGGTCATCGAAGGCTACATGCCGCAGCAGGCGGACGAGGCAAAGGTCCGCTCATTGGTCGAAGCGACGATCGCAGAAATGAGTTCCGCCGGCAAACGCCCCACGCCGAAAGAGATGGGGCTCGTCATCAAGGACGTGCAGGCAAAGATCGCAGCCACCGGCCTTCGCGCCGACGGCCGTCAGGTGAGCGAGATCGTGAAAGCCGAGCTGGCGAAGGGTTAGTCGCACCGGATGATTCGCTCTGCCACGCCAGCCGATGCCGCGGCTATCTGCGCCATTTACAACCACTACGTCCTCGAAACCGCGATCACCTTTGAGGAAGCCGCGGTTCCGCCAGTCGAGATGGAGAGCCGCATCCGCGAAACGCTCCCGGTCATTGCCCTGGCTCGCCTGGGATCACGAAGGATCCATTCGCGGCTATGCCTACGCCAGCAAGTGGAAAGGCCGCTGCGCCTATCGCCACTCCGCAGAGGTAACGGTCTATCTTGCCCCGAAGCCTCGACCGGCCGCGGCACCGGTTCGCAACTCTACCAGGCACTACTCGCAGATCTCCGCCAACGTAGGTTTTCACACCGCCATTGGCGGCATTGCGCTGCCTAACCCGGCCAGCATCGCGCTCCATGAGCGTCTCGGCTTTCGGAAGGTCGCGCACTTCGAGCAGGTCGGCTGGAAGCTTGGCCGCTGGATCGATGTAGGCTACTGGCAGTTATTGCTGGGAGAATAGCGTCCCATCGATTCTGAGGACTGTCTAGTCGTCGTAGAGGCAGGAGTCGCAGCGTTGTTGTTCTGCACTACCTTCACGCCATCCAGTATCCGCACGTCCGCGTGCGTTTTCTCGAAGTGCGTGTTCGTGAGTGACATCGAGATGTCGCGCGCGATGAAGAACAGCACCCGCATGCGGAACTCCGTGCCGAAGCTTACCGGGAACCACACACCGTCGGGCTGGCGATCGTAGGTCACGGAAAATCCCAGGCCCGGCAGGTTGGTGCCCAGCAGCGTCCTTACCGCCAATGGAATCTTGCGCGACATCTCGGTGTACACCACCACCGGCTGAAATTCCGCGGTATCGATGAAGGCCTCGCCCTTCCAGCCAAAATCGCTCTTGTCCTTCGGACGGAAGCTCACGTGGAATACATCACGACCATTCATCTGCTGCCGGCCCTGGAGCTGAAAAAGATAATCCTGCTGTCGCTTGCTCGTGAGCGGAAAGAGTCCCTTCGCCAGCCCGTCCTTCGACTGCCCCCCGTCGGCAACATCAACATGGACACCAGTCTTGCCTCGCGCGCTTTCTTCTTCTGTGTCTGCAGAACCATCGTTGGTGAGATTTTTTCGGAGATTTTCGACCAGGTCGACGTCGATACCATCCAGATCTTCCTGTTCCGTCTTCGCCTGTTTGTCTTTGTGCTCAGCCGTCTCCTGATCCTGCAATGTCGCGTAGTGAATGTAATGATTCTTCTGCCAGGCGCGCCCATCCAGCTTCAGCAAATCCTGATGAGAGCCCTTCGCCCGCGGGCTTACTCGGCTGTCGGTGATCTCCTCGCACATCACCCTGCCATTCGTCTTTCGTGATACGGCGCGAATGTGCTGCAGGTAGATGTAACGAGTGCGCGCCGCCTCGGTGCGATCCTGGTTGGCGGCGACCTTCGCCATAATCTGATCGGCGGTCGGTGCGCTAGGTGTGGCCGGTTCAACGGCAAATGCGCAGCCGGCAAGAATCGCGGATACCGCAGCAAACAGCATGGAGCGCATGATGTCCTTCCTACGCTCGCGGCGCATTGCCGGTTCCCTGATTTTGGCTATTCCGGAGTCACTCGCACGAAGCAGTTCTCCGGCAATTCGCCTTCGAGCAGATGCACGACGCCGTTTTTCACAAAGCCCTTCAGTACACGCGGCTTCTCGGCAGGCTTGGCCTCGGATGGCTTGGATGGCCTTACGGCTGAGGTCACAAGGTGCGGCCGTGTCTTAGTCGAGGAAGTAGAGGATATCGGCGAACCGCTGCCCTCACGGCCCGCTTCGCGGACCAGCTTCCCGGTCCCCCGATCCATCGCCTGGTTCGCCAGCGCATCAGCGCGCCGGTTTTTGCCCCGCAGCACGTGCTGGATCTCGAACCGCTCCAGCCCCGCCACGCGCCGCTTCGCTTCTTCCCACAGAGGGCGGAGATCCGGGCTCTTTACCTGGTACTGCCCCTTCATCTGCTTGACCATCAGCTCAGAGTCGGCCACGACGCGCAGCCGCGGGTGGCTATGCATGAGGGCATACTCGAGCGCCGCCAGCAGTCCCGAATATTCGGCGAAGTTGTTCGTCTTGACGCCCAGGAACTCGCTCAGATCGGCAATCGGCCGCCCCGCAGCATCCTCAATCGAAACTCCATAGCCGGCCGGCCCGGGGTTGCCCCTCGATCCGCCGTCGCAATAGGCAGTAATGAAATCCGTAGTGCTCGACTGTGTCATCACCGACGAGTGTAGAAGACCCGGCGCCTGTGCAACGCGCGGCTATTGTTTGGTATCGAGCGGATGTTTCGCGTCCTCATAGAACTGCTGTTGCAGCTTCATAGACTCGCTGTCGGCCTTCGCTGCACGGATCGCCTCTGCGACTGCCGCCGTCTCGGCCTTGATGTCGTACTCACCCAGCTCCTTAGTCGCCAGCGAGCCATCGCCCGAGTAGTGATTCGGGAACCTGGCGTACCACCAGATACCGGTGTAGAGCCCCTCCGGCAGATGCACGCGAGCCTGGTCCGCACCGGACTCCGACTGCGCCCGATCCATGTGGACAAGCCCCGGCGCGGTCACCAGGGTGTGCGCGGTCTCACTCTCGCCCGCATGCATGTCCACCGTACCGCCTTTGTAGGGCCGATCGGCATCCTTCTTGCCCGGCCACCAGTAGACATACACGACGTAATCATGCGGAGTCTGCATCTGCAGTTGGGCAAAGTATGGCAGTAGGCTCAGATTGCCCCCGTGCCCGTTCACGATCACGACCTTCTTGCAGCCATTACGCGCCATCTCGTCGGTTGTCTCCTGCAACAGGTCGAGTTGCATGTGTCCGCTGTATGAGACAGTCCCCGGCTGCTGCCGCGCTTCGGCGATCTGGCCGAAATAGTAGGGCGGAAACACCACCGCATACTCCTGCTGCGCCGCCTTCTCGGTCACGTATCGGACATTGATCAGGTCCGTGCCCAGCGGCAGATGCGGCCCGTGCTTCTCGATAATTCCGAACGGCAGCACGCATACGCCCTGCGATTTGTGAATTGCGGCAATAAAATCCGGACCGGTCAGCTCCTCCCAGTGCACGGAAAGGTTGCTCTGGGCGAAAGCGGGCAACGAGGCGGCCAGCAGAGCTAATGCAGAACTAAATAGCATGTGAGAACGAGTCATTCGACAGCCCCGGTTTTGGAATGTGCGCCGGAAGGTGTGCTTTCTGGCGACGCCCAGCATAAACCCCGGAGTCTGGGTGGCCTGGTAGACGTGGCCAATTTCATCCCAATTGTCATAGCTTCGTCATTTCCTGCTACCCAAACCCATATTTCTGCGTCATCTTTCCCGAGGGAACGTCTATTTTGTTAAGGACGTATCTTTGTAAGAGGTGTACGCACGATGGGAACCGAAGCACTCCGTATCCAACCCGGGATCCAGTCAGGACCGCTCGGCACGACTCTTCCGGCTAACCGCACCAGCCAAACCTGGCCCGGCCGCCGCGCTCTCCAGACTCGGAATGGCTCCCTGAGCCCGGAGGACCGTGCCTCGGAAACCGAGCTGATCCGCCAGTCCCAGAAAGGTTCCCGGCAGGCCTTTGACACCCTGGTTCGCCAGTATGACCAGGCTGTACTGCGCCTTGCCCTGCACCTCCTTGGCTCGGAAACCGACGCGCAGGATATCGCCCAGGAAGCTTTCCTGAAGGCCTATCGATATATCGGCAACTTCCGTTTCGAGTGCTCCTTCTATACCTGGATTTACCGCATCGTCACCAACCTGTGCCTGGACCTGATGCGCCGCCGCAAGACGCGCCGCGAAGATCCGGCGACCATCACCGATGCCTCCGGCGAGGAGCTCGATTTGCTCGGCATGGTCTCCGACGAGCGGGCCTCTGCCAATCCTGGCCGCGAGCTGGAGCGCAAGGAGCTGGGCGCAAAGATCGCCACGGCTCTTGAGAAGCTCACGCCACGCGAACGCATGGTCTTCGAGCTGAAGCACTACCAGGGGCTGCGCCTGCGCACGATCGGCGAAATGCTCCACACTACGGAAGAGACCGCCAAGAACACCCTCTTCCGCGCCACCAAGAAGCTGCGCGCCAGCCTAGCCGTAGTTCGGTAAATTTTGAGTATCCGGTGACCCGATGAACTGGCCTGGACACGATGGACACCTGAGCTGCGAAGCCGCTCGCGAGCAGATCACGTTGCTGCTCTACGGCGAGCTGGGTGACGAGGAGTGCCATCGCCTGGAGCAGCATCTAGCCGGCTGCTCCGAGTGCCGCGACGAGCTCGAGGTGACCCGCGCGCTCTCCAGCGCAATGGCCATCCTGCCCGTGCGCGAGCCCTCGCCCAACCTGATCGCACAGACCCGGCTCAAGATCGACGAGGCCCTTGAGCAGGCTCCGCGTGACACGTGGCTTGCCCACTTTCGCCGCTCGCTCGGAACCGACTTCCGCCTACTGCGCACCGCTCCGCTGGCGGCTGCCGCCATGTTAGTTGCCGGCGCCGGGCTCGGCTACGCTGGCTTCCGGATAGCCAACCCGGTCCCAGTGGACACGACGAGTTTAGTGGACCCCGGCAAGCAGCCTATCGCCGCCATTACAGGCGTCTCCCAGGACCCGGCGAGCGGTCTGATCCGGGTTGAATACAGCCGCCTCATGCCCGGTGTGGCCATCGGTCCTCCCGACGAGCCGGTTATCCGCTCGCTGCTGCTGCTTGGTACCCGCGCCCCGCTCAACACTTCGGTGCAGAATGCGGCCCTTGGCGTCCTCACCCACACCTGCAGCGGTCCCGGCGGCACCATAGACTGCGCCGCCGACGATAGCCTGCGCACCGCTCTCATGGTTGCCCTACGCTACGATCCGCATTCCAACGTGCGGCAGCAGGCGCTAAGCGGTCTGGCTCCCTACCTGGCGGAGGATATGCACGTCCGGGACGCCGTTCTCGAAGCTGTTCTCGACGACAGCGATCCCCAGATCCGCGCCGAAGCTATCCGCATTTTGGCGCCGGTCGCGGCCGATTCCAGCGTCCAGCAGGTCCTCCAGAACGTCGCTACTCACGACGGCAACCCGCTGCTGCGCACCGTCTCCCGCACCATGCTCCAGCAGATGCCGCAAGTCCAATAGTCAGAGATACCTCTAATCGGTTAAGGTTCTGCCGCGGGGTGTGACTTTCGCGCGCCCCGTCCGTCTGAATGAGTGGCCGTAGAGTGGATTTCCGTCGTTGCCAGCATCCGCTCTTTTCATCGCTTCTATCAGGAGCTTTGCTGCACATGCGTTCCCAATCACATTTCCTGTCGACTACCACCTTGAGCAATGCACTCCGGGTTTCGGCAGTTCTGGGTCTCGCCGCCCTGGCGCTTCCCGCGTCAGGCGCCATCCAGACCGCCGTTGCGCCATCTCCTGTCCCTGCACAGCTTCCCCAGGCCGTCCTGGACGGCAATGCCCGCCTGGTCCTCGCCGCTGCGTCGCAGGGCTATCTCGGCGTCACCGTGCACGATGTCGACCCTGCACGCGCAGAGAAGCAGAAGCTCGCCAGTTCGCTCGGCGCGGAGGTTGTCTCACTCGACCACGATGCCCCGGCCGCGAAGGCGGGTGTCCATACCGGCGACATCATCCAGGCCATCAATGGGCAGGTCGTCAGCGACGCCGCCACGCTGGGCCGCCTGCTCCGCGATATGCCCGTCGGCAAGTTCGTGGACCTGCAGGTGGTGCACAACGCCAGGGTGGAGCGGCTGCATCTCCAGCTCGCCGACCGCACCGCGCTGGTCCAACATGCATGGGCGCATCACTTTCACGTCCCGATTCCTGAACCCGCGCCTATTGTGAATGGCTTTGCCGGGCAGCGCACTTTTGCCGGTGACAGCCCCACCCCAGATGGTGACGCTCCAGATGCACAGGCTTACGTGGGCGCCCAGGTCGAGCCGCTGACCCCGCAGCTCGCGAAGTTCTTTGGCGTCCGCGCCGGCAACGGCCTGCTGGTCCGCAGCGTGGAGGACAAGAGCCCCGCCGCAAATGCCGGCCTGGACGCGGGCGATGTCATCCTGACCGCAAACGGCATGCCGCTCGAAACCACAGCTGATTGGCTCCAGACCCTCCGCAGCAACGCGGGGCATCCGGTCGCGATGACGGTCCTGCGCAACCGCAAGATCCTTACGCTAGCCATTACTGTGGACTCGCGCATCACGCAGTCGGAGCTTGTGATCCCGGAGCAGTTACGAAAGCTGAAAGAATCGCTGGATCGCTACGCGCTCTGAAAGTTAGCTACATCCTGAGCGGAACGAAGGACCCTGCAGTGCGTCACTGATGCCTGCGCCTTCGCGTGCTCCAACGAGCGGCTTGCACCATCCTTCCTTCAAAATCGACTTGGCAGGGATCGGCCCGTTCGATCAGCGGCGGTTTTCCTGTTTTGCAGCTATCTCTTGAGGGCTTCTCCCGAATACGCAGCAGGCAATCCCGTTTGCCGCGAGTTGTGATAGTTTCGTGAGTCGAACGAAACGGGTCTAGGAGAGCGTTCGCCAGCGTGGCTGGACGACGCCGGTGTGAGCCAGGTTGCAGCCTGCGCTTCCCCGCTTCACTTCCACTCTCAAGGAGCGCCATGCAGTCATTCCGCGTTGCCGCTATTATCCTGTTGGGCACAGGATTTGCCTGGGCCCAAAGCAATTTCCAGAGCAATTTCACCTCTCAGACACTGCCCGGCCTGGATGCGCTGGCCGACACCGGCTCGAGCGCCACACCACCGGAGCCGAAGGCGCAGAAGATGCTCGACCTGAGCGCGATGGATCCTGCTGCCGATCCGTGCGCGGATTTTTATCAGTACGCCTGCGGCAACTGGGCGAAGCATAATCCCATCCCTCCGGACCAGGCGCGGTGGGGCAACTTCGGCATGCTGGCCGAGCGCAACCAGTGGCTGCTCTATAAAGATCTCGAAGCCGCAGCCAAGCCGAGTGCGAGCCGCACGCCGCTGGAGGCGAAATACGGCGACTTCTACGCTTCGTGCATGAACGTGGACGAGGCCAACCAGAAAGGCGCCGCGCCGCTGAAACCGTCGCTGGATCGCATTGCAGCCCTGAACGACAAAAAGCAACTGGCCACGGCGCTGACCGAGCTCGAACGCCAGGACGGCACTGACGCCATGTTCGGCTTTCAGGTAGAGCAGGACGAGAAAGACAGCTCCAAACAGATCGCCGGCCTGCGCCAAGGCGGACTGGGTTTGCCGGACCGCTCGTACTACATTGAGAAGTCGGAGCGCGAGGCCAAGATCCGCGATCAATACGTCGAGCACATGACAAAGATGTTTACGCTCGCGGGCGACACGCCGGAGCAGGCCCCTGCAGAAGCGAAGAACGTGATGGCGATCGAAACGGCGCTGGCCGAAGGCTCGTTGAGCCGCACTGATCTACGCGAGCCGGCGAATCGATACCACATCAAGACGCTGGCGGAGTTGGAACAGATCACGCCCTCGTTTGATTGGACCACGTACTTCGGCAAGATCGGTATCGGACCATTCGACACGCTGAATGTTGGACAGCCCGGCTTTTTCGAGGCGCTGAACAAGACCATCGACGGGCAGAGCCTGGATGCGTGGAAGAGCTATCTGCGGTGGCATGCGATCCATGATGCTGCGCCTTGGCTGAGCGACGCATTCGTGCAAGAGAATTACAACTTCTACAACGCAACGCTGCAGGGCGCGAAAGAGTTGCAGCCGCGCTGGAAGCGCTGCACCAAGCTGACCGACCAGGCGCTGGGCGAAGCAGTGGGGCAGGATTGGGTGAAAAAGAACTTTCCGCCCGCAGCCAAGGAGAACATGACGAAGCTGGTCGCCGCGCTGGACAAGTCGCTGGCAGAAGACATCCAGCAATTGCCGTGGATGGGCGAGGATACAAAGAAGGCCGCGCTCGAGAAGCTGGCACTCTATCGCAACAAGATCGGCTACCCCGACAAGTGGCGCGACTATTCGAAGTTCATCGTGAAAGACGTACGACCTTCTCGGCAACGTAAACCGGGGCGATGAGTTCGAACTCCAGCGCAATCTGAACAAGCTCGGCAAGCCGGTGGACGAGACGGAATGGGGCATGACGCCACCGACAGTAAATGCCTACTACCAGCCGAGCATGAATGACATCAATTTCCCAGCAGGCATCCTACAGCCGCCGTTCTATTCGCTGTCGGCGGACTCGGCGGAGAACTTCGGCGGTATTGGCATGGTGATCGGCCACGAGATGACGCATGGCTTCGACGACCAGGGTTCGAAGTACGACGGCAAGGGCAACCTGCGCGAGTGGCAGACGCCGGCGGACCGCAAGGCCTTTACCGAGCGGACGGACTGCGAAGTGAAGGAGTACAACAATTTCGCTCCAGAGCCGGGCGCGAACGTAAACGGCAAGCTGACGCTGGGCGAGAACACAGCCGATAACGGCGGCATCCGTATTGCGTTCCTCGCACTCCAGAACACTCTTGCGGAGGAAGGAAAGAATGCTGCGGATGGGCCGAAGAAAGACGGATTCACGCCGGCACAGCAGTTCTTTATCCAGTATGGGCAGATCTGGTGCGAGAGCCGGCGTCCGGAATATTCGCGGATGATGGTGAAAGTGGATCCGCACTCGCCGGGCAAGTTCCGCGTCAACGGCGTAGTCGAAAACTTCGAGGAGTTCGGCAAGGCCTTCCATTGCAAGAAGGGTTCGCCGATGTATCCGGAGAACATCTGCCGGGTCTGGTAGTAACTGCCGGGACTCGCCGTCCGGGCGCGTGGCCTGGGTGCGCTTTGTTTCATTCGCTTCCTTCGGTCGCTCATTTTCCGTAAAGTGGGCGATCGAAATGCGGATCGATAAGAGCGATATCCCGCCCACTGAGACGAGGGCGCAGCGGCGGCTTCCCCGCCTGTTTTTGCCTCGAATCGCTCAAAACGAGCGGAAATGCTCCGATAAACATCTTGCTTTTCGCCCGCCGGCACGCCCATTCGAAAGGTGCTAGCCTGAATATGGTCGTCGGATTCGATCTGGTCTTTTTGCCTGTTCTGGCTTGTTCCTGCTCGCAACCTCGCCAAATTGCATTCAACGGTACATCACGTACTAAGGAACACGTTTATGGAACAGGGAACAGTGAAATGGTTTAACGACGCCAAGGGATTCGGCTTTATCAGCCGCGCCAACGGCGCAGGTGACGTTTTCGTTCACCACAACGACATCAAGAGCACCGGTTTTCGCAGCCTGCAGGAAGGCCAGTCGGTTCAGTTCGACGTCAAGAAGGGTCCCAAGGGTCTCCAGGCAGAGAACGTACAAGTCGGATAGTGTGGCGGCCTGATTCGGGGACTTGGAACCGCGATGCCGCTCTGAGTTCCCCGGCCCTGTCGATCGCCGCGCAGTTACCACCTATCGATCCACTCACAAGCGAAGGACTGGAGCCACGCATGCTTCCCGTACTTCTCGCATCCAGAGACACCCTGCTCCTCTCCACGCGCACTTCGTTTCTCAGACGCGCGGGTTTCAGGACGCTGCGAGTGCAGGATCTGGGTGTCATGGCATCGATGGCGCGCTTCAAGGGCTTCAGGACAATCGTCCTGGACCATACGATTTCCCAGGAAGAACAACAGGCGATCATCAAACGGCTACGGGAGTTTTCGTCTCTCTTCCACGTCATCTGCATACGGACAAGAGATGTGACCTCGCAAGCCCTCCTTCGCGAGTGTGAAGCCTGCGATGGGGATGAACGGAAGGGCGGCGTTCATCTGCTGGGAGAGGGAATTGTGTTGCTCGGCAACTGAACAAGAGCACAGATAGCGGAATTACTGGGCGCCAACGTCCCCGCAGATGTCTGGCAGGGATTCATTGACTCCCCCGGCTGACTAAGCTATCCTGAAAGCCTTGCGCAGTCCTGCGTCTGCGCGTCTGCCGGCAGTTTGAATATGCTGCCGTGCCGGGCGTTCCGCAGGCCAGTGGTGAGGGGATCGGCGGTCTCCCTGCGCACTCAACACGATCCAGTTTGCCGGTGTTATACCGGCTCCGGATTTAAGAATACTGGTCATTTTGCGCGTATTTGCGCACATGGCTGCTGGGCCGAGTTGAGTTTGATTGGCTTTTTGGCTGCCGCCCGCTCGCGGCTGCCGTACGTACGAGATTGAGTGGAAGAGGGTACAGAAAGATGTCGACTTACATGCCGAGCTCGCATGATATCGCCCGCAAGTGGTTCGTGGTGGACGCCAGCGGCAAGACGCTGGGCCGTCTGGCCACGGAAGCGGCCAGCGTGCTGAGCGGCAAGCGCAGCACCAAGTACACGCCCTTCATGGACATGGGCGACCACGTCATCGTCATCAATGCGGACAAGGTGCGGCTGACCGGCCTGAAGAGTCAGCAGAAGGTTTACCGCCGCTACACCGGGTTCCCCGGTGGACTGCGCGAAGAGTCCTTCACCCGGCTGCTTGCCCGCCGTCCAGAAAAGATTGTGGAAGAGGCCGTGAAGGGCATGCTTCCCAAGACCAAGCTGGGCCGCCAGATGGCCACCAAGCTGAAGGTCTATCGCGGCACCGACCACCCCCATCAGGCGCAGCAGCCGGTGGCGCTCGAAGTTGCAGACGCCGTGCGTCAGGCATAGGCAAAGTTTCAGAAAGAGATCGGGAGACGAATGGCAGATTTAGTTCAGTACTACGGAACGGGACGGCGGAAGGCGAGCGTGGCTCGTGTCTTCCTGCGCCCCGGCGATGGCAAGTTCACCGTCAACCATAAGGGCTTTGAGGAGTACTTCGTCACCGAGCAGCAGCGGGTTTCTGCGAAGCGGCCGCTGGTTCTGGTCGAGATGACGTCCAATTTCGACGTGCTCGCCAACGTTTCCGGCGGCGGCGTCTCGGCCCAGGCCGATGCGGTGAAGATGGGTATCTCGCGCGCTCTCCTCGAATTCAACGCCGAGCTGCGCAAGACGCTGAAGGGCGAAGGACTGCTCTCCCGCGATGCGCGCATCAAGGAGCGCAAGAAGTACGGGCAGAAGGGCGCCCGTAAGCGGTTCCAGTTCAGCAAGCGCTAATCCTTTGCTGAACGGCTTAGAGCTTTGGCCCGGTTGCCGTCATGGCAGCCGGGCCGCACGAGTGTCGTAGCAAGTCATTCCCCGCACCTCGCTCAACGCGGCGATCTGCGGGATCAATCCGCGCCGGGGCTCAACCGCCGGCGGGATGCACATCACAAGGAGGTCGTTTGGCCACTATCACCATGAAGGAGCTGCTCGAAGCGGGAGTCCACTTCGGGCATCAGACCAAGCGCTGGAACCCTAAGATGAAGGAGTACATCTTTGGCGAGCGCAACGGCATTTACATCATCGACCTGCAGAAGACCCTGAAGATGTTCAAGGAGGCCTCCAAGTTCGTCACGGACCTCACATCCACGGGCAAGGTCATCCTCTTCGTCGGCACCAAGCGACAGGCCCAGGACGCGATCGCGGAAGAAGCGAACCGCTGCGGCATGTTCTACATCAACCAGCGCTGGCTGGGTGGGTTGCTCACGAACTGGGTCACCGTGCAGAAGTCGGTCCGCCGCCTTCAGGAACTGGACGATATGGCCACCGACGGCCGCTATGACCTCCTCACCAAGAAGGAAGTCATCAAGCTTGAGCGCGAGCGCAAGCACCTGCAGGCCAACCTGGCCGGCATCAAGGCCATGAAGCGCCTGCCGGACGCGATCTTCGTCGTCGATTCGAACAACGAAGCCATCGCCGTCAAGGAAGCCCGCAAGCTCGGCATCCCGGTCGTCGCTGTTGTCGACACCAACTGCGACCCCACCGTGGTCGACTACGTGATCCCCGGCAACGATGATGCCCTGCGTGCCATCCGGCTCTTCACGTCGAAGATTTCTGACTCCGTCGTCGAAGGCGTCCAGATGTCCACCGACAAGGCGTTCGCCGATGCGACCGCTGGTGTCACCGCGCTGCCGGTCGCCGAGGTCCACGTCGGCGAGGAAACCGAATCCGTTGCTGTTCCGGAGACCCTCGAAGCCGGCGCCGATACGACCGCTGCCGACTCCGAACCCGAAGAGGTCGATATGGAAGCGGCCCTGGGTGGAGGCATCCGCAAGGCTCCCGCCGCAGTAACCGCGGCCGAGCCGGACGCAGTTGCCGAAGCGCGCCACTAAAGATCAGAAACGGTCCTGAGTTCCGAAGCGTGGCCGTGACAACCTCACCGCCACGCTTCGCTGTCTGGCCGCAACGAATTTTCAAGCAACAGATAGAAGGATGGTTCAGAAGATGTCTGCCGTAACCGAGAAGATCGATGCAAAGCTGGTAAAAGAGCTCCGCGAGAAGTCCGGCGCGCCCATGGGCGACTGCCTGAAGGCGCTTCAGGAGTCCAAGGGTGACATGGAGCAGGCGTTCATTGTCCTGCGCAAGCGCGGCATCGCCTCCGCGCAGAAGAAGGCCTCGCGTTCCACCAACGAGGGCGCTGTGGGCACCTATATCCATGCCGGCGGCAAGATCGGCGTGCTGGTCGAGCTCAATTGCGAGAGCGATTTCGTTGCTCGCACCGAGGACTTCCAGGATCTGCTGAAGGACATCGCGATGCACATCGCTGCTTCCGATCCGCGCTACGTCCGCAAGGAGGACGTCACCGCCGAAGATATGGATCGCGAGAAGGAGATCTATCGCGCACAGGCGGCCGCCACCGGCAAGCCCGCGCCCGTCGTCGAGAAGATCGTCGAAGGCAAGATGAGCAAGTTCTACGAGGAGGTCTGCCTGCTCGATCAGCCCTTCATCAAGGAGCAGTCCATGACCATCACGCAGCTCATCGCGCAGAAGGTCGGTAAGCTCGGCGAGAACATCACCGTCCGCCGCTTCGCCCGCTTCAAGGTAGGCGACCCCAACTGGACCGTTGCCACCACCAAGCAGTCTGCCGAGGATTCGACGGCGTAAACAGCAAGTCGGTAAGTCAGCCCTATAAGACAAAGACCCGCTTCACTCGACGAGGCGGGTCTTGCTGTTTTCATCTCAACTGCTTTAACGGTGATCTGCGTCACCCCAGGGGCGCTATTTTACGGCTCTTGCCGCCTTTTCAGTCTGACCGCTTGTAGCCGATCAGTTCTTAGCGGCTTGGCTGACTTTGCTACAAACCGCACCACCAATCGGAGCGGACTTCCTCGCCACAGACAACCTCCGTCGGCATCCCCGGCGTGGGAGACCACAGCCTCAAATCTTCGACCGCGGTGATCGTCTCGATTGGCTGCTGCCAGGGATGCAGAGCCAGGTCGAAGAGTCCCCAGTGAATCGGCATGAGAAGACCATGACCGCCCAAGGCCCGGAAGCTGCGAACGGCGCCTTCCGGCCCCATGTGAATGTCACGCCATAGCGGGTCAGAGGCGCCGATTTCGAGCATGGTCAGATCGAACGGCCCAAATCTCTCGCCAATCTCGCTGAAGCCGTACCATTCCCCCGAGTCCGCGCCATAGTAGACGCGGTGCTTCGGCCCGATTAGTGCAAAAGAGGCCCACAGCGTCTCGAAGCGATTAAAGAGACCGCGGCCGGAGAAGTGACGGGCGGGCAGCGCCGTAAGAGTCAGCGAACCTGCCTGTATTTGCTCGGTCCAGTCGAGTTCTGTCGTGCGAGCCGGATCCACGCCAAGGCGCGAAAGGATCGTGCCCACGCCCAGAGTGGTGATCCAGCGCGTGTGCTGCAGGTTCTCCATGCGTGCAAGACGTTGAATTGTCCCCGCTCCAAGGTGATCGTAGTGATCGTGCGAGATGAGAATGGCATCCACGGGTGGCAATTCTTCGAGCGCAAGAGGCGGCGGGAAAAACCGCCTTGGACCGGCCCACTGCGTTGGCGCGGCACGCTCATCCCATATCGGATCGATCAGAAGCGTGACGCCATCGATTTCGATCAGCGAGGAAGCGTGCCCAAACCAGGTGATGCGCAAGCCGGATCCCGGGCTTGCCCCATAGACGCGCGGATCGGTATGAAATGGGCCAGGTGGACGTTTCGGGGAGCGCGCTGGTTTGTCCACAAAGAGGCGCGGGGCCGCTTTGAATATCGTGGAGAAGCCGCCGATCTTCGTCGGCACAGGATTCAGGTATCGCCTCTTCTGGCGTTGGGCTCTGGTCAGCGGCACCTCTATCCGATGTAGCGTCTCGCCTTGAGATTCAGGTGATTCCTCTCAGCCTGAATCCACCTTGGTCCCGAAAGCGCACCGCCTTGTTGCCAATTCAGCGCCGTGCTTGGCCGGTCGCAGAAATAACCAAACCTATCGCAGCTAGCAGTGTGGGCAGCCGCCGGGCCCGACCCTCATCAGGAACTTCGCGCACTCGGGTGGTGTGCCGTCCGGCGTCTTAGCCTTGATGCAATAGGTGTAGTCGAAAAACGGCTGTTGCTTGGTGAAGGTTTGTGAAGCGATCGTGCACTTAGCCTTTCCGTCAGTGGCAGGAATCGGATTCGGAGTGTTCTTTTCGCACAGACCCGGTTGCCAGGAGACCGCGAAGCTTGCGCCGTCTGCCGCGACCCACTCTACAGTCTTGCCGGGCGGGGGAGCCGGGCTGATTGGTCCGAGATTTGGATCGATCTCGATTTCGACGACTTTGTGTTGGAAGCCTTTGTGGCGACAGCCAGCGAAGCCTATAAGGATAAGTGAGCTATAGCACGCGATGAGTAAGCGGTTTAGTTTCACGAAGAAGTCCTCCTGAGTAACGTGCAACGGTTGTTCATGTCGTTCGGGGGACCGGCAGCGTCCGCAATATCTCGCGATACCGTGGATCGGCTTGCAATTCCTTCATCTCCGGCATGAGATCGACCTGGACGGTCGTCGCGCCCCGCCGGAGACACGACGCCAAGGTGGTTAGCGCCGCGTCGCGTTCACCTAAAGTCTCAAAGAGGCGCGCTTTACACATCTGAGTGTCTATGTCGCCCGAGGGAAGCGAATCGCCCGCACGAAGATGTGTACGGGCATCCTCACTCGCTCCTGTCTTTGCCTCACACAATCCCAGAAGGACCCATCCGGGGCCATCCGCATTATTGGTTTCCAGAGCTTCGCGTTGCACCCGGGCTGCCTCAACATAGGCTCTTCTGGCTTGATCTTCGTGTCTGTGAATCATGGACTCGCAGTCACCCAGTTCAAGCCAGACGTTGCTGTTGCCCGCCTCGAGAGCCGTTGCTTCTCGCGCAAACGGGAGAGCAGAGAGCGCGTCGCCTGTGCTCCTGAACGCCGCGGACATCATGCATGAAGCCAGTGCTGTTCGCTTCAGGGAGAGACTTATCTTTAATTTCTCGAGCGCCTCCGGAATGTGGCCCAGCACGAGATACATGAAACCAACATTGCTCTGCGTCAATGCATCTTTCGGGCTGGCCAGGGCGGCTGTACGAAACTCCGAGAGTGCATGAAGATACTTTCCCTGTTTATAGAGCAACAGGCCGAGTTCGGTGTGCGCGATCCAGTTGTTCGGTCTGAGTTGCAAAGAGCGCCGGAAGGATTCTTCCGCATTCTGCCATCGGTTCAGCCGAACATACGAGTCGCCAAGCCATGTGAGCGTCTGCGTGTTGGCCGGGTCCGCCGCCAGCGCTCTCTTCATCTCGCGCAGCGCTGATGTATCGTCCCCGGTCTGCTCAAGAGCACCTGCAAGTGCCATGCGAGCTGGGACCAGATTGGGGTCCATGGCAAGCGCAGTTTCTGCGTTCGCTTGTGCCAAAGCGATAGCTGCGGGGTCATGCTTCACATCAGCGAGGCGGCAATAGGCAATCGCCAACTTCGCGGTGGCGAGCGCGTAGTGACGATCGAGATCAACCGCTTGCTTGTACTTCTCGATGGCGGGCTCGAGACCGGCGTCATTAGGCTGCTTACGCAGGGCCTCGGCTGCCTGGAAGGCCGCGTAGGCTTCCGGATTGCTGGTGCCTGCCGCGAGGCGCTTATCGCTCGGCTCATAGTGCCGAATGTCCAATAGCTCCGCCGCGGCGCGCACTGCTTTTTGCCCAAGGGACAGATTCTCTCCCTCATTGACGCGGATATGCTTGGTGCGCAGCGGACGGGACTCAGGGGGTTCGAGAACCTCCAGCGAGACAAGGACGTCCTTCGGCGAGCGGAGACCGGAGGCGGCGAGGACAAGGTTGGCGCCGAGAGACTCCCGTACTTCGTTCAGTTGACCCGGAGTGTTCACGTCCGTAGAGAAGTGAGGAATGAGAAAGAGATTGTGATCATAGGCCTCTGCCCGAGCTAGTTCGCTGGAAATCGAGTCGATCAAATTAACGAGCAGGGGCCTGATATTCGCATCGGGCGAAGGAGGCCAGCCCACCAGAGCAACGAAGCGCTTCATCGGAAGCGGATGAAAAATATCTGAAATCCGATCACGTTGCCATGTGGCGCCACCTGCAAGGACGCAAACGGCTGCACCTGAGGTCAACAGCATTTGGCGTCGCGTCCAGGTTCGGGTGAATGGGCGCAGTTGCAGGCGCGATGAACTTTCATCAAGAATTGACCGAATTTGCTCAAACGCGCGACAGCGAACTAACGGATTGTCGGAAAGAAACTCCTGGATGGCGTGAAGGTATGGGGCGGGTAAAGGGGCACTTGCCAGTGAAGGCGCCGGCATTTGCGATATTCCGTCTGCAGACTCGATGGGACGCTCACCGGTGATCACTTGATGGAGCAAAACGCCCAGCGCAAAGATGTCCGTTGCCGGTGATGGACGTTGGCCCATCATCAGTTCCGGCGCCAGGTAGCCAGGCGTTCCCGCAAGGACGCGCGGTTTGAGAATAGTGGTTTCTGATTCGTAACGACGGGCGAGTCCGAAATCCATGATGGAGATACAAATGCGATCGCCGGAATGATCCAGCATGACATTCGTAGGCTTGATATCCCGATGTACGATCCCTGCCGCGTGGATCGCGGCGATGCCCGCGATCATTTGACGGAAAATCTCCAGGGCCTCGTCGCGCGGAATCAGCACATCCTTACGAAGGCGCGAATCCAAAGTATCGCCCGGCCAGCAGCTTCATTGTCAGAAACAGAAATGGCGGTGGATTTTCCTCGCAACGGAAGATTTCGTGAATCTGACATAGGTTGGGATGACGGATCTGCCGGGCCAGCAAAACCTCTTGTATGAATCGATGGGAGGCCTCGGCATCCGCAGCGATTTCCGGAAGGATCATCTTCAGGGCGACCCGGCTGCGGTGAAGCAGGTGATCCTCTACTTCGTAGACCTCACCCATGCCGCCCCGTGCGATGAATCGGACGACGAAGAATCGTCCGGCGATCATATCGCCAGCCTGGAATCTTGCTTTCTTACTCGATGCATCCGTGTTACTGACATCGGCCGTGGTGTCAGTTTTTACAGAACAATCAAGGAGAGGCCGTTTGAGGAAGCTGCCGGCGCGCTCGTCTTCCATCAATAAGCTCTCGACCAGGTGCTTCAATTCAGGCTCATCCTGGCAGGCGGCATCGAGAAACACACGCCTGGCCCCCGGCTCCATATCTAGAGCGTCGCCGAACAGCTTCTCAACGGATTGCCTTTGCTGGCGCATTTCTCCCATCCGGTAGCAAAATAGGCGAACTGTCGCGCCACGAATTGGGAGGCAAAGACAGCAAGCCAGACGGCGGGGGAGAAAGGGCAGGTCACGAAACCTGGGCCGAACTGCTTGGACCTTTGAACGGAGCGCCTGGATGAAAGGCGCAAATGCCCTTATGGGACCTTCGAACGAAGCGCCATGGAGAAGGCGCAAAAGACCTATCCCGCACTATAATACGACCGCGTTCCCGAAGCTATCTATAAGTGGCGTCACGTGTCATTCCACCTTCTAATGCGCAGTGAAAGGGAAAACAGGGCCGCCCTCGGGCTGTTTGCGCACTTGCAGACAGATCTAACATGCTCATCGCAAACGCCGTACCAGACCAGGACTGGTTAAGCGGCCTCAAAGGAGAGCGCGCCATGGCGAACGATGAAGGACAAATCACCGTATTGCTAAGAGCCATCAGAGCGGGTGATACCGCGGCCGAGGAGAGTCTGCTTCCCCTGGTCTACCGCGAGCTCCATCGCCTGGCACGGTCATACATGCGGCGGGAGCGACCAGACCATACTCTTCAGCCAACTGCACTCATCAACGAGGCATATCTCAGGCTTGCCGGAGGAGAGATCGACTGGAAGAATCGAGAACATTTCATCGGGGTGGCTGCGCAAGTCATGCGGCGTGTACTAGTGGACCACGCGCGCTCCCACAATGCCGAAATACGGGGCGGCGGGCTAAAGCGGGTTGAGTTGGATGAAGGTCTTGCATTATCTCCCCAGAATGCTGAAATGCTGCTTCCGCTGAATGAAGCTCTCGACCGGCTGGCGGGAGTCAACGCCAGGCAGGCGCGTGTTGTCGAGCTGCACTATTTTGGTGGACTCTCCATGCTGCAAATCGCCGCTCTGCTTCACATTTCTGAACGTTCTGTGAAGCGCGACTGGTCGCTGGCCCGGATCTGGCTGTTCGAGGAACTTCGCCACAGGTGAGTTCAGACAAGCCATAAATATTTTTGAAGAGAGGTTGCACTCTTGCTGGCACCACTCCGCTTAACCAGATGAAGGAGCTCTTAGAAGCAACCTTCCAATGAGGAGAAAAGCCATGAACGCGACATCTACTTCGAAGCTTCGGACGTATTTGCTGGCCTGCACTCTCGGGGCCGTAGCAGTTACGTCAGCATCCCACGGATTTGCTCAGGACACCGAAATGCACGTCAACGTGCCCTTCGCATTCCACAACGGCTCACAGCGTATGCCAGCCGGCGTGTACACGGTCAAAATGCAGTCCGAGCATGTGATACTGCTGCGCGGATATTCCACGAGCGGTTTCGTCACTACGAACCCCGAGATCGGGAAGCCATCGGACAAGGGCAAGCTGGTGTTTCAGCGGTACGGCGACCAATACTTCCTTCGCGAAGTCTGGCCCGCGAACAGCGAGACCGGCCAGAAGTGCGCGAAAAGCAAGCTGGAACGTGAGGTTGAGATTGCACAGACCAAGGCGGCCCAACCCGGCGCCGAGTTGGCAATCAACCAGCAGCCGCAGTGAGACTGCATTGGCATATCCGCCCAAAAACACGAGCGGATATGCCAATCGGTTGCTTGATGGCAACGTCATCTCGGCAGAGCTGCACAATCCTGCGGTAGCTATCCGCCGCGTATGCCGTGACGCGGCTCTGAGTCAATGTGAAGCCGCAGTTCCGTAAGATATTCTCCGCCAGGTCACGCTTCTCCTTACTGCTCCTTAGCGGATCAGCTGACTTGCTTCCGGCCGCTGCTGCGCCAGAAACCATCGTTCAACCATCCACCAACTCACATACCCCGCCGCAAGCGAGGGCGCGAGCGACACCGCAAACAGCAAATACGGATTCATCGTCCGTCCTGGCATGCCGTGTGTGTACATCCGCACGATCATCTGTTGAATAGGAAACGACAGCAGATACATTCCATACGATGGATCGCCCCGCGCCGTCACCCGCCACAGTCGCGGCTTCGGCGTATATGCGCAGTAAAACAGCAGATATGCTCCGGCAATGGCGATCATCGGCGCCCATGCGAACGGAATTTGTGCTGCAATCGCCAACAGGGCCACCGCTGCGACCGCAATCCATCCATTCACCGGCATGCGATCCTTTACCGCGGCCAGCGTCATTCCGCTGAGGAACATCGGCAGCACTCGTGCCCACACGCCGGGATATCCAATGGTCACCATTACCCAATGCGGTTCAGGAAAAAAGTGTGCTATCAGAGCCCATACGCCAAACGTAATCGCCATTCCCTCCAGGGTCGCTAAGATCCATACGCGCCGCTGCGACCGCAGCACGCCAATCGCCGAAAGCACTGCCGCCAGAATGTAGCACCAAAAGCCATACGGGATGGACCACAGCGACAAATTCACCTCACCGGGAAACGGATTCGCCGGAAACGCTCCGGAATATGTCGGCGAACCCAGCCGTAGGGCGCGATACACAAAATCGCCTGCTGCTCCCAGGCGCACCGGCGGCGTAATACTTCCACCGGCCAGCGGCAGCACGACCAGAAAGCTAAACATCGCGGCGAAAATGAACCCCGGATACATGCGCCGGATGCGGTGCCAGAAGTAGCGGCCCAGCGACGCTTCGCTGATCAGGCTCAGCGTCACCAGATGGCCGCTCATGATGAAGAACAGGTCCACCGCGACATGACCAGTAATCGCCTGCCCGTGGTTGAACCGCTTCATCGGATCGGCATTCGTCACACCGTCGCCCAGCAGAAAGCTGTCTGAAAACACAACGGCCGCTGCCAGAAGAATGCGCAAAGCTCCGAAGTTGTTACGATATTTGCTGGAGCGTTCGTTGGTCATTGCGATGGAGGTCCGGCGAGCGTCTGCGCCGCTGGATACGACGCAAGCGGCACAGGCGCCCCGTTTTCCTGGCTGTTTATATCAGTCACCACGCATTGCGCTGCCCATTCACGATTCCGTCACCGCCGTACCAATGCGATGCTGCTCCTTGCCCTTCTGTGGCGCAAGCATGCGCAGTCGATAGAACGTGCACAAATGAAGGAACGCCAGCGACGGCACCAGAAAGCATGGGATCAGGACCCACGGCAGTTCGCCCATGATCGCCGAGTTGGACGTTCCATGAAAAATCCGCAGCGGCCCGGGCGAGGATGTCGCTCCCAGCGTGAGGGCGGTTATCAAGTCTGCCAGTCCAAGCACGTTCCAGCTAAAGATCAGTCCCTTCGGAATCGCATCTGCATGTCCATGCCAGCAGCGCCAGCGGTATTGCCAGCAGTCCAACGGCGACATCGCCCCAGCCCGCCACTGGAGCGAACGGGGCAGGCAGGCGCTTCGCCGCATAGAGCAGCACGAAGGTGATGCCGAGCACTCGCAGCGCGTGCACGCCGATCAGGGCGGCGAACGGTACCTGGTTCACCCGTTCGCGCCCGCGCGGCGTCCCCAGCACCAACGCTCCCAGGACACACAGCGGCACTACCGCTCCGAGCCCTACGCCCGCGACGCCGATCCCAGTCTGAGCAGTGAATGCGCCGGTAGCACCCGCCGCCATGACCAGGCCAAACCATGCTGTGAGAGCGGCCGCGAAGATCCCACGCTGCCGGACGGTTTGCGACAGAGCCGAAGAGAGAAAGAACACCATCACTGCGGCGCTGGCGGTCAGCGTCGCCATCGATACGAGATCGAACATAATACCTCCGTGTATCTACACGTATTTGCCCATGAAACCGTTCGCGCTACCACAAACCTTTCGTTATCCGGGAACCTGCGGCAGCCGATAGCGCTCCAGCACGTTTCCTACGCTTGCCTCTGCCGCGACCCAGCGCGGCATGCATTTGTGCAGCATGGCCTCGCCCGTTTTGGTCAGCGCTGTCTTGCGCACGCGACCATCCGTCGCACCTACCCACTCGACCAGTCCACGCCGCATCAACACCGTCAGATTGCGAGTCAGGGTCGTCCGTTCCACACCCAGCAGGTCAGCGAGTCGGGTCATGGGCAGCGGGCCGGCCTGCGCCAGCATGGAAAGAATCGTGAACTGTGTCCCGCGCAGCCCCGAGCCGCGAAAATGCGCTTCGTAATGCGCCGTCACTGCCCGCGTCGCACGCCGCATCGCAGAGCAGGTACAGTTCCGTGTCCGTGCCAGAAGGAGTGAGGTAATCCGTCATATAGGTGTATATACACGTTCATGTCAAGCTTTGTCCACCGCAGGCGAGTCTGCCACATAGAAGTTGCCGTCGCGACAGGCGACTCGAAACCGAATAGCTCGCCATTATCATGGCGACTTGAGGAGTCAGACTCCACCTTTCTACGTCATCACCGGAGGCCCAGGCAGCGGCAAGACCACCGTGCTGGCCGAACTCGCCCGCCGCGGCAACATCTGCGTGCCGGAAGACGCGCGCGCCGTGATCCAGGAGCAGGTCGCCGTAGGCGGCCGTGCCGTGCCCTGGGCCGACGCGCCAGCGTTTGCCGAACTGCTGATGCAGCGGTCTATCTCTACCTGGAACCGCTTTGCGAATCTGCGGCCCACGGCTCCCGTCTACTTCGATCGCGGCGTCGGCGACGCCTTCACCTGCGCTGATCTCATGGGATATACGCTGCCCGGTAACCTGTGCGAGCAAGCGATGCGATGCCACTATCGCGAACCCGTCTTTGTCGCACCGTGGTGGCCGGAGATCTACACGACCGATGAGGAGCGCCGCCAGAGCAGAAAAGAAGCCGAGCGCACCGAGCACGCCATCGAAAGGACCTACACGGAGCTCAGCTATCGCATCGTCAGGCTGCCGCTCGTAAGCGTCGACGAGCGCGCCGATTTCATCCTGAGCCACTCGACGGCGCGCTAAACCCTATGCAGATTTCTTCCTTGCCGGCTTCGCCTGTGCCAGCCGCCACGCCATCTCCAGCGCGTAGGTCGTCATCTGAGGCTTCGCCTTTACCAGCCGCACCAGCGTCGACCCCTGCCGGCCCCACGCGCCGGCTGCAGGTTGGAACGTCTCCGGCATCGAGTCGATAAGGCGCTGCTGCTCTTCCGGCGGCAGCTTCACCATTCCCCATGTCCCATCCGGATATCCGAGCGTCGCGAAAATTCTGTTCCCCACGCGGAAGTCCGGATGCTTCATGTGCGCGCTCTCCACCGTACCCGGGAGGGTCAGCGCAGCGCGGCGAAACGCATCTGGAGTCATACCGTTCCGTGTGTCGCCAGCGTGGCTTCCTGCATCTCACCCGCGGACATGGCTTTGATCTGCGTGCCGATCCACCATTTGTAGCCAAAGGGATCCTGCACGCCGCTCATGCGAATGCCGTACGGTTGGTCGGCTGGCTCACGCAGGCTTTCTGCGCCCGCCACCAACGCCTGTTTGTACATCGCATCGCAGTCCGCGGTGTAGAACATCAGGCTCACCGGCGAGCCGCCATAATGCTTCGCGCCAAAGGCCTCGATCTCCGGATACTCGTCGGCCATCATGATGTGGCTGTCGCCGATCTGCATCTCAGCATGACTTACCCGGCCGTCCGGCGCTTTCATGCGCATCAACTCTCGCGCGCCGAAGGCGTTGGCATAAAACTCCATCGCCTTCTCGCATCCCGCAAAAATCAGGTACGGCTGCACGCTGTGACAGCCCTCAGGAATCGGATTCGCCTTAGCCATCGCAAGTCTCCTATGCTGCGATTCTGCTCCCGGCACCCGCGCCACGTCTTGTAGAAATCGGAAATCGCTCAATCGCGAAGCGGAACATGATTCATATGCTCGCTCGCCGACTGCCAGATAGGCGCTCGGCGTCATCCCGGCAATCTGGCGGAAGTCATGGCTCAGATGTGCCTGATCGTAAAAGCCGCATTCCACCGCCAGCTCCGCCCAGTCCACCTGGCGCACTCCGCGCAGACGCGTGAGCGTGTGCTGGAAGCGCCGCACGCGATGAAAAGTCTTTGGCGATACGCCCACCTGCTCGTGAAAAAGCTGCGCCAGCCGGCGCTGGCTTAATCCGATTTGCTGCGTCACCCTCTGCACACGCCCTGGCCCATCACAGATGTCAAGCTCGCCGGCCATGTAAACCACCGCGGAATGCAATCTGTCGGGACCTCGAAGCGTTTCCATGAGGCACTGTTCCAAGACTCGCAGCATTGCCTGCGGCGTCGACGCGGCCAGTACCCGCTCGCGCACCCACGCCGCCTCCCTGCCCCACAGGTCAGCCATGTCGAAGGAGGCGTCTTCGAGTTCCGACATCGGCATGCGGAAGAAGGGAGACGCGCCGCCCGGGGCAAACTGCACCCCCACTACCCTCTCCTGCTGGTTGCAGTCGATGGTGAAGCAATTCGATCGCGCACCGGAGAACACTGCCGTGCCGTAATAGCCTGCGGCGCGATCGTCTTCATAGATCGCAATCGGCTCCTCGCGCAGATTCAGTATCATCGCCGCCTGCGCCTGCGGCAGCAAACGCTCCTGAAGATGCGGCCCCGGTGCGCCCTGCCAGTACCACAGACACTCCACCAGCGCGGCCAGCGGCATCTTCGGTCTCAGGCGGCAACCCGGCATACGGACAGGATACGCCCGGAATTTATTCGTCAGACCTTTCAGGATCCGCCGCCGGAAGCGGGTGGAATGGGAGATCCATCGGGGCGGAGCGACAGCTTCGTCCGCGTAAATTCCATGTGGTCAGGGGGCATGGCCTTCTTGCCGCCCCGGATATACCAGTCCTGCGTGAGGTGGTCTTTGCCCACGATGTGCCATGTGGTCGAGTGAAAGTGCACGGGATGCGTGTCTAGGTTGGTCGCATATCGGAATTCAAACTGCAGCATATTCGGATCGGCGGCCGATGCCTTTACCAGATACCGCGGTTCGTTCTTGAAATCGCAAAAGTGATCGGCTCGAAGCTCCGTGCCCACCATGTAGAAGATCGTGGACGTGATGTATTTGCCGTTCTCCCATTCCGAAGCAACGACCTTTGTGCCGTAGGCGAATGGCGTAAAGATGTTCACCATCCGGCCGCCCTCGTCGAGCGGAGCCTCCCATTCTCCCGCCAGTGCCTTGATCTCCTCGAACGTCGCCCGGCCATTTTGTTCGCGATTGGTAGTCGCTTGATGCGCCCCTACAGGCGCGGCGTTCTTCGTGTCGCCGTTACCAACTGCTGGGTGTGCCGCCATCGCAGATCCCGGCGTGCAGATGGAAAGGACCACTACTACGGTCAGCCATGCCAACCGTCCTGTCATGAAAGCCATATTTGCACCTCTTGAAATTGTATCGAAACATCAGTATGATTGAATCGATTGTAGCAATTTAATCGACGATACAAAGGAGCGTGATCCATTGTCAATCCAGACGAGAAGCGCTCTGTCATGGTCACCGCGTCTCCCAGCCGGCGGCGGCTCGTGGGCCAATCGGCTGTCAGAAGCAATTGCGGCGGATGTCGCCTCAGGGCGTCTTGTCCCGGGAGATCAACTTCCTACACAGCGCGCGCTGGCGCAGCACCTCGGCATCACGACCGGAACGGTTAATCGTGGATACGCGATTGCCGAGCGTGCCGGCCTGATCACCGCCGAAACAGGACGCGGAACGTTTGTGGCTGCGCCTGCCGATCGCCGCGTTCAAAGCACGAGCCTGGTGCCGGAGACTCACAGCAGCATTAATATGGCGCTCAACTATCCCGCGCCAACCGAAGCAGAACCGTTGCTCAGCAGCGCTCTCGCGGCCCTTGCGAAGGAAAAAATCACTCGCGGATTACTTGGTCTTTCAGCCTATGAGGGGCGGATCAGCCATCGTGCATCCGGCGCGCTGTGGCTTCGTCACCTGGGGCTCTCTGTGGAGAGCGAACAGGTGCTCCTCTGCTCCAGCGTGCAGCACGGCCTCGCGGCTACGCTTGCGGCACTCGCCGTGCCAGGCGATGTGGTGCTCACGGAAACGCTGACCAGCCCGGGAATCAAGGCGCTGGCGGCTATGCATCGGCTACGTCTGGTGCCGGTCGAGAGCGATGAGAAGGGAATCCTTCCCGATGCGCTGCGCCATGCGTGCCAATTCTCAAACGCTCGCATTCTCTACACCATGCCCACCCTGCACACGCCCACGACAGTCACGATGCCGGATGAGCGGCGCCGGGCGATCGCGGATGTTCTTCACCAGCATTCGATCGTTGCGATCGAAGATGACGCGTGGGGCTTTCTCGCAGCAGGCGCGATCACTCCGCTGCGCAACTTCGCGCCCAATCATATTGTTTACCTGACCAGCTTCTCGAAAAGCATTGCTCCCGGCCTTCGCGTCGGCTACGTAGTTGCGCCCAAACATCTCCTCGGCAGCATTGCGTCCTCGATCGGCACCATGACCTGGACCGCGCCGCTCATGGCCGAGATCGTAAGTCGCTGGATCGAAGATGGGACGGCAGCATCAATTGCGCAGCAACGCACGGAAGTTGCGCGGAAGCGTCAGCGTCTCGTTGTGAGGCTGCTGGGATCGTCGGTGGCTCCATCGAAAATTCCGACATTTCATCTCTGGCTCTCGCTCTCCGAACCCTGGAGAGTCGACGAATTTGTGCATCACGCAGCCACCCTCGATCTGTCTCTCGCTCCCACCCACATATTTGCTCCCGGACGCGCGCCTGCGCCCCACGCAATCAGAATCTGCGCCGGAACCGAGGCTGATATCGCTCGCGTGGAAGATGGTTTGCGCATCCTCGCCCGGATGCTGAAATCCGGGCCTTCTGGATATTCCATCGCGGCGATTTGAAGAGCATGGTCGCTCGGCAACTGCGCCCTCGTACCGCGCCCCGTTCTGCACCCCGGCGAGCCTCGCTATGCGATACTCACAAGGAATGTATAAGCGGATTCTCCTCAAGCTCTCAGGCGAGGCCCTGGCTGCCGGGCGCGGCTTCGGTGTCGATGTGGACACCGTCCATCAGATCAGCATGGAGATTGCAGAGGTCCGCAGCTCGGGCGTCGAGATCGCCATTGTTGTCGGCGGCGGGAACTTTTTCCGCGGCGTGGCAGAGCAGGCGCGCCATATGGACCGCGTCTCCGCCGACCACATGGGCATGCTCGGCACCGTCATCAACTCGCTCGCCTTCCAGGACGCGCTCGAGAAATGTGGCGTGCATAGCCGCGTTATGTCGGCCATTGAGATGAACCAGGTCGCCGAGCCCTACATTCGCCGCCGCGCCATCCGCCATCTGGAGAAGGGCCGCGTCGTTATCTTCGCCGCCGGCACCGGCAATCCTTTTTTCTCCACCGATACCGCGGCCTCGCTGCGCGCTATGGAGATTAAGGCCGATGTGCTGCTGAAAGCCACTAAGGTCGACGGCATCTACAGCGCAGATCCGGTCCTTATCAAGGACGCGGTCAAGTATGAAGAGATCACGTATCTCGAAGTCCTGCAGCGGGGCCTCAAAGTCATGGACATGACGGCTGTAAGTCTCTGCAAAGACAATGCGATGCCCATGATCATCTTCAACATGAACAAACCCGGCAACATCCTCCGCGTCGTCTCCGGCGAGCGTGTCGGCTCCCTCGTCACCGCCTAGTTTTACTTTTCTATAAACAGCAAAAACGGCTTCCCTGGTTCCGATATCAGAGTGGGGGAGGGTCAGTTCAGCGCGCCGAAAACAGGCCGCAGACTGGTTGGCCGGGCCGCCAGACTTGACAGATGCTTAGACATCTATGTACTTAGATGTCTAAATATGCCAAAGCTCGATACACTCCAGGGCTCCCTTGACCTGCTGGTTCTGAAGGTCCTCTCGCGGCGGCCGCGCACGCACGGCTATGCCATCATGAGCGCCATCCAGGAGACCTCCGGCGACGTGCTGCGCGCCGAAGAGGGCTCGCTCTATCCCGCACTGCGCCGCATGGAAGAGGCTGGCTGGGTTCGCGCCGAATGGATCATCAGGGACAACGGGCGCAGCGTGCGTGCGTATGAACTTACTGCGGCCGGAAAAAAGCAGCTCGCGTCAGAAGAGACCCGGTGGCAAATGGTCAGCTTCGCAGTGAACCGGGTTTTAAGGACGGTGTGATATGTCGTTGTGGTCGCGCATCGCCAATGTCTTTCGCACGGATCGTCTGAACCGCGACATCGACGCAGAACTCGCATCGCATCTCGCGGAAGCCATCGACGAGGGCCGTGATCCCGTGGAAGCACGCCGTGCGCTCGGTCGGACCGTGCAGCATCAGCAGCGGAGCCACGATGTGCACGTCGTTCATTGGCTCGAATCGCTGCGCAACGACATTATCTTCGGCTGGCGTCAGCTCAAACGAAATAAAGTCACATCGTTCGCCGCTATCGTCTCGCTGGCGCTCGCCATCGGTGCCTGCACATCGGCCTTCCGGCTCATCGACGCGCTGCTGCTGCGTCCGCTCCCCGTCGCTCACGCCGATCATCTCTACGTGCTGTCGCGTAAGGGAATGGGCTTCGACAATAAACCCGGCGAATGGGACAGCTGGGCCTATCCATCCTTCAAGCTTATGCGCGAAGCCGCGAAAGGCCACGCCGATCTGATTGCCGTCTCCTACGCGGATCGCACGGACCTCACCTACAAAACCGATCAGGAGATGGAGAAGGCGAACTTGCAATATGTCTCCGGGTCGATGTTCGATGTCTTCGGCCTGCAGCCCGTCCTCGGACGGCTGCTCAAAGCCAATGACGACCTGACACCGGGAGCGGAACCCTACGCTGTTATCTCCTACGACTATTGGACACGCCGCTTCGCCGGCGATCCTCATGTGATCGGTCGCACACTCCGCATCGGCGACAACATATTCCAGGTCGTTGGTGTAAGCGAAAGGAAATTCACCGGCACAGAACCCGGCACATTCGTTGACATTTTCGTGCCCACGATGATGAACCATAACGTCACTCGTGATGATACGACTTGGATTCGCACCTTGGCGGTGCTGCAACCGGGAGTTGCCGCCGAGCCGCTGCGCCAGAAACTCGCCGCCATCAGTCATGCATTTGAAGCAAAGCGGTTAAGTGGCGAGACGGACTTGTCTTCCGAGACACTAAAAGCAGTTCTGGCCAACCGGGTTCTGATGACGCCTGCACCGAACGGCGCCTCTGACATGAAGCAGGGCTACAGCCGTGCGCTGGGGGCTCTCGGTGCGCTGGTCTTTATGGTGCTGCTCATCGCGTGCGCGAATGTCGCCAACCTGATGACGGCGCAGGCTGCAGCAAGAGCGCGAGAGATGGCGCTGCGCGTCTCGATCGGCGCGGGCCGCAGCCGCCTGGTCCAGATGGTACTTGTCGAAAGCGCACTGCTCGCCATTGTTTCTGCCATCGGCGGCGCCTTGTTCGCCTGGTGGTCCGCGCCCTTCGTTGTCAGCATGATCAATCCGCCGGACAATCCGGTTCGCCTCATATTGCCGGCGGATTGGCGCGTTCTTCTCTTCGCCATCGCGCTCACGCTCCTCGTGGTTCTACTCTTCGGTCTTCTGCCGGCCCTTCGAGCCTCCTCAATTCAGCCTGCCAGCGTTCTCAAGGGCGGGGACGATCCGCATTCCCGCCGTCGTCTCATGCAAGGTATGGTTGCTGCACAGGTCGCCTTCTGCTTCCTCGTGCTGTTCATAGCAGGTCTATTCGTCGCCACCTTTCAGCGCCTCTCCGACATGTCCTTGGGCTTTTCCCCAGATCGCCTTCTAGTACTTCAGACCACCAGCCGTCCCGCGCAACCGCAGACTTACTGGGATCAGCTCGCCGATCATCTCCGCACTTTGCCCGGCGTGGAGCGAGTAGCGCAGGCTGGATGGCCGCTCATGATCGGGTATGGCTGGAATGACTCCATCTCCTTGAACGGAGGGCCGCCGGGTGTTGATCTCGCCTACTTCCTGCACATCTCCCGCGGCTGGTTGGACACAATGAAAATCCCGCTGCTGGATGGCCGTGATTTCCGTAACAGCGACGCTTATCCCAACGTCGCTATCGTGAACCAGACCTTCGCTCGCAAATTCCTGAACGATGAGCATCCCGTAGGACGGTTTTTCGAAAAAGCGTCAGATGATGGCAAACGCGACCGCATGCAGGTCATCGGCATCGTCCCTGATTCCTACTACAGCGATATTCACGAGACCATTCGGCCCGTCGTCTACGTCCCGCTCCACTCTCTTGTCGACGGCAAGGCGAAGTCTTTGGACGAAGAAACCTTTCTCGTCCGCACCTCATCTTTCAACCCGCTAGCCCTCGCCTCCATACTCCGCCAGGAAGTACCCCACGTTCGTTCGCAGTTCCATGTCTCTAATATTCGGACGCAACAGGAGATCGACCAGGCGCAGACAGTCCGTGAGCGCCTGCTCGCCATGCTGGCATTTTTCTTTGGCGCGGTAGCCCTGCTGCTGGCAGGCATCGGCCTCTATGGCGTGCTGAATTACTTGCTGCTGCAGCGCGAACGGGAGCTTGGTATCCGGCTTGCACTGGGCGCGCGGGCGGCTCATGTCGCGCGCGAAGTCACGGCCGGTATTTTCTCGGCAGTCCTCCTGGGAGCCGGCCTTGGGCTGGCGCTGGGCATGCTCTCCACGCGCTGGATCACCTCACTCCTCTACCAGATAAAGCCCACCGACCCGGTTATGCTGGTGCTGCCCTCGCTGATCATCCTGGTGACAGCCTCGCTCGCCGCCATTCCGGCAGTCTTTCGCGCTCTGCGCATCGATCCGGTCGCCATGCTTCGCGCGGAATAGCTCTCACGCGTTTTCTTGGGCCTGTCTTTGCATAGCCATGCAACCACAGGGGCACAAACAGGCGGCAAGCGCCTGTGTCCGGACCGGATCGCCTCCTCTATCATCAAAGAGAAGAAAGGGCCGTGCGCTGCGAAGCGCGACTCTGATCCACCCGCGGAGACTGTGTGTCGACCACGCTGCCAGCAACTTCTGTCGAGAGCCCCGCAACATCCGCCGCACGGATGTCGTCAGAGCATGCAGTGGCTACGGCAACTGTTTCCGTGCAGTCTCCCCCGGTTCGCCGGTCGCACCTGCATGCGCTCACCGGTATGCGCGCTTTGGCTGCCCTGAACATCCTGTTCTTCCATTTTTCCGACCCGAAGATCTTTGGGCCCTTTGCGCCGGTCGTCGATAACGGATACGTTTCGGTCAGTTTCTTTCTACTGCTCTCCGGCTTCGTGCTGGCTTACAACTATCGTGAGCGCGCCGAGCGCGGCCTGATGCGCGCGCGCACCTTCTGGATGGCGCGCTTCTCGCGCATCTATCCGGTTTTTCTGTTCTCGCTGCTCATGTCTGTCCTGGTGCTCGAGCAGGAGTGGCGCATTCGCCCGCACAGCGAGTTCGCATGGGGCGTGGGGCTGACGCTGATCCTTGCCCAGGGATGGTCGCCTACGCTCTGCACCTTCTGGAACACGCCCGCGTGGACGCTGACCACGGACGTTTTCTTCTACGCGCTGTTTCCCTTCCTGGTCACGCTGCGCCGGCCGCGCACGCGCAACCGCATTGTATGGAGCATGCTCGGATTCTGGTGTCTCAGTTTTATTCTTCCGGCGCTCTACACCATTCTGAGTCTTGACGGCGACCCGCACCCCGGCCGCTACTCGAACGGCTTGTGGCTGCGCTTTATCAAATTCGGGCCGCTGCAGCACCTGCCTTCCTTCCTCTTCGGCATGGCGCTGGCCAGCCTGAATGACCTGATTCCGGAGCGCAGCCGCCTTCGTACCGCGCTGGGGATCGCAGCCTTCAGCCTGCTCTACATCATTCTGTACTTCGGCAGCCATATGCCGTATCTGTTCATGCATGACGGCCTGCTGATGCCGCTCTACGGCATGGTCGTGCTGGCCCTGGCAGGACGAAATTTCCTGACGCGGTTATTCTCGATCTATCCGCTGATTGTCATCGGCGAAGCCAGCTATTGCCTCTACATCCTGCACTTCAACCTCTGGATGCTGCTGCACGATGACACGCACCTCATCGAGCGCGCGGGACTGCTGCGCTTTGATCCCTGGCTCTCTTACGTGCTGATCGTGGGGACCGCGATCGCGGTGATGTATCTGGTCGAGCGCCCCGGACAGCGCTGGATCAAGCGCTGGACGCATCAGCCTGTGCGCTTCCGCGATCCCGCTATGCCACCCAGCGTGCCGTGATCTTCTAGCTTCCCTTTGATTTGCGAGCAGGGCCAGACGCGGTTACAAATCTGTTGACATTGCTTACGTCCGAAGAGCATTCTTTTCGCCTCTCCCCACCGGGGCGGCCTCCTTTACCGGACTGACTGAGCGAAAACCACCCATCGCTCTCTGGCGGAATCATGCGCAAATTCATACTCATCGCGGCCCTTGGCCTGGCGACTGTTGCCTGGGCGCAGAGTCCCTTTGCCGGGACATGGAAGCTCAATCCTGCCAAGGGGCACTACACAGACGCCACGTTCAGCTATACGGAAACTTCACCTGGACATTTCGTTTTCAAGTCAGGCAGTTATTCCTATGATTTCAACATGGACGGCAAGGACTATCCCACGGTGATACGCAATAGCACAGTTTCGTGGCAGAAAACCGGATCCAATACATGGCACAGCACTTACAAACTGGACGAAAAGATCACAAGCCAGGCTGACCGAAGCTCTCCGACGATGGAAAGATGATGATCGTGACAGGAACATCTACGGCCGATGACGGAATCACCAGTCCATACACAAACAAGAGTGAGCGAGTCAGCGGTGGTCCTGGTTTGGCCGGAATCTGGAAGGTTTCCAACGTCAAGTTCGAAGAGAACGACATCCTTGTGATCTCCGAACCAACCAGCAACTCGATGAAGGTGGACGATAAACACAACAAGATCGTCTCGACAGGAGCGACCGATGGTCAGACGCCGTGGACCCTCACCTCGCTTCATCCGGATGCAATGGAGCATGTTGGCTACACACTGCTGCGTACCGGGCCCGGAAGTGTGACCTATACGAATCTTCTGGACGGCAAAGTGATAGGGAGAGGAGAAATGAAGGTGTCGCAAGATGGCTTGACGCTCACAGACACGTCATGGGACGTGCGGACGCCGGATGAGAAAACAATGGATGTTTACGAGAAGCAGTAACTCTCCGCGGAGTTGTTTAGCGATGCGTCGATGATCTGAAAACGAAGGCCTGTCCGCATCGGACAGGCCTTCGTGGTTCATTTTCTCAACCGGTTAGTACGACGGGTTGACCTGGATGCTGTGGTCCCCGTGCTTCACGCTGGTAATCGCGGTTGCCTTCGAAACGCCCGGGAAGGGTGTGTTCTGCCCGGGATGGGTCGTGCCGGCGTTGGGATCGAGATAGAGCGACGAGACCGAGCCGCCGACGAAGTTAGCCGTATACACGTAGCGTCCGATTGAATTTTCGACGATCACTGCTGCCGGGCCAGGATCGACGGCGGTAGTGTTGGAGGTGCCCGCCAACCCGGCGGGCTCGCCGGTGGTCGCATTCAGCGCGAAGCCGCTCACGTCGTTGGCACCGTAATTCGAAACATAGATGTACTTGCCGCGCGGGTCGATGGTGATGGCGCTGGGTAACTGATCGGTCGGCTCCGTGCTCGTCGGAAGCGGCTGGATGGCCCCACCGCTCTGAACGGAATAGGCGAGCATCAAGTTCTGCCGGAAATCCGTGACGTAGAGAAAGCGGTTGGTGGGGTCGGTTGCGATCGCATTCGGCTGCACGCCCGCCGCGTAGGGTGAGCCCGCGCCCGGCGTCAGCGAGTTGTCGGAGTTCACGACATAGCTGGTGATCTGGCCCTGTGCTCCCGCGCCGCCGTTGCACGCTCCCACCACGGGATAGATCACGGTGGCGCTGCCGGTAGCGCCGCGATTCACCGCCGCCATGGTGTCGATGAGCGTGGTCAACTGGCCGGAAGGATCGTTGACGACATAGACCGCGCCTCCGTTGCCCAGGACATTCACGGCCACCGGATTATTGCAGGTGGCATAGGAAGCCTCTGTCCCCAGGGTGGAGTCGGCGTTGACGGGAAATTGGACCAGCGCGCCGACGCCCGGGGTCGTCGCACTGTACGGGGTTCCGCTCGGATCCAGCCCGTATGTCTCCACTACGTAGAGCGTCTTGCCATCCGGGCTGATGGCCATTCCGTTGGGATTGGTGCCGGACTTGATGTTGTAGGTGTTCTGCGAAAAGAGCTTGCCGTCCGAGCCCACGATGTACTCGGTCACCGTATTGTCATCGTGATTGAGCGCGTAGACAGCCTTATCGTTGGGCGAGGTGACCAGGGCGATCGGGTTGCGGCCTGCCGGGAATGGCGAGCCCAGTATCTGCGAGAGCGCGCCCGATTCCCCGTCTGCCGCGAAGCCAAAGATCTGTCCGGGGTTGAGGTTCGCCGAGGCTACGTAGACGAAGTCGATGGTGTTGCTCTGCCCACATGCGGAAATGCCCAGCACCAGAGCGGCGGAGACGGCTGACGCCAGAGCAAGCTGGCCAAGTTGACTGAACTTCATTCGGTTCCTTCGTCCTTCATTGCGAATCCCGCGGCTTGATTCCAGCCCTGGGTCTTTTCCATCTTCGACTCGCGCACTCTGGCAACGTTTCGGCTGCGGAGGGCGCAATTCTCATGGAGTGCGGGAAGGTCTGGCTTATTGTAGCGATTCCGCCAGCTCTCCCCGCCCATGGTCTTGCTAGAAGTGAGCGCCCGTCACCGCGCACCATGTCGGGGAGCCCGGAGGCGCCGGCATGCCCTTGGGCAGCTTGTCCAGACTGCCGGATATCTGGTCGATCTTCTTGCCAGTGATCGTGCTGTCGTTGAAGTTAGCCGTGTACACGTACTGGTTGGACGGATCTTCCACGATGCAGCGCGGTCCCGCCCCGACGGTCAGTATGTTGCCGCCGGTGTCCGCACTGGTAAGCTGTCCTGCCGCCGTGCCCGTGGTGATGATGTATGCCGTCAGCACGCTCGCGGGTGTGCCGTTGCTGGTGTTGAGGCCCTCGCTCGTCACCCAGAGGAAGTTGTGGCTGCTTTCCTTCAGTATGCGCGAGGGAAAGACCGGGCTTGCGCTCTGGCCATTATTGGCGCGTGCCCCGCCCGCCACCGCCGCCAGCGTGCCGCCCGAGCCTACCGTGTACGGCAGGATGAATCCCGTGGAGCCGGCCGGGCCGGCGTCCAGCGCGTAGATATACTGCGGCGTGGCGTCAACATACGTGAGTTGCGTTGCGCCGGTTGGCGTCGGCGTACTCTGCGTCAGCGTGAGTTGGCCGTTCGTGGCGCTCTGGTTGTAGACAAAGATCGCCTGCGGCGGGTCGTTGGGATTGGTGCTGCCCACCGGGCCCTGTTCCGCGATATAGGCATAGGCCCCGCTCATGGACAGCCAGGTTGGATTGGTGCCCACGGGGAAGAAGTAGGTGCTTCCGTTGGTATTGCTCTGCTGGTTGGGCAGCGGGGTCAGGCGGCCAGTGTCGGGATCGATCGTGAACGCCGTGATGTCGCCGTAGGTCTGGGTGCCGTTCGGGCCGGTCCCCCCGGGAGCGAATTCGTCCAGCGCATACAGAAAGTTGCCGCTGATGGCGATGTTCCGGGTATTGAAGCCCTGCGGGGCTGAATGAGGTCTGATACGTCAACGCACCGTAGCCGCCCACCGAAAACAGCTGCGATCTGGCTATGCGCCGGAGCGGCATCCGTGCCGGTGCCCGCATTCAGCACATAGACGTAGTTGCCGCCTGATGTGACCACTGCCTGGGTGGGGTTGGTGCCGCCCGTGCCCACAATGCTGCTCTGGTGCAGCGCGCCGTTGTCGTTCTGGATTCGATAAGTCGCAATCTGGTTATATTGGGACCCGGTCACGAACAGATACCCAACTGTATAGCTCAGAGTGCAGGACGTCATGCCGAGGACTGTCACGGCAGAGGCGGCTAGGGCCAAAGCAGCCCGGCCGATTTTCTTCAACTTCATCCGATTCCTTCGTCCCGATGCACACGTGCGCTTCGAGGCTGCCAAAACAGCTGTGAACTGAAAGTCTGGGTGGGGACCCGCTTGCATTGTAAAAGGTTGTGGCACATTCGGGCTACTCGGCCCACGCAAAAGAAAAAGTGTTCCCCGGCTGCGGTCCCGATCCCTTTCCTGGAAATGTCACCCTGAGCGCAAAAATGAGGCGGCGCCCTTCCCCGGAAATGGACCCGTTTGAGCGCGCCTGGCGGAGGCTGGCGGCGAAGCCGTCGCCGCGGGCATTAGCGCCAATCGCAACGAATGGCGTTACCAGATGCCTCCTCTCCCACCGACGGGTCATTACGGTTGGGCTTTGGTTCCATTGTCGCTCCAGGCAACGTGTCCTTAGATAGACGGGAAGACTGCCCGGCGGCGCCGGCCCGCTTACGCCCCCGACCGGAGCATTGTGCGAAGGAAAGGCCCGTCATGCGTCATCTGCCAATTGCCCGCCCTGGGGCTGCGCTCGTCGCAGCCTGCCTGATGACAACCACGCCATTCGCCTCGTCCCAGATTCCGGCCGCGTCGCCCGCAGCAAGCCAGACCGCGAGTGCTGCGAGTGTTCCGCAGGGCCCACAGGCCGTTGCCCCGGCATCCACGCCGGAGGCGCTTTCGGCAGAGCTGGTGGGCAAGACCTTCTTCCTGCGCGGTTTTTACCAGGACGACAAGCTGCAGTTTGCGACCGACGGCAAGGTGATCGGCAGCCCGCAGAAGGGCTCTTTTGCGTTGAGCGGACTGGAGATCGACAAGGTGAAGTTCACCAAACACACGATGGAGATCGAGGCGCATCGTGTTGGTCTGCACTTCTTCGGCGCGCTGCCTTACGAGGATGACTCCAAGCCCTTCGAGCGGATCAAGGTGGACCCGAAGAAGTCGATGAACATCGAGATTGACCGGCTGGTCATCGAGCCGGAGAAAAAGAAAAAGAAGAAAGACGAGAAGAAAAAGGACGACAAGGAGATCGCGGCGAAGGCTACTGCTCCGGCAGCGGCCGATGCTGCGAAGGAGGACGCTGAATCTCTGCCGGCAACGCCGGAACCGGGGAATGGCTCCAGCCAGACAGCCTCCTCAGCAACGACCGCCGCCGCAAATGCAGCGCCTGCCGTGGCTCCGAACCACGATCCCCGCGTGAGCTTCCTGCAGTTGTCGAAGGCGCTGAACGTGATGTTTGCGCCCTCGCTCAATGACTCCGTGATTGCGACGCTGCCCGGATACTGGCAGAACTATTTCGCCACCAAGGAAGGCAAGGCGCGCACGCAGCGAGTGGATGCCTCGACACTGCGCCCGGGCGGCGAGGTGAAGCCGCCGCAGTTGCTGACGGTGCTCGATCCGGCGTCGAACGACTACGCGCAGAAGAACAATATCGCCGGCATGGTCTTTCTGCAGATGGTGGTGGATGCCAATGGGCGTCCCGGCACCGTGACCATCGTGCGCCCGATCGGCTTTGGCCTGGACGAGAAGGCGGTGGAGGCGGTGGAGCACGCGCAGTTCCGCGCGGGCACGCTGAACGGCAAACCTGTGCCGGAGCTGGTGAACCTGCAGGTGACCTTCCGTATCTATTCGAACCGCACCAAGCCGACCGGAGCTCCCGTGCCGACGCAGGTTGCTCCACGAGACAACAAGCCGCCTTCGAACGCCCCCGTACTGGCTGATGCGACAGCGCACTGAGTAAGTCCAGCCGCACTGCGCACCTTGCTTGCTCGCGGCACTGAATCGTGCTGTTGCTTTGGTACAGTGAGCGAGTGAGCAAGAGCTTTCTCGATCTGGTCCGGCAAGGCAAGACCCAGGAGATTGCAGAGTGGGTCAAGGATGATCCGCGGATAGCAGAGAGCCGGGACGCCCAGGGCGTCTCGGCTTTGCTTTGGTCGGTGTACAGCGGGCAGACGCTGGTGAGGGATTTTCTGCGCTCCGGGCTGGAGCTCGATATGCCGGAGGCTGCGGCAGCCGGCGATGTGGAGCGACTGCGCGAGCTGCTGGGTACCGATCCTGAGACAGCGAAGGAGCGCGCAAACAGCCGCTCTGCTGATGGGTGGCCGCTGCTGCACCTGGCGGCCGCATTTGCGGATGAGGCGACGGCGCGACTGCTGCTGGATGCGGGCGCCGATGTGCGGCAGGTCTCCCAGACACCGATGCGCAACCAGGCGCTGCACGCGGTGCTAGCGCTCTCCAAGGATGCGGCAGTGACGCGCCTCTTAATCGAGCGCGGCGCGGATGTGAACGCAGCGCAGACCGCCGGATACCGTCCGCTGCACCAGGCGGCAGTGACCGGTCGCGAGGACCTGGTGCGGATGCTGCTGGATGCGGGCGCGGACAAGACGGCGCGCTGCGATCGCGGGAAAACGCCGGCGGACTATGCGCGGGAGCGCGGCCATGCGGCGGTGGCGCAGATGCTGGAGTAATCTCGCCGATGATTTACATGTGCAGAGGCTTGCCTTCAAAGGTCGGCCTCCGCTATTTCGGGTGTTATTTTTGGCCGCTGTTGTGGTCGAGGAATGACGTCACGATAGAGATCACGAGATTGGGTTTGCAGTCCAGGACAACGTGATCGCATCCCGGAATGAGCGCCAGCTCTCCATTCGGTAATAGGTAGTAGCTGTCGGTCAGACCCTTTAGCGAGTTGTATTGGTCGCGATCGCCGGCCATGATCAGAGTAGGGCTGGAGATATTGCGGATCTCCTGCTGCTTCACGTATTCAGGCGCTCTATAATCTGCTCCAATTCACGAATGAGCGGCTCCCATTGCTCTGGCTTCTCCATGATCGTCTTGCGCGCTTTTACCAGCTGCGGAACCTGCTTCTGCATCCGTTCCGGGGTAAGCGGATCGGCTTCGAGAGCTTTCACGTTCTGGCCGTACTGACCAAGCGGGCCGCCGATGGCCAGAGTTTGCGGAAGCGTTCAGGATGAGCGGATGCGAGGTTATAAGCCGTGACTGCCCCTTCGCTGAAGCCAAGTACGTCAACCTTCTCGCCGGAGGGAAGATGTTTTCAAGGACGGCTGAAGCATCCTGCGCGAACTGACGATGCGAGAGGGGCACAGTGCCGCGCTCCGAGCGCCCATAGCCACGGGTTGCAATCGCAATCACAGTGCGGCTCTTGCTCATTTCGCGAATGACGTCGGCAAACTCGTCGATGTAGCCATACTCGCCGCCATGCAGAAGGATCAGCGGAGTTCCGCCTTGTCCATAGCGCTCGTGTAAATCTTTGCGTGGCTGACTGCCATAATGGCAGGCTGCCGGGTTTGAGCGCGTCAGCAGCGGTTGCTGGTCCGGAGCGTCGGTGGATGAGAGCGCCGAGGCAAAGATAGACCAGCAGTCATGGGATCGATGGAGTTCATGTCTGTTCCTCTTGGATCTGCGCGAGCAGATCGGCGGCAATGTATTCACGCGCACGGACCGAGGGAAAGCAGCAGAACGGGTGAGAGACGAAAGTCTGTCGTGTAGCGAAGCAGATCACCGGTCGTAGCCAGCCAGGGAACTCGTCTTGATCATTGTGCCGGAAACGCACCTGACGTTCCCGGCAAGGCCGCCTGTCTCCAGCGCTGCCCGAATCAGAGAGAAGCGAATGTTGCATGGTCCCTCCGCTGGGAGGCGGGTGCTCCGCCGGCAGATGCAGCATGGTCGGTTCGCCAATGTCAAGCCTGACCCCGCTTTGCGGACGTGGCGGCTATTCGTATGCCAGGGCGTCGATGGGATCTTTTTGCGCCGCCTTCCAGGCGGGATAAAGTGCTCCGAGCAATGAGCCGATAAAGGCTAATGCAGCGGTATAGAGCATCCACGAGATCTGGACGGGAAAGGGCAGCGTGGGAAAGCGGCTGCTCAGCACAGCCTTAATAACAAAGGTGAGGATGAGGCCGACGATGATGCCGGCGATCGAGAAGAGCGCGGTTTCACGCAGCACAACGTTCACGACGTAGGACTTCGACGCGCCGAGCGATTTGAGGATGCCGATCTCGCGCGTGCGCTCGAGCACCGCCGTGTACATGGACTGGAAGATGACCAGGAAGCCGACGATGAAGGCGATAGCGATGACCACGCGGAGGGCGATGTTGAAGCCGGGCAGGCGCGCGGGCGTCATCTGGGAGAGCATCTCTTCGACGGTATGGACCTGGTATTCGCTCAGTCCTGGTGTGTTGTGGATTTCGTCGCGGACGAGATCCTGGTTGGCGGGGTCATCGGTCTTGAGATAGAAGAACGACGCGTTGTTTTCCGCGCCATTGAGCGCGCCGAGGGTCTTGATGGGGACGAATTTGCGGCCGCCCTTGCCGTGCTCGACGATGCCGCAGATGCGGAAGGGATGATTGAAGACCTGCATGGTATCGCCGACGTGGTAGCCCTTGTCACGACGGGCAGCGTAGTCGTCGATGATGACGTCGTTGGGGCCCTGGAAAGGAGTGCCGGCGAGGAACTTGAAGGGGCGGAGGGCGTTGTAGCTGGCGTAATCGATGCCGAGGATGCTTTCGACTGAGCCGGCGGTGTTGAGCTGCGAGATCACCGGGGTCACCACGGCGACGTGGGGCAGTTTGCGCACCACATCCGCGATTTTGGCGGGTACAGGGGCGCCGCCGATGGCGGTAAGAAAGCTGGCATTCGGCGGCTGAATCACCATGTCCGCCCCGACGCCAAGCGTATTGGCGCGGCTGCCACTCACCTGGCCGATAAAGACGCCGGTGATGGAGAGGATCATGATGACTTCTATGGCAACTGCCAGCACACTGATGGCCACGCGAATAGGCCGGTGGAGCAGGTTGCCGAGAACCAGCTTGTTCATAGGGCGAGTGTAACAAAGCAGTTACGGGGGGCTGATACCCTACGGGGGATGCGTTCCATTCCCGGAAAGTGGTGCTCCGCAGATTGAGGAAAAGGCGTACGGTGTTCGGAGACTTTGGTAATAGATCACTCAGCATGCCTTTGCATTCAAAGGACTACGCGGCGGGCAGCCCGGGCCAAATCAGGAATCAAATACGCCCCCAGCCGAAATGGAAAGGCACCAAGGTGTAAGCATGGGCAGCTTTGGACAGGATCTGAAAAAAGCCAGAGAAGCAAAGGGTGTGACGCTCGAGGCGATCGCCGCAGCAACCAAGATCACGACCCGCTATCTGCAGGCAGTGGAGCAGGAACAATTCGATAAGTTGCCGGGCGGCGTCTTTCGCCGCAGCATCGTCCGCAGCTACGCGCGTACGGCGGGGCTGGATGAAGAGACCTGGGTGAAGCGCTATCTGGAGATCAGCCAGCCGGTGGAGACTGTCATCAGCGAAGAGGACCAGGCGTGGGCGGAGTTCGCGGAGAACGTCGGCCGTTCGCGTGGCCGCGACTCGCGGTCCGGCAACAACAATATGCGCTGGGCAGGCGTGGTAGCGCTGCTACTGCTAGTGATCGGTATGAGCTGGTTTGTGTGGGGCTACGTGCACAACAAGGCCGCCGCAGCCGCGAAGAGCCCGGGCGTTTCTTCGGCGCTGACGGCTCAGTCCACTTCGGTTATCGCGTCCTATTAGATCAGGCGTTCCATTTGTTCGACGGACAGAGCCGCGCCGCGCGTGCCCTCTCCGCTTTCCCTTCCGTCGCCGATACTGTTCAGACCCGACCGGCCCTCTTCGATGAAGAGGTCGCCTTTGGTTTGCCTATTGTGTAGTGGAGCTTCACCACGCCGTCGGCGAACTTCGTACACGCGATCAGCCTCAGCGATACCGTCCTGTGGCGCGGCGCGATGAGCGGGATACCTTCGCCGATGAATACCGGCACTACGCTGATGATGAACTCATCGATCTCGCCTTCATCCAGAAACGACGCAACGATGCTTGCGCCACCCATGATCCAGATGTCTTTTCCTGGTTTCGCGCGGAGAGCGGTCGCGAAGGCTTTGGCGGGCTGGTTCACGAACTCAACGCCGGCGGGCGCCGAAGGTAGCGGCGAGGTACGGGTGAAGACGTAGTTCTTCATGTTCCTATCGAAGGCGGATCCGGCTACGCCCTTCTCCTGAAATCGCAGGGCCATGTCGCAGGTCTTTCTGCCCCACAGGATGGTGTCGATCGACTGATAGAAGGCTCCCATACCGTAGTTGTCTTTGGGACGCGGGCGATCGAGCCAGTCGACGGAGCCATCGGGCCGGGCGATGAAGCCGTCAGCGCTGGTGGCGAGGGAAACGATGATCTTCCGTTTGCGTGCCATGACAGATGAGCGTGTTCTTTCCCAGAACGACTATGCAAGCTACTTATAGTTATAGTCCGTTTTCTTAGAACACCACATCAGAAGCATAACCAGCCTGCATCGAGTGGAGTCCCAATATCTGCCTGTGCGAGAGCGACACATTTTCACTTAATCTGTAAGTTCGATGGCGACATCATTCGATCGATTCATCGACCTATTCCTGCGGCGCGCTCACGAACGGATGAAAAGAGTAACTGTCATAGCTCCTACAAGGATAGTAGTAGAATCATATTTCTGCGAAGAGTTTCGCTCAACGACGGGAACCCTTGATTTGATTTTGCTTTCACGTCTTTCCCAGACAATCTCCAGAACGTGTGCATTCGTTGTTATCTCGCTCTGTCTCGCATTCTTTTTAGTCACGCTTCACTGGCCGTTTTTGGGAGATGCCACGCTCATACGATATGGCCTGTTCCTGATCCACCATGGCCTGACTCCTTATCGTGACTTCGTTGAGATCAATCTGCCGGGGGCCTACTTCACTGACTTCCTTGCAGAACATCTGTTCGGCCCAAGCGCCGTGGGATGGCGCTTCTATGACATGTGTCTTCTGGTCCTGGCCGGGCTCTCCATGCAGCTATTTGCTTACCGGGGCGAGCGGCTGGCAGCCTGCATTGCGGCGGGCCTGTTTGCTCTCGCTCACGGTGGAGACGGTATCGCGCAAGCGGGACAGCGAGATCTGGCGATTGCTGTTTTGTTATGCGGAGGAGCGGGATGTCTTTTCCAGTTCCTCAAGACTGGCCATGGAGCCGCATGGGTCGCCGGCTTCGGGATACTGCATGGCTGGGCGGCCACGATTAAGCCGACCGCCGTACTGATCACGATTCCCTGCCTCGTGGTGGCTGTCGTGCACCTGCGACGCGCTCGCAAGCCCGTATGGATGCCCGCAGGCGTCGCTATCACGTCACTTCTGCTTCCTGGATGTGTCGCAGCCGTGTATCTCTGGCGGTACAAGGCTCTTTCATCGTTCTGGTTCGTCTTCCACGTGCTACTGCCTTACCATGCGCAGTTGAGCCGTCGGCCAATTTCCTATCTATTGCTGCACAGTATCTCTCCTTTCATTTCGCTATTTGCGCTTTGGTGTCTTTGCCTGTGTATAGGACGGCGGGAGCTTTCGATTGATCTGCGACGGAGTCTGATGTTTTTTTGTTCACTTAGCGGGCTCGCTATCTACATCGCACAGGGTAAAGGCTTCCCGTATCACCGTTATCCGCTGTTTGTATTTCTTTTGCCGCTGATTTTCTTTGACGCCAATACACTTTTGCACTCTTCAACGAAGGACTGCGGTAACGGCGGCAATCGCCACGATGGTTGTGGGCGCCTGCGTTCTTGCTCCGATGAGGCTGGCCCGTATCCTGCGCTATATCCCCAAAGATGTTTTCCGAAACGCCCTGGTCGCGGACCTGAATGAGCTCGGCGGCGAGGCACTCAATCAGCGCGTGCAGTGTCTGGATACGGCCCGGGGATGCATCGCTGCACTCGGCTCTATGAAGCTCGAGCAATCCACCAGCCTGTTCTACGACGAGTTCGTGTTTGGGCCGATCCCCGGTACCTGCGGTCGATGCGTCGCGAGCGCGGTTTTGGCAGGAGATCCACGCACGACCGCCATTGGTCTTCATTCTTGAAGAGGACTACTTCATATCGGACAGCAATTATGCAAAGCTCCGCAGATGGCCGGCCTTCCAAGATTTTCTTGCGTCTCACTACGTTCTCTATGCCGATCGCCGATCGCCGGGCGTAGACAACTGGTGGGGGCGGCCGGCTCCGTCTCCGGGTTATCGACTGTACGTGTGGAACGCAGGAAACCGCTGAGCGTGGAATTCGCGCCTTTGGCGGCAATTTCGAGCATTTCACCCAGCCGATCTTTGCCGTATCTTCGCGTGGTCTGCTACCGTAACGTAGCAGTCCTAGACGCTTCTTGTTGGGGCTGCCTGACCGCCATATATCTACCCCCTGAATGAATTCCCAAGCACATTCCGGTCTGGCGAGCAGAGAAGGTATAGGAGGAAGCTCGTTTTGTCACAACCACGCGATAAGTTTCTGTTTACTTCGGAATCGGTGACCGAAGGCCATCCGGATAAGATTGCCGATCAGATTTCCGATGCGATTCTCGACGCCTGCCTGGAGCAGGATCCCTTCAGCCGCGTCGCTTGCGAGACGCTGACCTGCACCGGACTGGTAGTCATCGCCGGTGAGATCACAACCCAGGCCTATGTTGATTTTCAATCGCTGGTGCGCGGCACGGTTGCCTCGATCGGTTATGACAATGCGCTCTATGGCTTCGACTCGAATACCTGCTCGGTAATTTCGACCATCAACAAGCAGTCCGGCGACATTGCGATGGGCGTGGACACAGGGGGCGCCGGCGACCAGGGCATGATGTTCGGTTATGCCACGAACGAGACGGAAGAGCTGATGCCGACGCCGATCTCGCTGGCTCACAAGCTGACACATCGGCTGACCGAAGTCCGCAAGAATGGACTGATGTCGTACCTGCGGCCCGACGGCAAAAGCCAGGTGACGGTGGAGTACGACGCGAACGGCAAGCCGGTGCGCGTGGATGCCGTGGTGATCTCGACGCAGCACGCGGAGCATGTGGGCAATGACGAGCTGCGCCGCGACATTCTGAAGAACGTCATCCAGTTCGTGATTCCCGCAAAGCTGCTGGACCAGGACACGAAGTACCACATCAACCCGACGGGGCGCTTCGTGATCGGCGGCCCGATGGGCGATACCGGGCTGACCGGACGCAAGATCATCGTGGACACCTACGGCGGCATGGGGCGGCACGGCGGCGGCGCCTTCAGCGGCAAGGACCCGACAAAGGTGGACCGCTCGGCCGCGTACATGGCGCGCTACATCGCGAAGAACATCGTGGCCGCGGAACTTGCGGACCGCTGCGAGGTGCAGCTTGCCTATGCGATCGGCGTGCCGGAGCCGGTAAGTGTGCTGGTGGATACCTTCGGCACGGGCAAGATCAGCGAGGTGGAGCTGCAGAAGCTGATCCGCGAGAATTTCTCCCTGACCCCAAAGGGCATCATCGAATCGCTGGACCTGCGCCGCCCGATCTACAAGAAGACCGCGGCGTATGGGCACTTCGGCCGCAAGGAGAAAGACTTCCGCTGGGAAGCCACCGACAAGGCAGATACGCTGCGCGAAGCCGCCAAGAAGACGGCAGTTGCGGCGAACGCCTGATTGAAGCAGTCGCAGTTACCATGAAGGCCCATCTCACCATGAGATGGGCCTGGTTCTTTTCTTCTCACCCCCTGCTGCCGAAGATGTACGTCTCCCACGCGCAAACCTGCGCGAGCACCGGCAGCGATGCTCAAGTTCACAGCAATCGATACTCCCTCTCGGTTCGTACATCTCCAGGGATCCGTCTCCTTTCCAAGGAGCGAGCCTTGTTTTTATGAGCGGATTTGAGCGCGAACTGGTGGCTTCCTGGCAAACCGCGGTATCATGCGCGATCACCGCTTAACGGCAACAATGAGGTTCCCCCAAATGCGGAAGTGTCTGCTCATTTTTGCGATGGCTCTTGCGGCAAATCTGACCATGATTCTTGGCTGCGGCGGCTCCGGCAACAGCGCAGTCGGCTTTACGCTGGCAGTGTCTCCCTTGCCAATTACGCTGACCGGTGGCACGAGCCAATCGATCAGCATTGGGACCATCGCAACTGGAGGCTTCAATGCGCCTATCGCCATCAGCTTCAGCGGGCTGCCCACAGGTGTCTCCATCAGTCCAGCCACGCTGACGATAACGGGCGGAACAGGGCAGAACGTAGCCCTTAAAGCAGATACCTCAGTGACTGCAGGTCCTGCGACATTTACCGTAACCGGCGTCTACGGCAAGTTCACCCAGACCAAGACCGTCTCTCTGACTCTGGTTGCGGCCCCGCCGCCGGACTTTTCGCATGTCCGTGAACCCCACCTCGCAGACCATCGCACAGGGTGCGCAGGGCAGCATCATCTCGATCACGGCGACGCCGATCAGCGGCTTCTCCGCGCCGGTCGCGGTGGCCATCAGCGGACTTCCGGAGGGGGTAACCGCAACTCCCTCATCGTTGACGCTGGCCTCCGGTGTCGCACAGGGGGTGTCGCTGAGCGCGAGCACCGGCACCGCGGTAGGAAATGCGACCGTGACGTTTACGGGAACCTCCGGAACCGTATCGCATGCAGCGACGCTCGCACTCACGGTCGAAACGCCACCATCGCCACCCGTGGCAAGCTCAACGGATGTCACCACCTATCACTTCGACAACGCCCGCGATGGCCTGAATGCCCATGAGACCATACTCACCCCCGCGAACGTGAATAGCACGAGCTTCGGCAAGGTGGGGTTTTTCGCAGCAGATGGGTTGGTCGATGCCCAACCTCTTTATCTGCATGGCCTCGATGTGAACGGCGCCTTCGTCAATGTTCTCTACATGGCCACGGAGAACGACAGCGTCTACGCGTTCAACGCCGACACTGGCACGCAGATCTGGCAGACGACGGTCCTGGGCCGCGGCGAGACTCCAAGCGACGACCACGGTTGTGGTCAGATCACGCCCAAGATCGGCATTACCTCCACTCCGGTGATCGATCGTGCCAAGGGCACCATCTACGTAGTCGGCATGAGCAAGGACAATGCCGGCGCGTATCATCAGCGGCTGCACGCCCTCAACCTGACCACAGGCGCGGAGCTGGGCGGGAGTCCGGTCGAGATCACGGGCAGCTACCCGGGCACAGGCGCGCACTCCACCAATGGCAGCGTGATTTTCGATCCGGGAAACTATGCGGAGCGCGCCGGGCTGCTGTTGCTGAATGGGCAGATTTACCTGGGCTGGACGTCTCATTGCGACACCCCGAAGAACAGTTATACCGGCTGGGTAATGGCCTATGACGAGAACACGCTGCAGCAGAGCGCGATTTTGAACCTGACGCCGAACGGGTACGAGGGATCGATCTGGATGGCGGGCAATGGTCTGGCCGCTGACGGGAGCGGCAATATCTACTTCCTGGATGCAAACGGCAAGTTTGATACGAGCTTCGACAGCAATGGCTTTCCGGCGCAGCACGATTATGGCAACGCGATCATGAAGTTGAGCACCGCCGGCGCCACACTCGCGGCCGCGGATTACTTTGAGCCTTCTGACACAGCGTCAGAGTCAATTGCGGATACCGATCTTGGTTCCGGAGGCGCGATGCTGCTGCCGGATCTGAGCGACGCGAACGGCACAGTGCGGCATTTGCTGGTAGGCGCAGGAAAAGACACAAATATCTATGTGGCCGATCGGGACAACCTGGGGAAATTCAATGCGGCCGGCAACAGCAACTTGTATGAGGAACTGCCAGGCGCGCTGGCGCATGGCGCGTGGTCATCGCCCGCATACTTCAACGGAACTGTTTACTACGCAGGTCAGAAGGATGTACTGAAGGCCTTTCCCATCGCGCAGGCGAAGCTGGCGGTTGCGCCATCGAGTCAGTCGGCGGCGGTGTTTCCCTATCCGGGTGGCACGCCGAGTGTTTCAGCGAACGGAACGCAAAATGCGATTGTGTGGGCGCTCGAGAGTCCTTCGGGCGGACCCGGCGTGTTGCACGCTTACGATGCGGCAAACCTGAGCAACGAATTCTACAACAGCAACCAGGCGGCGAACGGACGCGATGCGTTCACGGGAAATAAGTTCATCACGCCGGTGATCGCGGACGGAAAGGTCTTTGTGGGCACGCCGACCGGCGTGGCGGAGTTTGGGCTACTGCCTTGATGCTTTGTTTGACAGAGTCATTATGCTGAGTTGAAGCTGCCATCTTCGCTGTGGACGGAGACCATCCTTGCCTGCTCGCTTTCGCGGAACCCTGTTGCTGCTGTCTATGGTGTTGCTGTTCGCCTTCCCCGTTCTTCGAGCTCAGTCTGGGCCGGCACCGCGCGTCATCGGGTTCATGACCGATTTCGATGTGAAGGATGACGCGGTCGGCATCTGCAAGGCCGTGATGTTCGGCATTGCGCCGGATGCGCGGATCATTGATATCACGCATCAAGTGACGCCATTCGACATTGCGGAAGCCGGGCGGTTCCTGGCGGGCTCGGCTCCATATTTTCCGCATGATGCTGTTTTCGTCGCAGTGATCGATCCGACTGTCGGAAGCACGCGCAAGGCGATCATCGTGAAATCGAAGGTGGGACAGTATTTCGTGCTGCCGGACAACGGCATGATTACGCAACTTGCCGATCGCGATGGACTGGCAGCGGCCCGGGAGATTACGAATCCGGCATGGATGATCGGGGCGAAGCTGTCATCGACGTTCCACGGGCGCGACATCTTCTCGCCCGCGGGCGCGCATCTGGCGCGGGGCGATGATTGGACGGAGGCTGGGCCAGCACTGGATCTCGCGAAGCTTGTCCGGCTCAAGAACAATACTGCAACCATCGATGCGAGTGGGCTGCATGGGCAGGTGATCGGGACGGATGGCCCCTTCGGCAATCTGGTGACAAACGTGCCAGTAGAGACGTTCACCAAGCTCGGCTACAAACTGGGTGACCATGTGCCGGTCACTATTGCCGGGATCCACTATGTGCTTCCGTTTGTGAAGACATTCAGCGATGTTCCGTTGGGCGAGGGATTACTGTACATCGATTCGCGCGGGCGATTAAGCCTGGGGATCGATCAGGGAAACTTTGCGGAAGTGCGCCATGTGGCGCCCCCAGTCCCGCTGGAGATTCCTGCAAAGCAGTGACTTGATATTTCCGAACTTCTACGGCAAGAACCGGAGCGCGCCGCAGCACGCCGAAGCGCAGTATGCTGACATGGCGACGATACAGGTGGTTCCAACAACAGTGAAGGTAGTAAAGATGAAGGCCGCATTCGATACCCCGTTCGATACTGAGCTGGCGTGGCGGCAGGTGCAGGCGCGCGACGCGTCGGCGGATGGACAGTTCGTGTACGCGGTGGAGACGACAGGAATCTTCTGCCGTCCAAGCTGCGTGAGCCGACGGCCCGCGCAGCGGAACGTGCGCTTCTTTACGAACGCGGAGGCGGCGATGGCTGCGGGCTATCGCGCGTGCCGGCGCTGCCACCCGGCGGGTGAGCATGCCGAGGCGGAGATGGTGCGGCGGCTGTGCGACTATCTCGACCGGCATGTCGATCGTGCGGTGACGCTACAGGAACTGGGGCGACTCTCATCGATGAGCCCGTTCACCGTGCAGCGGATGTTCGAGCGGGTGCTAGGCGTGAGCCCGCGGCATTACCAGATCGACCGGCGCTCCGCGCTGCTGCGCGACAGGCTTGCAGGGGGCAGCAGTGTGACCGATGCGATCTATGAGGCAGGATTCAGCTCGTCGAGCCGCATGTACGAAGGCGCGGATGCGAGGCTGGGCATGCGTCCGGAGCGCTTCCGCAAGGGCGGACTGGGCGAACAGATCCGGTTTCTGGTGGTCGATTGCCCGCTGGGCAAGGTGCTGGTTGCTGCAACCGGGCGAGGGCTCTGCGCGGTAACGCTGGGCGACGATGCCGCCGCGATGGAGCGCGAGCTGCGCGAGCGCTTCCCTGCTGCGCAGGTCGAAGCCGCAACCATGGACGATGAGCGGCTGGGAGCGACGGCGCGCGCGGTGATCTCGCGCATGACGGAGCATCCGGTGGCGCTGGACCTGCCACTCGATCTACGCTCGACGGCGTTCGAACAGCGGGTGTGGCGCTTGCTGCAGACGATCCCGCGCGGAGAGACGCGGAGCTACTCGGCGGTGGCGGCAGAGCTGGGCCAGCCGCGCGCGGTGCGTGCAGTGGCGCGGGCGTGTGCGCGGAATCCGCTGGCGCTGGTGGTGCCCTGCCATCGCGTAGTGGGCAAGAACGGACAGCTCACCGGCTATCGCTGGGGCAAGGAGCGCAAAGAGAAGCTGCTGAAGCTGGAGCACGCGTCCAGCGATAGCCAATGGAAGAACAGATACCGGGTCCATCGCGAGAACCTGACGACGCGCGCAGGTGCAAACAGATGGCACGGTCTACGACAGTATAGCCGTGCCACCGTATAATCATGCGGCTCTCTCCGGAGTCATGCTTAATCGCGGGTGCGTGCTGCGGCAGCGAGCTCGCGTAGCAGCGGCACGGTCTCGTCCCACCCGATGCAGGCGTCGGTCATGCTTTGGCCGTAGACGAGCGGCTGGCCGGGCTGGTGCTTCTGCGCGCCAGCAACGAGATTGCTTTCGAGCATCACGCCGACGATGCGGCGGTCGCCTGCTGCGATCTGCGCGGCGACATCGCGGCAGACGATGGGTTGGCGCGTGTGGTCTTTGCGGCTGTTGGCATGGCTGCAATCGATCATCATGGCGGGCTGCAGGCCGGCCTTCGTCTCGAGCCCCGCGATGCGCTCCACATCGGCAGCACTGTAGTTCGTAACGCCGCGGCCGCCGCGCAGAATGAGATGGCAATCGGGATTGCCGCCGGTGGCGAAGATCGCGGTCTGGCCGTCTTTGGTGTGGCCGAGGAAGGTGTGCGGCTGGCGCGCAGACACGATGGCTTCGATAGCGATGCCGGCGTCGCCAGAGGTGCCGTTCTTGAAGCCGACCGGACAGGAGAGGCCGCTGACGAGCTGGCGGTGAAGCTGACTTTCCGTGGTGCGCGCACCGATGGCGCCCCAGCTTACCAATGCGGCGAGATACTGCGGCGTGATCAGGTCGAGGAATTCACTGCCGGCGGGAACGCCCATCTCGGCGAGATCGAGCAGCAGGTTGCGCGCCATGCGCAGACCTTCGTTGATGCGGTGCGATTCGTCCAGATGCGGGTCGTTGATGAGACCCTTCCAGCCGACGGTGGTGCGCGGCTTTTCGAAATAGACGCGCATGACGATCAGCAGATCGCCGGCCAGCTCGGCGGCGACCGGCTTCAGCAGGCGCGCATATTCGAGCGCGGCTGCGGTGTCGTGAATGGAACAGGGGCCAACCACAACGAGCAGGCGGCGGTCCGCGAGCCCGAGGATTTTGAGAATCTGCTGGCGGGTCTGATAGACGAGGGCGGCTGCGGCATCGCTGATGGGCCGCTCCGCCTCCAGGGTGAGGGGCGGATCGACAACATTGGCCGAGCGGATGCGGAGATCGTCAATGAGATGTTGCATGGGGATGGCAGAAGTGGGCATGGCGAGCTTTTTCTAATTGTATCTGCGGAATCGCTCGCTCCGGCCGGCATCACTTCCGGCGATAGACACGCACCGCGTCGTGGTGCCCCGGAAATCTGGGAATCCTGATGCGGGTCTCCAGCCTCCAGCTTCGCTCAATCTCATCATGGAACCGGTCGTCCGCCGGGCGGCCTCTTTCGATGGCCCCGACATAGATCAGCGCCGTTCCCGAATACGCGGCAAGCGCTTCGTATGACCATTCTTCCCCGGTTTCCGGCCACACCATAAGGAGTGTCTTGTCTGCATGCTGCCGTACTGCCTGTTGCGCTGGAATGGCCAGCACGTTGACGAAACAGGGGCTCCGCCGGAAAGTGTAACGAGGATCGGAGGCTGAGGCTGCTTCCTGGCCGCAAATATCGGTTGCGATGGAGCTGCAGCCCGCTCGCTGCAGCTCGTAGGACCAATAGCCGGTTCCAGCGCCCACCTCAATGAATGGACTATAGGGAATGAGCTGGTTTACGACTTCGCGCGTCAGCACGGCGAAGCCGTAGGTTGCCACAACCTTCTGGCGCAGCTCATGTATTTTGCGAATGCCGGACAGGCCTGCTGCGAGCTGGAACTGCGCCATCACAGGATCTTCGGCAAGCATGACTCGGCGGAGGAAATCGGGGATAGGCGCCTCACGCTCGATGAACGCCTCCATCTCTGTCTTTTCTTCGGTCATGAAGTCAATCGGAGCGGAGTCAGAGTGCCGAGGTGGCGCGCGGTTGGCCGCTCCCGGCCCGCCATGCTCAATTCTGCGTGCGCTCCAGAAAATCCAGGCCATCCGCGCTGCCGATGACCACTTTGCTGGCAATCCCGAGGAAGAGGCCGTGCTCGACGACGCCTGTGGTGCGCTTGAAAGCGTCGGCTGCCTGCTCTGGCGTAAGGCCGGATTCGATGAGCTTGCAGTGCAGGATATAGTGCTGGCCGTCCGTGACATACGGTTCTCCGTCATCCTTTCTGCGGAGTTCGGAGGCGAAACCCTGGTCCCGCAGGCGGCCTTGGGTGGTTTCCCAGCCGAAGGGGACGACCTCCACCGGGACGGTGAAGACGCTGCCCAGCCGATCGACAATCTTGCGGCGATCGACAGCCACCAGCATGCGCCGGCTGGCCGTGGCGACGATCTTTTCGCGCAGCAGCGCGCCGCCATGTCCCTTGATGAGCGCGAGCGTGCCGCGCTGCACTTCGTCGGCACCGTCGATGGTGAGGTCGAGCTGGGGCTGGCGCGCGAAATCGGTCAACGGGATGCCGAGCGACTCTGCCTGGCGATGCGACTGAATCGAGGTGGCGATGCCGACGATGCGGAGGCCTTCACGGACGCGGCGGCCGATCTCCTCGATGACCAATGCCGAAGTAGAGCCGGAGCCGAGGCCGACAGCCATGCCATCTTCCACCTGAGCTGCTGCCCACTCGGCCGCACGCCGCTTTGCTGCCTCTGCCGGATCCTGCGATGTGTTGGGAGTCATGCCCATCCGTGATATCACGCCGATGGGGAAATGCTCCAGCGGGATTGTCAATTCCGATGCAGTGCTTATTGTGCCAAATCCTATAAATGTTCCACCATTTCGCGGCCAAGGCGAGCGCTCTCCGACACGCCGCGATCTTCCGGATAATAGAAACATGTGTCAGCCACTTGCAGGCCTGCGATCGGTGTCTGAATCGGCGGAATTTTGCTGGCGAAGCCCGGCTCGCACACAGGCTGCGCATAGCGGAGTCGGGCGACGTGAGACGCAATAATGTCGTTCCGGGTGAGGCTGGGATTGATTCTGTTCATATAGGAAAAGGCCTCGCTCAGGAGCGCTTCGTCGGTCCACCCGAATTTGGGATGGTCGTTCGGCATGTAGTAAGGCACGTAGACGACGCTCTCGCCACCCACCGGCCTGAGATTGGAGAATTCAATCAGGCCAGGAACAGCAACGTCGGGCTCGCTGATATTGATCCAGAAATGCCGGCTGAGCTTTTTGCTGAGCTTGAACACCAGGCAACAAATCCCCATGTTTTCGATGGCTCGATAACGCGCCTTCCAATCCTCCGACAGCGAGGGAATCATCGCGGCAACAAGCGGAGTAGGCACAGTGGAGATGACAGCGTCGGCCGCGAGGGCGCCATTCGGGGTGGCAACGCCAGTGACGCGCCCTTCCTGGGTCAGAATGGTGAGCACGGGACACGCAGTCCTCAACTCTCCACCCAGCATTCGGATTGCGCTACAAAGCGCATCCACCAGCACCTGACTACCACCTTCGAGATAGCCAAGCTCTTCCTGCATGAGTGACTTGCGCGAGCGGCCGATCCGCCGGATACGCGTCCAAATCCATGCCGCAGAGATGTCCTCTGCGTGACGGAAGAACTTCAACTCGAGCAGCGGACTCCAGAGCCGCTCGTATACTTCGGCGCCGCACCAGCGAGTGATCCAGGAGCGCGCAGACTCTGTCTCGATCGCGTCCCAGCGGTCTTTCCTGACGGAGACGAAGGCGAACAATGCGTAGCGCAGCCGGGACAACAGGCTGATCTCCGGAAACGTGAGCAGTGCAATTGGATTGCCCCAGTCGTACAGGCGCCCTCCGGTAAAGATGCCCATGGAGGTTGTGCGCCAGCGAAGCTTATTGGCAATGCCAAGCTCCCCCAGGAGCGCCATAGTCTCAGCGTCGCTCTTACAAATGAAGTGATAGAAGCGTTCGATGGAAAGGCCGGCAAGGTCGAAATGCGCAGCCATTCCTCCCGGCTCGGGCGCAGCTTCGAGCACCTGCACGGCATGACCTGCCTTGAGCGCGTGAAATGCGGCGGCAAGGCCCATGATGCCGGATCCAATGACAATAACGCGGGCGATATGCCCCCCGATCGCAGAAAATCTCTAACTGCTAGCCTAAAAGTCTAGGACTACTTTTGAATATACGGGATCACGGAAGGTGATATTCAGGGCCTGCTGCAAAGGAGTTGCGCGAATTCCGAATATACCTGGCCAGTCGATGACCTCGAAGATATCAGGAGTAACGAGCGCCTTAAGCTGTTTCACTGTGAACGCAGGATTCCTGTCGAATAGAGCATTGAGCCGCAGCATGGCCCAGAAGAGGCAATACGGCACTTTCTGAATCCTTGCTTTCGCCTGGGTAGCCGCCTTCACGGCACGGATCAGGTCGATGTAGTCGATTTGTTCCTGTCCGCTGATATTGAAGGCGCCTGTCTCCTGCTGTTCGATGGACGACAGAATGATTTCGCAGAAGTCGCCAACAAACAAAGGCTGTCGCAGGAATCGACCCGTGCCTGGCACAGGAAAGACGGACGTGCGCTGCATGAAGCGCCCGAGCCAGCCGAGATGCTTGCGATCGAACCACCCGAACATAAGCGTGGGCCGGAGGATGATCTGCTTCATTCCGGACGCAGCTATCAAAGCTTCCTGCGCCTTTTTGGTTTCCGTGTAGTCGTCCATAGCCATGGAATTTACAACGGATGAGGAGATATTCACTAAGTAGGGCACACGATTCTGGATCGCGGCTTCCAGGAGGCGCTCGGTAGCCTGAACATTGTTTCTCACGAATTCCGAGGAATTCATGCCGCCTATCTGCGCGTGGCCGATGACGAGCGCGTCGCATCCAGCAAGCACGCTCTGCCAGGCAGGCACGTCCTCCCGTTTTGCCAGGTCGGCCTGTATCGCACTCACCGACGGAAATTGCTGCCGAAAAATCGCCATGTTCGCTGCATGCTTATCTATAGCGACGAGCTGACTATTACCCCTTGCGAGGAGGCGAGAAGTAAGATTCTGGCCAACCAGACCAGCCGCACCGGTAATGACGATTTTCCTGGTCTGGTTCATGGAAAGCGATAGAGGCCGGTGGACTCTGACGTCTCCATAACCGGGCGGACCCAACTGTTGACACTGCGCGTCAGACGCTCGTCGCCGCTGAAGAATACGGGGCCTTGTTGGTGATTCGATGTTTTGTATTGTTCGATACCGGCAGTAATGGAATTGTCACGGTCTATTAGAAAGCTATTTCCACGGCGATCGAAGATAGCCCAAAAGAGAATGGAAGTCACAAGAGCAACCTGAAAAAATCTACGTTGAAGGCTGCGGTTCCTGAGATAGCTTTCCATCATGAAAACATAGCAACAGACAAGAAGCAGATCCGAATAAATTTTATATCGGCCGGCCAAGCTAGCCTCAATCCCGAATTTGCTTCGAATCCCGGATACTCCGATGGCGGTTAGCACGAGAAATACGCTGAAGTTGAAAAATACAGGATTCGATTTATCAAAACGTCTTCTCGCCATCAAGAGAATAAGAATGAATATAAAGGTTCCGAAGAGAACCGAAGCATTACGAATAATAGGGACGTGAACGCTGAGAGCTGAGCCGATGAAAGACAGAGTAAATATTGGATTCAGATAATGGGCCGAGTGCAGTACAGATCCATTCGGATCCTGCTGGGAAGAATGAAAATTGTAGTGATAGAAGTAGACGGCGGCGCACAAGCCTGCAACCAAAGACCATAGTCCAGCTCGGCTCCAAGCCTTCCTCTGAAGCAGCATGGCGATACCGACGGGAAACAGGGCAAATCCGTTGCCCGAAGAAGCAATGGAAAACACCATCAGAATGCAGCCCATGCAAAAAATTGCTGCGGCTATTTCGAGAAATCACAGCAATGGCCGCGAAGGCAAATACTAAGACCGGGATATTCTGTAATCCAGGCGAGCTCCAATTCAGGGTCTCTGCATATTGAAGTTGAAAGAGAAGATATGCCACGGGAGCAAAGAGTAAGAGCCTGCGTGACGTGTTTTCCTCATCGACGAGAAAATACTTCCACATTAGATAGAAGAGCGCGAGAACAAAGAGGTTTCCGAGCCACGACAATAGAATGAAGCTCGGATGGCCGGAGATTCCATACTGCAGGGCAATCATGAAATTCGCGAAGACGGGCTTGTACTCATTGTGCTGTGCGAGGACGACATAGCCGGCCTTTGCCCAGGCATTTGGCAATGACGAAAAATGCTCCAGAAACTCCAGCACGCCGTTGTAGTCATCAAGGAATGGAAGATTGAGTACGCGGCGCGCAAGGATAGCGTAGAAACTGATGATCGGAAGCAGGATTATGCAGATCGCAAGCGTCAACCGACGCGAATCGGCTATGGCGATTCGGGGGGAAGGTTTAGGTTGCATCGCTTCAACGGCTCTCATCTATGGTGTGCTGTTATCAGGAGAAGCGCAGATCTGTGGTTACAAACTTGCATGATACCAGAGGGTCCGGCTTGCGGCAGACACATGAGGACCGCTTCGTTGCGGGAGAGCAAACACGCTCAGCACGCACATGAACGGCTATTGGAAGTCCATTCATTAGCGAGGTGGGGTGGATGTCTGTTTCGGCTGATTCGCAGGTGCGCTCTGCGGCTGGCCGGCAGGAGGATTGCCCTGCGCCGGGCTGCTGGCCGTTCTTGGTGATGTCCTGGCCTTCAAAGGTGATCTTGATGGAGGAACCGAAGCGCTTGTAGTTGCTGTATTTCACGATGGAGCGCGTGTGTATATCGTCGGCCATGTAGCCCTTGCCGCCGGAAAAGTGGAGAATGCCGTCGGCTTTGCTGTAGACGGGAAACCAATACTGTCCATCGACCTGCTCGCGGTAGGTGGTGAACGGGAGTGACAGGTCTTCGTGGCCGGGGCGCAGATCGTCCGGCACGTTCTTCGCATTCACGACAACGATTTGCAGGTCCCGCTGATCGACCCAGATGCGCCCCTGGATATATCGCTGCCCTTTCTCAATTTTCTTGGGAGCGACATCGAAAACGTAGGTGTCAAGATCATCGACCTTCTGACGGCCGACGTACTTGATGTTGTAAAGCGGAAGATCTTCCGTGGTGAGCACGAAGGGCAGCCGATGCTCGATATCCGACATATCAGAGGGCGTCATGATCAGGCGTTCGAGAGTGTTGGCGGGCGCGAAGGTGACGTGCTCGAGCTTTGCACCCTTGCCGTCGTAGGAGATGTCTGTGACCTGCTGATAGACGCCGTCGGGCTTGTTGTCGTCGTTGAGGGTTTCAATCACTACACTGCGCGTGTAGGTGTACTGGTCCATCGCCTTGCGGAATTCGGTTTCCTTTGCAGCGAATTTCTGGATGATCTGGTCCGGCGGAATGGACGGCGTGGATGTATCCAGTGGGCCGTAGCCGGAGTCCGTGGGCTGCAACTGTGTGTAGCTGGCCTGAGCCTGGAGACGCGGCAGCGGGAAAAGCAGAAGACCAAGCAGGCTGAGCGTGAGCAGGCGGGACATAAGCCAAGTACCTCTGAGCACCGGAATACCTAAACAGAGTTAGACGTCCGGGCGGGGAAAAAAGACACGGCCCCGAGTGCCGGGTGCAAAAGGCCGCGAGGGGAAACAGCATCAGAATACCAGCGCAAGCCCATTGGCTTTCAACGAAAGTGGTGTAATCTGCGCAAGTCAAGAAGAGGAGACATCGTGAGACGAGCTACGAGCGTATTCCTTACCCTGCTGTTTCTGGTGCTGGCGTCCCTGCCGGCGCTGGCGCAACGTCGCGATCAGTTTTATAACGGAGTGCGCGACGGCGGGCGTGGCGGCAACTACTACAACCAGAGAGATCGTGACTGGGACCGGCGACATCGCAGCGACCAGGGCGGGATTGGCCCGGGAACCGGCGCGCTGATCGGTGGCGCGGGCGGCGCAGTGCTGGGAGCGGCTCTGGGTGGCGGTTTGAAGGGTACGATCGTCGGAGGCGCAGCCGGCGCAGGCATTGGAGCGGTCCTGGGGCAGGCAAATCAGAACAGCAAGCGTGACAACAGATACCGGCGCTAGATGCGCAATGGCACGAGAAAGGCTGAGTGCATGAGAGGCATATCGAGAATTCTGGTTCTAACCATCGGTCTGGCATGCCCAGTGTCTCTGCTGGCCGCGTCGCAGGCGCAGAGCACACCGGCGGATACCACGACAACGCAAAACTGGACGATCGATCAAGTGGTCACCGACACAGTTGCCGATGCGTGGCATCAGGGCGGAGAAACCGAGGCAGGCTTTTTCGCGATTGTGAAGACGATGGCACAGTTCGCCGCACAGAAGCGGGATGTCACGCTGCCGGATTCGCGCGAGGCGGGAAGGCGAATGGGGCAATATATCAAGCAGCAGGCGCGGCTCGATCACCAGCAACTGCTTTATGCGATCGTGGACAAGGCAGTGCGGATGGTAGGTAAGCCGGCAGCGGCGGATACAAGCGCAGCGCCTGCCCCCAAACAATAGGGCGTCTCAGCAAAGACCGATGGCGGCCTTCCGGGCCGCCATCGTCGTTTTTGCGATCATCCCACTTCGACAGAGAGGTTCAATGTGCCAAACGTCCTGACGCTCAATCCCGGCAGCAACTCGCTGAAAGCAGACGTCGTGGAGGTACGGAGCGAACAGCGCTTCGGCTGCGAAAGCAGAGCCCGCACCAGCGCGATGGTGGAGGACATCGGCAAGGACAAGCCTGCGACCTTCTCGGTGATGCGCGGGCGTGAGACTGCCGAGTCGCACGATGTGGAGGCAAAGAGCTTTACCGACGCCACCGGCGAGCTGATGGGCTGGCTGCGCGAGCGGGCAGAAGCCCATGGCGCGACATACGAAGACGTGGATCTGGCTGCGGTACGGGTGGTGCATGGCGGCGATCGTTTCGACAAGCCAGTGATGGTGGATGCAGCGGTGGAGCGCGAGATCGAAGCGCTACAGCGGTTCGCTCCGCTGCACAATGCGCGCTCGCTGGAGGTGATCCGAGCGCTGCGCAAGCATGCGCCGGAGATGCAGATTGCCGCGGGTTTCGATACATCCTTCTATCGAGAGATGCCGGAGATTGCATGGCGATATCCGCTGCCGCCGGAGCTTGCGGACAGGCACAGCATCCGGCGCTACGGGTTCCATGGCTTTTCTCATCGCTCGCTGCTGGAGCGGTATGCGCTGGAGACGAAGCGGCCGCTCAAGGAGATCCGGCTGGTGTCGCTGCACCTGGAGAGCGGCTGCTCGGCAACTGCGATCCGCGATGGGGTTGCCGTGGACAACTCGATGGGGCTGACGCCGCTGGAAGGACTGATGATGGGAACCCGCAGCGGCAGCGTCGATCCGGCGATCGTGCAGGTGCTGACGGAACAGGCGGGGCTGGATGTCGACGGCGCGCTCGAAGTGCTCAATAAGAAATCCGGATTGATGGGAGTTTCGGGCATCTCGCTGGACACGCGCGTGCTAATGAAGCAGCTCGACCAGCCTCGGGCTGCGCTGGCGATGGAGATGTTCTGTTACAGCATCATCAAGCAGGTAGGCGCGTATCTGGCTGCGCTGGGCGGAGCGGAAGCGATCGTGTTCGGGGGCGGCATCGGCGAGGACGAGCCGATGGTGAGGGCGCGGGTATGCCGCGCGCTGCGCTGGGCGGGCGCGGAGCTGGACGAAGAGATAAATAAGCAGAGCGTCTTTGAGCCCGGCCGCCTGAGCCAGCCGAACGCCACGTTGGCGGTGTGGACGCTCCCCGCAGCCGAGGCTGCGCAACTGGCATTTGAGAGCGCAGCCTTGCTGTGAGCGCGCGCAATTCCTCTATCACGGACCCAATCCGTATTTTCGCCATATTTTCGCTGTAAACTCCGTAGCCGCGGGGTCGTCTATGTGTGTGCATGGAACACGTGATCGCGAATGCTATGGCGGCAGATGAGCTTCCGGCGGCAGCGGTGAGCCAGGAGGCCGGCGGTGTCGAGGAGTGGATGCGGCTGTATCGCGGCCGCATTTTTCGCTACATCCTGTTCGCCACGCGCGACGAAGACGTGGCCGAGTCGCTGACGCAGGATTGCTTTCTGCGGGCGCACGGGGCGCGATTCAGTTTTCGCGGCGACTGCTCGATGGCTACCTGGCTGATGCGCATTGCGGTGAACCTGGTGCGTGATCACCAGCGGAGCATGAAGCTGCGCTTCTGGCGACGCGCGCCGATGCTGGACGCCGCGGAGATGAGCGACCGGCTGCCGGATACGAGCCGTTCTACCGAGCACCGGTTGATTGTCGAGGAGCGCGTGGCCGGCGTGTGGCGCGCCGTCGAGACGCTGAGCGAACGCCAGCGCAGCATCTTTCTGCTGCGTTTTGTCGAGGAGCTGGAGCTGCCGGAGATTGCGGAGGCCATGCAGTTGAACCTGAACACGGTGAAGTCACACCTGTATCGCGCGTTGAACGCTGTGAAGCAACAGGTGGGGGAGGGACGATGAATTCGCACTTGAGCCAGGAAGCAATGCTGCGCTGGCAGGCAGGTGAGGCCAGCGAAATGGAGCAGGCGCACGTGGCAGAGTGCGCGGACTGCCGGGCGCAGACACAGCCGCTGGCCGATGCGCTGCAGTGGTTTGGCGCCGCGGCACGGCAGTGGGGCGCGGAGAAGGCCGCGTTGGCGCACGAGTGGAGAGAGGCAAGAGCAGCGGCGATGCAGGAATGGCATGAGTCCAGAAGCGCAGCGGCACGGAGCTGGCGCAGCATGGCCGCTGCCTGGGTGATGGTTGGCGTGGCGCTTCTCCTGATGTTCGGAATCGGGCTGCCGCGATGGGAAGCGCATCGTGCAGCCATCGAGGCGCAGGTGCAGCAACGGCAGCAACAGCAAGCGCAGCAGGAATTAGTGCGCGACAACGCGCTGCTCGAAGAGGTCGATCAGGATGTATCGCAGGAAGTGCCTTCAGCGATGCAGCCGCTCTCGTGGAGCGCGAGCGATACGACCACGCGGCAATAGGGTTCGCAAAGCATAGATGGAATCGTTCAACGGAGAAGGAGCAAGATGAATTCAATACTGAAAACTCGCGCCGTACACCTGGCCGTCAGCGCGGCGCTTTTGCTGGGCGGATTGCCGGCGATGGCGCAGGAGCTCGCGGCCAATGCACCGCCACCCTACCACCTGCACCCGTACAGGGACCGGGCATGGACGGGGGTCCCGATGGCGCCGCATCGTCCGCCGATGGAGCGTGCCTTTCGCATGGGTCCCGGGGGCCGCTGGTGGGACAACCCTGACATTTCGCAGAAGCTGGGATTGAGCGCCGATCAGCAGAAGAAGATGGATGACATCTTCCAGCAGAGCCGACTCAAGCTCATTGACCAACATGCGGCAGTGGAGAAGGAAGAGACAATCCTGGAGCCGCTGCTGGCGGCCGAGCAGCCGGACGAGGCACGTATCCTGGCGCAGATCGATAAGGTGGCGCAATCGCGCGCGGAGTTGGAGAAGGCGAATGCGCGCATGCTGCTGGGATTGCGCGGCGTGCTGACCACCGCGCAATGGAAGACACTGCAGACGCTGGGACCGCAGCCGGGCGAGCGCTTTGACCGCCACCGTTCAGACGATGCACACGGCCCACGAGGCAGGCGCACGCCCGGTGGCCCTCCGGATGGAAACGCGCCACCGCCGCCCGCACCGAGCGGAAGCCCAGGCGACTCGCAGTAACTGCAATCTGAAGCGCATCGCGCGGAGACTGGCTGCAGCCGGTCTCCGCCTTGTTTTGCTGTCGATCGCGAGGGCAAGCAGGTAGGATAGGGAGTCCTCGAATCTTCCCTGCGAGTTCGACATGCGTTTCCGCTTATGTGCTGCGCTGTTGCTTTCCGTCCTGCTTCCCTGCGCACTGTACCCGCAGGCACCGCCGCCACCGCGGCGTCCGATGACATTCGAGGACATGCAGCGGATGCGGCGGCTGGACGATCTATCGCTGTCGCCCGATGGCCGATGGGTACTCTTCGCAGTGACAGATGTCGATCTGGAGCAGAACCGCAAGACATCGCACCTCTGGATCGTGCCAACCGGCGTCGGCTCGAAGCCGATGGAGGAAAAGCCGATCACCGCTTCGCTGCCGGGTGAGGGGCATGGGCGCTTCTCTCCCGATGGCACACGGGTACTGTTCCAGAGCTCACGCGACGGCGAACAGCAGGTATACGTCGCGAACTTCGACCCGCACAGCAGCACGCTGGGCGATGCGCGCCAGGTGACGCATGCGGCGATGGGCGCGGATGGCGCGATGTGGTCGCCGGACGGGAAGAACATCCTGTACACCTCTTCGGTGTATCCGGAGTGCACCGGACCGGACGAGGAGCGCTGCAATACCGAGCACGCGAAAGCGAAATCCGAGAGCAAGGTGAAGGCGCAGATCTTCACCCACTTGCTCTTTCGGCACTGGAACGCATTTACCGGCGAGCGGCGATCGCATCTCTTCCTGCAGCCAGTGAGCGGTGGACCGGCGCGCGACCTGAATCCCGGCGACGAGCATGATGTACCACCGTTTTCGCTGGGCGGTCCGGATGCGTATGCGTTTTCTCCCGACAGCAAGGAGCTGACCTTCGAAGAGAACACCGATCCGGTGCCGGCGATCTCCACGCATGTGGACCTGTGGACGCTGGACCTGACCAACCCGTCGGCGAAGCCGGTAAAGATTTCGACCAGCGCCGGCGGCAACTTCAGCCCTGCGTACTCGCCCGACGGGAAGTACATTGCGTGGCGCTCGCAGGCACGCGCCGGGTACGAGAGCGATCGTTTCCGCCTGGCGCTTTACGATCGCGCGACAAAGAAGATTACGCTGCCGATGGAGGACTTCGACCGATGGGTCGACGAACTGGTGTGGGCGCCGGATTCGCAGAGCCTCTATTTCACGGCAGGGGACGAGGGCGAGGAGCCGATCTTCCAGCTTGATCTTGCATCCGGGCAGCGCAGTTATATCGCGCGGCGCGGCGAATATGGCGACCTGCACGTGACGCCGGACAACACGCACATGGTGGCCAGCCGCACCACGGTGCGCCGGCCGCCGGAGATCACGCTGCTGAACCTGACGGAGGAATCCTTTCCCCGGACGGCGCGCACGGCAAAGCGACCAACACTGCATGTGCGCGAGCACTCGAAGCCGCCGTGCTCCGCTGGCAGAGCCCTCCGACGTGACGGAGCAGCCGCTGACACGGCTCAACCGAACCCTGCTGAGCCAACTGGATATTCCGGATATGGAGCACTACTGGTTCCATGGATCGGGCGGCGTGCGGGTCGAGGGCTTCCTCATTCGGCCTCCGGGCTTCGATCCGGAGAAAAAGTATCCGGTAAAGTTTCTTATGCACGGCGGCCCGGAGGGTGCATGGGGTGACAGCTGGAGCTATCGCTGGAATGCCGAGCTGTTTGCGGCGGACGGTTACGCTGTCGTGATGGTGAACCCGCGCGGATCTACCGGATATGGGCAGGCCTTTGTAGACGGCGTCAATGGCGACTGGGGCGGACGTCCATACATCGACCTGATGCGCGGGCTGGATGCGGCGGAGGCGCAGTTCCCTTTCCTGGATAAGACACGCGAATGCGCGCTGGGCGCGAGCTACGGCGGTTATATGGCGAACTGGATCCTGGGGCACACGGACCGCTTTCGCTGCATCGTCTCGCACGATGGCATGTTCAATCCGGTGTCTGCATACGGAACAACGGATGAGCTGTGGTTCAACGAGTGGGAATTTCGCGGGATGCCGTGGACCAACCGGCTGACGTATCGCCGGTGGTCGCCGATGCTCTTTGCGCCGCGATTCAAAACGCCGACGCTGGTGGTGCACAGTCAACTGGATTACCGGCTGGATGTGAGTGAGGGCTATCAGCTCTTTACCACGCTGCAGCGGCTGGGTGTACCGTCGGAGATGCTGTATTTCCCTGACGAAGGCCATTGGGTGCTGAAGCCGCAGAACTCGCAGCTCTGGTACCAGACAGTGAATGCGTGGTGCGATCGCTGGACAAGTCCGAAGAAGTGAATGTGACGGCATGGGCCTGAGCGATCGACCGAAGAAGCAGCGCGAGCCATTGACGGAGGCGGCGCTGTTCGATTACGCGACAGCATCGCTTGGACGGCGCGCACAGACCGTGGCTGGGCTGAAGCGCAAGCTGCGGACCCGCGTGGAACCGGGCGACACGGGAGAACAGAAGATCAGCTCCGTGGTCAGAAAGCTGAAGGAATATGGCTTCCTTAACGACGCGAGTTTCGCAGCAGACTTTACGCGACTGCGGCAGGAAAACGACAAGTTTGGCAGGCGTCGCGTGCAGCAAGGGCTGATGCAGAAGGGCGTGCACCCGGAGTTGGTCTCATCCACACTGGACGTCGCGTACGAGAACGTGAACGAAGAACAGTTGGCGCGCGCGTACATCGAGCGCAAGCGCATGACGCAGCCGAAGGACAAAAAAGAAGCGGCGCGTACCATGCGAAGGCTGATTGCTGCCGGCTTTACGCCGCCCACTGTCTTCAAGGTGCTGCGCAAATGGGTGCCGGATGAGGATTCGCTCGAAGGGCTGGATACCGGCGACGAACCGTAATCTCAGAAATGATAGATGATGTCACCAGCGACCGTGAACTGAGTCTTCTTGTGCCCCAGATCGAATGCCGGCGTATCGTATGCGTGCTCCAGCCGAAGCTCCGGACGAATCGTAATCGTCGATCCGATCCAGTGATCGATGCCCACCAGATGCTCGGTATAGCGCGTCTTGTAGCCGGTACGCTGGCCGCGGATGTCATCCACATACTCGTTGCGGATGTTCAGCGAGTCATGGTGATGATTGAAATCCTTCTCCAGATAATTCACGATGGCCCAGTCGGGCGCGTAGCAGCGAAGCTGGCCGGGACTGCAGTACGCGCCATTGGCGCCGGTCTCGGGCGTGATGGGATTGGCGACATTCCCGGCGATGTTTGGAACGTCGCGCTCATATTGATACCAGCCTTCCGTGGCGGTATGCCATGACGCATCGATGTTGTGATACCAGGTCAAGTAGTAGCCGTTGACATTGTTGTACGCATACTTGCCATCGTTGATCGCGTTTGCGCACAGATAGAGATTGTCGCCACCGGTTTTCCAATAGTATGACGCGCAGGCAGTTCCCGTGGGCTTGGCATCGTCGGTCCATGGCGACGCCTCGCAGCCGGCTGAGATTCCGCCCTGCACCTGCCAGTGATTGCTGAGCTTGACGGTTGCGACCGCGCCAGATTGCGTATAGCAATCCACCGTGTACAAGAGCGAATGGCTGTAGGTGTAGTTGTTAGGCGCAAGCTGCGCTTCGATATCCGGGAGCGAGATGTACCTGCCAATCCGCAGGTTCATCCCCTTTGCGACACGAGGCAGCCACAGGTCCACATATAACATGACCGGATCGTAGCCGTATGTATTGTTGCTGGAGAGCAACTGCTGGCTGAAGATGCCCTTCGCAGTGGTGTAACGATAGTCCAGCCCGTAAAGCTGCGTGAAGCGAAAACCCCAATCGAAGTGATCGCGCTGCACCTCGTCGGGGAGGCGCTCGACGTAGAGAGCGGCCTGGTCCAACTGAACGGAGTTGGGGATGACATCGTAGGCAGTAGGCGCGTTCGCGTACTTGCCACGATTTGAGGTGCTGACGTTGAAGCCGCCATCAAACCAGCCGTAAACCTTGGTTCGCGATTTCGCTCCGTTAATTGCATTCATCAGCGGATACGTATTGGTATCGGGCGCACCGATGACTGGAGAACCGCCATAGGGCCAGTCTGCGAACGGAAAGGGCGGCGAGCTGACCGGCGCAGGCCATCCGGCGCGAGCAGGCACCGGACCGCTCGGAGCGGCGCCATGCCAGTCCTGCAGATAGGTCTGGATGAAGCGTGTGCCAGAAACCGTCCGATGACGCCGGCTGCTGACCTGTGCTCACCTGTGGATTATCAGCCGCGAAAGCTGGAGCAAGAAAAAAGAGGAGCAATGCGACGAGAATGTTAAATGGTGTGACACGTAACAGCGGTTTGTCCTTCCGCATACGTAAGCAGCCCTTCCTCCTTGGCCACAATCCGCTTTCAATCTATCGCCAATCCAGAACGACATCGATGAAGCCGAGCAAGAAAGGTATTAGAAGTGGGTAAATCAATCGACGCTGCCGCGAACTGCGAGTGAGTGCGGCCGCCATCGTACGCGGGCTGGTCATATGCGTGCTCAAAGCGTAGTTCTGGACGGATCTGCACCGTGCTCCCAAACCACCGCGTTATGCTCAATGTATTTTCGGAATATTTGGTTGCGTAACCGGTGCGCTGACCGCGGCGGTCATTGACCACTTCGCGAGCGGTAGGAGAGAAAGAGCGTTGGCGAGAAGTCCTTCTCGAAATAATTCACGATGGCGTATTCCCGCTGCAGTGCAGCGCAATTCTCCAACATGGCACCAGGCGCCATTTGTGCCCAGCTCCGGTTTGATGGGATGTGCCACGCGGCCGGCAATGTTCGGTACACCGTGCTGATACATGTACCAGCTCTCCGTGGCGATATGAACCGTCTTTGAAAACCGGTGATACCAGGTGATGTCGAACTGTTGCAGACTATCGAAAGCATAGCCACCATCGTTGATGCCATTAGCACAGGCATAGAAGTTGTCGTTGACGCTCCGTGTTGTGTAATTTCCGCAAAGAGTGCCGGACGGCTGGGCATCGTTGGTCCACGGCGCCACGTCGTGACCATCTGTAATGCCGGCCTGCACAAGCCATTGTGTCAGAGAGCTTAATCGTCGCCAGTGCGCCGGTGTCCGTGAACGGATCCACGAAAGTACAGAATGAGTTGCGCTAAAGCTGTAATTGTTTGGCGCGAGCTGTGCCTCGATGCCGGGTACGGATATGAAGCGGCCAATGCGAATATTCATGCCTTGGCGATACATGCGGAAAATACAAGTCGATATATTCGATCGGCAGGTCAGCACCGTATTGACGATTGAAGAGCAGCAATTGCTGTGAAAAGTACCCCTTTGCGGTGAAGTAGCGATAGTCGGTTCCGAAGACGGCGGTGAAGTGATAGCCCCAGTCGAAATGCTTCGTCTGCACAGTGTCCGGCAGCCGCTCCTCTTAAAGCAGCAACTGATCCAGATGAATCATGTTCGGGATATTGGTCGTACACCTCCGGCGCATTGGTATGAGTTGATGTTGAGCCATTCACACCGGGCTCGATCCAGCCATATATCTTCGATCGCGATTTCGCGCCATCGATCGCCGTCATAAGCGGGTAGCTGTTGCCATCGGGAGCACCGATGTCCGGCGATCCACCGTAGCTCCAATCACTGCTTGGCAGAGGAGGCGAATCCAAGCGGCGATGGCAGACCGCGCTTCTGCGGAGCGGGAGATGACGGAGGCAGCGGCCGATGCCGGTGGCGGAAGCCAGTCGTCATGGTAATAGCGTCGTCGAGCCGGCGAAGGAAGTTCGGGCTGGATGATGGAGCCGGAGCAGCTATCTGGAATCTGCAGAAAGCGCGGCTCGTTACGAATTTCCTGTGCCGTGCAGGCTGGCCGCCAGCAAACATACGACCGCCAAGAAGACATTCGACTTTGCACGGACAAGGCATCAGCCTTCCCATTGTCTCCGTGAACACATAAGGAAAGTCGTGAAGATCTTGCCGTGTCGCGAACAGCCGGGCGCACGAACCGAACGGCGCGCGGATTGTAGACTTGAAATATATGCAAGTTCGTTCCGGCAACCAGATTCGCGAGATGTTCCTGAAGTTCTTCGAGGAGAAGGGGCACCGCCGCGTGCATTCCTCCTCGCTTGTTCCTGCCAATGACCCGACGCTGCTCTTCACCAACGCGGGCATGAACCAGTTCAAGGACGTCTTCCTCGGCCTGGAGCATCGCGACTACAACAGGGCGACGACGTCGCAGAAATGCGTGCGCGCGGGCGGCAAGCACAACGATCTGGAGAATGTCGGATTCACGCGTCGCCACCATACCTTCTTCGAGATGCTGGGCAACTTCAGCTTCGGCGACTATTTCAAGCGCGAAGCGATTGCGTATGCCTGGGAGCTGGTGACTTCAGAGAAGTGGTTCGGCCTTCCGAAGGACCGGCTGTACGTGACGATCTTCAAGGGAGAGGGCGGCGTGCCGCGCGATGAAGAGGCGCACGCCTATTGGCTGGAGCAGGATGTACCCCAGGAGCGCATCTTCGAGATGGGGATGAAGGACAACTTCTGGCAGATGGGCGACACCGGCCCGTGCGGCCCATGTTCGGAGATTTTCTACGACATGGGCATTGCGGCATCGGAAAGCGGCAAAGACCTGCCCTTCGGCCAGGACGATGCGCGTTATGTCGAAATATGGAACCTGGTGTTCATGCAATTCGATCGCAGCGCACAAGGAGAATTGACACTGCTGCCGAAGCCGTCCATCGATACCGGCGCCGGCCTGGAGCGCGTGGCCGCCGTGTTGCAGAACAAAATCTCGAATTTCGAGACCGACTTATTTGTGCCGCTGATCGAGAAGGCTGGCGCGCTCACGCATACGAGCGGCGATCTGGTGGGCAATCCGTCCCTGCGCATCATTGCCGACCACGCGCGCGCCGCTACGTTCCTTATCAGCGACGGCGTGTTGCCGGCGAACGAGGGACGCGGCTACGTGCTGCGTAAGATCCTGCGGCGCGGCATCCGGCATGGCCGTTTGCTGGGGCAGAACGAGCCGTTCATGCAGCAGATGGTGTATGCCGTTCGCGATGAGATGGCCGGAGCGTATCCGGAATTGAAGGAGAGCGCTGACCGCGTCAGCAAGGTGGTGCTGGCGGAGGAGCGGCAGTTCGCGCGCGTGATGGAGACGGGACTTGCTAGGCTGGAGCAGGATTTCGCTCCGCTGCTGGCGCAGAAGCATGACGCTGCGGCGGTTGTGACATATCCGGGCGCGAAGGCATTTCATCTTTACGAAACGTACGGCATGCCGCTCGATTTCATGGTGGATGCGGCACGTGACCAAGGGCTTGGAATTCGACCTGACTGGCTTTGAGGCTGCGCGCGCAGAGGAACAGGCACGGGCGCGTGCCTCGTGGAAGGGCGGCACCAAGGCCTCGGCTAGCCCGGCTTATCGCGAGCTGCCAAAGACTGCTTTTGAAGGCTATTCGCAGCTTGTTTCGACCAACTGTGAAGTGCTGGCCATTGTGCGCGACGGCGTAGGAGTGCCTGCGGCGGCAGCCGGTGAAGAGGTCGAGGTAGTGCTGGACCACACGTCTTTTTACGCCGACTCCGGCGGACAGGTGGGCGATCATGGCTGGCTGCGCTTGGACGATCACAACACCGTCATCGCCGATGTACTGGGCTGCACGCAGCCGGTGCAGGGCGTGCGCGCGCATCGTGTGCGGTTGAAGCAGCCGCTCTCGCTCGGCATGCGCGTGGATACCGTGGTGGATGCGGAGTTCCGCAATGCGACGCGGCGCAACCATACCGGCACGCATCTGCTGCACGCAGCGCTGCGCCAGGTGCTGGGCACGCATGTGAAGCAGGCCGGCTCGCTGGTCGCGCCATCGCGGCTGCGATTTGACTTCTCGCACTTCACCGCCGTCGCCGACGAGGAGCTGCAGGACATCGAGGACATGGTGAACCGCCAGGTACTGGCCAACACCAAGGTGGAGACGCTGGTGGATGTGCCGATCGATGTCGCGGTGAATGAATACAAAGCGATGGCGCTCTTCGGCGAGAAGTATGGCGAGCGGGTGCGCGTGGTGAAGATCGGGGACTTTTCGACCGAGCTGTGCGGCGGCACGCACACGAGCGCAACAGGCGAGATCGGGCTGCTGAAGATGACCGGCGAATCGAGCGTGTCGTCGGGCGTGCGGCGCGTCGAAGCCGTAAGCGGTATGGGCGCGCTTGACGAATTCCGCCGTGGATACGAGGCTGCGCAGTTTGCGACGCATGTCGCCGGCGCGGGCGATGCTGCGCCCGCCGACGCACTGCGCCAACGATTTACCGCGCAGGAAGACGAGATCAAGCGGCTGCGGCGCGAGCTGGACCAGGCGCGAATGAAGTCGGCGGCGTCATCCGTTGCCTCGGCCACGGATCAGGCGATCGAGGTCAAGGGCGTGAAGGTGCTGGCGCAGCGCGTAGCCGCGCTCGATCGCGGACAGCTGCGCACGCTGGTCGATAATCTGCGTCAACAAGCTCGGCTCCGGTGTCGTAGTGCTGGGCTCGGCGGCTGAGGACGGGAAAGTCGCGCTGATCGTTGGCGTGACGAAAGACTTGACGGCACGCCTGCAGGCGGGAAAGATCGTGGGGCTGATTGCACAGCGTGTCGGCGGCTCCGGCGGTGGCAGGCCGGACCTGGCAGAGGCGGGTGGGAAGGATGCAACGCAGCTGGATGCCGCGCTTGCCGGCGCGCCGGAGCTGGTCGGCAATCTGCTAGGCTGATGCTCGCTTTCGGTTCTACATTGACGACCTGGTACTGCAGCAAAGGACTCAAGGTTTCGCCTGTTCCAACTGTGGAATTCAGAGGGTGTTCAAGTAGGTATCCGCTCGTCTTCTTCGGAGCTTTGACGGTTGCCCGCCACCTATAATGGGCGTGTTCTGGTGCGAATGCATTTCTCCTGAACGGCTGGCCGATCAGCCAGGTGGACGCAGCTTTTTCATGAGAAAAGCTGCGTCCATTCTCCGGCTGCCGGGTTCAGGCTCACAGGAGAGATGCGCGTCTCTCGTCGATCCTATGCCGGCACGACTCCTCTCCCCGTTTCGATGCCGCCGCGGTGTACTTGCCGCCGCAGCCGGGGTGACGCTCGCGCTTTTAAGCTCGCCGGCTCTTGCCAGCCATCGGCACGTTACGCACTCCAGACCAGCCGCGACGTTAACGCCGTTTGCGCGGGCTGAGCAGTTGCGCGATGCGCTGGAATCACGGGCGGAATCGTCGCGCACGCGCGGCGAGTATGCGCGTGTGCTCGATGCCTATCGCGCCGTCTATCACGGCAATCCCGCGGACCCGAAGGCAGCGGAGTCGGTAAACATGGTCGCCGGCCTGCTAGCGGAAGAAGGACGCATCTTCCACCAGGACAATACCCTGTTGGGCGCGGTGGGGCAGTTCGAGTTTCTTCGCGCGCAATATCCGGCGAGCCCGTACCGGGCATCCGCGCTGCTGGCGGAGGCGACGATCTATCTGCACGATCTGCGTGATCCGGTTGCCGCAAAGGCCGCCTACCTGAAGTTTCTGAATACCTATCCGCGAAATCCGCTGGCTGCGCAGGCACGGGCGGGACTGAAGGAGATCCAGCATCAGCAGCGAGAGAAAAGATCGGTGGAAACGCCGCGCGAGATCGCAGAGAACGCTCCTGAAGATCCGCCCTCGACCTCGTACTCAGCAGCGTCGCCTGCGATGACGAACACGCCTGTCCGAAACAGCAACACCGCGCACACGAATGAGCTGACGAATGTGGCCCCCGAGACTGCTGCGAGAACCCAAGCACCTGGACGTTCGCCCGCGTTGCCAACGACCACGCCTGTAACAAAAACGACCGGGGATGCTGCCGAAGGCCAGCCGTTGCTGACCGGCGCGGTGCGGACTGCGGCGCAGCAGCATCATGGACAATTGCCGCTGGTCACGAATGTGCGCCACTGGTCGACGCCGGTGTACACGCGGGTCGCGATCGATTTGCAGGACCAGGTGGAGTACGAGGCAGCGCGCGTCCCAAATCCAGACCGCATCTACTTCGACCTGCATGGGACGCGGGTTGCGCCGGAACTGATCGGCAAGATGGTGAATGTCACGGACAACGGATTCCTGGAGCGCATCCGTGTGGCGCAGTTCTCGAACAATGTGACGCGGGTCGTGCTGGATGTGAACCAGGTAACGGAATACTCGGCATTCTTTCTGCCGAATCCGTGGCGGCTCATCATCGATATTCATGGCGCGCGGCCGGGCAGCCAGCCGCAGCCGATAGCATCCGCGCCGCCGGCTCCACGCGCTCCGCAACCAAACATCCGGCAACCGGAACCGGTGGCCACCAGCAGCGAAAGCAACCGACAGGCCACGCGGGAGCTGCGCGATATTGCAGAGGTGAGCACGCGCCCTGACCAGGTGAAGGCCACCAGCAAACCGACGACGGGGCCGATCGTTGCCAATGTAAGTGCGGCCAATGTGAATGCACCTTCCTATGGAGGGACCCCGGAGACGAACCGGAGCGCGCTCTCCGGTCCAGCCCGGCTCTTCTCCGGTACCCGGCGCGAGGAAGGGTGCTCATCCCCACACGCCAACCAATGACGAAATGGCGGATGACGATGAGGATGACATCACAATTCCGAAGAGCACGGCGCACGAGGCCGCTTCTACGCTGAATGGGCAGCGCTCACTGACACGCGCGCTGGGGCTGAAGATCGGCCGCATTGTGGTGGACGCCGGGCATGGCGGCCACGACACCGGAACGCTGGGGCCGGACGGGATTCGGGAGAAGGACGTAGTGCTTGACGTGGCGCTGCGGCTGGGCAAGTTGCTGCGCCAGCGCATGGGATCGGACGTGATCTACACCCGCGACGACGACACCTTCATCCCGCTGGAGCAACGTACCGCCATCGCGAACAAAGCGCAGGCGGACCTGTTCATCAGCGTGCACGCCAATTCCAGCTCTGATCCGACGGCGCGCGGAGTGGAGACCTACTACCTGAACTTCACCACGTCACCCGACGCGCTGGAGGTGGCGGCGCGTGAGAACGCGGTTTCCGATGAGTCGATCCATGAGCTCTCCGGCCTGGTGAAGAAGATCACGCTGAAGGACAAGATCGACGAGTCGCGGGAGTTTGCCGCCGATGTCGAAACGTCGCTTTATGCAGGGCTGGAGCGCGGCAATCCGGGGTTGCGCGATCGCGGCGTGAAAAAGGCGCCGTTCGTCGTGCTGATCGGCGCCAACATGCCTTCGATCCTGGCGGAAATCTCGTTCCTTACGAATCCTGACGACGCGACGCAACTTCGCGACCCCGAATATCGGCAGCGCATCGCGGAATCGCTCTACCGCGGCGTAGCGAAGTACGTGAATGGGTTGAGCGGATTGCGGGTGGCACAGAACGGCAGCCGGATCGCCGGCAACTGAGCACCTCGCAACTGCGCGCGTGCGTGGCTACGGCATTTCCGGCCGCGCGCTTCGGAGCGATCTGGCGACCCAGTCGGCATGAGGCAGACCACAGAGGGCCAGCGCTTTGAGCTCTTTGTCCAGATCGTAGGCAACGCGCCGAATGGAAGGTTTGTCCTCATCCAGCAGAAGATACGAGGCGCGCGGATCGCCGTCGTACGAAAGACTGACGCTGCCGGTATTGACGATGGTTCTTCGCCCAACGCTGCGAATGTATGGGCGATGGATGTGGGCATACACGGCGATCGACCGGCCGAGCGGTCCATAGGCAGATTCGAGATCGGCGTCGCTTGCCTCCGGTGCAGGCGCGCGCCAGAGGTCTCCCGGGCTGGCATGTACGAGCGCCATCGAACCACGCTGCAGTTCGCGAGGCAGGTCGCGCAACCATGCAAGCCTCTCTTCGCCAAGCGATGCACGCGTGGCGGCGGCCATTTCCTCGATAACTACGACCAGGGGCTCCAAAGAGGATGGCGATTGCGCTGCGAACTCCGCCAGGGACGCGGGCCGGAAGAGCAGCTCATCCGTATTGCCAGCGACGCCGGGCCAGCCCAGATCGCGAACCCGATCCACGATCTCGACAGGGCTGGCGCCGCTATCCGCCAGGTCGCCGCCGTGAAGGACCAGGTCGGGCGCGGTCTCCCGCAGGTCGGCGAGAACGGCTTCGAACGCCGTGCGGTTACCGTGGATATCAGAGACAATGGCGATGCGCATCGTCACTCCTGATGCATCCATCCTCTCGCATCCTTTCCGGCATATCCTCTCCTGTACACTGGTCGGTCATTCCCCTGCCGCAGAACTTATTTCTGGCTGTCGGAGTTTGCGCCCCGTGACCTTCCGTTTCCGCACTGTTTCTCTTTGCATTGTCATCTCTGCTGCCGCCTCGGCTCTCGGCGCACAACAGACCAAGCCGCTCACGATTCAGGCCATCTTTACCGATCCCGGCTTTACGGCGGATGCGCCGAAGGGGATGGAGTGGGCGCCCGATGGGACGCGCATGACCTACCTGAACGGCAATGGCGATCTGATGGCGGCCGACGGCGGCACGGGCGAGACGAGCGTGCTTGTGGCCAAGGAAAAGATCGGCAGCATGCACTCGAAAGCTGCGAGCGAGCAGGATATCGACCATCGCAGCCGCTACAACGAGGCCAGCTATCTGTGGGCGCCGGATTCGAAGCATCTGCTCTTCGATTCCAACGGCGCGCTCTTTCTCTATTCGCTGAAGGACGGCGTTGGCGTTGCGGTGGCGGAGACGGGGACGGCGAGCGGGGACGATCCGAAGTTCGCGCCGGACGGCAGCGCGGTGACTTACATACACAATCACGATTTGTACCTGCGGCGGCTGCCATATACGCAGCAGACGATGAGGCTCACGAAATCGGAGGGGGCCGCAACGCTGAACGGTGAGGTGGATTGGCTTTACCTTGAAGAGCTGGATGTGCGCAGCAACTACTTCTGGTCGCCGGACTCGAAGAGCGTTGCCTACCTGCAGATGAATGAAGCTTCCGTGCCGCAGTATCCGATTACAGACTGGATCCCAACGCACGCCACGGTCGAGATGCAGCGGTATCCCCAGCCGGGCGATCACAATCCGGCGGTGCGGGTGGGCGTGGTGAATGTGAATTCCGGACGCACGAAATGGATGGACGTGCCCCTGGCGGCCGGCGAGGACTATATTCCGCGCTTCGGCTGGATCAATGCACACACGGTTTGGATCGAGACGCTGACGCGCGACCACCAGCATCGCAGGCTGTATTTCGCGGACGCGGACAAGGGCCGCACGCAACTGGTCCTGGACGAGAGCGACCCGAAGTTCTTTGACGAGAACTACGATGTCACGATCAGCGGGCCAAACATCCTGTGGACAAGCTGGCGCGACGGGCACACGCAGATCTATCTCTACCGCTTTGACGAGCGGAACCCGATGGCGGGCGAGGCAAAGCTGGTGCGGCAGCTTACGAGCGGCGATGGCGAGGTCTCGTCCATCAAGGCCATCGACCCGGCCAACAGCGTCGTCTATTACATCTCGAACGAAGGCGACCCGCGCGAGCAGCAGCTTTGGACAGTGAAGCTGGATGGCACGGAGAGGCAACAGCTCACAAAGGCACACGGCGTGCATAAGCCGGAGTTCTCGCCGAACGGGCGGGAGTACGCGGACAACTTTTCGGACATCCAGACGCCGCCGACCGTCGGGATGTGCAGCGTGACGGGAACCGATTGCCATGTGTTCTGGCATCCGACGCTGAATCCCGAGTACACACTGATGGCTTCGCGCCAACTGACGCTGAAGGCGAGTGACGGAACGACGCTGTATGCGAGCCTGCTGCTGCCCACGGGCGAGCATGCGAACGGTTCGGTGCCACTGATCAACAACCCTTACGGCGGTCCGCATGCGCAGACGGTGCAGAATGCGTGGCAGGGGCGGGCGACGCTCTTCGACCAGGTGCTGGCGGAGCATGGCTTCGCGGTACTGCACGTGGACAACCGCGGCATGGGCGGGCGCGGGCGCGACTTTGCGCAGGCGGCGTATCACGACTTCGGGCCCGTTCAGCTTCAGGACCAGCTTGCCGCGATTGACCAGGTGCTGGCGCAGTTCCCGGAGCTGGATGCCAAGCGGCTGGGCTGGTGGGGCTGGAGTTGGGGCGGCACGTTCACGCTGTATGCGATGACGCATTCGGACCGCTTCAAGGCTGGGGTGTCGGTCGCGCCAGTGACGGATTGGCGGAATTACGACTCAACCTACACGGAGCGCTACATGAGCGAGCCCGCGCAGAATGCGGACCAGTATCGCGATTTCTCGGTCGTGACCAATGCGGACAAGCTAAAGGGACGCCTGCTGCTGGTGCACGGAACTGGCGACGACAATGTGCACATGGAGAACACGATCCAGTTCATCCAGAAGCTGATCGACGCACAGCTGCCGTATGATTTGCAGCTCTATCCGCGCAAGACCCACTCCATCGCGGGAGCGGATGCGCGAACGCATCTCTATACGCGGATCCTGGCGCAGTTCCAGGCCTACCTGGAACAACCGAGCAAATAGATATCCATGACACATCCGGCAGAGAATGCAACGACGCCCAACCTGATTCGCGCACGCACCACGCTAGGCGATTTTGAAATCACCGTGTTGACCGACGGCACGTATTTCCTGGATGGCGGGGCGATGTTTGGCGTGGTGCCGAAGCCGCTTTGGGAGAAGCGCGCGCCGGCCGACGCGCAGAACCGCATCCTGCTGGGCACGAATACGGTGGTGGTGCGCACCGGCAAGCAGACGATCGCGATCGAGACCGGCATTGGCAACAAGCTGCCGGAGAAGCTGCGCGCGATCTACGACGCGAAGGCGCGGCTGCCGGAGAGCTTTCGCGAAGCGGGCATCCGGATGGAAGAGATCGATGTAGTGATCAACTCGCATCTGCACTTCGATCACTGCGGATGGAACACGACGCTGCTCGATGACGGACGCATCGTGCCGACATTCGCGAATGCGCGCTACTTTGCGCATCGCGGCGAAGTGGAACACGGGCATCTGCAGCTGGAGCGCGACGCCGTGAGCTACATCAGCGCGAATTACGATCCGCTGGTGGAGAGCGGGCAGATGTCACTGCTGTCGCTGGGCGCGGGCGAAGTGCAGGAGATTGTGCCGGGGATTTCGGTGGAGCTTTTTCCCGGGCACACGCACCAGTTGATGGCGGTGCACATTGAGTCCGGCGGCGAGCATGCCTGCTATATCAGCGACCTATTGCCGACCAGCGCACATCTGGACGTTACCTGGGTATTGGGCTATGACCTGGATCCGCTGCGCTGCATCGAGGAGCGTAAGCGCTTCTACAAGCGCGCGATACCTGAGAATTGGCTGGTGCTGTTCACGCACGACCACCACATGCCGATGGGCTATGTGAGCTGGAGCGACCGGGGCAAGCCGGTGTTCCGGCCGCGGGAGAGCTGACGAGATCTCGTTGGTGCTGAATGAGCGCTCTTTTCGAGCGAAATTACGCTCCCGTCCCGGTACACTGATACGCGCCCGGTTCGGTCCGGCCCCTTTATCTGCGGCCACTCACGACTCTGTTTGATGGATGCCGATGATGACTTCCCCGCCCGTCACAGACCGCCCGTCTCACGCAGAGCGCGCCCATACGCTCAAAGCCGCGGCCATCATGGCGTTGCTGCTGGTGCTGGCCGGGGTGATCGCGTGGTCGATGTGGCGGCGCGGGAAGATATTTCGCGGAGAGAATGGGACGGCATGGGAGTATCAGCCGGCGAAGGCCGCCGCCGCGAGCCAGTCAACGCCAGCGACGAAGAGTGGAAATGCCGCGAACGCGATCCCGCCGCCGAATACAGATTCCCTGCCCGACCCGACGGCCGCCAATACGCCCAACCTGACGAGTAAGTCGCTCAAAAAGCCTAGTCCTGCGATGCGACTGCCGCTGGCCCGCCCTATCCCGGAGGATGCGACGACGACGGAAGCTGCGCCGCGCCGGCACAAGCGTCATCACCGGGACATCCTAGGCCTGGGCAAGTTATGGCACTGGATCCGGCGGGACCGCCACAAGAATCCCGAGTAGATTCATCCTCCGCTATTTGTAACTAACGCTGCGATCTTTTGCCCGTCCGGTGAGCCGAGCCCGGTGCAGGGGTCCCATCCGGCCGCGGCTTTGTAGCTGCCGTTCGAGCCGGAAGTGATGTCGAAAAAATTTGCTTCACCGCCGGAGTAGAGCGTCGGATTGAGAAAGCCCGCATTGCGGCCGGTCTGCTGGTTCACCAGCGCGACGAGCGCAGCCCACAGCGGGGCAACCGCGCTGGTGCCGCCAACTACCGCCGATTGTCCATCCACGAGAATCTGATAGCCGGTTGCCGGCGCGGCATCGCCGGAGACATCCGGCACGCCGCGGCCGCCGCTTCCGCCGGAGGGCGCGGGCACTTTCGCTCCGGATTGCCAGGATGGCAAGGCAAAGTAGCTGGAGACACCGCCGCCGGTCGCGCCGCCGCCCTGCGATTGATCGTTCCACACGGTTTCGGTAGAGCGGGTGCCGTTCGAGACCGTGAGTGCAGTGCCCCCGCAGGCCAGCACGTGCGGGCTGGAGGCGGGAAAGTCGACGTGGTTGGCGCCGTCGGAGACGCCGTCGCTGGAGCCGGAGTCGCCCGACGCGACGGTGATGGTGATGCCGAGCGCGGCAGCGGTGGAAAGGGTGTTGTCGAAGCTGGAAAGCGATGCCGTGTCCCACGACGACTCCGGGCCGCCCCAGGAGATGGAGATGGCGGAGGGCTTGTTGGTGGTGTCGTGAATGGCGGCGGAGATGGCGTCCTGAAATCCCTGATTGGTGTTGGGCGCGAAGTAGACGGCGATGCGGGCGCCGGGCGCGATCGAGCCAGAGACCTGGATATCGAGCGCAACTTCGCCGTCGGCGCCGTTGGGATCGCCGGGCGAGTTTGTGCCGCCATCGACGGGAACGGCGACGACGGTGGGCGGCGTGATGCCGAGCTGGCCAAAGTAGGTTTCGATATCGGAAGTTTCGTAACCGCCGCCGAGTTCAATGAGCGCGATGCACTGGCCTGCACCGTTGACGCTGGTGGGATAGTCATATGCCTTGGCCACCTGCGGAGGCGTGAAGCTTGCCTGGGCGGCGTGGGGGTTGGCGAAAACGATCTGGCTGAGCCAGCGGATGTGCGGGTGCGCGATGGGGCGCGTGTCGAGCCCGAGCACGGTTTCGATGACGCCGGCTTCCGGCTCCGGCACGGAGACTTTGCCGGTAAGGGCGTGGAAGTACCGGCCGGAAGGTGGTGGCGCGGTGTACTCGTAGTCGTCGAGCTGGACGCCGAAGGTCTGCTCCAACTGTTGCGCCGTGCCGCGCAGCCAGACGCGCCGTGCCGCGCGGTCTTCATGCACCAGCGTGAGTCCGTGACGGGCTGCTAGCGTGCGCACCTGCTCGATGGCCTGCGTCGTGGCGCCATGGGTGTTGAGATACTCCTCGCGCGAAAGTTGACGGCCCTTCAGCGCGGCGATGTCGAGTGGCTGCGCTCGTTTGAGGATCACGGTCACGGTGATCTGCTGCGTAGGAGAGGTCTTGCCGACATGACGGCAGTTACGCGGCGCGGGATGATTGCTGTTGGGAAGGGGGACGAGACGCACCTGACGGTCGGGGGACATGAGCGCTCCTTATACTGAATACTGAGTATGTCACTCAATAGATGCGCGAACATGGTCCCGGAGCCATCCGGTTTTCTCAGTACCGCTTGAGAAGCGGCGCAGGCGCGGTACCGGTGCGGCCGCTGAGGAGCCAGTCAACCGGTGTACGCACATCCTCGTCGTGCGCTTCGCCCATCACACGCGAAGTGATCTGGCCCTTGTCGTCGATCACGACGGTTCCCGGGACGATGTTGCCGAGACCGAACCTGCCCAGAGTGTCGAGGTCAGCGCCGGTCCATACGTCGAGATCGACGTTGAGCCGGCGGAGGAGTGGTTCGATCTTGCTTCGGTTCTTCTCGTCGTCGATAGACACGGCGACAAACTGGACATTCTTGCCCGCGTACGCCTCAGCGAGCGCGGAAAATCGCGGCAGCTCGTCCTGGCATGGCTCACACCATGTAGCCCAGAAGTTGAGCACGACGATTTTTCCGCGCAGGCTGGAAAGCTTCTGCGTCTGGCCGGAAAGGTCCTTAACGGAAAGCTTCGGGGCAGACTCGGCGAACGCGCCGATTGAGATCAGCGCGCAGGCGAGAACAAGGTTTCGACGGATCACGAAGAGCCCCCGCTAGAACCGATGCGTGTAGCTGGCGAGCCAGACGTACTGCGCGAAGGCGGCATCGCCATGCGTGCCGTAGACTTCATCTGGAACGCTGGTGGTGCGGTCGCGATGCACAGCTTTGAAGACGCTGCCGCTGAGGATGTTGGAGCCGCGACCATACTGCACGCCGGGGCCGGCAGAGACAGCGAACCCCGGACGACGGAAGCCGTCATTGCTGTTGGGGAAGAGATTGCGGGCGGGCACTCCTTCCCATCTCGGACCGAAGACAACGGCGAGGCCGCGCACTTGGCGAATGGGTACGGAGACACCGGCCTCCAACAGGTATTGATCGGAGCGGGCGACATAGTTGGTCAGCGGAGTCTTTGTGCTCAGGGTCGCGCCCTTGGCAACGCCATTCGTATCACCCTGCGACGCGATGTAGTCGCCATCGGTGTAGAAGATTAGGTTGTTGCCGACCGCGCGGAATCCCTGCCATTGCAGCAGCATGCCGTAGCCGCCGTTGCCCGGCTGGATGGAGTAATCGACCGGAGCAGTCACCTCGACCGCGGGGCCAGTGCCGGTGGTGTTGGTATTCACCGTGTTCTGCACGTCGTCATTGCCTGTCGGCAGCAGAAGGCCGATGCCGACCGAGGCGTTGCCGCGATGCGGCTTCTTGGGATTCAAAACCCAGGCATTCGCGGCGAGGATGGTATCCCCGACGCCCTGCGCTTCGTACTTGATGGGAGAGTTCTGCGTTTTGCGCGAGGCGAAGAGGAAGGGCGCGTTGATCTCGAAGCTGATGCGCGGCGTCCATTGATACATCAGATCCGCGGTGACGATATTGATCCGGTTCTCGACCTGATTCTGTAACTGCGCGCGGTATTCCTGATAGACGTCACCGACGAAATGCTGGAAGGAATATTGATGGCGCTCACCGATGGTGAGCTGAAAGTGACCAGGTTGGAGGAATCCGCCTTGTCCGGTGGGCAAGCCGTTCTGATCGATGCCGGGAAGGATCTGCTCCGGCGAGCGCGCGACAATGCAGCCCTGCGCGTGCAGGCGCGGTACGGCAAGCAGAGATCCGACAAAAGTCAAGGCGATCAGCAGTGCGCGCCGGGCACTGCGCTTTCGCGTGGACGCAGAAAGACTGTTCTCATCTCGCAGGGAGAAAGATCGGTTCAATGGATTGGCCTCAAGAAAAAGTGGGAGACAGCAGTTCTTGGCTTTTATGGGCCCGAGCTGAGGCGTGGCGCGTGGCACTTCTCAGTCACAAGCAGAGACAACGTGAGCGCATTGGGAATGCGGACCCAGTGTAGGGACAGTAGTTCTTCGCCGTCGTGACCCGAACGATGGAATTTCGTTTCATCCCTTCGTTGGAAATCGAGATCACACTTGCAGGTTTCACAATGTGTAACTACGACATGTCCATAAAGAAATTCTGGACCCATAAGCGGCAGATTCGCGCGGCAAGCTGACGCGATGATTGCTACTTCGGCGCGGCGATACGGTCGCCATGGCTGGGCGGCTGGGAGATGACGAGGAAGCGTGCATCCTGTATGCCGCGGTTGAAGACCTGATGCGGCGTTTCGGCGGAGACCGTCAGGCCGGTGTTCGGCGCAAGGCGGTGCTCTTCCCCGTTGAGCTCAATGGTGAGTTCGCCTGCGAGCACGTAGAAGAATTGCGTGGTGTGCTGGTGGAGATGGCGTAACTCGGCGGTGCCGGGCGGCATGCGCTCTTCGATGACGCTGAGGGATGCGGAGCGATGGAGATGCCAGCCATCGCACAGGTGCTCGCTGATTGCGCTGGGCCAGGTGTAGTGCTCCGCGTTGCGGATGCTGACACTTTTCATTGCGGCGGCTTCCTGCCATCGATCGACGGTTGGACGATAGCGTACACGAACCGAGCCGGTGACCCCAAAATCGCCTTTTCGTCTCGAATAAGCTCGGCAACCTTGCAAACGCAAGCGATTTCACTATCTTTATCTGTAGTGGGCGGCGGAAGATTTTCCGCCTTTACACAAACGATTCTTCTACACGGAGACGTGACATGCGACGGCGGGATTTTGTGAAGGCGGTGGTTGCCGCCTCAGTGAGCGCGCGCTCGATGCTGGGACAGAATGCGCCGGCCTCGGTGACACCGTCGGCGCCACCGCCGATTCCTCCGAAGGCAGCGCCCTTGCCCGCGCCGGGACCGGTGCCCTGGATGCGCGGTCTGATGGAGGCCAAGGCGCTGCCGATGACGCCGCTGGTGCCGGACGCCGTCGCGCACACGCAGACGCGCTTTTTTACGCGGCAGCAGTTTGCGACGCTGCGGCAGCTCTGCGAGGTGTTGATGCCGCCGCTGAAAAACGCGCCGGGAGCGCTGGACGCGGGCGTGCCGGAGTTTCTGGATTTCCTGATCTCGGCGTCTCCTGCGGAGCGGCAGAAGATGTACCTCGACGGCCTGGACCGGCTGAATGCCGAGTCGAAGAAGCAATTTGGCATTCCGTTCGCCGGAGTGAATCTACAACAGGCAGACGCACTGATCCGGCCGTGGCTGCGGACGTGGATGACCGATCATCCGCCGAACGATCCGTACGAGCGATTTATCAACCTGGCGCACAGCGACATCCGCACGGCAACGATTAACTCCAAGCCATGGAGCGACTCGCTGCCTTCGGAGGACGACCGCCGCATGGAAGAGGGGCTGTACTGGTATCCGGTGGATCCTGACATGCAACGCAGCGACCGGCGAAAGTGCTTCACAGAGGGCTCAACGAAGAATGCTGGATGAAGTCGACGTACTGATTATTGGTTCCGGCCATTCCGGCGGAATGGCGGCGAAGGTGCTCACCGAAAAAGGTATCTCCTGCGTGATGCTGAACGCGGGGCCGGTGGCCGACATACGCAAAGACACCGAGCTGCGGCAGGCATTCACGCTGCCCTATCGCGGATTCAAGGCTCCCGACAAGGTGCCGCACGTCTTTCAGGCGAATGAGTTCAACGCGAACACGTGGGTGGATGAACAGGAAGTCCCCTACACATGCCCGCCGGCGAGCCCTTACAACTGGGTGCGGGTGCGCCTGTTCGGCGGCCGATCACTCTTCTGGTCGCGGCAATCTTTCCGGCTGAGCGACTACGAGTTCAAGGCGAAATCGCACGACGGCTTCGGCGACGACTGGCCGATCAGCCTGGCCGACCTGGCGCCGTATTACTCGCGGGTGGAAGAGATCTTCCGCGTCGAAGGCATGCCTTACGGGATGCCGCAGTTTCCGGACGGCAACTTCGTACCGCCGGAAGAACCCTGGTGCGTTGCGATGGACCGCTTTCGCGACGCAGGCAAGCCGCTGGGTGTACCAGTATGTCGGCAGCGCCGATCCCTCGGTATCAACGGACTTGCCAGCTCCATCAATTTGCTGCTGCCGGATGCCTTCGAGACGGGAAAGCTGCAGGCGATTCCGAATGTGGTCGTGCGCGAGCTGCGCGTGAATCCAGCAACCGGCCTGGTGCGCGAGGTGCATTTTGTCGACCGCATCTCGCGCCGGGAGATGTCGATCAAAGCGCGCGTGGTGGTGCTGGCGGCAGGTACGCTCGAAAGCACGCGACTACTGCTGAACTCGAATATCGCCAACTCAAGCGGCGTCATGGGCCACTATCTGATCGACCAGATTTACGGCGCCGGCATCGTCTGCTCCGTGCCCGAAGCGCGCGATGGCAGGAGCACGCGCGAGCTGATGGAGGGCGCGGCGATCATTCCCCGCTTCCGCAACATCCAGACCAGGGAGAAGAATTTTCTCCGCGGTTATGCGCTGAATGTGTCGAGCAGCATGCATCCGATGGGCCCGCAGAACTTCGCCGCGTATGGAAAAGAACTCGAAGAACAAGCTGGAGAGCTACAGCGGCAGTGGCTTTTATGCGGGCATCATGGGCGAGGTGCTCGCGCACGATGAACATCGCGTCACGATCGACAAGCATCAGGTGGATGCGTGGGGTATCCCGGTGCTGCACATCGACACGCGCTATACGGACAACGAGTTCAACATGGCACGCGATGCGGTGGACACGAGCATCGAGATGGCCCAGCGCGCGGGTTTCGAGGTGCTGGCGAAGAACTACGATCCGAATCCACCGGGCTACAGCATCCACGAGCTGGGCACCTGCCGTATGGGCGACGACCCGAAGGCGAGCGTGCTGAACAAGTGGTGCCAGAGCCACGACATCAAAAATCTTTTCGTGGTGGACGGCAGCAGCTTCGTAAGCTCGGGATGGCAGAACCCGACGATGACGATTCTGGCGCTGGCGATGCGGTCGTCGGAGTACCTGGCCGAGCAGATGCGGCTGGGGAGTGTCTAGTCGCTACAGAGTGGTTGGACGATCTGCAGTGTCTTTCGAGATCGACTGACCGAAGCAGACGAGGTCGCCGTCGGGAGCGAGAACCAGTAGCTCGCGCTGTCCATAAGTTTTGTTCGCGGGACCGTGAACGTCGCCGGGCGGCAGCTTGTCGAGCTTCGGCTTCAATTCCGCATAAAGCGCATCGACATCGCGCACATCGAAGTAGTACCGGAAATTGCGGACACCCCGCGGTGCATCTGCGGCATCTTCGCGTCCCCAGATGCGTATGCCACAGCCTTCGCGCTCGAGATATGCGTAGTCACGGACGTGGATATATTCCTGGAAGCCGAGCAGGTCACGGAAGAACTCCACTGCAGCCTCGAACCCCGATAGAGGAACATGCATGAAGGACGTGGTCTGGATGAAGTTCTTCGGCATATAGATCCATCTACAGCGGGATGTTGCCGTGCTTCCGTGGCGGGTTCGAGTCGCGCTTGCCGTCGAGCATTTCTAATGCGCGGATGAGCCGGCGGCGGGTTTCGCGGGGGCGGATGACGGCGTCGATGTAGCCGCGCTCGGCCGCGATGTACGGATTGGCGAAGCGCTCGCGGAATTCGGCGACACGCTCTTTCCGCGCTTCGGCCAGCACCTCGGCTTTGCGCTCTTCCGCTCAGCTTGCCGTCTTTTTCTTCGGCCGCACGCAGGGCCTGCGCCAGCTCGCGGCCGTAGACGATGTTGACCGCGCCCTCCGCGCCCATCACCGCGATCTCCGCTGTGGGCCACGCGAAGTTGGCATCGGTGCGGATATGCTTTGGAGCTCATGACGCAGTAGGCGCCTCCGTAGGCCTTGCGCGTGATGACGAGCAGCTTGGGCACGGTGGCTTCGGCGAAGGCGTACAGCAATTTGGCGCCGTGGCGGATGATGCCGCGGTGCTCCTGCTCGGTGCCGGGCAGGAAGCCGGGAACATCTTCCAGCGTGACCAGCGGGATGTTGAAGGCGTCGCAGAAGCGCACGAAGCGCGCCGCCTTGGTGGAGGCGTCGATGTCGAGCACGCCGGCGAGGAATGCCGGCTGGTTGGCGACGACGCCGATGGAGCGGCCGTTGAGGCGCGCGAAGCCGATGACGATGTTGCGCGCGAAGTGCTCCTGCACCTCGAAGAAGTAGCCGTCGTCAACGATGCGAGTGATGACGTCCTTGATGTCATAGGGCTGCGAGGGATCAGCCGGCACGATGGTATCCAGCCGTGTGTCCTCACGATCGGCGGGATCCGCGGTGGGGCGGCGAGGCGGCGGATCGAGATTGTTCGCGGGCAGGAAGCTGAAGAGCTCGCGCAGCATGGCGAGGCACTCCTGATCGTCGTGCGCAAGGAAATGCGCGACGCCGGAGACCTCGTTGTGCGTGGCTGCACCGCCCAGCTCTTCCTTGGAAACCTCTTCGTGCGTGACGGTGCGGATGACATCCGGACCGGTGACGAACATATGGGCGGTCTTGTCGACCATGAGGATGAAATCCGTGATGGCGGGCGAGTAGACCGCGCCGCCGGCGCAGGGGCCCATCACCGCGGAGAGCTGCGGGACGACGCCCGAGGCGAGCGTGTTGCGCAGGAAAATATCGGCGTAGCCAGCGAGCGAGACGACACCCTCCTGGATGCGCGCGCCGCCGGAGTCGTTCAGCCCGATGATGGGCGCGCCGACACGCATCGCGGAATCCATGATCTTGACGATCTTGGCGGCGTTGGTCTCAGAAAGCGAGCCGCCGAAGACGGTGAAGTCCTGCGCATAGACGAAGACGGTGCGGCCGTCGATGGTGCCGTAGCCGGTAATGAAGCCGTCGCCCGGGATGCGCTGCTTATCCATGCCGAAATCGGTGGCGCGGTGGGTGACGAACTTGTCCGTCTCCTCGAAGGTGCCGGGATCAAGCAGCAGCTCGACACGCTCGCGTGCGGAGAGCTTGCCGGCCTTGTGCTGGCGCTCGCGGCGTTCGGCGCCGCCGGCCTCCTCGGCCAGGGCATGGCGGCGTTCCAGTTCAGCGAGCGAGGCGGCGTGGGGATGGGAGGAATGGGAATCGTTCATGCGAAACGAATTATAGGGCTCGTCGTGCATCCGGAGCGGACTGCGACGCGAGCGGCTCGCTCCTAGTCGACGCCAGTGGGCAAGTTAGACGATCCGAGAGGGTGGATTAGGGAGATCTTAGGTCTTTCGCCTAGGTCTTTAGCCGCCGGTATTCATTCTGTACCGAATCGTGGATAGCCGTTTCAAGATTTCATATTGCTTTTATGCTCGTTCGTCATTCGTTCTGAAATGCGGGATGGCCGTCACGAAATGATGTTCGTTCACAGCTGCCCTTCACTGGCCTGGATCTTGCTTATATCTGCATGCAGAGCAAGAGAGACCTGCGAGGTGCGGCGGCAACATTTCCTCCGCTGCGCGGGTGTGGGGGAGTGTCATGCAAATTTGCATCAGAAGAACTTGCCGGAAAACAGCCTTTGCAGCCGCTTTGGGTCTCATGGCGGGTCTGATCTCGCTGCCAACGGCGGTTGCCCAAACCTCGACGACTGGATCGATCAACGGAACGGTCACTGACTCGAGCGGCGCAGCAGTCCCAGGTGCCGTCGTCGTGTTAAAGGACACCGCGACGGGCGCGGTCATCAATCTGACGACAAATGCGGAAGGGCGATTTACCGCACCTTTTCTGAAACCGGACACTTTCAATGTCTCGGCTTCGGCGGCCGGATTTCAGTCCAACACAACCAGTATTCAGATCCTGACGGGACAGCAGTCCGCCGTCAATATAACGGTCTTCACCGAGTGCGAACACGCAAACGGTTCAGGTAAACGCCAACGATGCTCAGTTGATGGACACGCAGACGGCGAATCTGACTACGACATTTACTACGCAGCAGTTCCAAAACCTGCCAGCGCCGGGCGGAGACATTACGACGATTGCTTATACAGTGCCGGGGGTAGTGGTTGGCGCGGGCACGAGCGGATTCGGCGGGTTTACTTCTGACGGACTGCCTGGACTGTCGAATCTGGTGGTTATCAATGGCGCCGACTACAACATCGGCCTTTATGGCGGCCAGGCCTTCTCCGGGTCTTCCAACCTAACCATTGGGCAGCAGGAAATCGCCCAGGCGGCGGTGGTGCAGAACGGTTACAGCGTACAGTATGGACGGCAAGCCGGCGTTATTGAGACCTATGCGACCAAGTCCGGCGGGAACCGCGTGCATGGGCTGGCGCAGTGGCAGTACAACAGCTCCGGACTGAACGCGAATGATTTCTTCAATAAGCAGCAAGGCGGTTCCCGCCCCAAGGCGGTTTCCAACCAATACGCCGCCCAGATCGGCGGCCCGATCAAGCGCGACAAGCTGTTCTTTTTTGTAGATACAGAGGGGATTCGCTTTGTCGAGCCGAGCGTCGGCTTTGTGAATCTGCCTTCGCAGGCGCTCATGAGCAGCATTCTGGCCAACCCTGCCCTGACGCCAGGAAGCAAAAACCTGTATGGCGCGATGTTCAAAGCGACCGCGGCAGGTGGGGCCTATGCAAAGACCGTACCGGTCACCAACGGACCGGGCGCGCTCCAAGACAAGACTGGCAATTTTGGCTGCGGCACGCTTGCCGGCACAACGGATTATGCGACGGGCGGGACATTGGGTTCGAGCGCCGCAGAAGGCTGTGCCAATTCCGGATTCCTCACTACCACGGCCCTTAACCGGGAGTGGCTGGCAGCAGGACGGCTTGATTGGAACATCAACGACAGGCATCAAATCTTCTTCCGCGTTACGGACGACCAGGGCTTTCAGCCTTCCTATACGAGCCTGATCAATCCGAACTGGAGCATGGTCAGCAATCAGCCCGGTTGGACGGGACAGCTCAACGATACCTACACCATTACTCCTAACCTAACCAACCAGTTTCTTGCGGCGGCGGTTTATTACAGCGGAATCTTCCAACCGCCGAGCCTGCAGGCCGGCCTTGCAGCATCTCCCACAGAATTCGATCAAGGACTCGACGGGGGAACCAACGCCGCTGGCGGTCTTGGTCAAGCCACCTTTTTCACCGGAAGCACGACGCTTGGCGCACCCTGGATTGACTTTCCCGGCGGTGTGAACGCCACGCAGTACCAGGCAGTTGACAACGTTTCCTGGGTCAAGGGAAATCACAGCATCAAGTTCGGCCTCGATTTCAAGCGCTTCCTGCTTAGCGATGTCAGCCTGAAGACAGCCGCTTACGGCGGCGACTATGCATTCGCCACCATGGCCGACGAGGCTGGTGGTTCGCTGCCTGGAGCGAGCGGCGGTTCCACGTTTTCGCAAAGCTTCCCGGCGTTCGGCAATATCCACAGTGCTCTTTATAACTTCGGCATCTATGCCCAGGATGAATGGAAGGTACTGCCGAACCTGGTGCTCGACTTCGGCCTTCGCGTCGACCGGAATGGGAATCCCTACTGCAGCGAGAACTGCTATTCGCGCTATCTGGGAGGTTTTCCTGACACCTCAGCCACTCTGGATACTCCCTATAACGCGACCATCTCCACGGGACACAGCAGTCTTGTGCCTAAGATGGAATGGGCAGTCGTGCAGCCGCGCTTCGGGTTCAATCTGGACGTTCATGGCGATGGGAAAACAGTTGTACGCGGCGGCATAGGATTGTTCGCCGACAACTTCCCAGCCCTGATCACCGAGCAGACCTTCCTGTCCTTCCCGAACCGGTACTTTGCGTCGGCGCTAAACGGTACTGTCGCGCAGGATGCAGGAAGCGCTTTTGCTTTCGCGCAAGGGTCGGCTCAGGCTGTGCTGAACGGCTTTGCTCATGGCGCCACCTTCAACCAGATCTCATCGCAACTGGCTGCGCAAGGGATACCGTTCGCGCCGCCGAACTACACCACAACCCCGAGCGACTTCCACAGCCCCCGTTATCTTGAGTTCAGCATGCAGGTGCAGCGACAGATCACCCCGACGGATGCCCTGATTGTTACCTATGCCGGCAATCATGGTTATGACTTGTTTATGCCAAACAATCACCTGAACCAGAATGTCGGTCCGGTTTACGGTGGTTTTGGAAACGGTACGTTTGGTGGCCTGCCCGCGACATCGCCTGATCCACGTTTTGCTGCGGTGTCGAACTTTTTCACCAGCGGCGCCATCTCGAACTATAACGGCGTTTCCGTGCAGTACAAGCACATCGACCACAGCGGACTGACCACGGACATCGCCTATACCTATTCCCATTCTCTGGATGACATTTCCAACGGAGGCAACGCACAGCTTCCTTACGCCAGCAGCGGCTCCATATCTAGCCAAATTACTGCGGGACTGCCATCCGCACTGATGTATTCGAGCTCCGACTATGACATCCGGAACAACTTTGTGATGGACCTGGTCTATGCGGAGCCGCACCGCTTCAGCAATCGTATTGTGAACTCCGTGGGGGCAGGATGGACCGTCGGCGCGAAGGCGTTCTGGCGTTCCGGAGAGCCGTTCAGCGTGCTCAACACGAATGCCGGCTCAGCGTTGGCAGCGAGCGGAACCGGCGGCTCGGTTGTGCTCGCAGAAGTGCTGAACAACAATTTCAACCACTCCTGCACTTCGTACCACAATCCCTGCTTCCAGAACTTTGGCGCATTCAATGGAACGGGACCTACCGCCGTCTCCAATCAAATCCAAACACTGGGCTTCCTCTTATCCAACCTGTGCAAACAACCTTCGGCAACGTTCCGCGAAATTCGTTCCGCGGGCCGCACTTTTCCGATGTCGATGCCACGCTGTTCAAGGATGTCTACAAGCAGCGAATCTCTTGCGTTCCAGGTCGGGGCGCAGGCATATAACCTCTTTAACCATGTCAACTTCGGACAGCCGGGTAATTTTGCATCCAATCTCTCCACGTTGGGCGTGATAAGCACGGATATCAATGCGCCAACCAGCCCTTACGGGTCCAGCCAGCAGCCGACTGTTACCGGGCGCGTGGTTGTGGTGCAGGGGCGTCTTGTCTTTTGAGAAGGAAGCGAAGCTGACGCTAATACTGCGGAACTGAAATCCAGGAGCGCATCAAAAACCACAGGGCGACCGTTAGACGGTCGCCCTGTGGTTATTGCAATCAGCTAAGAGACGTGGCGATGAAAGAGGTCGTCCTTTTCGCGGCAGGGCGAGCAGAGAGCGCTAACCCCGCAGCCGAACAGCAGGGCCGCGCCGACGGTGACGAGTATGGCTGGCAGATACGCTTCCAGGTGCGAGAGCCAATGAGCAACGATGGAAAAATCAGTGGATAGCATCGAACTCACTCCGCGTCGGTGATATAGAACCTGAAACCCGTTATTTGGTTGCTGTCGTGCACAGAATAACCTTGTTTGCCACTTGACAGCCGTCCCCAAACGGGGCAAATCGGCTCCCTCAATACGCGCAGACGAGAGTAACGCGGCAAACGATCGTTTGGGAAGCACTTCTTCCACCGTGACTTAGCGGCAATTCCCACTCCCGGAATATTGCCCGGTTTTCCACCAGTTTGCCGCCTTTGCCACTGCGGCAGCAGAATCGATGTGCGTGACAACGCCGATACACAATCCGGCTCCCCCGGCAGACGGAGAGCCCCGGCTGCGGTGGCTATTTCTTGACCTGAACTCCTACTTCGCCTCGGTAGAGCAGGAGCTGGTGCCCAGCCTGCGCGGGCGGCCCGTGGCGGTGGTTCCCGTCGTGGCGGATACAACGTGCTGCATCGCGGCCAGCTATGAGGCCAAGGCCTTCGGCGTGAGGACGGGCACGCAGGTAGGCGAGGCGAAGCGGCTGTGTCCGGGCATTGAGCTAGTGGAGGGCCGCCACGAGCTGTACGTGCAATACCACAACCGTATTGTGGAGGCAGTGGAGTCGGTGGTGCCGGTCTCATCGGTGATGTCGATTGACGAGATGGCCTGCCGCCTGGTCGGTCGCGAGCAGCCACTGCTTGCCGCGCTTGAGCTGGCGCAGCGGGTGAAGGCGAAGATCCGCGACACCGTGGGATCGACGCTGCGCTGCTCGATTGGCCTTGCGCCGAACCGGTATCTCTCGAAGGTGGCAAGCGACATGGAGAAGCCCGACGGGCTGGTGGCGCTGACGCCGGACATTCTGGAGGCGGCCCTGATGCGGCTGACGCCGCGTGACCTGCCGGGCATCGGCCCGCGCATGGAGGCGCGGCTGCACCAGGCCGGCATCCGGACCATGCAGCAGTTGTGGGCGCTCGACCGCGACGGGATGAATCGGCTGTGGGGCGGCATGGGCGGCGACAAACTGTGGCACTGGCTGCGCGGCGAGGACTTTGAAGATGAGGAACTGGAGCATGCGAAGTCGATCGGCAACAGCCATGTCCTCGCTCCGGAGCTACGCACGCCGGAGGGCGCGTACGCCGTCGTCAGCAAGCTGCTGCACAAGACGGCGATGCGGCTCAGGACGGCGAATCTGTGGGCGTCGAATCTGCGGCTGAGCGCCAAGTTCGCCGTGCCGAAGGATGTGTCGGCGCGGCAGCACAACTCGGGCATCCCGCAGCTTGCGTGGTCGCAGAGTGTGTCGCTGGTGGAATGCCAGGACAACCAGACGCTGACCGAAGGACTGAAGAAGCTATGGGCAAAGATGCCCACGGGGCGGAATTACTCCAAGCCGTTCTACGTAGGAGTGACGCTGAGCAATCTGGTGCCCGATCATCTGCACACACTCGATCTATTCGCCGGGCAGGATGCAGCGGTGCGGCGCACGAACCTGTCGAAGACGATGGACTCGATCAACAAGAAGCACGGGACGACGATGCTGTTCTACGCCAGCATGCTGCCGGCAGGCACAGCAGCGCCGACGCGGATTGCGTTCACGAGTATTCCGGATTTGTTCTGACTGTTGCTCCGCAGGGTAGCAGTTGCCGGACACTGTACTGCTTCGACGAATTTGATGAGCTGTCGGCTTTGACATCTCCTGATCCCAGAATCTTCAGAGACGAGGAGACGCACATGAGCGAAGAGTTTGAACATGCTCACGAAGGATCAGGAGCATTCTGCTCATCAGGTCGCCGCCAGTCGCCGAGCAAAGTAAAACCGAGCTTCGCATCAACCTGCAATGCCTGATTGCTGCAGACCTGCCCATCACCGAGTCGCGTTTACCAGTATTCCGGATTTGTTTTAAGTGCTCGCCGTACGGACAAATGCGCCGTCAGTGCGGCTCGCGGTCGCTCACTGCGGCCGCGGTGGCCCTCGGTAACAAGTATCCTGTCGCGTGGAGGTTTTGGATGGCGAAGACGCTGGCCAATGCTCGTGACCGCGAGGAGATCGAGCGGCGTTTTGTCGCGCTGACGTCGGACTCGATGCGACGGTGGGGATCTATGTCCGTCGGCGGCATGTTGTGCCATGTCGACGACAGCTACCAGGTGGTGATGGGCGAGCGGCCGTTTTCGTGCACGAAGCTGGCGATTCCGCGGGGGATGGCGAAGTTTTTTGCGCTGCGCTCGCCGATGCGCTGGCCGCGCAACCTGAAGACTGGCGATTCGGTGCGGCAGGGCGGGGGCGGAACGCCGGCGGCGGAATTCACGCGGGATCGCGCGCATCTGCTCGAGACGTTAAATCGATTCTGCGCGTGCTCAACATTGATCGCGGTGCATCCGTTCTTCGGCAACATGTCAAGCGCAGACTGGATGCGCTGGGGCTATCTGCACGCCGATCATCATCTGCGCCAATTCAGCGCATGACCGAATATCGCGGGCGGCTGGCGCCCTCGCCTACCGGTCTGCTGCATCTGGGTCATGCGCGCACCTTCTGGACCGCGTATGAGCGGACGCGCGATGCGGGCGGCGTACTCGTCTTTCGCAATGAAGATTTAGACACGCAACGTTCGCGTGCCGACTATGCGGCGGCGATGCTCGATGACTTGCGGTGGCTGGGGATCGAGTGGCAGGAGGGCCCCGATGTGGGTGGACCGTTCGCGCCGTATCGGCAGAGCGAGCGATATGCGCTCTATCGCGCGGCCTGGGAGCGGCTGCGGGCGGGCGGATGGATTTATCCATGTACGTGCAGCCGGCGCGAGTTGGCGGCAGCGGTGAGCGCTCCGCATGAGGACGATAGCGCCCGCGGCGGGGTTCAAGATGAAGATGACGAGCCGCTGTATCCGGGTCGCTGTCGGCCTGCTGTTGCTGCTGTGGCCCAGGCGCGTGAGCCGGCAGGAGTGAACTGGCGATTTCGGATCCCGGACGGCTGGAGACGGCTATCGGCTTCGAGGATTCGGGCATGGGCGCGCAGAGTTACGTTGCCGGGCGCGACTTCGGCGATTTCGTGGTGTGGCGGCGGGACGATGTGCCCGCGTACCAGCTTGCCTGCGTGGTGGACGACGCCGCGATGCAGATCACGCGAGGTGGTGCGCGGCGCGGACCTGCTGAAGTCAACAGCGCGGCAGATATTGCTGTATCGCGCGCTGGGGCTTACGCCGCCGCGGTGGCATCACTGCCCGCTGCTGCGGGATGCCACCGGCCAGCGGCTGGCCAAACGGACCGATGCGCTGAGTCTGCGCGCGCTACGCGAGCGAGGGATGACTCCGGCGGAGGTGCGGGCCATGTGGCGTCTGCAGGAATGACGATTTTGCGCGATGATGGCTTGACGCGTCGGGCGAGGAAAGCGGCTCGCTTCTCTTCGTTCGGTCGAGATGACGAAGTTGCCGGAAGGTGATCTCATGTATATGGAACTATCGCGGTTTCGTAATTCCCTGCTTTCCGTGGCGCTTTTTGGCCTTGCGACCGCCGGGTCTGTTGCGCGCGCGCAAGCTACAAGGCCGAAGATTACCGGCATCTCGCACATGGCCGTCTACGCCAGCGATCCGGTGGCAGCGGAGCACTTCTACGCGGACGAGCTTGGGGCGACGAAGGAGCCCGATGCGGAGAATCCGCAGGGCACCCTCTATCGGTTCAGCGAGCAGCAGTTCATCGAGGTGCTGCCGCTGCCGGCGCAGCACTCCATCAGCCGGATGGACCATGTTGCGTTTGCGACGACCGATGCCGCGGCACTGCACGACTATCTCGCGGCGCATCACTATCGCGACATCGATGCGGTGAAGACGGGCTCCGATGGCAGCAAATGGTTTTTCACGCGCGATCCGGAGGGCAACCGCGTGGAGTTTTACCAGGCGGCGGAGCATCCGTTTCATGCGGCAGGCAAACCTGGTGAGCCCGCGCATCATTCACGTCGGCTATCTGGTGAAGGACCGCGCGAAGGAAGACAGTTTCTATCGTGACCTGCTTGGCTTTCGGCCGTACTGGTATGGCGCGATGCATCCGGGCAAGGTGGACTGGGTATCCGAGCAGGTGCCGGATGGGCACGACTGGCTGGAGTACATGATGACCGGGCCGAACTCGGACACGCCGGACGCGAACAAGGTGGATGCGCGGCAGCTTGGCGTACTGAATCACTTCTCGCTGGGCGTGCCGAATATGGAGAAGGCGGTGACGGCCCTCTATGTGAGCGACGCGCTACGCTTCAGCCCGCGGCACGACGGGCCCCAGATGGGCAAGGACGGCAAGTGGCAGGCAAACCTCTACGACCCGGATGGCACGCGCGTGGAGCTGATGGAGTTCCAGCCGGTGATGAAGCCGTGCTGCTCGGAGTTCACGGCGGAGAGCCCGGCGGACTAGCCATTTGCGGACGGGGTAACGTGACCCCACCCCTCCCCCCTCCCGTCACCGGAGAGCGTCGTGTAAGTCTCTATGCTGCTATGAGATAGAGCGGCCTCCCGAGAGGTAAATTCGTCTTTCTAAAGAGCTTATCGCTAAATTCGTCTAGATATTAGGGTTACAGAAGACTAGAAAAGCCACCATGACGGTGGCTTTCTTTCATCATTGTGTGACTGCGTTTGTATCTATTTCCAGTGTAACGAATCGGCGGGTATAAAACGGCAGAAATCAGTCGCGATTCCCAACCTGGGAGTTACCTTCTTTCCTGCGGAGAGGGCTATCAGGCGGTGAAGCTTTGCTTCATCGGCTGGGCGTAACCGCACGCGGGACAAAAGTCCTGGCGTGGAGACATGGTGACGCCGCAGTGGATGCATGGAACGGTAAGGGATTCGTTGATGGGTGTGACGTTCGACGGCGGAGCGGGAGCGACGTCGATGGGAGCTGGCCGGAGACTTAACGGCGCGGATGCAAGCCCGAACATAGACGGATAGCCGGCTTCGACCGGGGCGGCTTCCTCATCGCTGTCGCTGCTGGAACCGAAGATCAATCGCAGCAGCGGAATACCGATGAGCAGCACGGCAGCCGCGGCGGCCACGCCGTATGCCACCCGATGGTGCGGCAAATTCAGAAACGACTCGTACAAGGAACGCAGGGTTTGGATGACGGCATTCATGGCGATCTCCCGTTCGGTTGCGGCTGCTCATCGCGTTAAGGCGCGATGGCAAATAGGGGGAGGCGAGGGCCTGATCGCGGACGCACCTCAACCCAGTCCCCGGTATAGCCCGTTTTGACTTAGAACCAGATATAGACGTTGGGTTGCTCGATTGAGTCGATTTCTCTTTGCCGAATGTTCCATGTTGAACATATGCACAAGGAAGAGGGCAAATGACTGGCAAGTCCTTGCCACGCAGCCAGTTCCGGTCGAGAAACAGTTTTAAAACCAGGTTTGCCGGCGGTAGCGGCGGTATTCCTCGCCGAAGCTGGCTTCGAGGACGGCGGCTTCCCGGCGCGCGCGGACGATCTGCATGGGGATGACGATGATGAGGGCGAGGAGAAGCGGCCAGAAGGGGATGAACATGGCGATTCCGAGAAAGAAGAAGCAGCCGAAGACGTAGATGGGATTGCGGAGGCGCGCATAGAGGCCGGTGGTGACCAGGCGGGTGGCTTTGGCGCGGATGGAGAAGGCGCGGCCCAACTGGAAGCGGGCGAGCGAGGACGAGCACCAGCGATGCGAGCGCGATGGCCGCGCCTGCGATGCGCAGCGGAGGCCAGGGCTGGTGCAGAACTGGAGCGCCAGGACGGCGAGCGCGGCGAGGAGAAACGATGAGAGGAGAGAATGTTGATCTTCATGAGGTTCAGTGGTGCGCGCGCCAGCCCAGCGCCGCACCCACGATCACGACCAGCAGGATGCCGCCGAGCATAAACCAACTGGCGGGGCGGGCGAAGTTGAGTGTCCATCCAAAGCCGTAGCGCTTTTCGACCCAGAGGGAGGGATCCTGCGGGTTGTAGTAGAAAACGCCGGCGACCCAGTGCCCATCCTTTGCTTTCGCCATCATCCGACCATTTTGCTATACGGGCGCCAGCACGATATCCATCTGATAGAAGCGGAAGTAGTTCTCTTCTCCGGGCGCCGGGGCGGCTACTTTCTGGTAGTGATCGAGCGACGTCGTTGATAAAGGCGACGCGGTCGGCTTCCGGCAGGTGCTGCATCCACTCGATCATGGTGACTTTCATGCGCGCGAGGAACGCGTCGCGGGAGCCGAAGTCCCAGGCTTTGTCCGATGTGCGGATACTGAGGACGCGGAAACCCTGCTGTTCGGCGAGGGCGGCGTACTGCTCGGGCGTGAGGTGCATGAAGGGATCGTGGAAACCCTTGAAGTAGCCGGCCCAGCGAGGCGATTTGCGGGTTTCCTCGATGACATCCTCGATGCAGGTGCGTTCGCCCTTGATGACCATGCGCAGCTGAGCTTTGCCTTCCGATTTGAGCGCCTGGTGGATTCCCTGCAAGGGCAATGCCTGATCGGAGATCCAGTGCAGGGCGTTGAAGGAGACGACGAGGTCGAATTCGTGCTGGAACGGGAGGTGCCGGGCATCGGCGACGGCGAATTGGAGGTTGGGATGGGCTGGCGGTCCAGTGCTCGTTGGCGAAGGCGACCATCTCGGCCGAGGCGTCTACGCCAAGCACGGAGCCCTGCGGAATGCGCTCGGCGATGGCGGCGGTGGTCTTGCCGTTGCCGCAGCCGATGTCGAGAATGCGCTCATTGCCCTTGAGTGTCAGGGATGAAAGGACCTCGGCCGCCATGGTGTCCTGAAGGGCGGAGAGGCGGTCGTATTCTGAGGCGTTCCATTCGGTCATGGCGTGGGTCTCCGGCTTGGTAGTGAGGAGCGGTGGGAGAGGCGGATGGATTCTAACTGAAGTTTGATGGGGGTCGAAGCAAAGGTGCTTTGTCTTCCGTATAGCGTTGCGTTACAGTGCACATGTGATTCGAGGAATTCCGGCATAAAGGGCTGAGAAAATTCTTCGAGACCGGTTCAAAAGCCGGAATTCATCCAAAACATGCGAGCAAGCTGCGCGTGCAGCTCGGCCTACTTGACGTGGCGACGAAGCCGGCCGACATGGACGTGCCGGGATGGGAGCTGCATGCGTTGAAAGGCGAATCGACGGTAATGCACAGCAGGGAACGGTCCCCAGAACGGCCATCAACAGGTGCAGCCGGACCGCGGCGGATGAGAGCGAACAGCCGTTTCCACAATCGTCTGGGCAAGGTTCGCAAGAGATGCAGCTCTGGGTCAAATGCAGATGGTACCCGGCTAGGGAACTCAGTTTCCACACCATTGGCTTGCCAGGCAGGTGACAATAGAGCCGTCTCTCCATGTCGGATTTTGCCCAGAGCGTGAAGCAGCAGGCGGACATCGTCCGCGTGATCGGCGAGTACATCACGCTGAAGAAGACCGGCGCGCAGAACTACCAGGGGCTGTGCCCTTTCCATGGGGAGAAGTCGCCTTCGTTCTCCGTCCACGTGACGCGGCAGTTCTATCACTGCTTCGGCTGCGGGGTGTCCGGGGATGTCTTCAAGTTTGTGCAGGAGATCGAGAAGGTCGGCTTTCCGGAGGCGATCAAGATTGTCGCGCAGAAGTGCGGGATCGCGCTGCCGAAGCGGGAGTTCAACTCGCCGGAAGAGGCGGCGGAGAGCCGGCTGCGGGGGCGGCTGCTGGAGCTGCACGAGCAGGCGACGGCGTTCTTTGAAGAGCAGCTCAAGTCTGCCGAGGGGGCGAGGGCGCGTGAGTACCTGACCGGGCGCGGGCTGAAGCCGGAGACGATTGCGAAATTTCGCATCGGCTATGCGCCGGAGGGCTTCGGCGGGCTGCGCGACCGGCTGAGCGGCGCGGCACCGCCGGATGTGCTGCGGGCGTCGGGGCTGTTCAGCTACAAGGAGCAGGAAGGCGAGGGCAAAAACGGCGGCGGGCGGCTGTACGACCGCTTCCGCAAGCGGATCACGTTCCCCATCGCAAATGAGGGCGGCCGGGTGATTGCGTTTACGGCGCGGGCGCTGGATTCGGACGAGAAGGGCGGCCCGAAGTATCTGAACTCACCGGAGACGCCGCTCTATTCGAAGGGGCAGGTGCTGTTCAACCTGGACAAGGCGCGGCAGGCGATCCGGCAGCAGAACTTTGCGCTGCTGGTGGAGGGGCAGATGGACTGCATCTCCGTCTTTGCCGCCGGGGTGACGCCGGTGATTGCCACCAGCGGAACGGCCTTTACCGAGCAGCAGGCGCGCCTGCTGCGGCGCTACACGACGCGGCTGGTGGTGAACTTCGATCCGGATACGGCGGGGGCGAATGCGGCGGAGAAGTCGATTGCGCTGCTGACGGAAGAGGGCTTCGAGGTGCGGGTGGTGACGCTCGAAGGCGGGCTGGATCCGGACCGTTTTGTGCGCGAACGGGGCATTCAGGCGTATGCCGAGGCGCTGAAGGGGGCGGTACGGCACTCGGATTACCTGATCGAGCGGGCGCGGAGGCTCTTTCCGGTGCGGACGGCCCAGGGCAAGGTGGAGGCGGTGAATTTCCTGCTGCCGCATATCCGGCGGATGCCGCATGCGATCGTGCGGGACGAGTTTGCGCAGGATGCGGCGCAGAAGCTGGGCATCGATTCGGCGGTGCTGCGGCAGGAGCTGAAGCAGGCGGCTGCGAAGCGGCAGGGGCATATCCAGAGCCTGGCGGCGAACCTCTCGGAATGCGAACGGGTGCTGGTGCGGGCGCTGGCCGGGCCGCCGGAGAGCGAGACGTTCCAGCGGGCGAGCCAGGCGATGACGGCGCAATCCGCACATTTCGAAGGGCTTGGCATCTATGCGACGTTAAGGGCTCTGGCCGGGCGGCAGCAGCCTGACCCGCTGGAGGCCGTCGGGCGCGGCGGAGCGCACCATGGTGGCGCAACTGCTGATGCGGGAGGGCGAGCCGGTTAGCCCGCATGAGCTGGAGATGGCACTGGCGACGCTGGAACAGCACTTTATTGAACGGCGGCAGCGGCAGATCCGGGGCGAAATTGCCGATGCGGAACGCCGTGGGGACCTGACCGGGGTGACGGAGCTGATCACCGAGCGGATGGAGCTGGACCGGCAACTGCACAAGCTGGACCAGCGGATGCGCCAGCTGCTGGAGCAGGCTTGAGGACGCGCCGAAAAACGTCTGACGGCGACCCATTGCAGTGAAACGAAACAGCTGGAAATACATCTAACACTTGAGGATAAGAAGCGCTGGTCTGCGTTGGGTCTCTTTGGCCGAGGTGGATCGCGTGGTATCCTGACAATCTCTGTCTTGAAGTGTGCGTCCACCAGCCCGCTTGAATGCCTGCCAGGCCGCGGGATTTTTGCCACCACAGGATGGCCCTTATCGCGCATCTTCACTCAAAGATAGGACGGGTTTGTCCATAGCATTTACTGCAGCGAAACGGCTGCGCAGCGGCGAAATAACGCGGGGAGACAAGGCGCGCTTTGGCGATTGAAGACAAGTTCGAAGACGATATCCAGAAATTGATGGATCAGGGCAAGGAAAAGGGTTACCTCACCTATGGCGAGGTAAACGATCTGCTGCCGGACAACATGCATTCGGCAGATGACCTTGACGATCTCATCACGACCATTAACACCCAGGGCATCGACCTGCTCGAAGGCGAGCCCAAGTTTGCCGGGGCGGAGAAGTTCGACGCGGAACACGCCGAAGAGGGCGACGACGTTGAGCTGGACCTGACACCGGGAACACTCGAGAAGACGAATGACCCTGTCCGCATGTACCTGCGGGAGATGGGCACAGTACCGCTGTTGACGCGCGAGGGCGAAGTTGAAATCGCCAAGCGCATCGAGCGGGGACAGCTTCGCGTGCTGAAGGCGATCTCGCGGTCGCCGATCGTGATCCGCGAAGTGGTGGCGCTGGGCGAAGACCTGAAGCGCGGCGTGCGCAACATCAAGGAAGTGGTGATCTTCGACGAAGAGGAGATCACGGAAGAGGTCCTGCAGACGCGCGTGAAGGCCACGGTGGGCCGCGTCGACACGCTGGTGAAGCACCAGAAGAAGGCGCAGGCGCTGCTTGAGAAGCTGGAAACGGTCAATCCGAAGACGAAGGCGAAAGAGCATCGCAAGACGCGCTGGCTGATGGGCCGTGAGCGCGTGCATGGTGTCGCGGATTGTGCGCGAGCTGAAGTACACCAACGCCGAGCGCAAGCGGCTGCTCGACAAGGTGAACAAGACGGTCGACTCGATGCGCACGCTGGAGCGGCAGATCAAGTCGCTGGACCAGAAGTACGACGCGTCAAAGAGCGAAGAGCTGCGCAAGGAGTACCGGCGCCAGCAGCGCAACTGCAAGACCGACCTGGACCGCCTGGAGACGGAGATCGGCGTCTCGATCGCCGACCTGAAGCGCACGCAGCGCGAAATGATCCAGGGCGACATGGACGCCGAGCGGGCGAAGCGGGAGCTGATTGAAGCCAACCTTCGCCTGGTGGTGTCGATCGCGAAGAAGTACACCAATCGCGGACTGCAGTTCCTGGATCTGATCCAGGAGGGCAACATCGGCCTGATGAAGGCGGTGGATAAGTTCGAGTACCGGCGCGGTTACAAGTTCTCGACCTATGCGACGTGGTGGATCCGGCAGGCGATCACGCGTGCGATTGCCGACCAGGCGCGCACGATTCGTATCCCGGTGCACATGATCGAGACCATCAACAAGCTGATCCGCACCTCGCGGCAACTGGTGCAGGAGCTGGGACGCGAGCCTACTTCGGAAGAGATCGCCAAGCGGATGGACATTCCTGTCGCGAAGGTGCGCAAGGTGCTGAAGATTGCGCAGGAGCCGATCTCGCTCGAAACGCCGATTGGCGAAGAGGAAGATTCGCACCTGGGCGACTTCATCGAAGACCGCCAGGCGGTGTCGCCGTCTGAGGCGGTGATCAGCGTGAACCTGAAGGAATACACCTCGCAGGTGCTGCGCACGCTGACCCCGCGCGAGGAGCGCGTGATCAAGATGCGCTTCGGCCTGGAGGACGGCTCCGAGCACACGCTCGAAGAAGTCGGCCAGAGCTTCCAGGTGACGCGCGAGCGCATCCGGCAGATCGAAGCGAAGGCGCTGCGCAAGCTGCGGCATCCTTCGCGGTCACGGCGGCTGAAGGCGTTTGTGGATGGGGTGAAGGAGATCTAAGAGTTCAGAGAGTTGGGATCAAGGATCATGAAATGAGGGAGCCTTTGGGCTCCCTCGTTTTGTTTGGCTTACGCTAGCGACTCGCGAACGCGGGCCTCGGAGTGCTACCGTTGTTGTGCTGAAGGAGGCCTGCGATGAAGCGCGTTTCGCCATTGTTCCGCTGCTCATGTTGAGTTCTGTTTGTCTTGCCAAAGACCAGAACCATAAAGCGTGGGATGGCTATGTCACCGACATGCATTGCGGGACGCATTGCCAGCGCACCTCCGATATGAAGCCGGACAAGGCGTGTGTACGCGAGTGCGTACGCAAGGGGTCGAAATATGGGCTGTGGCGTGGCAATCATGTCTATCCACTGGAGCCGCAAGCGAAGGTGGCGCAGTTTGCGGCGGAAGACGTGCATGTAACCGGCGAGATGGTGGGCGGCACGATCCGGATTGAGTCGGTTGCGCTGAAGAGCAAGTAGTTCGCGGCGCTGACTTATCGGAAGGTCGCTTTGCTCCGTCGAACTTATTACTGCGCCGGGTGGGCTTTCCCTTCCTTCATTGCCTGATCGATGAGCGACTGCATCTTGCGGTCGGCTTCGCGGCTGGCGTCCCGCTGCTGGATGCCGAGCAGCGCCTGCTGGCGTCCCAACTCACCCTGCATCCGGCCGAGGTCGCCCTGCTTCGCGCCGAGCTCGTGCATTTTCTCGACCAGCGGCTCCATCTGCTTGCGGATCTGCTCAGCCTGCTCGCGGATTTGCTTTTCCATGGCTTCACGCTGGGGCTGCTGCGCCTTCCAGTCGGCGAGTGCCTTGTCGAAGTTCGCACGCGCTTCTTTTTGCTCGGCTTCGAGGCGCGCGCGGTCGGCGTCGCTGAGCTTCTGGTCAAGCGCGAGCCGGGTTGTGCTGTCGGTGAAGCTCTGGACTGCCTGGTTGAATCCTTCGGGCATTTCAAAGTGGAAGTCGGGCATATCGAAATGGCCCTGCATCGCGCCGAGTTGGCCCTGCATTGCTCCAAGCTCGCCTTGCAAGGCACCGAGTTCCCCCTGCTGCGCGCCTAACTTACCTTGCTGCGCACCGAGCTCGCCTTGCTGCTTGCCCAGTTCGCCCACGCGCGAATACGCCTCCTGCGCCTGCTTCACGAGAGCGGGATCGTCGATGATGTAGGTCTTGCCGTCGCGTTCGAAGAGAACTGCGCCGTTCTTGTGGTCCTTGAGGCTGTAGCCGTTGAGCTCGCAGTCGTGAACCGTACCGTGGCTATCCGGACCGCAGATGGCGTAGTTGCGGCCGTCGAGTTCGATGAACTGGTTGTCGCCGGACTGGAAAGCCAGGACGCGCGGCATGGTCATGATCTTCATGTGCGCGCCGACCGTGACTCGGGGTTGAACCATGGCCATGGGGCCAATCGGTGCGACGGCCGTCATCGGGCCGAGCGCAAGAACCGAAGGCATGCCTTCGAGATTCGGGGCGGTGAAGACCTGGGTGTGAAGCTCGGGGGGAAGCGCGTTGCCATCGACGTGAACTTCGGGAAGGACTTGTACTTCGGATCCATACGTAGCGCCAGTTCCAACGCCTTCACCAATGCCGACACCGACGCCTGGGGCGGGCGCGGTTTCCGGAACGGGAGCGGGCGCGGGATGAGCTTGCGGCATTGCCGGAGGCGCCGCGGGTGCTTGCGGTGCGGCCAGAACGACTGTCTGCGGCTGCACGATGTGGACGGAGGTTGCGGCGACGAGCGCGGCGGTGGCGAGCAATGCGGCGGCGCCAATGGCCTGGCCGCGGCGCTTGCGGAATGCGCCGCTGAGCTCGGGGTCGGCGATGAGGCGATCGATGCGTTCGCGGAGTCCGGCGGATTGCGCCATGGCCACCATGCCGGCGGGCGCCTGCTCCGCGGCTGCGAAGCGGAGAAGCAGTTGCGCGTAGCTGAGACCGTCGCCGCCGGAGGCGATGGCGGCGCGGTCGCAGATGGTCTCGCTCAGGCGGGAGAGCTGCGGGCGGAGCCACCAGGCGTGCGGGCTGATCCAGAAGAAGCAGTGATGCAGGGTTGCGGCGAGCTGCAGGTAGAAGTCGCCTTCGCGGATGTGCTGGGTCTCGTGTGCGAGCGTGGTGCGCAGCGTGGCGTCATCCCATCCGACAGCTTCCAGCGGCAGCAGGATGCCGTGGCCAACCGTGGCGGGAGAACGGAGATCGACAGAGAGGCGGATAGGAGAGATCGGTTTCCGACGTAGCGAAGGGCTGCGCGCGACGCCAGAGGCGTCCGGCAAGAGTGAGGCCGAGAAGCACACGAAGCAGCAGCAGCGCGGTGATGGCGAGATAGGCAGCGAAGCCGACTTGCCACAGCGCGATGTGGGGAACGATCCGTTGGATGGGCGCGGGCGGCCCCTGCAGCTCTTGCGGAACTGGCACGCTCAGCGTAACGGCGGGCGCGAGGTCAGCCGGCGATGTGGGAGTTTGCTGGATGGCGGCGCTGGTCGTTGCGGGGCTACGCTCTGCCGGGAAACGCAGAGACAGGCGGCGGACTGACTATGATCGTGCGCGGCGTTGCCCACAGCGCTGTGAAGGAGAAGGACGGGATGTGCAGCGCGACGAGCGCGGGCATGGCGAGCGCGAGGATGAGGACGGCGGTCCATGCGCGCTTGGCGATGCGCGCGTGCTGGATGCGGAGCAGGCGCAGCACAACCCAAACAGCCAGAGCCAGAGCAAGCGAACGAACTGCCGACTCTCCGAGAACACTGACGATGCTCATCTGAACTTCTCCTTCACGCGATGCTGCTCAACGGCAGATCGGGTACGGCGGTACACGTTCGGAGACGCTTCTACTTTGACTTCCCTGCTACTTTGATTTCCCTGGCTTGGCCCTGGCGCGGGCGATCTTCGCGGCCAGGCGCTGCAATTCGTTTTCGTTGAGCACGTCGGCGCTGACCATGCCGACGAGCAGCGCTTCCACGGAGCCGCCGCAGAAACGATCGACGATGCGCTGCACGGCACGGCCGGCGACGGAGCGGCCGTCCTCGGCAGCGCGGTAGAGATAGGTGCGCTGCTCGACGGTGTGGGCGAGATAGCCCTTCTCTTCGAGCCGGCGCAGGACGGTGCGGACGGTGGACTCCTTCAGAACGCGGCCCTCGGAATGCAGCCGCTCGCGAACCTGCTCGGCGGTGGCCTGACGCTGCTGCCAGACCATACGCAGGATGGCCTGCTCGAGTTCACCGAGGCCGGCGGGATCGTGGTCCTGGGTGTGGGCTTCCGGATTCGGATGGGCGGAACTGCTACTGTTCATAGTGCTACAGACTGTAGCACTACACGGAAGGTGAGCGCAAGGGGAGAAATTTAAATCGAGACCGGTCTCACTTTTCGCTTGACACAATGTACTAGTTAACTAGTACATTGGTTATTGTAATGACGCCTCGCTCCTCATCCGCGTCTTTTCTGTTCCGGCTGAACCTGGAGAGCGGAGTGCCGGTGTACCGGCAGATCATGGACCAGGTGCGCGCCGGCATGGCGTCGGGGACGCTGGCGGCGGGCGATCAATTGCCTACGGTGCGCCAACTGGCGGTGGACCTGGCCATCAATCCAAACACAGTGGCGCGTGCCTACCGGGAGCTGGAACTGGGTGGACTGCTCGAGACCCATCAGGGAACGGGCTCATTCATCAGCGCGCAAAAGATCAAACGCGGAGATGCGGAGCGCGAGCGGCAACTGGCGCAGATGGTGGGCGAGTGTGTGTCGCGCGCCGGCTCCATGGGTTTCACCGTAGACGATGTCATCGAGTATTTGCGGAAGTCTGCTGCAGAGTCGAACCGCAGGAGGTAATGGCAATGATCAGAACCAACGTGGCACCGGACAACAGGGTTGCAGTGATGGCATTTCTCGCCTGTATCGGGGCGGGCGCAGGGCTCACCGCGCTGCTGCATCACCAGGCACCATTGATCGTGGGAATTATCGCAGGCGTTTACCTTCTCTTCTCCATCAAGGTCATTCCGCCGTGGGAGAAGGTCGCATTGCTGCGGTTGGGCCGATACGCTGGGCTGCGCGGACCGGGACTGTTCCTTATTGTGCCGGTGATCGAGACGCTGAGCCCGCACGTGGACCAGCGGGTGCGCGTGGCGAGCGTGTCCGCAGAATCCACGCTGACGCGCGACACTGTGCCGGTGAATGTGGACGCAATCGTGTTCTGGCTGGTGTGGAACGCGGAGAAGTCCATCCTTGAAGTAGAGAACTTTATGGAGGCGATTGTGATGAGCGCGCAGACGGCGCTGCGCGAGTCCATCGGCCGCCATGAGCTGGCGCAGATGATCACGGAACGGGAGACGCTGGGGCGCGAGTTGCAACGCATTCTGGATGAGAAGACCAACCCGTGGGGGATCACGGTGCAGTCGGTGGAGATTCGCGATGTGCGGATCCCACAGGCGCTGGAAGATGCGATGTCGCGGCAGGCGCAGGCGGAGCGGGAACGGCAGGCGCGCATCATTCTGGGGCAGGCGGAGACAGATATATCCACCAACTTCGTGAAAGGCAGCTTCTGCCTATGCGGAGAATCCGGTGGCGCTGCACCTGCGTGCGATGAACATGCTCTACGAAGCGATCAAGGAGCGCGGCTCGATGGTGATCGTGCCGTCCTCCGCTGTGGAGACGATGGGACTGGGTGGCTCGCTGGCGACAGCATCTCTCGCAAAGCAGCAATAGAAGGCGACAGGAGCACCCTGGACGACTGCGCTGGATAGGAACAGGAGGTCACACGTGAAAAGCGTGATGCTGTGGCTTACCGCTCTAGTTGCGCTATCTGCAAGCGCTCTGCATGCGCAGAATAAAGTCGAGGCTCCTGCTCCTGCCACACAGTTTGTCACTGTCGACAAAGACGTCAAGCTGGAAGTCCTCGATTGGGGAGGAACCGGCCGGCCGCTGATTTTCCTGGCAGGCGGCGGAAGGACCGCCCACGACTACGATCAGTTCGCGCCGAAGTTCACTACGAAGTATCACGTCTATGGCATCACACGCCGAGGCTTTGGCGCGTCCAGCAAACCCGCACCAACAGTCGCTAACTATGCCGCCGACCGTCTGGGTGATGACGTGTTAGCCGTCATGGACGCCCTCAAGCTAACTCGTCCGGTCTTGATCGGACACTCTTTGGCTGGCGAAGAGTTGAGTTCCATCGGCAGCCGCTATCCCGAAAAGGTAGCTGGTTTGATCTATCTCGATGCCGGATACCCATGGGCCTACTATGACCAGGCCCACGGAGACCCGTGGCTTGACATGCTTGACCTCAAGAAGCGGATAGATGCGTTGCGGTCGGGCGCTGTATATGATCGCCAGTTTGTGCAGGGCCTGTCGGCGAGTGTCTCGCAACTCGAAAAAGACCTGCCAGCGGAAGCGAAACGGTGTCAGCCATGCCAATCGGCTCTTCCCCGCCACCACCACCGCCGCCAATTAGTTTAGCGATGCTATTCGGCGAGCAGAAATACACCGAGATCCACGTTCCGATACTTGCCATCTTCGCAGTCCCACACAATTTCGACGGAGCCTTTAGAGATAACCCGGCTGCCAAAGCCGCGATGGTAGCAGCCGATCTCGCTCGCACCTCGTTACTGGCAAACGATTTTGAAGCCGGCCTGCCCTCCGCGCACGTCGTCCGCTTGTCAAATGCCGATCATGCCGTCTTCATCTCAAACGAGGCAGAGGTCTTCCGAGAGATGACGCGCTTCCTCGCGAAAGTACATTGACCCGCCATCTTGGGCTTATTTCCTTCAGTGTTTGACGGCCTGCAAAAGGGCAGCCCTTGTACGAGGCTGCCCTTGGCATTCTGGAGCGCGAAAGCTTACTTCTTCGTCGCGTCGGCTTCGATGGCCTTCCACTCGTTGGGATCGAGGTGGAGTGAGGCGGCTGCGACGTTCTCTTCCAGATGCTTCACTGACGACGTGCCCGGGATGGGCAGGATGACCGGCGAACGATGCAGGAGCCACGCGAGCGAGAGCTGTGCGGTGGTGGCGCCGTGCTTCTTTGCCGCCGCCTCAAGCGGGCCGCCGGCGCGGGCGAGTTTGCCGGCCGCGACCGGGAACCAGGGGATGAAGCCCAGCTTGTGATGGGTGCAGTAGTCGACGACGTCTTCGTGCTGGCGGTCGCCGAGGTTGTACTGGTTCTGCACGCTGACGATCTCCATGAACTTGCGCGCCTGATCGATCTCGTGCGGCTTCACTTCCGAGAGGCCGACGTGGAGGATCTTGCCCTGCTCCTGCAGCTTTTTGATCGGCGCGAGGGATTCCTCGACCGGCACCTTGGGATCAATGCGGTGGAGTTGCCAGAGATCGATGCGCTCGAGCTTGAGCCGGCGGAGGCTCATCTCGACTTCCTGCTGGAGGTATTCCGGACGGCCTAACGGCTGCCAGGCACCGGGACCGGTACGCACGAGACCGCCTTTGGTCGCGATGATGAGGCCCTTTGGATAAGGATGGAGTGCTTCCGCAATGATCTCTTCGCTGACATAGGGTCCGTAGGCGTCGGCGGTGTCGATGAAGTTGACGCCGAGTTCGACCGCACGCTGGAGGACGCGTTTCGCCTCCGCGCGGTCTTTGGGTTCGCCCCAGATGCCTTCACCTGTGAGGCGCATGGCGCCGAATCCGAGGCGGTGGACCGAGGTCTTGCCGCCGAGGGAGAAGGTGCCGCTGGATTGTGCGGAGATGGTAGGTGCGGTGCTCATATGTGATTTCGATGCGGCAGGATGAGGAGACGGTTCAGCTCACATGTGACGGAACCGTGAATCGCGCGGATGCGTAGCTTGGATTAAGCCCGAATTTCAGGGCAAAAGGATGGGACAGAAGCGATGACGACTCCGATGGCGATACCGCAGATGACTGCAGAGCAGCAGGCGACCTTCAACATCTACTACCCGGGCACGCAGCGGGACGAGTTGCTTGGCGTGCTGCTGGCGGTGCTGCTGGGCAGCTTTGGAGCGCATCACTTCTACCTGCGGCGCAATGGGCTCGGCGTGCTCTACCTGGTGCTGTTCTGGACGGGCATTCCGGCAATTCTCGGAATCATCGAAGCGTTCTTTATGCCGGAGCGGGTGCGGCGCTTCAACGCAGAGCAGGCTGCTCTGCTTGCCCACTCTGTGGTGCAGGGAACGATCTTGCCTCCTGCGCCGGCAGCCATGACGACGTGCGCGGCCTGCGGAACAGTGCAGACGGCGGGAGCGCGGTATTGCGTCCGTTGCGGGCGGGGATGGTGTAACGGCGGCAACCCGGCGAGTCAGCGGAGATCCGGGTCTTTAGCTGCCGTGCACCAGGCTGAAGGCGAGGATGCCCAGCACGATCAGGCTGACGACGGTGTAGAGCAGGTCGCGTTCGCGGGCGAAGCCGATAATCGCAAAAATCACGCGCGCGATAGGCGTAGCGACGAGCACCAGCAGGCCAAGCGCGATGATGCTGCCGCCGCTGCCGGTGTGGAGCTGCTCAAAAACGCCTGAGATAGAGCGGAAAGGCACATTCGCCGAAGCGGTTGCTGCATGCGCGCCCGGCGGATGAAACACCGTATAGTTCGGCACCGGCGATGCAGGATGGCGCAGCACCAGCGCACCGCCAATCGCGACGAGCACGGCCGCGGCGATAACACCGATACGCAGCAGCAGGCCCATCGCGATTTCCATGCGCTGGTCTTCCTGGCGGGTTGGAGTTTGTCTCATTGCGATCAGAACTTTCCCGTGAGGCTGGAGTAGATCATCTCAATACCAAGCGCGACGATGACAAAGGCAAAGATCTTCCGCAGCGTGGAAACGCGAGCGCGGACGAGAATGCGCGACCCCAGCAGCGATCCGGTAAGGACGCCCAGCATCACCGGCATGGCGAGCGCCGGAAGCACGTAGCCACGACTGATATAAATCCCGGCGCTGGCAGCAGCGGTGACGCCGATCATAAAGTTGCTGGTAGTCGTGGAGACCTTGAAGGGCAGGCGCATGGCCTGATCCATCGCGAGCACCTTTACGGCGCCGGAGCCGATGCCGAGCAGTCCGGACAGGCCGCCGGCCAGAAACATGATGCTGAAGCCGGCAGGGACGCGCTGCGCAACATATGACTGCAGCACGCCGCCTCCGACGGGATATGCGCCGGCAAGCCGCAGCCGCTCTGCAAGACCGTCGCTCTGTGGCGGCGGGGCATCTGCGTGCCGGCCGCGAAAGCTCGCGATCGCCGAGTAGAGCAGCACGACCCCGAAGACGATGCCGATGGCCTTGGGGGAGACAATCGCCGTCAGATATGCGCCGACCAGAGCGCCCAGCGTGGTCGCGATTTCGAGGAACATGCCGATGCGGATATTCGAGAAGCCTTCGCGGACGTAGGCTGCCGCAGCACCGGACGAGGTGGCGATGACGGAAATCAGCGAGGCGCCGATGGCATAACGCAGGTCCACGTGGAAGACCAGCGCGAGCACGGGCACGACCACGACGCCGCCGCCAAGTCCGGTGAGCGCGCCGAGGAGTCCGGCGAGGAGCGAGGTGCCGAGGATGGCGAGGGTGAAGGTGAGGATGGTCATTCGGGACGGTTCATTTCGATGCGACATCCAGAGATATCACAGAGCGACCTCAACTCACTTTTCCTCGTGATAATCCTGCTCGGTGTTGATCTCCCATAGCGTGCTCTTGTCTGTGATGCCGGCGAGGATGTTGTCGACGGCGGTCATGGCGGTGAGCATGGAGTGGTCCTGGTTGTTGTATTTGTGCATGCCGTTGCGGCCGACGAGGAAGAGGTTTTCGAACGGGTCGAGCCACTCGCGGATCTCCCCGAAACGATCGTAGGTGCCGAAGTATGCCGGATAGGTTTTGGGCACGCGGACGACGTGGCCGTCGCGCACGTCGGCGGCATCAATGATGCCGATCTTTGCCAGCTCCCGGGTTGCGAAGCGGATGATCTCGTCGTCCGGCATGCGCCAGAGCTCGTCAGTCTGGTAGCAGAAGTATTCGAGGCCGATCCAGACCTTCGATGGATCGGCGACCATGTGCGGGCTCCAGTTGTTGAAGATCTGTAACCGTCCGAGGAGTACATCGGGCTCCTGCACGTAGATCCAGGTGTCCTTGAGCGGCGAGCCGTCGGGCTCGGTGACGAGCAGGCGATCGAGCAATAGGCCAACGGTAATGAAGTCGCGATACATGAGGCCGTCGACGACTTCGCGGACGTTCGCGGGAGCAGGCTGATCGATTGCGCGGACCAGCTCGACGACCGGCATGGTGGAGAAGCAGTAGTCGGCGGCGAAGCGGCGGCGTTCGCCATTTTTGTTCTGTGCTTCGACGGCGACGATGCGATGAGCGCCATTCGTTTCCATGCGATCGACGCGCCAGCCGGTCAGGACTTCCCCGCCCTGCTGCCGGATGAGATCGGCGACGTGCTCCCAGAGCTGGCCGGGGCCGTGCATGGGATAGAGGAACTGCTCGATGAGCGAAGTTTCGGTGTGCTTCTGCGCGAGATCTGCATCTTTGGAACGCACGGTGAAGGCGCGCTTCAGAAAATGTGTGACTGCGCGGGTGAGTGAAAGGCCCTTGATGCGCTGCGCGCCCCATTCGGCGCTGATCTGGTCGCAGCGCACGCCCCATACCTTTTCCGTGTAGGACTTGAAGAAGGTGAGATAGAGCTGGCGGCCAAAGCGGTTGATAAGGAAGTCTTCGAGACTTTTTTCCGGACGGCGCTGATGGAGGCGCGACTTGATGTAACTGAGGCCGACCTGCGCGGTGCGGGCGAGTCCGAGCTTGCTGAGCGTATCGGCGGTGAGCGTGATGGGGTAGTCAAAGAAGCGCCGCAGGAAGTAGATGCGGCTGCGGCGGGGCCGCACGAGCATGACGAGTTCGGGATCGGCATCCGGCTGGGTGTGGACGTGAAGCGCCTTCAGCGAGCGATGGCGGTTCTGATAGGAAATGACGGCGTGGCCGGCGCCTTCGTCGGCGATGGGCATCAGGTCGAGCCACCATTGCATGACGCGGTCCGACTTCGAAAAGAAGCGGTGACCGCCGATATCCATGCGGTTGCCTTTGTAGCGGATGGTGCGCGAGATGCCGCCGATGGAGTCGTCCGCTTCGAGAACGATGGGGCAGATGGCCGGAGCGCCTTCCGGCGTCCTGCCGCCGCGGCGAAGCAGCTCGAGCGCTGCCGTGAGACCAGCGGGACCGGCGCCGATGATGATGGCGGTACGCTGGGTCATTTCACGCGCGCGAAGCGGCCCGCGATCGAAGTGGCGACGAGCTGACCTTGCGGCGAGAAGGCGATGACATCGGCACGGCGGCCCGCAACGATGGCGCCGTGACTGTTTGCAAATCCGATCATTGCAGCGGGATTTGCGGAGGCGAGACGCGCGACTGTAGAGAGCGGCGCGTGGGTGAAATCAGCAAAGTTGCGCACTGCGCGATCCATGGTAAGGACGCTGCCGGCAACGATGCCGTTATGCCACCCTACCCCATCCTTGACCTCTACATCGAAGCCGCCCAGGGTGTAGTGGCCTTCCGGCATGCCGGTGGCGCTGAGGCCATCGGTGATAAGGATGGCGCGCGCCGCACCTTTCTCACGCCAGAAGATGCGCACCGCAACAGGATCCACGTGCTTGCCATCGGCAATGATTTCGGCGTACAGGTTCTGGTCATCGAGCACGACTCCCAGCATGCCGGGCTCGCGATGTTCAAGACCGCGCATGGCATTGTAGGTGTGGGTGGCGGAAACTCCGCCAGCATCGATGCCGGCGCGCGCCTGAACAGCAGTCGCGTCACTGTGGCCGAGGCTGACCCGAACCCCAAGCGATGCGGCATGGGTGATGAGCTCAAGCGCGCCGGGCAGCTCCGGGGCGATGGTGATGAGCCGCACCGTGCCACGTGCGGCCTGCCAGAAGCGGTCAAAAAGCTCTACGGATGGCGCCTGCAGATACTCGGGCGGATGCACGCCGCGCTTGGCGTAAGAGAGAAAAGGTCCTTCCAAATGGACGCCGAGAGGCGCGGCACCTGGCAGGGATTGCTTCTCGATCAGCGTCGCCAGGCCATCGAGCGCAAACAAGGTGCGATCAACCGCGGCAGTGACGAGCGTTGGCAGCCACGCCCCGACGCCGTGCTTCGCCAACAAGTTGCTCACGTGGGCGACGCCATCGGGAGTGCCTTCCATCACATCGTGGCCGGCGGCGCCGTGAACGTGGATATCAAGCATTGCGGGCGCGAGCAGAGCGCCGGGCAGATCGTGTTGCTCGGTGTGCTGCGGGAGTCCGTCGCTCGCGGTTGCCGAAGCTGTGGATGATGCCGTCTTCGATGAGAAGCCAGGGATCGGGCAAGAACGGTGTCCGGCAGCAACAAGGCCCCGGCGGTTAGCAAGCTACGCATGCGGATTCCTTCGTGTGATGAGCAAACCAGAGGCCTCGACTTCGTCGTGCTCGGTTCGGGATGACGATGCTGGATTTGGCGGGACAACAATGGCGCAGCTTCCAGTATTTCAGATCGACGCCCTAGTCGCCATCGACGACAGGAACGCCGATTTCTTCTGCTTTGGGCAGTGTGTGGGTGGTGGGGAGCTGGGCGCGCAGAGCGTCGAACTGGCGGCCGCGCGCGATCCAAAGTTGGATGGCCATGTCGTACTGCGCGAGCACGTTCTGGAGCCAGTAGGGACGGTTATCGCGGAGCCATGCCTGCGAAAAAAGCTCGCGGGTCAGGGTGTAGCCATCGCGCAGGTCCTGGCAGCGGCCGTTGGCGTTGCTGATCTGGACCAGATCGCTGAAGGTGCGCGAGTGCGGCGTGGCGGCCTGGCTCCAGGCGTCGGCGTAAGCGTGGGCAATCTCGTCGGCGAACTGGAACTTCATGCCGATGAAATCGATGCGGCGCGCACCAAGAGCGAGTGCGTCGAGCGCTTCCTGCTCGCGCAGCGGAGCGGCGGCGCTGGCCTGGTCGATGAGGGTGATCGCATTCTCGGCGTGGAGACGGACATCTCTGAGGATGGGCAGCAGCTTTGCGGAATCCTGCTGGCCTTCGCGGCTCCAGGGGTCTTCCCAGAAGAGCGCGTTCGAGGCGCCGAAGCGGAAGCCGTTATCGGAAAGCAGTTTTTGCGCAGTCATGATCTCGGCCTGTGCTTTATCGACGTTGCCCGAGAGATCGCCATGAAAAGCGGCGCCATAGCTGGCCTGGAACTGTGGGATGGAGCTTTCGCCGGGCTGCCACGCGGCGGCTGCGCCGAAGAGGACGCCGTACCAGTCCTGGTCGAAGATGCCTTCGCCGTCGTCGTTCCAGACGGTGTTCAGCATGCCCTTTGCGCCGAGGCGCTGGCCGTCGCGGACGAAGTGCTGGATGTTGACGAGGGCGATGTTGCTGTCCGGATAGACGCGGCGCCAGTTGTTGACGCCGGGGGCGACCCACACTTCCATGCCGGCGCGGTTGAAGGGCTGGATGTATTTATCGAAATCCGGCTTTGCATCGTAGACCCAGGGGACGCCGATCATGTCCTTGGGCAGCGCGGCGAGCAGGTCCGGATTGTGCCAGGCGAGGTCGCCCCAGAAGAGGATGCGCTTGCCGGTGGGCTGGATCGCATCGTGGATCTGGCGCAGGAAATCGACATAGACCTGATCGAGTCCGCGCTGGGCGACGAGGTCCTTCGTCTGGCCTTTGCCGAGCTCGTTGGTTTCATCTGCGCCGATGTGTACCCATGGCGACGGGAACTGCTGCGCGATCTGCGTGAACCAATCCTTGATGAGCGCGAGCGAGCCGGGCTGGACGGGTGAGAGCACGTGGCCATGCGGCGTCTCGGCGAGCGAGGAGAACTGCTCGTACTTGAGGACATGATGCAGATGGCCGAAGGCCTCCTGCTCTGGCACAACCGTCACGTGATACTGCGCGGCGTAGCGGACGAGCTCAGCGACGTCGGCCGGGGACATCGAGCCGCCGGGCGGCGCGACGAGCGGCGATGCGGCAGTATTGAAGTGTGTGCTCGAAGTAGGGCGAGTAGATATTGAGCTTGTACGCGGCGAGGGTGCGGACCTGGCGCTTCTGGAATTCGAGCGTAGGGACGGGGCCGCGGGAGAGATCGTCGTCCAGGCCGCGATGCGGGAGCGCGGGCCAGTCCTTGATCGTCGATGGTGGCGGTCTGGAGCAGGGCGTCTTTGCCGTTGCCGACAACGAGTTGCTTGATCGTCTGCGCGCCATAGAAGAGGCCGGCGCTGGTGTCGGCGATGACCGCGAGGCCGCGACGGCGCGGCAGGATGACGTAGCCCTCGTCGTGCATCGCGGGATCGAAGGTGATGTGCGCGGACGGCGAGCAGCGCGTGGCCGGAAGGCGTGCTGGTGCGGAGCAGCTCGATGACGGGGCCAGCGGCGCGGCTCGGAATACCGCGTTCCTTCAGCGTGGCGCGCAGGTCTTCCGCGGTGAAGCGGTCTTCCGCATCGCGGGAGCCGGTGCGGATGAGAATGCCGTGATTGAGCGGGAGAAGCTTGCCCGCCTGGACCTCGCGCGGCATGGGGATGAGCTTGAGCGCCGGAGTGGGCTGCGCGTGCAATGACGCGAGAAAGAATGAAGAAGAACAGGCTTGCTGCGAAAAGGAATCGACTAGCGCCGCGTGGGGCTCGCGTGATGTGGATCATTCCGTCCTTTTGGGACTACTGTTTGGATGACGCTCCCAATGTAACGCGGTGCAATTCGTAAAAGCCGTGACAAACTCTCGCGGACATCTTCACATCATTTCAGGTATAAACGTGTGTTTCGGAGGAATGGCATGGCCGAGCTGCGTTATCAGTCTGGGTTTCTGAACGAATTTGCTACCGAGGCCGAGCCGGGCGCGCTGCCCGTCGGGCAGAACACACCGCAGAAGCATCCGCTGGGGCTGTATGCGGAGCAGTTCAGCGGAACACCGTTTACCGTCGCCACGGCATCGAAATCGGCGGTCGTGGCTCTACCGCATCCGTCCCTCGACCGTGCACAAGCCCTATACGCCGGTGCGGGCGCAGCGGCTGATCCGCGGCTGGCCGAATTCCGAAGCCATCACCTCGCCCAACCAGTTGCGCTGGAGCCCGGAGCCGATTCCGCCAGGCGCGGTCGACTTTGTGGACGGCATCATGACGCTGGGCGGCAATGGCGACCTGTCGGTACAGACCGGCGTGGCGATCCACATCTATGTCGCGACCCGCTCCATGCATAAGCGCTTCTTCTGGAATGCCGATGGCGAGTTCCTGGTGGTGCCGCAGGAAGGCAAGCTGCTGATCTTCACCGAACAGGGCAAGCTGGAGGTAGGACCGGGCGAGATCTGCGTGCTGCCGCGTGGGCTGAAATATCGCGTGGAGCTGGTGGACAAAGCGGCACGCGGCTACATCTGCGAGAACTACGGGCAGCCGTTGCGGCTGCCGGAGCTGGGGCCGATCGGCGCGAATGGCCTGGCAAACGCTCGCGACTTTCTCAGCCCGGTGGCTGCGTACGAGAACATTGAAGAGCACGTTGAGGTGATTGCGAAGTACGGCGGCTCGCTATGGTGCAGCGGGATGGAGCACTCGCCGCTGAACGTGGTGGGATGGCACGGCAACTATGCGCCCTACAAATACGACCTGGCGCGCTTCAACACGATCAACACGGTGAGTTTCGATCATCCCGATCCGTCGATTTACACCGTGCTGACCTCGCTGAGCGAGATACCTGGCACGCCCAATGTCGACTTTGTGATCTTCCCGCCGCGCTGGATGGTGGCGGAGCACACCTTCCGCCCGCCGTGGTTCCACCGCAACGTGATGAACGAATTCATGGGGCTGATCTTCGGTGAGTACGAGGCCAAGTCCGGCGGATTCCTGCCGGGCGGCTGCAGCCTGCACAACTGCATGAGCGGCCACGGGCCGGACGCGGAGACCTACGAAAAAGCAAGCAATGCGGAGTTGAAGCCGGTGCGTCTGGAAAACACCCTGGCGTTCATGTTCGAGACGCGCTTTGTGGTGCAGACCACCAAGCACGCGCTGGAGAGCAATACGCTGCAGCGCAATTACTTTGAATGCTGGCAAGGCCTGAATCGCCGCTTTACACCACCCGGCCGTCCGTCTTGAGCGGTGCAGGACATGGTGCCCTGCGCAGCTTGCTGAGCGGGCTGATCGACTATGCGGGATTGTTTCCGCCGGCAGGCCTGGCCATGGACGCCGCTGTCCGCAACTACGACAGCTACATACGCGGCGAATATGCGTGGATGCTGGGGCGGCTGATTGTGCCCGCGAGCTGCCTGGCGGAGTACGAAGAGGTAGTGCGGGCTGCGCACATCGATGCCAGCGCATGGCGGCTGAGCGTGCTGGCGACCGCGGCAGACGTGGGACGGGTGACGCGATTCAATGCGGACAAGCGGGACCGGTTCGGCGAAATCGATGTTCTCGAAATCAAGGCGGCGAACGCACGCGAGATCCATGACACGGCGCTGGCGTATGGCGGCTATCAGCTTTACTTCGAGACGCCGCCGGAGACCTGGCGCTCGCTGCTGCCGGCGATCGGCGTGGCCCATGCCCGAGCGAAGATCCGGACCGGCGGCGTGATAGCCGAGGCGATCCCGGAAGAGTCGCGGGTGCTCGAGTTCCTGCGCATTGCGAGCGAACGGCGCGTGGCCTTCAAGGCGACGGCCGGACTGCACCATCCGCTGCGCCGAATGCAGCGCCTCACCTACAAACCGGACAGCCCGGAGGCCGTGATGCATGGATTCCTGAACGTCTTCTGCGCGGCCGTGCTGCTGTGGCATGAGCCCGCGCTGCGGCAGGAAGCGGCATGGATGCTGGGCGAGCGGGACCCCGATGCCATTACGATGGATGAGATGAGCATGACGTGGCACAACAGTGGGGTAACGCTGACGGCGGAACAGATTCAGGAGGCGCGCGAACAGTTCTGCATGGGCTTTGGATCGTGTTCGTTCACCGAGCCGATTGAGGACCTGAGGGCGCTGGGATGGCTGTAAACACCTGCGATCCGGCGCTGCGGAGCTGGGTGAAGACAGCGCAGGCGCCGGGGACGGATTTCCCGATCCAGAATTTGCCGTTTGGCGTGGCGCGGATTCCGGGAGAGGCTGAGCCGCGCATCGTGGTGGCCATCGGAGACCGTGCGCTGGACCTGCATGCGCTGACCTCGGCCGGGATACTGACAGGCCTGGACGATGCGACGATTGCTGCCTGTCGGCAGACGACACTGAACGCGCTGATGGCTCTGCCGCGCGCGTCGCTGCGGCTTTTGCGCGAGCAATTGAGCGCCATGCTCGAAGAGGCGCGGGTGGAGACGATGCGGCACCGCGCCGTACTGGAATCGGCGCTGAAGGCGCAGAGCGCGGTCGAGATGCTGGTGCCGGCCGCGATTGGTGACTACACGGATTTCTACGCTTCGATCTATCACGCGACGAACGTGGGCAAGCTGTTTCGTCCGGATAATCCGCTGCTGCCGAACTACAAGTACGTGCCGATCGGATACCACGGGCGAGCGTCTTCGATTGTGCCCAGCGGCACGGCAGTGCGGCGGCCGCGCGGCCAGCTTGCCGGCGGCGGCGGGGGAAGCGCCGACGTTCGCACCGAGTCGGCTGCTCGATTACGAACTGGAGATGGGCGCATTTGTCGGCAAAGCGAACTCGCTGAATGATGCAGTGCCGATCGAGGAAGCGCGCGAACATCTCTTCGGGCTGTGCATGGTGAATGACTGGTCGGCACGCGACATCCAGAGCTGGGAGTATCAGCCGCTAGGCCCGTTCCTGGCGAAGAGCTTTGCAACGACGGTATCGCCGTGGGTGGTGACGCTGGATGCGCTGGAGCCATTTCGCGTGCCGGCATACGCGCGGACGGAAGGCGATCCGGCGCCGCTTCCGTATCTCACGGCCGGTGACGATCAGCGGCGCGGCGGATTCGATGTGCAGCTTGAGGTCTACCTGGAGACGCCGCGGATGCACCAGGCTGGCGAAGCGCCGTTTCTGCTGAGCCGCAGCAACCTGCGCGAGCTTTACTGGACGCTGGCCCAGATGGTGGCGCACCACACCAGCAACGGCTGCAATCTGCGCACGGGCGATCTGCTGGCGACGGGAACGGTATCGGGTTCGGCGACGACATCTCGCGGCTGCTTGCTTGAGATCACGGCGCGCGGCGCGCAGCCGGTGGTGCTGCGCAATGGCGAGACGCGGAAGTTTCTGGAAGATGGCGACACGGTGATCTTCCGCGGGTATTGCGAGCGCGAGGGCGCGACGCGGATTGGCTTTGGGGAGTGCCGCGGTACGGTGTTGCCGGCGCGGTGAACGCGATCAGAGAATACAGCAGGTCTCTCACTTCGCGCCTGCGGCGCTTCGGTCGAGATGACGAGATGCTGTTGGTCTCGCTTCTCGGGTTGGGATGACGGCGAGATGGATTACTGGAAATCCGGTTTCCAGAGCGGCAGCGGGCGCGCCCAGAAGATGATCTCGCCGGGATTCACCTGCACGGTGCGGGTGTTGCACTCGTTGTGCGCGACGAATCCTTTGTGGACGGCCTGCTGCGACCGGCACGGCAATCGTCGGGCCGCTGCAACTGAAATAGGCGAGGCGGTTCGGATCGCCGTAATCCTTTGTGGCCGGCCTGAGTGTGAAGTTCTGGCCGCCGGCCAGGATATCCATCGTGCCGCGGCCCTTGCCACCCACGTAGACGAGCGACTCTTCGGCGTCGGCGTCCCACTCGATCACGACATTCTGGTGGCTCATGGGCTCGCCGGTATCGACGTTGATGAGCCGGATGACCAGCCGGCTGGGTTCTGCAGCAGCCAGCGCGGACGAGGAGCTGCTCCGAGTGGTGTCAGAAAAGGCAGGCGCATGCATCGCCAACACGAGCGCTGCGCAAAGGGCTGTCTTTCTCCAGATGTGTGTTTCGAACATAGCGGATCGTCGTTTCCGCGCTCGGAGCGCGTACTCTCATGATCCGATGGCGCGAGCGATTCCCGACCTACACAGAAGTGAAATCCGCATCACCCTCTCGGGGCTGTGCAGGTTCACTTTGGGAAAAATTGCCGATTTTGCGACATAGATGTGCGCTTCAGCACCGATTCGGAGCGGGAAGGAACAGCAAGTCCCTCGCTGCACCTTCGGTTACTTCAGGATGAAAACTGATCCTAGAACCGCGCGATGAGCATCCGCTCTTCTGTCATGGACTCAATCGCCGAGCGGAGGCCTTCGCGGCCGGTTCCGCTTTCTTTGACGCCGCCGTAGGGCATGTGTTCCGCGCGCCAGGAGGTCGCTTCGTTGATGAGCACAGCGCCCGCCTCGATCTCGCGGAAGGCCTGCGTGATGCGGCCCCAGTCTTTGGTGAAGACGGCGGCCTGCAGGCCGAAGCGCGAGTCGTTGACGGCGGCGATGGCCTCATCGAAGGTGTCGTAGGGATTGAGAAAGACGACGGGCGCGAAAGCTTCTTCCTTGAAGAGAGGTGTGGTGTGCGGGACCTTGGCCAGCAGCGTGGGCGAAAGCTGCGCGCCGCGGCGCTCTCCGCCGGTGATGAGGCGGGCGCCGGCATCGACGGCCTTTTCGATCCAGTCGGCGGCGCGTTCAGCGGCGGCGAGCGAGATCATGGGGCCGATCTGCGTCTGTTCGTCGAGCGGATCGCCGGCGTGCATCTGCTCAATGCCTTCGGTGAGGCGCTGCGCCAGCGTCTGCCAGCGTGTTTTGTGGACGAAGACGCGCTGGACCGAAATGCAGCTTTGCCCGGAGTAGCTGAAGCCTCCGGTGAGAATGGCTTGCGCGGCGAGATCGAGGTCGGCGTCCTCATGGACGATCATGGCCGCGTTGCCGCCGAGCTCCAGCGTGCAGCGCAGGCGCGGGGCCATGGCCTTCAGTTTCCAGCCCACCGCGGCGCTGCCGGTGAAGGTGAGCATGCGCAGGCGTGAGTCGGCGAGCATGCCGGCTGTGACCTCGTTCGAGCAAGGCAGAACGCTGATAGCGCCGCGCGGCCAGCCAGCATCCACGGCCATTTCGCCGAGGCGCAGCGCGCTGAGCGGCGTCTGCGGCGCGGGCTTGATGATGATGGGATTGCCGGACGCGATGGCCGGCGCGAGCTTGTGCGCAACAAGGTTCACCGGGAAATTGAATGGCGTGATGCCGAGGATGGGGCCGATGGGAAAGCGGCGAATGAGGCCGGCGCGATTCTCGTTGCCGGCAGTCCAGTCGAGCGGCAGCAGTTCTCCACTGATGCGCTTGGCTTCTTCCGCGGCAACGCGGAAGGTCTGGACGGCGCGCTGCACTTCGGTACGCGCGGCGGAGAGCGGCTTGCCGGCTTCAAGCGCGATGCCACGGGCGAGATCGAGCGCTTCGCGCTCGATGCGGGCGGCGATGTGCTCCAGAATGGCGGCGCGACGCCACGACGGCAGCGATTTGGTTTCGGCAAAGGCGTGTTCCGCAGCGCGGAGCGCTTCGTCCGCATCGCCGCCAGTGGCCTGGCACACCGACGCGATGACGTGATTGTCATAGGGGCTGCGCACCTCGGCAGTGGCTTCGCTGTTGCGGAGATTGCCGGCAATCATGAGGGGGGTGGCGGCGGGCGAGCCCTGGGTTGCGGCCCGTTTGGCTTTGGAGATCGGCATCGCTCCTATGGTAGCGGGAGGAAAGTGCAAAGCATGACCTCCGAAGCAATCGAAAAGTAAACATACAGCAAACTTTCGTCATGGCGAAGTTTCGGCGAAGGACACCTGTTTCAATCGGGGAACGGTGTTGTTCCACGTCGAACATTTCAGGTGAAGATTAGGCGAAGAGCGGCTATGGTGTCGGCAGGCAAGATTTTGAACACTGCTTTTCCTGAGGTGATGCGATGACCAGTGCCCTTCCCCGACCCTTTGTCCCTGTGACGCAGCTTCTGATGGCCGTGATGCAGATTGCGGCAGAGCACCACCGCGCCGGCCGTACCGCAGCGGCGAGAACAATGTACCTGGAAGTGCTGGAGATGGATCCACGCCATGCCGATGCGCTTTTTCTGCTGGGCGTGCTGGAGCGCCAGGCCGGACGGCTGGAAGAGGCGCAGCGGCGGTTGAGCGAAGCGGCGCGCTGGGCGGCGGACCGCGCTCCCATAGATGCAGAGTTACGGATCGTGAAGCAACTCCTGCATCGTCGTGACCGCAAACCGGCACAGGCCTGGTACGACGCGCGGTATATGACGGACTGCTCCGCGTTGCCGATGACAGCGCGCGCATAGTGCGAGGCCGGCCGCGAAACGTCCCGTTACAATGAGGCAAGGCAGGCTTGGGCGGCAAGACCGTCTGACCGCGCCGCATCTCCCCGTAACAGGACTGGAATGACACTCGCGTCCACTACTTTGCAGCAGACCGTCGAACAGGCCGCACAGCATGCCGGTCTTACGATTTTGACCGCTACCGAAGGCGCGGACTTCCATGGGAAGCCGACCTCGATCTTCCGGCTTGGGTTGTCAGCGGATAGCGCTACCGAGCGCACGCTGACACTGGAGCTGAGTGAGAGCTTTGCGGCCGCCACAGCCGACCAGAAGCAGGGATTGGCGATGTATCTGCAGCAGGCGGCAAAGCGGCTGCGGAATCCGAATCCGAATGCGATGGTCACGCTTGCCGGGCTGCCCCTGGTTTGCCGCGAATTCAAATGGCCGTTCCATCTGTCGACTTCGGGCGCGGATACCTACCTGGTGCATGGTGTGGTGGGTCTGGAGGACGGCGGCGGATCGCCGCTGCATGCCAAGGTGTCGGCGAGCATGACGGTGACCTTTGCCGAGGTCGTGCCCGCTCCGGAGCAGCCGTACGCGGAGGCATTCGTCTACAACGCGGTGCGGAAGACGCTGGACCAGGGACAGCTGGAGATGCTGAAGTCCGGCAATCGCCAGCCGGTACCGGTGACCACGCGGTACTACAGCCGCTGGCAGAAGAAGTTCATCTTCTCCGACACCACCGAGGCGGCACGGCGCGAGTTCCTGAAGATGAAGGTCTACTGGCTCTCCGCAGCGCTGGGCGGCAATCAGCCGGTATGGATCGCCGACGGCTACGACGCGCAGTATCTGAATACGACACCGGAAGAGTTGCAGAAAGAGGCGGCACAGCTGGCACAGGAAGGATGGCTGGCGCTCGACGGCGAGTTCGCCGCGGCAACCGCGAGGCTGGCCGGGGAGGCCGACCACTATCGCGCACTGCTGGCGCATGGACTCTCGCTGACCAAGCCCGAGTTCAACGAAGAGATGCGGCACGGCCATACGAATATGTAACTGGCTGAAACGCCTTTTCGTCCTTCCAGGAGATTCGTGGAACGATTCGCTCGCGCGTTGATGACGGTGGCGTTGTTCGCCACTGCCGTGCCCGCAATTGCACAGGATGGGGCGCAGCAGTTCGCCGACCTGGGTCGTTGTGCGCTGGACAGCGGCCAGACCATCGAGCACTGCCGTGTGGGCTATCGCACATTGGGCACGCTGAACGCTGCGGGCGACAACGCGGTGCTGATGCCGACCTGGCTGTATGGACGAACAGAAGACCTGTTGCCGCTGGTTGGCTCAGAGCCGAGCAAGACGCGACTGGTCGATACGACGAAATACTATGTTGTGCTGCTGGATGCGCTGGGCGATGGTGTTTCATCGTCGCCGTCCAACAGTGACGTGCAGAAGGGCGCGGAGTTTCCGGCGATTACGGAGCGCGACATGGTACGCGCCGAGTATCGCGCCGTCACGGAAGTGTTGCACCTGAAGCATGCACACGCGGTTGTGGGCATCTCAATGGGCGGCGAGCAGACTTTCGAATGGGCGGTGACCTATCCGGAGTTCTTCGACCTGGCAGTGCCCATCATCGGAACCCCGCAGCCCACGAGCTACGACCTGCTGTCGCACACCATCATGGAAGATGCGATGCGGGCCGATCCCGACTACAAGGGCGGCAAGTACGGGGAAAAGCAACCGGCGCTGACGCTGGCGAACGAGTTGCTGTACATGCAGCTGACCACGCCGGAGTTTCGCGTGGCGCATACGGATCGGAAGGACCTGCCTGCACTGCTCGAAGAGGCGCGCAAGCCGAAGCGGCAGGATGCGAACGACCGCATGTGGCAGTTGAAGGCTGTGCTGGCGCACGATGTGTTGCGCGGCAAGCCGCTTGACGAGGTGGCGAAGGCGACGCGCGCGAAGTGGCTGGTGATTGTCTCCGCGCACGATCACAGCGTGTACCCGGGACCTGCGCTGGCGTGGGCAAAGGCGGCAGGCGCGGAGACCTATATCTCCGATACGCCGTGCGGGCACCTGATCATGGAGTGTGATGCGGAGCAGGTCTCCGCGCGGGTGGAGAAGTTTCTGGCGCAATAGGTGGCTGCTCGGACTTCGTGATTGCCTCGCGGATCTTCGCGTACGGTGCTGAGTCAGAGAATGCTACGGCGCGTTGGTCGCCGTGTACGCCCAGCTTCTCCCATAGTTCATCCAGATTGACCTGCACGGGCGATGTGCTCCACGCGCGATACATCGTCGTGAGCACATTTGTGCCGGTTGCCTTGTCGCCGATCTCCAGAGCGCGCGTCAGCGGCCACTCGTGATCGATGGTGCCGCCGGCCGCGACGACGGCACGCAGAGCATCCTGAAGACCTTTGCGATTCGCTGTCGCGACGCGAATCTGCACATCCGCGACAAGGCAGAAGAGCGCGCCACCCCAGTAAGTGCGGCCCCAGGTGTGGGTGCGGTCGAGCCCTTCGTCGCCGGGCTGGGGCTCGCCTTTCGGCATGCCGTCGAGCATGTCGTGCCAGATCTGTTTTGCCGGCAACTCTCCAGCCTGCACGCGCGCAATGGGCTCGATGTAGGTAGCGAGACCTTCTTCCATCCAGTGCTGGTCATCGGGCAGGGTCGGGAAAGCGGTGTGGACGAGTTCGTGGGTGATGGTCCAGTCGTCCGTGAGTTCTTGCGCGGTGATGTGCTGGCCGAGGCCGATGCGCGTGAAGGCCGGCCAGCCGCCGACATCGCCCCAGGTTGTGCCGTGCACGCCGCCGCGATCGGCCATGGGAACGATGAAGATACGGACGCGCGGCACGGGAAAACGGCCGTAGTAAGTCACAACGGCGTGCGCGGCCATCTCGATGCGCTTCAGCGATGATGTCATCGGGGAGATCGAGAGTCGCCCGTAGCGAAATCCACCTGCAGAGTGGCGCCGCCGATCGCGATGCGGCGCGTGGCGCGTGGCGGTCCGTAGCGGCGCGCCGGATCCCATTGAGCTTGCGCTGGCTGAAGCGATCTCGATGCGACGAGCGATCCCAGCATCCGGAGAGCGGTCCGTCGGCTGAGATGGGAGAACATGCTATGTGTGAGACATCCGAAACGGCAATCCGGTAACAGCCGGTGTCAGGGTGTTGTGATGCCGAGGGTTTGCAACCAGGTGGCTGCCAGATCGGGCCAGTGGGTGACGGGCAGTTTCGTGGGCCGCAATCCGTAGCCGTGACCGCCGTTCGCGTAGAGGTGCATCTCCGCGGGAACGTGCGCTTGCTTGAGCGCTTCGTAATAGACCCATGCGTTTTCCACCTTCACCGGATCGTCTTCCGCCTGGATGAGAAAGCTGGGCGGAGTGAGCGCGACGGGCTTCACTTCGGGCCGCACGGTGTGGGCGTCCTCCGATTCGAGATAACCGGGATAGATGAGCAACGTGAAGTCCGGCCGGGCACTGAGCTTGTCCGCATCATCGACAGCGGGATAGATCGCATCTGTTGCGTGCGCGCCCAGCACCGCGACCAGATGGCCGCCCGCGGAGAACCCGAGCACACCGACACGATTCGCATCGAGTTGCCACGCGGATGCGTGCTGGCGCACGATGCGAACGGCTCGCTGGGCATCGGCCAGGTCCTGCGTGTATTTGGGAAACGGGCCGGCATTCGGCACGCGATACTTCACGAGCGCGCAGTTGACGCCGATGCTGTTGAGCCAGTCGCAGACTTCTGTACCTTCAAGATCGTAGGCGACGATCCGATATGCGCCGCCGGGAAAAACGACTACGGCGGCGCCCGTGTTCTTCCCGCTGGGCGCAGGATAGAAGGCTAATGTAGGCGTCGCGACATTTCCGATACGCGCGACGCGCTTGCCTGCGATCAGGTTGTCGGTCGATGTGGTGGTGTCGTGCTCCTGTTGGCCGGCGGGAACGTTCGGAGTACCGGGAGGAGTGCCGGGCCATAACGGCATCATGATCTGCGAAAAGGCTGGCGCCGCGATGGCGAGCGCGAGAAGCAAAGCGAGTCGAGAATTGCGCACGCGATGAGTGTACCCGCAGCGGCGGTTCGAGTCGCCAATTCCAGCGAAACTCCTCTCTGCAGATGAGTCATTTTGAACCATGGGGGCTTGGTTTAAGCGAGATTTGACGTCTACGAATGCGCGACCACTCTTGCAAGGCGTGGCCCCTCATGCGTCGCTTTTCTTCTCACCCAGCCATATCGATCGAATCTTAGGAAGAGTGTTGCTCGACGACTGCCAAAACCTCCTCGATTGCTTCAAGGGGGCCGTCCGGCGTTGGAACCTGAGCGCCAGCGCTGAGCAACGCGCGAGCGACGCCCGGGTAGTCGCCTTTGGCGCGCTCCCAACTATGCAGGGAGCCGTGGAGTGCCCAGGCGAGCGGGCTGCCGCCATGCTCCGTCTCAAAAACATGGATGGGAGCGTTGTGAGTCAAGAGAGCACGAACCATAGCCAGATTGCCGTGCCATGCGGCATAGTGCAGCGCGGTCTGGTTGTTGTCCAGGGCGGGGTTGGATGGCCAGCCTTGCTCGAGCAGCAGTTCCACAGCACGGGTGTTGTTGCGTATGGCCGCTCCGATGATGCGCCGGGCAGCATTGGCAGAAAGTTTCTGGAACAGCTGCGGGTGATCAGCAAGGATGCGCCGGCAGTAGACTCCGTCTCCAACTTCGGCAGCGTTGATCAGGCGGAGCCACGCAGGGCTACGCTGCATAAGCAGTTCAAACACCGCGGTGTGCCCGAACTGATGGGCGATCATGTGCGGCGATTTGGTAATGCCGAATCCGAAGATGTAAATACAGCCACCAGATCGCGGATCGCGTTTCGGGAAGTAGCGTTCCGTGGCAGTGGTGCGAATGGTTTCAGGATCGTGGTTGAGGATGCCCTCGACGAGCGCGAGGGCGCCGACGGCCGATGCCATGAGGATATCGGTCTGTGCCCCACGGGAGATGAGGAAGCGGGCGACATCGTGCCGATAGGATTCTTTCCGTTCCTGATACTGCCGCGAACAGGCCATATACTGCGCGGCAGTGGATTCATGATCAATGTCGCGAGCGTCGATGTCAGCACCGTGATCGAGCAAGAACGAGGCGATCTCGACTGTGGCCGCAAAATGGAGTGGTAATTGGCCGTCACCACCGCGTGCATGGACAAGCTCCGGATTGAGGGCTAGCAACTCGCGGATGCGATCGATCATCCCCAATCGGGCAGCCGCATGGATATCGACCATCGCACCCCGCGAGATGAGGTACTCCGCGAGCTTAGGGCTGGCCGAATCGAGAACACCAAAACTCCCCGCCCACCAGCGTGTGCGTTCATTGATGTTTGCGCCATGCTCAAGCAACACGTCGACCATTTCGCGATTGTCATGATTTACGGCCGCGAAGATAGCAGGTGCGGCGAAGCCGTAATTGGGCAACGGCTCGTTGATGTGCGATTTGACAGACGGATGACGAACCAGGACTTCGCGGACAAGTGCCACGTTGTTGGCTTTGATCGCCGCTGTAAGCGATTCGATTGGATCCTCAGCAGCGGTATCAATGTGCAGTTTGAGCGCCGGCCAGGTATCGAAGCCATATTCACGTGCAATGGTGTGGAGAGCGTCGGCAAGCTTTGGCGCAGCCACTGTTATACCGACAGCTTCAAAGCGCGCGGTCGCGGATGGGTGCGACGCGATTCTTTCCCGCAAGAGCGTGCGGGCTTGATTTTTTAGATGTTCGAGGTTGGGACGGGCAGGAAGTTCGCGGGTAGGCATGGCTCACTCCTTCTTTAAGGCCCGCGATCCGCTTCGTCGGGCAAGAAGAGAGTGGGTTGTGGTAATGCGCAAAAACGAAGGTGGGATAATCCCTTTCCGCGGACGGGGTGCACCCTTGGTGTGCGTAATGGAGATTAGCAGCCTTCGATGCTAGAGGTCTAGATAGGACAACTCTGGGGCACCGGTTGCGCCGCAATCTCAGTATTCGAGGTAGGCGGCGCGGCGCTGCATGAAGGCTTCGAGCGCAATTCTCCAATCGCCTGCGATGCGCTCGGGATCTTCGCCAGAACGGAGCGCGTCGAGCACAGATTTGTTCACCAGCAGGTGATCGATGCGATCGAGCTTGTAGTCGTTGGGGTAAAGCTTCCAGAGTGCGGATGCGATCTCGAGGCCGAGCTCCGGACCATCGAGCGTGTTGCGATCCGTCACCATCAGCGAAATGCCGTGGCAGAGCTGGCCTGCGTAGGGATAGGGCGCGGCGGGCGTGAAGCTGACAGGAAGAAACCGCACGCCGGGCAACAGATCCGCATTGAGTGTGCGGGCTAGCGTGCGGGCATCGATCCAGGGCGCGCCTAACAGCTCGAACGGGGTATCGGTGCCGCGGCCGACGGAGATGTTGCTGGTTTCGATGAGTCCGAGGCCGGTGTAGAGCTCGGCGGCACGCTGGCTGCGCAGATTGGGCGATGGGTTGATCCAGGTCAGGCCGGTGGAGTCGAACCAGTCGCCACGCTGCCAGCCCTGCATCTTGACGACGGTGAGCGCGGCGTTGATGTGGCGTTCGCCGTTGTAATAGCGCGCGAGCTCGCCGATAGTCATGCCGTGGCGCACGGGTACGGGCATGTAGTTGGTGTAGCTGTCGCGGCCGATGTCTGAGATGGGTCCCTGCACGAACGAGCCTGTCACGGGATTGGGCCGATCGAGCACGACAACGTCTATGCCGGTCTTCGCCGCGGCTTCGAGCATGTAGCCCATTGCCGCGTCGTAGGTCCAGTAGCGCACACCCACATCCTGCAGATCGATCACCACCGCATCCAGGTGTCGCAGCGTATCGAGCGATGGGCGGCGCTTCTCCTTCGATCCGAAGAGACTGATCACCGGCAGTCCAGTGGCGGTATCCGTCGTATTGGAGATGTTTTCTGTGTCCTGATTGCCCTGGAGGCCATGCTCCGGGCTGAAGAGCATGGTGAGCGTGAGGCCGGAGTCGGCGCTATGCGCGTCGTGCGCGAGCACATCGATGGTGCGGTGGCCGTCACGATCGACCCCGACCGCACTGGTGAGCAGGCCCATGCGCAGATGGCCGCCGTGTTTTTTTGCGAGCCCCTGCAGGGTGAGAAACTTCTCCGCTTCGAGCACATCGATGCCGGTCTTGACATCGCCATTCCGGGCCTGCCAGCGGCGCGCGCCGGTCAGCGATTCGTTGTAGCCGGTGAGCTGCGCGAGCTGCCCGCTCTCCTGCGTCTTGATTCCGATAGCCTGCGCGGCCGCATCGGCAATGCGCGAGCGCAACGCGACGGTGTGGCCGTGACCGTCGGGGTGTACAGCATTGGTGAGGATGATGACGTAGCTGTCGCTTTGCGGATCAATCCAGAGAGATGTGCCTGTGAAGCCGGTATGTCCGAAGGAGCCGACGGGAAAAAGGATGCCGCGGTTGCTGGAGAAAGGCGAATCGATATCCCAGCCGAAGCCGCGCAGCGATGTGCCGGTGGCGGGCTGCTCCGGCTCGGTCATCTTGGCGAGCGTGAGCGTGTTGAGCGGGAAGCTGCTGGGGCGGCCGGCGAGACGATCGAGCAATGCCTGCGCGTAGAGCGAGACATCGGCCGCGGTGCTGAAGAAGCCGGCGTGGCCGGCGACACCCTCCATGCGGCGCGCAGTCGGATCATGCACGGTGCCGCGCAGCATGGTTCCGGAGGTCGAGAGATTGCCTTCCGCATCCACGTACTGTGTCGGAGCGATGCGATCGCGCTTTTCGGCGGGCGGCAGGTAGCCGGAGTCCTTCATGCCCAGGGGCGCGGTGATGTTGCGCTGCGCATAGACCTCCAGCGGCAGGCCGGAGACGCGCTCCACCAGCGCGCCGAGGGCGATGAAGTTCTCATCGCTGTAGCGGAAGATGACCCCCGCAGGCGTCATGGGTGCGGACTCGAAGAGGCGGCGCAGGCCTTCCTGGCGCCCATGCCACGGGCCGGTGAGGTCGAGGTCGGGCGCGAGACCGGAGTAGTGCGTGAGGCACTGCCGGATGGTGATGTCCTGCTTGCCGTTGGCTCCGAACTCGGGGACGTAATGCGCGACGGGATCGTCGATGCGGATCTTGCCCTGCTCGTAGAGCTGCATCACGGCGGTTGCGGTGACGAGGTCCTTGGTCAGCGAGGCCATGTCGAAGATGGTGTCCTCGGTCATGGCCTCACGCGTGGGCACGAGCGAGCGCTCACCGTAGGCGCGATGGAAGATGACATGGCCATCGTGGCCGATGACGACCACGGCGCCGGGCAGCTCGTGCTGCGCGACGGCATCGTTGACTATGGTGTCGATGGGCGCGAAGGCCGCGGGCGGGGGAGTCTGCCGCGGGCTGCTGCGCGACACACGCAATACACGCAACAGCGATGGATACGGTAAGAACAGTTTTGCGGCAGTGATGGATCATGCAGCGGTGGCCCTTTCTTGCTTCGGCAGCAGCAGGCTTGCGAGATAGCCGATAGTGGTCGTGATCAGCGCACCGATCAACACGTACCAGATGAATGCGACCTTGGGCAGCGCCCAGACGTGGCCCGTGGCAAATGGGCCGGGCTGCTGCCAGAGTATGAGGTTGACGATTAGCCCGACGATCATTCCGATAATCGTGCCGGTCTGGGTTGCGCGGCGGGTGAGCGTGCCGAGCAGGAAGGCGCCGAGCATTTCGCCCCAGGTGACGGACGCGATGGAGAGCCCGATCTCGACCACATGGCCGCCGGTGCGCGAGAGGACCGCGAGGAGCAGAAGCACGACGGCCCAGACCGCGGTGAGGATGCGCGAGAGTCGGGTGCGTGCGCGCTCTTCCATCTCGGGATGACGCGGCAGGTAGAAGTCGACCATGGTGGTGGAGGAGAGCGAGTTGAGCGCGGCGCTCATGTTGGACATGGCAGCGGCGAGGATGGCGGCGATGACCAGGCCGGAGATGCCGTGCGGCATGTCCTGGACGATGAAGAGCGGAAAGAGGCGATCTGCCGTGCCGACGTGCGCGAGCGTACCGGCGGGGTAGAAGACGTAGAGCCCCGCGCCGATGAGCAGGAAGAGCGCGAACTGCACGAAGACGATGACGCCACTGGCGAGCAGCGCGACCTGCGATTGCACCAGGTTCTTCGCGGCGAGCAGACGCTGCACCACGAGTTGTTCAGTCCCGTGGCTGGCCATGGTGAGGAAGCAGCCGCCGATCAGGCCGCCCCAGAAGGTGTAGGTCTGGGTGAGCGAGAGGGCGAAGTGGAAGACGGTGAACTTGTGCGCGGCGGCGGCCGTGTGATGGATGACGCTCCAGCCGCCGGGGACCTTGGCACCGAGCGTCCAGAGCGCGAGGATGGTGCCGACGAAGTAGAGCAGCATCTGGATCACGTCAGTCCAGATGACCGCAGCGAAACCGCCCTCGAAGGTGTAGATCAGCGTGAGGATGGTGAGGATCAGGATCGACGGGATGGTGCCGGTGCCGAAGGCAACAGTGATGACGATGGAGACGGCGAAGATGCGGACGCCCTCGGCGGCTGCGCGGGTGGCGAGGAAGATGCCTGCGGTGAAGCGATGCAGTCCTGTGCCGAAGCGCTCTCCGATGAGCTGATAGGCCGTCATGAGCTGGCCTTCGAAGTAGCGCGGCAGGAAGAGCACGCAGACGACGATACGGCCGAGCAGGTAGCCGATAGCGATTTGCAGAAAGCCGAAGTCGCCGGTGTAGGCGAGGCCAGGAATGCTGATGATGGTGAGCGTGCTGGTTTCGGCAGAGACGATGGAGAGCGAGATGGCCCACCAGGGGACATTGCGGTCGGCGAGGAAGTAGGAGCGCAGCGAGCGCTCTCCGTTCCGGAAGCGGAGGCCGAACCAGGTGATGCCCAGCAGGTAGAGGACGATCGCGAGAGACGTCGATGAGGTGAAGCTTCACGAACGCGGGAGGTCTCCTCGCTATTTCGGGGCGGTCAGGGTCTTGAGCAGGTCGTAGTAAAAATCGACGCCGCGATCGAAGGATGCGATGGGCAGGCGCTCATCCTTGCCATGAGCGCGAACATCGTCGCTTTCGAGCGCGATGCCGGAGACGCCATAGGTGGGCATACCGGCGGCGTTGGTGTAGATGCCGTCGGATGCGCCGTCGGCCATGGTGGAGACGACGGGCACCCCGGGCCACATCTTTCCGGCTACCTGATCGAGGGCGTGCGTCACTTCCGGCTTGATGGCGGCGGGGGGCAGTGCCTTCTTATCCGGCGCCTTGTCGAAGATCTGGCCCTGGCCTTCTGCGCCGTCGCCCACGTACTGGACCGTGATCTTCGGGCTGTCGAGCACGCGAATGAGGTCCTGACGGACTTCCTCCTTGGAGTGGCCGGGCAGGATGCGGCAGTTCACGATGGCCTGGGCGCGTTGCGGCAGCGCGTTGTTGGCGTGCCCGGCATCGAGCCGCGTGGCGACGCAGGTGGTACGCAGCGTCGAGTTGTACTCCGGCGTCTGATCGAGCCGCTTGATGGCGGCAGGGTCAGGAGGCGTCTTCAGGATGGCGCGCATGTCGGCGGCGGTCTGGCCGGACATGATCTTGGACTCGGTCTGGAAGTAGTCGCGCGTGACGCCGTTCAGCTCGAAGGGGAAGCTGTAGTGTGCCAGGCGCTCCAGTCCATCGGCGAGCTCGTAGATGGCGTTGTCCGGCACCGGCAGCGAGCTGTGGCCGCCGGGGTTGGTGACGGTGAGCTGGAAGTCGGCATAGAGCTTCTCACTGGCGTCGACGGAGAAGATGGTGGCTTTGCCGTGGTGCAGCTCCACGCCGCCGCCGTCCGGGTTGAGGACGTATTCGGCGTCGATCAGGTCGCGGTGGTTCTCGATCAGCCAGTTGACGCCGTTCGACTTGCCGCCCTCTTCATCGGCGGTGAGCGCGAGGATGATGTCGCGATCCGGACGGAAGCCTTCACGGTGCAGACGGAGGAGGGTTTCGACCAGGATGGCGTCGGACTCCTTCATGTCCTGGGTGCCGCGGCCGTAGTAGTAGCCGTCTTTGGTTACGAATTGGAAGGGGTCTGTCGTCCAGTCTTCGCGGCGGGCTTCGACGACATCGAGATGGCCGATGAGCAGGATCGGCTTTTTGCCGCTGGCGCCGTGGTAGCGCACGACCAAGTTCTGCTTGCGGTCGTTGGGGCCGAGCAACTGCATGTCCGAGGCGGGAAAGCCGGCGTCGAGGAAACGTTGTTGCATGGCCTTGGCCGCGGCGGTGACGCTGCCGACCGAGTCGGTGGTGTTGATCTCGATGAGCTGGCGGAAGATGTCCACCGCTTCCTTAGGATTGGCGCCGGTTGGCTGAGTCCGGGCGAGGGGTGCAAACATCCAACAGGCAAGACATAGAAAACAGGAGCAAATGAGGCGGCGGCCGCGTCGAGTCATCAGGAGTCTGAGGGTACCAGATTCGGAGTACCGGAATGACCGTAAGTCGCTTCGTGGTAACGCGGGAACAGCACCGGTGGCATGTTGCCGCCCCAGGAAAAGCTGGCCGAGAGCCACTAGGGGTCGGATAGACTACTCAGTCGCATCGGGGAAAAAGCGATTCCGGGCAGGCCTGGAAGCAACGCAAGTTGCCGGAAACGATTCTCACCCCAGTTACACAATCTGATTCAGAAAGTCGGATGATGAACGATATGACCCGCTACTCACTCCAACTGCGCCCCCTTGAGCTCTGCAGCCAGTCCGATCACGGCGTGCTGGAGATGGAGATTGTCGCGCATCCGGACGGGCCGGGCGAGGCAATCCGCACGCGCTCGCGCCAGTGGCTGCCGATCTTCGATCGCATCTGCACCTTTCTGAGCAGCTCGCCCTTTCAGCGCAAGGCGATGCACCGGACGCTGAAGGCGGGCGTGCCCATGCATATGCTGGATCGCACGAACGGCGAGAAGCTGTTCTTCTCCGAGGAGGAGATTGCGGCGTTTGCTTTGGACAAGTCCAGCGCGGCCTGAGGTCACATCACCTACCCCCTCCCGGTACCGGGAGGCCGGCTTGTAAACCTAATGGAATCATTGCGATAGACGATGTCCCGAGCCTCAAATTCGTCTTTCTAAAGGATTTATCGCTAAATTCGCCCAACCATTGGGTTTAGGTCCCTAAGTGATCCGGGGAAATGAAAAAGCCACCTCACGGGTGGCTTTTGTGTTTTGACTCTATTTCCAGTGTAGCGAACCGGGGGAAATTAACTGGCAGAATTTTGCTGGATGTGCCGATTCGGGAGTTACGTGGTCATCGGAGGCACGAATCGTCTCTCCGCGAGATCATCATCACCAGGGACGCCCCGGAGAAATGTGGCAGATAGCGCATCTGCGCCAGCACACCTTGTCCATGATCGCGTGCGCTGGAGCACACGACCTGCAGAAAACGTGCGCGAAACTGAGTCATTCGCCAATCACGCCGATGACCGGAAGCTGTGCGAACCGTGCAGGAAATCCGGCCTGGGTATTGGATCCTTCTGCTATCATGACCGCGCTTCAGAATTGCGTGCAGAGGTACGCGACGATGGGCGTGAATAATCTAACGTACAGTGGCAAGGGCCTTGCCCTGACCGAGCAGTTCGAAGGTTGTTCTCTCACTGCTTACCAGGATCAGGTCGGCGTGTGGACGATTGGATACGGCCACACGGGTGCGGACGTGACCCCGGGCCTGACCATCACGCAGACACAGGCAGAGGGGCTGTTGGCCACAGATGTTCTTGCCGCCGCCCGGTTCGTCAATACCATGGTCAAACTGCCACTTAGCCAGTGCGAGTTCGACGCTCTGGTCGACTTCGTCTTCAACCTTGGGCCTGGCAACTTTGCCCGGTCGACTCTCTTGGTAGCTCTGAACGCGGGGGACTTTGACAGGGCTGCTGCGCAGTTCGAGTGCTGGGACCGAGCGGGGGGTGTTGTGGTTGCCGGTCTGCTCAGGCGGCGCCAGGCAGAGTTGGGCTTGTTTCAAAACAAAGCCTGATACAGGCAAACGCTAAGCCTCCGACGTTGATACGAGAATGAGCCGGGCTGGGCAAGAATCGGGCCGAACATTGCAAATTCCGCAAATTCCGCAACTCCAGGGGTCCGCGCATGCTTGTAGAGAACCTGTTAACGCCCTCGGTCGTCGTGGTTCCTGACCGGAAGACGGATCCGATCTTCGACCGGCTGGAACACCAGATCGATTGGTACGATCGCAAAAGCCGTTCTGCCCGGCGGATGTACAAACGGATCAAGGTTGTCGAAATTCTTTCGGCAGCGGCCATTCCATTCCTCGCCGCTCTGACCTTCCCGTACGACAAGCTGGTCACAGCGGGGCTTGGAGTACTCATCACGGTGCTCGAAGGACTTTTGCACCTCAACCAATATCAGCAGAACTGGACGACCTATCGCTCCACCTGCGAAGCCCTGAAGCACGAGAAGTACGTCTATCTGGCGAGCGCCGGACCCTACACGAATGCCGCTGCCGCGCACGCGCTGCTTGCCGAACGCATCGAGTCCACAGTGTCGCAGGAGCACGCCCAGTGGTCCTCCGTTCAGCAACAGGCCGCGAAGGCGGAGGGAACCGCGACTACGGGATAGAGCCTCGCCGAAAGTCCTTACTCCCCCGGAAAAATGATCACTGGCGCAGGCGCTGCGCTCAGGTATTTAATGTGTCAGCTTCGTTTTGAGCGCTTCGGGAGCAGGCTGGTTCGCGCGGCTGGAACCCTGGCGGTATGCGCAGCCGCCCATCTTTTAAGGGCTACCGGGGGAGAGGGCTACTGTGCGGTCCGTCTTCGTCAGCTATCGCAGAAAAGATTCGGAAGGCGAGTCAGGGCGCTTGTTCGACGACCTGACCTCTCACTTCGGCAGCGAGTCCGTATTTATGGACGTGTCGGCGATCGAGCCGGGACGCGATTTCAGGAAGGCGATCGATCAGAGTGTTACGACATGCAGCGTCCTGCTCGCCATCATCGGACAAGAGTGGCTGGAGTTAAAGGACGCTGCGGGGCGCCGTCGCCTGGAGGACCCAAATGATTTCGTGCGGCTAGAACTCGCTTCCGCGCTTCGCCGAGATATTCCAGTCATTCCAGTGCTCGTCAGAGGCGCGAAGATGCCAGAAGCGGATCGGCTTCCACCCGATCTGCAAGAACTCGTCTACAGGAACGCGGTGGAGCTGACGCATGCCCGATGGAAGTCGGATGTACAGCTACTGATACGGGCATTGCGCCCCTACCTGGATGTACAACCGGACGCGTCGCGAAGAGGAGACGAGGCGGCGAAGAGCCCTAATGCCTTCCCGGCAGCAGAGCGCACAACAACGCGGGTTTCCCTGCCGCCGGCGGATACACCGGTGGCTGGCCCTTTCAGCCAGCCAGATGCCCTGCAGCGCATCTGCCGGGAGTTGAGCAGCTACATAGGCCCGGTTGCAGAGGTGATTGTGAAACGGGCAGCCAGAAAGTATTCGAGCTGTGAGGACCTGATTACAGCCGTGGCGAGGGAGATTGAGGATGAAACGGAACGCGCTCGGTTCCTGAGAGCGTCCCGAGTGTAACTGCGTTCAGTCCTCATCGATCATCCGCAAGGCCTTTGCGAGGCTTACCTGCATCCGGTTGAACGATGCTGCAACGACAGAGATCTCATCCTTCCCACCGATTCGCACAGCAGGCACATTCTTCTCCCCGCGGCTGACCCGGTCTGCCGCGTCCGAGACAACTTTCAGCGGCCGGATCACAAACCAGAAGACGCCAGCATCGAGAGCAATGATTGCGAGAAGTATGGTCAATCCGAGGAAGAGCATCAGCCGCTGGTAAGCCTGGTTGGCAATCTTCACCGGCAGCGCCATCGGAACGGAGACAATCTGCGCGCCGATGATTTCGTTCGGCTGCCAGCCGAAGCCGTTGGCAGAGCCATATCGGGCAATCAGGCCGGCTGGCGCGCTGGAGGCAGCACCGTGGCACTGCAGGCAATCCTGCGTCGCTCTGATGGGGTTGGCAACAAAGAGGGCCGGCCCATTCGGAGTGTCCCGCACCCCGCTATCCTGGCCATCCCCGTTCTGATCGCGAAGGTGGTGGATGATATCGGATTCCCAGTCTGCAGCTCGATCTTCCGGATTCGTGGGGTTTAGTGCGGCTTCCTTATAGGTATATTGCGGATAGCTCTTCCGCAGATTGTTGAACGTCACGGTGGATCCAAAGAACGGGACCGCCTCGGGAAGGAAACTGATCTCATGGCGGGGATTCTCTTCGACCAGCGGTGAGATGTCTTTGGCGATGTACTGCCGGATAGATTCGGCGCTCGCCAGCATCAGTTTTGCCTCATTCAGCACCTGGTTCCGCGCATTCCCGATGAGGAAGACGTAGGCGAAGTGAGAGATCAGGAGAGCGCCCGCTCCGAAGATTACGAGCAGGATGAGGTTGAACTTCGCGAGAAGTCTCATGGGACGCCTCCTTCAGCCAGCGAATGTGTTGCAACGGTATACCTCAGAAACCGGTGTAACCAGTACCAGAACGGACTACTCCGAGGACTCGTGGAGAGGAATGGCCGCAGCGGAATCGGGTACAACTCCAGACATTAATCGGTGGCGACGAGGTCGACGCTGGGGCCGGTGGGGCGGGAGCCGAGGAATCCGTAGTAGATGATGAACAGGTAGCAGAGCAGCGGCAGGATGAAGCCATGATGGACGCCGATGCGATCCATCAGGTAGCCCTGCGCGGGTGGAATGATGGCACCGCCGACGATGGCCTGCACGAGCAGGCCGGATGCCTTGCCGGTGAGCGGGCCCATGTGCGCGGTACCGAGCGTGAAGATGCTGGGGAACATGATGGAGTTGCAGAGGCCGACGAGCAGCATTGTCCACATTGCGAAGTGGCCGGAGGTTAGCATGGAGGTGGCGACCAGCGCTGTCGCTCCGATGGCGCAGACGCCGACGACCGGGCCGGTGGGCAACTTCTGCAGCAGGCCGGAGCCGATGAAGCGACCGATCATGAGGCCGCCCCAGAAAAAGATGAGATAGATATTTGCGCGCTGCGGGGAGAAGCCGGCGATGTCGTGCTGCATCATGTAGATGACGAGGCTGCTACCGACCGCAACTTCCGCGCCAACATAGAGAAATATCGCGATAGCGCCGAGCCAGACGTGGCGATGCGACCAGATGGTGCCGAGAGCATCCGTGCCGCCGCGAAACTCCTGCGTGACCTGGATGCGAGGCAGTTTGAAGAGCGCGATGACAGCGGCCATGGCCAGCAGTACGATCCCGATACCGGCATAAGGCAGTTTGAGCGAGGCGGCCTGCTGGATCTTGGTCATCGTTGCTATCTCGGCAGCGCTTGCCACGATGAAGGCCGAGCCGAAAAGCGGCGCGATGACAGTGCCCAGGGAGTTGAAGGCCTGAGTGAGATTGAGGCGACTGGAAGCCGTCTGCGCCGGGCCAAGCACAGTGACGTAAGGGTTAGCCGCCACCTGCAGGGTAGTGACGCCAGCGGCGAGCACGATCTCCGCCGCGAGGAAGAAGCCATAGGACTGAACGCCGGCAGCGGGCACAAAGAGGAAAACGCCGGCAGCCATGACGGCCAGGCCGACGACCATGGTCCTTTTGTAGCCGATGTGCTCGATCAGTTTGGCAGCAGGCTGGGCAAAGATGAAGTAGCTACCGAAGAAGGAGAACTGCACCAACATGGCCTCAAAGTAGTTGAGGGTGAAGATCTGCTTCAGGTGCGGGATGAGGGTGTCGTTGAGGGTAGTGAGAAAGCCCCACATAAAGAAGAGCGTTGTCACGATGACTAGCGCGCGACCGTAGTGGGCGCTGCCGCTTTCCGAAGCAGAAACCGTTTGTCCTGAAGCGCTGCCTAAAGCCATCCGAACCTCTCAACCTCGTGAGGACACTAACATAATGGGCGAATCGACGTTCGAGGAAACACCTTTAACGATTAACCGGACCAGCTACTGTTCGTGATAGCTGCGCATGAGTCCGCCGTCGATCACGTATGTCGATCCGGTGATGTAGGCGGCTTCGTCGGAGGCGAGGAAGGTGGTGAGGGCGGCGACGTCGTCCACTGTGCCCATGCGGCCGAGGGGAATGTTCTTCAAGAGCGCGGCGAGCTCGGTTTTGTTGTTGAGCAGTTTGGCGTTGATAGGCGTGCTGATGGCGCCGGGCGCGATGTTGTTGATGGTGATGTTCTTCGGGCCGAGCTCGACGGCTAGGTCACGCATGAGCATGCGCAGGCCGCCCTTGGCGGCGCAGTAGGTGGCGAAGTGCGGCATGGCCATGTCCTCGTGCACGGAGGAGATGTTGATGATGCGGCCGGGTTTGTTCGCGGCGAGGAGCTTCTGCACGAAGTACTGCGTGAGAAAGAACGGTCCTTTGAGATTGACGGCGAGAACCTTGTCGTAATCGGCCTCGGTGACATCCCAGAAGTCGGCTCGCTTATCCATGCCCGCGTTGTTGACGAGGATGTCGCAGCCGCCCCAGGTCTGCCATGCGGTGTCGATGAGCTTGCGGATGTCGCTCATGCTGGTGACGTCGGCCTGAGAGATGACGCCTTCGCCGCCGGCCTTCTGGATCATGTCGAGCGTCTGGTCTGCTCCGTCAGGATGGCCAACGTAGTCGATGACGACGCGCGCGCCTTCCTGCGCGAAGCGCACGGCGATTCCCTGCCCGATGCCGGAGCTTGAGCCGGTGATGACTGCGATGTGGTCTTTCAGGCGCGCCATGCGTTCTCCCTCTGCTGATGAATGGCTGTCGATGTTTGGCCTGCTTACTACGATGCGTGTGTTTGCAAGGCGGAGTTACGAGGTGGGCAGGAACGAAATCCCGCTGGGCGGAAGTGGATGCTCTTCGCGGCGCTGAAAGATGCTGCGGAAGAGATCGGTGCCGCCGCCGGGCCAGCGCATCATGACCAGCATGGTGGCGAGCGCGAGCAGAGGGACAAGCAGTCCGGTGTGCAGCGAGCCGGCGCGCGCGGAAAGCTGGCCGGTGGCCCAGGGCAGGGTGGCGCTGCCCAGACCGGCGACGGCGAACATCCAGCGGGTCTGTGCCGGGTCGGGCGTGAGCGCCATGAAGATGGCGACGCAGATGGGAAAGATGGGAGCCATGCTGAAGCCGGCAAGCGCGGCGGAGAGCATGACCACCGGCAGCGAGTGCAGGGTGAGCAGCGCGGCGACGCCGGTGAATGCCGAGATGAGCGCGACGGCGAGGAGCCGTTCCTCGCGAACATGCAGCAGCACGGCGGGAGCGACGGCGCGGCCGATAAGGAGCGCGAGCCAGAAGCAGGAGGCGGCGAGCGGGGGCGCAGCGGAGAGATGGAAGTCGAGCCGATGGACGTAGGTGAGGACCCATGCGCCGAGCGCGGCTTCCGTGCCGCAGTAGAGCAAGCCGAAGACGGCGAAGAAGGCGACGACGCGCCTGGGACTGCGCGGCGCGGACTGCGCGGCTTGCGGCTTCTGCTGCGTGGCACTTCGCTGATCGGGATTTCGCTTGTCGGGATTTCGCTTGTCACGAAGGCAAAGCGCGAGAACTGTGCTGAGAGCGGCTGCCGCGGCCATCGACCAGAAGAGGCCGGTGACGCCTGCGCGGTGAATCGCGTATTGCACAGCGAACGGCGAGATGGCGGCGCCGGCGCTCCAGGAGAAGTTGAGCAGGGTGAGCATGGCGGCGCGGCGGTGGCGATAGCGGTCGCCGGTGAGGACGCTATTGGCGGTCATGGCCAGGCCGAGGCCGGTGCCGAAGAGCAGAAAGAGGAACCAGAGCGCGTGGCCGCCACCGAGGGCGAGCAAGGCCATGCTGATGGCGATCATGGCCATGCCGGCAGCGAGATTGCGATGGAAGGGCGCGCGCACCAGCATGGCTCCGATGGCAGAGCCGGCAAAGACGGCGAGGAGAAGGCGGCCGGAGCTGGCGTCGTCCAGATGCCACAGAGCGGCGACTGCGGGCAGGCCGCTGCCGAGCAGCGTGAGGCCGATGCCGGTGATCAGCTCCACGCCCTGAATGCCGAGGATGGGGCCGAGAGGATAGTGGGTTTTCGGTTTGTCGGAGGTCAGGCTGGACACGACGGTTCCCGGGTGGATTCGCGCGCCATCAGGGCGGGCTCCACGGCCACCTGCTCACCATACTCCTGCTGATTGCGGATGCGGCTGAGCACGATGCGGGCGGCGATACGGCCCATGTCTTCGAGCGGCTGGCGGATAGTGGTGAGGCTGGGGGTAATGAAGGCGGCGGCGCGAATATCGTCGAAGCCCATGACGGAGACGTCCTCGGGCACGCGGAGTTTGGCGTCGCGCAAGGCGCGGATGGCTCCGATGGCGGCCACGTCGTTGAAGGAGAATAGCGCGGTGAACCGTTTGCCGGAGGCGAGCAGCTGCTCGACCACGGGATAGCCGAGCTCGGGCGAGGTGAGATCGCGGTCGAGCTGGACGACGAGTGAGCGGTCGATCTTGAGTCCGAGCTTTTTGGCGGCGCTTTCGATGCTGCGCCAGCGATCTTCCGAATCGGAGCTGAAGGGCTGGCCGCGCATGAAGGCAATGGCGCGATGGCCGAGTCGATAGAGATGGGTGAGTGCCAGCTCCGCGGCTTTTGGCTGGTCGAGGATCACGTTGGTGACGCCTGCGATGTGCCGGTGCGCGGCGACTGCGACGGCGGGGACGGGATAGTTGTGCTGGAAGGCGGTGTCGACGAGGATGAGGCCCTCGGCGCCGCGGCCGACGAGAAGGCGGGCGTATTGCTCGACCAGCTCGGGTTTGTGGCGGTGATGGGCGGTGAAGTAGAAGTAGCCTTCCTGCACGAGGTGGTCGCCGATGCCGCTGAGCACCTGGGTGTGGTAGCCCTCACCTAACTCCGGCACGAGGATGCCGATGGTGTGCGTGCGGCGGTTGCGGAGGGAACGGGCGAGCAGGCTGGGCTGGTAGTTCAGCTTTTGCGCCGCGGCCTTGATGCGGTCGCGGGTAGCCTGCGGAATGGAGCGGCCCGGCACATCGTTGAGCACGACGGAGATGGTTGCTGGACTGAGCCCGAGATGGTCGGCGAGAGTCTTGAGGCTGGCCGGCTTCTCCTCGTGATTCTTCTGTTGCTTCTTGCGCGCCATTGGCCTCCGCGGGTCCCCGGTGTGCGTGCAGGTGATAGTAGAGCATTTCTCATATCACTGTGTACCGCAGAGCGTCTTGTGGCGTAGCTTTCTTCCTTCCATTTGGATGGCCCTTCGGGCCGGCTGAACACGGGAACTAGCCCCTCGGCTTCGTCATCTTGCCTGGATATGTGAAATCCGAAGACTATCGATTGTTTTAGAATTGCGCCCGCAGCATCGGAGGCGTGGCCGTGAAGAGATTTTTCGTTTTTTGTGCGCTTGCCGTGTGGGCGGTTACGCTCCGTGCCCAGATCGGCGAAGGCTTTGTTCATACGCAGGGCGCCGAGCTGGTGGACGGGAGCGGCCATACGTTGATGCTGCGCGGCACCAACCTGGGCAACTGGCTGGAGCCGGAAGGATATATGTTCCGTTTCGGCGATGATGGGCCGACTTCGCCACGCGAGATTGAGGAATATTTCGACGAGCTGATCGGCCCCGACCAGGCCGCGGCCTTCTGGCGCGAGTACCGCGATGTGTACATCACGAAGGCGGACATTGATTTTCTGAAGTCAACCGGAATTAATTCGGTGCGGGTGCCGATTCATTACAAGTTCTTTACAGCGGGGAATGACGAAGGCCTTCGCCTGCTGGACCGCGTGGTGGCGTGGGCAAAAGCTGACGGGCTGTACGTGATCATCGATATGCACCAGGCGCCGGGTGGACAGACGGGCACGAATATCGATGACAGCTATGGGTATCCGTGGCTTTATGATTCGCCAGGCAGCCAGGCGGAGCTGATCGCGATCTGGAAGCGCATCGCGGAGCACTACCGGAACGAGACGGCGGTGCTGGGCTACGACCTGCTGAACGAGCCTATTCCGCACTTCCCCGAGTTGCAGAAGTACAACAGCCAGCTTGAGCCGATTTACAAGCGCGTTTCGGCGGCGATCCGCGAAGTGGACAAGCATCATGTGCTGATCCTGGGCGGAGCGCAGTGGGATACGAACTTCAATGTCTTCGGGCCGCCGTTCGACAGCAATGTGCTGTACCAGCTTCACCTGTATGAGTTCAACACGCCATGGAACGCGCAGACAGCGGCAAAGACCGAAGCGGACCTGGCCCGCTACACGGCGTTCCGCGACAAGTACCATGTGCCGATCTGGCTGGGCGAATCGGGCGAGAACGACGACGCGTGGGTGCGCGGCTTCCGCGAGATGCTGGAGAAGCACAGGATCGGCTGGTGCTTCTGGCCGTACAAGAAGATGGAGGCGAGCTCTTCGTTTGTCGCGTTTCCGAAGCCTGACCACTGGGATGAGATCGTGAAGTACTCGACCGAGCGGCGCGGCGTGGGGAATACGGAGAAACAGCTTAAGATGCGGCCTTCGCCGGAGATTGCGGCGGCAGCGATGAAGCAGTTGCTGGAGAACGTGCGGCTCGCGAAGTGCCGTGTGAATACCGGGTATATCGAGGCGCTTGGGTTGACGGCGCCTGCTGGCGGGGTGCCGGTTCAGTAGGGTTTTGAATCGGTGGACGCTTCGCGTCGGCTGATTGCCTAGGAACTACCCCGCCCTAGCCTTCGGCTACCCGGCACCCTGCTTCATGCCAGCTACGCTTTATTTGTAGATGAGGCGGATGTCAGTGGTGGTCACCGGACAGGTCACCGGGATGGTTGCCTTTTCGATCGGCGGGGCGATGAGCAGGACGCGGGGATTGTTGGCGAAGCCGAAGCCTTCCTTGGGCACCATGAATATATTGCGATCCAGCTTCTGGTTTTCGTTCTCGTCGTGCAGGACGACCACGCCGTATTTGCCGGGAGGAATGTGGTCGAAGCGTGCCGTCGCGTGATCGCCCTCGATGGGAAAGTGGTCGTGCCGGAATGACTTGCTTACGTCTTCGGGCCAGCCTGCCGATGAGGTGAAGAGCTCCGCGCCGAGAAGACCCTTGGTGTTGCGGAAGCCGGTGACGTGAATGACGAGCGAGCAGTTGCCTCCAGTAGCGGGCGACTCCGCCAGAGCGGGCTGCATGACCAGCACGATCGAGAGCAGGAAGCAGGCCAGCAGCACTCGGCGCGGGCGAAGGATCATCCGAAATGAACTCCTATGGATTGGACTGGGAGGAGGTTCCCTGCGATGGTACAGGCGATGTGCTGCCGGGTGGGACGTTCCGGGCTGCGCGGATGTTGCCTCCGAAGTGGATAGTGGGGCCGATGGACCAGCGGAAGTCCCACCTGCCGTCCTTGAGCAGGTCATTGAAGACATGGAAGTAGACGATGTCGGTCTGCATCCGGATGGCGATGTGTTTGGTCGCGTTCAGGTCGTAGCCGCCGCCGAAACCGTAGAAGCCGGTCCAGTCAGTCTTCTTGCCGGCGGGGACGAGTTCCTGCGCGATGGCCGCGGTGACGGCGTCGTGCGGGTGCGGGGTGGCGGTTTCGCGCACCGCCCCGAACGATGGGCGGAGAAAGAACGTGACCCGCTTGAATTTGCGGTAGTTGAAGTTCGGGCCGGCGGCGAAGGTCTGAGTGGTGGAGTCCACCGGCACGTAAACCTGGTAAGTGGGCGGGATGACGCCGGCCTGGATGAGCGCGAGGATCTGCTGCGCGAGCTGCTGCTGCAGTGCGGTGGGTAGCAGATCTGGTGTCAGCTCGGTATGCCCTGTGGTGACGGAATAGTCGAAGCCGTTGGCTATCCATGGCTTCCAGTTCCAGCCGGCCTGCAGATGATAGCCGCGGGTGGTGAGATCGATCTTCGGAGCGATCAGGTTGGCGTAGCCGTTGTAGATGTCGTAGCGGCCTACGTAGTCCTGCTGGGCGTGTGCGTGATTGAGGGTGAGGAAAAAGAGCGAGGCGGAAAGCACAGAGACGATGCGAGCGGGGGAGCGAAACATGCGGGGGAGACCTCCTGGGCCGATTCAGCGCGCAAGAAACAGGAGCGGCGCGTTGCAAAAACAGCCGAAGACTAACCATCCCCAGGCACGGTTGGCAAACGAAATGTTACTGACTGGTCAGAAACTTATTCGCCCGTAGCGGGCTCCGGCGGAAGGGTGCGAAGAAAGTTTTCGATGTGCTCGAGGACAATCTCCGGCTGCTCGCGATGCGGGGTGTGGCCGCTGTCGGGCAGCTGGACCAGATGCATCTGGGGAGCGAAGCGGCGCAGGGCTTCGGCCTGCTGATCGGTGGCGTATTCGTCGTGCGCGCCCTGCAGCATGAGGAGCGGACAGCGGACGGGCGGGAGATGCGCTTCGAGCGGCAGGGAGAGCAGGCTGTCGGAGCCGCGGATGCTGAGCCAGGCGGCGAAGACGGCATCCGGATCGCGATGGTGGCGCGCGAGGCGTTCACGGAGATCGGTCTCGCGCCATGCCCGTTCGGCCATGGCCATGCCTGCCGCTGCTGCCGGCTCGGCATGGAGGATGGGCGACTCCAGCACCAGTGCGCGCACATTCGCGGGATGGGTGGCCGCGTAGATGAGCGCGATGGCCGCGCCTTCGCTGTGGCCGAGCAGCACGGGCCGCTGCACGGAGAAATGTGCGAGCACGGCGGGCAGGACTTCCAGCGCCTGATGGCGGTAATAATTTCGGCTGCGCGGGCGTGGCGGGCCTTCCGACTGGCCGTGGCCGAGGCGGGAGTAGAGCAGCACATCCATGCTGCAGCGCTCGGCGAGCTGCGAGGGAAAGTCGCGCCAGTGGGAGACCGAGCCGAGAGCCTCATGCAGCAGAACGATGGTGCCCTGTGCGTTGGGGACGGTGATGTGTTGCGTCTCTAGCTCGCGTCCGGCGATGCAGTGCAGCGCGGGCTCGCTCATAGACCACGCGCCCAGAGAACCGGCTTCTGCGCCGCGACCCACTCATCGACGCGCGAAGCGTAGCGATGCTCGAGCGCATCGCGCTTGAGCTTGAGTGTGGGCGTGATGAGACCGCTGGTGATGTCCCATGGCCCGTCGACGAGCGCGAGGAACTGCAGGCGCTCATGCGGATCGAGTTCGGAGTTCACCTGCGTGAGCAGCGTCTGAAGCGAGCGGCCGAGATCGCCGTTGAGACCGCTGGCCTCGCATTGCTTGCGGGCTTCTGACGAAAGCACCGAAATGGCGAAGGGATGCGGGCGGCCGTCGCCCATGACGCAGGTGGCTTCGAGCGCAGGATGAATGCTGAGGCGCTTTTCGATGGGGACGGGGGAGACGTATTTGCCCTTGCTGGTCTTGAACTGCTCCTTGATGCGGCCGACGATTTTGAGCTGGCCATCGGGGGCGAGCTCGCCTTTGTCGCCGGTGCGGAAGAAGCCATCTACAGTGAAGCAGGCGTGTGTTCCCTCGTCGTTGCGATAGTAGCCGATCATGTTCATCGGGCTGCGCATCTGGACTTCTTCGTCGACGCTGATACGAACTTCGACGCCGGGGAGCGCGGGTCCGACGTAGCCGATGCGGAAGTCCTGGGGCCGGGGCGCGTGGGTGATGGCGGTTTCCGTGAGGCCGTAGCCTTCGACCAGGCCGAGGCCGAGCGCGCGATACCAGGCGAGGACTTCCGCGGGCAGGGGCGCGGCTCCTGAGGCGGCGAAGCGGACGGAGTCGAGGCCGAGCTGGCGGAGGATCTTGCGCTTGACGATGCCGCGCAGGATGGGGATGCGGAGCAGCCGGTCGAGTTTGGGCTGCGGGACTTTTTCGAGCACACCCTGGCGAAAACGCAGATAGAGACGCGGAACGGAGAAGAAGAGCGTCGGACTTGGCGCGCTTGAGGTCGGCGAGGAAGCTCTCCTGCCCGGCGGTGAAGTAGACGGTGCAGCCGATGTGCAGACTGGTGGCTTCGATGACACCGCGCTCGGCGATATGTGCCAGCGGAAGATACGAGATAAAGCGCTCGTTGCTGTCCATGTTGACCAGCTTTGCGATGCTGTCGCCCATGTGCGGGAAGACGGAGAAGCGATGCATCACGCCTTTGGGCTGGCCGGTGGTGCCGGAGGTGTAGATGATGGTGGCGAGCTCGTCGCCGCGCGCACGGGCGAGTCGGAGATGGGCGGGCACTCGGCGAGGATGTCATCCCAGCGGCGATCGCAGCCGCGCAGAACATCCGGCGCAGCATTGGGCATGGCGATGCGCAGCACGCCGACGGGAATGCCCTGCTGCATGGCTTCGCGATCGTCCATCGCGCCGAGGAAACAGGCGCGGACGTCGGCGTGCTGCAGGAGGGCGTGGATGGAGTCCGCGCGCAGCGAGGGATAGAGCGGCACGGTGACGCAGCCGGCCATCCATGCGCCGAGCTCGGCGATCATCCACCAGGCGCTGTTGCGCGCGAGTGTGGCGACACGCGAGCCGGGCTCCCATCCGCGGGCGCGCAGGAAGGTGGCGATGCGACGCGCCTCGTCCATGGTTTGCTGCCAGGTCCAGGAGCGCACGGAGCCGTCGGCCATGGGCTGGACGAGATACGCTTCGTGCGCGCGCGCTTTCTCCCAGTGATACGCCCGCCCGAGGGGAAGAAACTCGTCGCTCCACTGCGCCATGCTCGGTTGCCTCCGTGCTGGATCAGCGTACTAGACCGCGTTTCCCGTTTCCATTAACCCGAAGTGGACCTTTCGTTCTAGACGCCCTTAGCCTTCTTCACTGCCTCGGTGAGGGCAGGGACGATTTCGAAGAGGTCGCCGACGATGCCGTAGTCGGCGACTTCGAAGATGGGGGCGTTCTCGTCCTTGTTGATGGCGACTACGGTCTTTGAGCCTTTCATGCCGACGAGATGCTGGATGGCGCCGGAGATGCCGACCGCGAGGTAGAGCTTGGGCGAGACGGTCTGGCCGGAGCTGCCGACCTGGCGCTCCATGGGCAGCCAGCCGTTGTCGCAGATGGGGCGGGAGGCGGCGAGCTCGCCACCGAGCGCCGCGGCGAGCTCCTGGATCATGGGCAGGTTGTCCTGCTCCTTGATGCCGCGGCCGACCGAAACGATGATGGCGGCGGAGCCGAGATCGACGGTCTGCGCGGCTTCGCGGAAGGGCGCGTCAGGCTTGTTGCGGATGGCGGTTGCGTCGAGCTGCGGCGCGAAGGTCTCGATGGCGGCAGAGCCGGATTCGAGCGATTCGGCGCGGAAGGCACCGGCCTGCACGGAGAGGAAAGCGGGGCCTGCGCCGGGATGGCGGTAGTCGGCGTTGAGCTTGCCCTGAAAGAGCTGGCGGACGAAGACGAAGCTGTCGCCATCCTTGCGCAGACCGACGAGATCGGCCAACAGCACCTGGCCGAAGCGGGTGGCGAGGCGAGGCGCGAAGTCGCGCACCTGGTAGGTGTGGGGGAAGACGACGTAGCTGGGGTCAAGCTTGCGGATGAGCTGCTCGAGTGCCGAAACGTAACCGTCGGCGGTGTAATCCTTGAGCAGCGCGTGCTCGACGCGGTAGGCCTTGTCGAGCTTTTTGTTGGCGAGCTCGCCGCGTTAGTGATTCGAGGTTGTCGCCGACAATTGCGGCGGAGAGTGGCTGGCCGGATGCGGCTGCGATCTGCTGGCCGGCGGCCAGGGCTTCCCACGACATGCGGTTGTATGCACCGCCTTTGTGCTCGAGTACTACCAGGACTCCGCTCATATGACGCGCACCTCGAACTTGAGTTTTTCGACCAGCTTTGCGGCTGCCTCGTTGGGCGAGCCTTCGATGAGCTGGGTTTCTTTCTTCTTCTCCGGCAGGTAGACGCGCTCAAGCGTGACCGTTGCGGCGGCAGCCTGCGGCAGATCGCTGGCAGAGACGCGGCGGACTTCTTTGGTCTTGGCCTTCTTGATGCCCATGAGCGTTGCGTAGCGGAGCTTGCTGATGCCGGACTGGATGGTGAGCAGCGCGGGCAGCGGCATCTGGACGTGCTGGAACCAGCCGTCTTCGAGTTCCCTTTTTACCTTGATGGAGCCTTCGCCTGCCTCGACCTGCATGATGATGGTGGCGTGCGGGATGGCGAGCAGCTCGGCGAGAACGACGCCGGTCTGGCCGAGGCCGAGATCGTCGGACTGCAGGCCGGTGAGGATGAGGTCCGCCTTTTCGTCCTTGATGGCGGCGGCGAGACGGCTGGCGATGCCGAGGGTGTCGAGCGAGGCCAGGTCATCGCACTCGATGTGGATGGCGCGGTCGGCGCCTTTGGCCAGCGCCTCGCGGATGGTCTGCGAGCCGCGCTCCGGGCCGGCGAGGACGGCGATGACCTCGCCGCCATGCTTTTCCTTTAGCTGCAGGGCTTCCTCGAGCGCGTAGGCGTCGGGCTCGTTGATCTCGTAGCTGAGATCCTCTTCATCGATCCACTTGCCGTTGGAATCGATGTGCAGGCTGGAGTCGCGGACCGGCACCTGCTTGATGGCGACGATGATCTTCATACGTTCTGTGCTCCGTTGGAGTGTTGCGGTTGCGTTGGCGATGGATTGGGCCGTGATTTGCGCGATGTCGAGCAGTTGCGGCGGCGCTTCGCTGACGGCGGCCAGCGCATCGCGGAACATGGTGTTGCAGAAGGGACAGGCGGCGCCGACGATGGCGGCGCCTGTGGCTGCGAGTTCTTTGGCGCGGACGTGACTGACGCGCTCACCGGATTCTTCGCCAAGAAATGCGAGGCCGCCGCCGGCGCCGCAGCAAAAGGAACGCTCCCGCGCACGCGGCGGATCGATGACCTTGCCGGAGCGCGCCAGCACTTCGCGCGGCTGATCGTAGGAGCCGCGATAGCGGCCGAGATAGCAGGGATCGTGGTAGACGATCTCCGGACCATCGGCTTTCGGCAGCTTGTCCTGATAACGGGCCATGAACTCGCTGTGATGCTCGATCTCGGGGGATGCGCCGTATTCCTGCCAGTCTTTGGCGATGGTGCGGACGCAGTGCGGGCATATTGTCACAATTTTTGTGACCTTCTGCTGCTTCATGATTTCGAGATTCTGCTCGGCAAGCTGCTGGAAGACGAGGTCGTTGCCCAGGCGGCGCGCGGGGTCGCCGGTGCACTTTTCCTTTTTGAGAACACCAAAGCGGGTGCCGAGATACTGCATCACCTTGGCGAAAGAGGCGATGATCTCGCGGCCCTGCGGATCGTATGCGCCCATGCAGCCGAGCCAGAGGCAGTACTCCTGCGAGCCGTCGAAGATGGGCAGCTCCTGCTTCTTGATGAATTTGTCGCGCTCGGCGGCACTCATGCCCAAGGCGTTGCCGCTGCGCTCGAGGGCGAGGAAGAGCTTGGTGCCGTGGTCGTCTTCCCAGGTGCCGGTGTTCACCGCGCCGCGGCGCAGGCCGATGATGACGGGCAGATGCTCAATGCCTACCGGGCATTGATATTCGCATGCGCCGCAGGTGGTGCATTGGAAGGCGGCTTCCTGCGAGTTGTACTTGCCGAGCAGCGGTTCTTCGGAGTGCGGGCCGAGGTCATTGAGATAGTTGCGCACGCCGAGGATGATTTCTTTCGGATTGAGAATCTTGCCGGTGTTGTTAGCGGGGCAGTGCTCCGTGCAGCGGCCGCATTCGACGCAGGAGTAGGCCTGGAGCGCGACGAGCTGCGTGATGTCCTTGCCGGCGACGAGGCCGAAGTCTTCGTCACCGGAGAGCGGCGGGATGTGGCTGAACTCGCCGCGCGAGAGAAAGATGGTGAAGGGGCTGAGGACGAGGTGCAGGTGCTTGGTGTGCGGGATGAGCGGGAGAAAGACGAGGATGCAGAGCGCGTGCGTCCACCAGAGCCCGCGTGCGGCGGCGGAGGTGGAGGGGATGGTGAAGGCCGCCAGATAGGTGACCATGAGGGCAAAGATGAGGAAGGCGATGACGCCAGACTCGATCGACACCTTGCGGCCGAGCCAGATGGGACGGACGAAGAAGCGGCGCACGAAGAGGCCGGCAATGCCGACGGCGACCAGCAGCGCGAACACCGCGGCGAACCAGAAGTAGAAGCCGCCAACCCAGCCGTCGGAATCGAGAAAGCCGATCCGAAAGCCGGACGCAAAATGGTTGAGCGAGACGAGCGCGAAGGCGAGGAAACCCCAGAAGACGAAGGCGTGGGCGAGGCCGGGGAGCGGGCGCTCCTTGATGACTTTGGCCTGGCAGAGGACTTCCCAGAAGAAATCCCAGATGCGCCTGCCGATGGGCGCGATGTGGAAGTCGGGATCTTTGCGTGCGGTAAAGATGTTCCGTAGTACGCGATCGAAGCGCGCGAAGAAGCCGACCACCGCAAGCACAGTGAGGACGGCGAGCAGGACCATCTCGGTCACTGAAAATGACGGCGGCTCCGCGTAGTGGAGGCGCAGGGCGAGCACGTGTGGCAGGGTCATGAAGTTCATGAGGCTCTTATCACGGTTTTCACAAATGCGTTGCCTTCATCACATCTGAGAAGAGCAGCTTTTCTTAACGGAAAACCTGCATCAACAGTTATTAGATGTCCTACATGGTTTGTGAAAACGGTCTGGCGCGCGCTCTTACCTTGGTGCGACGCGCTCCAAAATTCACTTGCGCAATAGAGCCCGTAGCGCGTAGAAGGGACACATAACCTACCGGGGAGTAAGATATCAACCGGAAGGGGCGGCGTCAATTGCTGCCGGAGTGGAACGATGCCCAGGCAATCCGCGGCCCTGGGGCCGCATCGCCGGCTGTTCGCCGACCGCAGGCGCAATCCTGACGGGAAGCGGGACGCTGTGCTGCAGACGGCGGTACGCATGTTTCTGGAGCGCTCCTATGGCCGCACGTCGATGAACGATGTGGCGACGCAGTTGAACATTACCAAGCCGGCGCTCTACCACTACTTCCGCAACAAGGAAGAGATCCTGGTGGAGATCTACCGGCTGGGAACAGACCTGATCGACGAGATGCTGGATGCGATCGAAGCCGAAGAAAAACCCGGACTGGACAAGGTAGCAGACTTTATCTCGGGATACATCCGGATCGTCTCCGGTGACTTTGGGCGCGCGGTGATCCGGCTGGATGACGGCGAGTTGTCCCGGACGGGCCGCAAGACAGTGCGCGAGCGCAAGCGGGAGATCGATCATCGGCTTCGCGCGATGATTGAGGGCGGCATCGGGGATGGCTCCGTTGCGCCGTGCGATGCGAAGATTGCCGCCTTTATTGTGGCCGGGGCGATCCATGGGATGGCGAGCTGGTATGAGCCTTCGGGGCCGATGAAGCTTGCGGCCATCACAACGCAGTATGTGCGGATGCTGACCAATGGACTGGCGACGGGCGAGTTGGCTGCAATGGCTGACCGCGAGGCGCTCGGGCTGAAGAGCGCTCATTTTGAAGGCTGACGAGGAGAGCATGGAAGCAATTGCGGAACGCGAAGGGACCAAGGCGGCATCCGACAAGCCCCTGCTGCTGGGCAAAGCCGCAGTACTGGGCGCGGGCACGATGGGATCGCGCATTGCGGCGCATCTGGCGAATGCCGGGGTGAGCGTGCTGCTGCTGGATCTGCCGGGCACGGACGGTGCGCGCAATGCGGTTGCGGACAAAGCCGTGGAGGGACTGAAGAAGAGCAAGCCGGCCGCGTTCTACACGCCCGCTGCCGCAGCGCGCATTCGCACCGGCAACTTTGAGGATGACCTGGCCGCGCTTGCGGGGTGTGACTGGATCGTCGAGGCGGTGACGGAGAACCTGGAGATCAAGCAGCAACTGCTGGCGCGCGTGGCGCCCCATGTGCAGCCGCATGCGTTTCTGACGACCAACACGAGCGGCATCCCGGTGGGCTCGATTGCGAGCGTGTTGCCGGCTGAGCTGCGGCGGCGCTGGTTCGGCACGCATTTCTTCAATCCGCCGCGTTATATGCGGCTGGTGGAGGTGATTCCCGGGCCGGATACCGATCCGGCGGCGATGGCGGCGCTGTCTGCGTTTCTCGACCAGAACCTGGGCAAGGAAGTGGTCCGCGCGCGGGATACGCCGAATTTTATTGCGAACCGCGTCGGCACGTTCTTCATTCTGGAAACGCTGCGCGTGATGGAAGAGGAGGGGCTGACCGTCGAAGAAGTCGATGCGCTGACCGGGACGGCGATCGGCCTGCCGCGCACCGGCACGTTCCGCCTGGCGGACATGGTGGGGCTGGACATTCTGGCGCACGTGGCGCGGAATTTTGCCAAAGCAAAGCAGGATGCGGGCGGACAGGCGGCGCTTCCTCCGTTTCTGGAAACCATGCTGGAGCGCAAATGGCTGGGCGACAAGACGGGTGGCGGCTTCTACAAGAAGGAGCGCGGCGCGGATGGCAAAGAGAACAGGATGGTGCTGGACCTGAAGATGCTGGAGTATCAGCCGTCGTCGAAACCGAAGCTGCAGTCGCTGGAGATGGCGAAGAATGTGGAGTCGCTGCCGGAGCGGCTGCGCATGCTGCTGAGCGGTGATCAGAAGAAGGATAAGGCTGCGCGCTTCCACTGGAAGCTGCTGACGCGGCTGTGGAACTACGCAGCCGATTGTTTGCCGGAGATTGCCGACTCGGCGGCGAGCGTCGACGCGGCGATGCGCGCGGGCTACAACTGGCAGCTTGGACCATTTGAGATGTGGGACGCGGTGGGCGTTGCCGATACAGTGAAGCGCATGCAGGCCGCGGGCGAGCGGGTGAGTCCGGTGGTGGAAGCGATGCTGGCGAGCGGCGCGGAAAGCTGGTATCGGGACAACGGCGCGGCCTGCTACGACCCGGCGAGCAAGAGCTACCAGCCGGTGGCGCGCGCGGCGGGCGTGGCGCGCATTTCGGATTTCCGCGCCAGCCACGGGGTCGTCCGGAGCAATCCTGGAGCGTCGCTGGTGGACCTGGGGGATGGCGTCGCGTGTATCGAGCTGCACTCGAAGAAGAGCGCGATCGGCGATGACATTATTCGCCTGATCACGAAGACGCTGGCTCCGGACTCAGACACTGTGCGCGATTTCCGCGCGTTTGTGATCTCGAGCGATGCGGAGAATTTTTCCGTGGGCGCGAACCTGATGCAGTTACTGCTGGCGGCGCAGGAGGCCGAGTGGGAGGATGTGGACCTGACGATCCGCGCCTTCCAGCGGATGACGCAGTCTATCAAGTTCTGTCCGCGCCCGGTGGTGGTTGCGCCGTACGCGCTGTGCCTGGGCGGCGGAACGGAGATTTCGCTGCACGGCGCGCGGCGGCAGGCGCACGCGGAGCTATACATGGGGCTGGTGGAGACGGGCGTCGGGCTGATCCCCGGCGGCGGCGGCACGAAGGAGTTTGCGCTGAAGGCGACCGACGAGGCGATCCGCTCCTTTGGCGATGCGGCGCGGGTGGCGATTTCGACCGAGATCGTCGACACGATGAAGCAGGCCTTCGAGACGATCGCGTTGGCGAAGGTTTCGACATCCGCGGCGGAGGCACGCGCGTTGAATCTGCTGACGGGGAAGGATGGCATCACGCTGAACCGCGAACGGCTGTTGCTGGATGCGAAGACGGCGGCGGCAGCGCTGGCCGATGGCGGCTACTTGCCGCCGGTGATGCGCACCGACATTCCGGCAGCGGGCGAAAGTGTGCTGGCAACGCTGAAGCTGGGCGCCTACATCATGCAGCAGTCGGGCTATGCGAGCGACCACGATGTGAAAGTGGCGGGACATGTCGCGCACATCCTGTGCGGCGGACGCGTGGCGCCGGGCACGCGGGTGAGCGAGCAGTACTACCTCGATCTGGAGCGGGAGGCGTTCCTTTCGCTTTGCGGCGAGCGCAAGACGCAGGAGCGCATCGCCTACACGCTGAGTAACGGAAAACCTTTAAGGAATTGATCATGCAGGATGCAGTGATTGTAAGCACGGTGCGAACAGCGGTCGGCAAGGCGCCCAGAGGCACGCTGGCGACGGCGCGACCCGATGATCTGGCGGCTACCGCGATTGACGGAGCCTTTGCGCGGGTGCCGCAGCTCGACAAGCGCGAAGTGGATGACGTGATTCTGGGTTGCGCGCATCCGGAAGCCGAGCAGGGCATGAATGTGGCGCGCATCGCGAGCCTGCGCGCCGGGCTGCCGGTGGAGGTCTCGGCCATGACGGTGAACCGCTTCTGCGCCTCCGGGCTGCAGGCGATTGCGCAGGCGGCAGATCGTATCCGTGGCGGTGGCGCATCGGTGGTGGTGGCGGGCGGCACCGAATCCATGAGCATGATCCCCATGGGCGGACACAAGATCAGCGCCAATCCGTGGCTGGTGGACAACCTTCCGGCCGCATATCTTTCGATGGGGCTGACGGCGGAGCGTGTTGGGGAGCGCTTCCATGTCTCGCGCGAGGATGCGGATGCCTTTGCGCTGGCGAGTCATCAGAAGGCGCTGAAGGCCATCGCGGAGGGGCGCTTTGCAGAGGAGATCGTGCCTTTCGAATGGACCGAACGCACGCCGAAGAATGGATCTGCAAAGCCAAAAGAAGAGAAGAGAACTTTTCAGGTGGATGAAGGCCCACGTGCCGATACATCGGCGGAAGCGCTGGCCAAGCTGAAGCCGGCGTTTCACGCGAAGGGCACGGTGACCGCCGGCAATTCGTCGCAGACTTCCGATGGAGCGGCCGCCGCCATTGTGATGAGCGCGGAGCGGGCGGCGGCGCTGGGCATGAAGCCGGTGGCGCGGTTTGTCGCGTTTGCAACGGCGGGCTGCGCGCCGGAGATTATGGGCATTGGGCCGGTGCACGCGGTGCCGAAGGCGCTGAAGATTGCCGGGCTGAAGCTGGAAGATATTGGCCTCGTCGAGCTGAACGAGGCCTTCGCGGCGCAGTCGCTTGCGGTGATTCGCGAGCTCGGGCTGGATCCGGAAAAGGTGAATGTGAATGGCGGAGCGATTGCTTTGGGACATCCGCTGGGCTGCACGGGCGCCAAGCTGACGGCCACGTTGCTGCACGAGATGCAGCGCCGCAAGGTGCGTTTTGGCCTGGTGACAATGTGCGTGGGCGGCGGCATGGGCGCGGCGGGCATCTTTGAAAATCTGAATTGAATTTGTAGCGACTGGAGTGACTTATGGCAACTGTGTCGGCACCGGCGAAGACATCTGTGAAGGCTGCGGCGGGCGGCAGCTTTCTGCTGGAAGAGCGCACGCCTCAGGAAGTCTTTACGCCGGAGGACTTCAACGACGAGCAGCGGCAGATTGCCGAGACCGCTACAAACTTTGCACAGAAGGAGATTCTGCCGGCTGCCGATGCGATCGAGGCCAAGGACTACAAGGTGACGCGCGGGCTGCTGGCGAAGGCCGGCGAGCTGGGCCTGATGGCGACCGATACGCCGGAGGAGTACGGCGGCCTGGCGATGGACAAAGTGACATCGGCGATCGTGGGTGAAAAGCTCTCGGTGCTGGGGAGCTTCGCCACCAGCTTCAGCGCGCATGTGGGCATCGGAATGCTGCCGATCATCTGGTACGGCACGCCGGAACAGAAGCAGAAGTATCTGCCGAAGCTGGTGACCGGAGAGTGGATTGGGGCCTATGCGCTTTCCGAGGCGTCTTCCGGCTCTGATGCGATGGCCCTGCGCACGCGCGCTGTGCTCGCGCCGGACGGGCAGCACTACATCCTGAACGGCGAAAAGATGTGGATCACGAATGCGGGCTTTGCGGACCTGTATACCGTGTTCGCAAAAGTCGATGGAGAGAAGTTCACGGCGTTCCTGATTGAGCGAAACACGCCGGGATTTGCTGTTGGTGCGGAGGAACATAAGCTTGGCATTCGAGGTTCATCTACCTGCCCACTGATCCTAACGGACTGCAAGATTCCGGTTGCGAACGTGCTGGGCGAGGTAGGCAAGGGACACCATATTGCGTTCAACATCCTGAACATTGGCCGCTTCAAGCTGGGAGCGAGCGCGATCGGCGGCGCGAAGAATTCGCTGGCGAATGCGGTGCGCTACGCGAAGGAACGCAAGGCATTCGGCAAGACCATCAGCGAGTTCGGACTGATCCAGCAGAAGCTGGCGGAGAGCGCAACCGGCATCTTCGTGAGTGAGAGCATGAGCTACCGGACGATCGGGATGATCGATGCGGCGCTTGGATCGCTCGCCGGCGACGACGCGACAAACGCGCGCGAGATCCAGAAGAAGATCGAAGAGTATGCGGTGGAGTGCTCCATCCTGAAGGTCTGGGGATCGGAGATGCTGGACATGGTGGTGGATCACACGCTGCAGATTTATGGCGGCTACGGTTACGTGGAAGAGTATCCGGCGGAGCGGGCGTATCGTGACTCGCGGATCAACCGCATCTTTGAAGGCACGAATGAGATCAACCGGCTGATCATCACCGGCTGGCTGATGAAGCGTGCGGCGAGCGGGCAATTGCCGCTGCTGGGCGCGATCAAGAAGCTGATGGCGGAGGTGATGGAGCCGCCTTCCTTCGACGGCTCCGACGAAGATGATGATCCGCTGGCGGCGGAAACGGCGCTGCTCGCGAATCTGAAGAAGGCGGCGCTGTTCTGCTCCGGCTCCGCTACGCAGAAGTACATGCAGGCATTGCAGGACCAGCAGGAGATCATGGGCGACCTGGCGGACATGACGATGCAGGTGTTTGCGCTCGAATCCGCGCTGCTGCGTGCGCGCAAGCTGGGCTCGCAGCCGCAAGCCAAAACAGCGCATGCCATGGTGAAGCTGTTCGCCGCAGATGCTCTTGCTGTTGTCGAGAAAGCAGCGCGCCGCGTGCTGGCGGCGGTGGCAGAAGGCGATATGCTGCGCACGCAACTGGCCATTCTGCGGCGGCTGCTGAAGCATACGCCGGAGGACACGATTGCGCTGAGCCGGCTGGTGGCGCAGCGGCAGCTCGATGGAGGCGGCTACAAGACTCTAGCGCGTAGTCACTGTCTGCCGAGGGAGCGCAGACCGTAGGCAACCTCTTCGAGGAAGGTCTCGGGATGCATCGCTGTCGGCGGTGGCAGGTTCATTCGACCAGCCGTCGATGTGACGAGGCGCAGGGCGAGGGACTGCCGCACTTCGAGCGCCATGTCCAGGCGGCGCTCGAGAAATGTCTCGATCGCCTGCAGATCCGCTGTGGTGAGACGGCTGAGTGCATCGGCGGGAAGACTCGTCGGGCGCGGCGGGACAGGCGCTTGCGGCGCGGTTTCGGTGAACAGGCGGGTATTGCCCAGGGTGGACGATGCGGGCAACTGGCCTTCGTGAACGACGAGCGTGCCGGCAACGAGGTCGCCGAGCCGCTGATGGCGCGAGGTGACGAAGATGCTGATGACGCCCACGATGTAGGAGGTGGGCAGGAAGTCGATGATGCGCACCAGATTGCGAGCGAGCGATTCGAAGAGCGTGATGGCGCGTCCGCTCTGCTGGATGACACGGATCTTTGCGACGCGTTTTCCCGGCGTCTGGCCGTTCCAGAATGCTTCGAAGAGCGCGAAGTAGCCCCACTGCAGGAGAAAGGGGACCAGGATCACGATGGCGATGAACCACTTTGCGCTGGCGGCTTCGAACTTCAGCAGGCTGGGCAGGAAGAGCATCGCGCCGAAGATCAAAGAGAGCACGATGGCGGCCTGCAGCAGAGAATCGATCAGAATAGCGATGAAGCGGCTGCCGATGCCGGCGAGCGGGAACTCCAGCGCGACAAGCTCCGGCGTGTCGATGCTAAGCTGATCACCGAATTTCATGGTCTCGAACCAGTGGATTGAGAAGCGGCGGCCTTACTGGGAGCGGCTGGCGGCGCTGGCGGCTGCGGCGCAGGGAGCCGGCCTGCGACAGCTGCGGCGCGACGAGCTGCGCGAGCTGGCACTGCTCTATCGGCAGGTCGCGAATGATCTTTCCGTAGTGCGGCAGGATGAGACGGCACGGTCGACGGCGCATATGCTGAATCAGCTACTGGGCCGAACACACAATATCATCTACTCCAGCCGGAGGCGGAGCTTTCTTGGCGCGCTCACATTCTTTCGTGACGAGTATCCGCGCCACTTCCGCCGGCTGCTTCCCTACACACTCGCGGCGATTGCGCTGTTTGCCGGCGGGGTGCTGCTGGGCTCCATTCTCACGGTAAGCCGGCATGGCTTTATGGAAGGGCTGCTTGGCCCGCGCATGGTGGAGACGATTCATCGCCACCAGATGTGGACGCACTCGATTGTCGGCATGAAGCCACAGGAGAGCAGCCGGATCATGACCAACAATCTGACAGTGACGTTCACCACCTTTGCGGCAGGCATCACGGCGGGAGTGGGGACGCTGTGGCTGATGTTCTTTAACGGGTTGCTGATGGGTGTGATCGCAACCGCGTGCCAGCAGGCGCATATGTCGCGCGACCTGTGGAGCTTTGTCTGCCCGCATGGATCGCTGGAGCTGCCGGCAATTTTTATTGCCGGCGGCGCAGGGCTGCGGCTGGCCAGTGGAATGCTGTTCCCCGGCCTTTACAGCCGGCGGGATTCGATCGCGCTTGCCGGCCGTGAGGCAGTTCGGCTGATGGCGGGCGTGATTCCGATGCTGGTGATCGCCGGCACGATCGAGGGATTCTTTTCGCCCTCGGGTGCGCCGGCGGGACTGAAGTTCGCGGTGGGCGCTGCGTTGTTTACGTTACTGCTGCTGTGGCTTTTTTCATCTCCGCGAAGCAGGCAGCAGACGGACAACAGCTCTCCTGTTTCACAAGAACTTCTAATAAGCAATCGATTGACTCAAGAATAACGTTCTGCTAGGTTGCGGGCCGGGGAGATTTTCACCGATGGACCGTCGCCAATTTGCCGTTCATTCTCTGGCCGCAGCCGCCGGGGCCGCCCTCTATCGCGGTCGCAGTTATGCCGCTGGCCCAATCGTCCCGGATCAAATTCCTGGGGCTGTTCCGGAATCCTTGATACAAAAGGCGCGATTCCCTGAAGGATTTTTTTGGGGAGTTGCCACGGCGTCCTATCAAAATGAGGGCGCATGGAACGAGGACGGCAAAGGCGAATCCATCTGGGACAGATTTACTCATACTCCTGGGAAAGTAAGGGGAAACGTAACAGGCGACGTTGCCTGCGATCAGTACCACCTTTATCCGCAGGACATAGCACTGGCCAAGCGTCTCAACCAGAAGAGCTATCGCTTCTCCATCTCCTGGCCGCGTATTCAACCGACGGGAACCGGCGCCCCGAATATGAAAGGCCTGGATCACTACAGCCGATTCGTCGATGCTCTTCTTGCGGCACGGCATCCGGCCCTGGTGCACCATGTATCACTGGGATCTTCCCCAGGCGCTGGAGGACAGGGGAGGCTGGCCGAACCGGGATTTAGCGAATTACTTCGCAGACTACGCCGGCATCCTGGCCAAACATCTTGGCGATCGGATCACGGTATGGGCACCTTTCAATATGCCTTGGGCGATTGCCTTCATGGGATATGCGGCGGGTGCCTTTCCCCCTTGCCGGACGAGCTTCAGCGACTTTCTGAAGGCAGCGCATACGCTGGCGCTCGCTCAAGGGGAGGCTCATCGCGCAGTGAAAGCCGCCTCTCCAAAGGCTACGGTAGGAAGCGCTTACGAGATGGCCCCCGCATACCCTAAAACGAACTCGGACGACGACCGTGCCGCCGCTGAGCGGTACCACGCCATGAACAACGTCTTCTTTCTGGAAGCGGCCATGCATGGCCGTTATCCGAAGGCCTTCGTCGGAGAGCCGCCCTATGACGTGATGGGCTTCAAGGCTGGCGACGAGAAGCTTCTCTATGCGCCGTTGGACTGGGTAGGTTTTCATTACTACACGCGCCGCATCGTGTCGGACGCGAGCAAAGAGAAGTTTCTCAAGGGAGGCAGTTTCAGCGGCACAGAGATTGAAAGCAATTCACCGGGTGGTCGCGACCCTTACACACGCTTCCGTGCCGCAATGCCCACAGAGGGGCCGCTCACTGAAGCCGGTTTAGAAGTATGGCCGGCCGGCATCTATGACCTGGTAACCAAAATTTCGAAGGATTACAACCAGCCGATCATCGAAATTACCGAGAGCGGATGTGGCTATCTCGATGGCCCCGATGAGGAGAAACAGGGTCGAATTCCGGATGTGCGCCGCATCCAGTGGTACCGCGAGACGCTGGCTGAACTCGCGCGAGCGATTGACGATGGAGCGCGGGTGCGCGCCTACCATGCCTGGACGCTACTCGACAACTTCCAATGGGCGGAGGGATATACCGAGCGATATGGTTTGATCTACACCGACTTTCGCAACCAGAAACGCACCATCAAGGATTCTGGCTTGTGGTACGCAAAGGTCGCTGCCTCTAACCGGCTTGACGTGTAGCGCTTGGAAATCAAGTGCAAGTTCGAGGGGAAGGCAGGTTTGTGGCCGGACAGTTTTCCTACAGCAGTCCCTGCTCTTTGACTTCCAGATAGCGATTGAGCACGGAGACGGCGAGCGACTCCGGCTGCGTCTCGAGCGTCATTGCGCCGCGCTCTTCGAGACGGCGCAGCAGGCGCTCGCGGCGATTGAGCAGCTCCTGCGCGGCGGCGGTTTCGAACATTGCATCGAGTGTCTCGGGCGTGGTGTTGGCCTGGCGCTGCACGTCCATCTGCGAGATGGCGATGAAGAGAACCAGATGCCGGCGCACCAGCCGCGCGGCCGCATCCAGCACCTCCGGCTGCATCGCGGTTTCGGCGAAGTCGGTCATCCAGAGGATGAGGCTGCGCCGCGACTGGCGATGCATCAGCGTTGCCGCTGCGCGCAGATGATCGGCTTCGAGCGGTTCCGCTCGCACCTGCGCCAGCGCATCCAGCAATAGCCGCAGATGCGCCGCGCCGCGTCCCGGCAAGACAAGCTGCTGGGTGTCGCGCCCGTACGCGAGCAGACCCACGCGGTCACCGGAGGTAAGCGCGATCTGCGCGAGCGCCAGTGCGGCGGCGGCGGCCTGGTCGAGCTTGGTGTAGCGGCCCACACGCGCGCTCTGCAGGCGTCCAGCGTCGAGGACCAGCCACACCGGCTGGCTTTTCTCCATCTCGTAGAGGCGCGTCACCAGCGATCCGCGACGGGCGGAGGCGGTCCAGCAGATGTCGCGGATCTCGTCGCCTTCGAGGTAGTCGCGGAGACTTTCGAAGTCGCGGCCCATGCCGCGCTGCCTGCGCAGGCGCATCTGCAGCTCGATGCGATGATGCCGCGCTAAATAGAGGCGATTTTCTTCGGGCGTCCGCAGCGTGGGATAGATGCGCACTGTCTGGGTGAGAGCGGCAGCGGCCCAGCGCTCAGTGAGGCCGATGGTTGAGCGATAGCGCAGATACAGCTTCCCTGTGGCGTGATCGCCGCGCTGAGCAGGGATGAAGCTGTAGCGCAAGGAAGCAGGCGCTTCCGGGTATGCGGCGAGCCTGTGACTGACCGGCTCCTCCAGAAATGGCGCAGGCAGATCGTCGAGCAACGTGCAATGGATGAGACTACGACCGTGTTGGGTGATGGCGAGCTCGACTTCCACCTCGCGGCCGAGCGATGGGGCGCTGAGCCACTCGCGCGCTACGTCAATCTGGCTCGGCGCTGGCAGGCGTGCTCCGTCGATGATGGCAGCGATGAGGACGCAGAGATCCCACGCAAGCATTCCCCATGCGAAGCGTGCCTGAAAAAATGCGGGCACAAGAAAGACGACTCCGGCGAGCAGCAGCCACAGAGCGCGCGGCGTAAATGCCCATGCAAGGTGGCCGCGCGGCGCTGCCGAGGCATGCACTCTATCCGGGCGGACGGTGAACTGATTCATTGCGAGGGATCAGCCTGCCGAGGCACGGGCACGGCTGCGATCAGGTCGGTGAGCACGCGGTCGGCATCGAGGCCCTCGAGCTCCGCCTCAGGACGAAGCATGATGCGATGCCGCAAGACGGGCAACGTAGCCTGCTTGACGTCATCGGGGATGACGAAATCGCGGCCATCGAGCGCAGCATAGGACTGTGCGACACGCATCAGGCTGATGGCCGCGCGCGGGCTGGCGCCGAGGGTGAGCGACGGCCATTCGCGGGTGCGGCGCGTGATGCCGAGCAGGTAGTCGTAGAGTTCCGGCTCGATGCGGACCAGCCGCTGCTCTGCCTGCGCGGCGGCGAGCAAACCCGCAGGGGCAGGCGTGAGATCCGTGTGAGACGCGGGATCGAAGCCGGCGTGATGGCGCTCGAGGACCAGGCGCTCCTGCTCAGCGGTGGGATAGCCGACGCGAATTTTCATGAGGAAGCGATCGAGCTGCGCCTCCGGCAGCGGATAGGTGCCTTCGAAATCGATCGGGTTCTGCGTCGCGAAGACGGTGAAGACCTCCGGCAGCGGACGGCGCTCCGTGTCGGTGGTGACCTGCCGCTCTTCCATGCACTCCAGCAGTGCGGACTGCGTACGCGGCGGCATGCGGTTGATCTCGTCGACGAGCAGGAAGTCGGTGAAGACCGGGCCGGGACGGAAGATCATCTGCGCGCCTGCGGCCTGGAGGATGCTGGTGCCGAGAATGTCGGCGGGCATGAGATCCGGAGTTGCCTGGACGCGGCTGAACTCGAGGCCAAGCACACGGCCGAGCAGCTTGACCAGCAGCGTCTTCGCGATGCCGGGCACGCCCTCGATGAGCGCATGGCCGCGGCTGAGTATGGTGATGAGGGCCTGGTCGATCAGCTCGGTCTGTCCGGCGATGACCTTGCCGATTTCCGCGCGGCCATGTGCCAGCAACTGTGTGGTGGCGGCAATGGCCGGCTGGGAATCATGCGCTGCGGCGCTGGGTGAAGCTGCTTCTGACATTGGATCCAACGGTCCCTCGATCATGCGTGAAGTATGCACTCGATTCCGCCTGCCGTGCGATGAGCTCCTGATAGCGGGCCAGCGATTTGACCAGCGTCAACGCCTGGCGGGGCTTCAGGTTTGGAAGACTGTCCGGGTCCTGGCAAGCCTCGAGATCGCGCTGCAGCGAAGGCTCATCCAGATGGAAGCGCGCAGCGAGCGTTGCGGCCAGTGTAGCCGCATCCGCCGTCTGCGCTCCGGCGATGGCATAGTGGTGCGCCAATCGCGAGCGGAACCGCTCATAGGCGATGCGGACCGGCACGTCATTCGCACGCGAAGCGCGATAGAGGCCGCCGAGCGAACGCACAAACTCCATCGGCGAGCTGCGTGTCGTGACGGGCAGTGGCCGCAACGGGCCGCTGCGGCGTCCGCGAGCGAGTATCAGGAGCAGGCCGATCAGCAGCAGTTGCGCGAGCAGCGCGAGGACGATGCGGTCGGCGAACGGATTCCACGCAGCGGCCGGCGCGGCGTGCAGCGACTCGTCCCAGAGGATGCGGTCGCCGTGTTGAAGCTGAAGGCTGTTCAGCAGCAGATCGAGACTGCCCTGCGAGGCGATGTCCTGGTTTTCCAGCGGCGATGCGCTGGCCCACCACACGACGGAGCCCTTCTCGACGCGATAAGTGACCACCACACCTTTGCCGGCGCATTCGTAGATGACGCGCTGCGATGGCCGGTCCAGATTCCATACGCTGCGAACGCCTCGCATCACGACTTTGCCGCCGGCAGCAAGCGGCGAGAAGCTGACGGGCTCCGCTTCGCAGATGCCGCCAATGAGTTGCGGCGGCGATTTGCTGTCGAGGTTCTCATCCGGCAGCGCTGCCGCGGAAAGGAATCCGGCGGCGAGCACGCGGCCTCCGTGGGCGAGCACGCGCTGGACTGCGGCGGCTTCCTGCCGGCTTGGCGCGCGCGATGGCTCGGCCAGGATGAGAACGGTGTGCGCATCCGCGGTGTCGGCGACGGAATCAAGAGGAACCTCGGAGCGCTCCACTCGATAGCCGAGCCGCGACAGCAGAAGATAAGCCGCCTTCGCACCATGCGGCGCGGAGGAATACGTGGATGGAATGTAGTTATCCGGCTGCTCCTCGGGATTCACCAGCACCAGCAGCACGGTGGTGCACGCCACCAGCACAGCGGTGATCAGAAGCAGACGACGGTCGCGGTGGTCGAGCGATGCCAGCAGCGTCATCGCGTCGCCAGCCGATCGCTTATAAGCCGTTCGAAGAGCAGGCGCGCTGTTTCGCAGTCCGGCTGGGTTGCGGTTTCCGATCCGTACCAGCAGGTTTCGAAGCATTGCGTCAGCCGGCGCAGGTCATCGTGCCTGGCGTTGCCGGGCAGAACCAGCCGCAGATATTCGCGGGGAGTGCGGGCGCGGTCTGCAGGCCACAAGCCACGCGATTCGAAGCGCGCGATGGTGGCCCAGTAATAACTGCGCACCGCGTCACGCCAGCGCTGTTGGCGGGCGGCCTGCTCTGCGTCCTGCCGCAGGCGCTCCCAGTTCCGCATCGCCGGCGTGTCCTCGACCCGCGCCCGCTCCCGGGCCTCAAGACCCCGCGCACGCCGAGCCTGCCGCACACACCAGTAGCCGAGCCCAAGGCAGGCCAGCGAAACCACTCCCCATTCCAGCAGGAGGGCCAGCCAGCGGCGATGCGCGCTGTACTCGACCAGCCGGGAGAGTCGGCGGTTGATCCAGATGGCGACTGCTTCCAGCACGCGCTGCGTCAGCGAGCGGTCTGCACGGCGGAACTCTGCGCGATCGAGAATTGTTGTGAGCGCGTTGCGCTCGGCAGTGTGCGTGGATGCTGCAGACTGCGCGGGCGCTGCCGGCGCTTCCGATGCTTCCAGCTGAAGGCGTTCCGTCGCTGCGAGCAGCCGTGGCGCGACGTCCGCGCGGCTGATAGTGCCATTGCCGGCGAGTTCCAGCAGGGCGCGCAGCCAGTCATACGAGATGCGCCGCGGAGCCTTCTGTCCTGGGGCTGTGACGATGTCGTCCGGGCCGACGGCGTCCGCACTGCAATGAGCGGAGTCGGTCTGCTGCCGGCAGTCGGCGATGAGCGCTTCGAGCGACTTCAGATGATCGCGATATTCGGCCGGGCTTTGCGGCTGTGGTGCGATGGACGCTGCGCGGAGAGAGCCCGCACCGGCCAGCAAGCAGAGCGCGAACGCGGCCGCCGCGCGGCAACGAATCTGGAATTCACGTATTGCCAGAGGCATTTCGATCGCCGGTCCTAAATTGCCGATGCTAGAGAGCCGGCCCCAAATTGCCGGCTCCCGGCGGCTCGGCCTGGGGCGTAAGCGAACCGGGCAGCGCAGATGGATTTGCTTCTGTGGGCGCGCCGTCCGGTCTCATGCCGGCCTGCTCCATCAGCCACTCCACATCGTAGCCTTCCTTGCGGATGCGCTGATCGTAATAGAAGAGCGTGAGCGCGATGGAATAGATGGGCAGCACAAAGGCTCCGCTGAACGATGAGCCGAGCGAGGTGACGATCTGGGTTGTGAGGGTAATGGCGCCGCGGTTCTTCAACAGAAGAATGAAGGTTGGAATCTGGATGGCGTACTGAATCATCATCATGACCGCCCCCACCAGGAGCAACATGACAAAGATGCGGCCGATTCCGCCCCGGGTGAGAATACTGCTGCGCTTCAGCGCGCGATGCACTGTCAGGTCTTCCATGAGGGAAGCCGGGACAGAGAGGGCCCAGCGCAACATCCACCAGAAGGCAACAACGATCCCGGCCAGCATCAGGATGACCGCCAGACCAATCACTAACCCGCGGGCCAGTCCAGGGGGCACGAGCGTGGCTGCGGCAACGACGATGCCCATGAGCGCTCCGAGCGGGACCAGGCTGTAGACGTACATGGCCAGCAGGATGAGGATGTAGCGATACCAGTGATGGCGGATGTTTGCGTAGGCTTCCCGGATGGTCGCAGGCTGGCCGAGGTAGTTGCGGGCGACGGCGTGCATCACGGCGGCCATGGCAATTGCCACGGGCAGGATGGCAAGCAGGCCAACGATTGCGCCCACAACTACGCGGATACCTGCGTAGGCGCGAGGGTTGGAATGCATGAAGGGATAGAAGAGCGCGTCGAAAAGAAGGCTGAGGGCAAGCACGCCCGTGTAGGAGATGCCCGCGATGCCGAAATAGAGCATGAAGTGGCTGCGGTACATCTGCGCCGTGCGGTCGAGAATCTCACCGAGGCTGGATGGACGGAGTTCTGCGCGCATACGGCTGCCCCTGATCCTGCAAGTGGCCGGGCCTTGAACGCCGGTCTCGCAGCCCACCTGCTGTGCTGGCGGATCGTATCATAAGCCATTCCGGGCTTGCGACGACAAAGGCGACGCCGGCAGTTACCCGTGCAGCTAGGTAATGGACCGAGTCTTCAGATCGAGAGTGAATGTGTCGTCCGGCGTTTTGGTGGTGCCGCCGTCCTCGGCTGGGTGGAACTCCATCCGCAGCGTGGTTGCGTTGACGATGACGCGCAAATAGCCGTAGTGGGTGTCGTCGTAACTCACCAGGGTCAGGCCGCTGTCCACGACCATGGGAGTGCGGATCGCATTGCCGCTGGCGGTGGTCCGCATCACGGTAAGACCGTGACCGCCCATGCCGGCGACGAGGTAAGGAATTGTCAGGCCGGAGACGGTGCGGGTATAGCGCTGGTAGTTGTGGGAATGCGCGGAAAGCACGACATGCGGCCAGAAACCCGCCGCTGTAGCGGCATTGTCCATATCCTGCAGCATGCGAGGGCTGCCGCCGTGATTCACGCCGCCGGTAAAGGGCGGATGATGCACTGCGACGAGCACGGCGCCGGCGAAGTTCTCGCTCTTCGCGCGGGCGAGCGCGGTCTGGAGAAACGTAAGCTGACTATCGTTCAGCGTGGGGCGTGTGTTGCCTTCGGTGGAGATGACTCCCGGATCTTCAAGCGCGTTGCTGTAGAGCCCCAGCAGGCGGACGAAGGGCGCTTCCAGCGTGTAGTAAACGCCTGGCTGGATCATCGCAGTACGCGACAGGCCGCCAGCTTCATCGGTGTGCACGGGTGTCGTCGAGCAGAAGTTGCGAAGATACGCATCGAGCGTGGGAACTGTTTCTTTCGGATAGGTCACGCCATCGTGATTGCCAGGGATGGCGAGAATGGGCGCCGGATAGTTGCGATACGGCTCGTAGAACTGATCGTAGTAGTAGGCGGCCTCGCCGAAGTTATAGACGACGTCGCCGAGATGGTAGAAGAACACCGGCACGTCCGCAGCGCTGTTCTCGGTGAAGTCGGTGACCATCTTGTCCGCTACCTGCGACTGCGTAGCCGGCCCTTTGGTGCTGCCGGTGTCGCCTACGGCATGGAAGACGATCTGGCCTGCTTTCTGGATCGCTGCAACGCGCGCCGGTCCCTGCGAACCCAGCACATCGGCCAGTTGCAGCACCGGTTCGGCTGCACTGCCGCGCGGCGCCGGAAACGGCTCGACGGCGCCGATCTCTTTCAGCGATTGATCGGTAACCGGATCGCGAAAGCTGGTCGGGTCCGGGCTCGGGGTTGGCTGCGCGAAGACGGGATCGTTTGCTGCTTGCGGGTGCGTCGTCTTTTTCTTTACCGGCTTTGATTTGGTTGCCTGGTGCTGCTTTCTGGCCATGGGGGGAGGACTCCTTAGATCATTGTGCTCCCGCAGCGTTACGACTGCGCAAATTCAGTCCTGCACCAGCAGCACATCCAGAAAGCGCGGGCCGTGGACGCCTTTGATGCGGGTCATCTCGATGTCCGCCGTGGCTGACGGGCCGGAGAAGAAGGTGACGGGACGGGACGGATCGAGACGTGCAAAGGCTTCGGGGAGTGTCTCGACAATTTGCGCCGCTTCGATGATGCAGAGATGGTAGTCCGGCAGAAGGGTGAGGATGCGGCGGCCTTCGGCGGGCCCGTGCTGGAGTGCGATGCTGCCGGAGACGGCTACGCCGACCGTCGCTGCGGTCATCACACCGTCGACGCCGTTCAGCGCGTCGAACGACAGATCGTGATCGGGAATCCACTCGATGCCTTCAGCTAACCATTGCGAAGGAAGGCCGGCCGGGATCGCGATGCGACGGCGGTTGGCGGCGACGAGAAGCTCGCGCGGCCTGGTGCGCGATTTCCTCCCTGCGAACGAGAAAGACTCCGGCGTCGTAGTCGCGGAGGCGCTCCTCAAAAAGCGCAAGCGTGTCGTGAATGCTTTGCGTGCTCGCGCGATCGTAGCTGCGCGGGATCGATGGTTCGCTGCGGAACGGCTTGTGCGTTTGCTTTCCGGATCCGCGCAAGCACGCGGTCGCGGCTGGACTGTGGGGCGGGGCTCATGAGTGCCCCCGCTGCTGCCACCACTCACGAAAGGTCTGGCGCGGCAGTGGCTCCAGATCGCGTGTCTCGGTCCATCGCCCGGCCATGCCAGGCAGCCAGCGATACCATGCGTCGCCGCGATGGAAGGCGCTTTGCGCGGTGCGCGCCAGCCGCTGTGCGGCTTCGTATCTGCGGCGGTTCGCGAAGACCGCGGCCATGGCCAGCATTCCGGCGCGTTCCTGATCGACGAGGGAGGCCAGCTTGCGGCGATTGCGATCCACGACGCGCGAACGCAGGTAGACCAGCACTTCGGGGATATTGATCTTGACCGGGCAGACTTCGTAGCAGGCACCGCAGAGCGAGGATGCGTACGGAAGCGACTGCGCGTGACGCATGTCTTCGAGCTGCGGCGTGAGGATGGCGCCGATGGGGCCGGCGTAGACCGAGCCGTAGGCATGACCGCCGGTCTGCCGGTAGACGGGGCATACATTCTGGCAGGCTCCGCAGCGAATGCACTGCAGCGTCTGCCGGCCGATGGCGTCGCGCAGAACGCGGCTGCGGCCGTTATCGAGCAGAACGACGTGCATGTTCTTCGGCCCATCGCCGGGCACCACGCCCGACCAGATGGAGTTGTACGGATTCATGCGCTCGCCGGTGGCGGAACGCGGCAGCGTCTGGAGCAGCACTTCGAGATCGGCGAAGCGCGGGATGACTTTCTCGATGCCGACGATGGCGATCAGGGTCTCGGGGAGCGTGAGACACATGCGTCCATTGCCCTCCGACTCCACGATGGTGACGCCGCCGGTTTCTGCGATGAGGAAGTTCGCGCCGCAGATGGCGGTCTTGACGCGCAGGAACTTCTCGCGCAGATACTGGCGTGCTGCAGCCGTTAAGGCCTGCGGATCGTCGCTGAGATCGGGCAAATTCATGCTGTGCGCGAAGATCTCGCGCACCTGCTGCCGGTTCTTGTGCAGCGCGGGGACGACGATGTGCGAAGGCTGATCGCCGCCGAGCTGCAGAATCAGCTCGGCCAGATCGGTCTCATGCGCGGTGACGCCGTGCTGCGCGAGAAATTCGTTCAGGCCGATCTCGGCTGTGGTCATCGACTTGATCTTGATGACCTCGCGTGCGGCGTTTTCGCGAAGGATGCCAAGGACGATCCGGTTTGCATCGGCAGCGTTGACGGCCCAGTGCACGATGCCGCCCGCGGCCTGGAAGCGCTCTTCAAACTGCAGCAGGTAGCGTTCGAGATTTGCCAGAGCCTCGCTGCGGATCGCGGCTCCTGCATCGCGCAGCGCCTGCCAGTCTTTCTTTTCCTCGACCAGAGCGGCGCGCTTGCGCTGGATCGTATCGGTTGCGCGGGCGACGTTGCGGCGGAGTTGCGTGTCGCGCAGGTCCGCCTTTGCCGCCTCTGGGAAGGGCGGCGCGGTTTTTGGATCCAGTTGAATGAGACTCACGCGCTTTTCTCCTCGGCTGCGGCGAGAATCTCGGCGAGGTGCAGCGTGCGCACGCCTGCGTACTGGCGATGCAGCATGCCCTGGATGTGCATGAGGCAGGAGTTGTCGCAGGCGGTGCAGACCTCGGCGCGCGTGTTCAGCACGGCGCGGACTTTGTCGGTGAGCATCGCGGCGGAGACATCCGCGTTCTTCACTGCGAAGGTGCCGCCGAAGCCGCAGCACTGCTCGAGGCCTTCGAGCGGCACCAACTCCAGCCCGCGCACGGCACGCAGCAGTTCTGTTGGCTTGTCGCCGAGCTGCAGGCTGCGCAGGCCGTGGCAGCTTGCATGGTAGGTCACGCGATGCGGGAAATAAGCGCCGACGTCTGTTACGCCGAGCCGGTCGACCAGCAACTCGCTGAACTCGTAGATACGCGGCAGCAGCGTGTCGAGTGCCGTAGCCATCGCTGCGTCATTGTTCTCGCGCGCCAGCGCCGGGTAGTACTCGCGGATCATCGCGACGCAGGATGACGAGGGAATGCAGACAGCTTCCGCGTTCGAGAAGATTTCGACGAAGCGCTTGGCCAGCGGATAGGCCTCTCGCCGATAGCCGGTGTTGAAGTGCATCTGGCCGCAGCAGGTCTGGTCGAGCGGAAATTCGACTGTGTGGCCGAGCCGCTCCAGCACGCGCACCACTGCCTGCCCGGTTCCGGGGAAGAGCGTGTCGTTATAGCAGGTGATGAAAAGAGTGATGCGCACGCCTCTCCTGTACGGGGAGACGTGCTCGCTAACGCAGCGTCGTCTCCTGCTTCAGCGGAAGATCCTGGGATGATCCACCGACAAGGAAAGTGTACTGCCCCGGGAGGAGCTTCCAGCCCTGCGGGTCATCGTAGATGGAGAGATACTTCGGATCGATCGAAACCGTGACCTCGCGGCTCTCGCCCGGCTCGAGCGCGACGCGCGTCCAGCCCACCAGCCGCTTGGGCGGCTCTTCGGCCGCGGCGGGCAGGCCGGCGTACACCTCGGCGATCTCGGTCCCGGCGCGCTTGCCTGTATTCGTCACGGTAAAGGTGACGTTCTTCCCCTCATCGGCGACTTTCAGATCGGAGTAGCGGTAGGTGGTGTAGGAGAGGCCATAGCCGAAGGGAAAGAGGACGGGCTTGTGCTCGGCGTCATACCACTTGTAGCCGACCTTCACGCCTTCGTCGTAATGCACGCTGAAGGTGGGCTTCGCTTCCCCGGTTTTCTGGACAGCTTCCTTGCCGGTCGCTCCGGGTGGCGGCGTAATCAGGTGCGGATGCGGCAGGTCGGCTACGCTGCGCGGAAAGGTCATCGGCAGTTTGGCGGTCGGGTTCACGTCGCCGAAGAGAACATTCGCGACCGCATGGGCGCCGTCGCTGCCCGCGTACCAGGCCTCCACTACGCCCTGCACTTTATCGAGCCACGGCATGGTGACGGCTGTTCCCGTCTCGAGGACAACGATGGTGTGCGGATTGGCGGCGGCTACCTGCTCGATCAACGCGTCCTGATTGTCGGGCAGCGAGAGATCCGGGCAGATCCATGCCCTCGCTCTCCCACTGGTAGGCGAAGACGATTGCAACATCGGCATTCTTTGCAGCTTCAGCTGCGGCTGCGGGCTCGCTGCCACCGTAGCGCACCGTTACGCCGGGCGCTTTTGCAGCGATGGCCTTGAGCGGCGAGGTTGGAAACCAGACGTGTGCCTGCCACTTTGCCGGAGGGCGGCCGGGGGCATCGACCTGTGCGGAGCCGCCGCCGGAGATCATGCCGGTATCGGCATTGGCTCCGAGAACGGCGATGGAATGCACCTTCGCAGGATCGAGCGGGAGAATGTTGTTTTCGTTTTTCAGCAGGACGATGCTGTTTTCCTCGATGCGCCGTGCCACATCCAAATCGCCCAGCACATCCACAACGCTCTTCTGCACTGGATGATCGACCAACCCGGCGGCGAACTCGGCGCGCAGCACGCGACGGGCATGATCGTCGATCTCGGACATCGGCACCTTGCCGCTCTGGGCTGCTTCTTTCAGCTTCGCGCCATAGAACAAGTCTTCCGGCTCTTCGTTATCCAGTCCAGCAGCAGAGGCTTTCACCGTGCTGTGCGTGCCGCCCCAGTCGGAGACCACGAAGCCTTTGAAGTTCCAATCCTTCTTCAGCACGTCGGTGAGCAGATATTTGTTCTCGCAGGCGTAAGTCGCCGTTCACCGCGTTGTAGCTGCACATCACAGCCTGCGGGTCGCCGACCTTGAGACCGATTTCGAAGGCGAGCAGATCGCTCTCTCGCATGGCACGCTTGCCGATGATGGAGTCCACCTCGTTACGGCCGCTCTCCTGATCGTTCATGGCGTAGTGCTTGATGTCGCCGATAACGTGCTGCGCCTGCTCGCACTTGATGCGATTGCCGACCATGGTGCCGGCGAGGACTGGGTCTTCGCCCATGTACTCGAAGGTGCGGCCGTTGCGCGGCTCCCGGGTCAGATTTGTGCCGCCGCCGAGGGTCATGTTGTAGCCCTGCGCACGCAGTTCGCGTCCGATCAACGCGCCGTAGTCGCAGGCAGCCTGGGGATCCCAGCTTGCCGCCGAGCCCAGATTTGATGGCAGCGCGGTGGAGTAGCGGCCATTCTCGCCACTGCTGCGAACGCCATAGGCGGCGTCGCTCATCTGGATCATGGGAATGCCGAGGCGCGGAATTCCGAGCGTAAAGCCGGCCCCGCCGTTGCCGAGATAGGCATTGGGGCGCGGCTTGCCCCAGCCCGGCATACCGTTGCCATGCAGCAGATCGATCTTTTCATCGAGCGTGAGCTGCTTCAGCACCATGTCAGCGCGCTCGTCCGGCGAGAGGCCGGGGTTCATCCATGGCTGATTTGGCTGCTGACTCTGCTGCTGGGCGGGTTCGTTGTGGTGCCGATGCTGCGCGGGTAAGGAAGTGCTGCAGGCTGCTCCCAGCGCCAGGGCCAGGAGCAGCGAAAGGGGTTTGTTCATCGGCGGGCCACCATTGGGAAAAACGATATTGTGCCCCACCATCATAGCCACACACAGGCTGTCTGTGCAGCTTTTTTGCAGCGGCGGCGTGCTGCGCAATCGTTTAACTACTCGATGGTCCTGCTATAGCCGTGTGTCTAGCTATGTATTTGGGCCATGGGCACGCTCTCCCGGTTGCGCAGCAGGTCGTGGAGCGGCTTACTGTAGGTGCGGCTCACGCGGAGGTGGGTGCCGTCCTGCAGAGTGAGCCGGCAATCGCGGTTGGCGAGGGGCTCAATCCGGGTAATCCGGTCGAGCTTGACGATCGTCGACCGGTGAACGCGAAGGAACTCATTCCGGTCCAGACGCAATTCCAGCAGGTGAAGCGGCTCCCGGAGCAGATGCATCTTTTTCGCGACGTGCAGCCCCGCATAGTCGCCGACCGCCTCAATCCAATCGATCTCCGATGACTGCACAAAGGTGACCTGGTTTCCATTGCGGATCGCGAAACGCTTCGCCGGTCCCCCGTCGTTGCGCTCGGAGTGCAACTCCAGCAGCTTCTGGAAGCGGCTGTGCAGGGCGTCCTGCTGCTGCAGCGCCAGGATGCGCCGCGCGCGCTCCAACGCGATGAGAAAACGAACATTGTCGATCGGTTTGAGCAGGTAGTCGAGCGCCTGGACTTCGAACGCGGCCAGCGCATATTCGTCGTAGGCGGTGAGAAAGATGATGCAGGGGACCGATCCCTGCGGCAGCGCCCGCAGCACTTCGATGCCACACATGCCGGGCATCTGAATGTCGAGAAAGACCAGGTCGGGCTTGAGCGCGAGGACGGAGCGTATGGCGTCTTCGCCGTTTGCGCACTCGCCGACGACCGTGATGTCCGGATGCTCGGCAAGGCGGAGGGTGACGCCGCGCCGGGCCAATGGCTCATCGTCCACGATCAGTACTCGAACGTTCACTGCGCCTCCAACATCTGGGGGAACTCCGTCATCGTCTCGACGGTGCTGAACGGCATGGAGATCCGGACCTCGTAGGTGCCGTTTGCGGTGGCATGGGTTTCGAGGGTCGCTTCGTGACCATACATCTGCTGCAGGCGGGCACGCGTATTGGTCAGGCCGACGCCGCGGCGCGGTGTCGAGCTATCCCGGCTGAGCACCGGGTCGTCATCCTCCGCTCCGTCGTTTTCGATCTTCACCCGGAGCCGTCCGTTGATCGCTTCCGAGCGAAGGACCAGATTGCCTCCATCGGGCCGCTTTGCGATGCCGTGCCGGATGGCATTTTCCACCAGCGGCTGAAGCAGAAAACGGGGCACCTGCGCCTCCTGCGTCTCCGGGTCGATGGCATAGGTCACGGTGAGCCGGGGGCCGAAGCGAACCTTTTCGAGAGCGAGATATTCCTTAGTGACAGCAATCTCCTCTTTGAGGGAGACCTGGTGCGTGTCCGGAGATTCGAGGGTCCGGCGCAGCAGGTCGGCGAGACGCGCAATCATCTGGGTGGCGATGCGCGGCTGATTGTCCAGCACCAGGGTGGAGATGGCGTTGAGCGTGTTGAACAGGAAGTGCGGCTGGAGCTGGTAGCGAAGGGCTCGCATCTGGGCCTCGCGCGCCATCACCTTGCAGAGCCTGCAGCCGACTTCTCTCCTCTTCCAGCGCGTGGTAGTGCTTGATGCCGAAGTAGAGGAAGCCCCATGCCACCAGAACGAAGCAACTGCTCGTCGCATACGCAAAGACATAGCTCCAGATGGAAGTGTCCGAGCTTCGCCTACCAAATTGATGCTCCGACCACATACGATACGCCAGAGACCAGAAGCCCAACCCATACGCGACGACGGTGCATACGAATAAAGCGCGGATCAGCGGGACCTTGCCTTCCACAAAGCGTGACAGACACCATACATGAGGAAGCTGCAGATGAATCGCCACCAACAGAAACGTGCCATGATACGCCACGTCGGCACGCATATTGCGCAGCGGGACCATGGATGCCGCGGCCACCATGGCATACAGCAGCCATCCGCCGAACTGATACGGCCAGAACGACGAAGAGCGCGGGCTGGGAATCAGATTCCGCCACGCTGATATTCTATGGGCCGGCATAGACGATTCCCCGCACCGTTCCGGCGCATGAAATGCACGGCTCGTCGCAAACCGGGAGCGGCTGGTCGATAGCCTCTGTAACTCCGTCCCAGTGCCGCTTTATTTTGTTGCGCATGCAACAGTCATTGCGAGCCTGTTTTCAATTCCTGGCAATGAGCCTGACTGTTTGTCTGGGTCAGGGCATAGGCCACGCGACGTCCCTTACCCCGCCTTCCGGCTTTACCTTTGCTGGATATTGGCAGTGTGCAGGCAGCTTTCCTGCCAGCGGGCGGCAGCATCGCTCCGTGTATCACGGCGAAGCCAGCGCCGACGGCAAATGGGTGGACCTGACGGAGACCGACATTGAGCCGAAAGGCTATGTCGGCCGTTATGAGCTGGGCACGGACGCCGGCCAGGACAAGCTGGTTTTCATTGACGTAAACTCCGCCGGATACGCGATCTTCGAGAGCCCGGGCTGGGATGGCCGGACCCTGACCGTGACCAGCACCGACGTGCTGCACTATTCGTCAGCCTCTCCGAAGAACCGTTTTCTCTATACCGTGAACGACGAGAAGCATTTCGACGTGGAATGGCAGTTTGAGAAGGCGGGCGGATGGGCATCCGGGGACCTGCTGCATTGCGCAGCCCAGGCTCCGCGGCTGGCGGTGAACTATACGCCTCGGTGGTTCATGGCGGCAGCGGTGCACCCGCTCTTTCGCAAGCACTGCTTGCGCCGAAACAAACGCTGCTGCTCACGCTCCATGCCGCTTCTGAGCGGCCCAGCGATGACTGGCTAGGAATGCGGCGTGGCCGAGGCTGATTTCGTTCGATCCGCCTTCACGCGCGCGCCTGGTCAGGCTTTCCAGCTCATCCAGTGTGCGCGGCCAGTCCTTCCCGAGCAGGCGCGACAGGCTGCGGTCTGCCAGCACGCGACCCTCCGTCTGGCAACGCGCGCAGTAGTTCGTCTCATTGTCCGCATAACGGATGCGCTGGATCGGTTCACCGCATCGCGGACACGGCAGGCCGTACCGTCCGTGCACCGCCATCTCTTTGCGAAAGGCTGTCACCTTCTCCGGAAAGCTCTCGTCGGCTTCCGCCTTCAGCCGATCGATCCAGAGCTGCAGCGTTTCGCGCGTGGCGGCGAACAGGCGCTCCCACTCCTGGGGGTCGAGTTTGTGCGTCTGCTTGATGGGCGAAAGCTGCGCGGCGTGGAGTATCTCGTCCGAATATGCATTGCCGATGCCGCTGAGAATGCGCGGATCGGTGAGAGCGCGCTTGAGGGTACGATTCTCGGCCATCAGAGCGGCGCGAAATGCGTCGAGATCGCAGGAGAAGATTTCCACGCCACCTGGATCGATGGCCTGCAGGCCAGCCTCGCCACTGAGGACATGGAGCGACGCACGCCGCTTCGAACCGGCTTCCGTCAGCACCAGCGAGCCGCGCGGGAAGTCAAACGCTGCGAGAGTGTTGCGGCCGGCCAGCTTGGCTCCCGGCTGGCGCCAGTGCAGGCGGCCGGCAATCATGAGGTGCAGGACCAGCCACAGATCGCCTTCGAGGCCAATGGCAATGCGCTTCCCGACCCGCCGCAGTTCGCGCACCGTGCGGCCCTGTGCGCTGCTGAGCGGCGGCTGAACCGTACGCAGCAGAAAGGCGCCGGCGACACGCACCTGCTCGAGCGGCTGACCCAGAATGCGCGGTTCGAGAGCGCTGAGATAGGCGGCGATGTCCGGCAGTTCCGGCATGGCAACCAGATTAGCTGGCCACTCGGCTTGCCGGGAGGCTTTTCTATGTCAAGCGGGAGTCAGTTTCAACCAGCGACTTCTACGCGAGGAGGAGGAAGGTTGCGGTAGTCATATGCCTCAAAGTCCACGATCGGGATTTCCTGGAAATTCTCCGTCAGCGGAGGCGAATCTATCGTCCACTCCAGGCCAGCAGCCTGCCATGGGTTTGCGCCCGCGATCTTTCCATATCTCAGCGACCAGAGGAAATACACGATAGGCATGAGATACCCGATGGCCAGGATGGACGCGCCGGCAGTCGAAAAGACGTTCAGGACCTGAAATTCCGGCGGATAGGCGTGATATCTGCGCGGCATGCCGAGATATCCGAGGATGAACTGCGGGAAGAAGGTTAAGTTGAATCCAATAAACAGAACTACAGCCGCCAGTCTTCCCAGCGACTCCGGATACATTCTTCCGGTCATCTTGGGCCAGTAAAAATGCAGGCCAGCCATTACCGCGCTCACCATGCCTCCCACCATCACGTAGTGGAAGTGGGCAACAATGAAGTATGTCTCGGTCAGGTGAATATCCATGCCGAGCGAGGCGAGGAAGACTCCTGTGAGACCGCCCATGGTGAACAGGCCGATGAACCCGATGGCGTAGAGCATGGGCGTGTCAAAGGAAATAGAGCCTTTGTACATGGTCGCGGACCAGTTAAATATCTTGATCGCGGACGGCACGGCCACCATCATGCTCATGAAGGAAAACACCAGGGCCGAATAGTTCGAGATGCCCATAATGAACATGTGATGGGCCCACACGAGAAAGCTGAAAACGCCGATCCCCACAGAGGAAAAGGCAACGGCGGTGTATCCAAAGACGCGCTTCCGGCAGAAGCAGGCGACCACTTCCGACATGATGCCCATGCCGGGGAGAATCATCACATAAACCGCCGGATGGGAATAGAACCAGAAAAGATGCTGGAAGAGAAGCGGATCGCCTCCGAGTTTCGGATCGAAAACGCCGATCGAAAACACCCGTTCCATCACGATAAGCACCATGGACATGGCGATGACCGGCGTGGCCAGAACAAAGATGATGGAGGTCGCATAATACGACCAGATGAACAATGGCAGACGGAACCACGTCATGCCCGGCGCCCGCATGCGATGGATCGTGACGATGAAATTCAACCCAGTCAGAATTGAAGAGAACCCGGCAATGAATATGCCCATCGCCGCGGCAATGACATGCGTATTGACGTAATGCGTACTGAGCGGCGTCGTGAAGGTCCAGCCGGTATCGACGCCGCCAAAGATCATCATGTACAGCTCAAAGCAGCCGCCGGTTACAAATAGATACCAGCTCAGGAGGTTGATCTTGGGAAATGCGACGTCGCGCGCGCCGATCATGAGCGGTATAAGGAAATTTCCAAACACGGCAGGCGCAATCGGCACCAGGAAGAAGAAGACCATGATGATGCCGTGGATGGAGAAGAGCTTGTTGTAGGTATCGGAGGAGACGAGGTCTCCCACAGGTGTGAGCAGCTCAAGCCGCATCAGCGCGGCCGCGATACCGCCAATCGTAAAGAAGAAGAGCGTCGTGAGCAGGTAGAGAATGGCAATGCGCTTGTGATCCTGGGTCAGCAGCCACGACTTGAGCCCATACTCATTGTTGAGATAGTTGGCGCGCCGGACTGTTGATACTTGCGATGCAGTGGCCATGGGCAGACGGGAGCCCCGGATGGTGGTGATTCAGAGCAGTCCTGTTCTGACGACACGCTACGCCGCAGCGAGCGCGTATGCTATGACTTGGGTCATAGGTCACGGTCAGGGAGTGAAATGACACTGCAACGCATCGCGGCTTTGCAACGTACGGCCTTATTCGGATCGTTGACGGAACAAGCGATTGCAGACGTTGCACAGCGAACGAAAGAGCTTCGTCGTCAACGCGGAGAGATGTTGTTTCTTGCAGGAGAAGAGGCCAAGGGCCTTTTCGTCGTGGTCAGAGGCAAAGTGCGTGTCTTCCAACACAGTTCCGGCGGCAGAGAACAGGTGATGCACGTGGACACGGACGGCGCGGTGATTGCGGAAGTCCCGGTTTTCGACGACGGACCGTATCCGGCGTCGGCCGCCTGTGAAACCGATGTAGAGGTGCTCTTTATTGAGAAGAGCGACATGCAGGAGTTTTGCGTGAGGTATCCATCGTTGGCGTTGAAAGCGCTTCGCATCATGGCGCAGCGCGTACGACGACATGCACAGCTCATCGAGACGTTATCGTTCCACGAAGTCGGCCAGCGGCTTGCGCTTTTTCTGCTCGCAGAGGCGCAGCGCGCGAATGCTGCTTCGGGACCGCGGATTACATTTCCGCTGACTTTATCGAACCACCAGATCGCCGATCGCATCGGCTCGGTAAGAGATGTGGTTGCGCGCGCCTTTGCCCGGCTGAAACACGATGGACTGGTTGAGACCAAACGGCGGACCCTCATTATTCCAGATGCAAACGCGTTGAAGCGCTACGCTGCAAAGGCGCAACGGACCCCGGCGCACGCCGGCCCACTGGAAAAGTCGGCGTAGCCGCCGGCTGAGGTTTATCTGGGCTCCGGGCACCCCCGAGTGATCTGTGTCTTCCTTAACTTACAGCCAGGATGAGAGTTATGAGCTTCCTGGCCAGAGGTGGATGACATCGAGATATGCCCGAGATAGCCGTATTTCAGCATTTATAAGGAATTTTTCTTGAAACGGGCCTATAAGTCTGCTGCACAATAACTCGCGGTCTGGAGGCAGCAGCCATGGCCCAGTTCTGTACGCGTTGCGGGAAGCCGTTGCAGGCCGGGGTACGTTTTTGCCCGTCCTGCGGAGGCGCAGTCACGGCGCCAGCCATGGAGTCATCGGCTCCATCCTCCACGTCCACACCCGCCGGAGCTTCCTTCGCGCCGATTGGCGATCCGGGGATATCTCAGGAAGCCGCTTCTTCTGTTGCTGCGAGCGCGTGGACGACAGTCGCGGCGCCTGCCGTTCCTGATATACCGCAGGCCGTAGCGCCAGCCCAATTCACGCCGGTTGAACCGCCGGCTTATCCGCGGGAGGGCAGCGTTTCGCCTCAAGGTGAGCAACAGAGTTGGACTGCCGTTGCACCGGCACATGCATCCGCTGCAACGACCGGACAGCCAGGATCGTTCGCGCCCGTCTCGTTCTCGAATGGACCTTCCACGTCCGGTTCCAGCACGCAATGGTCGCAGCCGGCAGCCCCTGCTTCGCCGTCCATGAGTGGCTCCGCCGCACCGCCGAAGCGACGTTCCGTGTGGCCCAAGCTGATTGGAGCGGCACTTGTCCTCATCCTGCTTGTGGGAGCAGCCGTGGTGGGCGGGGTGGTGTACGTCGGTTATAAAGTGCGGCAAAAGACGCGAGCTATGAGGGAGAACCTTTCTCACTTAGCCGGCGACAAGGATCTTAGCAAGCCTGGCGAAGAACGGCTCACCGGATGCGAAGGGCGCGTTGCAGGGCTTGTTCAACGCGCTGGCCGGCAAAGCGGGCGCAGACGGCATTCCCGTGCTCTCCTCAACCGATCCGGTCTCACCGTGCAGCGCATCCCCGTTTCCCGCGCAGGACAAGGCACGTGTGCCCTTCAAGCCCGGAACGGTACTGACAACGGCATGGGGCGTAAAGTACGGCGATGTAGAAGCCAGGAACACGATCGATTCCATCGACAGCTCAACGGTAGCGACGACGAACAGCACGGGCGAATACAAGAACGACAATGGAACGATGGCGAGGGCGCTAACGGTCACGAATCAGAACTGCAACAGTGACTATCTCTCTGCTGCGAACTATATGACTGTCAATGCACAGCGGCTGCCGAGGCTGTTGCACGATCTGACCCGCCTCCGTCTTTCGGACAAGGCGTTTCAGGAAATCAAGTCTAACGGGCAGACAAACTTTACCTACGCGGATATCTTCTACGTCCCAAACGGTGTGAAGCTGACTCATCAGGGTGGTGTATTGACGCGGGTAGAGCCGCGAGGACGTGAAATACCCGATGATTGTGAACGATCAGCGCGTCGATCTGCCGGTGATTCATCTGAAGGGCACCATGACGGTTCCCGACAAGGACCCGCGTCCGGCAAGTCAGAGGCCGGCGCACAGCGATGGCGAGCTATTTGTTTTGGACGACGTTGCCGATCCGCTGGTTCTGAACTGGAGGCTGAAAGACCCGCTGTATCACAATGGCAATTTCCGCGTGGAGGTGGTCAAGATCAACTTCCCTGTCGCGAAACCGGAGAATGTTCTGGAGAAGCAGTTGACCGAGCAGAAGCGTGCCGTCACTTACGGTATCTATTTCGATTTCAACAAGGACACGCTGAAGCCCGAATCCGAGCCGGTGCTGAAAGAGATCGCGCAGACGATGGCCGACAACCCCGACTGGAAACTGACCGTCGAAGGTCACACAGATAATGTGGGAGGCGATGCCTACAATCTCGAACTTTCCAAACGGCGTGCCGCTGCCGTGAAGCAGGCGCTGGTCAGTCAGTACAACATCGCGCCGGAACGCCTGCTCACCGGCGGGTTTGGCGCGTCGCGCCCCATCGAAACGAACGACACGCTGGAAGGACGCGCGCGCAACCGTCGGGTCGAACTCGTTCGCGAGTAGACCGGCTACGCTTCAAATGAACTACCAATCCGTAACCGTGCCGTCCAGTTTTCGCGCAATTGGAAGATAGGCGCGCTGATACGGATATTTTGCGGCAAGCTGTTCGTCAATATCGACACCTAACCCGGGTGCGTTTTCAGGATGCATATATCCCTTCTCGAAGCGGTAGTGATGCGGAAAGACTTCGTCTACGAGCGCACTGTGCTGCATGTGTTCCTGTATGCCGAAATTGTGAATAGCTAGTCCGAAGTGAAGCGCAGCCGCCATCGTTATGGGGGATAGGTCTGTAGCTCCGTGGCATCCGGTGCGCACGTGATACAGCGATGCAAAGTCCGCCGTCTTCTTCATATGAGTGATACCGCCTGCGTGACCGATGGCCATACGGATGTAGTCAATCCACTGGTGCCGGATGAGATCATGCGCGTCCCATATCGAATTGAATATCTCGCCGGTAGCGATGGGGGTGGTTGTGTGCTGGCGGATGATTTTGAAGCCCTCCTGCAATTCGGCAGGGGTCGGATCTTCAAGCCAGAAGAGATGGTAGGGTTCCAGCGCCTTGCCGAGACGCGCCGGCCTCAATAGGAGTAAGGCGATGGTGTACATCGTGAAGCAAGTGAATGTCGGGACCGATTTCGACCCGCAGCTTTTCGAACAGCGAAGGAATGAAGTTGAGATACTTTTCGCTGGACCACAGACTCTCCGTAGGTAGATTGCGTTCGGCGGGTTCGTATGGTTTGCCTTCCTTGGGAATTCCGTAACTCGCGGCAATCCCGGGGACGCCAGTCTGCGCGCGTACCGCGAGATAGCCGGCCTCGATCTGCTGCTGGACGGCATCGACCGTCTCGGCGATATCGCGGCCAGTCGCATGAGCATACACAAGGACTCCATCACGAGATCGGCCGCCGAGCAGGTTATAGACCGGAGTGTTCAGCGCTTTGCCTTTGATGTCCCACAGCGCGACATCGACGGCGGCGATCGCGGCCATGGTCACCGGACCGCGGCGCCAGTATGCTCCGCGATAGAGGTAGTGCCAGATGTCCTCTGTCTGGAAAGGATCGCGGCCCGCCAGGCATGGCAGAATGTGCTCTTGCAGATAGGCGACGACGGCCAGCTCACGCCCGTTGAGTGTCGCATCGCCAAGCCCGTAGATGCCTGCATCGGTCTCTATGCGGAGCGTGACGAAATTGCGTCCCGGCGAACATACGATGAGACGAGCATTCGTGATCTTCATGGCTAAGGCTTTCGGGAAGGAGTTATCTCGATGTAATCGAGGGGAGCTGGCTCAGTGCCATCAGGCGTGCCGTGCAGCGTAACTGTGTCGCCCGGCTTCAGATAGACATCGGGGAACGTAATGCGCGTGCTGGTTTCGCCATCGGGATGCAGGTCAGGGGCAGCCGGAGGGAGCGTATCGTCTGCTATCCAGTGGCCGCGGATACGGCCATTCACCAGAAGCTCGAAGTGCGATTTGCCGCTCCAATAGTCGAAGTACTGCACTGCAATGGAGTAATTGCCTGGAGTCTTGTCCACGGTCGTGGAAAGGGTGCAGGTCGCTGTGTCGATTGCAGATCGCGGCTTTGCCGTTGGAAGCGGTCTCCCACGGATGGACATCCATCGGCGTGTAACCGGCGGCGGTCATGTTCTCGGCTTCGATGCGATTCGGATAGTTGCCGACGCGCCCCTGGCTATCCGGAATGCCGGAGATATTCTGAAACCATTTTGTGACCGCGTCGCGCCAGACGATCGCATGTCCGGCCTGATATGTGAACAGTTGCAGGACCTGTTCGTAGCGTTGTTCATCCACGAGGCTATGCAATGTCTCCCAGCGCGGAGCGTACGTCTGCGCTGTCGCGGCGCCCTGATAGTGCGCATCATAGATATCCTGGATCACCGTCTTTCCATCGTGAAGCACATATGTGTACGGAACGTGGTGCATGAAGAGAAGGAGATCGTCAGGGCAGGTAGCCAGATTCTCATAGATCTTTGCAAGCCCGGGCGGGTACTGGCCGATGTAGCCAGTGCCGGTAGCGACGGTGCGGTCCATTCCCACGCCTTTGCTGTCGGCGCGAAACCACTGGCCCCATCCATTGCGCTCTGCAGATGCAACCCCGGGACCGTAGTGATACCCGAGAATATTCGTCAGGGTGCCGATGCCAAGGTTGCCGGTGTACTGTTCGTAAGTGCGCCAGGAATTTGTTTGCAGACCGTCGATGACAGCAATCACCTTCGGATTATCGCCCCACGTCAGGCGAGTCCAGCTTTCGATGATCTCCTGAGTAGTTAGATTGGGGTTCCATGCAAGCTTGCCGAAGCCGTAAAGATTCGCCATAGCCATCGGATGATGGAGCCAGTTCGTATCCATACCAACGTTCGCGACACCAACGAAGCCGCCTAGCGGCCGGTGAAAGCTTTCGCCCTCCACGATCTGCTTCACAGGAGTGGACTGGTTCTGCGCGCGAAGGTCCGTATCGAGCGCGGTCTTCCACATAGGAACGAGAAAGACCATGTGGCGCTGCTGCCCTGTGTACTCCTGCGTAATTTGCAGCTCGATTGCCTGATTTGTATGTTGAAGCGCCGCAAACAGCGGGCTGACTGGCTCGCGGACCTGGAAATCGATTGGGCCATTCTTAATCTGGATGACGACGTTCGGATCAAACTTTCCATCGAGCGCGTGGAAGTTATCGTATCCGGCGCGAGCGCGATCTGCCTTTGGATCTCTCCAGTCGAGGTGGTTGTTGTAGACAAAGCCGCGATACAGCACGACGCCGCCATGCCGTTGGAGAGCGCGAGCAACGGTGTTGGCGGCCTCCGCCGGTGTACGGCCGTATCGAGACGGGCCGAGGCGGCCTTCCGAATCTGCCTTGATGACGAAGCCGCCAAAGTCTGGAATTGCACGATAGATCTCGTCGACTTTCGACTGCCACCATGCGATTACTTGAGGATCGAGAGGATCAAAAGTTGGAAGATGACCGACTGCCATGGGGCTGGAAAGATCGATGGAGAGCGACATCCTGACGCCCCATGGGCGCAGCCGATCGGCGACGCGTGCGAACTCGAGAATCATGCCCGGCTCAAGAGTGCGCAGGTCCGCGTTGACGTTGTTGATGGTAACCCCATTGATGCCGACCGAGGAGAGGAGCCGGCCGTACTCATAAACGCGAGTCAGGTCGGCGCGGACATGCCCTTTGTCGAAAAAAATGCTGCGGCCTGCATAGCCGCGCTCGATGGTGCCATCCAGGTTGTCCCATTGATTGACCCAGCGGATGGGCGCGGCAGGAGACTCCGTGATCAAGCTATTCGGCAGCGGCCGCTCTGTTCCAACCAACTCCAGAAGATAAAACGCGCCATATAGTTCTCCGCGTTCGTCGCCACCAGCAATGATGATGCGGCGCTTGCTTCCGCTCCCTTCCATAAGGAATGTGAAAGCCATCCGGGCCCAGTCTTTTCCCTTGCTGCATCGTGCGGTCATCGTGTCTGAAGGCGGCGGCAGTTCCGAGAACGATGGCGCTCGACTTGTCCGCTGCGCCTGCGGTGCGATATTCCACGGTGAACGTGCGCGCGAGCATGGACTGGAGGCCGCGCTGTAGCTCCACTGCAGCGGTCCGCTCGACGAGACCACGCCCGAGCACCACAATCCGACTTGGAAGCATGTCGTAGCGATGCAATGCTACGGGGTCCGTGACACGCGCATAGCGTAGCCAACCTTCGAGCGCCGGTTTCTGCAACCGCCATGTGGGAGGACACCAGCAGTAAGCACAGAATCACGAGCGCCCGACTGACTGCTGTCATTGATTGACGCCGCTTGCCAGGTAGCCGCCATCGACAGTCAGAATCTGGCCGTTGGTGAAGGAGCTTTGAGGAGATGCCAGGTAGAGAGCAGCACTGACAACTTCGTCCACTTTGCCGAAGCGATGCATGGGGGTACGCAACAGCAGTTCGTGCCCGCGCGGTGAATCAAGGAGGCTTCGATTCAGCTCCGTGGGAAAGATTCCTGGCGCGATGGCGTTCACGCACACACCTTTACTGCCCCACTCCACTGCGAGGGAGTGCGTCAGGGCGCCCAATGCCGCCTTGCTCGCACAATATGCGGCCACTTCATGGAAAGCGACAAATGTGGATAGAGACGCAATAGAAATGATGCGGCCGTAGGCGTTCGCGATCATGGTCCTGGCAAAAATCTGGCAGGAGCGAAGCGCTCCGGTCAGGTTCACGTCCATGATCTGATTCCAGATCTTCTCGGAGCAGTCCATGGTTGGAACCTTATGAGTTATGCCGGCCGCATATATAAGGATGTGAATGTTGCCGAATTCTTCGAGAACCCGGTCGTGGAGGGCCTGCAGAGACTGCCGATCCGTGACATCACAGGTCATCACCAGCGTTCGTCTGCCGCAGGCTCGGATCTCGGATGCGGCAGATTCGACGGCGGCTTGCGATCGAGAGGACGCAACGATATCTGCGCCCGCGTTCGCCAGGCCAAGCGCAATCGCCCTTCCGAGCCCGGAGGTTCCGCCGATCACCACAGCTATCTGCCCGGTAAGATCAAGGTAGTTATTCAATCTTTATTGCACCTGAATATCGGTCTTCAACTGAATGTCGGCGGAAGAATTCCCCACCATCAGTTCAATCGGCTCCGGCTCCAGCACGAATTTCTGCCGCTTCTCATTCCAATACGCCAGGTTGGAAGCTCGAAGCGGAATGATTGCGGTCTTTGTCTCGCCCGGCTGCAGGCTTACGCGTTGAAAGCCCTGCAATTGCTCCGATGGCCGCTCCACCTTCGAGCCAAGATGCTTCACGTAAAGCTGTACAACGGCATCCCCGGCTCTCTGGCCCGTGTTCTTCACATCCACATTCACCGTGAACGAGCCATCCTGTTGCAGGCGGGGAGAACTGGTTTTCAGGTTGGAATAGGCGAAGGTCGTATAGCTCAGTCCATATCCGAATGGATAAAGCGGCTCACCTTTGAAGTACATATATGTGCGGCCGTCGCGAATGTTGTAATCCATCATGGGTGGCAACTGATCCAGTGACTTAGGCCAGGTTGTGGTCAGATGGCCGCCGGGATTGTAGTCACCGAACAAGACATGGGCGATCGCTGTACCCTCATCCTGCGAGGCATGCGTCATATGGACAATAGCGGGCACGTGCTGCTGAGTCCAATTGATTGCGTACGGAAAGCTCGAAACGAGAACGACAATCGTCTTCGGATTGACGGAATATACCTGCTTGATGAGCTGTTCCTGCTGTCCCAGTGAGATGCTTTCGCGATCGCGGCCCTCGCGCCCATCGCTAGGGACCGTGCATGGCAGAGTCGATCCATCATGATGCACGTTGTCCCAGTCATGAGCCATATCTGGCCCGCATGTCGGGTCATTACCCACGACGACAACCGCAACATCAGAGGCTCGCGCCGCCTTGACAGCGTCGTTGCCCAGTTCGCTGGCGGCATAGTGAACCGTTACGCCCGGGCCGGCTTCAGCCTGGATGCCCGCAAGCGGCGTGATGGCATAGGGCGGCGTGCCACCATACCAGTCCCAATGCACTGAGTTCGCAAGCGGGCCAATCACAGCAATCGACTTGATTGATTTGCTTAACGGCAACACATCATTTTCGTTCTTCAGCAGCACCACCGATTCCAGCGCCATCTTTTTGGAGATAGCTCTGTCACCTTCAGTACTCCAAGGCTCGGGAGAGTCCTTCACGCTGGAATATGGAACCATCGTCGGCGGATCGAGCAGTCCGAGGCGAATGGTAATGCGGAACTTCGGCCGCAGGAGATTATCGATCTCCTGCTCGGTGACAGAACCGTCCTTGAGCGCCGCCTTTGTCTCATCCTTATATGTGTCGAGAAACTGATTGATTCCAGCCTTGAGGCAGGCGACGACCGCCTGCTGCTGAGTTGGAAATAGATGGCGCTGCGTCACAAGGTCCTTGACTGCACCACCATCGCTCGAGACGACATCGGCATGCCATTGATCGATGACAACGCTCTTCAGAACAGGATTGATCGCCATGGGCGTGCCGTTCCATGCGTTGTAAGAGGCCATCAACGCGCGTGCGCCTGCATCCTGAAAGGCCAAGCGAAAAGGAACCGAATAGTATTCCCAGAAAAGCCGCTCATCGAAGTTGGAGGAGGAACTTGTGCGGCCATCCTCATTACTGTTTGCCAGGAAGTGCTTGAGCAACGCAGCGGCCTGCCAGTATCTGGGATCATCGCCTTGCAGCCCGCGGACAAAAGAAGCAGCCATGGTGCCGTTAAGAATCGGATCCTCTCCATAGACCTCTTCACTGCGGCCCCATCGCGGGTCGCGGGCCAGGTCCGCCTGCGGACCCCACAGCATCAGGATGCGACGGCCATACTTCGGCGTCTGGGTGATGAAGCGCGCCTCATGCCCCTCCACAGCAGCGGCCTGCCGAACGAGATCCGGATCCCAGGTCTCGCCCATTCCGGGCGGCTGCGGAAACTGCGTCGTTGGAATTGGCGACAGTTGCAGCTTGCCGCCGCCGCGCTGAACTACACCATGAATGCCTTCGGAGCCGCCGTAGCTGGGGATTCCGAGTCGCGGGACACTCGTCTGCACACCAAGACAGTCGATCTTTTCGTCGATCGTCATCAGCGAGAGGATGTTGTCGATCCTCTTCTCCGCTGGCAGCTTCGGATCAAGAAACGGATATTTGTACTGCTGGCCGAGAGATGGTGGCGCAAAGGAGGTAAGGATTAGCGCTGCCGCGATGCAGGAAAAATAGCCGATACCAATTTTCACTTCACGTCCACTCCGCTCTATTGAATTTGACCGCTCTGAGGCAGCTTTGCTGTGCTGTAGCGCTTCATATTGCTGCATCTCGCGCGCCGCGTCTTCCGGGCGGGACGCTTGCCGATAGGCGATGGCCAGATCGTGATGTAGATTGCTGCGCTGCGCTGCGAGCTTGACTGCGTACTCCAGGCTGGCAACAGCGGCGGTTGCATTTCCCTCAGCCAACTCCAGCCTGCCAAGCGCGTCATAGGCCTGAGCATCTTCCGGATTCATCCGGATGGCCTGCTCCAGTTCCTGTCTTGCGCGCTGTGTATTATCGCCCAGCGCAAGGGCTTCACCCAGAGCACGATGCACATCGGCGGAGCTTGCGTCACGCTGTTCCAGTGCGGTCAGAAGCGTCACTCCGGTTTGAATATCGCCTGTCCTCACCAGCGCTTCCGCATACGCCATTTTTGCTTGATCCGCTGTAGTCGCATCTGCCGCGATCGGCTGCAGAACAGCGCGGGCGCCTGCATAGTCGCCGACAGCACACAGACTGATTCCCAGCGCGGAACGCATGTCCCTGTTTTCAGGGTGATGCTGAAGATATCGTCGAAGGGGCGGGATAGCCTGCTGAAACTCGCCCGCGGCGAAGGCAGCACGTCCCCAGTTCTCATCCAGACCTTCCAATGCCGGATTCCACTCCGCCGCCCGCTCGAAATAACCGAGCGCCACGCCATAATCTCTGCTGCTGCCCGCGATCGCCCCCAGATTGTTATAGCTATCGGCTACTGCCGGCCCTATCTGCTTCTCAAAGCTCTCTGCCTGCGTGGCTAATTTCGGATCAAGATGTGCCGATATTCCCCCAGACCGGGCGGACGGAACACCCGCACCGGCGCTCATTCCAGGGTTATCGTCGAGATAGTCGGCGAGTCGATCGTGATCGCGCGCCAGATTTTGCAGGGTCAGCGATTGCGCTGTCTGGAGCTCTTTCTTGCCTTCCTCATTATCTCCCGACTGCATGAGAAGTCTTCCCAGCAGATAGTGTGCTTTCTGCACCTGAAAGTGATTGCGTGAAAGATCGTTCGTCAGCCGAATCGACGACCGCAGGGCCGTCTCGCGCTTCGGCGGGACGCTTCATATCCGCATAAAGCTGGCCTAGATACAGAAATGTATCTGGATTGGTTGCGTCCAGTTCAGCAGCACGCTTCAGGTACGTTTCTGCTTCGCTGTAGTGCTGCTCTCCTGCTTCGAGATGCCCTAGTGCCGCATACGGCATAGCTCCCTTTGGAGAGATCGCGATCTCCTTCCGCAACTCCGCCTTGGCGTCGGATAACCTGCTCTCACCCGCAGCCGCAAGATAGGCCGCTGCGAGCGAATAGTGTGCGCCGGGCAACCTGCTGTCCTTCGCAATCGCTTTCTGAAATTCCTGGACTGCGTTGCTCTGAAAATCGGAATTCAGATACGCCTGCCCAAAGTACATGTGGATCAGTGCGGTGTCCCCGAAGGAAGAGGTCATCTCGTGAAAGAGATTCGCCGCACATGGTTGATCTCCTGTGTTGAGGCAGGCGACAGCCAGCTCATAGCCGTTTTCGAACGTCGAATCCAAAGCGACGGCTCGCTCCAGCTCTCGGCGTGCTTCCTGGTTCATATTTTCCCTCAGCAGGACCTGTCCAAGTATGAGGTGCGCTCGCGCATTCTGCGGAGATTCGCCGCTTACCTTCTCAGCGAGCAGCTTCGCGTGTGCCAGGTCTCCACTTTGCAATGCGGCCTGCGCATATTCAAGCTGAAGTACGCCTGAATGCGGGGCGAAGGTCAGCGCTTCGTCGAAATCTGCAGCAGCTTTTTCATATTGGCCGGCCTGGGCACGCCGGATGGCCAGCTCACCGAGTGCATCGGTAAGGAAGACCTTGTATTCATATGCTGCTTTATCCATCTCATGCGCAGACTGGAATCTCTGCGCCGCCACATAGTGCTGCTGCAATACCGATGGGCGTGCTCGTGGACTCCGTGTCTGCGCGATGACGGGAGCAGTTGCGCATACGGCGAGCAACACGCCGGAAAGCATACGGTTTGTTCGTGGCGGGAGGCCGGCTGCCCGATGGCTACATGCAATTCTCATTGCCCTGCGCCTCCTCTGGAGAGGCGCCTTGAACTGGATTCTATCTCTTCACCTGATCCGATGTTCGTTTCTGCGGAATTCTCATGACTTAGAGATGGAGACCACCTCTGCTGAAAAGAACGCAAGGTGTGCAGCGAGCACACCTTGCGCAGGAGACACTCAGAAGTTGTACTTGACGTTCAACTCCAGAATGCGCGAGTACGGTGCCGCGGTCTTGGTATCCATATAGCCAAAGTTGGAGACGGTCCCGCCGCTTGAATTGGTATTCAGCGTGATCGTTTTCGTCGGATAGTCGACCAGATAGCGCAGCGTGATCTGGTTCTGTCCGCTGAATTGCGGTAAGGGATGGTTCAGCCAGTTAAAGGCGGAAATGCGGAACTGCACCGTTTGCTCATTCTTCACATGGAAAGACTTATAGAGGGCCAGATCATTGTCCAGATAGGAGCCCATGCTCATATACGGATAGTTCTGGCCGCCATTGGTTCCCACCGCGGGAGGCGCAAAGCACTTCAACTGCACGCGCTGGTATTTGGCAAGTCCGGAATTCGGGTTGCATGTGAGCACGGGCATGATCGCGATGGGCGCATCAGTGCCGAAGTATGTCGGATCGCCGATGCCGTTGCCGATACCCGCCGCTCTGGCATTCGCCGGCAGGTTCTGGTAACTCTCGGAGAGTCCAAAGTTCGGAACTCCATTGCCCAGTAAGGCCAGCAGGTTCTGGCCCGCCTGCCAGGTGCTGATACCTGATATCGTCCAGCCTCCAATGGCTCCATTTACCAAGCGATTGAAGCGGTTCATATTTCCCGTCTGGTAGGTATAGGAGGCATTGAACACATACGGGCGGTCGATTGCCTCGACTCCGTAGTTATGGCGAAGCACAAAGGGATCCGCCTGAAGGCCCGTCCCCAATGTTTTTGACCAGGTGAAGTTGACGTTATAGGTCAACCTGCCGTTCGACTTCAGATATGCGACCTGCAGGCCGTTGTAGTTCGTGTAGCTTACGCTTCTGTCCTGGTAGACGCTGTTCGTGCCGTACGCGTAGCCGTAGGGCCTGTAGTCGGCCACCTGGTTGCCGGTCTTTGTGCCGTCGGTGTTTTGCGATATGTTTTCCGGGTTGTTGGACTATGACTCCTGTTACTGGATCGGGCTGGAAAAAGGCACCCACAGGCGTCTTGTTCTGATCGGCAAAGGCAGTGAAGTTGCTGCCTTCGATAGTCTCGCCATTATCAAGGATCTGGCTGCTGCTGCTGCCGACATAGGCAACATCCAGCAGCGTATTCCACTTCAACCTCTGGTCGATCGTAAGGTTATAGCTGTAGGTTATCGGCACCCCATAGTCGGTCGCGTCGAGCCCATTCTGCGATCCGGTGATACCGCAGGGGGGAGTTACGCATTTTGCCGGAGCGAGCTGGCCGATCTGTGAAAGCAGTACGCTTTGCTGGCTGGGCGACGCATAGCTCTGCACGTTCTGTGCCGTGGTCAGCGAAGCAGCATAGTCGTTGTACTGCCCGGCAAACCGATAAGCGCCCCATCCGCCGCGGAGCATCGTATTGCCGGTGCCGAGGACGTCATAGGACATGCCGAATCGTGGAGCGGAGATGCGAAGGCAAGCCGATTTGGCTGTCCGCTCAGCGGGACACCCGGATCGATGCCATGCCAGTAGTAGCCGGGAGCAATCTTGCCGGAGTTGTAGTCAGACAGCACGCGGTCCGGGAAGAAGACTGCCATGCCGGTGCCCTGGCGGTCATACCAGTGGCCCACATGCTCGAACCGAACTCCAGCCTCTATGCTTAGCCGGTTGTTCACTCTCCATGAGTCGTCGAGATAAAACGCCAGCACCTGATAGGCCATGTCGCTGACCGGAGCTGAACTATTCTCCGAATACTTGCTCACGTTGCCCATGATGAAGTTCGCTACCGGATTATTTGGCGATCCGGTTAGCCTGCCAAGGAATGGGTTGATGCCTTGTCCAAAGGTGTTGATAATGCCATTCGTGTTGGTGCCGTCATTGCTCTGAATATTGCCGGTATTTTGAGTAAAGGCGCCGATCTTGACGGTGTGAGCGCCCCAGATCTTGGTGAAGTTATCTGTGAATGAGGGCACTTCCTTACGGACTTCATATGTGCCTTTCGGATTTTCGAAGATATCGTTTTGCGAAAAATCCGGGAAGGTGTTGGTGCCACCACTGGAATACGCAGGAATCAAGACGGAGCCGCTATTGAATACCGTTCCATACGCAGAAGGATAGCCAAGGGTGCTCTTATAGGCGCCGCTGATATTCGGCACACCGAAGGGGAAATTGCCGTAACCCCAGGCGGCGATGAACTCGTTGGTCGTGCTTGCGTTGAACACGTGAACGAAGTGACCGGCGATATTCTTGGTATAGACATATCCGTATATTCCGCCGCCGGGGAATGGAATGGAGTTCCCCGGAGTCCAGTAGATATGGGCGCCGTTGCCCTGCGCGAGTTGGGCGCTGTACGCCTGCTGATACGAAATGTAGAATTTCGACTTATCGCTCAGGTCGTAATCGGCGCGCAGGCGATAGACCCATCCATTGTTGATGTTATCGACGGGCTGATAGTAGTTAAAGCCGCCCGGCGTGGTTGCCGGATTGGCATTCGCCTTCGGCCAGAAGCTCGCCATCGCCTTGGCTCCCGGATCCAGAAACTGCGCTGGAATATGACCATTCGTCACCGTCGTCCCGTCCGGCAGAACGGTACCGGTAAGGTCGTTGCACCACTGCCCCTGTGTTTTCGCGGAAAAACCACCCGGGCATAGCGCCTGGTTGTCGGCATTGTCGGAGGTAAAGTCTCCGGCCATCATCTCCGGGCTGGGGATAAACGACTTCAGCACATTGGCGTTGCCCTGGTTCTGCAAGAACCGCTCATAGCCGCCCCAGATGAAGAGCTTCTTGTGCGTGAAGGGGATCGGACCTCCGGCATTGCCGCCTGGATAGTAGTAGTGCGCGTTTCCTCGCGGAATTCCCTGATGATTGTCCTGCCAGTCGTTGGCGTTCAGGATATCGTTGCGCGCATCGAAGTACGCCTCGCCGTGGTAGTTCGCGGTTCCGGATTTGCTGATGGCGCTGACGACGACCGGACCGTACTGGGCATCGGCGCCGAAGTTGGAGGTCTGCACGCTGACCTCCTGCGTCATCTCCGGGCTGATGATCCCGAGAGATCCCGCCATATCACCTGGGTCGATGACACTGACTCCATCGGAGAGCAGTGAAGTACCGCCCCGGTTGGGGACGCCATTCAGGTTGATACCTCCGCCAATTGCGCTTTCATTTGCGGAAACGTTGAGGTCGCTGAATGACGGATTGTTCTGGGTAAGGCCGCCGGATGTCGTCGTCGCTCCGGGCAGCACCTTCAGCAACTCCGTTGTATCGCGACCCTGCAGCGCAAGATTCTGAATATCTTTGGCCGACAATACCGCGGCGCGCGAGCCATTTTCTTCCGGGATGATCTGCGGAGCCGACTGTACTTCCATCGTCTGAGTGGCGCTGCCCACCGTCAGACTGAAGGGCGGCGCAGCAAGGTGGTCGCCTGCGTGCAACACGATATTGTCCAGCTGCTTTGGCTGGAAGCCCTTTGCCTCCACCTTCAGCGAGTAGGAGGAAGGCAGCAACGCAGGGAAGGAATAGATTCCGCCGCTATTCGTCTCCACCACGCGCGTGCTATGCGTGGCTTCGTTGACAAGGGTGACCTGCGCCCCGGGAATCACTCCGCCGGACGGGTCCTGCACGGTGCCGGTGATCTGGGCGGTGACCTGCGCATGCACGGCGGGGATACAGAGCAACAACGCTGCCATCAGGATGAACAACTTAGCAGCGACGAATTTCCTGGCTGTGCAGCCTTGTTCCGGGCTGCGAACTGCTACCGCTATTTGCATTCGAACCTCCCCAAGCTCATCAATCTTCAACGTCTCGCGGCCCTCGCCGCTGCCCGGCCGATTCCGCAGTTCCGAAGATCTGCAGATGGTCCATTGAGGCAGCCTTTCGACCATTTACTTATTTGTTTCGCCTTGCGAATCAGTACCGCTTTCATCCGATATGGCCAAGAAAAAAGCTTATTGCATCAACGTGGCACCTTTTACGCGTCGCATATAACGGTTGTCAATATGCCATGTCAGATTTTTTATTTGTCACAAAATATTGGCCATACTCGGGGCGTGATGGAGAAGACCGCTTGCTGTACGTCCGAAGAAATCCTCGTTTTCCCAAGTAAACGTGAACTTTCACGTCAACTTTGTCGGCTGCGGTGCCTGTCACCCTGCCGGCTTCGCCGTGATTGACAAGCGTCATACGTGCGACATATTTTGCATGTGTAAAAAATATGGCCATTGTTGACAGGGACTGTGACGGAGCTCCGTCCGGCGTGTCTTCAGGAGCCGGGTGATTTAGCAGCAACAAATTTGGTTGTGAGCGCCTTGTACTGGAGGCAGAGAGTGCAGCACACCGTTTTTAGCGATTTCGCGACCGTCCGCTACGAGGGAGAGGCTTCCGAAAATCCGCTGGCGTATCGCTATTACGACGCAGACCAGATCGTGATGGGCAAGCGCTTGGAGGAGCATCTGCGCTTCGCCGTTGCGTACTGGCACAGTCTCGTGATGAACGGCAGCGATCCCTTCGGCGCGCCAACCATCCATCGTCCATGGATGACGCAGGGCGAGGACCCCATGAAGGCCGCACGCTCAAAAGCCGATGCGGCCTTTGAGCTCTTCCGCGTTCTGGATCTGCCGTTCTTCACCTTTCACGATCGCGACATCGCCCCTGAAGGCAGCACACTGGCCGAATCGCTCGCGAATTTTCATGCGATGGTCGACTATCTCGCCGAAAAGATGAGCCGGTCGAGAACCAGACTGCTGTGGGGCACCGCGAATTTGTTTACTCATCCCCGCTTCATGGCCGGAGCAGCTACAAATCCAGACCCCGAGGTATTTGCCTGGTCCGCGACCATCGTCAAGCATTGCATGGATGCGACCAAGGCTCTGGGAGGAGCCAATTATGTCCTATGGGGCGGACGCGAAGGCTATGAGACGCTGCTGAACACGAATCTCGCGCATGAGCTTGAGCAACTTGGCCGCTTTCTCACCCTTGTCGTCGACTACAAGCACAAGATCGGATTCGAGGGACAGATTCTGATCGAACCGAAGCCCCGGGAGCCCACCGCACATCAGTACGATTATGACGTCGCGACGGTGTATGGGTTTCTCAAACGCTTCCACCTCGAGGACGAAGTGCGCGTAAACATTGAAGCGAATCACGCCTTGCTGGCCGGCCACAGCTTCGAGCACGAAATTGCAACGGCCGCGGCGCTGGGCATCCTTGGCTCGCTGGACATGAACCGCGGCGATCCACACCTGGGCTGGGATACGGACCAGTTCCCGAATGATCTCCAAGACATCACGCTGGCTATGTACCACGTGATCCGCGCGGGCGGCCTTGGTAAAGGAGGGCTGAATTTCGATGCCAAAGTGCGGCGCCAGAGCTTCGAGCCGGCCGATTTGATTCATGCGCACGTGGGCGCCGTGGACTTATGTGCCCATGCTTTCCTGTTAGCGACACGCATCATCGAGGAGGGCAGTTACGAGAAGCTCGTGGCGGAGCGCTACGCTGGCTGGCGGGAACCGGAGGCGCAATCCATGCTCAACGGCACGCTCTCACTCGAGCAAATTGCCGAACGGACAGAGAAGAAAGGCTTCGACCCAGAACCTCGTTCGGGAAGGCAGGAGCAATTCGAAAACCTGATAAGCCGCATGATTTATTCAGGAACTTCGGTATCGAAACGAGCCGCCGCTCTGCTATCCGAAGACAGCTAAGTTACAAGGTTGCGCTTCAGGAAGCGCGGCATGGAGGCGGAAGGAGAAGGATCCATCGATTAAACTGGCCGGAGCCGCATTTAAGTGTGCTGCGATCAGTCGTCCCACAGGAGTGCTGCACCGTTCGTTACAGGAGCCTTCTCTGCCGAAAGCAATGCCATCGGAAGCACGTCGGGGGCGAAAGGCAATGAAGGATGAGTCTGTGACCTCGGGGCTCGCGTCGAGCAGCACGGCGAGAAATATCAACCGCGATATTGTTCTGGAGCTGATTCGAACCAGCCAGCCGATCGCTCGTGTCGAGCTTGCCAGGAAATCCGGGCTGCAGCCAAGCACGATCTCCCAAATTGTCGAACAGTTGCTTGCCGAGGGCTGGATCGTGGAAGGCTCGACGGCTTTGCGGCCGCGCGGCCGCCGACCTACCATGCTGTCGCTCAACAGCGACATGCTGGTGCTTTCTGTGGATCTGCGGCCCACACAGGCGTTAGTCGCTGCGTTCGATCTTCACAACCGGCTGCTCATGCAGGAACAGGTTCCGGTTCACTCGGATCCGGCGCGCTCCACCGAGGCCATCCTGGCCGCCATCCAGAGTCTGCGCGCACAGACATCCCGGGAAACAGTTTGAAGGCATCGGCGTGAGTGTGCCGGGCCGAGTTGACCCCGAGCGGCAGGAACTGCTGCTTGCTCCAAATCTGGCGTGGCGTGGCTTTGATCTACGAAAAGTGCTGCAGCGCCGTACAGGTCTCCAGGTGGAGATGGAGAATGAAGCGAACGTCTCACTGATCGACGAGATCTGGTCCGGCAGACTCGGAAATTATCACAATGTCGTGCTCGTCAGCATATCGGAGGGCATCGGCGCTGCCATTCTGGTGAATGGGCAGATGGTCACCGGCAAATCCGGCATGGCCGGTGAGTTCGGACATATCTCTCTCGATCCGAACGGCCCTGTTTGCGGATGCGGACGCCGTGGATGCTGGGAGATGTTCTCCTCGACACGCGCGACTCTGCGGCACTATGCCCAGATTAGCCGCTCCAAGCTTCCCATCACGATCACGGATCTCGTTCACATGGCGGAAACGGGCGATAAGCTCGCGACAGCTGCCCTGCAGCATCAGGCAACCTACTTCGGCAAAGGATTACAGATCGTCGTCACATCGCTCGCGCCGGAGCTGGTCATCGCAACCGGCGATGTAACGCTGTCTTGGCCGGGTTTTGCATCTACCGTCCAGGCGGAGCTCTCCTCCCATCTGCTGGCCGGCGAGCCGCCCGAGTTATCGATCATCACCCGGTCCGATCTCACCCGGCTCCGGGGAGCGGCTGCGCTGGTGCTCCAACGCCATGCAGGCTATCACCGATTTACGCAATCGCCAATGAATGGACGTGTGTTGCCCAAGAGAAGGCGCGCAGCGGATTGATCGTCGCGTTCGAACGGTCGCGCCCTGATCGGTAGCCGCACTTTGAAACCGTTACAGATGCCTTATGAAGAAGTTATTACGACGGCATGCTATACCTGATGAGCCTTCTGCACGTCAGCGGAGAATTTCGCATCTGGCTTCCAGCAGGAGGTCGTGCTCAACCATGAGTGCGCCCGGAATTGGACGCGTGGTCCGGACCGGTGCTAGATTTTATTCTCGACACGAAAGAAACTTACTTGCTTTCTCCGCATACCCACATTGTTTCTGTTCCAGCGCATCGCGAAACTGCGCCCAGGTAAGTCATGTATCTCGGCATTGATTGCGGCACCCAGGGGACAAAGGCCTTGCTGGTGGATGGGCAGGGGAATCCGATTGGCCGCGGCTATGCCAGGCACGCGCTCATCGAGCGCTCTACTGGAGCGCGAGAGCAGGAGCCGCAGTGGTGGGTCGATGCATTACGCATCGCGGTAAAAGAGGCCCTCGCATCTGCGGGCGGCAATGCAGTGAAGGCCCTTGGCGTCTCGGGCCAGCAGCATGGCCTTGTCATCCTTGACGAAAACCTGGAAGTCATCCGTCCGGCAAAGCTCTGGAACGACACGGAGACCGCTAAACAGAATGCGGAGCTTGTACACCAGTTCGGCGGACCTGCTGAATGGTTGCGCCGTTTCGGCATCGTTCCGCTGACCGGCTACACCATCTCCAAACTGCTTTGGCTCAAGGAGAACGAGCCGCAAAACTTTGCGCGCATACGCCACATCCTGCTGCCCCACAATTATCTGAATTTCTGGCTCACCGGAAGATTGTGTGCGGAAGCCGGCGATGCTTCCGGAACGGCGTTCTTCGACATCCGCACGCGCGCCTGGCAGCGGCAGGTGCTCGACGCCATTGACGATGGCACCGGCCATCTCTTCGCCGCACTTCCAGAGCTGATCGGACCCGAGGACATCGTCGGCACGCTGCGGCCGGAGGTTGCGGCCGAACTGGGACTGCCGGAAACATGCATCGTCTCCTCCGGCGGCGGCGACAACATGATGGCTGCAATCGGCACGGGAAACGTGCATGAAGGCATCGTGACGCTAAGCCTGGGAACCTCGTCCACCGTATATTCGTTCAGCAAACAGCCGGTTCAGGACGAGATGGGCAGCGTCGCCCCCTTCTGCTCCTCTTCGGGTGGATGGTTGCCACTGATCTGCACCATGAATGCCACCAACGTTGTGACAGATACAGTAAAACTGCTGGGGAAGAGCGTTGCAGAGATTGACGATGCTCTGAACAGCACAGAACCCGGCGCCGATGGGCTGACCTTTTTGCCGTTTCTGAATGGAGAGCGTACTCCGGATCTGCCCCGGGCGCGAGCCTCCCTTGTCGGGATCTCCGCCACGAACTTCACGGCGAACCATCTGATTCGCGCCGCCGTGGAAGGCGTGAGCTTCGGCATTCTCAACGGGCTGGATCTGATTCTCCGCGGCAGAAAGGCCGACGTGGTCCAGGTGACGGGCGGCGGTGCTCGCTCCGCCGCATGGCGACAGCTCCTGGCCGATGCATCCGGAGTCGAAATTCACGTCCCGGCTGAAGAAGAAGCCGGCTGCCTCGGCGCCGCGATACAGGCTATGGTGGCCCTGTCCCGCGCGAATGGCGCTCCGGAGAGTTTTGCTGAGGTCGCTGCCCGGTGTACCCGCGTCGACGAAAGCGCTACCGCGAAACCCCGCTTCGAGCTGCGTGAAAGCTACAACCAGGCACGCGCGAGGTATAACGAGCGGCTTCGAGCACTTTATGGCGTGTGAGTGATCGCTAAGTCAGCCTGAAGAAAATGGCCCGCACTCGATCGCTATTCCAAGCCTCAGCTTCTATAGACGATAGGCTTTCCAGGGCACGCTGCCGTATTCACCCATATCCGCCGTGCCAGCCATCCGGTCACCTGTGCTTGTGCCATGGAAGGTCCATCGCACCTCATACCCGCTGGTTTGCATGGTGCCCTTCAGGGTAAGTTCATTGGCTTGGACTTTTCCGCTCAGCGAAGCCGTATAGATTTCGCCGTGTAACATGCCGCTGATATCTCCGCCGTTCTGCTTTAGCTCGAAGCGTTGCATTCCGGTGCCGCACAAATAGTCAATGACGACTATCCAGGTGCCGGCCAGTTGCGCGGTCTCTCCCTGCGGAATCACCGGGTTCTGGTAGTTTCCGGGCTTGGTCAGGCCTTCGTAGATTGCGTCAGCAACGATCTCTGCCTCGCCAGGCGCCATCATGTACGGCATGATCGTGATGGCGCTCGCCATGCGATCAGGCCTCACGCCGGTGGCATTGCCAATCAGAATGCGCGGCGTTCCGGCATCGAGCTTCGCTTCCAATTCCCTGCCGGTAATCTTCAGCGCATTGGCATCCCAATGCACTCGCAGTTCCGGACTGCGATTGGAAAGGTCCTCCGGTTGCAGTATCTCCGTTGTGACCGACGGAAGACTCTTCACCCGGTTGGCAATCGTATCCAGCCAGCTCTGCCATTCTTTCCATTCCGCTGCGTGATCGCGCTTATACCACTGCCGCACCGCAGCGAGCATTCCCATGATCTCTTCTTTACCGACCTTGTAGCCTCGCCCGTAGTTGTGATGAGGCGCGGCCTGAAACCATGCGGCCTGGATCAGTTCTGGGTTGCCCAGCAGAACGCCGGCCGCCTGCGGGCCGCGAATACATTTGCCTCCTGAATAACCCACTAACGAGGCCCCCGCCTGGATATGGATATTCGGCACCAGTGGCTCCTCCGCCGCTGCGTCAACAAACACTGGCGTGCCCTTTGCCTTGGCGATGCGACAGATGTTTGCAATGGACAACGGGCCATTCGCCGCGGCGGGACTCGACATGACATAGACCATGGCCACCTGCGCGGTCAGCGAGTCCTCCAGTTGTTCGGCCGTTTCCACCTCAACAACCTCCGCACCGGTTGTGCGAACGCCAAAGTCGTAAGGATTGCGGGAATGCTTTGGAATGATGACCTTCGTCTTCTCGCGAACGTAGGGGAGGGCCTGGCATTTTTCGATGTCCGCGCCCGCCGTACAGGCCAGAGTGGACAGTGCGATCGCGGCCTCGCAACCAGTCGTCACCATCGCGCTGGGTGCGCCCATCAGTGAGGCGATCTCCTTTCCCACCGCGGCCATCAGCTCATCCAATTGCACGAAGTAGAACGACGCCTCGTACATTGCGCGCTTCACTTCCGGCAGCGAGCACGATCCCGTGATGATCGTGTAAGTGCCGCGCGCATTCAGAATGGGGCGCACGCCGATCTCGGTGAATAGATTCTGCTTTTCATGACCATTCAGCTGCGGGAAACCAGCCGGAGCCTTTACGCCCTCTGTGCTGGAAGAAGATAGAGGGAGAGCCGCCAGGGGAATCGCAGTTGTCGTCAGGCCGAATGCCGAGAGCGCACCCGAGGCCTGTAACATTCTGCGACGTGTAATCTGATTTGACTGGCTGAGCGGCGGCATGCATCTCCTTTAGGCTTTGTAGTTGGATAGATGAGGTCTACTTCAGATTGTCCGAAGCAGAGCTGAGGAATTTCTCGTCAGATATAAGCAATGACGTCGATCTCGACGAGTGAATTGCCAGGAACGCCACCCGCAGGGGCGACCGTGGTTCGCACCCCCGGCATATCGCCGAAACGACCTTTATAAGCCTCATTCATGCCCGCATAGTCCTTCAAATCATTCAGAAAGACACTTACCTTCAGCACCTTGTCCATGGATGAACCTGCCGATTTGAGGTTCTGCTCAATCTCGTCCAGCACGGCCTTGGTTGCTTCCTGGATCGTGCCAGGTTTGTGATAGCCGACTCCGGCAAGAAACAAGAGGTTGCCGTAGGAGACTGCGGAATTGAAAAGTGGCGGCGCCTCGCCCGGCTTCCGATTTGCACCGTGTCCGTAGACTTTTCTTTTCGGGCGCTGCGGGTTTCTGCGCGACCGCATCTGCGGCCGCCAAGGTCGCCACGCCGGCCGCAACTGCCGCGCCTTTCAGCATGGACCGCCGTGTCTGTTTTCCCATTGTTCCTTCCTCGCTTTCCTAAGTGTGTCGGTTTATGCACGCGTCTTTGTCAGTACAGTGCGCAGCCTCGCTGCTACCGTGTGTTCTTCCCCATCCTGGAGCATCCAGGTGGAGAGAACGATGGAGTTTGGAGTTCCTGTGAGACCTCGTCCGTCGGTCCCAGTTGCCGGATTCAATTCAATCGATGGCGTGCCGTTGCGCAGTTCCTCGGCCACCTGCAAAGGTGTCATGCCAACTCGCTCCGGATCGATATCGATGAGCAGATGCGGCACATGATTCGCGATAGGTGGCGTAAAGATGCGGGTCTTTACAAACGGAATTGATTTGAGAGCTTGTTGAATAACCGCGGTGCGTCGCAGAAACTCCGCCTCCATGCGCGCATCGCTTTGCTCCAACAACCAGTCGACTGCCGCGACCATGCCGACGATCTGTTCCTTCGCCACTTTCATTCCGCGCCCAACTGCATCACTGTTGGGATTGTCATTCAACACAGCAAGGTCGATGAGGTCCTTACGCCCCAGCAGAAGTCCGGCATTCTGAGGACCGCGAATGCCTTTGCCACCGGAGAAGGATACGAGGTCAAAGCCCATGCCGGTGTACTTCCACAGATTTTCGATCGGCGGCATGTCCGCGGCAGCGTCCAGGTGGCAGGGCACTCCGTGTTCATGTGCAACCCTAAGCCACTCTTCACGGCCGATCTCGCCGCCCTCTGCCGCATTGAAGAAATTTGTCATCACTGTCTGATCGTTGAGTGCGGCGCGGTAGTCTCCGACGTTGACGACCTCCTTGATCACGACATTGCAGAGTTGCATGGCATGGTCGTACTCGTAGCGGTGCGCCTTCTGCACCACGACCTGGTTTTTGTGCCCGGCAACCTTGCCGGGAATGGCCTCAGGCGGCAGTCCGTTGGCTTTCGCGATGCAGGCGGCCGTAGCCAGCGTAAGAGCGGCTGACGCTCCAGAGCTGACAAGCGCCGCCTCACAACGAAGTTTGCGGGCCAGATATTCCCCCGAAGCCTGCTGCAGATCCTTGAGGCGCACTGGATGGTGTGCCGCCTGTTCGACCGCCCGGCGGACGGAAGGAGGCATCACAGCCGCGGTCAGGTATGTGTAAGTGCCGGCCGCGTTGATGATGGGCTGCACACCTAGTTTTGCGTAGTAGTCCTCACCTGCCGGCGGTGTTGTTGCCGCAGACGCGTGGAATGGCACGGCAGCGGCAAGCGCTGCAGCGGGTCCGCAGCCCAGAAATCTCCGACGCGATAATGCGGACTTTTTCTCACCAGCCATCGGCATACTCCTTCGCTTCGATAGAAGAGCGTGCATGCCGCCGATGTTCGCTCACTCTGGGTAAGAGACTCAGATCCTTCCGAATTTCTGAACCGCTTCAACGATCGAACGGTATTTCTCGATAAACGGATACATGGAGTGTTCGGAGTTATCCAGCGCCTGCGCTTTTATCAGGACGTCCACGGCATGTGCCTTCGGAACCACTACGACTCCATCCTGGTCAGCGACGATGATATCCCCAGGATCGACCTCGACTCCGTCGCACTCGATCGGAATGTCTGCTCCCGCGAAGCGATAGTGCCCAACAGAAGTTGAGGGCACCGGGCCGAGCGCATAAACCGGAAACTGGATCCGCTTCAACTGCGGAATGTCACGCACGCCGCCGTCCACAACGGCACCAGCATAACCGCGCGCCGCCATGGCTGTCCCCATCAGGCCACCCATTCCGGCAATGTCTGCGCCTCCCTGCACTGCCATCACGTAGACGGAACCATCGCCACCACTGTCGATTGCCTTCAGCATCCCGGTGAGCGCACCAGGATCATGATTCTCTTCGGGCTTCAGAAATACGGTGACGGCCGTACCAGCGAACTTTGTAGGAAAGATAGCCTGCATGCGATGCGACATATATCGCTTCTCGTGAAGCAACTGTTCGATGGCATCGGAGACCGACGCTGCCTCGACATGACGATAGGCATCCACCATCTGCTGTGGATGCGCCGTGTAATCGGCGGCGGTGGTTGGCATATCGGCCCAACTGGCGATGCCAATCGTACCGGCTATTCCCACAACGCAGATGGAAAGGAGAAGCCGCATACTGCGTTTGGTCATTTGCCCATCTCCTTCCCTTTGCATCAGAGGCTCGCTGCGAAAAAGCTTAAGCCGTCCGGCGCGACAATGCACGCACAATTGCGCTCGCCTATTGCAGAACACAGACTCGGACTTGTCATCGGGCAGAAAGCGTGAATTGGCCTAGGACATGCGACCTATTCCAGATGAACGAGCCCGCGTTGCAAGGCGAAGATGGTTGCCTGCGTCCGGTCGCGTGCTCCCATCTTTTCCAGAACAGCGCTGACGTGAATCCGCACGGTCTTTTCCGAGATGTGTAGATGTTCCGCAATCTCTCGATTAGAGCGGCCCTGGGTGATGCAAGTGAGCACCTCGGTCTCACGCGGTGTAAGGTCGGTAACGGAAGTGCGTTCTGCCAACCTGTCCAGTGCGGTGCGCGGAAGATATCGAAGATCCCTGTGAACTGTGATGATCGCGTCGATCAGTTCCTGACCGCTTGCATCTTTGGTGAGATAGCCTGCCGCTCCGCTGCGCACTGCGCGGTACACGTCCTCGCTTCCCTGATAATTCGACAATACGACGACCCGCGCATCGGCGAACTCGCGCCGTACGCGAGTTAACACTTCGAATCCGCTCGTGCCGGGCAGACGCAGGTCCAGCAGCATCACATCGGGACGCAGCGCACGATACATCGTGAGTCCCTGCTCGCCGTCGGCTGCTTCTCCGATCACGCAGATCTGGGAGTGGCCGGCAAGCACGGAGCGCAAAGCAATACGCGCCAAAAAGTGGTCCTCAACCAAAAGGACAGTAATGCTGTCTACAGGCCGATCCATTGCACTACCTCTTCTTCTTTCAGGTTTCGATTGGAATTGCGGCTCAGGTAGATCCCATCAAATGGAACGGTGACTTCTACTTCGGTACCGAAGTCGTCGCTGTGCAGTCGAAATGTGCCGCCCACCTTGCGCGCGCGCTCCTGCATCACCGCGATTCCGAAATGACCTGTCCTTGCTGCAGCCTCGTCAACATGAAAGCCGCGGCCGTTGTCGCGGATCAATAAGTGCAGGGCATCCGCTTCATAAATCAGCCGAATACGAACCGTCTCGGCGACGGCATGCCGCAATGCATTGCGCACAGCTTCCTGCGCGATCCGCGCCAGGTGATGCACGGAGCCTGGGGGCAATGAGACTTCGTCTCCATCCATCTCAAAATGCAGTACGCATTTTTCTTCGTGATGGTTCTCTTCCAGCATGCGGCGCAATGCCTTTGACAAGGAGCTCGTAACTTCCTCGGTCTCACGCAGGTCATAGATGATCCTTCGCGCCTCCGCTTGACACAGCAACACCATGCTTCGGGCCAGTTCGCAGGACTTTGCGGCCGGACTCTGTGCCTCTTCGCTATCTCGAAAGAGGTTCATGGTTGCTTCCAACTGCCATGAGATTGCAGAGAATCCGGCCATCAAGGTGTCATGGCACTCCTGTGCAATGCGGTTCCGCTCCTCGAGCACAATGCCCATACTTCCCTTGACGTGTTGCATGCGCTTCCGCAAGCGCAGACGCAGGAGAGCTCCAGCTAGCGTGGCAATAAGTGCGATCGCCAGCATTCGGGCCGGCCAACTCTGGAAAAACCTCAGATCCTGTGCCGATAAAACCATATGCGTCAGACACCATCACCCGGACTGGGTTCAAGCTGCAGTGGCTGTTCCGGATGGACGAAGAGCCAGCACACCGCCGCCGCAACAGCGAAGAACGCTGCCAATCCGAATGAACTGGTCCAGCCTGCCCGTTGGGCAATCCATGGCGTAAGTGAGGCGGTGACGGCGCCGCCAATCTGGCCGCCCATGTTGACGATGCTGGAAAACAGACCGGACGATCGCCCGGCAAGGTCCACCGATACCGACCAGAAGGAGCTCTGCGACAGGTATAACGCACCTGCTCCCGCGGCAAGAATCACGCCGGCCGCTACTGCGCTGTGCGCCTGTGAGCCAAGGACCAGGAAGACTGCGGTCAATGCCAGCGCGAACGCGGCCAGTCCGCAGCGGCCCGCGCGCAGTCCCCAGCGGCTCGCGATCCAATCACTGAGCGCGCCGCCAGCCAGACAGCAGACTGTCATGGAAAGGAAAGGCAGCATCGCGAAGACTGCGCTCGCCTTCAGGTCGAGCCCGCGTACCTGCGCCATATAGAGAAAAAACCAACTGAAAAATATCCAGGCAATATAGCCGAAGCTGAAGTAGCCCAGCATAAGCGCCAGCAGATCGCGTCTTTGAAAGAACTTCAGCCCAGATATGCGCCTTCTTGCAGGGGCCCCCTCCGCCTTTACGGCAGCTTCTCGTCTGCTTATCTGACGAACGGGCACATCGCGACTCTCAGCCAGCTCTTCATCTGAGACGGATGGATGCTCTTCCGGCAGATCGCGCGCCATGAACCACCATGCGACTCCGACCACAATGCCAATCCCGGCGCTGAACCAGAAAGCGGCTCTCCAGCCATAGTGGGTTATCAGCCAGTTGAGCAGCGGCGGTGTCAGCCCGCTGCCTGCGCCGACACCGGCAAAGATCAAGCCGTTGATAAATCCGCGCTCGCGAAAGGGCACCCATTGCGCTACGAACTGATTGGCCGCCGGATAGACGATCGCCTCGCCCGCACCCAGCAGAAAGCGTATGCTGATAAGCCAGCTCATCGCATAAGCGATCGTCGAGGGCAGCGCGGCGGTGCATGCAGTCGTCAGACCCCACCAGATCGCCCCCAGTGCCAGCGCACGCCGCGGACCCCATCGCGTCGCCAGCCATCCCGCCGGTACCTGGAAGATGGCGTAGCCGAGCAGAAATGCGCTGAAAACCCAGCCGAGCTTCTGGTTGCCCAGACCATACTCCCGGCTGATTTGAAGCCCGGCGATGGATATATTGGTGCGATCCAGAAATGCGACGCCACTGAGCACGAAGAGCCAGAAGGCCAGCAGATAGCGCACGCGAAACCACGACCGATGACGATTCAATGCTCTCTTCTCTTGTTGTTTGAGCGCCCGCAGGGCTGCATGACTCACTTCGAACTCCGTGGACGAGTGTTCTCACATGCTAGGAGCAAGGCACGTTTCGCGCCAGACCTACTCTGTTCTAGGGCAAATAGCCTAGAAAAAATGCGGATAAACTGCAGATGCCCTGTTCTGCTGCCGGCCCTAGAACTGTGTCAGCCTTAGTGCCTGCGAATTACAGGCTTGTAAAATATCAAGGATTCTCCATGCCATTGGTCGCCCGGGTCACCCTACGTATCGCATTGCTCGTATTTGGAAGCATACTCTGCATTGGTACCGCGCCTGCGCAGACCACTGCTCCACCTCCGCAATTCCCCGCGGCTCCGCCGCAGTTTCCTCCACCTCCGCGGTTTCCCATCCTGCCGCCGCTTTCATCGCTTCCGATGAGCCAGCACAAATATGACCTTGTGCTCTCCGGCGGACGCGTTCTCGATCCTAAAAATCATCGCGACGGCATCATGGATATCGCCATCAAGAATGGCAAGATCGTCGAGGTTGCACCGCACATTCCATCGCCAGATACGATCAAGACCATTAGCCTGAAAGGGCTCTATGTCACACCCGGCCTTGTTGATATCCACGTGCACGCCTATGCCGGCACAGGAGAGAAAGGCTCCTACGCGGGTGACAACAGCCTCTACCCCGACGGATTCACCTTTCGCAACGGCGTCACAACGGTGGTGGATGCGGGCAGTTCCGGATGGCGCAACTTCGAAGATTTCAAGCAACGGATTATCGACCGTTCGGACACGCGGGTGCTGGCTTTTCTCAACATCGTCGGTTCGGGCATGCGCGGTCCACTTTACGAAAACAACAATGACGATATGGACGGGCGTGCGACCGCGGCCATGCTCATGAAATATCCGAACGTGCTGGTAGGGATCAAGAGCGCGCACTATTCCGGCCACGGCTGGAAGCCGTTTGAACAGGCTGTGATCGCGGGAAACATTGCCAACCGTCCAATCATGATCGACTTCGGTGCGAATGGGACTGAGCGCCCGCTGCTCACATTGTTGTCTCAGATTCTTGCGGCCTGGCGACATCTACACACATATGTACTCCGGGTTACGCGGAGAGCAGGATTCGCAGACGCTGGGGCCAAGTCAGGCTATGGTGGTCGGACGAAAACGGGGTATCTACTTCGATGTGGGCCACGGCGGCGGCAGTTTTAACTGGTCGGTCGCCGTACCCCTTATGAAGGATGGGTTCCAACCCGATTCCATCTCGACGGATCTGCACATCTCCAGCATGAATGCAGGAATGAAAGACATCCTGAATGTTGCTGACAAAATGCTGGTGCTCGGCCAGACCGTGCCGCAGGTCTTCGAGGAGATGACGTCAGCTCCGGCTCACGAGATCCGTCATGAGGAGCTCGGCAATCTCTCGGTCGGCGCGCCTGCGGATGTCGCTGCTTTCAGCATTGAGCGCGGAAAGTTCGGCTTTGTGGACATGTACAACCAGCGCAAGGATGGCGAACGCAAACTTGTATGTCAGCTGACTGTGCGCGCGGGCAGGGTAGTCTATGACCTGAATGGGATCAGTTCGGACGTGTGGGATGGACCGGCAACGAGCGATTACCGGATAGCCGGTCATTGGACTACCTTGAACACGCGTGATGATAGAAAGATCGAAAGGGAGCAACCCATTCCCTGCACCAGTCCACTGAAGTAGAAAGTATGTAACCGCTGCTGTCTAATTGCCTGGGCGATGGTTGGGTATGCTTCAAACCCTCCACCCCCTGTGACCGGGGTGAGTATGGATGTCTCGGTAAATCGGCAGGATCCGCGCTATCAATCCTTGCTGCGCGGACACAACCTGCGGTTTCCAGAAAATGCATCTATGGCGCCGGCGCGCATCCTGATTTGTGCGACGCCGGCAGAAGTCCGGCAAGCCCTGCAGAATGCCGTGCATGACGGCGTACGACCCACGGTGCGCTCCGGCGGACACTGCTATGAGAACTTCACGGCGAACAATCCGGGCGGAGTCCTGATCGATCTGTCGCTGCTGAACTCCGTGGACCTGGATTCGTCAACCGGCGAATACTGCATAGCACCTGGCGCCGTGCTGGGAGATGTCTATCAATCCCTGTACAAGAGGTATGACCTCACGCTGCCGGCCGGCAGTTGTTATTCCGTGGGTGCGGGCGGTCATATCTCCGGTGGAGGTTACGGCCTGCTCTCACGGCTGCAGGGGCTCTCCTCAGACTGGTTAACGGCCGTCGACATCTTAACCGTGGATGCGTCGGGCCGGGTGGCGGAACGCCGCGTGGACGAAAAGAACGATCCGGACCTATTGCGTGCCTGCCGTGGCGCTGGAGGAGCCGGCTTTGGGATCATCACCAGCTTCCGCTTCAAACATCTGCCGGTTGCTCCCCGCGAAGTGGTGGAGGTCGGTCTGCATTTCCCCTGGGAGACGATGAGTGAGGACCAGTTCGCTGCCCTGCTGACGACCTACGGAGACTACTGGACCACACGTGGACGCGATCCGGACACGTGGGGCCTCTTTGCGCTTCTTGGCGTGGGGCCGCGGCGCCACGATGGCTGGCTCGCTATGCACATCCAATTCTGCCAGCCAGACGGGAAGGTGGATGACCTCTCGGTTTTGCGCGAGTTCCTGGCAAGGTTCGACAGATTTCATCCCGACCTTATCTCCTCGCCGCGTCACGAGTTTGGAAACTCTGCTGCAAAAAACGGCAACGCATCAGCCTGCGTCGGCGACGTATAAACCCGTGCGTATACCGTGGCTGGAAGCAGCCATCTCCGACCGCGGCGGAAGCGATGGAGCGCGCGCCAAGTACAAGTCTGCCTACATGAAACGCGGTTTCGTTCCCGCGGAGGCCCGGGCCATCTATCGCTTCTATTCGGGCGACAGCATCACCGCCCGCTCTTCCGTTATCTCCATCGATTCTTATGGCGGAGCGGTAAATCGGCCGCAGCTCGCCGCCGAAACCGCCATTGCGCAACGTAGCTCCGTCATGAAGCTGCAATGGCAATGTTATTGGTTTGATCCGGCAGAGGATGCACAACACTTGCATGAACTCGACGCGTTCTACACCTCCATCTATACCGGGGAACATGTCGACGCCCACCATCAGGGAACGCCCTGGGGCGATGCGTATGAGGGGTGCTACATGAACTACGCTGACGTAGATATGCTTCGCTATTCCGTATTGGCCAGAGCTGTTTTATGGTCGCGACGGCCTCTATGAATATCTACAGAAAGTGAAGCAGACGTACGATCCAAACAATGTGTTCCACCATGCCATGAGTATCCGTCCAGCATAGGGAGTTGCAACGGTGGAGGATAGTAACAAAAAGTCGATCTCGGAACAGGTGAGGGGGATTACTGCGTCGTTGCCATCTCGCGTGAGCCGGAGGGCCTTTATTGCGGGAGCTGCAGCGACGGCAGCCATGAGTCCCGCGTTTTTGCGCGCTGCATCGTACGGGCGCGCCGAACGGGCTGTGCTGCACCTGGCTACTCGCTCATCGCAGAGCGGGCATGTGCACACCTTTGCGCTGACAGCAGAGGATTGTGAACTCCTGGGAAGCACTGCCATCGATGCGTTCGCAGCTTTTGCCACCCATCCTGTACTCCCGATGTTGTACGTAGCACGAGACTGCAACCAATGGCAGAATCTGCCGCGTGGCGTTATTGAAACCTATGCACTCCACTCTGGTATTCATCCGCTACGCCTTCTCTCGCAGACGCCGATGGCGCTCTCTTCGACCGGCCCGCGCTCAATCGCTGTTGCGTCCTGCGGCCGGCATCTGCTCGTTTCTGCTTCTACCGGCGGCGCGTGGAACGCCTTTTCTCTTGGTGATGACGGCGTCCCTGATTCCGTCGCGATTACCCGCAAGGAGACGGGACACGCGACGAACTTGCAGACCGTAGCGTTGCCAACTCCGCACGGGCTGACCTTCTCGCCACATGGGCTCTTTGCAGTGGGCACCGATCCCGGCAGCCGGCGCATGACGCTTTTGCGGCCTTCCCCCGCTGGAATCGAAGTGCTCACACGCTGGGAGACAACAAACGGTCTAGCTCCCCTAGCTCCCGCGTGGACGGCAGATGGCAGATACATCATTGCAGCGAACGCGCCGACTGCATCGCTCTCCGTCTATGAGATTCGCACGGTCCCCGAAAACAAAGCTGGGGTTCATCTGCTTGGAAACGTCCAGACAACTACGCCAATAAGAGCATTGCTCGCCCATCCCTCAGAACCAGCCGTCTTCACATCGCGTCCGCAGGGCGCCGGCAGCCGTCTAGAACTGTGGAAACTGCATGGCTCGCATTTGCGGCTCGCAGGCGACACATGGATCTCGGGTGACGTGGCCGCTCTCGCGCAACACTTCGGGTACCTTTGGGCTGCCTCTGACGGCCGGTTAACCCGAATATCGATGCGAGACTTACGGGACATACGCCCATTCGAAGTGCCGCTGCATGGCACTCTAGCAATCATCACCCAGGATGCGATCACACATCGCTTCGCGAACGTATAGTCGCTAGTCACCAGCTCGACTACGACTTAAAGCGCGGCCTGCCATGCATCACACTCTGGGATTGTTTGGCGGAGCGATTACCGAGGGCGTGTTTTTGTTCCATTCAGCAACTTCCTCCGGCGTCAGGGGCAACGGCAACACCCGTCCCTCCGCACCCGATCTGATGGAAGTCTCAAGAACCGCCATGACCGCTACGGCGTCCCTGGCTGTGATGATCGGCGCTCGCCGATCTTGAATTGCGTCGCGGATGTCGAGATAGTATTGCCTCTGGTCGCCCTTCGGCGCAGCGATCTCCTCCCGCCTGCCAGTGTCTCCGTAAATCACAACGCCAGGAAGTGGGTCGATGCCGAATGCAGGATCATCCGGGAGCATGCCTGATACCAACTGTGGTTCCTGCACATCGGCTCCGAATTTCACCCAACTCGCCCGCGTGCCATGCAGCGTCGATCGCGGGCCCCCACCTGAAACGAGAAGCGACGAGTGAAGGATGACCCGTAATCGATCGGCTTCATACGCGAGTTGAACGTGCGCCCAATCGTCCGTCTTTCCACCTTTGCGGAGTATGCCAAAACTGGCGCTCACAGAAGTGGGCAGTCCAAACAGATAGAGAGCTTGATCTATCATGTGTGGCCCCAGGTCGAACCACAGGCCGGCTCCAGGTCCCGGTTCCTCGCGCCACCGTTGGCGCACGATCGGCCGAAACCTATCCATATGGCACTCATAGTGGGACACCTCGCCCAGCACTCCCGAGTCGAGAATTGCCTTCGTTGCCAGGATTTCACTATCCCATCGCCGATTGTGAAAGACGGAAAGGAGCCTGCCATGTTGCTCTGCCAGCTTCCGGAGGTTGCGTGCCTCCTCCAGCGTTACGGTAAATGGCTTATCAAGCACGACGTGCTTGCCGGCGCTCAGTGCGGCCGCAGCCAAGGGAAAGTGGCTGTCATTGGGACTCGCAATCACGATCAGATCAATATCGGGATGCGCGGCCAGATCTTTCGCACTACAAACGGCGGAGCCGGGCAGTTCCGCCTGCACCAGATCGGGCTTGGCCGATCCAACGTGTGTTAGCAATAGTCCCGGTACAGATCGAATCAGCGGGGCATGAAATGTTCTTCCGGCATATCCGTAACCGATCAGTCCAACGCGGACTGGCTGCTTTTCATCGTTCATACGTTTCGAGTTTAAGGCATACGCTGACAGGTACGTGCCCGGAGTCGCAAGGTATAGAGACTCGGTGCATAATCTGGATCTCCGCAGCCAGTAAGAGACACAGGCTGACCTTATTATTAGAAGACGAGAACACTCATTTATTTCCAACCAGCAGGAGACTCAATATGAACGCATCCTCACGAGCGATAGTACGGTCCACATGGCTAGCCGGAGTGCTCGCCCTTTGCATGTCAGCCAGTGGCCTCGCTCAGCACAAGGCTATCGGATTTACCCAGGGCATGCCTTTCAGCGACGGCTATGTTTCAGGGAATACGCTTTATGTCGCAGGCCAACAGGGGCCCGATGCCCATGGCAAAGTTACCGGTACGGACATCACCTTGCAGACCACAAATGCTATTGCCGCTGTCCGAAAGGTCGTGAAGGAAGCAGGCTTTGAGATGACCGATATCGTCTCTGTAACGGTCTATGTCACCGACCTGAATGATGTCGAGAAAATGAACGAGGTATACAAGAAACTGATGCCGGATCCCAAGCCAGCCCGCGCTACAGTCCAGGTTGCAGGCCTGATTGGCGGAGCAAAAATCGAGATCTCGGCCATCGCAGTCAAACATTAGAGACCAGGGCGAGCTGTATCGCAGCATAACGGAGAAGAATGAATGAAGCGCCTCTTGCCGATCATCCTGCTTACCTGCAGCATGGCAGTTCCCGTATCAGCCTTTTCTCAGGTTACGACTACGAAAGAACAAATCATGTTCTACACGTCGCAATGGAAAGGCGAGCGGTTCGCGGATGGGCGTCCAAAGATCCCCGACAGCCTGCTTAAGAGAGCCCTGGATGTCTCAATCGAAGACGTGTGGGACTACCTGCAAACGCAAGGCTATCGTTGCCAATTCGATGGAGGCTGGAAAGCTCTCCACATCGACAAACCATTTGCCGGACGAGCTTTCACTGCGCAATATATGCCATCGCGGCCGGATATGGCCAAGGCTATAAAAGCTGAGGGCGAAGCCGAGAAACGACAAGGAGATAACAACAGTTGGCCCATTGAACAACTGCAGCCGGGAGACGTCTATGTCGCCGATGGCTTCGGCAAAATTGTAGAAGGAACCTTGATCGGCTCCAACCTAGGCAGCGGCATCGCGGCGCATACACATGCGGGGTTCGTCTTCGATGGAGGGATCCGAGATCAGGAAGAGAATCGCGAAATCGCCAATTTGAATGGATTCTACCGGGGCTATGATCCGTCTGCATGGGCTGATATGACATTGACGGCGATGAACGCTCCTGTGCGAATTGGACGGGCCGTAGTGCTGCCCGGAGACCTGGTGCTCGCCAAGACGGATGGAGTGATCTTTATTCCTGCAATTCTGGCAGAAGCGGCCATCAGTTCTGCCGAATTCACGAATTTGGAAGACGCATTCAATTTCGAGCTGAACCAATCGGGAAAGAATGGCGGCGAGTTTGAGGGAGGGTGGACCCCGGCCAAATATGACGCTCTGGCAAAGTGGATCGACGCTCATCCGGAGAAGCTCAAAATGCCGCGTGCCGAATTTAATGACTTACTTCAGCGAAAAAAGCACGAGTGAACTCAGAGGCCCGATGCGAGCCTCTCCGCAGCAACATAACCTCAGAAGACGATCTTTCCTGCAAGCTGAATGGAACGTGGGGTATAGAAGGTGCTGGTGGTTGTCACCGTACCGAAATTGCTCGTTGCCACCGGGTTGTTCGGGTCGAAGCCCTGCTCAATCTCCGAATTAGGATTGCCGGCGCTAGGATGGTTAAAGAGATTCCCAGCCTCCGCGCGAAACTGGAACTTCAAGTTCTCCCAGATATCGAAGCTCTTGAACAGCGAGAAGTTGACATTGCTATATCCAGGGCCGTGGATCGAATTCCGTCGTGATGTGCCATAGGTGCCCAGTGCCGGAATCGCGAAGGCCGTGGCGTCGATACACGATGTCCCGCCGTTATTGTAGCCGCCATTCTTGATGTAATCGTGCAGGCTGCAGTGCGAGCTTGCCTTGTGAATCCAGTTGGGTCGCTGGACATTGCCTCTCGGCAGGCCAACATTCGCCTGATCGAAGCCTAGATTCACATTAAACGGCTCACCCGATTGAAGCGTGACAATGGTGTTCGCCTGCCACCCTCCAAGCGCCTGCCTCACGATAGCATTGGCGTGGGGAATGGCCGGCAACTCATAAGTTGCGGTACCTACAAAACGATTGCGGATATCCCAGTTGGAATCGCCGTAATCCAGACCGATATTGTATTGGTCCATGGTCGTGCTGGCGCCGTTCGAATTATCTGTGATATCCAGATCGTGGCTCCAGGTATAGCTGAGCATGGCCGATAGTCCGTGGCTAGCCCGTTGACGAAGGATCGCCGTTAGGCCGTTGTAGTGCGAATATTCGTCATTCTGAATGCGCCGTATTGTCCCGAAAAGCTGGTTGGGCCTGCGGCTGTTGATATCCTTGTCCGTCGATGGTTGCGGCTGGTTGTCATAGAAATCCCGATCCAGATGGATCGCATGTGACCCCAAATACTGCAGCTCGGCACCCGCACCTCTCCAAAGCTCCTGCCCCGCGGAAAGATTCCACTGGTACAGCGTTTGGGTGGGCAGATATGGGCCCATGGTTACCGCGCTTACATAGGTACCGGGAATCCCCGCTTGGGGAGAGCCGGATCCCGCACCGGGCGTTGGATCGGACAACGAAAGCAGATTTCCGGCAGTTGTGAAGTAATTCACAGATGCGGAGAGGGGATAGTTCTGGGTCGTCAACGTGTATGTGTTGAGCTGATTTGCGTTGTAATAAATTCCGAATCCACCACGAAGCGTCGTGTGATCCGTAGCTCGGTACGCAAACCCGACGCGCGGAGCCCAGTTATTGTGATTCGGACCATTGAACTTGAAACCGGGCGTCGGCTTAAAGTCAGCAGCGACGGTGGCGTTCGAGGCAGGAATCAGCGCCGTCTCATTAGCATTCAAAATGCGCGCATAGCCGTTCAGGCTGTACGGAACTGTCGGCAATTCGTAACGCAACCCATAGTTCACGGTCAATTTGCTGAATGGCTGCCAGTTGTCCAGAACAAAGAAGCCGTCGCGCCACTCTCCAATCGATCCCTTCACTGGAAGGATGGGAGTCTGTGAACTTTGGGCGAGGCCAAGAATAAAATCCGCCGCGCCATAACCTGTGCTGGTATTGCCCGCGTCGGTGGGCGCGGCGCCGGAGAACGTGAATGATCCGCGAGGGTCGTTGGTAGCCTGGCGCCCAATCGTGAGCCGACGCAATTCGACGCCAGCCATAATGGTATGTTTGCCGTGGCTCCAGCTCACCTGGTCGTAACCGTCTATAGTGCGGTCGTCTTGGTACCAGTTCGATGCGTCATTACCCGCCTCATGGTAGGTATCAAAATTAATAGAAGGGATTCCGGGGTTTTTGTAGATCGAATCCGACGTGAATCCCGGGATACCTAACTTCGTTCCTGCATCTGTCAAGTTGTTCACGGCGAAGTAATTCAGGTTGTTCGAGCTGACGGTGTTAAGACCGATGCGAAAATCGTTGATCAGATTAGATGTAATGGTGTGGGTATACCCGACAGCTAAATTTCTGGTATTGGTTGGTCCATAGGATGCATCCGTCGGAAATGGGTCGCCGCCTACAATACTCAGATTCTGCCAGTGGTATCGGACGAAGATGCGAATGCGATCGCCGATATTTTCATCAATGCGGTCCAGCGTCTGGTTGATGAAAAGATTGTTCGGGTAATTCACGTTCAAATTGTTCGTGCCGCCCGAAAGATTGGGGGGAGCAATATACTGCTGATCTTCTTCGCAATCTGTGCGGCTGGAGTTTGCAGCTCAGAAGCAGGAATTTGATTGTTGGGATAGGCTAACCCTGTGTACGGATCTATCAGCTGCTGGCTGCCGGTCAGGAATGAGAAGTCGCCGGTTTCCATTGCCGGCGTCAACGTGGAGACAACTCCCTGGTTCGCCTGCTGAACCTGGTTGATCTTCTCATAAGAAGCAAAGA
>CAWBPB010000008.1:0-110035 GCA_963790555.1 uncultured Acidobacteriaceae bacterium | reverse complement strand
AAATCGGCGGCGATCAACTAAAGGCGCGCGATGGATTTTACGATCTCCGCATCACCGGCGAGCTTTGGGAAACCTATTTCTACGACTCACTCTCGCTCATGGCAGTGGATCATCCTGCGGGCACGGAGATATTCACCGACGAGCGATACGATGTTCCTCCTGTCAAACTGGCGGTTACCGCAGTCGGTCCGCCGCAGCCGATTGCTCGCGCTGTGGACGATACCGGTCAGGATGTAACCGCGATTGTGCGCAAGCTGGACGGCAACTATCTGGATAGCTTTGGGCGCGGACAATATCAGGGAGTGACGCGTGATCACTTTGTCGAGATCGATCTTGGCGACCGCATACCGGAAAATGGGCCGCTCTGGCTCATCGCGCAGGGCTGGCTGCATCCGTCGGACTCGTCGGTAAACGTGGCGATGAGCCAGGGCAAGCATCCGCGTCCAGAGTGGCTAAGCCTGGAAGTACCCGATGGCCACGGCGGATGGCGCATCGCGAATTCAAACCTCGGATTCCCGGCCGGGCGCAAGAAAATCTGCCTCATCGATCTCACTGGATTGTTCCACCCGGGCATGCCGCACCGTCTGCGGCTCAGGACAAATCTGGAAGTTTACTGGGATTCCATCGAGTGGGCGCAGGGGCTGCCGCGGACGCCGATGAAGATTCAGCGGCTGGCGCCGAGCTTCGCCGATCTGCATTACCGCGGCTTCTCCGTGATTCATCAGGCCAACGCATCGTCGCCCGAGATACCCGACTACGATCATCTCGCGAGCACGTCCCCGATCTGGCGCGATCTGCCCGGCTTCTATACGCGCTTTGGAGATGTGCGTGAGCTGCTGGCGCATGCCGATGATCGCTACGTCATCATGAATGCCGGCGATGAGATGGCGTTGCGTTTCGCCGATCCGGGGCCGCCGCCTGCCGGCTGGGTACGCGATTTTGTCATCGCGGGAGATGGTTGGATTAAAGACGGAGACTACAACACCGCGGACTCGCAGACTGTGTTGCCCTATCCCTATCACGCACGAAGAGATTACGACTCGGCAGCGCCAACCCGGCTCGAAGATGACTGGGAGTATCGGCATCATGCCCAGGACTGGGAGACATATCAGACGCGCTATATAAATGCAGAGCCATTTCGAGATGCTTTGCGAAACGGAGCTGCGCAATGAAACGCAGACCTGTATTGCAAACCATCCTGACGATCATCTTTCTTTGTCTGATCGCAACCCCTCTCGTAGTGCGGCATCTTTCCGCCAGGCGCGCCGGAGCTTCGAAAACAGAACTGGATACGAAAGAGTCGCTGGCGCGGCATGGGTTCCATTTAGAAGAGGTCTCGCACGCGGCGGGAATCGACTTCGTGCATCAGGCGCCGGTGCTCGACGCGAAACTGGCGCACATCATGCCGGAAGTGGCCTCCATGGGCGCTTCCGTCTCTGTCGTAGATTTCGACCGCGACGGATGGCCGGATCTCTACGTGACCAACAGTGCCATCGGCAGCCATAACCACCTCTATCGGAATATGCACGATGGCACGTTCAAGGACGTCGCGGAAGAGCTAGGGGTAGGCGATGTAAATCAATCAGGAACGGGCGTATCCATGGGCGCGGTCTGGGGAGACTACGATAATGATGGCTACGAAGACCTGTTCTTGATCAAGTGGGGAAAGCCGGAGCTCTATCACAATGATCAGGGCCACGGTTTTCACCGCGTGGATGTAGCAGCCTTTCCGCCATGGATCAATGCGAACACGGCGGTGTGGTTTGACTACGACGGTGACGGTCTGCTGGATTTATTCGTAGGTGGCTATTATCCGGAAAATGTCGACTTATGGCATCTGACCACGACAAGAATGATGCCGGATAGCTTTGAATATGCCGATAACGGCGGCCGAAAGTATCTATTTCACAACCTGGGGAATGGCAAGTTCGAAGAGGTCAGCGCGAAGGTAGGCATCACCAGCAGGCGATGGGCCTTGGCAGCGGCAGCCGCCGATCTTCGCGGGACCGGTCATCCGGATCTCTTTATTGCGAACGATTATGGAGTATCTGAGTTGTATCTCAACGATGGCGGCCACTTCCATGAGGCGGGCAGGGCTACCGGTGTAGGCTTCGCTCCAAAAAGCGGAATGAACGTAGCCTTCGGAGATATCTTTAACCAGGGAAAATATTCTGTATATGTCTCGAATATTTCCGAAGATGGAGTGCTGATCCAGGGCAACAATCTGTGGGTGCCCAAAGAAGGAACAAAGGGACAACATATTGAATACACCAACCTAGCACGAGATATGGGCGTCGAGCTAGGTGGGTGGAGTTTTGGTGCCCAATTCGGCGATTTGAATAATGATGGCGCGCTCGATCTATTTCTGACAAACGGTTATGTGTCGTTGGATCGAAGGCGTAACTACTGGTACGACTTCTCCAAGGTCGCAGGTGGAAATTCAACCATCATTGGCGATGCAAAAGACTGGCCATCGATGGATGGCCGCAGCCTGTCCGGGTATCAGCAGAAGCATGTCTGGCTGAATGACGGCGCTGGCAAGTTTGTCGATGTCGCGCAGTCCGTCGGAGTGACCGACACGCATGATGGCCGCTCTGTAGCGCTGGCTGACCTATGGAATCGGGGAGTCTTGGATGTCATCGTTGCAAATCAGCGCGGACCGCTGTTGTTGTACAAGAATACGGTTACTCCGGAGAATAAATGGGTCGAGTTCCAGCTGGAAGGGACGACGAGCAACCGAAGCGCGATCGGCGCTCAGGTAACGCTGGAATGGAACGGACAGAAGCAGATACAGCAGGTTTCCGGCGGAAGTGGTTTTGCCGCGCAGAACGATCGTCGCCTTCACTTCGGACTGGGCAAGCATCCGGCGATTACAAGCGCCGAGGTCCGCTGGCCCTCTGGTAAAATCCAGACGCTGCAAGGGATAGTTCCCGGGAAGCTGTACAAGGTAAAGGAACCCTTATGAGCCAGCAGACAATGACAATGCCACCCCTGCCGGCCGGCCCTTCTGCACGCAAGTGGCGGCGCATGTTCACTCTTGAGAACCGCTTCGTTCCGCCAATCTTCATCACCCTGATTCTACTCGCTGGAAATTTCTCCTTCGGCATTTTGGAAAGCTATACCAGGACCTTGCTGGCGATTGGCAGCGCCATCGCGGCGGAGCTCATCCTGGGCCGCATTGTGGTTGGCAAATGGCCTCATCTGGCCAGCGCCTATATTACGGGCATCAGCGTCGGCATCCTTCTTCGCTCGCCAGCATTCTGGCCATACGCGTTGTGCTCTGTGATTGCCATTACTTCTAAGTACGTGCTGCGCGTGAAGCACCGTCATATCTGGAATCCATCGAATTTCGGAATTTGCGTCATGCTGTTTCTCGCGTCTGAGTCTGTGGCCTCGCTCAGCATTCAGTGGGGCAACAATCTCTGGGCGATGCTCGTGATCTGGCTGCTGGGATCGGCGATCATCTGGCGGCTGAAGCGATTCCATATCTGCGCCACATATGTCCTCTCGTTTCTCGCCTTCGCACTCATCCGTTCGTGGATTGTACGGTGATCCGTGGCAATCAGAGATATCTCCTGTTACGGGGCCTGAGTATCAGCTCTTCATCTTCTTCATGATCACGGACCCGAAGACAACCGTACATTCGAGATGGGGGCAATGCGTCGTCGCCTTTCTTGTGGCAGCCGTCGAGATGGTGATGCGGTTGGATCAAAGCATCTATGCGCCCCTATATGCGCTGTTCGTAGTAGGCCCGATAGCGATGCTCATCGAAATGTGGTGGGGCTCGCGGCGCTCGCCTGATGGAACTGCCGTATCTGCGCCTGCGCTCGCACAGTGAAAATAGCGACCGCTCCGAGGATCAAACTGGATGTGTTTTAGAAATTCGATTGTCTGTGGTCTCTCGTTATTCATATGTTGCGGAATGGTGGCTTGCAGGCAGTCCCAACCGCGGCAATCCCAACCGCAGGAAGCATCGAAGCCGGCGCCTGCTTCGACGAAACTGACCTCGAACAACGCGTCTGCTCCGTCGCCAGCCACTCGTCCGTCCGGTCCAATCCGATTTGTCGACGTGACGCAGGCTGCCGGCATTCACTTTCGCCATAACAACGGCGCATTCGGGAAAAAGTATCTCCCTGAGACGATGGGCAGCGGAGTCTGTGCGATCGACTACGACGGCGACGGATGGCAGGACATCCTGTTCGTCAACTCGATGGACTGGCCGGAGCACAAGGTATCTATTTCCACTCCGGCTCTCTATCACAACAACCACGATGGGACCTTCACCGACGTCACCCGTGCCTCCGGGCTCGCGAAAGAGATGTACGGCCTGGGCTGCGCGGTCGGGGACTTCGACAACGACGGCCGGGATGATATCTATATCACGGCTCTTGGCGGCAATTATCTTTTTCGGAATCTCGGAGGAGGACGCTTCGCGGATGTGACCGCAAAGGCGCATGTGAAGGATGCCGGATTTTCAACCGGCGCGGTCTGGTTTGACTATGACAACGACGGGAAGCTGGATTTGTTCGTCTCGCACTATGTCGATTGGTCGGAGGCGTCCGATCAGTACTGCACGCTTGACGGCAAGAACAAGTCATATTGCACGCCGGAGCTATACAAAGGTCAAAGCTCAACCCTCTTCCATAATCTGGGACACGGTGTCTTTGAAGATGTAACGAAGAAGGCCGGCCTATTCGATCCGTCGAGCAAATCTCTCGGTGTGGCACTGCTCGACTATGACGACGATGGGTGGATAGATCTATTCGTCGCGAACGACACGCAGCCGAACAAGCTTTACCACAATAACCACAACGGCACATTTACGGAAAGCGCCTTCGCCGCCGGTGTGGCGTTCAGCGATGCAGGAAAGGCGCGCGCGGGCATGGGTACCGATGCCGCGGACTACGACCTATCCGGCAGGCAGGGACTGGTTATCGGAAACTTCGCCAACGAGAGCATCGCGCTCTATCACAACGATGGTTCAGGTCTTTTTACAGATAACTCAGATGCATCGGGCATCAGTGGTCCGTCTGCGAAATCTCTAACCTTCAGTGCATTCTTCTTCGATTACGATCTGGACGGCCTGCCGGATATCTTCGCGGCTAACGGACACGTGGCGGATGATGTTCGTGTGACCCAGCCCTCCCTTAGCTACGCCGAACCCCCGCTGCTCTTCCGGAACCGGGGCCGCGGACGCTTTGAGGATGTGTCCAGCAAGGTTGGTGCGGCTTTGCGCGAACCGGTGGTCGCGCGCGGGGCGGCATATCTCGACTATGACAATGATGGCGATCTCGATCTTTTGATCACGCCTTCCAACGGGCCTGCGCGTCTACTTCGTAACGACAACGCGAATCAGAACGACATGCTTCGCGTGAAAACGATTGGCGTGAAGTCCAACCGCGACGGCATAGGCGCGAAAATAACCGTGCGGATGCCGAATGGCACGCGGCTGTTTCAGATGGTGAAGTCAGGATCCAGCTATCTATCCCAAAGCGAGCTGCCTCTCACCTTTGGACTAGGCAAGCCGTCGGAGGGAAAGGTAGTAAGCGTAGAGATCGTATGGCCGAGCGGGAAACGCGAATCGTTTGCGGGCGTCAAGCCGAACCAGGCGATTACCCTTCAGGAGGGGAAGGGAATCGTGGCGCAGGAGCCGGTGCTGTTTTCACGGCCTTCCTCCGCGCAAAAATAGAGAATGAGCCGCGGTGGTCAAGAATTCCAGCGATGAAGTGCGGAGATATCCTTGATCCTTCTGGGACTACGCAGACCGCATCGCTATTCAGTGGGCGCCGAAAGCACCTGCTTGCCGGTCAGGCGTACAGTGACAATCTCATGCGGATGCACATCAAACTGAAACCCATGTGACCCCTGCAGCGGGAGAGACTTCTGGTTCCGCTCGACCGCATCTGCCTCCGTCGCTTTGTCCAGAGCCAGAAGTGGCGTCGATACAGTCACAGTGCGGGGCTTTCCGCCCAGGTCAAGGAAGCGAACGACCGTGCCATCGCCGTCCTCTGCCGGTTTCCAGGTTTCGAGCAATAGATCGGGATCATCTACCGTCATGAAGCTGGCCTGTTTGCCATCCAGTGGGCGCGGCAGGTCGAGCGCTTTGTCCTGCGACCGGATTTCGTCCTCTTCGAGCGGCGTAACCTCTTCCCAGCCCATGTGGCTCAAAGCGGCAGGATCTGTAGAAGTAGCACTCGTGACCACGTAGCGAAACCGGAAGTGACCACCCTGCGCCGCGCGATAGTTTGTATGCCAGTAGTTGTTCATGGCATAGGAAAAGATGGTGCCGCTTCGCTGGCCGAACTCCGCGGGCCATGCCCCTCGATTGATATCGCCGAGCGTCATAAGCGGCGTATCCAGCGGCATCACAGTGCCCGAGACCCCGTCCTGCTGCACGGCAACCCAGTGTTGCACGGAGAACCATTCATGGCCGGCGCCCGGATACATATCTTTCGCCGGGTCAACCACACCGTTCTGTATCTCGTACTGGAACTGAGGATGCTCCATGGCAAAAGGAAACGCAAAATAGACAGCTTCTTTTGTCAACACCTCTTTCTTCGAGATATCTTCGACAAACTCGATCTTCTTCGTTTTCTCGTAGAGCCGTATCTCGCTGCTGATCGTCGGAGTATTCTCAGCCGAGCTCTCCATCCGCGCGCACCAGCCATATGGGGTACGTTCGACCGAAATCAGCCGTCCTTTCTCTGCTGCGTGAACCTGTAGTTCAGGTTTCGGAGAAACGACGCGATATTGCAGGATGCTGTTGGGCTCCTTGTCTCCTCCGCTCACGTAGAGATACTGGCCAAAGCGATATGGACTGCTCTGATTTACCAGCTCTTTCTGGAGCTGCTTATCATAGATACTGCGCACCGCGCCTGTGGACGGATCAAGGTCCACACGGTAGTAGGGGCTTTCGAGCATTGTTGTGCTAAGGGTCTGCACGGCAGAAGCGTGCTCCTTCGCCGCACGCAATTCATAGACCTTGTATCCCATACCGGGCACGTCCGTCGCCACAAACTGCACTCTGCGAAAGTTGCTACCGGCGTGAGCCACTGAATACGGAACAGCCTGCTGCGTTGCGCGGTCTGCAATCTCAAAGCCATTGTCCAGGTCCATGCTGACCAGCCCATCTCGTTTCCAGTTAAGCGGGTTGTACACGATAACGCTACCCACCCCGGCGGCAATCGAGTCCGCAACGCTCGCCATGCTGCTTCGTAGCAGATGATCGCGCAGAGCATTCGCGGTGATCGCGCGGGAGTCCTTGACCTTCAGTTGCTCCATTGCCTCGTTGCTGTCCGAATCGGAAACGCTGTTCCAGGAGGTCCAGGTATGCTCATCCATCAGGACCATGTTGGCCCACATGCGGTGGAGCGCGTCCTGGTCTACCGCAAGCCGCGGGTTAACCAGCGAGCTGATGGTGGCCAGCTTTTCCGCAGAAGGCGCTCGGCTTTCATTCTCGCGTTCCATCGCGGCATAGAAGGCATCCGAGCCGATGCCATCTTCCCAATAGGGACCGCCATCCCCGCGTATTGTCGGGACGCTGTCGCCAAACTGCCTTCGCAATATTCTGCAGGGCATCATGGAATCCGGAATATTCCAGCCGAGGATACGCATGAAGCGCATTCCATTGGTTCGCGATCTCCGCCTGCTGTGGAAACAGGTCTGTATTTTCCACCTGCGTGCCAAACAGGATAGCTGCATCCGCGTGGTAACTCGGATGCTGGTACATCTGCAGAAATAACGGGAGCATCTCTTCGCCGGTCTCAGTCAGTGGAGGCAAGCCAAAAAGAAACTGCATCTGCATGTAATGTCGCGAATACCACAGCAGTACCTTCTTGCCGTCCGGCCCTTCCCAGTACATCGGCGAGTTTTCATTCAGGTGCCCTTGCAACAGCACAGGCGCGCGGTCGTTGTTGCTCGCGGCAATGAAATAGGGAATACCGGCCGAAGCCAGAATCGACGCATACGACCACGAATACGACGGAACATCCGTGATGTTCGCATAATTGAACGGCGTTCCATGCAGCCGGCTGAAGTTAGCACTGGGGTAAAGAGATCGGATCAGCGTTTCAGCGGTAGGGAAGCCGGTGAGCAGGTTGGCTGTCTGCGCAGGGACGTAAAGCTGCTCATGCTGGATGGCCCGGACGACACGCTGTTGCTCCTCAGGCGTTCTCGTTTTGAGATATTGCTCCAGGTTCCATTCACCATCCGTGCTGAAGCGGAACTCCGGATGCTTCGCCGTCAGGTCCATCGCTTCGTCCAGTATTCGGCTCTGGATCGCAGATACCTTCGCCTGGTAATCGGAATACCCCACGTCGAGATGCACATGCGGGACGAGAAACAGCGTCCACTTCTTCTGCGGCTGTAGCGTCTCGGCAAAATGCTCTGTCCGGCCGTCGAGTTTCACTGTCATTTCGGCAGGAGTACCTGCCTGGAATTCCGGTACGTCGAGCGAAACGCGCTCTTCCCCAAAATCAGATCCGGCACGAAGAGGACGACGGTTGTGCTTACCCGCTATTGCCAGATCTATCTCGCCGGCGCGCGGATGCCCGCTGTAGCGGACAAAGACGTCCACCTGTTCAGAAAGCAACTGTCCCTGCTTTTTATAGAAGATGGTCGGCTCCACAATCGCAGTTGCGGCGGCAGCAAAATGTGGAATGCGGTCAAGCTCCACGGCATCGTAGACGAACCCGGCATCGGGCACGCCTTTGTCTTCTGTGGCAACAGCCTGCAGCGCGATTGTGTTTGCGCCTGCGCGCAGATAGCTGCCAGGAAAATCAGCTTCAACCGTCGCGTGGGAGTATGCAGGGAAATATGCCGCCGTCGTATCGCCCATGCTGTAATCCAGCTTCGGATGCAGGTAAAAAACTCCGGCATGGCCATTGATGGCAACCTGTAGCGCAGGCACGCTCGAATGCTCGATCAGCAGCGAAACGCGAAGGCGATATGCATCCGCCGGTTTGCTGCCGAGCGAAAATTGTATGGCGCGTGGCGCGGACGCCGGGTCTGGCTTGCGGGAAGGGAAGAAGGCGGCCGCATTGGCGTACCAGTCTCTCCCCGCCACGCTCTGACCAATGACAAAGGCAACGGGCTGGTCCGGCGATCCGCCGGCAAACTCGGCAGATGACCGGTCGAAATGTGCCAAGGCGCCAGACAGTTTCCGGGTTCTCGGCTGTAAGCGGCAAAGAGCAGGCTGCTGTCAGCAGAAGAGAAAGGATCGCGGCCGTGAGTTTCATTGCGGCCCATGGTACATCCCGATATCGCTCGGGCCGCTTTCACCCAATCAATGCGCTCTGCTCACCGGCCGTTCAGTGGCGTAGCCAGACCGTCGGCCGTCTGCGCCATGGCGACGTCCTTGGCGGTGATGCCGCCGGCATCGTGCGTGACCAGCGCCACCTTCACCTTGCTGTAGCGGATATCGAGATCCGGATGGTGCTGCTCCTGCTCCGCTTCCACGCCCAGCGACTGCACAAACGCCAGCGCCTCAACGAAGTTCGGAAAGCTGAAGGTGCGCGTGAGTACGCCTTGTTCCACGCGCCAGCCGGGCAGTTTGGCAACTGCCGACTTCAACGCATCGGCATCCAGTGCGGCGGATTTCTTTGTCTCGGGCATAGTCTTTAGGATGCCGGTCTTTGGCGCACCAGCATCCTTGCGCGGCAGCAGATGTTTCACCGCGCCGAGCGAAAATGGATTGAACTTTTGCGCCTCACCCTGAATCTCCGCGCGCAAGTCCTCCCACACGCGGTCAGGCATCTGCAGGAATATGTCCACTACCTTCGGATCGAACTGCGTCCCTGCATTTTTGCGAATCTCTCTGCGTGCTGTAGCGAAGCTGGTTCCGCTCCGGTACGGCCGGTCGGATGTGATGGCATCCAGAGCATCGGCAACGGCGAAGATTCGCGCTCCCAGCGGAATCTCCTCTCCACGCAGCGCGCGCGGGTAGCCGCCGCCATCAAAGTGCTCCTGGTGGCTGTACACAATCTCCGACGCTTCACGCAGGTAAGGGATCTTGCGCAGCATCTGGTAGCCCCGCGCGCAGTGCTCGCGCATGGTGCTCTGCTCGTCACGGGTCAGGCGTCCGGGCTTCAGCAGGATCGCGTCCGGAATCGCCATCTTTCCCACATCGTGCAGAAACGCGCCTCGGGCGATGGTTCGGATCTCCTGCGGCGGCAGTTGCATGGCACGGGCCAGCGCGATGGTATACGCCGTCACCCGGCGCGAGTGGCCCTCCGTCTCGGTGTCTTTCAGATCGAGCGCGTCGCCCAGCGCCTCCAGCGTGATGTCGTAGGAGCGTTCCAGATCGCCGATGGCGCTGTTCAGCATCTCGGTGCGGGCTACCACCAGCTCTTCCAGAGTGTGTTCGATACAAAGTGTTCTGCTCCACCAGCGCACGGTATTCCATAGCCCGCAGTACGGTTCCCAGCAACTGATCGCGTTCAAACGGCTTCAGCAGGTAATCGTAGGCCCCATTGCGCAGCGTCCCGATGGCTACCGCCAGGTCGCTGACCCCGCTGATCATCACGATCGGGGTCTCCGCATGCCGCTCGCGCACATGGTCCAGCAGTGCCAGCCCGGTCATGCCCGTCATCACAATATCGGAAAGAATCAATCTTGGCTTCAGTCCATCGTCGAGCCGTGTAATTGCCTCTTCCGCCGAGCTGGCCAGCACCGGCTCGTAACCCGCCGGCTCCAGCATGGCGGAGATGATGGTGCGTATCGACGCGTCATCATCGACAACGAGGATGGTCGGGGGGGCCATATACGGGAATGCGTTCCATACCTTTCTGGTTGTTCTCTTTTGGAACCGGATTGATCATAGCGGAATCCACAAGCACTTCCGTAACGTTCGGAGCGGGATAGCGTTACTCTCGGCTGCACGGATGTGTTACAGGTGGTCCGCTCTATCCCGCTGATTCCACATGGGTGCTTGACGGAAGTGCTATGGACGGCCATTCTACCTGCAGGACTCGTTCGCGTGTTTATAGAGATCCAAACGGGGCGCAGGCTGTTCCCCATTGATCGAGGGCATGTCTGTTGAACTTTGACGAGGAATTTTCTCCCCACAGATCGTGCCGGGTTGTGCAGTGCCAGATGGCCGAGCGTTCGCTCGAGCACCGGCAGCGCGACGTCTACGAAACCCACAAGCACCGCGCCTATGCCGTGGCCTATTACATGATGGGCAATGAAATCGAAGCGGACGAGGTCACCCAGAGCGCCTTTATTCGTGCCTTCCGCCAGGCCGAGGAGCCGGACGGCAACTGCGTGGATTGCTCGCTGGTGAGTGAGCTGCGGGAGCGCATGCCGGTGGACGAGCAGGCGCCACCCGCGGAAGCCGAACCCGGCCTTACTCTCGGCGGCCGCAACATCAAGCGCACTGATATGGAAGAGGCGCTACGCGAGCTGCCCGCCAACGAGCGGATGGTCTTCCTGCTCCGCGATGTCGAAGGCTACGACGCCGACCGCGTCGCTGCCCTGCTCGAAGTTCCGCGCCAGCAGGTCGAGCGCACATTGTTCTCCGCGCGCATCCGCATGCGCAGCGAGCTCGCCAGGCTCCAGCGTCCCGCCGCCGCAGCATAAAGTTCACAACCGCGCTCGCCGGAAGGTGCAACATGGAAGCGCATGCGCCTCTTCCTGCTCATCCTCGTCTTCTCCGGCATTCGGGCTCTGGGCGCAGGCCGGTCCGCCCTTCCAGACCGACGACCCCACTCCCGTCGATTACGGTCATTACGAGGCCTACATCTTCGGTACGGTCGATGGCACTCCGGCGGAGCTTGACCCCGTTGCTCCCGCATTCGAGTTCAACTGGGGCGCTGTTCCCAACATCCAGCTCCATGCCATCCTGCCCTTCGGCGCGGTCATCCCCTCGAACAATCCCATCTACGCTCCCGGCGGTCAGGGCCCCAGCGCCTACGGACTTACCGACATGGAGCTCGGCATCAAGTACGGCTTCATCAGGCAGACAAAGCACCGGCCGCAGATCGGCTCCTTCACCATGTTTGAAATTCCCACGGGCAGCTACTCTCGCGGCCTCGGCGTCGGCAAAGCCTGGTACAAGCTGCCGCTCTGGGTGGCAAAAGATATTGGCCCGTGGAGCCTCGATGGCGGCGCCGGATACACCGTCGTCCCGCAGACCGGATATCGAAATTTCCCTTACGGCGGATTCCTCGTAAAACGCGTCGTCAGCAAGAAGCTCGAATTGTCAGCCGAAGTCTTCTCCCATGCGCGCGAAGGCTTCGCCGCCGCGCAGACCGAAGCCTCCACCATGATCGATGCAGGTGGCTACTACCACTTCAAATCACCCGGTCTGCAACTGCTCTTCGCCTACGGCCACTCCATCGCCGGCCAGACAGAGAACTACGCCTACCTCGGCCTCTACAAGACATGGGGGAAAGACAAGGGAAAGCCGGAATCCGCCGCAGACGCGATGGCCTCTGCTCATCCTGTGCACTAGATCGCAAAAACATTTCGCATCGGCAATCCTTCGACATCCATCGAACGAACGTGATGGATGTCAACCAGAGGCCAATCGAAATGACCAGCGATGAATTGTTCGCACGTACCGCACTAAACTCCTGGAAGCAGGTCGTCAGCCGCTTCAGCACCGCCATCGAGCCGCTTACCGGCGAACAGCTCCAGAAGCAGGTCGCGCCGGGGAAAAACCGCCTGCTCTATCTCGTCGGTCATCTCACCGCCATCCACGACCGCATGTTTCCCCTGCTCGGCATAGGGGAGCGCCTGCATCCCGAGCTCGACGCGGTCTATATCGACAATCCCGATCGCTCGGTGCCCGACCCTCTGTCTCCCGGCTCAGATCAAGGAAGCATGGACCGAGGTAAACGCCCGGCTCACCGCTGCATTCGAAAAGTACACGCCCGCGCAGTGGCTCGAAAAGCACACTGCGGTGTCCAAGGAAGACTTTGAGAAAGAACCGACGCGCAATCGCCTCGCGGTCCTGATCGGCCGCACCAATCACGCGGCCTTCCACACCGGCCAGGCCGCGCTTACAAAGCAGACTTAGAAAGGCATCTGCTCCGGCACCGCCTCACCATCCGCGCGCGGATCGGTCGCGCCGTAGTTCACGCCGGTAGCTTCGTGGTGCTCCACCGCATTTCCCCGTCCCATGGTCTGCGAATAGCGCAGTTCCACCGTGATCTCGTGGCCCTGCTTGCGCAGTCCGTCGATCACATCCGGCGCAACGCCGTTCTCCATCCGCACGTCACAGCCGGAAAACTCCATCCGGCGGAAGCGCGCACCTTCAAGTGCTGCTTGAATATTCATGTGGAAGTCCGCAACATTAGAGACAAATTGCGCATGCGCCTGCGCCTGGTTGAAGCCGCCCATGATGCCGAAGGCGATCCGGCGATCGCCCTGCTGCATGAAGCCCGGAATGATCGTGTGCAGCGGTCGCGTCCGCGGTCGCAGCGTGTTCGGCTGCCCCGGCTTCAACGTGAATCCGCCGCCGCGGTTCTGCAGCACGAAGCCTGTTCCGGGCGCCACCAGCCCGCTGCCAAACGCGCCCGCGTTGCTCTGGATCAGCGAGACCTCGTTGCCCTCATGATCCACCACGGCAAGGTACGTCGTGTCGCTGGCCAGCCGCGCAAGCTGCTTCGTTAAGTCCGACGGCACCGGATGGCACTGCGCGCGATCGGTAATCTCCGCTGCCCGTTTCGCTGCAAGCTCCTTCGAGATCAACTGCTCCACCGGGATGTGCGAAGCCTTCGGATCGCCGATGTAATGCTGCAGGTCCGCATACGCCAGCTTCTGCGCTTCGATCTCCACGTGCAGCGCCTTCTGGCTGTTGTGTCCCCACGCCGCGATAGGGAACCGCTCCATGATGTTCAGCATGGAGAGCGCCGCAATCCCCTGGCCGTTCGGCGGCATCTCCCATACCGTCCAGCCGTGATACGTCGTGCTCACCGGCTCCACCCACTCCGGCTGAAAATCGGCCAGATCATCCGCCTCCAGAAAGCCGCGCTGCTCGCGCGACAGCGTCAGCATCGCCTCCGCTGTTTCGCCCTTGTAGAAGCCGTCGCGTCCATCGGTGCCAATGCGCCGCAGCGTCGCCGCCAAATCAGGATTGCGAAAGATCTGTCCCACAGCCGGCGCCTTCCCATCCGGCAGAAAGACGCGCGCAAAGCCCGGGCTCTTCGCAAACGGAACGCCATACGTGGCCCAGTTCTCGGCATCGGTCTCCGGAACCGCGATGCCTTTTTCTGCCAGCGCCGCAGCGGGCGCAACGTCTTCCGCCATCGAGAGCTTCCCGAAGCGCCGCCGCAACGCATCCCATCCCGCCACCGCGCCCGGCACGGTCACCGGATCGATGCCCGTCTCCGGTATCTCCTTCACGATGCCCTTCGCCTTCAGCGCCTCGATCGTCATGCCCCGCGGCGCCCATCCGCTCGCATTCAGGCCATACAGCTTCTTCGTCTTCGCGTCATAGACGATCGCGAACAGGTCGCCGCCCACGCCGTTCATCATCGGCTCGATCACGCCCAGCGCCGCGTTCGCCGCAATCGCCGCATCCACCGCGCTGCCGCCCCGCGCCAGGATGGCCGCACCCGCCTGCGAGGCCACCGCCTGGCTCGTCGCCACGATGCCATACTGCGTCATCACCATGGAACGCGACTGCTCGCGCGCCGGATCGCTTTGCGCGGTTAGATAACTGACATTGGTGACAACCATAAGTCCGAAGATCAGCGTTTTGAATCGCAACATAGATCGCGCTCAAGCATAGAGAGGAGTTGCGGCGAAGACAACCGTTTTCGCCGCAATACGCTGCTACGGCGCCTTCATCGAATTGTTTCCGCGATCGTCATCCGGCAGCTGATGATCCGGATCTACGACCACCGATGCAATCTGTTTCTTGCTGTCCGGCGTCCACGATGTACGTCCCCTTCGACATCCACGTCTCAACCGGCAGCCTCACCCGCGTCTTCGTCCCATCCGTAAATGTCACCTCCACCGTCGTCGGCAGCACCAGCTGCCCGCGATTGCTCAACGTCACCGTCGCGCCGTCGATCTTCTCCACTGCCACGTCGTACTTCCAGTTGTTCAGATACCATCCGCGCCAGAACCAGCTCAGGTCCTCGCCGCTCTCGCTCTGCATTTCACGGAAGAAATCCGATGGCGACGGATGCTTGAACGCCCAGTCGCGAATGTATTTGCGAAACGCCCAGTCAAAGCGCTCCGGTCCCAGAATCTGCTCCCGCAGCAGCACCATGCCGTATGCGCCCTTGAAGTAGCTCACCGGATGTCCCAGCGCCCATCCATACGAGTCCGCCGTCGCCATCAGCGTTGCAGCATCGGGATTATCCAGCACCTTCAGAATCGTATCCGGCGGTTCGCCGCCCGCTGAGTATTCGGAGTCGCGCTTCGGCCCATACTTGCCGCCCGCATACGTCGCCGACTCATCGATGTCGATGAACGTGTTGAACCCCTCATCCATAAACGCGTGCCGCCGCTCATTCGAGCCCACAATCATCGGAAACCAGCTATGCCCAATCTCGTGCGCCGTCACCCAAAAGAGAAATGAGCCCTTGTCGGTGACGCCGTCAAAGACCACGCCCGGATATTCCATCCCCGTTGAAAATCCCGCTACGCTGATCGCCACCGGCCACGGATAGGGAAACCACTGCTTCGAAAAATGCTCCACCGTGTCCTTCACATATTCAGTCGACTTGTCCCACGCATCCGCGCCCACGCTCTCTGGCGGATACACGCTCATCGCCAGCGCCTTCTTTCCATCCGGCAGATTGATCCGCGCCGCGTCCCACACAAACACCGGCGACGCGCTCCACACCACATCGCGCGTGTGGTCCATGTGGAAGCGCCACGTCAGCGTGCCATCCTGTTTCGGCCTGCTCGCCGGGCTGGTCACTTCGTCCGGCCTGCGGATATACACCGTCTTGTCGCTCGCTCGCGCCTCGGCCAGCCGCTCGATCTCCGCTTTCGTCAGCACCTCCTTCGGATTCTCGAGCTCGCCCGATCCCGCCACGATCATGTTCGCCGGCACCGTCACCGAGTAGTCGAAATTTCCGTACTCCAGATAAAACTCACTCCCCAGGTACGGCAGCGTGTCCCATCCGCGCAGATCGTCATAGACGCACATTCGCGGATACCACTGCGCTATGTCGTAAATCTCGCCCTGCTTCGACATGCCCCACGACGTCCGGCCGCCCCACTCGCCGGGAATCTCGTAGTGATACTCGATGTGAATCTTCAACTGCCCATGCGCCTTCAGCGGCTGCGGCAATCGGATCTGCATCCGCGTGTCGCTGATCAGATAATCCGCCTTCGCCGTCTGCCTGCCCTGCTCAATCGCGACCGAATCGAAGACGAATCCCTCCGTCGAAGTCTTCTGCGGCGCGGCATTCGTATCCGCAGCTGCTGCATTCCTCGCCGCCGCGGCCGCGGCGAGCCAGCCGAGATGATGTGTGCCCGCGAATCCTCACGATAAATATTCTGGTCCAGCTGCACCCACAGGCTCGGCAGCGCATCCGGGCTGTTATTCGTGTAAATGATCGTCTCGGTCGCCCGAAGCTGCTTGTGTTCCGTATCGAGCGTCGCGTGCAAATCGTAATCCGCTTCGTTCTGCCAGTACTGCGGCCCCGGCGCGCCGTTGCTCGACCGGTACGCATTCACCGGATCGGGCAGCGCGAGTGGAGCAAACGTAAGCCGCGGGTCGTAAGTGCCCAAACCGCTCTGGCCTGAGTCGGCCAAAACTCTCTGGGTAGGATCCTGAACCCCATCTGGGCTGTTTTCGAAGCCGCGCTCGCAGCCGACGCACTCTGCGCCCGGGCCGGGAAGCACCATGCTCCCAAAACCAAAAGCATCGAAAACAAGAAAGCACAACGGTACAAGCGGGCAGTTTCAAATAACACGGACCCTCGTTTCCATAGCGGAGATTGAATGCGGCTCATCTATGGTTCTTCACTATACGGATCATCCTGCCTGAGCCCAACTCGTCGCCGCCGCCGTATTCACTGGCTCGCCTGCCAGCGCCGGCCCTATATCGCCTTGTGGAAGGCCATGAATCCCGACCTGCAGATCAAAAATTATTCGGAACTACCCATTCGCCAACCGCTCCTGTGGATGAGTTAGCTGGCATTTCGTATCTCGCCCTGGTTATCAATAAATATCCGCTGTAAATCGTCGTGTCGCATGGTAGTCGTCCGGTGGTACCCTCCCGGCATGCGCAAGATCGGCATGTCCTTCTTGTTCGCCTGTCTCCTTGTTCCCCCGATCTTGCAGGCCCATTCGCAACCCGTCTCTGCTTCTCCTGGCGCAGCAGCCGAAACCATCACGCTTGGCAACTCGGCCGCTACGCTGCCCGGCCCGTGGAAGTTCTCCCCCGGCGACTCCCCCTGGGGGAATGGCGCGCCGCTCTGGGCCCAGCCCGGCTTTGATGACGCCAACTGGGTGAATGTCGATCTCGCGCCCAAGGCCGGCTCCGTCGATCCTGCCTATGGCACGCCCGGCTTTGTTCCCGGCTGGACCGCGCGCGGCTATCCCAACCTGTATGGCTATGCCTGGTACCGGCTGCGCGTGCATGTCACGGATCTCGGCCAGCCGCTCCAGCTCAAGATGCCCAACGATTACGACGATGTGTATCAGGTCTACGCCGGCGGCCGATACGTCGGGCAGGCTGGTCGTTTTTCTCCGGGCCATGTCACGACCTATGCCTCACGCTCGTTCTCCTTCCCGCTGCCCTCGCCCGGTCCGCGCGGTGAGATCGAGCTGGCGCTGCGCTTTTACATGAGCGGCGGCACGCGCTTCTCGACTCTGGATGCCGGTGGCATGCACCAGCCGCCCGCCCTGGGCATGGCTTCCACCATTGGCCTGCTCCAGCAGGCAGACGACAACGCGAATCTGCATTACTCCTTCAGCTCAGTCCTTCAGTCTCTCCTCTTTCTTCTCGTACTGCCCCTGCCATTGTGGGCCTGGTTAGAAAACCGGCAGGAGCGCACCTATCTCTGGCTCTTTCTCGTGCTGGCATGCGCTCTCCTGAGAGTTGTCATGGTCCTGATCGGGAACCTGGCGTCGGTCTTGCCCCTCGGCCCCAACCTCCTCATGCTGGATGCCATTCTCGCCCCGTTGGTTTTGCCTCTGTGGGCAATGTTCTGGTGGCACTGGTTCGGACTGCGGGACAAACGTTGGATTCGCCGTGCCGCGTGGTTCTTTGCGGCGGTGGAGATGCTCGCCCTCCTCTGCGTGCGGCTGCCGTTGATCGATCTCAATCTGGTGCCCCGCTCGTGGCTGCCCTCGCTTGTTACCGCATCCGTCGTGTGCCTCGTCGCATTGGGCCTGCTGTTGCTCGTCATTCTCGTGGAAGGATTCCGCCACGACCGCACTGAGGCCCTTCTGGCCGCGCTTCCCTTGTTACTGATCGAGTTCGCTAGTTTTAGCGGGTACATTCTGCATACCTTTGGTATCGCCAGCCAGTTCTACTTCTTTGGGCTCGGTATCGGCGTTGGAAGCATCGCCTGGATCCTGATGGTCATTGTTATCGGTGCGCTGGTCATGCGCCGCTTCCTCCGCACTCAGGCAAGCCGGGAGCGCGCCGCCCAGATCGTCGCGCTCGACATGGAGCAGGCGCAGCAATTACAACAGCGCGTGCTGGTGCCGGAGGTCCTGCACTCCCCGGCCTTCTCCGTCGAAACCGAATACCACCCCGCACAAACTGTCGGCGGCGACTTCTTCCAGACCTTGACAAGGCCCGATGGCACTCTGCTGATGGTTCTTGGCGATGTCTCCGGCAAAGGCATGAGCGCGGCCATGCTCGTCGCCGTGCTCGTCGGAGCCATTCGCACCCGTGCCGAGGAGAGCTTCGATCCCGCCAGCATGCTCACTATGCTCAACCAGCGTCTCATCGGCCGCTCCGGAGGCCACCTCGCTACCTGCCTCGCTGCCGAGCTGCGCCCGGACGGCACGATGCACATCGTGAACGCGGGTCATCTTCCGCCCTATCTCAATGGCCAGGAACTCGACCTCGAAGGCTCGCTGCCGCTGGGCGCGGCAAATGTCATCGATCTCTCCTCGCGCATGCTCACACTGCAGCCCGGCGACCGCCTCACCTTCCTCACCGATGGCGTCGTCGAAGCTATGAACTCCCAAAGCGAGCTCTTCGGCTTCGATCGAGCGCGCACCATCAGCAATTTGCCGGCCGCCGCCATTGTTCAACAGGCCCAGGCCTTCGGGCAGAACGACGACATCACCGTACTCCTCATCGAGTTCACGGGTGCGCCCAGCGAAGCTCCGGACGAAGCACTCGTCACCGCCTGATCCCACCCGTACAGATCATGGCTGCACTCCCGTTTGGAAGCTCAGAGCGGCCAGCGTCAGCCGGTACTGATACTGCGCGTTGGTGTTGGTGATCTCCGCCTCAGTCTGCTGCAGCTGCGCCTGGCTCAACTCAACGATCGAGGAGAGCCCGAGTTTGTAACGTGTCTGCGCGAGGCCGAGGCTTTCATTTGCCTGGTTGAGCAACTCCGCTGTAACGCCGAGCCGCGTGAAAGCGTTGTTCGCATCCAGCCACGCGGTCTGTACATCGCGCACGATGGTGTTTTTAAGCTGGCGCGTCTGCTGTGCCGTTGCCTGCGCGCGTAACTGCGCTTCCTTCGCCTGCGCCGAGTAGAGGAAGCCGTTGAAGATCGGAATATTCACATTGGCGCCGATCGCTCCATCCCAACTGGAAATATAGTATTGATCGGCACGCACCGGGCTGGCCCCGACCGTACCGATTGCCGAAAGCGTGGGCAGCATCTGGTCGCGCTGCGCGTGGCTGAACTTCTCCTGCGACTGTCGCGTGAGGTCGAGCGATTCCAGATCGGGTCGCTGCTTCACCGCAAGATCGATCAGCGACTGCTCGTCCGGCGGTGGAGGCGGGTTCGTCTTTGCGGTGTCGGCAAGCGTGTACTGGACTGGATGATCGAGGCCCAGGACTTCATCCAGCGTCGCCATGGCTGCGTCGGCATTGTTCTGCGCATCCAGTTGCAGCAACTGTGCCTGTGACAGATTCACGTTCGCGAAGGTGAGATCGAGCGTGGAGCGCAGTTTGTTCTGCGTTAACTGGTTCACCTGGGATTGTGTGTTCTGCCGCAGGTTCACCGTCTGCTTCGCAACCTGCAGCAGCGCCTGCGCCTGCAGCGCATTGTAGAAGGCCTGATCGGCGACGAGGACGATATCTTCTCTCGTCGCCAGCTCGTTTGCCTGCTGTGCCCGCTCCCGCAACTTGGTCGATGCGACAAGGTTGGTGGTGTGGCCGAAGTCCGTAATGAGCTGCGAAAAGTTGATGCCGCCGCCGGCGCGCGTGAACAGACGCGACGCGGAGAGCGAGCCCGAGGAGACGCGGCTGGCTTCATTCGCATCCTGCGCGGTGACAGTGCCGGTCAGTGTTGGCAGCTCCGCCGAGCGCGCCTGGCGTACGACCTGATGTTCGGCGAGCGCCAGCAAGTGGCTCACGCTGACGCGCGGATTGTTCGTCAGCGCCATGCGTTCCGCGTCCTCGCGGGTCAGGCGCGGCCCCGGCGCTGCTATGGGTCGAGGTGCGACTGGTGTCTGACTCGCTGAGGACGACGCCTGCGAAGGCGGCGCGGTGGTCTGCGCGTAGCCGTCGAACGCCACTGAGAGAGTCAGCAATGCGAAGCAGGAGAGTGCCGTTGTTCTAAAGCGCATCGTCTATGCCTCCTCTGCTTTGGCGACTGCGCCGTGTTGTTCGCGCCGTCCATGGATGAGCAGGTACACCGCCGGCACCAGGAACATCGTGACGACGACCGAGACGGCGAGCCCGCCGATCAACGCGCGCGCCAGCGGCGCATACTGCTCGCTGCCCGCTTCGAGGCCAAGTGCCAGCGGGATCATGCCAAGCAGAGTGGCAAACGACGTCATCAGGATGGGGCGCATGCGGATCTTGCAGGATTGCACCACCGCGTCGACGAGATTCTTGCCCTGCGCGTGCAGAATGCCGGCGAACTCGACAATCAAAATGGAGTTGGAGACGACGATGCCGGTCATCATAATGACGCCCATCAGGGACATGATGTTGAGCGTGGAGCCGGTGAGCAGCAGGATCAGCACCACGCCTGCAAGGCCCGGTGGAATGGCCATCAGAATAATGAACGGATCGAGGAAGGAGGCGAACTGCGCCATCAGCACGAGATAGATAAGCGCGATGGCGAGGATCAGGCCGATGCCGAAGCGGGCGAAGGAGTCCGTCATGCTCTGCACGGCGCCTCGGACCGTGATGATCATGCCGCGCGGCCGCTGCACGTTCTTAACGATATGCTGCACCTGCCGGCTGATGGTGTTCAACGCCGCCGAACGCGGCTGCACATAGATATCGATCACGCGGCGCAGCGCGTAGTGGTCCACCTCGGTGGGCGTGTCGATCGGTTTCGTGAAGACCACGGAGCGCAGCGGCGTGTAACCTGTCTGTCCCTTGCCGCGCAGAGGAATATTTTCGAACTCCTCCATGTTCATGTGCTCGATCTGGTGCGTGGAGTACTGCACGGTGAGCATGTAGTTGTTGCCGGTTTCCGGATCGATCCAGTAGCTGGGCGCGATGACGCCGTTCGACGTGAGCGCGGTGATGACGTTGTCGACGACATCCTTTGGCGAGAGCCCGACCAGCGAAGCGCGCTCGCGATCAATGTTGAGTTCGAGGCCGGGATACTTCAGGTCCTGCGGGATGTAGACATCGCCGACGCTGGATAGCCCGCGCAACTGCTGCGCGATCTCCTGCGCCTTGTCGAACGCGCCGGCCTGATCGTTGGAACTGATCTGGATATCCAGCGGCGCGGGTAGCCCCTGGTTCATCACGGAATCAACCAGGCCGCCGGCCTGGAAATAGGTCTGGATCTCCGGCATCTCCGCGGCGAGCCGCCTGCGTACGCGGTCTATATATTGATAGCTGCCGATGGAGTGATCTTCGGCAAGCGAGACCTGTACGAAGGCCGTATCCATGGATGAGTTCGAGGTGTAGATAGCGGATAGGTCTGGCGTGATCCCGATGTTGGAAACGATCATGCCAAGGTCATGTGGCGCAACGACCTTGCGGACTTCATCTTCCACCCGCGCGATATAGGCGTCGCTCGTCTCGATGCGCGTGCCGCTCGGCATTTTGACGTTGATGATGAACTGCCCGGGATCGGTGCGCGGAAAGTACGCGCGGCCGAGCACCGGAGTCAGCAGCACGAGAATGACCGCGGTGCCGCCGAGCAGGACCGCGGTAGTGAAGCCGGGCCGCTTCAAGCTGCGGTAGGCAAGCACCTCATAGCGCTCCAGCATGCGCTGAAAGTAAAGGTTGAAGCGATCCACGATGCGGCGGAAGATGCCGTGCGTCTTTTCGCCCGTCTCGCTTTCACCGTGCTCTTCGTGCATATTGATGAACTTCGCGCAAAAGAGCGGGACCAGCGTCATCGAGAAGAAATAGGAAGCAAAGATGCAGATGACAACGCCGAGCGCGAGATCGGTGAAGAGATAGCGGCTGACTCCATTCAGCAGAAAGACAGGGAAGAAGACGATTGACGTAGCCACGGTAGCCGCGAGAACGGCAAGCGAGACCTCCGATCCACCTTCGGCCGAGGCCTTGTCCGGCGGCGCGCCCTCTTCCATAAAGCGGATGATGTTTTCGAGCACCACCACGGAGTTGTCGATGAGGCGCGAGAGCACCAGCGCAATCCCGCCCAGCAGCATGGTGTTGATGGTGCCGCCAAAGGCGTTCATCACCAGCAGGCAAAGCAGAATCGCCATCGGAATCGACAGCAGCGATGCCCCGGCAGCGCGCGGCGAGCCGAGAAAGAGCAGGATCATCAGGCCGGTAAGCACCAGGCCGATGAGCGCCTCCTTCAACAGATTCTTGATCGCGCCTTTTACAAAGACGGATTGATCGAACACCACTGCCGTCTTCAGGCTCGGCGGAATATCTACCAGGCGCTTGATCGCGGCGCGCATGCCGTTGACGATCTGGATGGTGTTGCTCTTGCCGGCCTGCTTCAGGATCGGCACATACACAGAGTGCTGGCCGTCGATGCGGACGATGTTGGTCTGGATCGCGCCGGAATCTTCAGCGTGGCCAACATCCCCAACCAGAACGGAAGCATTGCCGGACGACTTCAGCGGCAGCGAGTTGATCTGCTGCGCGGTAGGCACCTGGCTGTTCGCGTAGAGGTTGTAATCTTTGGTGCCGATGCGCACATCGCCCGCGGGCAGGATAAGGTTGGACTGGTTCACGCTGTCCACCACATCCATCAAGCTCATGTTGTGCGCCTCCAGCTTCAGCGGATCAACATAAATCTGAATCTGGCGATAGCGGCCGCCATAGGGCTGCGGCACCGATGCGCCCGGAACATTCGCGATCTGGTTGCGCACCTGGAACTGCGCCAGGTCCTTGAGCTGCGTTTCGTTCAGGCCCTCACCTTTGAGCGTCACCAGGCAGATGGGCTGGCTGGAAGCCGTCATGCCCAGCACCACCGGCGGCAGCGTGCCGGAGGGCAACCGCCGCAGATCGGCCATCGCCAAATTCGAAACGTTGCTCAGCGCAGCGTTCGCGTCCGTGCCCGGCAGGAAGTAAATCTTGATCAGCGAGACACCGGTCAGCGAGCGCGATTCGATGTGATCGACATTGGCGGCGAGCGTGAAGAAGCGCTCAAAGGTGTCGGTAATGTCAGCTTCAATCTGCTGCGGCGGCATGCCCGAGTAGAACGTCGCGACAACGACGACGGGAATGTCGATGTCAGGGAAGAGGTCCACCGGCATGGAGATCACATTCACCACGCCGACGAGCAGCACGATGAGTGAGATCATGATGATGAAAAACGGATAGCGGAGGGCAAATTTCGGCACGTCAGTTGCCCCCCTCTGCCCCGGCCTGGGGATCGGTCATGCCGCCCTCTTCATGCATCACGTCGTTGGCCGGCTTCTGCTCAAGCAGCGGAGTGATCCGCTCGCCGTCCTTGTAGCGGGCCGCATTGCCCAGCACCACGCGGTCATTTTGTTGCACCCCGCTTCGCACCTCTGCCAGTAGAGAGCCCTGAATGCCCAGCGTGACGGCGCGCCGATGTACGCGGTTCTCGCCGTCGACGACAAGGACGAAAGCGTGTCCTGCGTCATCATGCTGTACGGCAAGCAGCGGCACGGTCAGCACGTTCTCCCGATGCGCAAGCTGCACATAGCTGTTGGCGTACATGCCGGGATCAATGCTGAGGTCCTTGTTCGGAACATCGACCTCGGTCTCCATCGTCCGCGTGTCCAGGCTCACGTTCCGGGTAAAGCGAACAATCTTGCCCGTAAACGAGCGGTGCAGCGCATCCACGCGAATCTGCACTGTGTCGCCGTCATGGATGTAGCCAACCGCGTCTTCCGGCACAGGCAGGCGAAGACGAAGCAGATCGCTCTGCGAAAGCTTCACCAGCGGAAGGCTCTGGCTGTCCGACGCGGTGCCGGCCTGGATCAGCGCACCTGTATCGGCATAGCGCCAGATCACGACGCCCGAGAGCGGAGCGCTGATCGTGGTGTAGGACTGCAGCGCGCCGTAGCGCTCCATGTCGGCCTTCGTCACATCCGCCTGCTGTTGCGCCGCGGAAAGTGTCGCGCGCGCCGTATCCACCTGCGCCTGCGATGCATCCGCCTTCGCGCGAGCGTCGTCCAGCTCCTGCTCGGCAATCAGCCCGGGCTGTGCCTTCGAGGCCTGCAGCAGCCGGTCGAAGTTTGCCTGGAGCGCGGCGTGGCTCGCCTCGGCACGGCTGATCTCGTGCTTAGCAATGCTCACCTGCTCTTTGCTGCGCTGCTGCTCGGACTGGCTGCCGCGATACTGCGCGTTCAGTTCCGGCACTTCGAGCACAGCCAGCGTCTGGCCGGCGCGAACGCGGTCGCCGATATCCACATAGATATGGCGCACGTATCCGGAAACCTTCGCGTGAACATCGATCACCTGGTAAGGCTGGAACTGCCCGGCAAGCGAGAGCACGTGCGAGATGTTGCCGCGCTGAACCACGCTGACCGCGGCCGAGATGGGTTGCGTCGCGGCATCCGCAGCGTTCTGATGGCTTCTACATCCGCAGACGCTGATGACCAGAGGCAGAAAAGAGGCGATGTAAGTAGAAAGACGAAAAACAGATTTGTGCACGGTTGACCTATGCGCCGGATCCGGGCAGATCTTTCCGCGGCAATGCGGAAGCGGCAGGCCACGCAGTCTCATGCAAGGGACTGATGCTGTCGCTCTCCCGCTGATGCCGAGGAGAAAGTGCTCTCATCCGGGCTCGCTTGTTAGAAAAAACAGCGACTCCGCGCAGCTCAGCTACATGAAAAGGCGAGCTACGCCGATTTCAGGCGAAGAACGACGGCGGAGGACGGCGGAGCGAGGGCCCTTTGAAGGTGACGGTGCGGGAAGGCAGAGGCGGCGCATCTTCGCGCGGCTGCTTCGCGCGGATGCCATCCTCGGAGGAGGGCATCAGAAGGATGCTGACAGGCGACGCGGGGACAAGCAGGTCCGCATCATTCGGATAGCAGTGCTGCGCAGCGTCTGCTGGCCGCTCCCGCTCGGAGAGCAGCTTGGCGATGGGAGCAGTTTCAGAGTCGCGGGCGCGGATGTGATACAGCGACAGCTTGGAGTGAAGTCCCCAGCCAACCACGGCGAGAGCCAGCAGCAGTACGGACACACCAATGACGAAATGGCTCTGGCGGGACCGCAACGCGCTGTTTTCAGAGTGGCTCATCCTGCCGACACTAGCTCTAGTGTATATGACGCGCCTACGGGGTTTAAGACAGCCCGATGAAAGCTGGCCAAACCTCTGCCCGGGAGCTATTTCCTGAGCTCAGCACGAATCGTGGCCGCGGCCTGATCGCCCATCAGGTTCGATCCCGCCGCGTTGAAATGCACGGTGTCCTGATAAAGATCGCGATGCTCAATCATGAGCGCGTGCTGGTCGTCGACGGGGATGTGTGCCGCGGTGATGAAGCCGTGCGCAATCGCATTGCGCGCATCGACGCGATCGTTGGTCGCGCCGTTAAAGGCCTTCGGCTCGACCGGAGTAATCGTCGCCCAGACAAGATCGTTGTTGTCCTTGACCAGCGAGCGAACGGTGCGGAGAAATTCCGGAAAGGCCGCCTTGAATTGTGCCTCGGTATAGTCCCATCCGTGCATGCCGTTGTTGAAATGTACGACGCGGAAGGGCACGTTCTCCATCGCCGCAAACTCGCGGATCTCGCGCGACAGGCGCGGATCGCCAACCGAGATGGACGATGCCATCAGGTACACATTGGCCACCCCCGCAAGGTTCTTCGTCACCTGCGGGAAGTAGTTGCGCGACAGCGAATCGCCAAGCAGCAGCACATTCGGCAGCTTCACATCAGGATGCGGCGGACGGACCTCCCAGGTCCACTCGATCTCCTCCGGGATGGAGACCGATTTTTGCGCCGCGAACACGGCAGGTGCAACGAGAAGAGGCGAGGCTGCGATGGAGAGGCCCGCTGCCATCATGATTCGTCGGAATGTGTTCATGGATGATCCGTATCTTCGTCGGTGGCGGCTTGGCCGAAATCCTGCGGATGGAGAAGCACGCGCTGGCCTGCGTTGAAGTGCGCAACGGCGAAGCGATCGCCGTAGCGTACGCGGGCTGTACCGCCATGCCGGCTGCCCACGCTTGCAGTCCACAGCTTGCCATCGCGCCAGGCAATGTCCACGACGAAGCCGCCGCGAGCGCACAATCCGCGAATCGATCCGCTGGGCCATGCGGCCGGCAATGCGGGTAGCACTTCGATATACCCGGCTTGCGATTGCAGCAGCATCTCCGCAATTCCGGCTGCGCCAGCTGTGTTGCCGTCCAGCGCGAAGATGTTCTGATCGGCGCCGGCAATCCCCGCGCTCGAATAGGTCAACAGGCTCGCGTCCGCAGCCTTCGCAACCAGGCCCACCAGATACCTGTGCGCGTCATCGCCCTTCAGCAATCGTGCGAAATAGACGACCAGGTTCGCGCGGCCCCACTCGCTCTGCTCCCAATGCGGGGCGTTCATCCGGCGCTGGATCAGGATTTCCGCGGCATGCGCAAGGGCCGGCGTGGTACGCGGAGAGATCTGATGCTCGGGATAGACCGAAACCAACGGCGACGTATGCCGGTGGTTCGGCTCGGCGTCCTCAAAGTCCTCCAGCCACTCCTGCAACTGTCCGTGTCGGCTAATCTGAAATGGTGGCAGCTTCGCTCGGGCGCTTTCCATACGCTGGCGCAGCTCGTCATCGACAGAAAGTGCTTTCGCTGCCTGGATACACATGGTGTAGAGCGCATGCACGAACACACGATCAATCGTGTTGCCCATGGACTCCGCCGCGCGGCTCCCGTTCGGAGTGAGATACCAGTTCTCGGGAGAATCGGAGGGGCCGGTCACCAGCCAGCCGTGCTTCGGCTCGGCAACCATGTAGTCGAGAAAGAAAAGCGCCGCGTCGCGCAGCACCGGATAGGCGCGCGTACGCAGAAACTCGATATCCGCGTTAAAGACGTAGTGGTCCCACATCTGCAGTGCGATCCAAATGCCCGCTGTAACGAAAACGCCCCAGCCCACGCCTCCGGGCGCGGTGTAGCCCCATGGATTCGTAACCGTGTGGACTACCCACCCCGGCGCGTCATACATGTCGCGTGCCGTGGTGTGGCCGGCAGCGCGCATCGTATCGATGAGTGCAAACAGCGGCGTTTGGCATTCCGATAAGTTACAGACCTCCGCTGGCCAGTAGTTTTGCTGGGTGTTGATGTCCAGGTGGAAGTCGTCCGTCCATCCCATGCTGCTGGCCAGGCCGTCGTTCCAGATGCCCTGCAGCGCGAGCGGCAACTGCGAGTCGGCGCGCGATCCGGCGATAGTGAGATACCGTCCATATTGAAAAAACAGCGCAAGCAGCTCGGGATCGTCCGCGCCATCCTCCAGCGCTTTGCGCCGCGCATCCGTAGGCAGTCTGCGGGATGCTGCGGAGCTGGAGCCCAGATCGAGCGAGACGCGTCGATAAAGCGCCTGGTGATCGACAATGTGTGCGCGGCGAAGTTGAGGGAAGGGAATAGACGCCGCGCGGCGAAGGCGTTCCTGGCAAATCGACGACGGTTCGCCGCCGTGGAAGCTAGTGCCAATCGCAACCAGTATGGTGGCAGAATGTGCGCCACGCACCCCGACCCCTACATCATCCGGCGTGACGCTGCCACCGTCGGCTATGACGCGAGCATGAATCTCCAGCGCCACACCGTCGTGCCCGCTGCTGTGCATGCGCTCGTATGCATGTCCACGGAAGATAGCCGTGTCTTCATGCGTGGATACGGAACCGGGAAGAATGCTTTTTCCGAAGCCCATGCGAAAGCTCAACCGGCCGGCCCTGCTGCAGGCGAGCCGGATCACAAGGAGTTTTTGCGGGTGCGAGGCGAAGATCTCTCGGGTGAACGTCGCATCACCGCCCTGAAATCGGACGCCGGCAATAGCAGTGTCCAGATCGAGCGATCGCCGGTATCCCGCGGCGTCGCCGCCATTCTCAAACGTGACCTGCAGCTCCGGCAGCGGCAGATTGGTGCCGAAGTTCTTTCCGCGCCCCGGCAGATATTCGCTGCACAGCCGCTGGAACTCGTCGTATTTGCCATCGAAAAAAAGCTGGCGCATCTCCCCAAGGTGCGGCCGCGCGCCCGGATTCACTTCATCGGTGCCGGGCGCACCGGACCACGCCGTCGCTTCGGAAAGAGCGATGCGTTCCGTTTCGATACCGCCAAAAACCATGCCGCCCAGAAATCCATTGCCGACGGGCAACGCCTCCAGCCATCGTTCCGCAGGCTTGTCGTACCATAGCTGCTCGCGGCCGCTACCAGGAGTCTCGGCGAGCACGGTAGGCGAAAGATGCGGCAGGGCCGCAAGCGCCACGCCGCCTTGGAGGAATGCACGTCTGCTGGTTTTGCCTGTCACTATTTATCCGGTGCCCGCGGAATGAAGCGAATGGCGCAGCCGCCGCCCGGAGCCAGATGGAGAGCAAGCGATTGCGTGCGCCGGACCTGTTGCTGGCGGATGTCAACATGCTTGGGCTGCGTCGCAGCGTCGCTGCCATCGGCATAAATTTCGGCGGTGTAGGTGCCGGGCCCAAGAAAGTTGAGCGGCACATCGAGTGTGCGTGGCGTCCAGTTCGTGATGCTTCCGAGGTACCAGTCGTTACCGTGACTGCGCGCTATTGTGACGAACTCGCCGGGACGGCCATTCAGCACGCGCGTTTCATCCCAGGAGACAGGCACGTCCTTGATGAACTGGAAGGCGGGCTGTCTCGCGTAGGATTGCGGGCTGTCGGAGACCATCTGAAACGGCGTCTGAAAGATGACATAAAGCGCGAGCTGTTGTGCACGCGTGCCCATCACCATCGGATTGGTGTTTTGCGCGACAAAGGTATCTTCCGTCGCGTTGTTGAAGCCGCCAGGCGTGTAGTCCATGGGGCCGGCGAGCAGGCGCGTAAACGGGAAAACGCTGCGGTCCACCGGGCTGTCGCGACGGCCAACTTTGTTGTTCTCCATGCCGACCACGCCTTCAAAGCTCAACACGTTGGGATACGTGCGCTCCAGCCCCCACGGCGTTCGCGTGCCGTGAAAATCCACCATCAGATGATGCTCGGCAGCTAGCTTCGCAACATCGTAGTACCACTGAATGCCTTGCTGGTCGTCGCGATTCACGAAGTCGATCTTCACGCCGGCAACGCCCCACTTCTCGAAGAGCGGAAACGCCTCCTGCATCTGCTGCGCCACCGATTCGGAGTAGCACCAGATCCATACCTTCACCTGTTTCGTGGCTGCGTAGCGAGCCAGCTCCGGCACATCCACCTTGCCGTTCATGTGCGTGATATCGCGACCCGCAGACCAGCCCGCGTCCAGCATCATGTATGGGAAGCCGGACTGCGAGGCGAAGTCGACGTAGTACTTCATGTTCTCCGTGGTGAAGGACGGCGTGCCGTTCTGATCGACGTCGTTCACCCACCAGTTCCATGAGGCCTTGCCGGGATGGATCCAGCTCGTGTCCGCGACACGGCTGGGCGGGCTCAGATCGTACTGCAGCGTCGACTCGATCAAACGGCCGGGATCATCGGCGACTTCGACCACGCGCCAAGCGGAGTGCCACGGCGTCGCGCCTTCCACCGCGATCTCCGGATGATCGTGCCGCGGCGAGAGCAACGCGGAAAACCAGTGCCCCGCCCAGTTCCCGGAAGGATTGGTGACGTACATCGACGTGCTGCCTTCCAGATCGGCTTCCATGATGTCCATCCACGCCAGGCCCGGCTCATGGATCAGCAGCGGCAGCCCGATCAGAAAGTGACTAGGAACTCCGCCCTGATTGCTAAGCGCGGAAGTCGGCAATTCGACATACTCGCTTTCGTAGCTGCTGCGGTAGTTTGGCAGCGCCAGCAGCCAGTCGGTGGCGTCGGTGCTCAGGTGGAACTCCGTATCTTCCTTCTTGAGTTGGAAGTCCTTGATGGCGTCCTGTTGCGGAAGCAGATAGCGAAACGCAAATCCGCCGTTGTAGGCGCGCGCTTCGATCGACATGGCGCGATGCGGCGCAGCAATCTCATCCACTCGGATGACCAGGCTGTTGTAGGCATCGTGGACCTTGCTGACCTTCTGGTTCGCGAGCGTGTAATCATCGACGCCGCTGCCGGCTTTGCTGTCTGCAATGCTGACATCAGATCCGAGCGCCGCCTGATCGCCAAGCTCGAGGCCCAGCGCAGAGTCATCCACGATCGTCTTGCCATGGAAAGTGGCTGAGTAAACAAGCTGCCCGCTCTGACGATTCGCGGCCGCCTTGATGCCTAAGTGAACCACAAGCTGGTGGTCCGGCGAGGTGAGCTCAAGCGGCGATTGTGCAAATGTGAACATGGGGTGCAGGGCGAATATTCCGATGAGCACTGCGGAGAAAGACAGGCGGCGATTCATTGCAATATCTCCAAGGAAAGTCTGCGCGGATTCGAGACAACTTGAATTCAACTTTTGCGCTGGCAAAGCTAAAGCATTCTGAGCGCGATGACACTCACATTCGGGTCGGGTGCCTGCGGGGGAAGCGTGATGGAAAGAAAGTCTACTGTTTGCCGAAACTGCAATGGCTGGCCATTCGCCAGAAGCCGTGCAGAGAGAACCTTCGATGACAGGCCAGGAATCCTGAGCGAGGCGGAGGGCAAGTCGAAGACGTGGATGTAGAGGTTGCTGCCTCTGGCCGTCGTGCGGAAAGCGGATTGATCCTGAATTGGCCCATAAGTGGTCTCATAAATGGCGTCGCCGTTGAGGGTCATCCAATCGCCCACGGCTCGCAGCCGCTCCTGGAATTCCGGTTGAATCTGGCCATCCGGTTGCGGGCCGACATTGAGGAGGAAGTTGCCGCCACGACTTGCTACTTCCACCAGCGCGCGGATCAGCTCCGCGGAAGACTTGAACTGATGATCGTGGGCGTTGTAGGCCCAGGTGTCGTTGATCGTCATGCAGGTCTCCCACAGCTGGAAATCCGCCGGAGAGGGCACACCGGGCTGAAAGTCCTTCTGGACGCTTGCGTCAGCGCCGTGCACGCGAACTCCTTTTGTCGGGATCGCGCGAGGGATGAACTGCTCCGGAGTGACGTAATCTCCCGGCACGCCGATACGATCGTTGACCAGAGTGGCGGGCTGGAGGCGATGGATCAGTTCGAGGAAACGCTGGCCGTCGTACTTTTCCTGGTGACCAAGCCCATCGAACCAAATCACGCGTGCGTTTCCGTAGCGGGTCAATAGCTCGGTCAATTGCAACTGCATGTATTGCAGATAAGAAGACCACTCTGGCCTTTCAGGCTGCCCCTGCCAGTTCTCCCGGGCGAGACGACTGGTATCGCGAAATCCGGGGTGATGCAGATCCGGCGGCGAGTAGTAAAAACCGAGCGGCATGGAACGGCGAGCGCAAGCATCTGCGAGCTGCTTGACGACGTCCTTGCCATAAGGAGTGTTTGTGATCTTGTAGTCCGTGTAAGACGAATCGAACATGCAGAAGCCGTCGTGGTGCTTCGTGGTAAAGACCAGATATCTCTGTCCCGCGGTACGTGCCAGGTCGATGAAATGGTCTGGGTCGTAGTGAATGGGATTGAAGCGGGCTGGCAGGGCGCGATACTCGGCCTCGGTGATACCCCAATGACCCGGCTGCATGATAGGCCAGGATGCCTCTACACTGGCGACCGAGTAGGGCCCCCAATGAATGAACATGCCGAATTTGGCAGCGCGAAACCATGCCGTTCGCACATCGTCATCTGCCTCATTTGCATCCAGAGAGCAGCCCGCACCGGATGCGGCATGTGCCATGCGAGTGAGGAGAGGCGCAGAAGCGCTGGCGAGTCCTGAGCGCAAAAAAGAGCGGCGGGTTATTTGAGCGCTCATATCGTGAGAAACAATAGGAGTGAGTGTAGACGTTGTCAAGCTGAGAGAGATAGGGAAGGCTTCTACAGGAACCCTGACTCGAGCACAAAATGCGTCCGGTTTTCCAATTTTCCTGACCGCCCATCGCAGCCCGTTCCCGTTAATCATGATGGAAGACTTCTTCCATCGCCGCCCACCACTCGCCTGCGGCACGATTGGGCAGCGGCTCCTGCATGGGTTCCATAATGGCCCACCAGCTCTGCGTTTCCGGGTCGGCAGCCATGCGGCGCATATCAGCCTCATAGTCCTGGCCGATGTATTCAAAGTAGCCGAAGAGGTAGCCGTCGCGAAGAAAGATCGAATAGTTGCGGATGTTGCAGGACGTAATGGTTTCAAGGACCGAGGGCCACACAGCGTCGTGGTACTGCCGGTAGGCCGCCTCCGCCTCGGGTCGTAAACGGATCATCATTCCAAAGCGTCGCATGCAGAAATCATGTCACAGGAGACACCCATGGGTAATTTAAGCGCTCATATCGATTGACCCCATGCGCCCGCAAACGATAGTCTCTCGCCAGCAGCAACCTGACCGCCCATGCCCAGGAAGAAAAAGATCACCGCAGTATCCGGATCGCTGGTCAAGTCGGCGCTCGCCGATCGTCTACGTGAGGAGATCAGCAGCGGGACCTTGCCGCCCGGAGCGCGCATTATCGAAGGCACCTGGGGCAGAAAGCTTGGCGTCGCGCAGGGCTCCATCCGCGAGGCGATCAATCTGCTCGCGCAGGAAGGTTTCGTTACCAAGATTTCCGGCCGAAGCGCGCGCGTCGTGCGCCTCACCGAGCAGGATGTGCTCGAGCTGTATGAGCTTCGCGCCGCCATGGAAGGACTCGCTGCGCGCCTTGCCGCGGCACGTCGCGCCGATGTCACAAAACTTCAGGAAGCGGCGAACGCGATGCGACAGGCATCGGAGAAGAATCGCACTGCCGATCTGGTGGATGCGGACCGCGAGTTTCACCTGGAGCTGTGCCGGATTTCGGGAAATCCTCACCTGGTCGAGCACGCGGGCCGTGTCCTGCTGCCATTCTTCGCCTTCGCGCGCATCCGTATCCTCGCCAGCAAGCAGGACACATCGGCATGGGACCGCGATCTGGAAGCGCATCAGCGCGTCGTGGATTTCATTCGCGAAGGCCATGGCGACGTCGCCGAGCTCTACATCCGGCGCGCGATGGCGCGCTTTGCCGAAACCGCCTACACCAACTGGGAGAAGTCTCCACAGCACATCAAGCGGAAGAACAGTCGCGCGCGCAAATGAGTTTTCTTCCGCACCCACCATCGGACCACAACTGCAGCAGCAGGAAAATGCATGGGCCCTCGTATTGACCGGATAGGCGTTGCCGATCTTCGATATCCTCTTCCGCACGGCGCGGGCAGCGATGCCGTCCACGTCGAGCCGGAATATTGCCTCGCCGTCACGCAGCTTTTTTGTGACGACGGAAAGCTCTCGGGGACCGGATTCGCGCTCACGCTCGGCGAAGGCAACCGGCTCGTCTGCGAAGCGATCGAGCTGCTTGCGCGCCCGCTCAAAGGCAGACCGATCGATGAGCTGATGGCCACCTTCGGCAGCACCGCGCGCGCGCTGGCCAACGATCCAATGCTGCGCTGGCTCGGGCCGCACAAAGGCGTGGTGCACCTCGCGCTCGCGTCCATCACAAATGCGTGCTTCGACCTGTGGGCCAAAAGCCGCGGCGTTCCGTTATGGCGGCTGTTGCTGGACCTCGAACCGGAGCAGCTCGTTGCATTGCTCGATCTGAGCTATCTCGAAGACGTGCTGGACGAGAAGGCAGCAATCGACCTGCTGCGGCAGGAAGCCCCGGCGAGAGCAACGCGCTCCGCCATTTTGCGCGAAGGCTATCCGGGCTACGACACCTCCGTAGGGTGGATGGCATACGACGACAGCAAGGTGCGCGAGCTGACGAAGCGGGCCATCGACAACGGATTTTACGCGTTCAAGCTCAAGGTGGGTTCTCCCGATGCCGCGCGCGATCTGCGCCGCGCCGCCATGCTGCGCGAGTGCGCAGGCCGGCAGGGCACAATCATGTTCGACGCCAATCAGCAATGGACCCTGCCGGCCGCGCGAGCGATGTGCCACGAGCTTGCAAAGCTGAAGCCGCTGTGGATCGAAGAGCCGACGCATCCCGACGACATGATGGCGCACGCTGCGCTTGCCCGCGAACTCGCGCCGGTAAAAATCGCCTGCGGAGAGCACATCCCCAACCGCGTCGTCTTCAAGAATTTTTTCGAAGGGCGGGCGATGCACTACGCGCAGGCCGATTGCACGCGGCTCGGCGGAGTCAGTGAATTCCTCACCGTCGCCCTGCTTGCAAAGCGGTTCGGCTTGCCGGTGGTGCCGCACGTCGGCGACATGGGACAGATCCATCAGCATCTGGTGCTCTTTCTGCATATCGCGCTTGGCAACGAGATGGTTTTCCTCGAGCACATTCCACACCTGCGCGAACATTTTCTCTTTCCGGCGGAGCTGGAAGGCGGCCGCTATCGCACTCCCGAAGAGCCGGGCTGCTCCGCCGATCTCAAGGCGTTGTCGCCTCCCGGCGTCCGATAGCAACTCAGCCACCGCTTCATCCCGGACACTTCGGCTTCATCGCGCTCCGGCCGGACGATAAGCCGACGACCGGAACCAGAAAAGCTCATTTCAAGCACTCAAGATGAGCCACCCGTCCAGGCAATAGATGAGGTCCGGAGCCGCGTATAGCTACCGTTCCGGCCATGGCTTAGGGTCGAAACTACAGGGCCGTCCCGGCCTGAATATGTCGGCCATATTTCATGACACAAACGTTTGTGTAAAACCGTATTGACAACGCTTACATCGAAGGCGTAGTTTTTGTCCGTTTGATACATAAAAGTATAAGTTCACGGGCAAAGAATTTTTCAATGCGATGGACCCTGCATATCTTGAATCATCAGGTAGCCGGGTCAGCTCGTAATGAGCGCTCAAAGTAAAAACGCAAACGAACGTCGCTTTGCTGCAAATCATCAGTAGATGGAAGGCCTGGAGATGCGTGACATAGTGCGAAATATCCAACGAAGCGTGTGGTGGGCGATCTGCGCCTGTCTTTTGATCGCGGCTGCCACGGCTTCCGCCCAGGTTGATCAGGGCGCGATCACCGGAACCGTGACCGACAATACCGGCGCCATTGTCCCGAATGCTCAGGTGACGATTACCGCGACGGACACCGGTCTCACGCTGCAGAGCAAGTCCAACAGCAGCGGCAATTACACCTTCTCGCCCATCAAGATCGGCAACTACACCGTCAGCGCCTCGGCGGCAGGCTTTCAGACAACGACCCGCCAGAACGTGCGCGTGGATGTGCAACAGCGTCCCCAGGTCAATCTCGCTCTCAGCCCTGGGCAGATCTCGCAGACGGTGACAGTCACAGGCGCCGTTGCGCTGCTGCAGACCCAGTCCGGCGCCGTGGGGCAGGTGATCGACACCAAGACCATCAACGACACTCCGCTGAACGGAAGAAACTGGGTCTACATCGCGCAACTCACCGCGGGTGTCGCTCCGCCATTCGGCAACACCCGCGGCAGCGGCAGCGGCGACTTCGTGGCCAACGGCCAGCGCGCGGAGCAGAACAACTTCATCCTCGATGGCGTCGACAACAACACCAACCTGGTCGACTTCCTCAACGGATCAAGCTTCGTCATGCGGCCTCCGCCGGATGCGCTGGCTGAGTTCAATCTGCAAACCAGCAACTTCAGCGCGGAGTTCGGTCACTCCGCCGGCGCAGTCATGAACGCCAGCATCAAGTCCGGCACCAACCAGATTCACGGCGACCTGTGGGAATATTTCCGGAATACAAATCTCGATGCGCAGAACTGGAATGCGCTGACCATTCCTCCCTATCACCAGAACCAGTTCGGCGCCACGCTGGGCTTCCCCATCTGGAAGAACAAGCTCTTCTACTTCGGTGACATTGAGGCCAACCGCATCTCGATCGGCCAGACGAATGTTCTGAACACGCCAACGCCCTTGATGCGGCAGGGCAACTTCTCCGAGCTGCTCAATTCGAGTCTTACGGGGCAGAGCCCGGTCCAGCTCTATCAGCCCAACTCAGGCAACGTCGCTCAGCCGCTCACCTGCAACGGACAGCCCAACACCTTCTGCACCAGCCAGATCGATCCCGTCGCATTGAAGATTCTCAATATGTATCCGGCGCCGAACGCCAATGGCGGCAAGACCTACAGCAACCTGGTGGAGAACGTCTCCAAAGCCGACAACACCATCCAGTGGGACCAGCGTGTTGACTGGAACATTAGCCCCAAAGACCAGACCTACGCCCGTTACAGTTATCTCCACGACATCATCCTCAACGCGCTTCCGCTCGGCCCCATTCTGGACGGCAGCGGTTACGGCGGCGAGCGCGACTTCATCTTCTCGCAGAACTTCATGCTCAGCGAGACCCATATCTTCGGTCCCACGCTCACCAACGAGTTCCGCTTCGGTTACAACTGGAATCACTCCGCGTACAAGCAGGCCAACGCGTATAACCCAACCATTGCGTCCTCTCTGGGGTTGGGCGGAGTGCCGGATCTCGGCGCTGGCCAGTACGGTCTGCCGCTCGGCTACTTCCCGCAGGGAGGTGCGCAGCAGTGGGGCTCGGTCGGCACCAACAACGAAACCCAGAACGTCTATCAAATCTTGGACAACGTCACCAAGATTCTCGGCAACCACTCGCTCAAGTTCGGCGTGTCGTTCCAGGCCGTTCGCTTCTCCTATCTTTACGCCCCGGCATCGCTCGGCCAGTATTACTTCGGTCCACAAAGCGGTGGCTCGAACCACGGACAGGGTGTGTACACCGGCATCCCCGGCAACAGCAATACCGGATACGATGTCGCCGACTTTCTTGCAGGTCAATCGAACTATGCCGACATCGCAAACGCGCCAAACATTATCGATGCGCAGTGGTATGACTCGGCCTATGCGCAGGATGACTGGAAGGTCAGTCCGAAGCTGACGCTGAATCTCGGTGTCCGCTATGACTACTACCAGCCGTATAAGGAAGTCGGTGGGCAGCAGGCGAACTTCATCGTCACTGGTCCCATCGGTCTTGGCACCAGCTCCGGCATCTATCAGCTTCCCACCAAGGCGAAGAACGTGAATCTTGGTGCGTCATTTCTCAGCACGCTGGCCAAGGACAACGTCTCCGTGCAGTACACCGACAATGAGAGCCTGGCCAATGCGCAGAAGACAAACTTCGCACCGCGCATCGGCTTCGCGTATCAGTCAGATCCGAAAACAGTTTTCCGCGGTGGCTTTGGCATCTTCTACGGCGGCCTGATGGCCCAGGGAAATACCAACATCGGGGCGAACTTCCCCTTCTCCAACTCGGCAAACTTCTATGCTCCCACCTGCGCCATTGGCAGCTGTCCTTCGCTTGCCAGCAGCAAGGGCATCACACTTGAGACCGGCCTGTCCCCGCAGATCAGCGGTGGCTTCCAGAACTTCGTCTCCTTCCCCGGATTCCACGCAACCGACGTCAACATTAAGACGCCGTACACCATGAACTACAGCTTCTCCATGCAGCGCGCTCTTTCCAATGATCTTGCTGCCACCATCAGTTATGTCGGCAACCTGTCACGCCATCTATCCCTCTATGGTGCGCCGAACACACCTCCGGGCCTTTTTGCTCCCGGCACCAGCACGCAGCAATACCAGCCATTCCCGGACCTTGGAGGAGTCGGCCAGATACATTATGCCGGCGTCAGCACCTATAACTCACTGCAGGCGAAGATCGAAAAGCGTTACTCGCACGGGCTCTCGTTCCTCGCCACTTATACCTGGGCCCACGCACTGGATGACGCAAGCGATGCGGCGGGCAACTTCAGCGCGATCAGCGACCGCAACGTGGCGCTGATACCGTTCATCGACGAATTCACCAACTCTGTGTATGACGTCCGTCACCGCTTCACCTTCAACGGCAACTACGAGCTGCCCTTCGGCAGAGGAAGGGCCTTCCTGCATGATTCGCGTCTTGTCGATGAGACCCTCGGCGGCTGGTCGTCCAGCCTGACCTTCGCGGCACAGACCGGAATTCCGTTCACCGTCTCGCCGAATAACAGCACGGCGTCGAATGGCAGCGCACGCGCCATCCCAATCCGCGATCCATTCGGTGCCGGTGGCTCGCCCGATCCTTCCAACCCAAACGTCACCTGCGCCGCAAAAACGCGGACCAAAGCGAACTGGTACAACCCGTGCGCCTTCCGCAATCCACTGGATGGCAACCTGATCGGGACCGCCGGCTATCCCTCGGTCATCACCGACAAGGCAACTGCCATCGCCTTCCTCGGCGGCCGGTCCAACAATGTCTACGGCCCGGGCTACTACCAGGTCAATATGTCGCTGTTTAAGAACTTCCCAACCTGGCGTGAGCAGTATCTGCAGTTCCGTGCCGATGGCTTCAACGTTCTGAACCACCCCACACTGGGCAACCCGTCCACGCACCAACGACAACACCAACGGCGGCAACATCACCGGACCGAAGTTCTTCCAGAACAACACACCGGATGCGCGCTTCTTCCAGCTCTCCCTCAAGTACGCCTTCTGAAATTGAATCTCCCCCGCGGGGACGAGCGAAGTTGCGCGCTCCGTCCTCGCGGATTTTTTCGGACGCCTACTTAGCAGCGGGCCGATCGCCTTTGGGTTTGGCGGGATTCTTACCGCCGATCGCCGCGCTGATCTCCGCGGCCGCCTTCTTCAGGCTCGTGCTCACCTCAGCCGCGCTCGCGCTCGCATCGATGTGCTGGATATACGGCACGGTCAATGCCCCGGTGGCCGACCCACGCTCGTCAAAGATCGGGTAGCTGATGTTCGTCACGCCGCGCACCTTATAACTGGGCCGCGATTCATATCCCTGCCGCTTCACGCGCGCCAGATGCGCGGAAGATCCGCCGGCACCTCCTCGCCCGTCAGTCGCTTCCACTCCGCCAGCGTCCGCGCGCGATGCTCGTCATCCTGGTGTGCCAGGATGACGTAGCCGGTGGTAGCCTCCATCAATTCAACCGACGAGCCAAGCTTTACATAGAAGCCGATGCTCGAAGGCGCATTCACCTGCGCCAGGATCGTCACCAGCGCCCCGTCAATAATGCCCATGTGGCAAGACTGCAGCGTCTCCTGCGCAAGCTGATGCATAACCGGCAGCGCCTCGGTGATGAGCCGTTCGGTCGGTGGATGCTCCTGCACCAGCTTGAAAAGCTTCAGCGTCAGCGCGTAGCGTTCGCCCTCCGTCTGCGCAATGTAGCCACGCCGCTCCAGGCAAAGCAGCATGCGAAATATCTCCGAGACGGTCCGGTTCAGCTCGCGCGAGATCTCGCTTTTCGTAAGCCCGCCGGAGCGGTGCGCAAGCAGTTCGATAACGTCCAGCCCCTTTTCCAGCGCCGGCGTTGCATAGGAGTTTTTCTCCTCCGAGGGACCACGGAGCGACTTCACATTTTTTCTGGCTGACATAGCAAAAGGCTGCGGATGGACAACAGACTATACCGTTTTCACAAAAGTATGGGTGCACTACCGGCGAGAAGCTGGCGACCTAGCGCGGAATCCAGTGAGGATGGCGAGTGAAAAGACCATCCACAATCGCGATCTGGAAGGTGATAAAGAGGCCAAACGCAAGGCTCAACACGCCGGACGCGACTCCCAGCCCCTGATGAAACGGCGCAAAGCGCCTGCGCGTATACGCAAATGGCGCGCCAATCGCCATCGTGATCAGCATCATGCCGGCGATCGTGCCGATGCCAAACACCAGCAGGTAAGCGATGGCCCAGCGAGGATCGCGAATCTCCGCAAGAACTAGCAGGGCAACCGCCGCCGAGCCGGCCAGCCCGTGCACCAGCCCCACAGCCAGCGGACGAAGAAACTGGTAGAGCCCAAGTTTGCGCAGGAGGCGGCCCACCAGGCCCGGTGGTCTTACCGCATCAAGATGCATGTGAACCTCCGGACTGTGGCCGTGTACGTGCTCGTGGACGATGCCATCATGCGCATGCCGATGCGAGTGCACCAGGGGGCCATCGTGATGCTGCGGAGTGAAACGATGGGTGATCCGCTGCGTGATCCCGGTCAGATTGAATACGCCAAGCAGGATGAGCATGAGGCCCACGGCCAGCTCCATCGCCAGGCCAAGCCGCGGAGGAATCACAACGTGGAAGAGAATGATCGCCGCGCCGACTACGAAAATCGTGATCGTGTGGCCGACCCCCCACAGCACGCCGATGATGCCAGCCTGCCTGATGCCGCGCTGCCGGCTCACAATCGTCGAAACGGCAATCACGTGGTCCGGGTCCGTAGCATGGCGCATGCCCAGCAGAAATCCCAGACCGATCACCGCTAGCAGGCTCACCATGCCGCTCTACCTCTATCTGGAGTGGCCGCGCTTTCTTTAGCACCGCAGACACTCTCATCATACGCAGTAAGATTGAGCTATTCACGGCAGTAGTCATTTCCATCAGAGGGAGCAAGCGCGCAATGTACGGAGCGATGCAGCGTCATCTTCAGGAAAAGCTGAGCGAGATCGAAAAAGCCGGTCTGTACAAGCGCGAGCGCATCCTCACCGGCCCGCAGCAGCCGGAGGTCTCGGTTGCCGCCGGAGCATCGGTCCTGAATCTCTGCGCGAATAACTATCTTGGCCTGGCAAACCATCCTGCCGTCGTCGAAGCGGCCGCACAGGCCCTGCGCGACTGGGGCTACGGTCTCGCCAGCGTGCGCTTCATCTGCGGCACGCAATCCATCCACAAGCAGCTTGAGGATCGCCTCAGCAGCTTTCTCTCGACCGACGACACCATCCTCTATAGCTCCTGCTTCGACGCCAACGGCGGCCTCTTCGAGACGCTGATGGAAGCCGAAGACGCCATCATCTCCGATGAGCTGAACCACGCCAGCATCATTGACGGCGTGCGGCTCTCCAAGGCCGCGCGCTTCCGCTATCGCAATGGCGATATGCAGGACCTCGAAGAAAAGCTGAAGGAGGCAGGCGACGCGCGGCATCGCCTCATCGCGACCGACGGCATCTTCTCCATGGACGGCTACATCGCGCGGCTCGACAAAATCTGCGACCTCGCGGAGAAGTACGACGCTCTGGTCATGGTCGACGACTCGCATGCCGTCGGCTTCATCGGCGAGCACGGCCGTGGCACACCCGAGGCATGTGGTGTGGAAGGCCGCATCGACGTACTTACCGGAACGCTCGGCAAAGCGCTCGGCGGCGCCAGCGGTGGCTACACCAGCGGCCGCCGGGAGATCATCGATCTGCTCCGCCAGCGCTCGCGGCCCTATCTCTTTTCCAACTCCGTAGCGCCCCCCATCGTCGCGGCGTCGCTCAAGGTCCTCGACCTGGTCGGCCAATCGTCCGAGCTTCGTGAACGCCTCAAGGAAAACACGCGCTACTTCCGCGCCCAGATGACCAGCGCCGGCTTCAACGTGCTGCCCGGCGAGCACCCAATCGTCCCGGTCATGTTTGGCGACGCCGTGGTCGCCACACGCATTGCCGATCTCCTGCTGAAAAAGGGCGTATATGTGATCGCCTTCTCCTATCCCGTAGTGCCCCAGGGCAAGGCGCGCATCCGAACCCAGATATCAGCGGCGCACACACGTAAGGAGATCGAGTTCGCCATCGAGAAGTTCGTCGAGGCGAAACGCGAGCTGAATCTTTAGGGGAAGGGAATCAGTGCTCTCGCCTGACGGCGGGTTAATTGCAAAACCTTTCAATATTGCTGGAAACCGCCCTGAAAGCGGAAAAGATGGCGCCTCCGGTGCCATCTCTTCGCATGAGCGTCTTACCGCGAGGGAAGCAGCTACGGCTGTCCGATCTCGATAGAGTGGTATCCGGTATTGTCGGTCCAGGTGAAGCTACACGTGCCGGTCTGGTTGGGAGCATCCGCCGTATACGTGGTGTAGGCGGAAGTTGTACCGCTTGCATTGACGCATGTCTCGCCACATGCTTCAGCGGTTACGTGCGTCGCGCAAGAGTCTTGGATCGAGGCATAGACATATGTTCCCGGGGACCCGTTGCAAAGATAGTACGCTCCGCTGCATCCTCCCACCCGCAGCAAGTGAGGTTTCACAGTCTGGAGTTGCGCCAGCCGCAGTCTCAATGAGGCTGCCTCAGTCTTGCACGCCTCAAGTTTGCAGTGCTGCAGACTCTCAAGAAGCTGCTGATCCTTCACGATCTCAGCTTGATTCACTTTGCTTGTACCGGGATCAAAGACAGCCGGACTCGGACCACGAGTGGAAGACCGTTGTTGCGCTCCAAGAAACAATGTGGCGCCACCGATCACCATGGCGGACACCAGGTACCTGAACGACTTGACCCACATAATGGACTCCTGTGGCAGGGAACTCCCTGCGGTAAGAGAAGAGGGGATCTGTCCCGCAAGCCATCGACGATTCGGCAGCTCAAGGACAGTAGGACGAATTCTCCGATCGAGAATTCGCACAGACTGTAGAGCCGTTTCGTCACGAATCGCAATGACTTTATATTTTGCGCTTGACAGGATTTCCTCCGGGTAGCTACTGTACAGTGCGTATTTAAAGGTTTAAAAAACGGTCAAAGCAAGGCTGTCCCTTTTCAGGAGCGTCGACGATGAGGATGAGTTGGATACGGTGTCTGCTGTATGTGCTGTTCGCTGTTGTAACAAGCGCAATACTTTTCCCGATCGGCCTCCACGCGCAGGCGGATCGCGGCGCCATCAAGGGCACCACGGAGGACCAGTCGAAAGCCAGCGTTCCCGGCGCCAAGATCACATTGAGGAATGAAGCCACCGGCGTCTCCGCTACTTCCGAATCAAACGCCTCCGGCCAGTTCAGTTTCCTGAGCCTCGAGCCCGGTCACTACACCCTCACCGCCGAAGCCTCCGGCTTTAGCACCTCCGTGCAGCAGCACGTCGAAATCGGCGTCGGCAGCACCGTCGCCCTCAATGTCACTCTCGAACCCGGGCAGGTGCAGCAGACTGTGACCGTCTCCTCCACCGCGGCCAGCATCGATACCCAGACCTCCGACATTGGCACGACGATCACGCCGCAGGAGATCAAGGACCTGCCCGTCACACTCAGCGGTGACATGCGCAATCCGCTGAACTTCGTGCTGTTCACGCCCGGAGTTTCCGCATCGACACCTGGTCCTGGGACGAATGCCAACGGCCAGGACTACCGCCTGCACATCAGCGGCTCGGTCAGCTACTCCAACGAGACCTATATCGACGGCATCCCGGTCATGAACACCGACCAGGGCGGCGCCATCGGCTACAACCATCCGCCCATCGATGCCATCGGGCAGTTCAAGCTCATCAACAACAACCAGAGCGCGCAGTACGGGCTTTCCAGCGGCGTCGTCTCCTTCGCCTTTAACTCCGGCACCAATGCCTAGCACGGCAGCCTCTTCGACTACCTGCAGAATGACGCGCTGAACGCCGCCGGATTTACCACCAACTATCTGCACCTGAAAAAGGCGCCGCTCAAGCAGAATGAATTCGGCGGCACCTTTGGCGGCCCGGTCTGGATTCCCAAGATTTACCATGGGCGCGACAAAACCTTCTTCTTCGTCAATTACACCGGCTTCAAGTACCGCCCCAGTGCGAACAACGCCACGCTCACGACGATTCCAAACGAATTCCGCGACGGCAATTTCTCCCAGTTGCTTGGGCCGCAGTTGACCGATCCGGCATCGGGCGCGCCCGTCTTTGACCCTGCCGGTCGCCCGGTTTACTTTGGCGAGGTCTACGATCCCTTCTCGGCGCACACCGTTGTCGGTCCCGATGGCAAGAGCTATCAGGTCCGCGATCCCTTCCCGGGCAACATCATTCCCAGCGGCTTTTCTGGCCTCAGCCCGGTTTCGCAGAAGATTCTGCAGAGCTTCCCCCAGGCGAGCAATAACAATCTGCAGAACAACTTCTACCGGCTGCAGAGCTCGAAGATCGATGAGCACCGGCTGGTCGTCAAGATCGACGAGCACATCAATGAACGGCACTCCATCTCCGGCAGCGTCTTCACCGGCGGTTACCTGAACTCCAACAACGGCAACCTGAACGAGCTCGACGCGACCTCCACAAACGCGCCGACCAAGCAGTTCCGCCTTACTTGGAACTGGGCACATTCGCCGACAATGCTGAATAACCTGAACATCGGCTTCATTCGCGATAACTTCCTGAATGGTCCGCTCACTCCCGGCCCAGGGCTGGCGGCGCTGGGAATTACTGGCATGCCGCCGCTCGCCAAGGACAGCTCGTATCCCGGCATCGGCATCGGCACGGTGCAGAACGGCATCGGCGGTGTAGGTGGATCGACGATCACCGAGAACCGCTACATCATCAACGACAACGTGACCATCATCCGCGGTCGGCACAACTTCACCATGGGCGGCGAAGTGAGATGGCTGCAGCGCAACGAAGCCCCTATCCCGAATGGCAGCTTTACCTTCGAGCCCACGCAGACCGCCCTCAACGGAACCGGTTTCGCCAACGGCAACGCGATTACGATTCCGAGTGGTTCGGGCGCTCCCGCCGCCAGCTTCCTCTTCGGCGGCGTGGATTTTGTGAATTTCAGCTATCCCATCGAGTCCGCATACCGCTGGTGGCAGACCGGGCTCTTTTTCCAGGATGACTGGAGAGTGACGCCCGATCTCACGCTCAACCTGGGAGTACGTTGGGATCTGCAGATTCCGCGCACCGATGCCCACGGCGAGGTCTCCACCATGAATCCAACCCTGCCCAATGTGGCCGCGGGCAATCTCCCCGGTGCCTTTACCTATTACGGCAACGGCCCCGGCCGCAACGGCAAACCGCGTATCGGCGACATCGACTACAAGGGCTTCCAGCCCCGCATCGGCTTTGCTTACTCGCCCGGTGATCACCGGACTGCCTTCCGCGGCGGCTTCGCCATCACCCGCCCGCTCGGCAATGACAACCTTGAAGGCGACATCAGCGGTAACCAATACACCAGCGGCTTTTCCGGCGCCGCGGTGCTCAGCCGTCCCCAGGACTACCTCGGCAGCCCGGCATATTATTGGAGCAATGCATATCCAGCCAGCGGCGTCGTTCAGCCAAACTCCAATCTGGACCCGGGCATCTACGTGGGCAATACCAATCCGCCCCTGATTCACCCGAGCGCGGGCATCCCGCCCACGCAGTTGTACTGGACCAGTCAGATCCAGCATCAGTTCGGCGGCAGCATCATCGCCAACATCGGCTACGTGGGCATGCACACCTACCACGTGGGCACCTGGTCCAAGCCGAATGAAGTGAACCCGACCATGGCTCGCGCAAAGTATGGCCCCATCGCAGCGGCGAACGGAATGCCGCTCAACGAGTTCCTCACCCTTCCCATCAATGATCCGCGAGTTGCCGCCGCTGGCATTCTGCCGCCGTGGCCGGGCTTCGCAGGCGGCGTTCCCCTCCGGAGCCACGGCTGCGCAGGCGCTCCGCCCCTGGCCGCAGTACGGCGATGTCGACAATCCGATCAATCCCATCGGCAGCGTCTCCTACAACGCGCTGCAGAGCAGCCTGCAGAAGCGCTTCACTCAGGGGCTCACCTTCCTGCTCTCCTACACCTTCTCGAAGACCATCGGAAACGTGGATTCGAATAGCGGCCCCAGCGCCGGCGCCGAGAACGCGATCTATGCCGGCTCCTTCGCGCAGGATTACTACAATCCCAGGGGAGAGCGTTCCGTCACCAGCTCGGACATTCCCCACGTCGTCTCGCTCAGTTACACCTATGAGCTACCGTTCGGCAGAAACAAGCGCTTCCTCAATCACGGCGGTATGATGAATACCGTCGCGGGCGGCTGGTCGGTTTCAGGCATCCACCAGTACCAGAGCGGGCGTCCCATCCACATCGAGTACGACGCTTCCGGCCCCTCGAATCCCTTCTTTGCGGCGGGTGACGGCTTCAGCTTCCGGCCGAACATCGTCCCCAATCAGCCATTCAAGAACCCGGCATATCGCAAGAGCTGCTCTCATCCGACAGTGGGATCGGGCCGCAATCCCTGCCAGTTCTACATCAATCCTGCCGCCTTCACGCTGCCGGCTCCGGGTGAGTTCGGCAACGCCCCCAACATCATCTCGGCGCTGCACATGCCGGCCTATGTCAACGAAGACTTGTCTGTCTCCAAGCGAACCACCATCCATGAGAACCTGGATCTGCAGTTCCAGGCCAACTTCTTTAACGCCTTCAACCGCGTGATCTTCTCGTCCGGAGGAAACGCGCAGACGTTCATCATCAACGCGGCGCCGCCGGACTTGAGCGCTGCATCGTTGCAGAATTCGCAAACCATCTTCGGCATCATGACCGCGCAACAAAACCAGGCACGTATCATCCAGTTCGGTATGAAACTGGAGTTCTAGTCCACTATGGCCATGCTCGCTCGCAGACTTATCCTTGCAGCGAGCATGGCTTTGCCTCTGTCTGCCCAGACGGCCACCCAGGCAGGTTCCGGCGACCTGGCCGCGACATGCCCAACGCGCACACGACGCGGAGCAGCAGGGCGATTTCTCCACCGCTGTGCGAGAGTACGAATACATCGCGCATCAGCTTCCGCCGAGCGCGGAGATCGAAAGCAATCTCGGTGTCGCGCTGTACTTCAATCACGAATGGGAGCGAGCGATCGCAGTGCTGCATAAGGCCATCGCACTGAACGCGAATCTGCTGGCGCCGCATCTCTTCACCGGCCTCGCGCAATACCAGCTCTCCAAGCCGGACGCCGCTGTCCCCGAGCTCGAAACAGCGGTCCGCCTCCGCTCCTCCGACGTCATCGCGCGCACCTGGCTCGGCTACGCCTATGTCGCGCAGGCACGTTATGACGCCGCTGCGAAACAGTTTGATGAAGTCACCCGCCTCGTGCCCGACAATATCGATGCCTGGTACGCGCTCGGCCAGGCATGGCTCGAAATCGGCAGGCAGCGCACACTCGCTCTGCTGAAGGCCGCCCCCAACGGCGCCCGCGCCTGGCAGCTGGCCGGCGAGCAGTTGCAGTTACAGGGCAACCGCAGCAAAGCGCTCGCGGACTTCGAGCAGGCCAATGCCCGCCGTCCGGATATCCCGGAGCTGCGTACCGCAGTCGAAGCAGCTGGGCGGCAAGCCCGCCACCGTCGCGGTTACAAAAAGTCCCGCGAACAGCCAGGAAGACCTGCTCTACACCCAGGCTCATCAGGCCGAGCAGCGCTCCCGCGCCGCCTTCGAGCATCTGCTCTCCACTGCGCCCGACTCCTATCGCGCGCACCAGATCATGGCGGATGCGCTCGTTCTCCAGCAGCAGGATGACAAAGCCATCGCGGAGTATCGCGCCGTCCTCGCTCTGAAGCCCGACCTGCCCGGCATCCATGAAGCCATCGGAAGCGCTCTGCTGCGCAGCGGGAAATCCGCCGAAGCCCTCACCGAATTTCAGGCCGAGCTCCAGCTTCAGCCGCGCTCCGCCAGCGTCCACACGCTGCTCGGGCAGACGCAGCTTGCTGCTTGGAAACAATGATGAGGCGGAAAAGACTCTCCGCGGCGCGCTGCTCATGGACCGGCCCCCCGCGGACGCGTGGCGTCTGCTCGGAAAGCTGGAGCTGCACCGCAGCAACTACCAGGCCGCCGTTCACGATCTGACACACTATCTCTCCGTCGACAACAACGATGCGACCGCCTGGTATCTTCTCTCTCGCGCCTATCGCGGCCTCGGCGACAAGCAGCAGATGAATCGCGCGCTCAGCCAGTTCGCAAAAATCTCCGAGGATGCCAAAGCGCGCAGCCAGGCCGCCGGCGAGCTCGCGCATCTGGACAGCCAGACTCATGTAGACGAGCAGAGGGGGCCGGCCAGCCCTTGAGAGCATCGGATTTACTTGAAAGCCGGTAACGTTCCAGCCAAACTGCAAAGCAGAATTACGAAAGAGGGTCACTTCATGTCGCGTTCGCACGCCGCCTCACCTTTAAAAAAGGTTGTCCTCATCACCAGCGGAGATCTGCGCCAGTCCGCGAACCAGGTCTGCTGGCCCGCCCAGGAAGATCTGGAGCGCCGCCTCACCCAGGCATTCCGCGATGAGGGCGTGGAGGTCGAGCGCGCCTTTCCTGTCGATCCCGCCAAAGGCCACGGCTTCATCTCCAGCCAGCGCATGGGCATGGATATCTTCGCGGGCATCGATCCCGACGCGAGCCTCGTCTTCGCCACCGCCGCGTGGCAGTACACGCATCATGTGCTGCCCGGCATGCGCACGCATCGCGGGCCCATTCTCACCGTCGCCAACTGGTCAGGCCAGTGGCCCGGGCTCGTCGGCCTGCTCAATCTCAATGGCTCGCTCGTCAAAGCCGGCGTGCCGTTTCATTCCCTGTGGAGTCAGGATTTCAGCGACGAGTACTTCCGCACCCGCCTCGCAGGAATGGATCAGAAAGGCAACCGTCACGCACGATCTCTCGCACGTGCGCGACCTCGATATCAAAGCCCTCCCCGCATCCGCACGCAGCACCGGCGAAGAGCTCGCCGCAAAACTCCTCAAGCACAAAGCCATCCTTGGCGTCTTCGACGAAGGCTGCATGGGCATGTACAACGCGGTCGTCGATGATGAGCTGCTCAACCCGCTCGGCGTCTTCAAAGAGCGCCTCAGTCAGTCCGCGCTGGTCGCCCGCATGAAGACCATTCCCGATGCCGAAGCGAAAGCCGTGCGCCAATGGCTCGACGAGAAAGGCCTGCGCTTCAACACCGGCAAGGACGACAAAACCGAGCTGACCGATCAGCAGATTCACGAGCAGTGCAAGATGTACATCGCCGCCCTCCAGATCGCCGATGAATTCGGCTGCGACGCCATCGGCATTCAGTATCAGCAGGGGCTCAAAGACATGGTGCCCGCCTCCGACCTGGTCGAAGGCCTGCTCAACAACAGCGAGCGTCCGCCTGTCCGCTCCAGCGCCGGCAAGGAACTCTACGCCGGCGGCCCGCTGCCGCACTTCAACGAAGTCGATGAAGGCGCTGGCCTCGACGCGCTCATCACCAACCGCTCGTGGAAGGCGCTCCAGCTCGATCCGGCAACCACGCTGCACGACGTGCGCTGGGGCGAGCATTACAAGGGCGATGGTATCGACGACTTCGTCTGGGTGCTGCAGATCTCCGGCGCCGCCCCCGCCAGCCACTTCGTCGATGGCTATCGCGGCGCATCCAGCGACCGCCAGCCGCCCATGTATTTCCCCCTCGGCGGCGGCACGCTGAAGGGAATCGGCCGCCCCGGCAAAATCGTCTGGAGCCGCGTCTTCGTCGAAGGCAACAGCCTGCACGTCGATATGGGGCTCGGCTCGGTCGTCGCGCTTCCTGCTGAAGAGACCCAGCGCCGCTGGAGTCAGACCACCAGCCAGTGGCCCATGGTCAGTGCCACCTTCGATGGCGTCTCGCGCGATTCATTCATGGCCCGCCACCGCGCCAATCACGTGAACATCGCCTACGCTCCGGACGAAAAGCGCGCAGCCCAGGCCCTCGCCGTCAAAGCCGCCATGTTCCACGCGCTCGGCGTCCATGTGCATCTCTGCGGCGCAGTGAACTTTCACTGATGCATACATTCGTCATCCCGAACGTAACCGAAGGCGGAGTGAAGGACCTGCTGTATCTATCGTTCAATGCCGGCGCGAAGCGCCGCTCAACCAGATCCGCAGGACGGCCAGTCCGATGAGTATCGTTGCCGGCGTCGACTTCGGAACATTGAGCGTGCGCGTCTCCCTCTTCAGCAGCAGCGAGGGACGCCTCGGCTCGGGTGTCGCCGAATATCCGTTGCGCCGTTCGCCGCAGGACCCCAATCTCGCCACCCAGAGTCATCGCGACCAGATGGATGCTCTGGAGCGTGCCATGCGTAGCGCACTCCAGTCCAGCGGTGTCCGCGGCGACCAGGTCCGCGCCCTCGCCGTCGATGCCACCGGCTCCAGCGTCATTCCGGTCGGCGAAGATCTCGACCCGCTCGATGACTACTATCTCTGGTGCGATCACCGCGCCTGGCGCGAAGCCGAGGAGATCACCGCCGCCGCTCACCAGCAGAAGCTCGAAGCCATCGACTGGTGCGGCGGCGTCTACTCGTCCGAGTGGGGCTTCTCCAAGCTCCTGCACTGGCTCCGCCACAATCCGGAAAAACGCGCGCGCCTCGTCACCGCGCTCGAAAATTGCGACATGGTCGTCGCTACCCTCTGCGGCATCCGGTCCGCCGCCGACGTCCCACGCAGCATCTGCGCCATGGGCCACAAGTGGATGTGGAATGCAAAGTGGGGCGGCCTGCCTTCGGATGCCTTCCTCGCCTCCGTCGACCCGCTGCTCCAGGGCATCCGGGAAAAGCTCAGCGGCCGTTACGAAACCTCGGACCATATCGCCGGCACCCTCTCCACCGAATGGGCCCAGCGCCTCGGCCTTCGCGCCGGCATTCCCATTCCCGTCGGCGCGCTCGACGCGCACTGGGACGCGGTCGCCGCCAACATCCGCCTCGGCGATGTCGTCAACGTCATCGGCACCTCCACCTGCATCATCGGTGTCAGCGCGCAGCAGACACTCGTGCCCGGCGTCTGCGGCGTCGTCCCCGGCTCCGTCCTGCCCGGCTACACCGGCATTGAAGCCGGCCTCTCCGCCGTCGGCGACATCTTCGACGGCATCGCCCGCCGTGCCGGCTCCTCCGTCACGGCTCTCTCCGAAGGCCTCGAACACTACCGCGCCGGGCAGACCGGCCTTCTCCGCCTCGTCTGGGACAACGGCGACCGCACCGTTCTCGTCAATCCCAATCTCGGCGGCGTCACCCTCGGCTGGAACCTCGTCCACACCGCGCAGGATGAGCTCTTCGCCGCCATCGAAGGCACTGCGCTCCATACCCGCATCATCCTGGAGCGCATGCAGCAGCACGGCTCGCCTGTCCATCGCATCATCAACGGCGGCGGCATTCCACAGAAGAACCGCGTGCTCAATCAGGTGTATGCCGACGCGCTCGACAAGCCGGTGCTCGTGCCCGCCGGCGATGTCACCAGCCTTGGCTCCGCCATCTTCGCTTTTGTTGCTGCGGGCGACTACAAAACAGTAGAAGAAGCGCAGGCCGCGCTCTGTCCTCCGTGCGAAACATTTCTGCCGGACAAGCGAGCAGCCGCGACGTACGGTAAGTTATATCCACTGTATCGCGAAGCATATTTTTCGCTTGGAAATCCCGCTTCGCCGGCCGCGCGCCTTGGGCACATCCTGCCCCGCTTGCGCGAAATCGCAGCCGACGCGCGCGCAATGGAGACTGAATGAGCATCAATTCGCATGTAGTAAAGAGCACGATTGTGGGCGCCCTCGGCGGCCTGCTCTTCGGCTTCGACACCGCCGTCATCTCCGGCACAACCTCCGCCCTCACTCACGTTTATCACCTCTCTCCTGCGCTGCTCGGCGTCACCGTTTCCAGCGCCCTCCTCGGCACCGTCATCGGCGCCATGACTGCTGGCTGGCCGGGACAGAAATTCGGCCGCCGCGACAGCCTTCGCGTCATGGCCATCTTCTATGTGCTCTCTGCCATCGGCTGCGCCTTAGCCTGGAACTGGCCGGCGCTCATCGTCTTCCGCTTCATTGGCGGACTCGGCATCGGCGGCTCCTCGGTTCTCGGCCCCATGTACATCGCGGAGATCGCACCCCCCGACTGGCGCGGGCGTCTCGTCGGCTTCTTCCAGGTCAACATCGTCGTCGGCATCCTGCTCGCCTACATCTCCAACGCCATCATCGGCAGCTTCCACCTGGGCGCGCATGACTGGCGCTGGATGTTCGGCGCCTCCGGCATTCCCGCCGTGCTCTTCCTCATCACCCTCTTCGTCATCCCGCGCAGCCCGCGCTGGCTGGTCACGCAGTCCAACCTGCACGAAGCGCTCGAAGTCCTCCGCCTCACCGGCGTGCCGCAGCCCAAAGAAGAGCTGGATGAGATCGTCGCCTCCGTCCACCTCGAGCGCTCCTCCTCCACCGATCCGCTCTTCTCCCGCCAGTACAAGAAGCCCATCATCATCGCCTGGACCGTGGGCATGTTCTGCCAGCTTTCTGGCATCAATGCCATCCTCTATTACCTCAACGACATCTTCGCCCTGGCCGGCGCGTCGCGCATCTCCGGCGATCTGCAGGCCATCGCCGTCGGCGCCACCAATCTTGTCGCCACCCTCCTCGCCATGTCGGTCATCGACAAGCTCGGCCGCAAAAAACTCCTGCTCACCGGCACGGTGGGCCTCATCATCTGCCTCACCATCATCTCCATCCTCTTCTTCACCCATCAGCATCTCGGCTGGCTCGTCTGGCTGCTCATGGCCTACATCGCCTGCTTCGCCGTCTCCCAGGGCGCGGTCTTGTGGGTCTACATCAGCGAGGTCTTCCCCAACCGCGTCCGCGCCAAAGGCCAAAGCCTCGGCAGCTCCGCGCACTGGATCACGAATGCCGTCATCTCGCTCATCTTTCCCGTCATGGCCAAAAACTCCGGCGCCTACCCCTTCATCTTCTTCGCCGTCATGATGGTCCTCGACTTCTTCATCGTCCTCTTCTATTACCCGGAGACCAGCGGCATCTCTCTGGAACAAATGCAGCACAAGCTCGGCATCGATTAGTTCGAACTCCGTCCATGAGGTGGATAGGTATGACCCGATCTGCACTTCTTCTTGCCCTGGGCGCATTCGCCCTCGGTGCAAACGCGCAAACTCCCGGCTGGCAGCCCGACCTCACCGTGCAGCAGACCTACGTCCTCCATCGCGCGTCCAGCACCGACCCCAAAGGCGCCAACGCCGACTTCCGCCACGTCGCCCCCGGCGCCACCGAAACCGTGCTCGACGCCGACGGTCCCGGCGAGATCTCGCACATCTGGTTCACCATCGCCGACAACGAGCCCTATCACCTCAAGCGCATCGTCCTCCGCATCTACTGGGACGGCGAGCAGAACCCCAGCGTCGAAGCGCCCATCGGCGACTTCTTCGGCCTCGGCCTCGGCGAATACCACAGTTGGCAATCGGAGATGCTCTCGGTCGGCAGCGTCAAAAGCCTCAACAGCTTTTTCCCCATGCCCTTCGCCCATCACGCACGCATCACGGTTACAAATGAGGGCCACGAGGCCATCGGCTCCCTCTACTACAACATCGACTACCGCACCTACGACCACCCGCTTCCAGAAGGCACGCTCTACTTCCACGCCCAATACCGCCAGTCCCAGCCCAATCATGGCTGGACCACCGACTGGAAATCCAACGGCGACCCGCAGGTCAACGACAAAGCCAATTTCGACGGCAAAGACAACTACGTCTGGTTCGAAGCCAAGGGCCACGGACAATACGTCGGCGTCACCATGTCCGTGCTGCAAAATCAGGACATGTGGTGGGGCGAAGGCGACGATATGTTCTTCATCGACGGCGCTGCGAAGCCTGACATCGTCGGCACCGGCACCGAAGACTACTTCCTCGGCGCATGGGACTTCGGCGGCGAGCCCTTCTCCTATCAGCTCTACGGCGCGCCCGTCGTCGGCACCGAGTTAGCCGGAAGCCGCTCCAGCGTCTACCGCTTCCATCTCGACTCGCCCATCCCGTTCACCAAATCCTTCAAGGCCACCATCGAGCACGGCCACGCCAACGCCCGCTCCGACAACTACTACTCCGTCGGCTACTGGTACCAGGCCGAGCCGCACGAGCCCTTCCCCGCGCTGCCGCCAGTCGAGGAACGCCTCCCCGCACTGCAACCCACCGGAGGCCCCGGCAACGCCGGCCTGAAGCACTAACAATCAGCAAAACCGGGTGCCCCATCCTGACGAAGTTAGGGTGGGGTAGTTCCCAACACCATCCTGTCAACCCGAGCGCCGATAGCATGCGCCACAGGCGCTATTGCACTGGACGGCCAGTCCGGCGTCACACCCTTCTTCAAGATCAAATTCCCATAAGCCCGCAGCTCCCCCGTCATCACCACGCAATACGCAGCCTTCGCGCGCTCATAAAAATCCCGCCGCGCCACCCGCACCGGCGGCGCCGTCCTCGAGGCATGTCGATGCACCGCGGCCATAAAATCCGCCTCCACATCGCTGTTCATCGCATCGCCGCCATCCGGCTGCATCATCACCAGCGCATCGTCCGCGTGCTCCAGCTCAAACAGCGGCAGAATCGCATCCAGCAATTGCGACACATTCAGCCCATCGGCCCGCACCACGCGCCGTCCCAGCGTATGTCCGGGAAAATGCGCATCAGCCAGCAATATTTCATCGGCATGACCCATCTCGCAGAGCGTCTTCAGCAGCTCCGGACTTAGATACGGAGAAATCCCTTTCAGCATCGTTTTTCCTTTCGCAAAGTTTGGCTGTCCCAACATCTCCTAGAAGCGTGGGATTCAAATCAGGTCACCCATAGAACCAAACGTGAGCGACCAAAGGAAGCGAACCCAACAACCCGCGCCGCAGGCGCCGTTGCCTCGGACGGCGAGTCCGTGAATCGTTTATATAGGCCTTTCACAAGGAAATCTTCATTTGTGGGCTGCTTCAATCCACGATACAGTTCTTGTCATAGCGTATGGCTCGAACGCAGACGAACGGCTTTGCTCCAGATCGCACAGCAACCATTGTGGAAGTAGCGAAACGCGCGGATGTCTCCATCGCTACCGTCTCGAATGTCATCCGCGGCACCCGCAAGGTCAGCCCCAAGCTGACCGAGCGCGTGCGCGCCGCCATTCACGAGCTGAACTACTCTCCCAACGAGATTGCCCGCAGCCTCAAGGTCCGGCAGACCCGCATGCTGGCCATGGTCCTTCCCGACATCACCAATCCGTTCTTTCCCGAGATCATTCGCGGCGCGGAAGACACCGCATTCGAGCGCGGCTACTTCCTCATGACTGCCAACACCGATGAGCAAATCGGCCGCGAGCGCCGCATCGTTGCTGCGTTGCGCTCCTATCGCGTCGACGGCGTGCTCCTGGCGTCGGCCAGCAGCACCGATACCACCCATCTGCAGGGCACCATCGATGCCGGCGTCGCGCTCGTCTGCCTGGACCGCACCGTCCCCGGCGTCAAAACCGATGCCGTCCTGCTCGATAACGTGCGCGGCGCGCGCGAGTGTGTCCGCCACATGATCCAGAAAGGCCATCGCCGCATCGCCATCATCACCGGCTCGCTCGATCTGCAGACCGGCCGCGAGCGCCTCCGCGGCTATGAGGAAGCGCTCAACGAGGCCGGCATCCCGGTCGAGAAAAGCCGCATTCTCGAAGGCGACTTCCGCCACGACTCCGGCTACAAACTCGGCAAACAGATCCTCACGCAGAAGGGAAGAGATCAGTCAGCCCGGCCCACCGCCATCTTCGTCTGCAATGGCGTCATGACGCTCGGCGTGCTGAAGGCGCTGGAAGAACTGAACGTCCGCTGCCCGCAGGACATCGCGCTGGCCACCTTCGACGACCTCGCCGTGGACAGCCCCTTCCATCCTCATCTCACCACCGTGGTGCAGCCCAGCTACGAGATGGGAGCACGTGCCGCCGGCATTCTCATCGACCGCATCGAACGCCGCATCAGCAAGGAGCCGCGCACCGTGCGCGTCGCTCCCACGCTCATCGTCCGCGAATCCACCGAGTCGCCTCGCCCGGACTCGGGAAAATCCACCGCCGAAATCGCGATCCAGAGCGTAACCCCCAACGATCCCATTCTGGGAAAGCGAAGCAAAACGAAACAGCCATATATGACACGATTTGTCATATATCGAACAATAAGCAGTGCAAACTCAAGTAATCGTTAAAGGCCATTTCGAGCCTCGATTCGAACTCCACAGAAGCTGGCACCGAAATGCCCATCCCACGGAAGCCCGTCGTCATCAGTTACCCAGTCGGATCGGCAGCGATCCACAGGTACGACGCAGTATAGGGGCCACAGAAGATTCGTCATCCCGACAGGCGTTTCGACACAGGGTTCGGTTAGGTCGGCCGCCAATCCAGCGTGAGCGACCATAGGGAGCGAACCCAGCAACACGCGCCGCAGGCGCAATCGCCCGGGATCGGCCAGTCCTACTCCGGTGTCGCCTCCAGCGTCAGCACCTGGAACGGCTTCAGATGGAAGGTATGCGGCGTCCCCGCCTCCAACTCCACCGCCGGCGTATCCGCCTCATCCCGCCATGGGCTGTGCGCGCGGAAACGCCGCGCCGCCCCTTCCGGCAGCTCGAAAGCGCGCGCCACATCCAGCTGAAAATCCTGCGGCTTATCGCTCGGATTGCGCAGCGTCACAATCGCTTTCTCCGGCGTCCACGACGCCCACCCGTACACCGCCAGCCAGCGCGGATCGCCGCCCACCCAGTGCGTGTCCTTCAGCACCGCTGCATTCGCGCGCGACCACTTCGCCGCCTCCGCCAGCACATCCCAGTCCGCCGGCGTCAGCAGCGACGGCGTAATGTACATCTCCTGCAGGTCCGTCCCGGTGCCAAAGTAGTCGCGCACTTCGTTCTTGAAGTCGCCATTGGGATCCGTCTTCAGGTGATAGGCATACTGCCCGTAGATCAACCCATGCAGCATCAGCGAGTTCAGCGGGAAAAGCGATCCCCGCTTCACGACGTTGTCGTAAACCTCCATGTCGCGATAGGTGATCCAGCGCTCGCGCTCCGGACCCCACGCCGGCAAAGCTGTGGTCCTCGCCGCCGCGCCAAATCGAGTCGGCATACATCAGCCAGAACGGCGAGGGATAGGTGCCCGTCGTCAGGTTGATATAAAGGTCCGGCTTCACCTGCCGCAGGTCGCTGATGAGATGGATCGCCGCGTCAAAGTCACTGTCGAAGGCGCTGCCTTTCACCACGGTGTCGACGTTGCCCGTGCCGTCGAACTTGAACTGGTTCACGCCATACTTCTTCACCATCTCCATGCAGATCTCATGGAAGCGCGCATAGTACTTCGGCCCGGAGAGCGCGAAGCCGCCGTTCTCGATCTCGTATCCCTCTTTGCGGCCCTCGGCAATGCGCTCCTGCTTTTCGTGCGCATAGCCTCCCCACGGAGAGAGCCAGACGCCCGGCGCTGTGCCATACTGCGCCGCCGCCTCTTTCAACGGAAGAAAACCATTCGTGAAGTCTTTGCGGAACGCCCACATGCCTGACGTGTCATCCCATCCGTCGTCGAACATGAAGGAATCCAGCGTCACGCCGCGCTTGTCATGCAGCTCGCGGCCGAAGGTGTGGATGCGCTCCACCGCCTGCGCCTGCGTGTAGCGGTTCTCGTAGCCAATGTCGTACCAGCTGTTGTAGTGCAGAAACGTGCGATACGGATGCGCCCGCTCGCGCTCAATATAGGAGAGAAAGTCGCGCCGCATCTGCCCCGGCGCGGCCACGCCCACAACGGACGGAATAGGTCACCGTCTGCCCGGCGCGCAGCGGCAGCACGCGCTCCATCTCGGCCACCCCGCGCTCATGCACCACGCTCGACGTGGAAAGCGGATGCTCAAAGCCGAGGAAGAAATCGCCCGCCGTCAGCGGCGATCCTTTCACCGTGCCGGTCAGCTTCATCGCCGGGGCCGTCGCATCGATCAGGCCCACGCGCGTGATCGCAACGTCTTCTTTCCCCGCCGTGATGGTCAGCACCTGCCGGATGTAGTGCGCGTCCTTCCGCATCACCACCGCCCAGTCAACTGTGAAGCGTCCCGCCGGATCGCCAAGCTTGTAATGAACCGCAATGCCCGGCAGCTTCTCCGCCGCCACCGTCGCATCGGGATTCGCAGCAAGCTGTTCCACGCGGCCGTCCTGCAACAGCTTCATCGTCGCGGGCTCGAGGATGTCATCTTTTTCCAGAGCAATCCGGAACGGGCCATCCAGCCGGATGCTGTGGCCGTCGCGCAGATCGCGTATTTCCAGCGCAGCGGGCTTGCCGTCCTCAAGCGGCCAGCGCGCCTCGATCACTCCATCGCCGATGCGCCCCTCGCTCGCATTGCTCACCGAAGCAGTAGCCTCGCCGGCCGCTTGTGCGCGCTGCTCCTGAGCCCAGCTATGGGTCACCGGAACGAAAGCCGACAGCAGGAAGAGCAGGGAACCAGCAACGACAGGGCAGGAAAGGCGCTTCGACGATCACGAAATCTCCGGAACAGGCTGGGACTGTGCAGAATGAATCTTGACGTGCGAGACCACGCGCGAGATGGCTCCCGTCGGACTCGGCGTATCCGGCTTCAACCCCACCTCCATCGAGCAGAACAGTCCCAGCAACTGGCCGAAGATCACGTCCAGAGGCGGCCGCAGCGCGTCTGGAATAGGCTTTCCATCGCCAAGGTCGAGCACGACCTGTGCCGCGTTCAACGCTTCGCGCGTGAGCCCGAATCCGGTCGCCGCAATGGTTGCGCCCAGCTCTTTCTGCTGCAGTTCGCGAAGCAGATCCATCTCGTAGGGCCGTATCTGCTTGTCCGATGCGAGATACGCCACCACCAGCGTCTCTCGGTCAATGAACGACAGAGGCCCATGCCGCAATCCCAGAAAAGACTGCGACATGGTGAAGATCCTGCCCGCCGTCAGCTCCTGCACCTTCAATGCCGACTCCGCCGCTGCCGCCGCCAGCGCGCCGGAGCCCAGGAAACACACGCGGCGGAAACCGCTCTTCGCCAGCTTCGCAGCGGCATCGGCCGCTCGCGGCAGCAGGGACTCGGCGCCACGCGCCAGTTGCTCAACCATCCCGCCATAGCTGTCCAGATCGTCCAGATAGCCAAGCGCCTGCCCGGCAATCACCATGTTGGAGAAATGAGCTGGTCATGGCGAGGCCGCGATCGTTCGTCTCCGGATCGAGCACCAGGGCATACGACCGCGAGTTCCCGCGCGCGAGCCGGGCCATCGCGCCGTCCGCATTGCAGGTGACGACCAGGTGCGCCACGCCGGGGAAGCGCCGCAGCATCTCTTCGATCGCCGCCACGCCCTCCGAGCTGTCGCCCGAGCGCGAAAACGAGATGCACAGCGCCGGCGAGTCCGCCCTCAGCCAGTCATCCATGCCGGTCAGCAGCTCCGTGCTCGCGACCGCGCGCACCGGCGTACGCCACCGCCCCTCCAGCAGCCGCTCGACCGACCGTCCCACAAAATCCGAGGTGCCGGCGCCCACCAGCAGCACCGGCCGCCCCGCCTGCATCTTCAAAAACGCCCGAAGCTCCGGCTGCAACCGCTTACACAGCGCCAGCGTGCCTAGCCAGCTCTCCGGCTGCTGCGCGATCTCCCGGGGGGTATGCTCAATTCCAAGCTCCCGTTTCCGCCCAGCAGAAAATTCCAACAAAGCACTAAGCGCATCCACAACATCTCCTCAAATCGGGCGAAGTCAGCCCAATAGTCCAGGATTGTATTACACTTAGGCAATGAAACGAAACAAAATGAAAGCAAACGACGGAATTTCGCAAAGCAGTCCCTTTGTACCAGCTTCGAAAGAAGGAATGTGAAGACGCTTCCTGCTGTGCTGGTGATTGGTGAATTGAACGTCGATATTGTGCTCTCGGGCCTTGCCTCGCCTCCGGTGCTGGGCAGCGAGGTGCTGGCGCAGGAGATGCGGATGGTGCTGGGCAGCGCCTCAGCTATCTTCGCGAGCGGTATGGCGCGTCTGGGCCATCCGGTGGGGTTTGTCAGTAAGACCGGTGAGGACGACTTTGGCCGCTTTTGCCGCGAGGCGTTGACCAAGGCGGATATTTCGACCGACAACCTTCTGCTTTCGCAACGACCTACGGGAGCCACGATTGTCCTGAGTACGCCTGAGGATCGCGCGCTGGTGACGCATCTGGGGGCGATCGCGGATCTCGGATATGACGACCTGCCACCGAACCTGTTCCAGGGATGTGATCACCTGCACCTCACCTCGTATTTTTTGCAGGAGCGTTTGCGGCCGGCGTTTCCGCGGCTGATGCGGGAGGCGAAGGCTGCCGGCCTGAGTGTTTCGTTCGATCCCAACTCCGACCCGGCGCAGGCGTGGTCGCCGGAGATATGGGAAGTCATGCGCATCCCGGATGTCGTGTTTGTGAATGAGTCCGAGGCACAGGCGCTCACCGGCGCAACCACTACTAGCGAGGCGCTAGCCGCGCTGGCAGAGCGCACGACATGCACGGTCGTGAAGCAGGGCAGCGAAGGCGCGACCGCCGTGCGCGGCACGGAACGGATGCATGCCGGAGCATTTCGCGTGAGTGCAGTAGACACGACGGGAGCCGGGGATTCCTTTGCAGCCGGCTTTGTCCATGGACTGCTGACAAAGCGTTCTCTGCGAGAATGCTTGCTGCTGGCTAATGCCACCGGCGCGCTTTCGACCACCGGCGTAGGAGGGACAGCCGCTCAACCGGATGCAAAGACGCTTTCCGCCTTTATGGACTCACACGCGTCTGTCACGGAGTTCAGCGCGTGAGTATCGTCACGTATGCAGCTACATATAGGAGCCAATATGCCGGGCGATGAATGCGACCCGTTTGTCTCGATGATGAACGCGGCGAGTACCGTGACATTGAATCTGAGCGACTTCAAGCCACGATCCATGCTTCGCGTCGCGGAACACCAGCTCGATCGGCCGAAGTTTCCGGCAATTGATTTCCACAATCACATCGACGGGATGGATCCTGCCGATGTGCTGCGCGTGATGGATGCCTGCGCTATCGAGCACCTGGTGAACATCACGATGAAGCCTGGCACCGATGGCATGGAGAGCCTCATCCGGCTTCGCCAGGCGTCGCCGGATCGCTTCTCGACTATCGCCTGGATGGACTGGCGCGACCTGGGCGAAGACGGTTTCTTCGATCGATCCATACGCCGGCTGGAACAATGCGTCGCCGCGGGCGCGATCGGCATGAAGATATGGAAAGACCTTGGCCTGCGGCTGCGCGATCGCGATGGCTCGCTGCTCCGTATTGATGATCCGCGGCTGGACCCGCTGTTTGCGCGCGCGGCGGCGCTGGGCGTCTTCATCATGTTTCACACCGCCGATCCCGCGGCATTCTTTCTGCCGACGGATGCGCAGAACGAGCGCTTCGAAGAGCTCTCCGCGCATCCGGACTGGAGTTTCTATGGGTCGGCGTTCAGCAGGGAAGAGCTGCTGGCACAACGGAACCGCGTCTTTGCGCGTCATCCGAAGACGCAATTCGTAGCCGCACACATGGGCGAGCAGCCTGAGGATTTGGCGGCGGTGGCTGCGCTGCTGGAGACATATCCCAACGTTCAACTCGATATGTCGGCCCGGGTAGCCGAGTTAGGCCGCCAGCCGTTCACGGCGCGGCGATTCTTCCTCCGGTTTGCGGACCGCATCCTCTTCGGTGCGGACCTGCTGCCCGAGGAAGCGATGTATCGCGCGCATTATCGGTTCTTTGAGACCGAGGATGAATTTTTCGAGTATCCATCGCACGCTTCGCGCCAGGGGCGATGGCAGATTTATGGCCTCGCGCTTCCAGACGAGGTTCTTGAGCGGATCTATCGCGGGAACGCGCTGGCTTTGCTTGGCCGGAGATAAGCAGACAGGCGGAGAACGGCCGGGCAGTATCGTCGGGCGTCACTTCGCCGCAGTTGCACCGTTCTTGAGGGGGCCTGATGAAGCTCTCTGAATCAATTCCGGCTCAATCATGATCTCCGGCTGGTATTCCGCAGTCTTTTCGATCTGCTGGATGATGGTCTTGGCTGCGATCTGACCCATGCGGCGCAGGGGCTGTCCCACCGTGGTGAGCTCGGGTTTGAAAATCACTGCCAGCGGGATGTCGTCGAACCCAACCACTGAAACATCCTCCGGCACACGAAGGCCGGCCTCCTGAAACGCCTGAATCGCACCGATGGCGGAGATGTCGTTGTAGGCAAACAAGGCCGTGAAGTGCTCATTGCGCGCGAGTAATTTTTTTGCGGCAGGATATCCAAGCTCCGGGGTTGGGAGATCGGTTTCGATTTGCACGGTCAGCTCCGGCCGCACGCGCACTCCGAGTTCCTTCGCCACCTCGCAGATGGCCGTCCAGCGTGTTTTGGAATCCGAGCTGTCCTTCTGCCCTTTGAGAAATGCGATCTCGCTGATGCCCGTGCTCCAGCAGATGCGTGAGCGCCAGGCGCGCTGCGACTTTGTGATCGATGGTGATGTTGGTCACGCCCGGCACATGCCGGTGTCCGGCAACAGCGACCGTGGGAAGTGCAGGTGTCTCCTTGATGGAGGTATCGACGGTGATGAACCCCTCGACCCCACGCGACATCAGCATCTGCGAGTACGTCTGCAGCACCTTCTGATCGTGGCGATGAATCACGGTGAGAAAGAAGTATTCCGAATCGCGCAGATACTCTTCGATGCCGCTGATGATGGCGGCTCCGTAGGGGTCGCCGATCTGCTGGGCGATGACGCCGATGGTATAGGTGCGCTGCAGGCGAAGGGAACGCGCGAAGTAATTCGGCTTGTAGTTGAGCTCCCGCGCCGCGTCGAGAATACGCCGTTTCGTGTGCTCGGGAATTGCCCGGGCTGCCGCCGAATCGTTCAGTGCGGCTGAAATCGTGCCCGCCGTCAGATGCAGGTGCTCGGCAAGTGTCTTCAGCGTGACTCTGGCTTCTTTTGTCTCTGACGTTCGTTTTGCCATCAACGTGGTGGTTCGAAAACGTGATTCTTGTGTCCTCAGGCGTTCCGGCCTTTCGGGTTGATACGACTTTACCTTAAACCGCAGCGTATCGTTACCACCTCTTATTTCCGACGATTACCAGGAATCAGAGCGTTGCGCGGCTTGTGTTCGTTGGTCTGAAGATCGCTTTCCTCGGGCGCTGCTACACTAGTCGGTTCTTTTATGCGGACTGAAGCCTCTACTCTGACCCTGCGCGGCGCATTGCGTGTTGCCGACGACATCACCGACCTCGTCGGACAAACGCCGATGCTCCGGCTGACCCGGCTGTGCACGACCGGGATGGCCGACATCTTTGCCAAGCTTGAGTTCCTCAACCCCGGTGGCAGCATCAAGGACCGTGCCGCGCTGGGCATGATCCTGCGCGCGGAGCAGGAGGGCCGGCTTGCGCCTGGATCGCAGATCTTCGAAGCGACGGCCGGCAATACCGGTGTTGGCCTGGCTCTCATTGGCGTGAACCGTGGTTACAAGGTCACGCTGTTTGTTCCCGAAGGCTTCGCCGAGGAGAAGTGCGTCCTGATGCGCGGGTTTGGAGCGACGGTGGTGCGCACGCCAGAGAAGGATGGCATGCAGGGTGCCATCGAGATAGCGAAGGCCGAACTGGCCAGAACTCCCGGGGCGTGGGGCGCGTTCCAGTTTGAAAACCAGGCAAACCCGGATTTTCACGAAGAGACCACAGCGGCCGAGATCTGGGAGCAGATGGAAGGCCGCGTGGATGCGCTGGTGGCGGGCATCGGTTCCGGAGGGACGTTTTCCGGCGTGGCGCGTGGGCTGAAGAAGCGGAATCCGCGGCTTGCCGCGATTGCAGTCGAGACCGAAGGCTCCATCCTGCAGGGCGGACCGCCGGGGCCGCATCGCGTAGAGGGCATCGGCGTCCACTTCATTCCCAAGACCTTTCATCCAGAGCTGGCGGACGACGTCATCATGGTGACGGACGACGATGCATTTGCCATGGTGAAGCGCATGGCTGCCGAGGAGGGACTGCTGGGCGGCTCCAGTGCGGGCGCGAATGTACATGCGGCGATGCAGGTGGCGCAAAAGCTGGGCCCAGGCAAGCGCGTCGCGACCATCATCCCGGATTCGGCGGAACGCTATCTTTCCAAGAACATCTTCGAAGGCGGGAAATAAAGGCAGTCACGTTACCCCACCCCCCCCCCCCCTACCCCTTCCTCATCGTGGCGTGAAAGTCTTTGCGCTGCAGTACTTTAGCCGGGGTCTGGAGGCCTAAGTCTGGATGTCTAAAGGACTTAGCTCCTAAAGATGTCCAAACAAAGGACTTAGAAGCCGCTCAGAACGGTCGTCTCGCCTCCCCAAGCGAAAAGCGATCCGCAGATGTAAAACGCCACCGATGTGGTGGCGTTCGGCCTTCGGTTCTCTATTTCCAGTGTAGCGAATTGAGCAGGGTAAACCGGCACATTTCCGAACAAATGTCGCCGTCGTGGTTCCAATTTGAAACCAAGACGCCAGCTCCCTGCAACGCGCGTTGTCTATTCGCGATCATGCGCCTCAAGTGGCGTTTCCGCGGGCTAACGCTGGTCTCTCTTTGAAGGTACTCGCCATACGGGCGGCGCCCGCGCGCATGCCTTATGGCTCGCTCCGTTGTCGCTCACGCTGGGCGTTGTGGTCGAGCGGCGGCGTCCCACGTTTGGACGTTGGAAGAATTGGTTGGCCTGCCAGAAAAAGGAAACCGCACCATTGCTCATCGTGCCCGTGTCAGGCGCGCGGCCTGGTCGCGACGCTACACTATCCGGTCAGTCCAATTCGGGAGAATCCATGAGCAATCCGCAGCATGGCTTTGCCACGCGCGCCATCCACGCCGGTCAGGAGCCGGAGACGGTCACTGGTGCGGTGAATGTGCCTATCTACCTCACATCGACCTACGCCCAGCAGGAGATTGGTAAGAACAAGGGTTACGAATACTCCCGCGTCTCCAACCCCACGCGCACGGCGCTCGAACAGAACCTGGCGTCTTTGGAGGGCGGCAGCAGCGCGCATGTCTTTGCCAGCGGCATGGCGGCCATCTCGGCGCTGGTCGCGATGTTGAAGACCGGCGACCACGTTATCTGCGGATCGAATGTCTACGGCGGCACGCCGCGCCTCTTCAATCAGATCGTTGCGCACTATGGGATTGAATTCACCTACGTCGATACCAGCGATCCGGAGAATGTGCGGCGGGCGTTCACTCCGCGCACACGGCTGGTGCACATTGAGACGCCGACCAATCCGCTGATGCAGTTGACGGACATTCGCGCCGTGAGCACCGTGTGCCGCGAGCAGGCGAAACGCGTGGGCGAGCCGGTCGATCTGTGCGTGGACAACACGTTCATGTCTCCGTACTTTCAGCGGCCGATCGAGCTGGGCGCCGACCTGGTGATGCATTCGACGACGAAGTTCCTGAACGGCCACTCGGACGGACTGGGCGGCGTCCTGGTGGGGACGCGGCCGGAGCACGCGGAGCGTTTCGCGTTCATCCAGAAGTGTACGGGCGGCATTCTGTCGCCCTTCGAGTCATACCTGATCCTGCGCGGCGTCAAGACGCTGGCGGTGCGCATGCGCCAACATGACGCGAGCGGGCGGCAGATCGCAGCGTGGCTGGCACAGCACCCGCGCGTCGAGAAGGTTTTTTACCCGGGGCTGCCGACACATCCGCAGCATGAGCTGGCGAAGCGGCAGATGTCCGGCTTTGGCGCGCTGATCACCTTCGAGACAGGATCATTGGAGCGCGCGAACGACCTGCTGAAGCGGGTGCATGTCTGCACGCTGGGCGAGAGCCTGGGCGGGGTGGAGACGCTGATCTCGCATCCGGCAACGATGACGCATGCCGCGCTGGGCGAGGAGGGCCGCCGGAAGATTGGCATCACGGACGGCATGGTGCGTATCTCGGTCGGCATTGAGGATGTGGACGATCTGCTCGCCGACCTTGAACAGGCTATGCGGTAGGGGAATGGCGATCCGCACAGGGCTCCCCCGGATTTTGCTCTCTTGGAGCAGCGGCAAGGACAGCGCCTGGGCGCTCCATACGCTGCGTCAGCAGGGCGAGTACGAAGTCGTCGGGCTGCTGACGACCATCAATGCTGCATTCGATCGCGTGGCTATGCACGGTACTCGGGCAACGGTGCTGCGCGCGCAGGCCGCGGCCGCGGGGCTGCCGTTGTTCGAAGCGCCGCTCCCGTGGCCGTGCTCCAATGAGCAGTATGAGGCCGTCATGCGCGACGTCTGCGCAGTAGCCGTGCGCGACGGAGTTCAGGCGATGGCCTTCGGCGATCTTTATCTCGAAGACGTGCGGCGCTATCGCGAAGAACGTCTGGCCGGCACCGGCATCGCGCCGGTATTTCCGCTGTGGGGACGTGACACGCGCGAGCTGGTGGGCGAGATGCTCGATGGCGGCCTGCGCGCCCGCATCACCTGCGTCGATCCACGAAAGCTTTCTGCCACGTTCGCCGGGCGGGAGCTGGATGCGTCGTTGCTGGCCGAATTGCCCGCCGATGCCGACCCCTGCGCGGAGAATGGCGAGTTCCACACCTGTGCTTACGCAGGGCCGATGTTTGCTGCGCCTATATCGCTTGTGCCGGGCGCAATCGAAGAGCACGACGGCTTCATCTTTGCGGACTTTGCCCTGCAGTGACGCATGGTGTTGCGAATTTCACGCGTCTATCACACGATTGCGGCGGAAGAGCACAGTGCCCGGGTCTTTGCCGGTGCCGTCCATAATGAATCCGCACCTGCGCAGCACGCCGATGGATGCCGCGAGATGCGGATATGTCTGCGCGCACACGGAGTGCACCGGGCTGTAGCTGAAGATCCAGGGGACCAGCGCATTGAGCGCTTCGGTTACGTAGCCGTGGCCGCGGAACTCCTTGAGGATGGAATATCCGATCTCGACCTCCTCCCGAGTTTCGGGCGGCTCCGTGCATCCGCATCCGCCGATGAGCAAGGGCAGCGCCGAGGGCTGCTTCAGGGCGACATAGCGGCACCATCCCAGGTAGTCCGGCGTGTACTGAATGCGCCGGGACAGATATTCGATCGCCTTCTGGTCCCAGTACTGCGGTGGCCAGGCGCCGGGCACGATCACGCCGAGGAGTTCTCCGAGGTTCTTCCCGACCCGATCCGCATCAAGCGCTGCCGCGGTCACCGTGAGAAGCAGGAGACGCGGCGTCTCAATCGGTTCCTCTTGCGCTGGCACACGCCGCATTGGCGGTTGCATTTCGGCTCCAGTGAGGACGGGGGTTGAAGGCGAAACAACGCTAACACCGGGTCGGCGAACCGGCAATTGACACGAGGCTCTTTCGGAGAAACGCGCGGAACATGACTCGCCGCTCTCTGAAAGAACGGTTTCCCGATATAACAGCGCGGCGGTGGCGTGATACGATCATAGGTTTTCCCGGAGACGTATCGATGAGTTCAGCCACCCTTCCTGATGCACCCAGTCACTCCTTTCGCCTGACTGAAGAGCAGGAGCAGCTTCGTCGCGAGATCCGCGCCTTTGCCGCGAAGGAGATCGCGCCGCACGTCATGGAGTGGGACGAGGCGAGCGAGTTTCCATCGGCCGTGGTGAAGCAGCTTGGCCAGATGGGTCTGCTCGGTATGTTGATTCCGGCGGAGCTGGGCGGCGCAGAGCTCGGCTATGTCGAGTACATGATGGCCATCGAGGAGATCTCCGCTGTAGACGGCTCGATCGGCATCATCATGGCCGCGCACAATTCGCTGGGCATGAACCACATTTATCTCGCCGGGAACACGGAACAGCATCGCCGCTTTATTCCGAAGCTGGCCACAGGAGAGTGGCTGGCCGCATGGGGGCTCACGGAGCCGGGCTCAGGATCGGATGCGGCGGGGGCGCGCACCACCGCTGTCCGCAAGGGCGATCGCTGGGTGCTGAACGGCACCAAGACATTCATCACCAACGGCGGCCACGCCGACGTTGCGGTGGTGATCGCTGTGACCGACAAGACGCAGGGCACGCATGGGCTCTCTGCGTTCATCGTGGAGAAGGGAATGCGCGGCTTCCGTCCCGGCAAGAAGGAAAACAAGCTGGGCCTGCGCGCCAGCGACACTTCGGAGCTGATCTTCGAAGACTGTGAGGTTCCGGCCGAGAATCTGCTGGGCAAGGAAGGCGAAGGCTTCGTGGATTCGTTGCGCATCCTGGATGGCGGACGCATCTCAATCGCCGCGCTTGCCCTGGGGATTGCACGCGGCGCGTACGATGCTGCGCGCAAGTACGTGAAGCAGCGCCGCCAGTTCGGTAAAGCCATTGCCGAGTTTCAGGGAATCCAGTGGAAGCTGGCCGATATGGCCACGCAACTCGAAGCTGCACGCCTGCTCACGCTGCGCGCTGCGACCATGAAGGATGCCGGGCAGACCACGACGAGCGAGTCCGCGATGGCGAAGCTCTATGCCAGCGAGGTCGCGGTTCGCATCTGCGATGAAGCAGTGCAGCTTCACGGCGGCTACGGCTTCATCAAGGACTACCCGGTCGAGAAGTTCTATCGTGACGTAAAGCTTTGCACCATCGGCGAAGGCACCAGCGAGATTCAGCGCATGGTGATTGCGCGCGAACTGCTGAAGCGTCCCTGAGCCGACAGTCTTTTCGGATGCTAGACTCGCAGCTTGCAGACCATGGTCCAATCCGGAAATGCTGCTGACGGCACGGTTGCGCGGCTGGCCGAGCGGTTGCTGGCCGGCGAATCGCGTGTGCTCGCGCGGGCCATTTCGCTGGTGGAGGACGATGCGCCCAGCGCGCAGGCGCTGCTCTCGGCATGTTTCCCGCATACCGGCGACGCGCTGCGCATCGGCATCACGGGCGCGCCGGGCGCCGGCAAGAGCACGCTGGTGGATCAGCTTGCGCGTGCCTTCCGCGAGCAGCAGCACAAGGTCGGCATTCTTGCGGTGGACCCGACGAGTCCCTTCAGCGGCGGAGCGATTCTCGGCGATCGCATCCGCATGGAGCGGCATCATGCAGATGCGGGAGTCTACGCGCGAAGCATGGCTACCCGCGGCGCAATGGGCGGGCTGGCGCGGGCGGCGGCGGATGCCGCGATGCTCATCGAGGCAAGCGGACGCGACCGCATTCTCATCGAGACTGTTGGCGTCGGTCAGGATGAGATCGATATTGTGCGGCTGGCGGATATCACGCTGGTCGTGCTGGTGCCAGGCATGGGCGACGATGTGCAGAGCATCAAGGCCGGCATTCTGGAGATTGCGGACATCTTCATCGTGAACAAGTCGGATCGTGAAGGCGCCGATCGCGTCGAGAAAGAGCTGAAGGCGATGCAATCGTTCGCCGGATCGCACGGCAGTTGGGTAGCGCCCGTGGTGCGCACGGTGGCTTCCACCGGGCAGGGAACAGATGGAGTGGTTGCCGCAATCGGCAACTTCACCGCGTGGCTGCAGAAGGATGGACATCTGCGGGAGCGGCGGGAGCAACAATGGCGCGAGCGCCTGACCGAGATGATCCGCGCCGAGCTGCTGCGCGGCCTTCGCGCGCACGCATTGAAGCCCGATGAATTGGCAGAGCACGCGCGCCGCATCGCAGCGCGGCAGGAAGATCCTTTTGCAACGGCAAGCCAGATGGTGAACGCGATCACCGGAGGCAGCCGCGTATGAGCGCACGCGCCGGTACATGTATTGATCATCTCGGCATCGCGGTGGAGAGCATTGCGGCGGCACGCGGCTTCTACGAGGCGCTCGGCCTACGCGTTGCGCATGAAGAGACTGTGGAGCATGAAGGCGTGCGGGTGGCCATGCTGCCGCTGGGCGAGAGCCGCGTGGAGCTACTGGAGCCGCTCGGCCCGGAGACCGTGGTGGGCCGCTTTCTCAGTAAGCGAGGGCCAGGGCTGCATCACGTGGCGGTGCATGTCGATGACATCGAGGCGGCATGGAAGGAGCTCCAGGCGCGCGGCGTCACGCTGGTCTCGCCGGCAGTTCAAACTGGAGCCGGCGGGCACCTCTATTTCTTCGTGCACCCGAAGAGCACGGGCGGCGTGCTGCTTGAAATCTGCCAGGACCCGGCGTGATGATCGAGTATCCGGTGCTCGCGTTCGATACGTGCGGAGATACAGGCACGGTGGCGCTGGTGGACCTTGGACATGACGCAGTGGCGGTTACCTGTATTGCTCAGACCGAGCTGGGCGGGCGGGCCGCCTCCGCGCAGTTAATGCCAGCTATCACCGCTCTGCTACGAGACTCTGGGCTCGATTTGCAAGCGATACGTGCGCTCGTGGTGGTCAACGGACCGGGCAGCTTTACCGGAATCCGCGTTGGTTTGAGCACTGCCAAGGGTTTGGCTCACGCGGCGGCTATTCCGATTGTTGCGCTATCGCGGCTATTTGTCCTCAGCAGCCTGATCCATACAGCGGGGGACGCCCTGGCCTTGCTCGATGCAGGGCGCAACGAGTTCTATGCACGGCGAGCGGAGCGCGAGTGGCTCGCGTCTTTTGCGGAGATCGCGGCCGCGGCAGAAGCCGGCATCTCGCTGATCGTGGCCGAGGAGGAAGTTGCGAACCGGTTTGCGTCGTGGCGACCCGAGCAGGTGGGGCCGTTGGACGCCTTCGCTGCGGCCCGAGCGGCGCTACCTCGCCTGCGGGCGGGAGCGCAGGAAGATCTCGGCGCCCTGGACGCAAACTACCTGCGCCGCTCCGATGCGGAGCTATTCGCGCGGTCCGCGCGCAACCTAACTCAATGATCCGCATCCGCCCTATGGTAGAGGAGGACTTGCGGCTGATCCGCGCCTGGATGAACGACGACGCGGGGGCGCCGGCATGGAGCGAGGACGATCTCGCCGCCGTGGTCAAAGCGCCATCTCCAGACCAGCGAAGGCTGCGCGGGGCTGGGTCGCAGAGCAAACCGGTTCCGGCGCGGCGGGCTTTGCGGTCGCAACAGCGCTGAGCATCCCTGGCGCGCCTGCGGAGTGCGAGCTGGAATTTGTGCTGGTTCGGCCGCAGGTCAGGCGTAGCGGGATCGGCGGCATGCTGGTTCACGCCGCTCTGAACTGGGGGCGTGACCTGCGGGCGGACGAAATCCGGCTTGAGGTGCGGGAATCGAACGTGGGTGCCGTGCAGCTTTATGAGCGTTGCGGTTTCGTAATTGCGGGGCGCCGGCCGGGATACTATACCAATCCCCCGGAGGATGCGCTCTTGATGCATCGCCGGCTCGGCTGTTGAGGGTTGGGGCCGCCCGTATAATGGCGCCTTGAGGAACTGATGGTTCGTGATGGATATTGGTACGCGATCAGTCTGCTGTTTGTCGCTGCCGTAGTGCGCTTTTTCACCGCCGACTGGTTCGCCAGTTGGGTGCTGGTTGCTATTCCCGCGCTGCTCGCTGCATTTTTTCTCTGGTTCTTCCGGGACCCCAACCGGCCCATTCCCGCGGGGCCGGGACTTGTTGTCTCGCCCGCAGACGGAAAGGTCACCGAGGTCGCGCCCATTCACACGCCGGATGGCGACCGCATCCGCCTCAGTATCTTCCTCAGCGTCTTCGATGTGCATGTCAATCGCTCACCTGTTGCTGGAATCGTGCGTAGCATCCGATACAAGAAAGGCGAGTTCCTGAACGCGCTCGATCCGGCATCGGCGGAGCGAAATGAACAGAGCGTGGTCACGATGGAAGGCGAGGGGTGCATCATCTCGCTCAAGCTGATTGCCGGGTTGCTGGCTCGCCGGATCGTCTTTGTGCCCAAGGAAGGCGATACCCTCCGGCGCGGCGAGCGCGTCGGTCTCATCAAGTTCGGCTCGCGCTGTGACCTGATCCTGCCCGGAGATGCGCACATTCGCGTGGAACGCGGCCAGCGCGTCAAGGGCGGCGAGAGCATCCTGGCGGACGTAGAAGTGCCCTCCTATGAGCCGATGCTGCTGAAGGAAGTGATGGAGACGCGCCCGTGACCGAGCGCAAGCGGGCGCGGCGGCGAGGCATGTTCGTGCTGCCCTCGCTGTTTACCGCGGGCAATATCGCGGCCGGCTATTACGCCATCACGCAAAGCCTGCAGGGATCACGAGTGGAGCCGCGGCATTTCGACTATGCCGCGCTCGCGATTCTTTTCGCGATCCCCTTCGATGCGCTGGATGGGCGCATCGCCCGCATGACGAATACGACCAGTGAGTTTGGCAAGGAACTGGACTCGCTGGCGGACGTGATCACGTTCGGCGTCGCACCCAGCATTCTCGCCTACACATGGGGCTTCCGCATGCTGCCGATGACGATGGAGCCCAGCGTCCGCCGGCTGCTGGTCGAGCTTGGCGCATTCATCTGTTTTGTCTTTCTGCTCTGCGGAGCGAGCCGGCTTGCGCGTTTCAACATCAGTCACGATCCGCAACCTAAGAATCCAGGGCGGCCGGATCGCAAGTACTTCGTCGGCATGCCAATCCCGGCGGCGGCGGGCGTGCTCGCCGCAGTCGTGCACCTGGTGAGCGGCTGGCCGGTGACGAATCAGTGGCTCGCCGCCCTCTGGATCGGCGTCGTCGGCCTTGCCGGATTTCTCATGGTGAGCACATGGCGATTCTGGAGCGGCAAGGAGATCAATTTCTCAAGGCGCCATCCGTTCCAGGTCATGGTGCTGCTGGGCCTGGTCATCTACGCCCTGGTGCACTTTTCCGAGGAGCTGCTCTTCCTTTGCTGCTTTGCCTATATGTTCTCCGGCCTGGTGGCGCGTGCCGCCTATTCGGCGCATCGGCGCCGCAAAGGGCAAAGCCGCGGCAGCGCACCGGTCGATAACCTTCAGATTCAAGCGCCCAAAGAGCAGAGCCACGGATCATCTTTGTGAGAACCATCTAGCCTATGCCAGTGAATAACCGTATTGCCATCGTCGGAGCCGCCTCCCTGCGCGGCAAGGAGTTGAACGAAGCCCTTGGCGAGTCGCCGTTTGCCTCCGCCGATTTTGTCCTGATGGACGATGAGGAAGCGATCGGGCAATTGGAGTCCGTGGGCGATGAAGTCACCTTCATCCAGCAGATCACGCCCTCCTCCTTCGCGCATACAGATTTCACGTTCTTCGCCGGAAACGCGGAGCTGACGCGCAAACACTGGCAGACGGCGGCGCATGCGGGGTCTGCGATTCTCGATCTATCGGGAGCGCTCGATGGAGAGACGGATGCGATCGTGCTCGCGCCGTGGGTGCAGCACTCTGTCGAGGCGCTCAATCTGCGCACGCCTGCCGTGGTGCCGGCGCATCCCGCGGCGCTGATGCTGGCGCTCCTGCTTGGCCAGATACGCCAGGCGGCCGCGGTGCAGGTCGCGTTTGCTACGGTGCTCGAGCCTGCGTCCGAGTATGGGCGCGGCGCGATGGACGAGCTGCACCAGCAGACGGTAAGCCTGCTCTCGTTCCAAACGTTGCCGAAAGCCCTCTACGACACGCAGATCGCCTTCAATGCGACGCCCACAGCCGGCTCGGAGGGGAAGATCGATCTGCAGGCGACAGAAGCGCGGGTGCGACGCCACTATCGCCTGCTCGCCGCGGGCAAACTGCCATCCGTGGCTATTCAGGTGGTACATGCGCCCGTCTTTCACGGGCACACGCTGTCCATTGGCCTGGAGCTCTCACGTCCGATGACCGCCGAACAACTGCAGCAACTGCTGGCGACAAGCGAGCATATCGAGGTTGCTGCGAGTGATGAAGATGCGCCGTCCAACCTTGCGGCGTCGGGCCAGGAAGAGGTGTTGGTCCGGGTGCGGGGCGTAGACGATGAAACCACGGCCACGAACCGCTTCTGGCTGTGGGCGGCGGGCGACAACCTGAAGCTGTCGGCAATGAACGCCGTCGCGTGCGCGGTGGAGATGCGGCGTCTGCGGCCCCAGGGGCAGGTGCAGTAGGAGCGACGATGGGCAAGGTTGTCCTGCTAGGCGCTACAGGCGCAGTTGGTAAAAGCATCGCGACAGAGCTGCGCAATCGAGGCGAGAGCTATCGCGCGGTAGGACGCGACCGCGCATCGCTTGAGCGGACGTTTGGCTCGGACCCGCTGGCAGAGATTGCCGTGTGGGAGCCCGGACGATGCCGCTTCCGCAAGAGCAGTTATGCGCGGTGCAGACGCGATTGTCTATCTGGTCGGCGTGCCTTATAACCACTTCGAACTGCATCCGGTGGTGATGCGCCAGGCTCTCGATGCGGCGATTGCTGAGGGTGTCGGCCAGATGCTGCTGGTCGGCACGGTGTACCCCTACGGACGTCCGCAGCAGACGCCGGCGCGCGAGGACCATCCGCGCGAGCCGCATACCTTCAAAGGCAAGATGCGCAAGCAGCAGGAAGACCTGCTGCTGGAAGCCGATGCAGCGGGAAAGATTCGCGGCACCGTGCTGCGACTGCCAGACTTCTACGGACCTCGGCTGAAGAACAGTCTTCTCGATAGCCTTTTCACTGCGGCAGCGACGGGCGGTACTGCGAATCTGATCGCACCCATCGACCGCCCGCACCAGTTCGTTTTCGTGCCGGATGTAGGACCCGTGGTGCTCGATCTGCTGCGACACCCTGATGCACATGGACGTTGGTGGCATCTGGCGGGAGAGGGCACGCCGAGCTTTCAGGAGGTCGCCACAATGGTGGGCGAAATGGCCGGCAAACCGGTGAAGATTCGCGCCCTCGGGATCGGGATGCTGCGTGTCCTCGGTCTGTTCCAGCCGATCCTGCGCGAGCTGGTAGAGATGAATTACCTTCTCACCGACCCGTTCATCATGGATGACAGCGCGCTGACAGCGCTTCTGGGCGGCGTGAAGAAGACGCCGTTGCGCGAAGGGTTGAGGCAGTCGCTGGATGCCGCTCGCGCAAGCCGATAACCGATACTACGAATTGCAGAGCGGCGCGGTACTTCTCATATTGCGCGAGCAGGAACGGATCGGTCATGCCGGCGATGTAGTCGGCCACTGCGCGCGGCGCGCCCTCCTGGGCAACCGTGGGCGCACAGTTGGCGGGCAGCAGAGACGGATCGCGCACCCAGCATTCATACAGCGATGTGATGATCTGGTGAGCGCGCTCGTGCTCCGGCTTGACGGCCTCGCTTTGGTACAGATACTCGTTGAGGTATCGCTTTGCCTCGCGGCGCAGCGATTCCATGCCGGAAGAGAACGCGACGATGCGGTGTCCTGCGGTTCGGACCTGCTCCAGCGTCGTTATGCCTGCTTCCGCGACCACTTCACTCGTCCGCGTGATCAGGTCGCCGGTGAAGGCGTTGAGCATCCGCTTCAGCGCTTCATCGATCAGCCGCTCCGGCGCTGCCGCCGGATATTGTTCGGCCATGGGGGCATAGTAGCGTTCGAAGAGCGCGACATGGGTGCGCACGTCTGCGAGGTCCAGGATGCCGGAAGAGAAGCCGTCCTCAAAATCGGCGGTGAGATAGGCGATCTCGTCGGCCAGATCGATGAGCTGCGCTTCGAGTGGCGGCTGCTGGTCCAGAAAGTACTCCGCCAGCTCTGGATGCTGCGCGGCATCGTAATCGCGCGAATGCTTGATGATGCCTTCGCGCACGCCCAGCGTGAGATTCAGCCCGGAGAAAGCAACATAGCGCTGCTCGAAGACGGTGACGATGCGCAGCGCGTGCAGATTATGGTCGAAGCGCAGGCCGTGAGCGCGCATCGCTTCGTCCAGCGCGTGCTCGCCAGCGTGACCGAAAGGCGGGTGGCCGATGTCGTGCACCAGTGCGAGCGATTCCGTCAGGTCTCCATTCAGCCCGAGCGCAGCGGCAATCGTACGGGCAAGCTGCGTCACCTCGATGGTGTGCGTAAGACGGCTGCGGTAGTGGTCAGAGTAGCCGTGGGTAAAAACCTGCGTCTTGCCGGCGAGCCGCCGGAACGCGCGCGAGTGAATGATGCGGGCGCGGTCTCGCTGAAAGGGCGAACGATAGGCGTGCTGCGGCTCCGGGTAGTGGCGCGCGGTCAGGGGCTCGGCCGCATCGCTGCCCACCGCGCATGCGGCTGGCAGTGGCAGGAAGCGGGATGGTGGGTATTGCTGGTTCACGCGCGTGCGGTTTGGCGCACGAGTCAGCGCTTGCCTTCAGTTCCGGGCGCAGACTCGCGGGCCAGCTTTACCTTGGCGTTTTCGAGCTTCTTCTGCACCTTGCTCACATCGCTTTCATCCACATCCGCGGGTATGGTGCGTGCATACTGCGCGAGCGACTGGTCCCATTGCGCGACCGCGAGCCGGAGGCGTCCCGTCTTCTCATAGAGCTCGCCGAGATGATCGTGCACGGTCGGGTCAGTGGAGACGCGCTCGCTGGCCTTGCGCAGGTTCTCTTCTGCCAACGGGAACTGACCCAGCTTGAAGTACACCCAGCCGAGCGAATCGAGGTAGGCGTAGTTCTGGGGATCGAGCTGCACAGCTTTCTGCAGCATGGCGAGCGCATCGTCCAGCTTCACGCCACGGTCGGCGAGCATGTAGCCCAGATAGTTCAGCGTCATGCTGTTGTTGGGATCGAGCGCGAGGATCTTGCGGAACTGCTCCTCGGCGGCATCGTAGTGCTTCTGCCGTTCTTCGAGCGCGCCGCGCAGGAAGAGCACGTAACGCGAGTCGTCGTCGCCGTGCACCGGCAGCGTCGCAGCCTTGTCCAGATTGTCGCCGGCATCTTTCCAGCGGCGGAGACGGGTGTTGATCTGCGCCAATGCCAGGTAGACGTCACGATCGTCGTCATTGTGCTTGAGCTGTGCATTCGCGAGAGCGATGCCTTCCTCGGCATGGCCGGTGTCGGCAAGCTGTCCGGCCAGCATCAACTGAATGGATTTGTTCGTTGGCAGCACCTTCGCGGCGTCGCGCGCCACATCGGTTGCCTTGTCGTACGCCTTGGCATCGCGATAAGCGTCCACTTCACCCTGATAGCCGCGCTCGGCGTACTCGCCGCCAAGCGGGCACCAATTGCCGGTAGGCAGCAACAGCGGCTTCGGTGTGGTTCTGCTCGCGCTCCACATTCGCCAGCCGGTCCAGAAAGATGGAGCGATTGTTCTTCTCGCTGTCGGTATAGTGGTTGTCCGGCTTCGCCGATCGCGACGCCAGGCCCTGCAGCAACTGTGTGGCTTCCGGATATCGCCCGAGCGAGTCGTAGGTGAGCGCTTCGTTGAAGAGGATCTCCTCGGAGTCGCTGGAAAGCGCCTGCGCCTTCTTGAGCGTGGCCAGCGCCGGCTCGTAATGGCCCTGCCGCCTCTGGCACTCCGCAATGCGTACGAGCGCCTGCGCGTCCTGCGGGTCGGAAGAGGCGATCTCCTGATACGCATGCTCGGCATCGCTGAGCTGATTGTTGCTCAAGAGCGCCTGGGCGAGAGCGCGCTTGGCGTCCAGGTTGTCCGGATCCATGTCGACCGCCTGCTGGTAAGCGGCGACAGCATCCTTCGTGTCCTTGACCTGGTCGTAGCCCGCGCCGAGCGCAAAGGCCAGCTTCGCGCTGCGGTCGTCTTCCGGAACGGCCTTGAGCGTGTCGATGGCTTTCCTGAATATCGCCGCTCTCGCCATAGAGCCGCGCCAGATTGAGAGCGACATCTTCCGAGTTGGGATCAATCTTCTGCGCAGCCTCGAACTCCTGCTGGGCGAGCTGCGAATCGTGATTGACGGTGTAGAGCTGGCCGAGCACCAGGTGGCTCTGGATATCGGTCGGATCGAGCGCGCTGATCTGCTTGTATTCGCTTGATGGCCAGATCCAGCACCTGCTGGGAGGCGCCGTTCTGCATATCGCCCAGCGAATGGAGATAAATGCGGCCGAGCAGTTTGTGCGCGGCAACATTCTTCGGATCGCGATTGATCGTCTCCTGCGCGGTCGTGATGGCATCCCGTACTCGGCCGGTACGGAAGTAAAGCTCTGCCAGACCATTGTTCAGGAAGGCCGATGTTGGGTCGGCATTCAGCGCAAGCTTGTACTCCTCGACGGCGCGCGTGGCGTAGTCCTGCCGGCCGGTATTGGCCGCCATGTCCTCGTAGGTATGGGCCAGCGCAAGATGGTAGTACGCTGCGCCGCGGGCGGTTTCCTGCGCGGGCGCGGTAGCTATCTGCTGCTTTGGAGGAGTGGTTTGCTTACTCTCCGCGAAGGCGGCGGGAGCAGCAAGCAGCAGCGTAGCGAACGCGAGGAGCGTGAGCGGCCGGGCAGAGAACAGGGAGGTCATGCGATGACTGCGATTCATGCGGGGTGGGCTGCCCGGATGCCTGGAACCCTGGCCAGAGCTGGGGCCGAGAGGGGACGCACGCTCGCCGGATTTCTCCTTCGTACTGATAGACGATTGTAACCCCGTCCGGGATGCGAAGGAATGAGGGAGACCCGGCCAATTCGGACCTTAACGCTGACTTCAGTGCCGGAAGTGGCGCATGCCGGTGAAGACCATCGCGATGCCCAGCCGGTCGGCGGCTTCAATCACCGCATCATCGCGGACGGAGCCACCGGGCTGAATGACAGCCGTTGCCCCCGCCCCGGCGATGGTCTCGAGGCCGTCCGGGAAGGGGAAAAAGGCATCCGAGGCAGCCACTGTCCCGGCAAGGGGCAGGATCGCCTTCATGGCACCGAAGCGCGCAGCATCCACTCGACTCATCTGGCCTGCGCCGACGCCGATCGTCTGGCCGCCGCGCGCATAGACAATGGCATTTGATTTCACGTGTTTAGCTACCTTCCACGCGAAGAGCAGGTTGGTGAGCTCCTCCGCGGTGGGAGACCGCCGGGTGACCCTGCGAAGCTCGTCTGCCGTGACCGACCCGGTATCCGCATCCTGCAACAGCATGCCGCCGGAAACCTGTTTGAAGACCCGGGTGCGGGCAGCCGGTTTGACCACAACCAGCCGAAGGTTCTTCTTGGCAGAGAAGCGCGCCAGCGCTTCCTTGGAGAAGGCAGGCGCGGCAATCGCCTCGACGAAGAGTTTCGCGATCTCCTCCGCGGCAGCTTCGTCGATTTCGCGGTTTACACCAATCACGCCGCCGAAGGCAGAGACAGGGTCGGTTGAAAGCGCCTTGGTGTAAGCCTCAAGCAGTGTTTTACCGGTGGCGGCGCCGCACGGGTTGGTGTGCTTGATGATAGCGACCGCCGGCTCGCTGAACTCCTGCGCCAAGTCCCAGCAGGCATCCAGATCCACCAGGTTGTTGTAACTCAGCTCCTTGCCCTGGAGCTGCTGTGCGCCGGCAATCCCGGTACCGCTGTCGTCGCTGTAGAGGGCCGCAGCCTGGTGCGGGTTTTCGCCGTAGCGAAGCGGGGAGACGAGCGGATAGCTGATGCGCAACGGATCGGGAAAAGCGGTTTTGTCGCCTGCTGGCGCGGCCAGAGTCGCCAGGGTGCCGGCGATGGCGCTGTCATACGATGCCGTAAGGGCGAAGGCGTTGCGCGCCAGCCGCCAGCGGGTCTCGCGGCTCAATGAGCCCTGATTTTCTGCCAACTCCTGGGTCAGCGCGGAGTAGTCGGAGACGGTCGTGACGATAGCGACATCTTCGAAGTTCTTGGCAGCCGAGCGGACCATCGACGGGCCGCCGATGTCGATGTTCTCGATGATCTCGTGGAAGGCGACACCGGGCTTTGCCGCCGTCTTCTCAAAGGCATAGAGGTTGACGACCACCATGTCGATCGGGGCGATGCCGTGCTCGGCCACCGCGGCCTGATGGGTCGGATTGTCCCGGATATGGAGAATGCCGCCGTGAACCTTGGGATGCAGCGTTTTGACGCGGCCATCGAGCATTTCCGGGAAGCCGGTGAGTTCTGAAATGTCCTGGACCCGGAGGCCGGCATCGCGAAGAGAGCGCGCCGTTCCGCCGGTAGACACCAGCTCGACTCCATGGCCGGCCAGCGCGCGAGCGAAGTCCACCAATCCAGTCTTATCGGTGACACTGAGCAGCGCGCGGCGGATGGGCTTCAGCTCCCTGTCGTTTCCGGTTTTTGCCTCTGGCTGCGCTTTTCCCACTTGCACGGTCGTGATCTCTCCTTCGCGATGGCGTCGAAAGTACAGTGTTGCATGAAGGGTGGCTCTGCTGCGCGCGTGATAGCTTCAGGTCATATGGACGAGCGACAATGGCAGACTCGCGTACGTGAGCCGGAGATTCTGCCCCCGGGCGAGATGCCCGACTATCGATACCAGCAGGAGCCACCGGCTGCGCCTCCGCCGCCTTCCCGGCGCTCCGGATGGCAGATTGCCCCCGCCACCTACGTCCTGACCGGGATCAATATTGCGGTCTACCTGCTGATGGTGCTCAGTGGAGTGTCGCCGATGGCACCCACGGGTCAGCAGCTCGTGCACTGGGGTGCAAACGTCGGTCTGTTCGTGCTGGCGGACCATCAGTGGTGGCGGCTTGTCACATCCGCGTTTGTCCACTCCGGCATCATTCACATTGCCACGAATATGTGGTGCCTTTACAACCTGGGGCTGCTGGGCGAGCCGCTGATGGGCGCTTTCGGGGTTGTCGCTGCATATCTGCTGACCGGGACGGTAGGAAACCTGCTCAGCGTTGCGCTGCATCCGGGCTCGATAAGCGCTGGCCACGTCGACCCTGGTGTGATCAGCGTCGGCGCATCGGGCGCGGTCTTCGGACTCGCCGGAGTGCTGATTCCGCTGCTCGGATCGAAGCTGCTGCCGGTGAACCGTGGTGAGGTCGCGCGGCTACGGCGTAGCGTTATCTATTTTGCTGTCTTGAACTTCGTGCTTGGTTTTGGAGCCGATGCTTTCAACACGCCGATCCGCATCGACAACATGGCGCATCTCGGCGGATTTCTCTCCGGCCTGTTGCTGGGAGTGCTGCTGGTGCCAAAGCTGGGAGCCGACCGCACGCTCTGGATACGGCGGCAATGGTTGGCCTACGGCAGCGTGCTCTTGCTGGTGCTGCTGGGAGCGCACTTCGTCGCCAGTTTCTGGCGTGCCTGATGCGCCAAGTACGGCAGTGCCCGGAAGGTCTCCGGGCACTTAGGGAATGGGTTTCCGGTTAGCGAATGGCGGTGGCTGCGAATTTCTTGACCATTGCGAGCAGCAGCTTGCGGTCGCTGTCGTTCAGGTTCGAGGAGTAACGCCGGATTTGCGTGAGGAAGCGAAGCTCCTCATCCGTCAGCTTCTGGGTGTTCATTTCGCGGCCAAGCGAATCCTCAGCAAAGAACTGCGCGAGAGGGAGATCGAGCGCCTGGGCAATCTTGGCCAGGGTGTCGAGCGAGGGAACGGTATGCCCGTTTTCTACGCGGGAGAGGTAGCACCGGAGCAGACCAGTGCGTTTCTCAATATCACCTTGCGATAAACCCTTCTGCAGCCGGTAACCCCGGATCGTAGTTCCAATTTTCATGCGTGCCTGGCTTTCGAAAAGCCCACGCCCTGGCCCGGTAAACTGTTGTGGCGGGGGGCTCCATATAGTTTTGTTGGCAGCATAGTTAACATGCGCAAAAGCTCAAGAGCAAGAACAATTTGCAGCGGGAACCAGAAATTATCCCGGGCTGCAACTTAATGGGAATGTGCCCTTCCATAAACGTGTCAGAAAGGTTACCCGCGCTTAGAGCAGAGTTCCCATTTGTGTATCCCACTCAGTCTGGAGTGGACCGGCCTCTATCAACGGAAAAATGGCAGCGCCCGCATCCGTTGTTTCCGAAGACCTATGGGAGATCTGCTCTCTGGGTTTCTTACGGCTTTCCGCCCAGCTCGCGGGCGAAGAAGTGCAGATACCGCGATCGTGCGTCCGCTGCGTCCTGGGCTCGGTAGCCGGTCTTGTTGTTTGGATTTTCGAAGGCGTGGCCGGCATCGGGGTAGATCTTCGTATCGACAGATTTGCCGAGCTTCTTCATGTCGGCGGCAAAGCTCTCCACGCTTGCGGGGGGGATGCCCTTATCTAGTCCGCCATAGTTACCCAGGATGGCAGCTTTGATCTGCTTGAGAGAGTCCGGATCAGTGGGGGGCGGCCCGTAGTTTGCTACCACCGCCTTGAGGTTGGGGTCGGCAACGGCAAAGGACAGCGCATAGCCGCCGCCCATGCACCAGCCGATGGCGCCGATGCGGTGCGGATCGACGTTCTTCTGCGAGCTCAGATAGGCTTCCGCTGCTTTGAGGTCGCGGATGCCGCGATCCTGCGGTACACCCCTGCTGAGCTGATGGGCGGTATCGGCGTCGGTGGCCACCTGACCGCGATACAGGTCGATGGCGAGCGCGATGTAGCCGTGCGCGGCCAAGTCGGCTGCCTGTTCCTTCACCCAGTCATTCAGGCCCCACCACTCGTGGATCACGATGACGGCGGGATGCTTTCCTGCCTGGTCGCCAGCTGGCGTGTAGAGCAACGCGTGCACGGTTTCCGGTCCGCTTGCATAGGAGACCTCCGCCGGCCCGGATGCGGCCGTCGCGGCATGCGCGGGAGGCAGAACAACGGCGGCTGCAAGAAGAAAGAGCAGGGCATGAAGACGGCTGAACGATGCACGCATGACGTGAGCCTCGGAAAGAAATCACAACGGCGACCTGAGGAGTATGGCGCGTGGGTATGGCACCCGGCAAGTGCCGTGGACTGTATGAGTTTACGTGGTGAAAGCATGAGATTGCGCCCGTGCGCCTGCCGCAACGAAGACATTCTTGAAAATTGCAGGCCATCTTGAAACCAACCAACGCCATCGCAACCGTGCATGCGCGCAGGGCCGAGATGGCTGGAACGGATACGGAACCGCTCCTGGTGGAGCAGGGCGTGGCAGCTCTCGGTCATCGTCTATAACGAGCTCGCCCGCACCCGGGCTTTTACGATGGCGGCGGCCATGTCGTACTACTTCCTCTTAGCCTTGCTGCCGCTGCTGATCTTCATTTCCGCGATGCTAGGCTACCTGCCGATTCCCAACCTCTTCGATCAGTTGCTGGACATCCTGGCCGTGGTGGTGCCCCCACAGGCGATGCAGATGGTGGAACGCATTCTTGCCGGCCTGCTCACCGGACATCGTGGCGGGCTGCTCTCCTTCGGCCTGCTCGGATATTTATGGACGGCATCGGGCGGCTTTGCGGCGTTGATCGAAGCGCTGAATGTGGCCTATGACGTGGAGAAGACGCGGAGCTGGTGGCGCGACCGTGTGCAGGCTCTGCTGCTCACAGTGACCACCGGTCTGCTGAGTCTTAGTGGGCTCTTGCTGATCATTGCCGGCCCGCACTTCGGGCATCTGCTCACCGAGCTGTTCCCCGTTCCGCGAGAGCTGGGCGAAGTGTGGCCGGCGGTGCGGCTGGTGACGATATTCATCATTTTCGTCGCGGCGGTCGAGCTCCAGTATTACCTTGCGCCGAATCTTAAACAGCGTTTCATGAACACGCTGCCGGGCGCGCTGGTCGCGGTGGCCGGCATCTTTCTGAGCTCAGCGGGACTCGCCTACTACTTTGGCCATCTCTCGAACTACAACAAAACCTATGGCTCACTCGGCGCAGTCATCATTCTGATGTTGTGGTTCTATGTCGTCGCTCTGCTGTTTGTGACCGGAGCGGAGCTGAATGCCGAGCGCCTGAAGATGAATGCCCAGAAAGAGCCGGCGCGGTTCGGCGAGGAACTTCCGGGTGAGTCTAAGGGCATTTCGGCCGCATAAGCCCCGCATTTCCCTGTAACGGTTCGCGATCCCTTCCCACTATCCCAATGTTGAGGGACTGGCGTGGCATCTTGTACTCGCCAGCCTGTGGGGAATCGAATGAAATCGCTGGCGACACTGTTTCTTATCTTTGCGACCTGCATCGCGGTGGCGGGAACCATGGCGCTGATCGATCGCGCGCACGCGTCACTGTGTGTGCCGGTGAGCAGCCGATGATGAAAACCACGATGGCGGCGGAGCGAATCACCGCGGCGTTGCTGCTGGCGCTGTGTCTCGTGTTTGCGGTTTTCGTGTAGCGCATGTGCAGCAGGCAATTGCGTCAGGCCATGTGCATGCCGCCGTTGACATCCAGCGTGTGGCCGGTGATGTAGCTGGCCTTCTCTGATGCCAGGAAGGCGACCGCGTTGGCGATGTCCTGATCGGTGCCTACGCGGCCCAGCGGAATGATCTGCATCATCATGGCCTTCTGCTTCTCGTCGAGCACGGCGGTCATGGCGGTCTCGATCATGCCCGGCGCTACGACGTTGGCCGTCACGTTGCGCGAGGCCATCTCTCTCGCGAGTGATTTGGTGAAGCCGATGAGTCCGGCCTTCGATGCAGCATAATTCGCCTGGCCTGCCTGGCCTGTCTCGCCTACTACGCTCGAAATGCTGATGATGCGCCCCCAGCGCGATTTCATCATCGAGCTGAGCACGGCCTGCGTGAGCAGGAAGGTGCCGGTAAGGTTGGTGGCGATCACATCGTCCCAATCGGCGCGCTTCATGCGCAGCAGCAGCATGTCGCGGGTGATGCCGGCATTGTTGACCAGGATGTCGATGCGGCCGAACTTCGCGATGACGGCCTTGGCTGTGTCCTTGATGGAGGCTTCGTTCGCGATGTCGAGCACGAAGGGCTCAGCCTGATCCACCGGCGGCTGCGATCTCCTGCGCGACGGCGCGGAGCTTTTCTTCATTGCGTGCGGCGAGCGCGACGGTGGCGCCCTGTGCGGCGAGGGTGAGGGCGCAGGCGCGTCCGATGCCCTGCGATGCTCCGGTGACGAGTGCGATTTTGTTGGCCAGTTCGGAAGTGCGTTCGGTCATGGGGAGAAGTATCGCTGATGAAGGTCAGTTGTCACCAGATGATCGAAGGAACTGTACAACCTCCTTGATTGCCTGTTGCGGTTTGCTTTGAAGGATCAAATGCGGTCCATCCAGCACTGCAACCGAGAAACGAGGAGTAATTCGCTGGAGTTCTTCGAGGGAGTTCCTCTTGACGAGGCGATCCTGATTCGCCCGAATGTGGAGCACAGGCACTGCAATCTGGCTAGCTGCCGCTCGAACATCGCAGGCCATTACGGCTTGGAGTCGCCTGCACAACACATCCGGAGCAACGGAAGAAATTGCAGTTTGTGCCATTGAAGCTAACGAAGCCGGCGAATCCGGGCCGATGAGCCAGCGTCTGATTGCGAATTTGGGTGTGCGAATTCGAAATATGAGCGGTGCGAATAGCGAAACGATCCAGCGCCAGTGCCGAATGGGGCTGGTGGAGAAGCCTGAGCATAGGACCAGCGCTTTGAGCATTTCCGGTCTTGTCGCGGCATATTGAATTGCAAGAGGGCACGAAAAAGACTCGGCGATCAGATAGAAGGATTCAGAGACCGGACAGGCTGACCGTACAAGGATTTCAAGTTGAGCATAAGAAAGGAAACGATCGACTGGATAGCGGATCGAGATCGGCTCGAAGTCTTTCGGAAGCGCAGCAACGAATGGCGCAAACAGCTCGCTCGTTCCATCCATACCGGGGAGTAATACGAGCTTGGGCACCGTATCGGTCTTCTTTTACAACGGCTCCGCCGCCGGTACAGGGCGCCTTGCGCCTAGGGCGGATTTGAGACCTTTCGCCAGTTCGATCGACCAGATGTAGACCACCAGCTCGCGTGCGTAGAAGAGGATCGGCTCCGTATCCGGCAGCTTGATGCCGTGGGCCGCGGGCAGTTCATTGATGTGGAACTCCGCTTCGGCCGCCTCAAGGGGCCATGGCAGATGGTGGATGTCCCCCTGGAAGAGATGGCCGCGGCGGTCGGCGGTGTAGAGGCGATAGCGCTCGGTGAGGAAGTATTCGATGGTGCCGGGGGCGCTCTGCGCCAGCCGGTGTGTGGGGCCGAGGCCTCGGTATGTAGCGCGAAAGCGTACAGGCCGTCGCGTGAGGTGGCGATCGCTGCGATAGAAGAAGCGCCGATCCTGCTGCGGCTTGATGGACATGCGCGCCCAGTAGTACGGGAGCCGGAAGAAGGCGCGGGCGGCCGCTACGGCAACCGGATTTGCGGCGTCCAGCGAAAAGAAGTAAACACCGGCCAGGTTGGTGTGCTCTTCGCGGACATAGGTGCGCAGGTTCAGCTCTGGAAAGCTGCTGGCGCCCGGGACCCGCGGGAGCCCGCTGAAGCGGATGCGGTCCATCCAGAAGGGCACGACGCCGATCCAGGCCGAGCCGTCGAAGGTATCCGGAACGAGACCGGCAGGCAGCAGGGGAGCAACGGAAGCGGCCGTTACGGGCCAGTGCGCGAAGAGCAGATCATGCCAGCGCTGGGTCACTGCCCAGTGACGCTTGGGCAAGGGCGTTGGCCGGTGACCGGTCGTGTTGAGGATGTCCTGCACTTTCTTGTCCTTGCCGCTCGTCGGCGGCTGCGCACACGAGGATTTTCCGGACACGCCAGGGTCGCGGTCCGCGTCCAGAGTAGCGAAGCACGGGTGTGGGTGCAATTGGCGAGGCTGCTACAGCCTACAGATAGCGTTCGCGCAGGATGCGTATGTGATGGTTGACATGGCCGGGCACCATGAAGCCGAGCGAAAGGACGGTAAACGGGTTGCCGCTGGCGATGCCGCGCCGCGTCCAGGCCTCTGGCTGCAGGTTGCGAAAGAAGTCGATGGAGGCGCGCCGGACATCGCGGAATTCCTCGACGTGTGTAGCCCAGGGAAGCCGGTCCGGCTCCGCGCCTGTGACGGCGATGTTCTGGTCGAAGCTGGGCAGCGGTGTGTCGAAGCCGCGGGCAAACCAGAGGGCACGCATCACGAAGACCCGCTCTGTGTCATTGAGATGGCTGAGGACCTGGCGGATGCTCCACTTCTCCGGCGCGTAGCGGTGGCGGGACTGCTCTTCCGAAATGCTGGCGAAGAATGCGAGTGCGTCCTCAAGCTGCGTGGTCATGCTGGCGAGGCAGTCATTGCCTTCTACCTTGTCGATGTAAGTGAAGTAGTACGGGGCGGCGTCTCCGGCGACAGGGCGGGCGTTCATGGCTTCCAGCGTAGCGCGGTCCGGCATGCCGCGCGCGTCAATTGGGACGTGTTTCTCACAGGGTGTGGCGAGGTGCGGCAAGACGTATGCTGGTGGCAAGATGCCCCCAACGGAATCGCAGACCGAAGTGGCTCCCCCTCCTCATACCGCGACGAATGGTAACGGCGAGCAGCCGCGCAACCAGACCGAAGTGTATGCCGTGCATGGCGCTGACCCTGAGGTGCTCGCCTACGCGATGGCGAAGTATTCGCGGTCCGCGCTGTCGATGAAAGAATCCCTGCGTGAGATCTCCTCGCAGCGCGCCGAGCAGTTCCTGAACACGTTTTATTTCCAGTACGGCCACCGCTCGATTGCCGACCTGGCACATGTGGCGTTCGCCATCGAGCGGCTCAGCCTGCTGGCCGCGATCATTCTGGTGGACGAGCAGCGGTGGGATGGCCAGGAGCGCTCGACACGCTACCAGAATTTCCGCAAGAGCGGCTGGTACCTGCCGGAATTTGGCGATGCGACGGATGCTCGTGCGAGCTACGAGACGACTGTCGAGAGACTCTTTGCCGACTACCACACGGTGAGCGAAGGCGTGCTGAAGTCCCTGATGGAGCGGACGCCGCGGCCGTCGGAGATGAAGCCGGAGACCTTTGAGCGGACGCTGCGGGCGCGGGCCTTTGATGTCGCGCGATATCTGCTTCCTCTGGCGACCAATACCTCGCTGGGACAGATCGTGAACGCGCGCACGCTGGAGACCCAGGTGAGCCGGCTGCTGAGCGATGAGCACGCCGAAGTGCGCGAGCTGGGTGACCGGCTGCGCGCCGCCGGGACAGGTCCGGCATGGAACGTGCATGCGCGCGAAATGGCAGAGCTGGTGGCAGAGATTCGCGGCACGCACCCGGAGCTGGCGAATCGTGCCGCAACGATGCTGGAGCGTGAGGTGAAAGTCGCGCCAACGCTGGTGAAGTATGCGGCAGCGAACCCGTACCAGCAGGCGACACAGCGCGAACTGGAGCAGGCGGCGCGCGAGCTGATGGCGGATGCCGCCATCGATGCTGCGCCCGTGGTGGACCTGGTGGAGCGCGGATCTTCGCTCGAAGTCGAGCTGGCAGCGACCCTGCTTTATGGAGCGTGTCACTATCCCTTCCGCCAGGTGCGGGACAGGGTGGCTTCTTTGAGCGCTTCCCGTGTCGAGGAGCTGATTGCGTTAGGCGTGCGGCATCGCGGCCGGCATGACGAGCTGCTGCGTCAATTTGCCGCGGGCGCCCCGCTGCGCTTCGACATTCTGATGGATATCGGCGGCTTCCGCGACATGCACCGGCATCGCCGCTGCCTGCAGACGCTGCAGACATTCACGGCGGCACATGGCTTCGACGTGCCCGAGGGCCTGGCCGAGGCCGGGATGCTCAGCACTTATAAAGCGGCGATCGCCGCGGCACACGAGGCATTCGCACAGGTAGCAGCGAGCAATGCTCCGGAAGCAGCGGCAACCGCGCGCTACCTGCTGCCGCTGGGCACGCGCTGCCGTGCGCTCTTCCAGATGGACTTTGCCGAGGCGCTCTACATCAGCGAACTGCGTTCTGCGCCGCAGGGGCATTTCTCCTATCGGCGTGTCGCGTGGGAGATGTACCGGGCCGTGGAGCGGCAGCATCCGGCGCTGGCACGGCATATGCGGGTGACGGATGTGCGGGAGCCGGTGGATCTGTTGAAGCGATGAGCGGCTTCCGGATCGAGGCGGTTACGGCATCGACGCTGCCGGGCTGGCGGCAGATGCGGCAGGCGCTGTGGCCCGAAATGACGGAGGAGGAAAATCTGCACGAAACACAGGCGATGATGATGGCGGATTCGCGATTCATGGTCCGGATCGCCTCGAGCATGGAAGGCAAGACGGCCGGATTCGTTGAAGCGGCTCTTCGCAGGGATTACGTGAATGGGTGCGTGACCTCGCCGGTCGTCTTCCTGGAGGGAATCTACGTGGAGCCGTGGGCGCGAAGGCAAGGGGCGGCCCGATCACTGGTCGAGGCGGTGGAGACGTGGGGCCGCGCGCAGGGATGCTGCGAGTTCGCTTCGGATGCGCTGCTTGAGAACAGCGATAGCCATTCGATGCATCGTGCCCTTGGGTTTGAAGAGACGGAGCGGGTGGTGTACTTCCGCAAGAGCTTGAGTTGACGGTTTGGAGTCGCCCATTTTGGGCTACGACTTTCGGAACTTGTTCGCCTTCTATTCTCCTGATAGACTCGGGAATAGCTGGTAAATCAATAAGATAGACGAGCCGGAGATGGAGCCGGCGGGATGGAGAGGTTTCGGGCATGGCAGATGATCGTTCACGCGCGGTAGAACTGGCGCTTTCGCAGATAGAGAAGCAGTTTGGCAAGGGTTCGATCATGCGCCTCGGCAGCAAGGAGGCGATTGTCCCGATCTCGACTATCAGCACAGGTTCGATCTCCTTCGATGCAGCGCTGGGCGTTGGTGGCGTGCCCCGCGGGCGCGTGGTGGAGATCTTCGGGCCGGAATCCTCCGGCAAGACGACCATCACGCTGCAGATCATCGCCGAGGCGCAGAAGCTGGGCGGCATGGCGGCCTTTGTGGATGCGGAGCATGCGCTCGATCCGGGCTATGCCAAGAAGCTGGGCGTGGATGTCGACAACCTGCTGGTCTCGCAGCCGGACTACGGCGAGCAGGCTCTTGAAATTACCGAGGCGCTGGTGCGCTCCGGCGCGATTGATGTGCTGGTCGTGGACTCGGTTGCGGCGCTGGTACCGAAGGCCGAACTGGACGGCGAGATGGGCGATTCGCACATGGGCCTGCAGGCGCGCCTGATGTCGCAGGCGCTGCGCAAGCTGACCGGAACGGTCTCGAAGTCGCGCACCTGCCTGATCTTCATCAACCAGATCCGCGAGAAGATTGGCGTGATGTTCGGTAACCCGGAAACCACTACGGGTGGACGCGCGCTGAAGTTTTACTCCTCGGTGCGTATCGACATCCGCCGCATTGCTGCGGTGAAAGACGGCGATACGGTGGTCGGCTCACGCACCAAGGTGAAGATCGTGAAGAACAAGGTGGCGGCGCCCTTCCGCGATGCCGAGTTCGACATCCTCTACGGCGAAGGCATCTCGCGCGAAGGCGATGTGCTGGACCTCGCGGTGGCGCAGAACATCGTCGAGAAGTCGGGTGCGTGGTTCAGCTACTCCGGCGAGCGCATCGGCCAGGGCCGCGAGAATGTGCGGCAGTATCTCAAGGACAACCGCGACACCTTCGACCGCATTCATCAGCAGTTGCGGCAGAAACTGGGGATCTCCGGCGTGAAGGAAGCCGAAGTGCCTCCGGTGCCGGTGAATGGCGCGGCGGTAGCGGAAGCGGCCGTGCGGCCGGCCTCGCGACGGCCGCAGTAATTTGGAGCAGGTCCTGACTCAGAAGGCGGTCTGTCGGCCGCCTTTCCTTTCGTATTCTGAGACCCAATGTCACGCGAAGATTTTCTCGAACTTTTTCTTAAAGTGATTCAATCCATTGCTAGGGATGCCGGATACGATCCGGCTGGCCGAGAGATCGAAATTTGTTTGCAAAGTCCGACTGCGATGCCTCTTTCACTCGCGCAGGCAGCGTCTCAAATTTATGCGGGCGATGGACATTTTCCAAAAATAGTGAATGTTGGCCTATTTGCGGCCGGCGACCACACGCTTCGCTACTCATTAGTAGTGACGGGCTTTCCATATGGGACGTGGGAAGATACATGGAACAAACCCGAAGGATGGGGACCATTCCACGCGATCGTCTTTACTGAGATCCGGCATTGTTAGATCCGCGTCTCGCCGCCGGAACAATCTTGATCTCGAAGACACTCGGCCATCGCTTTCCTGTCACGAAGAGCCGGTTTTGCTGCGCGTCATATGCGATGCCGTTCAGTACTGACTCCGCGTCTGGTCTCCGATTTTCGGGCATCAGGCCGGTGAGATCGATCCAGCCGATGACGTGTCCGTCGCGCGGCGAGATGCGGGCAATGCGATCCGAGTGCCAGATGTTCGCGTAAATCTCGCCTTTGACATACTCGAGTTCGTTGAGTTGTTCCACCGGAGTCTTCCCGTCTTTCACAATGATGTGGCGCGTTTCCCTGAACGTGGTTGGATTGCGGAAACGCAGAGTCGCAGTGCCGTCGCTGGTGATGATCTCGCGCGCTGTGCGCGTCATGCCCCAGCCTTCGCCGGTGTAGGAGAATTGCCGGACTGGTCGTAGAGAGAACCGGTCGTAGACAAAACAGATGTGCGATTGCCATGTCCACTCGTAAATGTTCGGCCCCCAATCGATAATTCCTTCGCCGAAATATTGTTCTGGCAGGTTCCGTCGCTGAATGACCTTGCCGCTTTCCGGTTCAATGACCAGGATTGCCGAGCTTCCCTTCAGCCCCGTTCCTTCATAGAAGAGGCCATCGCGGTAAAAAAAGCCTTCCGTGTAGCTGTCGGTGGAATGAGGAAGCTGAGCTACGACTTTGTAGCCGCTCACCGGGGCGGCTGCTGGCAGACTCGCAGGAAACATCATCGTGATTAGCGCAGCGATAGGCAGCAAGGCGCGTCCGGCGAATTGTGAGGGGACACATGATGTTCGCACATGGTAAATGCCGCGCCGTATGCACCGTCATGCTGCGGCAGTAGACGCGGAGCGCCCCTGCCGCTTACACTCACCGCGGTAAAGACATCTATGAATACCGTCAAGGGCATCTATCCCGGCACCTTCGATCCGATGACGAATGGTCATCTGGATCTGATCGCGCGGGGCGCGAAGATATTTGACCACCTGGTGGTGGCCGTACTCGAAAATGCGCAGAAGAGCCCGCTCTTCACCGTGCCCGAGAGGTGCGTGATGCTGACGGCTGCAGTCAAGCATATGCCGAATGTCTCGGTAGCAAGCTTCGATGGGCTACTCGTAGACTTTGTACGCGCGCAGCAGGCGCAGGCCGTCCTGCGCGGTATTCGCGCCATCAGCGATTACGAATATGAGCTGCAGATGGCGCTGATGAATCGGCGGCTCGCGCCGGAGCTGGAGACGGTCTTCATGATGCCGGCTGAAAAATTCTCCTACGTGAGCTCCCGGCTGGTGAAGGAGATATTCCGTCTCGGCGGTTCCGTCGAGGGGCTGGTGCCGGAGTTGGTGCTGGACAAGCTGAAGGAGCGTGGGCGGGAATAGCCTTGCCCACCGCCAAGCCATCGACTGCTAGGCCGTATAGAGATTCGTTTCCAAGAAAGCATTACGAAACTTTCCATTTGAATCGTGCTGCCGCAGCAGCTCTTTGAAGTCGGCCAGCTTTACGTACCGCGACTGCAGGGTTGCGGGCGGCAGTGTAAATAGCTTTGCCCAATGCGGTCTCGGTTCGAAAGGCATGAGCTTCGCCTCGATGAGCGGCAGTATCTGGCGAACCGCAGGCCACTCCGGCTTCCATGTGAAATGGATGGCGAGCGCCTCGCGATCGTAGGACATGCTCATCCAGAGATCGTCCGGCGCGACTGTGCGCAGCTCGGTGATGAATAAGTGCGGCGTGATTCGGTCGCGCAGCGTCTCGATGGCGCGGATCGCCTTGTAGCCGTTCTCGAGAGGCACGTGATATTCGGTCTGTAACTCATGGCCGCTGCTGGGCGTGAAGCCCATACGGAAATGCGGCAGACGCTCGTACCAAGGGCCGGGAACGCCAAGCTGCTCCGTGCAGGGCGTGGCGTCGTGGCCCGTGATGGGGTGCAGCTTCACTGTGGCGCGTTTTGCATAGTAGAACTCCTCCGGCCAGTTGTAGGGCTTGCCGGGCTGGACGCGGCGCTTGATCCAAACCTGCGTCGGCGCGCGCCGTGCTGCCAGTCGGTGAAGAGGCTAACGCTGTAACCGCTGCCGAAGATGGTGGCGAGGTTGTGCTCGAGCTCGGCGAAGGGAAGATTCTGATAGACGACCTGCTCGACCTGATACGTAGGTTGCATATCGAGTGTCAGGCTGGTCACGATCCCGAGCGCGCCCAGCGAGACTACGGCGCCGTCGAAATGACGTCAGGATCCTTCACGCGTGAGATGGTGACGAGATCGCCGTTGGCAGTACGAATTCGATCGCTGAACAGGCGCTGGAGAGATTGCGGTTGTGTATGCCTGAACCGTGCGTCGCTGTGGCGCAGCCGCCGGCTACGGAAATATGCGGCAGAGAGGCGAGATTATGCAGGGCGAAGCCGTGGCTGTCGATGCCAGGGCGCCGAGTTTGCCGTAGCTGACGCCCGCGCCGATCGTGACCTATGGGCTGCGGCGTTGATCGTCGATCTGGTCCAGATGCTGGAGCGAGACCTGTTCCGTCGTGCTATCCGCGATGGCATTGAAAGAGTGGCGCGTGCCCAGCGCGCGAATCTTGCTGGCGCGCTTCACCGATAGCCTGCACCTCCTCGACGTTAGCGGGTGTATCGAGACGATCGGTACTGGTAGGTGTAGTTCCCAGACCAATTGGTACGCGTAGCTGCTGGCCGGGCGCTGTCCCGCGGCGTTTGCCCGGCTATCGACGGATCGGATGCAAAGCTCGAAAGCATGGTGCCAGTCAATGCCAGGCCAGAGGCCTTGAGGAATTCTCTCTTGTCCAAGTGTGCAGCCTCCGAATCCGTTTTGACACGAAGACAGGTATAGCGGCGAATAAAGCCGGTGGCAAGTCCAGACGGGCCTACTCCGTGCGCGAAGTCTGACCTGTGGCGACTACGCTAAAGTCATTGTCGGCAGCGGGTTATTCGTTACGAAAGGACATGAAAGGAACTCGAAACAAATGGCGCGCGTATGTGTATGCTGGCGTGGGCTGAAAGATGCGGCAGATGCCGGGAGGTTGAGCGATGCAAAGCCGGATTACGGGTACGACGATGCCGGTGCTGGAGTTCTTGTTGGACCACAACGACGCGATTATTTCCGAGGCTGGAGAGCTGTCTTGGATGTCGGCGTCCATCCAGATGATGACCCATACGCAGATGGGCGGCGGCGGCGGATTCTTCGGCGCGATCAAGCGCGTCGCGGGGGGCGGCACGCTCTTCATGACGGAGTACCGGGCCGTAGGCGCGCCGGGCGAGATTGCCTTCGCAACGAAAGTGCCTGGCCATATCGTACCCGTCGAAGTGGCGAATGGACGTGAATACTTCATCCATCGTCACGGCTTCCTTTGTGCGACGGCGGGAATTCAGCTTGGCGTTGGCTTTCAGCAATCGCTGGGAGCGGGCATCTTCGGTGGCGACGGCTTCCTGCTGCAACGGGTCAGCGGGGTAGGGATGGCATGGCTTGAACTTTCCGGTGAGCTGATCGTGAAGGACCTGCAGCCGGGCGAGCTGCTGCGCGTGCACCCGGGACACGTGGGCGCCTTTGACGCCGGCGTCAATTTCCAGATCACCCGTATTCCCGGCATCCGCAACATGATCTTCGGAGGCGATGGTATTTTCCTGGCCGCGCTTACCGGACCCGGACGCGTCTGGCTGCAGACTCTGCCGATCGCGAAGCTGGCGCACAAACTCCAGGAGTACATGCCGCAGGAGCGGCGTGTAGAAACTACGGAAGCCGGGGTGGTAGGCGGCCTAGTGGGTTCGATCCTGAATGGCATGAAATAAGGCTGTCGCAATTTGCGGTGAGTGGGCGCGGCAATGGTCGCGCCCATTTCATTTCGGCAAGGCCAGCCAATCCTTATACTGCGTGAAAGGAGAACTGAACATGAGTGCAACACTCGAGAATGTGCAGTTGCGGCAGATTGATGGAAAGAGCGCGTCGCTGGCCGATTATGAAGGCAAGGTGCTGCTGATTGTGAATGTGGCGTCGAAGTGCGGATTCACGCCGCAGTATGAAGGGCTGGAGAGGCTCTACGCGCGCTTTAAGAGCCGTGGTCTTGCCGTGCTGGGTTTTCCGGCAAACGACTTTGCAGAGCAGGAGCCCGGCACAAATACGGAGATCGCCCAGTTCTGTACCACGAACTTCGGCGTGAAGTTTCCCATGTTCGAGAAGATCGCGGTCGCAGGGCCGAGCAAGCATCCGCTCTACGCTTCGCTGATTGCAGCACAACCGAAGCCGACGACCAGCACCGACAGCCTGCGCCAGCACTTGATCGAGTTCGGCGTAACACCTAACCCCGAACCTGAGGTGTTGTGGAACTTTGAGAAGTTCTTAGTGAACCGAGCGGGGACCCCGGTTGCGCGCTTTGCGCCGGACATTGAACCGGAAGACCCGAGAATCACTGATCGCATCGAGGCAGAGCTGGCGAAATAAGCGGGAACAACTGCACCGCGCGGCGTGTCTGTACCTATGCAGACGCGAGGTGCGCGATGTTCGAAGACGCTTTGATGGAATCAGCCGGGAAGCCCCATATGCAACGCGGATGGTTCTCCGGCCTCGCGGCCATCTGCAACGGCACAATTGTCAGCCTGCTACTGCTCTGGCCGCTGCTGCATCCGGCGTCGCTACCTCGACAGACGATCAGCATGCTGTTGGCTGTACCCGCGCCTCCTGCCGCGCCTGTTCCTCCCGTGCAGCGTGCCGTCAGCGTTGTGGCGCATCCCGAGACGCTGGCGAATCCCTTTGCCGCGCCTGCGCGGATTCCCGCCCATATCGCAGAAGGCCGAAATGTGTCGCCAGCGGTTGCAGATAATTTCCCCAACGTGCTTGCTCAGCAGGGGACAGGCCTGCCCAGCGGACTTACCGATTCGATCGGAACGGCTGCGATGCCGCAAGTACATGCGGGTCGGCCGCCGAAGCTGGCGATCTCGTCCGGTGTAATGGCCGGGAACAAATTGAGCGGAGCGCCGCCGCAGTATCCGGCGATTGCTCGCGTAGCGGGAGTGCAGGGAACAGTCGTCTTAGGCGCCACGATCTCCAGGAGCGGCACAATCGAGAATCTGCATGTGATCAGCGGGCCGCCTATGCTGATCGCCGCCGCTGAGCAGGCGGTGCGCACCTGGCGATATCGGTCTTACCTGCTCAACGGCGAGCCGGTTGCGGTGGAGACGACGGTGTACGTTGTCTTTCGTCTCGGCTCGTAAATCTATTTGCTGGCCAGTGCAAAGGCACGGGCCGATTCGAGCAGCTTGTTGACCGAATCTTTCGACACCGACTCAGAGTAGATGCGCATCAGCGGCTCCGTTCCGGAGGCGCGCAGCAGCAGCCAGGTTTCGGCGGCATTCGGCTTTGACTTGGCTTCGGGATTGTCGAGGAAAAACTTGATGCCGTCGAGCGTCTCGACGCGGAGGACGGGCATGCCGGCGAAGTCGTTCGCGCCGGGCTGCAGGGTTCTGGCGCGCGTGATGGCCGCGTTCTTGATCTCGTCTGGGATGTGCAGATCGATGCGGCCGTAATGATGCTCGCCGAACTCCTGCTGCAGATCGGCCACAAGCTCGCCCAGTGTCTTCTTCTCGTCGGCCATCACGTTGGCCAGCAGCAGACAATTGAGCAGCCCATCGCGTTCCGGCAGGTGCCGCTTGATGCCGATGCCGCCTGATTCCTCGCCACCTATCAGGATGTCGTGTTCGAGCATGAGATCGCAGACGTACTTGAAGCCGATGCCATGTTCGTAGAGTGGTTGATGATGCTTTGCGGCGATGCGGTCGAGCATCTTTGTCGTGTTGAAGGCGCGCGTCACGCCGCCCTTCCAGCCCTTCCGCTCCAGCAACCAGCGCAGCAGGATCGAAAAAATCTTGTGTGGATCGACGAAATTGCCATGCTCGTCGACTGCGCCCAATCGGTCGGCATCGCCGTCGGTAACCAGGCCTGCCTGGCATTTTTCCGCGACGACTGTCTCCTGCAACGCGCGAACATGCGGCTCGATCGGCTCCGGATTGATGCCGGGAAAAAGCGGATCGTGGTTGGAGCGAATCTCCACGAACTGGATACCGAGCGGGCGGAAGATGCCGGCAAGGACTCCGGCGCCTGCCCCGTACATGGCGTCAATGGCAAAGCGCTGGCCGGAGCGCGCGATCGCATTCAGATCAGCGAAGCGCGAGATGGCGGCAACATACGGTGTGCAGAAATCTTCTTCCACGATCTGAGCAGCTTGTGCAGCCCGGCGGAGAGGTTGGCCGAGATAGCTCTCGATCTTCGTCATGATGGATGGAGATCCGGAGCCTCCATAGCCAGCCTTATATTTCACCCCGTTCCATTGATAGGGATTATGGCTGGACGTGATCATGATGCCGCCCGCGGCCTTCGATTCACGTACGGCATAGGAGAGCGCAGGCGTCGGCGTAATGGTAGTGGCGATGCGCACCGGGATACCGGCCGATGCGGCCACCTCAGCAACGGCGCGGGCAAATGCGGGAGATCCGAACCGGGTATCGTAGCCGATGCAGATACCTTTACCCGCATCTTCGTTGGCGAGGACGTAGTTCGCAATAGCCGCGGTCGCGGAGCGCACGTTTGCAAAGGTGAAGTCATCTGCGATGACACCGCGCCATCCGTCGGTGCCAAATTTGATCTGCGAAGTTGTCATGCTCGGTCGATTGTACGAAAGGACACGGTATAACGCGGAGACGGACGGGACGATTTACACCAGATCGGTTTTACCCTGTGACACAAGCTGCTTCACGATCTTACCCACATCCTGCGAGTGGCTTCGCGAGCTGATGAGCAAGGCATCGCCGGTGTCCACCACAATCAGGTCTTTGACGCCCACCAGGGCGACAAATTTCTCCGGGCTGTAGACGTAATTGCCATGCGCATCAATGGAGAGGGAATCCGCGGTTTCCGTAATGTTTGCTGCGGGCACGCCAGGTTGCTGACCGAGCTGGTGTTCGTAGAGCGCGGCCCACGATCCCAGATCGTTCCATCCGAAATCAGCCGGCAGGCAAAAGAGATTAGAACGGTGTTCGCCCTTGGCAGAACGCGGCTCAAGCACCGCGTAGTCCACCGAGATGTTTTCGCATTGCGGGTACAATTCGGCGAACACTTCATCAAAAGCAGGCGTGCCGTAGGCTACCGCGATCTTCTCCAGCAGGGGCGAAGTCTCCGGCAGATGTTCGCGCATGGCGTTGGCCAGAGTGCGCGCGCTCCACAGAAAGATTCCGCTGTTCCAGTAATAATTGCCGGCGGCGACGAACTCCTCGGCCTTCTCCTGATTCGGCTTTTCCGTAAAACGGCGGACGCCCTGTATGCCGGTCTGCAAAGTGCTGCCCGTCTCGATGTAGCCATAGCCGGTTTCAGCACGCGTGGGCACCACGCCGAGCACCACAATGTTCTCGCCCGCCGCGGCGAGCGCAATGCCGCGACGCAGTGTTGCCAGAAACTGCTCTTCGTCGCCGATCACATGGTCCGCGGGAAAGACTCCGAGCACCGCATCCGGCGAAGACTTCTCGATGAGAAATGCGGCCAGCCCGGCGGCAGGCGCGGTGTTGCGTGCTGCCGGCTCGCAGAGCACCTGCTCCTGAGGCACCTCGTCCAGCTGGATGCAGATCGTAGAGGACAGGAGATCGTTGGTGATGACCCAGGCGTCCCGCGCCGGCGACAGCGGCAGCAGGCGGTCCAGGGTGTGTTGAATCATAGTGCGCTCGCCATCGAGCGCGAGCACCTGTTTCGCTCGCGCCTTTCGGCTGCGCGGCCAGAAGCGTGTACCGCTGCCTCCGGCAAGAATGATGGGACGGAATTCAGGATGGCTGCTCATCGCTGCGTTTATGGTAACGGAACCGGGAATTCGGGGCTGCTCCGGCTCTTCCGGCTCATTTCAGCAGCGGTCAAGCAGCCTGCGTCTCCTATTTGAATTTAGGCGACAGCCGATAGGCGTAGAGGAGCAGCGCGAGTCCGACCATCAGCGGCACGATGCCAATGGCGACGCCGATCAGGTGATTGTCGTCGTTGGCGATGCCAAGGAAGATCATGAGGCCAATTCCCACCCCTGTAGTGATCAGCCCGCCCAGCTTTGTGCCTTCCAGACGGCGGATTGTCCACAGGCGGTCTTCCTCGCGCATCAGTGCGATTGCGGCGTCGGCCCCGGCGCCCTGGCTCTCCGTCAGCCGGCGCACTGTTTCGTTCCGGTAGTACGCCTCGCGTTCCTTGCGGCGACCGTGCACAAAGGAGTTGATCGAGAGGTAGGAGTAGAGCGCAATTGCTGCTACGGCGAGAAAGACAAAAACCATAACGTCCGGCCTGGCAAAATCCATCATGACGACCTCCTGGTGGAACTGACTGTTCGCAATGGGTATGACCAGGGGGCTTGGCGGGCGGTTGCGTTTTTTTTCAGTACGACAGGAAAAAAGAAAATGCAACCGCAAAGCCGGTGTCCTGGTCGTACAGTCAGTTCCGGAGAGGAAGTCTCAGCTCGATGCCAGCGGAGCTCAACAACGCGGCTGCCGACCGTGCCGATGTAGCGCGGGTGCGGGCTGGCGACGTGGAGGCCTTTGCCGCGATCGTGCGCCGATGGCAGACACCGCTGATCAACCTTGCGTATCGGTTCTGCGGAGACCGCGGCCGTGCCGAGGAGATGGCGCAGGAGGCGTTTCTGCGGGCTTACCGCGGCCTCGATGGGTTTCGCGGGGATGCTGCATTTTCCACCTGGCTATTCGCGCTGGCTACGAATCTCTACCGCAGCGAGCTTCGCCGCATACCGCAGCGGACAGTGGCGCTGGAGGACGCGCCCGAGCCGCGGGATCCGTTCTCCATGAGCGAGGCGCATGAGCTGTGGGACCGCGATCTCGCCGTTCGCAGAGCGGTGCTCGCCTTACCGCCGAAATATCGGGAAGCCCTGCTGCTGTTCTACTTCCACGAGATGGACGTTCCCGCCGCAGCACAGAGCCTGGGATTGCCGGAGGGAACCGTGAAGGCGCGTCTGCACCGCGGCAGAGAGCTGTTGCGGGCAAAGCTGCCACGACTGCTGGCACTGACGCCGGAAGGAGTAGTGTGATGTCAGATATGGAACAAGACGACGAGCTGAACACGGTGCTCGCGCGGAATTTCGGACCGCCACACGCAAAGGCGGCTCATGCGGAGAGCATTGAGCCGTCGTCGGGCTTTGCTGCTTCCGTGATGGAGCGTGTGCGTGAAGAGGCTGCAGCCACGGCTGCTCTCTAGTCCAATCCAGTTTCCCTGGCGTCGCGCATTGCCCGGCCTATGCATGGCAGTGCTGGCCATCGCAGTCTGCGCCACGCTGCTAGTTCTCGCCTCGGCTGGCGTGATGCAGCTTGCCTCGCATGCGTTTGTCTCCGCAGCCGTCCAAGGGCCACATGCAGCGCCTCATGGAACGATTGCCGAATGGATCGAAACCGGGATGCGCATGCACCTTGGCTGGCTGATGGCCGGGTTTCTCATTGCGTTTGTGCCGCTCACCTTGTCGCGTGGTCTGATGAGAGGCCGTCAGCGGGGCTGACGTTCCAAACGACAAGGCCAACGCCCATCCAGCAGCGTTGGCCTTTTTCGCTTCTGTAGAAGCTAGAACTTTGCGACGAAAGCGCGCAGCCGCTCGAGCCCTTCCTCGACATCCTTGTGCGAGACGGCGTAGGAAAAGCGGATGTGCTCGTGTGTGCCAAAGGCCTCGCCCGGTACAACGACAACGCCGGCTTCGTGGAGCAGCCGCGTGGTGAGCTCCGCGGGCGTCGCAATGCCGGACTTCTTCAGTAGCCCGGAAACGTTCGGATAGGCGTAGAACGCGCCTTCCGGCATGGTGCAGCTGATGCCGGGGATGCTGCGCAGCCCGGTGACGATGGTGTCGCGCAGCCGGATGTAGTCGGCGCGCATCTCCGAGACGCATTCCTGCGACCCGTTGAGCGCCGCAATTGCGGCCTTCTGTACCATGGCCGCGGTGGATGAGGTGGACTGCGATTGCAGCTTACTCATCGCGGCGATGATGGGCTTGGGGCCAAGCGCAAATCCGGCCCGCCAGCCGGTCATGGCGTAGGTCTTCGACAGCGAGCCGAGCACGATCACATGCTCCTTCGCCTCCGTGACGGACGCGCCGGAGAACGGCGCTTCATTGAAGATCAGGTACGCGTAGCACTCATCGAGCAGCAGGTAGATGCCACGGCTGTGCGCCAGGCGCACGACGCGTTCCAGATCGGCGCGCGAGATGACCGCCCCCGACGGATTCGAAGGCGAATTGAGGATGATGGCCTTCGTCCGCGGCGTGATGGAACGTTCTACGGCTTCGGCGGTCACGCGGAAGTTGTCGCCTTCGGAGGTCTCCAGGTATACGACCTTGCCGCCCGCGTACTGAATGATGTCCTTGTAGGAGACCCAGTAGGGAACCGGCAGGATCACCTCGTCGCCGTGGTCGATCAGCACCTCAATCGCATTGAAGAGGGCGAGCTTTCCGCCGGTTGTGAAGACAGCTTCTTCCGGTGTGTAGTTTGTTCCGAAGTCGCAGGCGTGGCGCTCGACGATGGCCTTGCGCACCTCGGCGATGCCGGAGACGACGGTATAGCGCGAGAAGTTGGCTTCAATGGCGGCGATAGCCGCGTCCTTGATGTGGCGCGGCGTCGCGAAATGCGGTTCGCCGGCGCCGAAATCGACGAGCTTGACGCCCTCGGCGCGCAGCTTTGCGGCGGCCGCGGTGACGGCCATGGTGGCGGAGACCTCAATGCGGCCGATGCGCTCAGAGAGCTTTGGCGCGGCGGCGGCGCTGGACTTCTTCGGGTCGGTCAGGGTGGCGGTGGCGCTCATGCTTCCTAGTTTACAGGGTGCAGTGCGCCGGGCGGCCAGCGGTGCTAACTGAAGAATGACCGCAGCTGGTTCTCTACCATGCTGCCGAGGAATGCCGGCGCCTTTTCCACATCGACGGTCAGCACGTTGTGCGTCGAGCGCATAGGTGGCCTCGATACCCATACCGGAAACGCGATTGCCGTCCACGGTGAATCCTGAGCTTCTCAGTTCTCCGAGGCCCTTCTCCAGGACCGCGGGCGTAACACCTTCGATTGTGTGAATGGCCATCTCTGTACTTTACCGATTCGACGTGAGAATCGCCGCGACGCGCTCCAGATCATCTTCTGTATCGACTCCGATGGTTGTGTGGGGCGTCTGCTCCACGTAGATCGGAATGTTGTGCGCGAGCAGTCGCAATTGCTCGAGCCGCTCCGTTGTTTCCAGCGGATGCGGCGGCAGCGCGGCGAAGCGCTCCAGTGCAGCGCGGCGGTAGGCGTAGAGGCCGAGGTGCTTGCGGTAGACGATGCTGCCGGAACGGTCCCGGTCGAAGGGAATCGTCGCGCGGGAAAAGTAGAGGGCCCGGCCATCTTCTGCCAGCACGACTTTCACCGCGTTGGGATCGACGATTTCCGCGGCGGCGCAGGGTGTCCACAACGTAGTGACCTGCGCGTCGATTCCGGTGCGATCGAACGGCGCGAGCAGCGCATCGATATGCTCCGGGCGCAGCATTGGCTCATCGCCCTGAATATTCACCACGATCTCGGAAGGGATCTGCTGTGAGACGGCGTGCACGCGGTCGGAGCCGCTCTGCAGGTCGGCTGAGGTCAACATGGCCTCCCAGCCGCGCTCGGCAGCCAGCGTCATGACTTCATCGGAGTCCGTTGCCACCACCACGCGGTCCAGCTTCGGCGAGGCGAGTGCGGCTTCGACGATCCACTGCAGCATCGGCTTGCCGGCAATATCGCGCAGCACCTTGCGCGGCAGCCGCGTGGAGGCGAGGCGCGCCGGGATGACGGCCAGTGTGTGGATCGAAGTCATTTTGCTCCTATGCGAAGCACGTTTTTGATATGACTGCTTCATCTTCTTCTGGAAGGCATGTTCCCGCAAGCGGCGATCGAAGGTATGCTTCTCCACATCCTGTCTACCAGCCTTTCTACGGAGCCACAGATTGATGCACCTCAACCGCCTGCTGCCAGTTGCCGCACTGCTTGCCCTTAGCTGTATTCCCATCGCCGCCGCCGCGCAGCGGAACCAGAACCTGACGCCGGAAGAGCGGGAGAAGCTGATCACGAAACGGAACGCAATCGAGCAGGAGCTGGAGTCGGTCGCGATCATCGATCGCAAGGTGATGGTGCCGATGCGCGATGGCAAGCGCATGCAGGCCGACATCTACCGGCCGAAGGATACGTCGAAGAAATATCCCATCATCTTCAGCCGCACCCCCTACAACTTCAATTACTGGGACGTGCGGGTCGGCGCGCCGCGCGACATGTCGAGCGAGCTTGACGCGGTGAAGCGCGGATACGTGCTGATCGAGATGAATGAGCGCGGCCACTTCTTCTCCGAAGGCAACTACGACATACTCGGGCCGCCCCTGACCGATTCCGATGACGAACTGAACTGGATGTCCGCGCAGCCATGGTCGAACGGCAAGGTGGGACTGATCGGCTGTTCTTCGACGGCGGAGTGGCAGCTTGCGGTCGCAGCGCGCGGCAACAAGGCGCTGGCGGCGTTTATCCCGGAGAGCTTCGGCGCGGGGGTGGGCCGGGTAGGGAAGTGGTACGAGCAGGGCAACTGGTTCCGCGGCGGCGCCTTCCAGATGCTCTTTGCCGCCTGGATCTATGGCGAGCAGAACCAGGTGCGGCCGATGTTCCCGCGCGGGACTACCCAGCAGGAGTTGGTGGAGGCGTCGAGGATGTTCGACCTTGCGCCGCAGATGCCGCCCGTGGACTGGGCGAAGGCGCTGGCGCATCTGCCGGAAGAGGACATCCTGAAGGCCGTGGGCGGCCCGAAGGGGATCTATGCCGATGCAATGCCGGTGCCGACCGGCGGACGCATGATCCAGCGGACGCCGAACGATCCGGCATGGTTAAAGGGCGGGCTGTGGAACGACTCGGAGAAGATCAACATCCCCGGGCTCTGGTTCATGACCTGGTATGACGTCTCCACCGGGCCGAACCTGGCGGCATACGACTTCGTGCGGCGGACCGCGAAGGGCGAAGTGGCGAACGAGCAGTATGCAGTGATTGCGCCGACGCTGCATTGCCAGTACAAGCGCGCGACCGAGCACACGGTTGTCGGCGAGCGCGACATGGGCGATGCGCGGCTTGACTATGACGCGCTTGACCTACGGCTGGTTCGACCACTTCCTCAAGGGCGAGGACAACGGCATCCTGAAGAAGACGCCGCGCGTGCAGTACTACACCATGGGGTTGAACAAGTGGCAGTCGGCGGACACCTGGCCGCCGGCGGGCGCGAAGCCGATGAAGCTCTACCTGACCAGCGAGGGCAACGCGCCGACGCTGCATGGCGACGGCGCGCTCGCGCCGAACTGGCGAAGGCCGATCAGCCGGACAAGTTCACCTACGATCCGCTGCATCCGGTGCCTTCGTATGGCGGGAATGTCTGCTGCACCGGCGACGCGATCCCGGGCAACGGCGGCGCGCTCGACCAGCGCAAGATGGAGGAGCGTCCGGACATCCTGGTGTACTCCTCTGAACCGCTGAAGGAAGGGCTGGAGGTCGATGGCCCGATCGATGCGACGCTCTACGTATCGAGCGACGTGAAGGACACCGACGTGACGGTGAAGCTGATCGACGTGCAGCCTGACGGCACGGCATACAACATCGATGAGACCATCCAGCGGCTGCGCTGGCGCGATGGCTACAACCACAAGCCGGTGTGGATGGAGCCGGGCAAGGTCTACAAGGTGGAGCTGGGGCCGATGAATACCAGCAACTACTTCGGGCCGGGACATCGCATCCGCATCGAGGTGTCAGGCAGCAACTTCCCGCGCTTCGACCGCAACATGAATACCGGCGGAAACAACTACGACGAGACGGTGGGCAAGATCGCGCATACGGAGATTCATCATTCGGCGGAGTATCCGTCGGCGATTACGCTTATCGGTGGTCAGAATCGACTGAAGGCGGTCGGCAGAAACGCGGGCTGAGATGCTGTCGATCATTTCTGCGATAGTCCGCTCTCATGCCACGCAGCTCATCCTCATTCGTCTTGATCAGCTCTGCTTGCAGCTTGATGCAGCAGCGAGCCAGGACTTTCGGCGTGACGGTGATCAGTGCTCCGGCGATGTCCTGGATCGATCCCGCGAGCGAGCTCGTCACTTGTCAATTCGTGCGAAGCATGACTGCGTGGCGGTACGGTGAAAATGCGTCACAGGTCTTTTCGGCGGAGACACCTGGCACCGCTATCGGCTGCTCGAGCCCGCGATCGATCCTCTGTTTCAGATTCTAATCTGTTGCTCGCGAATTGCATCGACGCTCGTGCAGGTGCGGAGCCTTCGCGGAAGATCTGCGGACGCTGATCTGGAAGAGGAAGCTCTCTACCTTCATGCTGTACGACTCGATCAAGCTCGGTGTAATGAGACGATTCATCGCGTCGCGCTCCATTGAGTCGCCAACAGGATATAACAGGATCTGTTTCCATAGAGCACCAATGAGGCGATGAGCGTGCCGGGCAAATTGACTCACTTTCCGGCGATCCATAAGATAGAGGCTGGCCTCGGCGGCGTCCTGCTGCGCGTCTTCCGGCCTCCTTCCTGGCGGTGTAGCTCAGATGGTTAGAGCGACGGACTCATAACCCGTAGGTCGAGTGGTTCGATCCCACTCACCGCCACCAAGATCTGAAGTTGCACAGAAAGGGTCCCGCTTGATCTGGCTGCGCCGTTTGCTCGTCTTTGCGCTCCTGTGCGTTGTGATTTATGTCGGCGCGGTCTGGGTCATTGACCGCACGCTTCCTCTTTCCGAACACCCCCGCCACCCATTTCGACACCATCATCGTGCTTGGCTATCCGGCGAAGTCCGACGGCACGCCGCGCCCGGAGATGCGGGAGCGGGTGCTCGAAGGCGTGCGCGAGTACCGGGCCGGGGTGGCGCCGCGGATGATCCTGACCGGCGGGGCCGCGCACAACCACTACGTGGAGGCGCACGTGATGGCCGAGCTTGCGGAGGCGCAGGGTGTGCCGGCGAGCGCGGTCATCGAAGAGGGAGAGGCGAAGGACACGATCCAGAATGCGTATTACTCGGTCGAGATCATGCGGGCGCATGGCTGGCACTCGGCCGAGGTGGTGAGCTCACCCAGCCATCTGCGGCGGGCGAGCCTGATCTTTGCGCATTTCCCGATTGCGTGGCGGATGCATGCCGCGCCGTGGCCGGCGGAGTATGGCTTTTTCGACCGCGCAGCGCACGAGTGGTACGAGGCGGTGGATACGGCGCGTCTGCGGCTTACCAGTTTTCCCGAATCGCGCTTCCTTCCGGCACGTTAACCAGGTTAATACCCCCACCCCCCCTCCCGCTGCCTGCGGGTGGCTGTAAGTCCACTGATTCTGTGTATTTGAAGGCTCGTTCCGCAGGCCAAATTCGTCCATCTAAATGACTTAAGGCTAAAATCTTCTAAACAAAGGACTTACGAGGGCACATTTGCACCGGCTATGATGCAAAACCGATGTAGTCGGGTCGCAAATTCTTCTTTCCATTGGGGTTACGGCTAAATTCGTCTCAGGAAAGAAGTTATACGGAGGCAGGTAACCACCGGCCCCGGGGCGAGGACGTCCGGCCTTTACCGCTTCTATTTCCAGTGTAGCGATTTGAGCGGGGTGAACTGGCAGGTTTTCCGGTGAAATCGCTCCGATGGTAATCGGCCGATCCATTTTTGCACTCACGCCTGCGAAGAATGATCTCCGGTCAGTTACGACTTTCTGCCTGGTGCGAGCGGTATGCTGGCGGCCGGCTGGAAACGGAGATGAAGGGCAAAGGATTGCAGGTCGTCAGCATCGACCGGCGACAAGGTGCCGGACAATGCGACGCATTGCTCGACGCGAATGCAACGCGACAATCATGATCACTTTTCCGAATCGGAATTGCCATTTTGGTTGCGTCGGCTTTTCCTGTCGCGCCGAGGAGTGATTCACGACGATCGCCAGCAGCACGCGATCACGAGAAAGGCGGAAACAGCTCGATCCGTCGGACAAAGGCCCATAAAGAAGCCACTAAGATTTTACTGATAGGCGATAAGGCTCATCCGTGCAGGGGATTGGCCCAGAGCATCCAGACCACGAGCGGGGAGGCGGCCTCCGCCTTGGAAACGGGGATATGTTCGCGAACCGTTTGAGAGGTCTGAAACTCTTCCGGAATTTCGAACTCCTGTGAGGATTCGATCCACTCCGGGTTCCGCTTTGTGCTCTTTGCCGGGGAGCTTCCGCCAATCGTGACTGCCCGCAGCGTGGTGTCGCCTTCGCGCATCCACAAAACCACTCGCTGCTCGCTTTCCGGCTCGGGGTCGATTGTCTGGAGGCCCAGTCCCGCATCAGCCCGGAATTCTGCTGCGAACTCGTCCACGTCTTCAAAGAAGATCGTCCCTCCATCGGCCGGCTGGCTCCCGCCGCAACGTGGTTGCGTTTGTGGGGCGGGCAGCCAATCGGCTAACCGGACGTACCAGAGGTCATCCGGCGGCAGAGGATTTGCCGGTACAGACTTCGCGCCGACAAACGCCATGGGGGGACGATCAGAGAACTCGTGGACAGCGGAGGCCGCCAGGTTACCGCCCATCCTGCTTTCACCTGCGATCAGGAAGGGGCGATCCGTTGTCGTACTGCTTAGCATTGCGGCCAGTCGTGCCTCCGTTCGGAGAGGTTGGGGGAAGTAATGTCTGTCATGAAAACATCGCTCACGCGGCGCTGGAATGTTCGCAACTGTTTGTTTGGGCAGAAATATGTATGCCACTGCTTTCTCATAGATTTACGCGTGCTCCCGCAGACCGTTTGTTCGATCTCAGGAAGCCCCGTTTGTTGTGGTAGAGTCCTTCACGACGAGGAACAAGGGCCGAAACGCGGGCCGCAACAGAACAGAAGGCAGCTATGGCGTTTTCCGATCCAGTTTCGGAGCCGGATGCGCTAAATCCGGAGCGGGCTGCGGCAGTGCGCGAACACTTGAAGGAAGTGATTGCCAACCCGGCCTTTGCCGGGAGCAAGCGCGCTCAGGATTTTCTTCAGTTGATTGTCGAGCATGCTCTGGCCGGCCGGTACGACAACCTGCGCGAGCGCATGATCGGGGCGGAGATGTTCGGCCGTCCGGTCGGCTACGACACCGCAAATGATGCTGTGGTGCGGGTGAAGGCCACCGAGGTCAGAAAGAAGCTGGCGCAGTACTATCTCGGCCTCGAAACAAAACCTGCTGTGCGCATCGAGATCCCTGCGGGATCGTACGTACCCAAGTTTCATTGGAAGACCGTCGAAACGCCCGCTGAGGGAATTCGGCTACGCCCCCGGCGAATGCCGACTTTCAGAAGCAAGTGCAGCCAAGGCAATCCCTCCGGGGCAAGGTCGTTTTTTCCTTGGCCGATGGACGGTGCTTGCCGCTGTGCTCGTCCTTTTGGCTGTTCTTGGCTACTTCAGCTTCAGGGCATTTTCCAATCGCTCCGGCTCCGCTGGTGAGATTCACTCCATCGCCATCCTGCCGCTCGAGAACCTGTCCGGGGATCCAAAGCAGGAGTACTTTGCCGACGGCATGACAGACGAACTGATCACCGACCTCGGGCAAGTGTCGGCGCTGCGCGTCATCTCCCGCACCTCCGCGATGACCTACAAGGGCACGAAAAAGACACTGCCCGAGATTGCGAACGAACTGGGCGTAGACGCGGTGGTCGAAGGCTCGGTGCTCCGGGAAGCGAACCAGGTGCGCGTCACCGCGCAACTGATCGATGCGCGGACCGATCGACATATCTGGGCGCAGAGCTATGTCCGCGACCTGACCAGCGTGCTTGCGATGCAGGGTGAAGTAGCGCAGGCGATTGCCGACCAGGTCAGAATTCAACTGACGCCGCAGGAGCAAGCCCGCCTTACGCGCGCGCGCTCCATGAACACCGAGGCACAGGACCTCTATTTGCTCGGTGCGCATATGTTGAACGCCGGTGAACCGCGCAAGGCTGTGGAATACCTTCAGGAGTCCGTCGATAAAGACGCCGGCTTCGCACCCGCGCATGCCGCCCTTGCAAATGCCTACGGCTGGTTAGGGGAAGCGGGATGGCTCCCGTACAACGAGGCATTCGTGCGGCAGAAAGCGGAGGCGAGCAAGGCCATCGAAATTGACGACGCGCTGGCGGAGGGCCACGCCGAGCTGGCTGCGGCCGAGATGAATCTGAACTGGGCCTGGAACACCGCAGAAGGAGAGTTAAAGCGGGCGCTCGCAACTGAATCCTAATCTGGCTTCGGTCCATGCCGCATACGCCTTCTATCTGCTGAAGATGGGCCGCGTGCCAGAAGGGCTCGCAGAGATCAAGCACGACCTTGAACTCGATCCGGTCTCCGGCCGCTCATTCATGAACGCTGGGTTTGCGTACTACTTCGCTCGCCGGTATGACGAGGCGCTTGACTTTATTCAACGCGCTTATAAGCTTGAACCGATTCCCGCCGACTACCTCTTTCCCTTCGGGGTGATTTACACCGAGAAAGGTGCCTACGCGAAGGCGGCGCATAACTTTCAGCAATTGGGTGATCAGCCACATGCCCTGGGCCACCTGGGCAATCTGTATGCGCGCATGGGCCAGATCGCAGAAGCGCGCCCGATTCTGCCGAAATTGGAGGAACGGGTGGCGAAAGATGGACTCGGCCGGTATGAAATCGCGTTGATCTATGCCGGTTTGGGCGATAAGGAGCAGGCCTTCGCCTGGCTGGAGAAGTCACTCGCAGCCCACGACAAAGGCATGACTTATCTCAAGATCGACCCGTGCCTTGACCCGCTTCGGTCTGATTCTCGCTTCCACGACCTGGTGCGGAGGGTGGGATTGCCGCCATAAAGCCCAACCTGCGCCTCTTGACAGCGTCTAAAGAAGGGAATTGGGGCGGCCCGCATAGCACGGAACGTGTAGGGAGGCGGCGGGCAGCGCTGCGTTATCATTTTAGATACAGGTGGTCCATGTCCAAGTCTTTCCAGCGGTCGATCTTCGGGATTGCTTTGCTTCTTCTCCTGCTTACGGTGTGGGGCGGTGTGCGCTCCGGTGTGCGGGCGGACCAGAAGGATGGCGCGTACGCGGAGATGGAGGTCTATAGCGAAGTCCTGAACAAGATTCAGAACGACTACGTGGTGGACCCGAACATGAGCAATGTGACGGTGGGCGCGCTGCATGGCCTGCTGGAGTCGCTGGACTCGGATTCGAGCTACCTGACGCCTGCCGAGTACAAGCTGTACAAGCAGCACCTGAGCGAAGGCACCGCGCAGGTGGGACTGAATGTTTCCAAGCGCTACGGCTATGCGACGGTGGTATCCGTGGTGCCGGGCAGCGCAGCGGACAAGGCGCAGATCCAGGACGGCGACCTGATTGAGTCGATTGGCAGCCAGTCTACGCGGGAGATGTCGCTGGCGATGATCCGGCTGCTGCTGGAAGGGCCCGCGGGAACGAACGTGACGATCTCCGTGGTGCGGCCCCGGAAGCCGGAGCCGGACAAGATCACGATGACGCGCAACAACGTTCCGGTACCCCCATTGAGCGATCAGCTTTACGAGAACGCGAGCATCCTGTATCTCAAGCCGAATGCGCTGACCAAAGATCGCGTGAGCGAAATCGAAAGCAAGCTGAAGGGCCTGGGCAAGGGCGACGACAAGGAGACCAAGAAA
>CAWBPB010000007.1:0-357522 GCA_963790555.1 uncultured Acidobacteriaceae bacterium | reverse complement strand
TTCGCTTTCACCGCTCCGCTGCCGCATTGCTCGAGCGTGCCCTCGGCCAGACCCCGGCGTACCGCGCACATGTCGCAGACCATCAGCAGAATCTTCTTCTGCTTCGCCACCGCGGCAAGCCGCTCGCCTACCGGGTCGCCCTTGCGCAGGCAGAAGATGTTGTCGTCAAAGAAAAATATCCCCGCAACATCGGCGCCGTGGTCGCCGCGTTCCAGTTGCGGAAGAATCATGCTGGCCAGCTTGTAGCTGCTCGCCATGTTGGTCGCGAGCACATAAGCAACGTTCATATCGCTCCTCATCGGATCAGATAGTGAACAGAATAGGAGGAGCCGCCGAACGCCGCCTCAACCGTTCGGTGGGTTCAACTCGATCGCCTCGCGCAGCGCTCCGACGACCCGATGGATGCGCGCGTCATCGAGGCGCGTGAAGAAGGGCAGTGCAAGCGTCCGTGCGCTCACCGACTCCGTAACCGGAAGAGGCCGTCGCACCGGCAGGTCAGCATAGGCCGGCTGGCTGTGGATCGGAGCAAAGTACCGCCCGCATCCAATACCGCGCTCTTGCAGCGCACGAGCAATCGCATCTCTCTGCTCACGCCCAAACCGTTCTGCGAGCCGCACCACGTACACAAACCAGCTGATCCGCGTATCGGGCAGCTCCAGTGGAGGAAGCACAAGGCCGGAAACATCACGCAGCAGCTCGTTATATCGCCGTGCAACCTGCTCCCGGCGCTCCAGGATCTCCCCGATCCGCCGCATCTGGGCGCACCCCAGCGCGCAGTTCATCTCCGACAGCCGGTAGTTGTAGCCCAGGATCGAGTGCTGGTGCCAGTCATCGGATTCGTACCGGCCGTGGTTGCGCATCGCGCGTATCTCCCGCGCCAGCCGCGCGTCGCCGGTCACCACCATCCCGCCTTCCCCGGTCGTGATCTGCTTGTTCGGGTAGAACGCGAACACCGCGGCATCGCCGAAGCTGCCCACCGGCTTACCCCGGCAGGTAGCGCCGATCGCCTCGCAAGCATCCTCGATCACATGCAGACGATGACGGCGGGCAATCTCAACAATGGCCTCCATATCGGCAGGACAGCCGAAGGTATGCACCGCAACAATAGCCCGGGTGCGCGAGGTAATCGCAGCTTCAATGCAATCAGCATCGATATTCAGATGGCGAGGTTCGATATCGACAAACACCGGGGTGGCGCCCTCGTATCGAATCGCATTCGCCGCCGCAACAAACGTGAACGAAGGAACGATGACCTCATCCCCGGCCCCGATCCCCAGAGCGCGAATGCATAAGTGCAGCCCGGCAGTTCCGGAGCTGACCGCAATTCCAAAATTCTGACCGGACAACCGGCAGACCAGCTCCTCGAACTCCTCCATCTTCGGCCCCAGGCTGAGTCGAGTTCCTCGGAGTACCGAGAGCACCTCCTCAATCTCGGACTCCGTAATGTCAGGCTGAGAAAGAGGAATATTCAGGATAACGACGCTCCCGGATCGAGTTTCAGCAGCAGCCGTTCGCGAGGCGGCAATGTCGCCAGCACCTCGGCAATGCGCTCCGCGGCGTGGCCGTCTCCGTAGGGATTCGTCATCCCCGAGAGCGATGCACGAAACGAAGGCGAAGTGGCCTTCTCAACCTGCTGCAGAATCGACGCGGCAATCGGCTCCGCGTCCAGCACATTGCGAGCACGCTCCCGTCCCTGCTGCCTCATGCCAACGTTGACGGTCGGCAGAGCAAACGATGCAGACTCCATGATGCCGCTGCTGGAGTTGCCGATCATCAGGTCGACATGCCGAAGCAGGCTCCAGTATTCAATCGCAGGTAAGTTGACGAACAGATGTCCTGCTGCCACGACCCGCCAGAAAGGACCGGACACGCTCCCGCAGATCCCGGCTCCCCGCATCCGCATTCGGATGGCAGAAGATAAGCTGATGCGGAATCCGGGCCAGTCCTGCGAACAGCTCCTCCGCCTCCGCGTTGGTGTCCTGAAGCAGCGTGACCGGGTGATAGGCGACCACCGCAGTCGGCAATGTGAGATCGATCTGCAGCTTCTCCTCAAGCCGCGTCTTGCCCAACAGTCTGCTCTTGCACAAATGATCGAGCGACGGAGCCCCGGCCCGGTGCACTCGCCAGGACTCTTCTCCCATCGCGATAACGCGCTGCTTTGCGCCTTCCGTAGACGTGAAATGAATATGGCTCATCTTCGTCAGAGCGTTGCGAACTGCATCATCAATCGCGCCGCGGCTGATTTCGCCGCCCTCGATGTGGGCGATCGGGATGCGGAGCGCAAGAGCTACCGCCGCCGGAGCAAGCATCTCGTATCGATCTGCGATCAGCAGAAGAACATCCGGCCGCATCGTCGCGAGACAATCCGAGAATGAGAGCACGGCGACACCGATGCTCTTCGCCATGCCCGTGTCGGTATCGGAACTCAACAGAGATTCCAGACGGGCGGCTATCGGAAAGCCGTCCCTTTCGATCTCGCGCACCGTGTGGCCGAATTCGTGAGAGAGATGGGAACCGGAAACAATAAGCTTCAACTCTGTATCCGGATGATTGGCGAGCGCCTTCAGCGGCCAGTACAAATGACTGTAATCTGCACGCGAGGTTGTTACGACAGCAATCCTCTTCATACAGCGTTGGCCGCTGCCTGTTCCTGTAGATATGCACTGGGCACATAAGCGGGGACAACACTCGATATCGCCTGCAATAGCCTGCTCAGGTCCCGCTCGTGCACGGCCGCGCCGATCTCTTCCACAGCCGCAGCCAGCAAAGGCGGAGATGACATGGGAACCATGGAGCACTTCCCGCAGACCATGAACACTCTGCAGTCGCGACTTCTTCGTCATCCGCTGTCATCTGCTCGAAGAGCTTTTCTCCCGGCCGCAAGCCGATATATCGCCATTCAACTTCACGCTGGTCCATTCCTGAACGATCCAGCAGGAACCGGGCCAGGTCGATGATGCGGTAAGCGGGACCCGCATGCGAGACGAAGATTGCTGAAGACTGCCCGGAGAGAAGCGCGAAGAGCACACGCTGTACCGCTTCGGCAATGGAGACGAAATGCCGGGTACACGCAGCATCTGTGATTGTGATTGGGCCGCCCTGAGCGATCTGACGTTGCAAAAGCGGGACAATACTGCCAGTCGATCCCCAAACGTTGCCGAGGCGAACGGCTTTCATTCTCACCGCACTACGATTCGCACGGACGATGAGTTCCGCAATTCGCTTCGTAGCGCCCATGATACTGGCGGGGTGGACTGCCTTGTCCGTAGAAACCAGGACCAGATCATCCGCTCTGAATGCAACTGCAGCATATACAACCTGCTGCGTGCCCAGTACGTTGGTCTTTGCAGCGGCAAACGGGTTCTTTTCCATCAGTGGGACATGCTTGCAGGCCGCAGCATGCAAAACAATATGCGGACGATAGCGCTGAAAAACATCCTTGAGCAGCGTCGCATCGCAGACGTCACCCACGATCTCTTCGTGCCCGACAGCACAATTGCGGTCAATGTCCAGTCCGAGTTCGTGCAGCCCGGATTCGGCAATATCCAATAGCAAAAGGTGGTCTACCGGAATACTGCGACAGGGTTCGCGCAAGCGCGGATCCGATAAATCCCGCGGCCCCCGTGATAAGGACGCGCTTCCCCGTGACAGAGGATCGAAGAATCGATTCGTCGAACGTTTCCTCGTCCCGGCCGATGAAGCTTGAGACGCTGTCAAATTCCCGCATGGTTAGCCTGCGAGTGATTTTAAGCGCTTCCGCCTTTCGCCGAGTCGGCGGAGAATGCCCGACGCAAGTCCGTCATTTTCGCTCGAAGCGAAGACTCCGCGCCTCTCGGCGGGACATCACGGTTCGGGAAGGAATCGACAAACTAAATGAGCACTGGAGCGATGCTGCTGAGAACCGTTTGATACGGTCCTCAGCAGATCTCTACCTATGTTCTCTACCAATGATAGAAGGTCATTTTGTGGATATACATAGTCACGGAGCCGCTGCCCTTGTTTTCTCCGTCGACCTGGACATTCACAAGAAGGGTGCCTCGGGCCCAACCCATGCTCCGCGCGCTGTTATGCGTGGAGTTCGTAAAGACACGGTGTGTTCCATCGAAATTCACCCAGTCGTGAGTCACAACTCCGCCACTGCGATGGTAGCCGACCTGGATGTGATGCCAGGTATTTGCGGCCCAGTGCGACGGATTGCAGGGAATACCGGAAGACCGCCAATGGGGTAAAGGCGTCTCTGTATACTCCCAGGTCTGCGAATACCTCGAACATTGCGTTCCGTAGATCACTGTCTGGCCATTCGACAACACCTGGTTCAGATCGATCTCAAGGTTGGCCACTTGAGAGGGGTTGACAATAAATACGTAGGTGTCGAGAACGAAGTGTGTCGCGGTTTCATTCTTGCCGAAGGAGACGTGCCAGCGCTCGCCGCCATGGTCAGAGTAAGTCATGTAAAACTTTCTGGCGTCGCCATAAGAAGGCACACTGGCCGGATACGCCATGGAACCTCTCGATGAACCAGGCGTACCTGCGTCATGCTCCCCCGACCAGCCGCCAATGCCATCAAGATTTGCAGACGGAATGGCATTGGACGGGAGCGAATACGGAAGCACTGCCTGTGCTTGAAGACGTGGTACCGCCAGATGTGCTGCCGCTTGCAGTGCTTCCTCCAGCGACCTTGAAGGTGGTGCTGACGACGGGGCATGCGCCGTTCGTTGTCCATGCCTTGTAATGGATGGTGTGGGTACCGGCCGAGATCGCCGCTTTGGTGTCAATGTCGAAGGCGGTGACGCCCCTCGTCAGAGCACTGCTGTTATCAATGGAGAATCCGAAAGCCGTAGGCATAAGCCCATCACAGCCGACGTTATGCGCTCGCACCCATACGGGAGAAGAGACACTCGTACCGTTTACAGGGGCGCCGACGGTGATGTTGGACGCGAAAGCTGGTTGAGACAACAGGAGTCCGGAGAGCGTTGCTAGCAACAGCAGTCCAATGGGCTGTCCTGATACATGATCCCGTGAGACGAAATTTGTTTTAGAGAACAACATAACTCTATAACTCTCCTGGTAGCTTCCTATGTTTCTGCACGGGACAAGCCACATGACTCATCGGCTTTCCTGTCAATCAATGGGGGCCCGGAGTGAATAGCGAGACCCATGTCACACTGCGATCCGCGCACGATGTCCAGGGCGGCTCTCGTCAACCACAAGCCCGACAAGGCGCAGACATTCGAGGCCCACACTACCATGCTGTTGCGCATGGTTTTGCCGCCATACCTGAGCGGAAGTCCAATTGGCAAGGCAGCGTTACTGGCTAATTGGTCTTATTCAAAGGCAGAGGCAAAACGCCAGTCAGCCAGCACGGCAGGTTCTAGCAAAGACAGAGGGAGCGGAAATGAGCGTAGATGCTGGCCCCTATCTTCGCTCTGCCCCAACGTACTTTGTCAGGGCGAAACACAAAGGTGATTTCTTAAGCCGGATGATACACACTTCGCCAATACAGAAAAGGGGTCTTGTTGATTATCTTCAAAAAAAATGAAGGAGCCAGACATCCTCTCGGAGCGTGCGCAGATTTTTCTCCATCAGCGTAACAAGACTCCAACAAAAATAGACGTAATTACGCGCCTTCGAGATACACCACCGGCGGCGTCCCAAGATGGACTGCGCCGGGAATGCATCTCGGAATCCGCACCGCGTAAAGATTTTGTCAGGTCCTGGCGATCGGCGAACTACGCCCCGGTGTCGAGGAGAGTCTTCCTTTGTTTCCGTTGCGCCTGACTCGGCTGGGAGCAGGAGACAATTTTTCTAAAAGAACGTGCGGATAACATCGATCACCCGATACTGCGCATCCAGCACCGGCAGCGCGCGCCATTTGTCGAAAGTTAGACACGGATGAGATATATCGAATGCCACCATATCGCCGACCCGAAGATCGTCCTTCTGCTCAATCTTCATAAAAGCGTGCTGGTCCATCATTCTCGTCAGCCGCCAATGGGATGGCGCCGCCTTTGGCGCTACATCACTCGGCCTGTACTGCTGTGCCGGAATCGGAAGTCCTGCGTCAAACGAGGCATCGCGCTTGCCCATCGCTACAATCGCTTTTTCCGGCTCCGGAATGGATTGCACATACGCCCAAATCTGAAGTGCGGGCAGCAGCCCGGCTTGCATTTGATTCGCAACGGAGTTTCGCTGCATGACCTTCATCTGTGCTTCGCGATACACGCCGGCGTCATGCGTCAGGTAACAGCCAGGCCGCAGGACGATTTCGATGGCATCTCCGAGAGCCGCGCTAGTAAACATCTCAGCCACCACGTCGTACCAGGCCGAGCCTGCTCCGGAAAGCAGGATGGGCGAGCGCCGAAATCGCTTTGCAGCCGCTAGCTTTCGCGTCACCGCGAGGGCGCGATCGAGAAAGGCGCGAATCAGCGACTCGTCATCCAAAACTCCCTCGTATATCTCCACGCCGCACAGCGCGAGCGAGTTGTTCCAGCGATCCAGAGCCGCCAGCGCAGCGTTCAGTTGCTCCTCGTCGCGTACTCCCGTGCGTCCGCCCTCGACTCCTAATTCCAGCAATACATTCAGCCGCTGGCCGCACTCGTGCATAAAACGCTCCGAGCAAATCGATTTGCGCGGCAGAATCGACAAGGCAGTAATATTCGAACGCGGAATCTTCGAGCAGTCGCGAGATGATCGCCATATTCTCTTTGCCGATCAGCTGATTCGCCATCAGGACGCGACGCACACCATGCTGATAGGCAACCAGCGTCTGTTGAGCAGTTGCCAGCGTGATTCCCCATGCGCCGCCGTTCAATTGCATCTCAAACAACCGCGGAGCCATCGTCGTTTTGCCATGCGGAGCCAGCTTGACGCCGTACGTATTCACAAAGCGCTGCATCCACTCGAGGTTGTGGCGCAGCCTATCTTCATACAACACCGCCGACGGCAAGCTGAGATCTTCGCGCAGCAGGTTCCAGTCAACACGCGATAAGTCGAGCTCGTCGAGTTGGCCATCGAAATAGCCGAGCCCTTTCTCCAATGAGCGTGTCTTTCTCTGATTTCCGATACGGACAGGTGCTTTACTGTTCAAAGAAAAATCTCCCGATCGCTTTGGCACAATGGCAGAAGCCTGCGAATGCAAATATGGATACAGCCTATATCCTGAAAGAGTCCCGATGCTGACCTGCGACACACTGATTCGGAATGCGAGCGTCGTAGACGGAAGTGGCGATGCTGCTCCCGAGCCGCGGGATATCGCAATTCGAGGAGATCGCATCTTTGCAATTGCCGGCCGGCTGCAGGCTGATGCGCTGGAAGTCATCGAGGCGGAGGGCCTCACACTGGCGCCCGGCTTTATCGACGTACACACCCACGACGACACCGCTGTGATTGCGAAGCCGGCGATGCTCCCCAAATTGTCGCAGGGCATCACCACAGTCGTCGTCGGCAACTGCGGTATTAGCGCCGCCCCGGTACGCTTGCGCGGCGAACCGCCCGATCCGATGAATCTGCTCGGGAGTGCAGATGCTTTCTGTTACCCAACCTTCGCATCGTATGTCGCGGCAGTACAAGCTGCGCGGCCTGCCGTAAACGTCGCAGCGCTGGTTGGACATACCTCGCTGCGCAATAACCACCTGGACCGGCTTGACCGAAGCGCAACTGCGGATGAGATTGTGGCCATGCGCGGGGAGTTGCAGCAGGGTCTCGACGCCGGAGCCCTGGGACTCAGCTCCGGGCTGGCGTATCTTTCTGCGAACGCTGCGTCTACAGAAGAGCTTCTGATGTTGGCAAAGCCACTCGCCGCAGCGGGCGCCGTATACACCACCCACATGCGCTCGGAAACGGATGCCATTCTCGAAGCAATGAATGAGGCATGCGAGATCGGACGACTCAGCCGTGTGCCCGTCATCATCTCTCACCTCAAGTGCGCAGGCATGGACAACTGGGGCCGAAGCGGCGAGGTGCTGGATTCTCTCGACATGACGCGAGCGTCGCAACCGGTCGGCTGGGATTGTTACCCCTATGCCGCAGGCTCCAGCACGCTCGACCTGCGGCAAGTGGATGAACGAGTCAGGATTACGATCACCTGGAGTTCCAGCCATCCCGAAGTTGCCGGACAGCCTCTTGAACAGATCGCGCGTGACTGGCATGTGACGCAGCGCGAAGCGGCAAAACGTCTGCAGCCTGCGGGAGCCATTTACCACAGCATCTCCGAAGAAGATATGCGCAGCATTCTGCGCCATCCCGCAACAATGATTGGCTCGGATGGGCTGCCCAACGACCCCCGGCCACATCCCCGCTTGTGGGGAACTTTTCCGCGGGTGCTCGGTCGCTATTGCCGGGAGGAGAAGCTATTCTCACTATCCGAAGCGATACATAAGATGACCGGGAATGCCCGCACAACGATTCAGTCTCACAGAGCGTGGATTGGTTCGCGAAGGATCTTATGCCGACCTCGTGCTCTTCGATCCTGAAAAGATAATCGACACGGCTACTTTTGATGATCCCATCCGACCGGCCGCAGGTATCGAGCGCGTCTGGGTGAACGGCTGTCTGTCCTACACCAGCCAGGGAAGCACACTCCGCCGCAGCGGCCGCTTTTTGACGCGCGGCAAAGCAACATGGATATCCTAATGAAGAGATGAGGACCCTTACATGAGCATCAAGCGATATGGCGTCGATGGAGGCGTCGGCACCGGCGGTCAGCACTTGCCTTTTGCCCGTGCCGTGGAGGCGAATGGCTGGCTGTACGTCTCTGGCCAGGTGCCGATGGTAGACGGTGAATTGATCTCCGGAAACATTGCGGCTCAGTCCCGGCAGGCGATCCGCAACCTGCTCTCGATCCTGGAGGAAGCTGGATACGGGCCACAGGACGTCGTGCGCTGCGGCGTATGGCTGGAAGATCCGCGTGACTTCGCCGCGTTCAATACGATCTTCAAGGAATATTTCGGCAACCATCCACCGGCCCGCGCTTGCGTCGTTTCCAGCATGGTAGTCGACTGCAAAGTCGAGATTGATTGCGTTGCTTACAAAGCTCCCGGCGGCACGAATTAACCCTTCGGCGCCCTGAAATCGTGCCATGCGGCAGTTCGGCGAATGGCCTCATCCAGGCCGATGATCTGCCTCAGGCCCAGGAGCTCCTTCGCGCGGCCGACCGCCGGAACATAACGCGACGGCGCTGCGCCTGGCACGGGCACGCCCGCAACATGAATCGCCGTAGCTGGGTTGAGTACCGTCGCTACCTTCTGTGCGATTTCCCGGATACTCAAATCCTCCTCAGATCCGACGTTGATCGGAACGAGTGCTGGAGCGCGAAACAGCATCGTCCAAAGCCAGATCGCGAGGTCGGCAGCATAGAGATAAGACCGCCGCGGCGTGCCGTCCCCCTGGATCTGAATCGGTTTGCCCTCCAGCACATTGCCGATAAAGTTTCCGACAGCAAAGTGCGCATCAAGCGGTAGATGCGGTCCGCAGAAGGCCCAGCAGCGTGCAATCGCGCACTCGATCCCTTTTGTTTTCTGATACAGAGAGCACAGCAGTTCAGCCATGCGCTTCCCTTCCGCGTAGACGCTGGCCGGGTCCAGCGGATCAGGGCATCCTGCGTAGTCTTCCGGAACATGTGTGATTGAGGCTGGCTGCTTGCCATACACGGCGCCGGAACTCGTCAGCAGGAAACGAATTGTTCCATGCGTTGCCGCAAATTCCAGCGTTCGCTCTGTCCCGGCGACAATGGTCGACAACATCTCCAGCGGTGCTTCCGCAGCCTGCCGCGCGCTGGCTTCTGTCGCCGCATGGATGACAAATGGGAATCTCCCATCAGGAAACCTGAAATCCCTCACGTCGCCGGCGAGCAGTTGTACGTGAGGGTCGTTGGCGAGGTGCGGCGCCTTGATCTGGAAATGATCCGGACTGCGCGTCAGAACCGTGGCGTTCGCATTTAAGCCGAGCGCGTGGTTGATGTGGCAGAAGCTTTCCAGCAGCCAGCAGCCAAAGAAGCCGGTCCCCCCGGTGATAAAGAGCCGCTGTCCACGCATGGGCTCCCACAGATTCCGGGTTTCCTGAAGGACGAGTTCGAGGTCCGGGCTGGGGAGACGCGCTGCCATCATCTGCTGTCCAGTCTTTCCATTCAGCCTCAAAAATATCAGGTGCAAGAGAGCAGCTGGCCGAGATTCATTGCGTATTCGCCAGTTGAGCCGAACGCTTCGCGCGGCCGGACAGAGTATGCTGTGGGTCAATCTTCCATGCGCACGAATCATCTCCTCAAATACATTCCATGCGCCGGCGTACTGGCCTTGCTCTTGCTGGTCTCACTATTCGCCTGCATTCGCCGAAATGGCCGGACCGCAAAATGCGCGCCCCTGCTTTTGTTGGAGACGCTCCCACCGACGTGCCCCCGCTGGCGAAGGACCTGTCGCCCCGGTTCAAGCGAGCCGACGTGAGCAAAGCCCTCCGCAAAGTTGCGGATTGGCAACTGGAGAAAGCGAAGCCTCACTTCGACAAGGATTGGACCTACGCCGCTCTCTACGCTGGATTCATGGCGGTGCCGGCAAGCGTTGCAGGTTCGCGCTATCAGGACGCCATGTTGGAAATGGGGCGCAGCTTTGATTGGCAGTTAGGTCCCCGGCTTGCCCATGCCGACGATCAGGCAATCGGGCAAACCTATCTGCAGCTCTATCTCGAACATCGCGATCCGGCGATGATCGCTCCGACCAGGCAACGATTCGATTCCGTGATGCAACTGCCGGATGATCCGGCAAAGCCGCTCTGGTGGTGGTGCGACGCGCTGTTCATGGCCCCTCCTGTGCTGGCAGAGCTTTCCAGCGCCACGAGCGATCGCCGCTACCTTACGTTTATGGATCACGAATGGTCCATCACGTCGGGGAAGCTCTACGACCCAACCCAACACCTGTTCTATCGCGATGCCAGTTTTCTCCATGCACACGAGCAGAACGGCAAGAGCATTTTCTGGTCGCGCGGCAACGGATGGGTCATGGCCGGTCTCGTTCGCGTACTCCAATACATGCCGAAGGACGATCCTCTCCGGCCGAAATACGTGCAGCAATTCCAGCAAATGGCGGCGGCGATTGCGCCTCTGCAGGGCAGCGACGGCTTGTGGCGGCCGGGGCTCCTCGACCCTGCAGCCTATCCTCTGCCGGAAAATTCCGGCTCCGCCTTCATCACCTATGCGCTGGCGTACGGAGTCAAAGAACACCTCCTCGACCGCAAACGCTATCTGCCGGTTGTGAAGCGAGCCTGGGCCGGACTCCTCTCCCATGTCTATGCCGATGGGCGCCTTGGCTGCATCCAGCCTATCGGCGCAGCGCCGGGCGACTACACTGCCACGTCCAGCTATGTGTATGGCGTGGGTGCCTTCCTGCTTGCCGGGTCGGAGATATACCGCCTCGCGCACTGACGTCTAACCCCGGACCGCCACAAAAACTCCCGGGCAACAAAGGTCGCACTTTTCTGCTGGCTTGCGAAGAAATCGAGCTTAAGCGAGGGCAGCAGTCTCTGATCCTGACCTTATGTGCTCCCCAGCGATCCCACTCTTGGGGATCGCGCCGCTATCGCTGCCGCAGGCCCCTAAGATTTCGCATCGGCACCGGGCGCAATCGCATACCGCTCCAGAAATTCGCAAACCCTTTCCACGAAACTGGCCTGCGAGATTTCGTAAGTATCCGCTTGGACGCCCTGCACCGCAACATGCGGGCGCCCGTCGTCCCCGAATTCATCTGGATTGCACATCAACACGCGCGGCTCCGTATTCCCTACAGAACAATGTCCAGCAGTTGGCAGCTTCCCTCGTCCATCAGTTGGCGATGGAGGCTCTCTTGAATCTCCGCCCGCAGGCCCAGCTCCGCTACACCGGCCATCAGCAGGTCAAGCGATCGAAAGACACGCAGCTCCCGGGCGCGGCTCGCCGTCGCCAGCTCCATCACATAGCGCCTCCCCAGAAAATGTTCACTGCTCACAGGAACGACGCGCAGTGAGCACAGCATTGTGGATCGTCGCGGTGGCGCGGCGATGCCGGTATCGGGCGATTCGCGTTTCTCCTCGGAACAATTCATAGGCTTATCCATCACATCCACGCTTTATAACTGCGGTGCTGCAAAGGTGGTGACAGCCACGCTCGTTTCGTTTCACGCGCAACTCTCAGCCAGCAAAGATTCCGCATTCGCCGGTGTACACTTACACCACTTACTAAGGGATAGATAGGACGGCGTGGACTTCCAGGCGTTCGACAGCTCTTATGTCGAGAGACTCCGTGCGGGCGACCGGAACACGGAAGACCATTTCGTTGCGTATTTCGGAGAGCTCATTGAGCTGAAGCTGCGCTCCCGCCTCGCGTCCCGGCAGTCGCTGGAAGACGTGAAGCAGGAGACCTTCGCCCGCTGCCTCAAGCTGCTGAGAAGCCCGGGCGGCATCCGAAACGCAGAGCGCCTCGGACCATTGGTCAATTCCATCTGCAACAACGTGCTCTCTGAGCACTTCCGCGCGGGCCGCCGGACTGAGCCGCTGGAGGACCAGCCGGCGGAGCGCTTCATTGCGCGCGAGCCCGACGCCCTGAGCCGCATCATCACCGACGACACGCGCAGGATCGTTCGCCAGGTGCTCGAAAAGCTCCCGGCCCGGGACCAGGCCATCCTGAAGGCAGTCTTCCTCGAGGAACGCGAAAAGGACGATCTCTGCCGCGAAATCGGCGTGACACGGGACTACATCCGCGTGCTGTTGCATCGCGCAAAACAATCATTTCGTGAGGTTTACATGGAGGGGAGTGCCGGGCGGCAGACATGCTGACCCATGGCATGAAACGCCGGCGCCTATGGCCGCACTATCCAAATGTTGGGATATTCCGCCTATGAATCATGACCAGGCAATTCGCGAACAGGCTGTCGAGCGCTACCTTCTTGGTGAGCTGGACGAGGACGCGCGGGCACAGTTTGAGGAACACTTTTTCGACTGTGCGATCTGCGCAGCCGACCTGAAAAGCACTGCCATGTTTGTAGAGGCACTGCGCACCGAACCCCAGCCGACCACCTCGCCACAGCGCGGCATCCATGTGGTCGCGAAGCGCGCTCCGTCGGCATGGCTGCGCCCCTGGCTCGTGCCCGCGCTGGCCGCGTCTCTCCTGGTCATCGCCTACCAGAACGTCGTAGTCCTGCCGGGAATGCGACGCGCCACTACCGCCGTCCAGAGCCCGGCGCTTGATGAGCAATATTGTCCTGGCAAACATCGATGCCCGCGGAAGCGACATTCCCAAGCTCTCCGCCCCGGCACACGGGGCCTTTGTTATCTCCCTCGATATCCCCACAAAGGCTGATGACACGTCCTACATCTGCTCGCTCTACAATGCCTCAGGCGAACGGCTCTGGCAGATGCCGGTTCCGGCGCAGCAGGCCGAAAATACGGTCTTCTTACGGGTCCCCACAGACAAAGCTGTCTCCGGCCAGAATGAGTTGCGCGTGCTCGGTGTGCCGTCCTCGGGCGGTGCGCCGGCGGAAGTCGGCCGGTACCGGTTCAATCTTCAGATTTCGCAGTAAGACAAACGACGGAGATATCCATGGACGCAAGTTAAGAACGGGTCTTTCATTACCACGCCTCTTCCAACGCTCTCGGCGGCGTATTAACCCACCCGTACAAGACGGTCATCACGTCGGAAGCTAACTCGGCGCTGGCCAACGCGGGCGGCTACAACAGCTCAAAGACCGTGCCCTATCACCTGGACCACATCCTCCATTGTGACAAGGCCTACACCCATGTCACCGGCGGCGAGGAGGACGGCCACTGGGCTACCCTGACAAGCGCCGTCGTGGAGGGCGTCAACCTGCTGGAAGTCGTGACAGCGGACAAGATCGTCGCGCAGATTTCGTCCAAGCACCCGAAAGAAGGGAACCATCCCGTCGTCTCTTTCGTCGGCTCGCAGTTCGTAAATCTGCGCATCAACGGCCAGCTCGTCGAGCCAGTGCTCGACCTGCATCCGCTTCCCGGCAAGCCCGTGCCGTCGCAAAACGGCAAATCCGCTCAAGCCAACCCGCAGGTATCCTCGTACCATCACACGGACGTGCGAAAGCTGGCAGCAGCGCAGAGCCGCAAAGTGACCGGCCACAAGCACGCCCCCGACTGGGTGAAGCGCCGCTATGGATGGCTGGAGTCTGTTAACGACATCAATGACCGGGGTCACCTGCTGTGCACGCTGGTGACGGACATCAAGGGCGGCGATCCCGACTACACCTTCGGGCAGGTCATCCACGTGCCTGGCTTCGGAAATATCTTCCTTGGCCGAAATCACGTGTCTACGCCAAGGCGCTATCACCTGACGATGCTCCGCGCAGAGATGGGCTGCGCCTCTTCGGGAACTGTCAGCATGTCCTCCGCCACGCACCAATGGAAATGGCCATTCCATAATCGCACTTTCTGTTCCGCGCCTACTCTCCTCTTGGCTTAGTTGTCAACAGGCCAGAAACCGTCGCCCGAGGCCGAGTATTCGCACGATCGACCAGCTACTGCGCAGTGGATAGCTTGACGACGCTCTAAGCCGACGCAGAGACGGGCCATGAAGAAGCTAGCAGCCCCGGAGTGGACGGCGCGCTTCCGTGTCGAAGACAGCCAAAATTCGCCTTTACCAAGGACAAAGCGACGAAGCGATCCAGCTCCTCAATCAGGGTTGGACGCCGACACTCGCGATCCGGACCTCGCAGTTCGACGGCTCACCATTCTTGCCCTCGCCTATCGCGAGCAGGGAATCACGTTCATGCAACGCAGTCGATCGCGGATGGCCGAACGCATTTGCAATCAGAACACCGGTCACACCATCCGTGAGGGCGGAACTTCTTGGCTCGCCAAGGGCTCGATTTGCGATTGGAAGAGGATCGTCTTCCGGAAGCGCGAGCACTACTTCAAAAAGAGTCTTGCGGCAGCGCGCCTTGGTAAGGACCGTTTCTTTGAAGCGAGTGCACTTACTGAATCTGAGCGTCGTCGACCTTCAAGCAATATCACTACGAAGATGCGCTTGAACAGTCCGATGCTGCCAGCTGTATCGCGACAACCATCGGCGCTCAAGTATTGCTCATGAAGAGCTCGTAGGCAACTCCGGCTGGGCCTACTACGAGACTGGTGACTATCCAGCGCGCGCTTGCCAATTTCAATGATGCCGCAGCCAGCGCTGCCAATCTCGGCTCAACAATCGATGAGGAACATCTGGCTCAATACTGCGGGCATGAGTGAAGCGCGCATGGGAAACATGACGCCGCCCGGGAACACTACGAATCGCGCCTTGAGTGCTGGCACGCTCGCTGAAAAACCCGTCCGAAATCGCTATGTCGATCAGTCGCTCGCATCCCTTCTCCTGCACATCATCCCATCCGGAGCAGGCCGAGAAGTACATCGATGAAGCCGAGACTCTTGCCCAACAGACGAGGCAGCGCCTTCGACATACAGCTCGGCAATCTGCTCGAGGCACAGACTTCTAGTGCAACGCGGCGAAATCTCCGCGAAGCTAAAGCACTGCTGCTGAACGTCGAACGCGCAGACGCAGCCATTCCCTACGACTCAGCTCGATGCCCAACACACTCTCGCTCAGATCTGAGAAAAAGCCGGCGACAACAAGCAGGCCGAAACTTGGTACCAACGCTCCATCGCCACCTACCGCGAGCAGCGCTCCCAATTACAAACCGACGACGCCCGCCTCCCCTTCTTCGCCAACGGCCGCGACCTCTACATGGATTACGTCGCCTTCCTCATCCGCAATCACCGAACCGATGACGCACTCGCCGTCATCGACCAGGGACGCGCCGAAACGCTCGCCGAAGGCCTAGGCGTGGAAGGCAAAAACGCCTCAATCAAGCCCCGCAAGCTGTCGCTGACCGCACTCGCGCGCCAGGCGCATGCCGTCATCCTGGTGTACGCGCTCTCGCCGCAGGGCTCGTACCTCTGGGCGGCAAACAGCAAAGAATCCGGCTTCTACACGCTCCCCGACCGCGCGGAAATTCTTGCGCAGATCGCAAGCCACCGCCGCGCCGTCCTCGCCGCGAGGGATCTTCTGAAAGAACAGAATCCGGCCGCGCGCAATCTCTACGACATGCTGGTGAAGCCGGCCGAACATCTCATCCATCCCGGAGATCGCGTCTTCATCGTTGCTGATGATGGAATGCATGGTCTCAACTTTGAGAGCCTGCTGACGCCGGGCGACTCCAGCCACTACTGGATCGAAGACGTCACCATCACCAATCTCGCATCTCTGCGGCTTCTCACGCCCACTGCATCGTCCGGCTCTGCGTCCGACACAGCAGAACCAGCTGCTCGTGATCGGCAACCCGGTCTACTCCGGCCAGCAGTATGCGCCATCTACCGAATGCCGCGGCAGAAGTCCAGATGTCGCCGCCCATTTCCCCGCCAGCTGCCGAGACCGTGCTGACCGGCACGAGCTGCGCGCCCGATGCCTATCTCCGAAGCGACCCGTCCCGCTTCGACTACATTCACTTCGTCTCTCACGCGGTAGCCAGTGAACTGGTGCCGCTCGACTCGGCCGTCATCCTCTCGCCGCATGGCGCTCCGGATTCCGCAAAGCTTTACGCGCGTGACATCCTCAGTAAGCCGCTGCATGCCGACCTTGTCACCATCTCCGCCTGCCAGGGCTCCGGCGTCCGCGCCTATGCCGGCGAAGGCCTGGTCGGCCTCGCCTGGGCCTTTCTTCGCGCAGGCTCCCGCAACGTCATCGGCGCACTTTGGGATGTCAGCGACGCATCGACACCCGAGTTGATGCAGCATCTTTACGATGGAATCGCTGCCGGCAATCCACCGGATGTCTCTCTGCGCGCCGCGAAATTGCAAATGCTGCACAGCCGCGGAGTCTTCCGCAAGCCCATCTACTGGAGCGCCTTCCAGCTCTACTCCGCTGGAAGCTAGCGACCTGTTCGCCACCATCGCTCCGCGCTTCCCGGTATACTTTGCTCATACGACTTCGTTTCTGAAATGAATGGCGACGATCTCCGAAGCGCTTGCAGTCACGTGATGAAAGACTCCTTCGCAACTTCCGCAGGCGCCCGAGCCAATATCAGCAGCGACCTGCACGCGCGATCCGACACAGCGGCGCGGCATCAGGCCGCGAAGTATGATTCCTCAACCACAGCCAAGATGACCGGAGCACAGCGCTTCCTCCGCGCCTGCCTCCGCCAGCCCGTCGATATCACTCCGGTCTGGTTTCTGCGCCAGGCTGGCCGCTACATGGCCGAGTATCAGGCGGTCCGCCGCCATCACTCGCTGCTGGAAATCTGCCGGACCCCTCAGCTCGCAGCCGAGGTCACCATCACGGCCGCAGAAAAGCTGGACGTAGACGCCGCCATCATCTTTGCCGATCTGCTGCTTCCCTTCACGCCCATGGGACTTGATTTCGAGTTCGTCCACGGCGAAGGCCCGGCAGTGCACAATCCCGTTCGCAACTCCGCTGATGTCGACCGTCTGCGCACCGACCGCGTCGCAGAACTGGGCTACGTCGCCGAAGCGATTCAGCGCGTGTCGAAGCACTTCGACAATCGACTCGGCATCATCGGCTTTTGCGGCGCGCCCTACACACTTAGCCAGCTACATGATCGAGGGCGCCGGCTCGCGCAATTGGATCGAGACCAAGAGCCTCATGTATCGCGACCCCGGCGCGTTTCGTGCGCTGCTCGAAAAGCTGATTGCGGTGCTCGTGCCCTATTGCGCGCAGCAGGTCGAAGCGGGCGCAGACGCGATCCAGGTATTCGATAGCTGGGTTGGCTCCTTGTCCCTGGAGGACTATCGCGAGTTCGTGCTGCCGCTCACCACGCAATTCATTCATCGCGTGCAGGCGCTGGGCGTGCCTGTCATTTACTTCGGCGTCGACACAGCAAGCCTCCTGCCCGCAATGCGCACCACCGGAGCCGATGTGCTGGGCCTGGACTGGCGAGTGCCGCTCGACGCAGCATGGGCAAGCATCGATTACGCATGCGCCGTACAAGGCAATCTCGATCCCCTCACTCTCTTCGCCCCGCAGGCTCTGCTTCGTAAACGCATCCACAGCGTCCTCTCGCAGGCAGGCGGTCATCCCGGCCACATCTTCAACGTCGGACACGGCATCGTCCCCGGCACTCCGGTTGAGAACGTGCAGGCAGCCGTCCGCTTTGTGCGCGAATACGCGGCCGCCTCGCAACAAGGTACACCGCGATGAAAACAGCGATTCTGCTGCTCGCGCACGGCACACCGGACACACTCGACGAAATACCCGAGTACCTCCGCAACGTAACCAGTGGCCGCGCATTGCCGCAGGCAGCCATCGATGAAATCACGCACCGCTACAGCCTTATTGGCAAAAGCCCGCTGACGGATATCACGCTGGCGCAGGCGCGTTTGCTGGCACAGCGCACCGCACTGCCGGTCTACGTCGGCATGCGCAACTGGAAGCCCTATATCGCCACGGCGGTGCAGCAAATGATCGACGATGGCATCTCATCCGCAGCGGCCATCTGCCTGGCGCCGCAGAATTCGCGCACCAGCGTCGGACTCTATCGCCGCGCGGTGCTGGCCGAGGCCGGCCGCAAACTCACAGTGGATTTCACCGAGGCATGGGCGGATCACCCGTTGCTCATCGCGGCCTTTGCCGAACGTCTGCGTGCGAAGTATCGCGCCCTTACGGCCGAACTGGGACGTCCCATCCCCGTCCTGTTCACCGCGCACAGCGTTCCGTTGCGTACCGTGCAGCCGGACGCCGCGGGCAACAGCCCCGATCCCTACGCCGATGAAACAAGGCGTACCGCCGCATTGGTTGCCAGCGAGCTTGCATCCGATGGCTTGCGAGACTCCGACTGCTTTTTCGCCTTTCAGAGCCAGGGCATCTCCGGTGGTCCGTGGATTGGTCCCACGGTCGAAGACACGATGCGGGAGCTTCGCGAAGCCGGCCACACAGCCGTTCTCATCCAGCCAATCGGCTTTCTCTGCGACCATGTCGAGATCCTCTACGACATCGACATCGCCTTTCGCAAGCCTGGGCGCGCAGTTTGGCTTGCGCGTGGAGCGCACCGAGTCCTTGAATGACTCACCGACTCTCATCAGCGCTCTAGCGGACCTGGCACAAAGTGCCATGGCGCGCCTCGCTGCGGGTTCCACGGTTACGGTTTCTGTTCCGTGAAGAAGCGTATCGCCATCATTGGTGGCGGCATCAGCGGCCTCACAGCCGCCTACGTGCTTGATCGAGATTACGCCGGAGCCTGCGACGTCACACTCTTCGAAGCGAGCAGCCGTCTCGGCGGCATCATCGAAACCGTTCGCGCAGATGGCTTCACGATCGAATGCGGTCCGGATTCGTGGGTCACTGAAAAGCCCTGGGCAGAACAACTGGTACGGGAGCTGGGCCTCAGCGACGAACTGTTGCCGTCCAATGATCACGAGCGCCGGACGTATATCGCGCGCGGCAGATCGCTCACCCCGCTGCCCGACGGCATGCGCATGATGGTGCCCACCGATCTCGAGCGTAGTCCGCTCGTCCTCGCTCTTCACCGAAACAGCCAAACAGGCCTACGCAGCAGAGCTCTCGCGCGCCGCCGAGCTTCGCAATACGGCATTGCTGCATCGCGGCTCCGATGCGGATGAGAGCATCGCCGCTTTTGTGCGCCGCCATTTCGGTGATGAGGTCGTCGCAACAGTCGCCGCGCCCGCTGCTTGCGGGGGTCTTCGGCGGTGACATCGAAAAGCTCAGCGCGCGTGCCTTGCTTGGGCCCTTCGTCACGCTTGAAGCACAACACGGATCGCTGATTGCCGGTCTGCAGCAGTCCAGCCGAACCTCCAGCACACCCGTCTTCACTACCCTGGAGAGTGGGCTCGGCGATTCTTGTTGATCGTCTCGTCGCAGCGCCTGCCGTCCGCTTCGATACGGCTCTCCGCTCCCGTGCTGGCGCTTCATCCGCTCGCAGTAGGATGGGCAATCGAGACAGCCTCCGGCCGTGAATCATTCGATCGCGTCCTGATCGCGACATCGCTCGATGCGACGCGCCGCCTTCTCGCCTCATTGCCCCTGCTCGAAGCGAAGCGTGCCGCAGCCTTGCTGCCGGCATACGCGGCATCCGGACTGGTCGTCGCGCTTGGGTTCAGGTCCCAGTCGCAACCCCTACCAGCAATCCCGCAGGGCTTTGGTTTCCTGGTGGCAGCGAGCCCGACAGATGATTGCAACCTGCTCGCCTGCACCTTTCTCCATCAGAAGTTTCCGCGGCGCTCCCCGGCGGGCGCCACTCTGTTGCGCGCCTTCTTCGCCAGTTCAGCAGCAGACAGCCTGTCAAAACATGCCGACGAGGAGATCGTAGCTGCGGCCCGCGACCAGCTCATCACGATCCTCGGTCCACTTCCCGAGCGCGCCGATGTAACAGTCGTCCGCCGCTGGCCCCATTCCCTCCCACAATATGAAGTTGGCCATCTTGCGCGGATGGCTGAGTTCGAAACTTACGTATCAGCGTTGTCTGGAATCGGAGTTGCGGGCAATGCATTGCGCGGGGTCGGTCTGCCGGACCTTATTCGCGATGCGACGCAGGCTGCGCACGCGCTCGCTCGCGCCTGATGTCATTCTTCGCGCTTCAGAAAATCTGTCAGCGTCTCCTTATGACGCCGCTCGCGACGAGCCCGTTCGGGCTCACTGGCAATCACCCTCTCCGGCTTAGGCTGGCCAACGCGCTCGCGGGCGTTGCGCTTCACCGCCTTGATCACGGAGAACTTCGGCTTCTTCTTCTTCGCCATGCGTGTCTCCCTGACTGGCCCGTGCCCTCTTCAGTATGGAATACTTTCCCGGATAAGGATGGTGCCGCATGGAGGAACGTGACTTTTTTGATGAACGCCCGGAGCAGCGCACTCACACGCTGACCTGTCCGCACTGCGGCAAGGCTGACGAATATCCCATAGCGTGGCTCGTCCGTCGCAAGAAGGCCTCACTGCCCCGTCACGCCGACGAGCGCGACCGCGCTAAATTTGCAAAGGCGCAGTCCTACATGGTGCGCCGCGATGACATGGTCGGCTGCAAAAACATCCGCTGCCGCAAGCGATTCGAGGTCACGTCGTTGCAGTCTGTCGCTTTTCTATGATGTTCAGAATTTCGAAAATTGTGTTTGACTCTCCCCTCGCGGGAGACCCTACAACGGAACCATGCTGAAGATCGGTGATTTCTCCTCGCTCTCGCAGGTTTCTATCAAAACGCTTCGGTACTACGACGAGCGTGGATTGCTGTCGCCCGCGCACGTCGATCCGCAGACCGGCTATCGCTACTACTCCGCCTCGCAGCTTTCGCGGCTCCATCGCATTCTCGCGCTCAAGGACCTCGGGTTCTCGCTGGAGCAGATTGCCATGTGCCTCGAAGGCAACGTAACCGCGGAGCAGATGCGAGGCATGCTCCTGCTGCGGCGGACGGAGCAGCAAGCGCGAGTCGAAGAGGAACACGATCGCCTCAGTAGACTCGAGAGCCGGATACGGCTCATTGATCAGGAGGAATCCATGCCACAGGAAGTCATTTTGAAAGAAGTGCCGAAGCAGTGGATCGCATCGGTCCGCGAGACGATCGCCAACTATCCGTCGGTCGGCGCACTCTACCCGCAAGTTTTCAACGCGCTGGGACCAGCAATGGCGCAGATGACCATGTGTGTCGCGCTCTGGCATGACCCGGAACACAAGGAATCCGAAGTCGATGCCGAGGCGGGTGTCTATCTGCAGAAGCGGGTCGAGAGCTCCGATGGCATCCGCGTATATGAATTGCCCGGCTGCACCGCGGCCAGCTTCATCCATAACGGCTCGTATCAGCGTCTACCGGAGGCCTATGACGCGTTGCTCCGCTGGGTTGCCAGCAACGGCTACCAGGTTGCCGGTCCGATCCGTGAGCTGTATTTGCATTCGTCCATGCCGGTGCGGCAGGATGACGAATCGTACGTGACGGAAATCCAGGTGCCGGTGAGCAAATCTTCCGCCGAATGAACCAGCCAGGGAGCAGGCTGCCACCGCACATGGCAGCCTGCTCTTCACTCCTCATGGCTACTGCGTTTGAGCGATGCCTCTCTTCTTGGTCCCGGACAAATCTGGCTCCAGCATACGATTCGCGCCAGGCCCTCCCACGCAGACGGTCTTTCAGCGCTCTTCCTGGTCATGATTTAATGGTGCTGCGCAGGGACTTCCCTGCCTATATGAGGATCTGGACCCTATGGCGAATATGAGCTTGCCCCCTGAAGAGCGTGACCTGACCCCCAACCAGGTGGAGGCGCTCGACCAACGCCGCCGGCGGGGTACGCTGCTGCTCACGCTCGCCGGCATGTTCGCAATCATTGCCGTCCTGCTCACCTGCTGGGTAGGCCAGGATCTGCAGTATGCACCGGGCTTCTCCCGCCCCATGACGTACTACTTCCTGGTCGCATGCGGCATCGTGGTCGTCACGCTGATCGGCGGCCTCTACCTGCGTCGCGGCGCGCCGGAAATTCACTAAGCCGCGGTTAACACCAGATCGAGGCGACACATCCGCTGCCCTATACTGATCGGTTGACCTCTATACATCCGAACATGTAAGGAGCCGCCCCTGATGTCCGCAGTCCGCAAAGAGAAAGATTCCCTCGGCTTTGTCGAGGTGCCGGAGCGTGCCTACTACGGCGCACAGACTGCGCGCGCCGTCGAGAACTACCCCATCTCCGGGATGCGCGCCCATCCGCTGCTCATCCGCGCCTTCGGCATGGTGAAGCGGGCCGCGGCCGAAGCCAACAAGACCCTCGGCCTCATCTCTGACCGGCGCGCCGATGCCATCATTCAGGCGGCGCAGGAAGTGATTGAGGGCAAGTGGAACGATGAGTTCGTCGTCGATGTCTTCCAGGCCGGCGCCGGCGTCTCCTTCCACATGAACACCAACGAGGTGCTCGCCAACCGTGCCAACGAGATCCTCGGGGGCAAGCTCGGCGAATACGCAGAGGTCCACCCCAACGATCACGTCAACTACGGCCAGTCCACCAATGACGTCTTCCCCACCGGCATGCGCATCGGCAGCCTGCTGGTGCTCGAGACGCTCTACCCAGTGCTCGACAACCTTGCCGCCACCTTCCGCCAGAAGGCCACTGAGTTCGACGGCATCATGAAGTCCGGCCGCACCCATATGCAGGATGCCGTGCCCATCCGGCTCGGCCAGGAATTCGCCGCCTACGGAGTGGCCATTGAGAAGTCGAAGCGCGCCCTGCTGCTGGCCAGCGACTCTCTGCGCGAACTGGGTCTGGGCGGCAGCGCGGTTGGCACCGGCATCAACACCCACCCGGACTACCGGAAACTGGCCATCGCGAATCTTGCGCGCATCTCCCGCGAGGAGCTCACACCGGCCGCGGACATGCGCTGGGCCATGCAGTCGAATGCCTGCATGGGAGAGGTCAGCGCGGCCCTGCGTGGCGTCGCGCTGGAGGTCATCCGCATCTCCAACGACATCCGGCTGCTCTCCTCCGGCCCCAACACCGGGTTTGCCGAAATCTATCTGCCAAGCCTGCAGCCCGGCTCGTCCATCATGCCGGGCAAGATCAACCCGGTCATGCCGGAGCTCGCCGCCATGGTCAGCTTCCAGGTCATCGGCAACGACACCGCGGTCGCAATGGCGGTACAGGGCGGCCAGCTTGAGCTGAACGTGATGATGCCGACCATGGCTTACAGCGTGATGCAGTCGGCTACCATCCTCGCCAACATGCTGCGCCAGTTCAACGACCGCTGCATCGCCGGCATCACCGCAAACAAGGACCGTTGCGACTTCTACGCGCAGAGCACCGTCTCCCTCGCCACGGCGCTCAATCCCTACATCGGCTACGCCCAGGCCGCAGAGATCGTGAAGGAATCGGTCGCCACCGGCGAGTCGATCATCAAGATCGCCCGCGCGAAAAAGCTGCTGAGCGAGGAAGAGATCAGCGCCATCCTCGACCCGGTCAGCATGACGGAGCCGCAGTATCCGCGGGAGTCGGCCAAGGAACGCGACCAGCGCGTCAAGGCCTGATTCTCCCTGCATGCAAAAGGGCCGCGTTCCAGGAACGCGGCCCTTTGCTTTTTCAGTCGTTTATTGACGTCCGAACCGGTAGTTCAGACCGATCATGAACCCCAGATTGTGCTGCAGGTCGGTTCCGGAATACTGATGATTCACTTGCAGTACCGCTCACCGTATCGTATCTGTACTTCCACGTCGTCAGGTTGTAGTCAGGCGCGATGCGGAAGGCAAGGCCGGGGCCAAGGTTTATGTCGACAGGCATCGCCGCGGCCGCTGTGAAGCGTGTGCCATTGTCATACAGGCCCACGTAGTAGCCGGGCAGGCCGGCTGAGTTCGCATTGAAAATGTTGTATGTGGCTCCGGCCAGTACCTGGAACCCGACAGCATAGGCCTTTCGCTGCCTCACCCAATACTGTGGCCCCACCATCGCTGAATAGTTGCTGATGAACGGCTGGAACATCCCCTCCACGGTGCCGTATATGGGTTGGCCCGTATTGGGGTCGGTGCCGGGGATGAAATAGCGAACATTGCCCACATAGACGCTCTTGTAATAGCCGCGGAGGTCGAGCGACAGACCGAACTTGGGATTGAAATAGCGCGTGATGCCAGCATTCCAGCCGTTTTCGTTACCGTGCTGCAGGAAGTGCCCGGGTCGCATGCGCAGGTAGTTGTAACCGAAATAGATATCGTATTTGTGGCTGTATGTGTCCTTGACCGCCGCCGCCGTCCGTGCCGCGCGCCTCGCACGTACACGGGCCTGCGCCTCCTGCGCCAGGCGGACCCGCTCCTGCTCATTCGGATAGTTCGTCTGCGGCTGCGAGCCTGAGCTGCTGCCGGATTGCTGCTGCTGTGCCTGCGAAATAGGATCGCGCGTGGTTGGGACTGGCGCTGTGGGCGTCAGCGGAGTGGGCTGCGCATCCGTGGAGGGGGCAGGGCTCTGGGCTGGGGGCGCGCTCTGTTGTGGATCGCCGGTGGTTTGCGCCTGCATAGAAAGAGCGGCGGCAAGGAAAAACGTCAGGAGCGGATACGCCAGGTATCCCAGACTCTTACTGCATTGCATGTATGGTGATGCCTCCACTACTCTGCTGCTGCGGACTGGGGGAACGTGCTCTTAGTATTAAAGCATCCCGCTCCGCTTTCTACCGATTCACGATCCGTTCCAGCCGCTCCAGAGAAACTTCGCCCTTGCCCCTCTCGTCAGGAAGGGCGGCTCTTCTCAGGGATAAAAACGGGATCGGCCTTACACTCGTGTCAAACAGCCGCCTTTTGGCTGCCAAAATTCTTTTTCCGGCAGGACTTGCATGCGGTTTCTTCTCGGATTCATCGTTGGTCTCGTGGTGTCTGTTCTGGGCCTGTTCGGCTACCTCTATTTCGGGAATCTGCCCGTCGCCGTGACCGACAACACGCTTCCGTTCGAGCGCGCCATCGTCCATCACAGTCTGGACTCCCGCATCGACCGGGAGGCCCCAAAACGCTCGCCCATCGAGCCAAGCCCGACGAATCTACTGATCGGTGCGCAGCTTTATCGCGACAACTGCTCGGGATGCCACGGCTATTACGGCCAGGCGGCGCCGATTGCCAAGCATCTCTTTCCTCGCGCGCCGCAGTTGTGGGCGCCGCACGGAAGCGGCATTGTCGGCGTCAGCGACGATCCTGTGGGAGAAACCTACTGGAAGGTGCGGAACGGCATTCGTCTGAGCGGCATGCCTGCATTCAACAACATGTTGAATGAAACCCAGATGTGGCAGGTATCGGTACTGCTGTCCAATGCCGACAAGCCGCTGCCGCCGGATGTTCTCAATACGGTGAAGCCGCCTGCAGCGCCAAATCCCTGACAAGAGAAGGCGCGACCGAGGCCGCGCCTTTCTTTTTTGCCGCTGGGCTGCTACTTGATCGTGTATGTCAGGCCGGCGGTGAACTGGAAGGTATTCTTCTTGTAACCGAAGGGTGGATTGTTGACGAAGTTGTCCTGCGATCCAAGCGTGAAGCCCAGGTTTTTGTAGACCGGGAAAAGCAATCCGGCAATGATCTGCGCACTCCACGCGGAGGGCTGCCCCGCTGGCGTGTTGAATGCAGGAAGAATGGTGCCCGCTTCGTTGAAAACGAGGCCCTTCGGCAGCTTTCGCATGTAAAGTTCGCCGATCGTAGCGCCGATCAGGTTGAGCGTCTGTCCCGACGGAAAATCTGCCGCGGGGTAGAACTCCTGCCGCTGGTAGTGAATATCACCCTTTACGTCGAACGTCTGCAATGGCTCCTTGATAACGGAATACCCGGCGCCAGCTCCATAGATCTGCTGCACCTGCAAGCCGGAGCCGATGTTATGGTCCGCGCTCGCGTCGAAGAGGTAGTAGAAGCGCTGCGTGACGTACTGATCGCGTTCGATATCGCCGTGCAGGATGTTCGTCTTGGCGCTCGATGCGGCCTGTACGCCCGCGATGAAGGGTTGAGTCACCAGGCCGTAGGTCGCTGTCGCGTCGAAGATCGTCTTGTTCCTCGGCTGCAGCCAGTTGACGCTGGGTTGCGTGCGCACCAGCGCGATGGCGCCGGTCAGTGTTTCGCTCGTCTGTGTTGACTCGACGAGAGTCGCTCCCAGCGTAACGCCGCCCACCCATCCATGCGTAAAAGATGGCTCATGCGAGATTGCTTGTTGAAACTCGTCGCCACTGACTAGATACGCGGCATCCTTCGTAGGAATATTTTTTACTTCTCCACCGACGCCAGAGACAGAGACCTGGTCGTTCGCCACGCTAAGCGTGCCCACGGGGACCTGCGGCGCCGGCCTGCCCACCTTCAGCTTATCGGTCGACGAGATCACCGCATACTTGCCGCCGGTGTGCAGAGACTTGACTTTGCTCCACGGAATGGTGACCGTTCCGGACATGTCGCTATTGAAGGTGATCTTGCCATCACTCTCGCTCACCAGTGTGCCGGTTAATTGATCGCCGTTGGTGAACGTGACTACATCCACGCCTGGTTTGGCATTGGCGTCCTGCGCAAATGCCTTCGTGGAAGCGAATACCACGGGCAGAACCAGAACCGCCACTGCGGCTCCATGCCACACGCTGAACCGGCTAAAGTGCATAAAATTTCTGAGGTGACGCGTCATCTCTACTTCCTCCTAAATGTAACCTGGAGAGTTTCCTATTACTCCGGCCCATAATCAATATGCGTTTCTTGATGATACGGCGCAGCGTGGCTGCGCGCACGCTTCAATACCTACTTGCTAAGATATAAAGAATGCCTTGGAATCGTGTACAAGCCATGAACGCTCTGCGCAGCGGCGATCTGCTCGAGCTTGGAATGTCAGCCAACCAAATACGCCAGAACCTGCATCCCGCGGGCGTCGTGACGTACACGCTTCGCGGAACGGCGCATGTGCGGCGCGGAGTTACACCGGGCATTCCGACTGAGGAGGACGGCAGCATCTCTCTCACCAGCATTCCTGACATGGAGCACTTCTCTGTCGATGCGCTGGAAGCGCTTATGGTCGCCCAGCGTCGGCAACTTCCTGGAGTTACATTTCAGCTTCTGCCGATCTCGATCCGGCACCGTTTTGCTCAGGACCTCGTCGCACTCGGGAAAGCCCTTCCCGCCCTCGGAGCCGCTGGCCTCGGCTCGATCTGCATTGAGCTGGAGGCCACACAGCCTTCAGCCATCTCGTCGACAGATCTCGTTGCCCTTCTTCGGGCAGCAGCCAAGTGCGGCCTTTTCGTCTCTGCCTCCGTCGCTATCAGCAGTACAGAGCCGCTTGAAGCGCGCGTCGAAATACTGGAGATGCTCCGGGGCGCCCAACAGGAGTCCAACGCTATCCAGACAGTTCTGGTGCGCGTCCATCATGCCGATGCTCCGAATATGCGCCGCGAAGAGGAGGCCACCGCAGTCGATTATCTAAAGACACTGGCGGTTACCCGGCTCATTCTCGACAACGTGGAGCACCTTCAAACTGACTGGTCTGTCATGGGTCCGAAGGTGCTGGAACTGGCCCTGCGCTTCGGCGCAGATGACGCCGGCTCCGTTCCGCGCTCCCAGGCCGGCAATGCCGGGCCTTCCCATCATGGTGGCGAGTCTGAGCTGCAGCGTATCATCCGCGATGCCGGTTTTCGTCCTGTGGAGCGGGATGCGCTCTTCCGCCAGAGCTTGCTGCACTAGGTCCCGCGAAACACGTACAATCTCCATGCGAGCCGGTTTGCGAGCCGAATGCACAGGCCGGTCCCCGACAAGATGCCACTGACCGAGCTTGCAGCGTTCCTCCAGCACACAGCCGCGAATGCCGGGCTCTGGCTCTATACGCAGCACGGCATTAGCCATTACCTGCGTACGCACTACAGCAACGATCCCCTCAACAATCCGTTCCGCTATCTCTATCAGTGGAACGCCTTTGACACCACCCTCCTCATTCCGTATTTCGTGGTCATGATCGTGCTCGCCTTCTATGGCATGCACCGCTACCAGCTCGTGTACCTCTATTACAAGCATCGCGACCGGGCCGTGAAGGATCCGCCCAGCCATTTCGCAGAACTCCCGCGCATCACCGTCCAGCTACCGATCTTCAATGAGCAGTATGTCATCGACCGTCTGGTCGAGGCTTGCTGCCGCCTGAACTATCCCGCCGACCGGCTGGAGATACAGGTGCTCGATGATTCCACCGATGAAACCCGGGAAGTCGCCGGCGGCCTGGTGGAACGCTATCGAGCACTGGGACACAACATCGTCTATCTCCATCGCACCGATCGCCACGGCTACAAGGCCGGCGCGCTGGATGCCGGGCTTAAGAAGTCATCGGGTGAGCTCATCGCCATCTTCGACGCCGACTTTGTCCCTCCGCCCGACTGGCTTATGCAGGTAGTGCATCATTTCGCCGACCCGAAGATCGGTATGGTGCAGACTCGCTGGACACACCTGAATCGCGATTACAGCTTTCTCACGCAGGTGGAAGCCATCCTGCTCGATGGCCACTTCGTACTGGAGCACGGCGGCCGTTCGCGCTCCGGCGTTTTCTTCAATTTCAACGGCACCGCCGGCATGTGGCGTCGCAGCGCCATCGACGAAGCGGGAGGCTGGCAGCACGATACGCTGACCGAAGATACGGACTTGAGTTATCGCGCGCAGCTCAAGGGCTGGCAGTTCCGGTATTTGCAGCACGTTGCGTGCCCGGCAGAGCTCCCCATCGAAATGACAGCCTTCAAAACCCAGCAGGCACGCTGGGCCAAAGGGCTTATCCAGACCTCAAAGAAAATTCTGCCTCACGTCTTCCGCAGCGAAGTCCCGTTCCATACCAAGATAGAGGCCTTCTATCACCTCACGGCAAACATCAGTTATCCGCTGATGGTTGTATTGTCCCTGCTCCTGATGCCCGCCATGGTGATCCGTTTCTATCAGGGCTGGTTTCAGATGCTGCTCATCGACGTGCCGCTTTTCATGGCGTCTACCTTTTCTATCTCCTCCTTCTATCTCGTCTCACAGAAGGAGCTCTACCCGCGTAGCTGGCTCAAGACCTTTCTCTACCTGCCATTTCTGATGGCGCTTGGCATTGGCCTCACCGTCACCAACACGCGCGCTGTCATGGAAGCGATCTTCGGCATCAAGAGCTCCTTCAAGCGAACTCCGAAATATCGCGTAGAAAAGAAAGGCGAGAGGGCTCAGGCAGCCAAATACCGCAAGCGCCTGGGCCTTGTTCCATGGGTGGAGCTGATCATCGGCTGCTACTTCGCCCTCACCATCGCCTACGCTATTACGAACGAGAACTACTTCACCATTCCGTTTCTGCTGCTCTTCGTCGTCGGCTACTGGTACACCGGCTTGCTATCGCTGTTGCAGGGACGTTTCGAGCGCTGGCGTACCGGCGCCAACCTCGATGAATCCTCGGCCAAGCCCTACCCCGTGGGCGTATAACTTCGGCTGCATACAACTCAGTTTCAAAGTGCTACCATCTGATCGCTTTTGCTGGACTGCGGCATTCGCCAGGAAGGCCGGCAGACTCTTCAAGGAAGGATTGGATCGGCAACATGGTTATTATCTGGTGGATTATCGTCGGACTTATTGCGGGCTTTCTTACCGGCAAGATCATGAAGGGCAGTGGCTACGGGGTCTTCGGGGACATCATTGTGGGCATCATTGGCGCCATCGTAGGCGGCTTCATCATGCGTGCGGTGGGCTTTTCATCACATGGCGGCATGATCTATACCATCATCGTGGCCATCATCGGCGCGGTGATTCTAACGTTTATCCTGCGTCTTATTAGTGGCAGGCGGGCCTGACTCTCAACGCTGCAAAAGCGGGCCTCCTCAACGGGGCCCGCTTTGCTTTGTGCTCTACACTGTTCGGCATGCGCACGGTTCGCTCTGCCACACTTATCCTGCTTCTTCTCGGTATCTCTTCAACTACCCTTTTGGCGCTGGAGCGCCAGCCCAACGCCGTCTATCAGGCGCGGCGCGAAGCACTGGCACACGAACTGCACGGCAGCGTAGCTCTGCTGTTCGGCAACTACGAGCCCGCTATGGAATACCAGGACTTCCGCCAGGATGAGGATTTCTATTATCTGACAGGCTGGAACGAGCCGGGGGCTGCGCTCATCGTTGCGGATGCCGTGCCTGCCCGCGCAGGCAATCCGGCGCTTCCCTATCGCGAGGTGCTGCTGTTGCCCGAGCGCAACCTCCGTGCGGAGCTGTATACCGGCGTCAAGCTCGACGCCGCATCGCCCAACGTCACCAGCATCACCGGTGTACGTGAGGTCCGCTCCATACGCGAATTGCCCGCCATCCTCGGCGAGCGCGGTCTGCGCACCGTCTGGACGCAACTCGACAACGCCTCTGCAAAGGATGCGCTTGCGTTCACGCAAAGCACCCTCGGCAATGGTGAACCGGTCCCGGCGCAGGATGTCCGTGAGTTGACGAAGACGCTCCGCTCAAGCAAAGATCCCGGCGAGATCGAACTGCTGCGCAAGGCCGCAAATGCCTCCATCCAGGCGCAGACGGCGGCTATTCTCGCCATCCATCCCGGAGTAAACGAGCGTGCCATCTCCGGAGTCATCACCGGCACACTGCTCGCAAATGGCTGCGAGCGACCATCCTATCCCTCGATCGTCGGCAGTGGCGTCAACTCGACCGTGCTGCACTATTCCGCCGACGATGGCACCATGCAAAGCGGCGATGTCGTCGTCATGGATGCAGCGGGCGAATACTCCATGTACGCCTCCGACGTAACCCGCACTGTGCCTGTCAATGGCCACTTCACTGACCGTCAGCGCGAGATCTACAACATCGTTCTGGGCGCGCAAAGGGCCGCTGCCGCTGCTTTCGTCTCCGGCAAATCGACCCTCTACAACCATGAACACCCCGAAGACTCCCTCGATGGCGTCGCCCGGGCTTATATCCGCACGCATGGCAAAGACCTCCACGGCCAGCCGCTCGACAAATACTTTATCCACGGCCTGAGCCACTCGGTCGGCATCGACGTCCACGATCCTTTTGACTCCAGCAAGCCCCTCGGGCCGGGCGCCGTCTTCACCATCGAGCCGGGAATTTACATCCCGGAAGAGAAAATCGGCGTCCGCATTGAGGACACCTTCTACGTGGATAAAGACGGCAAGCTCCAGGACTTTATCGCCGACCTGCCGCACACCGCTGAGGACATCGAAGCGCTCATGCAGCGGGCCCGCTCCACCGGGACCACGGCAGTGCAGAAGCCGCGCTAAATGCCGCTGCTCCGCTCCTTTATCGCCATCGCAGCTGGTTTCGCTTGCATGGCGCTCCTCACGGCCGTGACAACGCTGCTGACGCGCTGGCTCGTCCCGAGCTGGAATCGGATGCCGCCTTCGCGCTCAGCGCAGCTCTTCAACCTGCTAGCAAGCTGCCTCTATGCGGCAATGGGCGGGCGCGTGGCCGTTGTGCTCGCGCCGGCAAGCCCGCTCATTCACGCTCTGATCCTTGCGATCGTCGTGCTGCTCGTCTCGACCATGGCCGCCAGTGAATTTCGCGGCCAGTCGCTCGGATATTACCCACTGGCGCTCGCCGTGCTGCCCCCGATCGCCACCCTGGGCGCAGGCATCCTGACCGTCCTCTATCGCTAAAGCAGCATGAGCCAGAGAGATATTTCTCGGCTCGCTGCGACCGCTTGTCATTTCGACCGAAAGCAAACCCACTTCGTCATCCCGGGCCGGAGCGAAGCGAAGAGATCTGCTGTTTAGAAGCGAATGCCAAACGTAACCGGGATCATGCTGACCGTGCCCGACCCGACCTGGGTTGCGCTCGGTCCCGGAGAGTTCACCCACAGATAGCGCGCCTCGGCATAGATCTTTGCGCCGCTACCGATATTGTGCGTAAGTCCGGTTCCAAGATTCAGGCCGCCCTGGTTGCTGGAGAAGTGGCTGACCGTCTGGTTCGCGTACTGCGGGTAGCAACCGTAGAAGTATCGCAGCCAATTCCCAGATCCACGGGCATCGAAAACGTAGTGAGCTTGCGATAGAAACCACCGCCACCCGTCACGTAGCCGCCCCATGCGCCCGTCGTCTTGTAGTAGTACACCGGATCAAGTGTGAATCCCCAGATATGCACGTTGCCATTTACACCGACACCGGCCTTGCTGAGCCGCACAGCCGCCAGCACATTGTCCGGAATTCCGGTCCGATTGAATTCGTACTCCAGCAACACCCCAAAATGACTGATCGAAATTCCAGCCGCCGCCAAGCTTGACGTTGTAGCCGAAGGTCTGGGCGTTCTTCGTATTGCCGAGCGGAGCATCGAAACCGGCTCCAGCTTCAATCGCCATGTGATGGAAGCCCGGCTCTCCATTTTGCGAATACTGGTGGTAGCCCCCGTTTCCGTAGCCGCCGCTGTTCTGTCCGCTGGGCGCGCTGGCTGTGGATGCATAGGAAAGTGAGGTAATACCCTGATCTGAGCTGGAAGAATACTGTGTGCTCGACGCCGATTGCGCGAAAGCGGTGGAGGCGGCTACCGCGAACCCCAAAAAGATCGCCGGCAGGCACCGGCCAGGTTTGCGACTGGAGAGGCAGACAACAGAACGGCTCATAATTTGGCAGACTCCAAGGTGGAGATCGTAGGAGCGAGGCTCCCCGTCCGGTATCAGGAGCTAACGCTCCGTTAAGTAGGACACGAATCGGTTGTCAAAAGTTTCTTCCGCGAACGGCAAATACCTACGGTAGAGCAAAATAAAGGGCCAGTCCATTCGACCGGCCCTCCGTGTCAGCTCAAAGAGCATCAGTGAATGTCGAACTGCTCCGGATGCAGCGTCGGATCGCTCTTTACGATGATGGTGCGCCCGGTCATCTCTTCCAGTTCGTTCAGCCAGCGAGCATTATTGCCCTTCAGTGTTTTCACCACCTCTGGATGCACGCGCAGCATCACATCGTGCCGCTCAAGATGCTTCTGCATCTTGCGCATCTCGATGTAGATCTCATTTGCTACCGTTATCGGGCCCTTCACCATACCGGTACCTGAGCAGATGTCGCACTGCACGCTCAACGTCCGCTCCAGCGACTGCTTCACGCGCTTGCGCGTGATGGCGACCAGGCCAAAATCGTTAAACTGCAGCACCTTCGATGGCGCCCGGTCCTGCTTCAGCTCCTCTTCCAGCGCCTGCATCACCTTGTGGCGATTCTTGCGCTCATCCATGTCGATGAAGTCGATCACGATGATGCCGCCTAGATCGCGCAGCCGGATCTGCCGCACGATTTCCGGAATCGCATCCAGATTCGTCTTCAGAATTGTGTCTTCAAGCCGGGCCGTCTTGCCTACATACTTGCCCGTGTTGATGTCGATGGCCACCAGCGCCTCGGTCTGGTTGATCACGATCGATCCACCCGACTTCAGCCACACCTTCGACTTCAACGCCTTGCTGATCTCGTCCTGGATGCCGAACTGTTCAAAGAGCGGCGTCTCCTTGGTGTAGAGCTTCACGCGGCGCACCAGCGACGGCTGGAAGCGGTTCAGGAAACGGACAATACGTTCATATTCGGCTTCGGAGTCAACCCAGATGGTCGAGAAGCTCTCGGAGACCTGGTCGCGCAGAACCCGCTCCACCAGGTTCAGATCGTGATAGATCAATGCCGGCGCCTTCGCGCTCTCCGAGCGCTGCTTGATCTCGTTCCACAGGCTGATGAGGAAGCGCAGGTCCGCGCGCAGCTCTTCTTCGCTTGCATTCTCTGCCGCTGTGCGAACGATAAAGCCGCCCGATGCCTCGCCTTTTTCGCTGATGAGTATCCGCTTCAGTCGCTGGCGCTCCTCGTCAGACCATATCTTTCGCGAAACCCCGACGTGGTTCACCGTCGGCATGAAGACGAGGAAGCGTCCGGGCAGCGCAATATGGCTCGTGATACGCGCGCCCTTCTTTGCAATCGGCTCCTTGGCGATCTGGACCAGGATCTCCTGTCCCTGCTTCAGCAGCTCAGAGATGATCGGAAGATCGCTCGTCTGTGCCGATTGGCGGCGTACATTTCGACCACGTCCGCGCCGGTCCCGTCCACGCTGGCGGTCATTGCGTCCGCGCCGCGGCGCCGGGAGCCCCTGCTTCCGTAGTAACTGCGGTCGAAGGCTCTTCTTCTTCCTCCTCCTCGTCGCTGTCCTCAAATTCGTCGTCGTCGCTCGAAATCACCTGGCGATCGATCTGGGCATCCCGGATGACGTCCCCAATCTCCGAGCCGCCGGCAACCCGCGTCTCCTCCTCTACCAGGTCGCTCAGATCGTGCTCATCTTCGTCGTGGGCCATCGCATGCTCAGGCAGAGGCGCAAAGTCGTACTCCTCGTCGTCGATGACTTCCTCTTCCACCTGGCCGTCGCCTGGTGTGAACGCATGCAAATGCTCGAGCGAAGGGGACTGCCGTCCCTCTTCGGCGTCATGCACCGCATTCTCGTTACCGGCTGGCACGAATTGCGCAGGAATGCCGTTTTCTTCCAGATGCTCGACGGCAGGAGATGCGATCTCGGGAGCTGCTGCTTCCTGCTTCGGCTCGTTCAACTGTGGTTCTGCTGGATGAACGATGGTCTCGGTCTCCTGCTCCTGCCGGTCTGCGGGCTCACGGCCAAAAAGCGATGAGAGCCGGAAGCCGCTCGGCGACGAAGGATCGACGCGATACGATGCAGAGGCATTTTCCGGATCGAACTCCGGCTCCTCATGGTGTTCGCTGGCCTGCGCCTCTGGCGCTTGCGCTCCGGCTTCTTCCTCTTCCAGCACAAGAGGCGCCGGTTCCTCGGCCCGCGCGGGCGGGAATGCGCTGTCGATTGCCTGCTCGCTGCCGGTCGCATGCAGTTCCTCAACTTGCCCCTGACTCTTCCGCCTCCGGTGAGGTTTCCGAAGCCCAGGTCTCTTCAGCCGGCGAAGCAGCAGGCTTCCGGTGCCGCGACAAGGATTCGCCCGGCAGCGCTACGCTGACGCCGTCCCACGCAATCGGGTGCTCCACCAGAGTCGACGGCCGAACCGAGACCTGGGGCTGGCGCGCCTGCGGTTCCTCCCGCGTCTGCTTTGGCTTGGCCTTCCAACGGCTGCTGGCCATACTTCTGCAGGGCCTCTCCGGGCAGCGTGATCGTCGGAGTTCCCTGTTGCTGCCGCTCGCGGCGACCGCCACGCTGTCCTCCGCCGGAATCCGCCGCCGGCTCAGCGTGAGCCTCAATCGACAGCGACCCCGTGTGACCGTATTCCTCGATCGGTTCGGCCTCGGCGGATGGCGGAGTGTCGGTCTCCTGTCCGCGAACGCCCCGGACGCCACGACGGCGGCCACGACGGCCACGCCAGCGCCGTGTACCCTGCTCAAATTCTTCCTGGCCCTTGCCCCCGCCCGACTCCGGTTCACCTTCAGCTTCGGCGGCCGCGCTTCCCGCAGGTTCTGCGGCCTGGGCCGCGGCAGGACGCTCAGAGCGACCCTGGCCACGATCAGACCCACCACGGCGGCCACGCTCCTTGCGGGGCTCGCCCTGCTGTACTTCTGTGAAGTCTTCGGAGTCTTCCTGCTCTTCCAGAAAGTCGGTTACGTAAAGGAAAGCGTCCCGCTCCAGGCCAAGGTCGACAAATGCCGACTGCATGCCCGGAAGCACCCGCGTGACTTTGCCTTTGTAGATGGATCCGGCAAGCGTGTACTCATTTTCACGCTCGTAGTAGATCTCGGTGAGTTGATCGTCTTCAACAATTGCCAGCCGCGTCTCATGCGGCGTGCTGGAAATGCAAATCTCTTTCGCCATACTGCCTCTTTCTTGCCCGCGGCACATGCCGGCCCGGGCAGCAGACGAGGCAGATCAGAACAGAACGACTTCTGCTCCCGGAGCTCCGGACCGGAGTGCCGGGCCGGTATCAACAAGATGAGTGCAGACGAGGGAGAGCCAACCCGATTCCATGAGCCAGCTTGCGCCTGGCGCCACGGCGCCTGCGTTCGACTGGACAAACCATTGATTGTGCTGGGACTTTCCACGCGCAGAGAGTTTGTGACCGCTCCTACCCGATTGTGGGGCGGGGTCGTTCCCCGTCTCTGCGTGTTCATTCCTGATCCTGCCCGTCCCGGTGATCCACCTGGCCGGCTTACTTTTGAAATTCCTGCAAAATCTCTTCCCGGCGCCGCCTCCAATCGCGGTCGGCGGACGCCGTACAACAAGTCCCTAATTCACGAACCGGTTCATCCGGACATTCATAACCATGCCCAGGGCAAGGAACGTAAACAGTACCGACGACCCGCCGTAGCTCATGAGCGGCAGCGGTATCCCGGTGACGGGCATCAACCCCACGACCATTCCCACATTAACGGCTATCTGAAAGATGAGCACTGCGACGACGCCCATGATCAGCAGGGTGCCGGAGAGGTCTGCGGCTGTCTGAGCGTTCTGTATCAAACGCATCAGTATGAAGAAGTATAGCAGCAGGACGAAGACGGCACCGATAAAGCCGTGTTCCTCGCTCCATGCCGCGAAAATGAAATCCGTGTACGGAATCGGCAGGAAATCCCCCTGCGTCTGCGTGCCCTTCGCCACGCCCCTGCCCCACACGCCCCCGTCTCCCACCGCAATCAGCGACTGCCGAATCTGGTAGCCCGAGCCACGCGGGTCCTCATCCGGCGAGAGGAAGCTGGTAAGCCTGGCCTTCTGGTACGGCTTCAACCCCGCCCGCCAGACCGGCACAATCAGGATCAGGCCCGCGCATACGATGATGAGCGCCTTCTTCCACCCGATACCGCCCAGGAACAGCCCGACCAGCAGTACCGGCAGATAGGTCAGGGACGTGCCCAGATCCGGCTGCTTCAACACCAGCGCCATCGGAAAGCCCACCAGCAGGAATCCCTTGCCGATGTCCTTCCAATCCAGCTCCTTGCCGGCGAGGGTGGCAAAATACCGCGCCACGGCCACGATCAGCACCAGCTTCACCCACTCCGAAGGCTGGAAGTGAATGCCGCCCACACGAATCCATCGCCGCGCCCCCAGCACCTTCTGCCCTGCCACCAGCACCACCACCAGCGACACGACGCAAAAGCCATAGATCCAATGAATTACGTCCAGCAGCATGTGGTAATCGATAAACGAAAGCAGCAGCATAGCCGCCGTGCCGCCCACCAGCCAGAGCACCTGCTTGTTCTCAAATCCATGGAACTTCGTATTGATGGTTGCCGAGTAGATCTCGAGAACGCTCAGCGCCGACAGCAGAAACACCATCGCCATCAGCACCCAGTCGAAGTCGCGCAGTCGTAAAAATCGCTGCATAAATTAGCGGGTGCCTCCAGCCCTGGGGGCGGCAATTATGCCATTCCGTGTCATATTTGGAGCGTCATTCCGGTCATTCAGGAAGTAGTGTCCGGCCCGCACGGTGGCCAGCAGTTTCGCGTCCCCGATCGCATTCCGGACCTGCGCCGGCTTCACCGGTCTGCCGCCCATCGCATCCGGAGCATCGGGGTTGGACCAGATGGCTCCTACCTCGGTTGGCTTCGCTGGCGCTGTTTTCTTCGCCGGCTCCGCGGGTTGAACATTGGGCCTGGGCTCGGTGGCCACCTGCAGCACGTTATGCGTCCAGCCGGCGCTGCTTGTCCACGTAGGCCTGGATCACCTGCGCCGCCAGCTTGGCCGAACCGGCGCCCCACCCGCCGTGCTCCCACAGGACCACCACGACGATGTCCGGATTGCGCCGCGGCGCAACGCCGACGAACCAGGCATTCGCACGTGAGGCTATGTCCTTCGAAACCGACTTGGCGCCGAAGCTGTGGCTCACCACCTGCGCCGTGCCCGTCTTGCCGGCAAAGTCGATGCCTTCCAGATGCGAGGCATGCGCCGTGCCGCTGGTCGCCGTCACCGCGGCCATGCCGTCCGTGATCGTCTCCCAGGTCGCAGGATCGATCGGGACATTCGCATTCCCGGAGCCGGGATACGTATCGAGAATGGCCTGCCGGTAATTCGACGATAGCTGGTCCTGGATGACCACGTGCGGCCGCCGCATCGCGCCGCCGGAGGCGATCCCGCCAATGGTGCGCGCAAGCTGCACCGGCGTCACCGCCGTCGCGCCCTGCCCGATGCCGACCGAGATCACCTCACCCGCATACCACTTCTCGTGGTAGTTCTTCAGTTTCCACTCTTCGGACGGCACCACACCGGCAGCCTCGTTGGGCAGATCGATGCCGGTCTTCTGTCCCAATCCCAGCGCGTGCGCCCATTTCGCGATCGGTTCAATGCCGAGCCGCTGCGCCAGCGTGTAGTAGTAGGTGTCGCAGGAGTACGGAATCGCGTTGTCGATATTGACCGCTCCATGGTGCGCATCGCAGGCAAAGAAGCGGCCGTAGAAGGTCGCGCCGCCAGCGCAGTTCACCTTGAGGTTCTGCGCGACATGCTCCTGCAGTCCGGCAACCGACATGATCAGCTTGAAGGTCGAGCCCGGCGCGAGTTGGTCCTGGATCGCCTTGTCCATCAGCGGATGATTGGGATCGGTGATCAGCTTGTTCCAGACATCCCGCTGGACGTGTACCGCGAAATCATTGGGATTGAAGGAAGGATGGCTGACCAGCGCCAGCACCTCGCCCGTGTGCGGGTCCATCGCGATCACCGCGCCATTGCGAGCGCCCAGCGCCAGCTCTGCGGCTCTCTGGATATCCAGATCGATAGTCAGCTTCAGATCCATACCCGGGATGGCGCGCTCATAGCCGAGCCGGCCCACCTCTCGGCCGTGGCTGTCCACCAGCACATCGCGGGAGCCGTCCGTGCCGCGCAGCAGCGCGTCATAGCTCTCCTCCACGCCCGAGCGCCCCACCACATCCCCCGGCTCGTAATAGGCATAGCGCGACTGGTTCAACATCTCTTCGCTCACTTCGCCGGTGTAGCCGATCAGCGCTGCGGCAAAGCCATCGCGCGGATACAGCCGCCGCTGCTCGTCAATCGTTTCCAACTCCGGAAGCTCATCGCGATGCGCCTCGATAAACTCCTTTTCGTCGGGCGTGATGTCAGCCTTGAGCGGGATGAGCTGGTACTTCGGGCCGCCGCGATAGCGCGCCATCACGGCACTTATCTGGTCCACGGTCATATGCAGGCCGCGAGCGATCTTGGGCAGGTCGTCCTTCAGGGTCTGTGTCTGATCAGGCACCAGAAAGCACGAAACCGAAGGATAGTTATCCACCAGCAGACGGCCTTCGCGGTCGAAGAGCCGGCCCCGCGGCGCGAGGATCGGCACCTTGCGGATGCGGTTGGCTTCGGCCAGCTCGCGATAGTTGGTGGCGCCCAGAATCTGTAATCGCCACAGTCCGGTAATGAGCACGGCAAGCACGGCGACGATGACATACTGCACCACCGCCAGTTTGAGCGCCGGAATCTTCTCTTCCCGCGATCCGATCATGCTCGCCTCACCTTACTGCCCATTGCACAACGCATCGCCGTCAGTTCCGTAACCTGGTTCGATCCAGCAACGCGAAGAGCACCAGCCCCAACGCGACATTCACCGCAGCGCGCACCATCTGGTGCATCCAGCTCCACGCCAGCGGCTCGGCAATCAGATGACGCACGATCACCAGGTAAAGGAAGCCGTCCAGCAGCGTGAACCCGAAGATCATCAGCACGCGCGTGATCGGGTTATCGACGTCGATCCGCAACCCGATAGACGCAGCGAGAAAGCCGATGATAGTGTTCGCGATGCCATGAATGCCGATGGGCCGATGCGTCACGCCGTCCTGCAGCAGGCCGACAACCGCGCCGAACACCGTGCCGCCGATGGGACTGCGCCGCGAGACGGAAAAATAGATAACCACCAGCAGCGGCAGATCGAAGACATCCAGCCGTGGATAGCGCAGTGGCAGATACGCCTGCAGGAAGACCGCCAGCAACGGCGCGGCCAGCATGATCGGCCATGGGAACTGCTGGGAATCCAGCTCCCGCCGGGAGTTTGCCATCACCATCGCCATTACTGATGCTGCTCCCGCACCGGGCTTCCTGCGCCTGCGGTGCTTACCGGACCTGTGATGGGGATATTCGAGATCGTCTTCGTCGCGGCTGTCTTCTCCGGATTCACCAGCGGACGATCAGGCCCGGTCGCCGTGCCGGGAATGATGAAGCTCTCCTGATTGGTATGCGGCGCGGTTCCATCTGTAGAGACGGCGCTGTCCGCATCCGGATTCGTCGAAGGCTTTCTGATACGTCTTGCCGCCTGGTCGCTGGTGCGCGGGGCCGGCGTAATCGCGGTGACCTTCCCCGGCGTCATCTGCGCTGCAGGGGGCACTTCACCGGGCGAGAAGCGGTCTGGACGGGCTGCCGTCAAAGGCTTGAGCGGGCGAAGATCCAATGCGGGATCCTTCGTCGCATCGTCTGCCTTGAGCGCGTTCGGATCATCGAGCCCCGGCAGTTTCTGGGCCAATACATCGGAGGCGCGCTGCATCTCCGCGTCTTCGCCGCCGGCAGCCTCGCTCTTCGCAATATCGCGTTTTGCTGCTTCCGGCAACTCGTCGCTCGTTCCGGTCACCACCAGCACCTCGTCCAGGTGCTGCAGGTTCGCCGCCGGCTTCAGCACGATGTCGACGTAGGGCTCGCGGTCAGGATCGGAGACCACCTTCTCCACCGTGCCCACCGCCAGCCCGCGCGGAAATATCTGATCGCCGCCGCTGGTGATAACTCGTTCGCCGGGCTTCACGCGATCGTCCGGCAACACATTGATGATCTGCGGCTGGCCATAGGCGTTGCCCCGGAGGACGCCGCGCATGCGGGTCTTCTCCAGCAACACGCCGGCGCCGCTGGTCTGGTCGTTGATCTCCATGACCTGCGATGTGTGCGGGAAGACCTCCACCAGCTTGCCCACGATGCCGTCCGGCGTGATCACCGGCTGATCGCGCTTCAGGCCGTCTTTGGATCCCTTGTCGATGGTGAGGATGCGCGACTGATCGCTGCCACTGGTACCAATCACCTGCGCAGGCACGGTCGCATAGATGTACTTCTGCCGGAAGCCCAGCAACTCCTGCAGGCGCTGGCCCTGCTTGGCATCTTCGAGTAACGCCGCCTGCTCCAGCCGGAGCTGATCGAGCTGCGCGCGCAGGTCGCGATTTTCCTGCTGAGCGTGCCGCAGGTCGATGTAGTTGCCCCAGAATCCACGCACGCCGTGGCCGGTGTGCGACATCACCTTCTCCGGCGGGGACATCATCGCGACGACCCAGTAGCGCAGCAGCCGCACACCCTTGCCGTCGCTGCCCTTGGCCGCCGGCGTGCGCACCTGGATCGCCAGCCCCAGGAACTGCGCCAGCAGCACGACGGAAAGGACCATGATGTTCTTGTAGCGCTCGAGGAAGGTTTCCATGGTCCGTTACTTCCAGTGGTGCAGTGTGTCGACTCCGCGGCCGTGATGGCCCATTCTCCAGGCGCTCTTACTCGATCTTGATCTTGCGCAGCAGCCGGAAGTCCGAGAGCATCTTGCCGGTGCCCAGCACGACCGACTTCAGCGGATCGTCGGCGATCGACACCGGCAACCGGTTTCTTCACGAATCCGCTTGTCGAGATTCTTGATCAGCGCGCCGCCGCCGGTCAGGACAATGCCGCGGTCGCTGATGTCCGCCGAAAGCTCGGGCGGGGTCCGCTCCAGCGCCACGCGAATCGCGTTCAGAATCACGGCCACGCATTCGGTCAGGGCCTCGCGGATCTCCGAGTCGTCGATCGTGATCGTCTTCGGCACGCCCTCGATCAGGTTGCGGCCTTTGATTTCCATCTGCAGCGGCTTGTCCAGCGGATATGCCGAGCCGATCTCCATCTTGATCTGCTCTGCCGTGCGCTCGCCGATCAGCAGGTTGTACTTGCGCTTGAGGTAGTTCATCACCGCCTCGTCCATCTGGTTGCCGGCCATGCGGACGGAGCGCGAATAGACGATGCCCGACAGCGAAATCACCGCGATGTCTGTAGTCCCGCCGCCGATATCGACGACCATGTTGCCGCTCGGCTCCGTGATGGGCAGACCCGCGCCGATCGCGGCCACCATCGCCTGCTCCACGAGGAACACCTCGCTCGCCTTGGCGCGATAGGCCGAATCCTCGACCGCGCGCTTTTCCACCTGCGTGATCTCCGACGGCACGCCGATCACGATCCGCGGATGCACCAGCATTTTGCGGTTGTGCGCCTTGCGGATGAAGTAATTCAGCATTTTTTCGGTGACCTTGAAGTCCGCGATCACCCCGTCCTTCATCGGCTTGATGGCGACGATATTGCCCGGGGTCCGGCCGAGCATCTCCTTGGCCTCGATGCCGACAGCCTCGATCTCCCCGGTGTTCTTGTTGATCGCCACGATGGAGGGCTCGTTGACCACGACCCCCTTACCTCGGGCATACACCAAAGTGTTCGCCGTACCCAGATCGATCGCCAGATCGGAGGAGAAGACGCTGAATAGCGATCGCATCCCGTGCGAGCGCGAAGAACGTGAGTGAAATCCGTTACTTGCCATCTGGGCGGCCTGTCTGGTCTTCCTTCGGGGAAAGTCTACAAAGGGGATTGTAAGGGAGCTAAAAAGAACGCGCCTATGACACAAAGGTGGTTCCCGGAAAGTCAACCTCCGGGTTACCAGGCCCCCATGGTCATCTCCGATTCCGATTTGGGATGACGCATAGGGAAACGATAGTCATATTATTCCCTATCTGGAACCGATCGGGACAGGGAAATCCGGGGCATCCAGATCGCACCGGGTCAGTCGAGCGGCAGGGTCTGCTGCTCGCCCGGATAAATCACGGTGTGCCCTTCGACCCGCGCCCAAGCATGCAAAGTCAACGGCGTCGCACGTGTGGCGCTCGCAATCTCCAAAACCTCAATCCCGCGCACCAGCAGCGCATCGGCGATCAATGACCGGTGGCACCGCCACGGCACCGCCTCCGCGCACATGATGGCGGTTGGCTCCTCGCCCGCCAGCTCAATCAAATGCTTGAGAGCGTCCTGAAATTCCGACGTCTGCATGTAATCGGCATAGCCGCGGAAGCTCTCGTTGCGCCACGCGGTATTCACCGAGTCGCGGCGGGGACGCCGCAGGCCGCCCAGCGCAGGCATGTGGCGATAGTGCAGCCGCCTGGCGTGGAGCGCGCGCGAAAGCTCTTCACGATTGAACTGCGGGTTGTGCCCTGAGCGCGGAACGGTGCGCACATCCACCAACCGCCGAACGCCATGCCCCTGCAGCATGCCGAGGAACTCCTCGATAGGACGGGTCGAATGGCCGATGGTGAAGACGCAGAGGCTCACGGCGTTCGCTTGCTAACAACAGCCGCAGGCATGTCCCCGCCAGGCCGATCTGCCCTCCTGAATGAGGAAAGGCACTGCAACCAGCCCGGCCGCGGGATCGATCCAGGAGATGTGCCAGAGCGCATTGATCGAAACACCCGGCCAGCGCGGTGAGCGCCAGGTAAGCACAGGTCGCCGATTGGACGGCATCGGCAGCCAGCGCGGCATTGCCGCTCCGGCGCGCCTCGCGGCGCTTCAGTGTCGCGAGTATCGGCATGGCGATCAGGGCGGCGATGGTGATCGCAATGCCGCTCACGCTTGTCTCAGGACGAGCGCCCCGCACTAGCGAAGCTACGGCAATGCCCACCACGGCAGCGGCCAGCAGAAACAGCAGGATTGCCGCAGTGCGGCCGGCCTTGCGCTCCGAAATACGAATGGCAGGAACAAACTGCAGCAGGACGACCGATGCCGAGGCAAGCTCGATCAGGCTGTCGGAGCCGAAGGCAAACATCGCCGGACTGTGAGCCGCACTTGCTGAATACAGGGCAACTCCGCATTCGATGAGCATCCAGGCCAGGGTGGTGACCTGGAGCCAGATCACAGTCGAAGAAGACGACGGAGAGCAAGCTGAAACCTGGGGGTTTGCGCCGATCTGAACGAAGTCCGACACTCCGCTTCATCATAGAACTTCCATGCTGGCGGAGATCCTTCAGCGGATGCGGGCGATACAATGACCGGCGTGAAAGCGAAGGTCCCAGCCGGCGCTTCAGAACTTCCATTTCCCTTCAAGCGAGCGCTCACCACATGCAGAGGTTCCGTTCCGTCCGCCTGATCGTCGTCATGGCAACGTTTGGTATCGTTCTCAGCGCCGCGCATGCGGCTCTCCGCTCAAGCGTGGACCTGAACTCCGGCTGGCAGTTCCGCCAGCGTATGCCCGCGACGGCGACACCGGCGGAGTGGCGGCCGGCCACCGTTCCCGGCGACGTGCACCTCGACTTGCTCGCCAACAAGCTCATCCCCGATCCGTTCTACCGCGACAACGAAGCCAGGCTGCAATGGATTCAGGATGCGGACTGGGAGTACCGCACCACCATCACGGCCACGCCCGCGATGCTGAGCCGTCAACATGTTGATCTGGTCTTCGACGGACTCGACACCTATGCCGAGGTCTCGCTCAACGGCCACCTCATCCTCACGGCCGACAACATGTTCCGCGGCTGGCGCGCCGATGCCAAGCCGTGGCTGAAGCCCGGCGCGAATGAGCTTGTGGTCTTCTTTCCGTCGCCCATCAAGGTATCCGAGCGCGTGGCGCTCGCAGACAAGTGGCATGGGCAGACGCCGGCCCAGGACAAGACCTACGTGCGCAAGGCCGCCTACGAGTATGGCTGGGACTGGGGTCCGACCTTCGTCACCAGCGGCATCTGGCGCGCCGCACACCTGGAGACATGGGACGACGCGCGCATCGATGATCTCTACATCCGTCAGCGCGAGATCACGCCGGCTCTCGCCCGCATCGATGCCGAAGTGGACGTAGTCGCCTCCAAGACTGAAAAGGCTACCGTATCGGTGACGTATGAGGGCGGCGGCAAGAAGCACGACGCGAAGGCGCAGGTGACGCTCGTACCGGGCGTGAATCATGTCGTGTTGCCGGTGGAGATTGCCGATCCCGCGCTCTGGTATCCGGCCGGCTACGGCGCGCAATCGATGTACACCTGGACGACAAAGCTCAGCGTCGGATGGCCATGACGCCGACACCGCGACCGCCCGCACCGGCTTGCGATCCATCGTGCTACGGCGCGACAAGGACCAGTGGGGCCGCTCCTTCGAGTTCGTGGTGAACGGCATCCCGGTCTTCGCGAAGGGCGCGGACGTCATCCCCTTCGACAGCTTTCCCTCGCGCGTGACCACGGCACAGTATCGCCGCATCCTCGAATCGGCGCGCGACGCCAACATGAACATGATCCGCCACTGGGGCGGCGGCTACTACGAGACCGACGAGTTCTACCAGATATGCGACGAGCTCGGCATCATGGTGTGGCAGGACTTCATGTTCGGCAACGACTGGCAACCCGGTACCTATGCGTTTCGCGAACAGGTTGCGAAAGAGGCCGAATACCAGGTGACGCGCCTGCGCAATCACCCCAGCATCGTGCTGTGGTGCGGCAACAACGAGACTGAAGAGGCGCTGCAATGGGAGCGCAACAGCAAGATTTCGAATGCGCTCGACACGAAGGGACAAATACGCATCTGGCAGGACTACCTGCTGCTCTTCTCAAGCGTCATTCCGCGCGTCGTGGAGCGGCTGAATCCGGAGACGCCGTACTGGCCCAGCTCGCCGAGCGGCGACTATGAAGACGATCTCGCTCCCGGGCAGACCACCGGCGATATGCACGATTGGAGCGTGTGGCATGGCCGCGTTCCCTTCAGCGAGTACGAACAGCATCATCCTCGTTTCATGACCGAGTACGGCTTTCAGTCCTTCCCGGAGATGAAGACGGTCGAAGCCTTCACCGAGCCCGCGGACCGCACCAGCATCTTCACGCCGGTCATGCTGGCGCACCAGAAGAACACCGAAGGCAATTCGATCATCCACGACTACCTGCTGAAGGACTACGCCGAGCCGAAGGACTTCGCTTCCTTCCTCTACGTCAGCCAGGTGCTGCAGGCGGAGGGCATCAAGATCGGCGCGGAGCATCTGCGGCGCGAGCGCCCGCGCACCATGGGCTCCATCTACTGGCAGTTGAATGACTGCTGGCCGGTCGCGTCGTGGTCCTCCATCGACTACTACGGCCGCTGGAAGGCGCTGCAATACTATGCGCGTCGCTTCTATGCGCCGGTGCTGGTATCACCGCATGTGGAGGACGGCACGCTCGCGGTGTATATCGTCTCCGACAAAACAACGCCGGAGACGGCGCAACTGCACACGCGGCTGATGAAATTTGACGGCACGGTCATTTCGGATAAGCAGCAGCAGGTCTCCATCCCGGCGCTGTCGAGCGCGATCTACCAGCACATGCCGCTCAGCGAGCTTCTGCCGCCGGGAACCGATGCGGCGTCCGTCTTCGTCACATCGGATCTGACGGTGGACGGCAAGGTGGTCTCGACGAACCTTACCTATCTCGTTCCCACGCACGAGATCCACCTGCCGTCGGCGACCATCCAGACAGACGTGCAGCCCGCCAGCGGAGGCTACACAGTGCGGCTCACCTCGCCCGTCCTGGCGCGCGATGCCTATCTCACCTTTGGCGCGCTGGATATCGAGCCTTCCGACAACTATGTCGATCTGCTCCCCGGCCAGCCTGTCGAGATCACGCTGAAGACCACCGCGCCGATCGATCAGGTACGCAGCCAGTTGAAGGTGATCTCGCTGGTGGATGCCTTCGCACGCATCGCCAACCGGCTCCCTAAGCGCAATGCCAAGCACGCATCCCGAAGGATGCACGCTTCGGTGAAGCAGCGATTGTCGAAGCATTACTGAAATTATCGGATCGCCGCCTATCCGATTTCGCGATCCCTAGTCGCACCACAGTGCGGTTTGGGTTCGCGCTGCTGACTCCGATGCGCTCCGTCTCGACCTCTCTGACGTCGCTCGTTGTCCGACTTCGTTTTATCCGATATCCACTCCGTGCGTGCTCACTGACTTCTCACCAGAGGACGAGATATCATCCGCGCCGGTCGCTTCTGAGGATGTCCTTCGCGCGCGAAATCTCTTCTGACGAGTCGCAATGAACGGATAGCAGAACGCCACCATCCTTCACCCGGCCTTCGTATCGCTTGGCTTCGTACTCTGGAATTCCAAGTCCGACCAGCGCCCCCACGAGGCCGCCGACAGTACCGCCAACGCCGAGACCTGCGAGTGCACCCATGATCGGGCCTGCAGCGATCAGCGGACCGACGCCCGGAATCGCCAGCGCGCCGAGACCTGCGAGCAATCCGAGTGTTCCGCCCACTGCACCGCCTACGCCGACGCCTGTGGTCGCGCCTTCCGGCGCCTTCGTGTTCTTCTCCGCGGCGAAATCTTTTGCACCCTTGACGATCTGCCATCAGGACAGAGACATCCTGGTTGGAAAATCCGGCCGCAATCAGCCGATCCACCGCCACTTCTGCTGCTGCATTGCTCGTGTAAATACCAAATGCTGCTGTATTTTTACCTGCCATATAAGTTTTCCTTTTCGCGCTGCTTCAAGAGCAGCGCAGCAATTACTGCTTGACTGTGAGTTGGTTTGTAACCTTGTCCGGGCCGCCGGCGACTTCTGCTGCCTTCGATGCGATGGCCGACTTCTCGTCCTCGGAATGCACCGGCCCCTTTGAGAGTGACCATTCCATCTTTGGTGATGATCTTCACGTTGTGTCCGTAAGTAGAAAGCGACTTGTCGGCCACAAGTGACTGCCGGATCTTCTTTGTCAGCATACGATCCGAAGTTGCCTCCGACTGCTGATCGGCGGTGTTGCTGTGGGCCTTGTTTTTGGCGGAGTTATCCGGGCTGGTCATTGGCGCGCTGCTCTGGTCCTGGCAGAACGCCGCCGTCGGCAGCGCCGTCATGACATGCAAGTGCCAAGCATCCACAGAGCGGGAGCTTCCTTACGTTGTGTCGAAACGATATCAAGTTGATTACCTCGGTAGTAGATTCGCGCGGGAGTGTTACTGCGCGATGGTGAGAAATAAAATGTTCAGTGGGAATAAGGCGGAACTGATATCGCGTCAATTCGCTGATGTTTTTTAGCGTACCGCCTATATTAAGTAAGAAGCGAAGCCGGGAGCATAGGTTGTGGGGAATAATAAATAGTTAGCAAACTTGCTATGCGCCGAATCTAACGGCTGTCTGCGTGGAGCTAACCAGGGGTGTTAAACAAGCTGCGCGGCGATGAAGGTTGCTTGACGTCCAGCAACCTTTCTTCTTCAGTTCAAGCTCTTGCAGGTTTGCCGTAGATTAGCCATCTATCTCATCACAGAACAATCCAGGCGCGAATATCTTCAACTATGCGTCCCCTGGTGACATTTCACGCGTGATGCAGGCACACTAACTGCGGAGGAGGCAGACCATGGACTGGACACCAGGCGGGCTCAGTGATGATGTCGAAGACCGGCGCAGCGAAGGCGGCGGCGGTATCGGTTTTGGCGGCGGGCGCGGCCTGGGCATCGGCGGCCTTTTGATCCTGCTGGTCATCAGCCTCATCACCGGCCGCAACTTCATCGGCGCGTACCTGATGGGCAACTCCGGCGCCGTGCAGCAGCAGCCTGCAGCGCCGCCCTCTGCGGATGAGCAGCGCTCGGCGCAGCTTGTCTCCTTTGTGCTGGACGATGCGCAGAAGACGTGGAGCGGCATCCTGCCCGGCTACCGCCATGCCAAGCTGGTGCTCTTCCGCAACGCTACTTACTCGGGCTGCGGATCGGCACGCGCGGCTACGGGGCCGTTCTATTGCCCGCAGGATGAGAAGGTCTACATCGATCTCGGGTTCTGGAACGATCTGAGGCGCTTCGGCGCGGGCGGCGAATTTGCGCAGGCCTATGTGATTGCGCACGAGCTGGGCCACCATGTGCAGAAACTGGTGGGCACGGAGGCGAAGGTCGAGCAGCTTCGTGCGTACAACCCGTCCGCAGGCAACAAACTTTCGGTCGCGCTCGAACTGCAGGCAGACTGCTACGCCGGGGTGTGGGCACATAGCGGCGAGCAGAGAAACATCATTCACACCGCCGACATTCAGCAGGGACTGCAGGCAGCCGCAGCCGTGGGCGACGATCACCTGCAGAAGATGACGCAGGGCTATGTGTCACCGGAGAGCTTTACGCACGGCACGTCACAACAGCGCATGGACTGGTTCGAGCGCGGACTGCAGGACGGCGATATGCGCGCCTGCAATACCTTCGGCAGTGCTGCCCCGAATTGCAGCATCGCGCCGGAAGAAAGAGCAGCGCGGCGACGAAATCGAGCACGCCATGGACCGCTATACCCAGCAACCGGAATGGCAACAGCAGCAGCCACACGATCGGGTAGAGCACCAGCGCAAACAGCGCAAGCGGCCAGCAGAGAATAAACAGCAGACACCAGAGAAGAAATTTGATCACGACGGCTCATCCCTCCCTGGTTTAAGAATACGGGGCGCTGATCTGAAAAGTTCCCCTGCCGGAGGAGAGTGTACTGATTTGACCTGCAAAGGGGAGACGCCATGGCAACAAAAGAGAAATTGACCTCGATTGGACAACCAGTCCCGGAATTGCCGGTCGTGGATGTGGAACGTGCACAACAACACTATAGGGATGCACTCGGCTTTGAAATCGGGTGGCTTTACCCCGATAAAGGGATAGGGGCGGTGTCACGCGGTCAAAGGGCGATATTTTTCCGGAAGAGGCAGCCGCCCTTCGAACCGGCCATACACTGGGTCTTCGCTGACGACATAGATGCGTCCTATCAGGAGCTGCAGATATTCGGAGCAAACAGCGCGCAGCAGCCGCGCCGGCAGAAAGAGCAGCGCAGCGACGAGATCGAGCACGCCATGGACCGCTATACCCAGCAGGCGGAATGGCAACAGCAGCAGCCACACGATCGGGTAGAGCACCAGCGCGAACAGCGCAACTGGCCAGCACAGGATAAACAGCAGACACCAGAGAAGAAATTTGATCACGACGGGCCTTCCCTCCCTGTTTAAGAATACGCGGCGCCGGTGCAGAAAGTTCCGCCGCGATGGCCGCCGATTAGCCGTCCGGCTGCCGCGTCAGCTATGCTTTCCTGTTTGGCAATTTCCTCTCGTGCAAGGACAGTCGATGGCATCCGCAAAAACCTATGGCAATCTGATCGGCGGCAAGTTCGTTCCCGCAAAGAGCGGCAAGACCTTTGAAAATCTCAACCCCGCCGATACCAGCGACGTGGTCGGCGTCTTCGCATCGTCGGACGCTGCCGATGTCGACGCCGCTGTCCAGGCCGCCGCGAAAGCCTACGAGACATGGCGGCTCGTCCCCGCGCCGAAGCGCGCCGAAATCCTCTACCGCACCGGCGAGCTGCTGCTGAAGCGCAAGGAAGAGTTCGCGCGCGACATGACGCGCGAAATGGGCAAGGTGCTGAGCGAGACGCGCGGCGATGTGCAGGAGGCGATCGATACGGCCTACTACATGGCCGGCGAAGGCCGTCGCCTCTTCGGGCAAACCACGCCCTCCGAATTGCAGAACAAGTTCGCGATGTCCGTCCGTATGCCGGTCGGCGTCTGCGGCATGATCGCGCCGTGGAACTTCCCCATGGCCATTCCGTCGTGGAAGCTCTTCCCCGCGCTGGTCTGCGGCAACACCTGCGTGATCAAGCCGGCCGAAGATACGCCGCTCTCCACCTTCCATCTGGTCGAGATGCTGATGGAGGCCGGCCTGCCCGATGGCGTCGTGAACATTGTCACCGGCTTCGGCCCCGAAGCAGGCGCGCCGCTGGTCGAGCATCCGAAGGTCCGCGCCATCTCCTTCACCGGTTCGAGCGAAGTCGGCCGCATTGTCGGCCAGGCTGCTGCCGCGCGCTTCAAGCCCTGCTCGCTGGAGATGGGCGGCAAGAACGCAATGATCATCCTCGACGATGCGAACCTCGACCTCGCGCTCGATGGCGCCGTGTGGGGCGCATTCGGCACCAGCGGCCAGCGCTGCACCGCCACCAGCCGCGTCATCGTGGACAAGCGCGTCGCCGGCGAATTCATTGCGCGGATCGTCGAGCGGGCGAAGAAGCTGCGGGTCGGCAATGGGCTCGACGAAAGCATCGAGATGGGGCCGCAGATCAACAAGCAGCAGATTGAAACCTCCACCCGCTACGTAAAGGTAGCGCAGGACGAAGGCGCGGCGCTGCTCCAGGGCGGCGTGGCTCTAGCGGAGGGCGCGCACGGCAAGGGACACTTCTTCGCCCCGACCATCTTCGGCAAGGTGAAGGAGAAGATGCGCATCGCTCAGGAAGAGGTCTTCGGCCCCGTGCTGAGCGTGATCGAATGCGACGGCGTCGAAGATGCCATCCGCATCGCCAACGGCATCGAATACGGCCTCTCCACCGCGCTCTACTCCCGCGATGTGAACAAGGCCTTCCGCGCGATCCGCGATCTGGAGGCGGGCATCACCTACATCAACGCGCCTACCATCGGCGCGGAGGTGCATCTGCCCTTCGGCGGCGTGAAGCAGACCGGCAACGGCCACCGCGAAGGCGGTACCGGCGCGCTCGATTTCTATACGACGTGGAAGTCGGTCTACATCGACTACTCCGACAAGCTGCAGCGCGCCCAGATCGACAACGCTGAGTGAGCTTTTCCAGCCGCAGACATTTTTCAGCTATCAGGAGAACGCATGATTATCGGAGTGCCGAAGGAAATCAAAGACCACGAGAGCCGCGTCGGCATCACGCCCGCCGGCGTGAAAGCGCTGACGGAGGCCGGTCACAAGGTGCTGGTAGAAACCCACGCGGGCGAACTCTCCGCCTTCACCGACGATGACTACCAGAGCGCGGGCGCGGAGATCGTCGGCTCCGCACACAATGTGTGGGGCACGGCCGATATGGTCGTCAAGGTGAAGGAGCCGGTCGAAAAGGAATACGCCTTCTTCCGGCCGGACCTTACGCTGTTCACCTACCTGCACCTGGCTCCTCTTCCTGGCCTGACAGATCAATTGCTGCAGAAGAAAGTAACCGGCATCGCGTACGAAACCATCCGCGACCGCAACAATGCGCTCCCGCTGCTCACGCCGATGTCCGAAGTCGCCGGGCGCATGTCCGTGCAGGTGGGCGCTACGTATCTGGAAAAAGAAAAAGGCGGCCGCGGCCTGCTGCTGGGTGGCGTTCCGGGAGTAATGCCGGCGAACGTCTGCATCATCGGCGGCGGTATCGTCGGAACCAATGCGGCCAAGATCGCGCTCGGCATGGGCGCGAAGGTCACGCTGGTCGACTTGAACCTGAACCGCCTGCGCGAGCTGGACGACATCTTCAACGGGCGCGTCTTCACCCTGGCCTCGAATTCCTACAACCTCGCGCTCGTTACGCGCGAGGCCGATCTCGTCATCGGCGGCGTGCTGATCCCCGGCGCGGCCGCTCCCAAGATCGTGACCGCCGCGATGGTCTCGAAGATGAAGAAGGGCGCGGTCATCGTGGACGTGGCCATCGATCAGGGCGGCTGCATCGAGACTGCCAAGCCGACCACGCACAGCAACCCGTCCTACGAAGTGAACGGAGTTGTGCACTACTGCGTTACGAATATGCCGGCCGCGGTGCCGAACACCTCGACGCTGGCGCTGACCAACGCGACCTTCCCCTATGTGTTGAAGATCGCGCAGGTGGGGCCGAAGCAGGCCATCCTGTCGGACTCGGGCACTGCCGAGGGCGTCAACACCTACGCCGGCCAACTCACCTACCAGGCGGTGGCGCAGTCGCAGGGAAAGCAATATCGCCCGATCCGCGAATTGCTTGCCTGACAAGCTGCCGGGAGACCAGAAAAGGCGTGGCCGCGGCCACGCCTTTTGTTCTTCAACGCACGTCGCGCGTTACTTGCGCACCGTCACGCTGTTCTCGATGCGGAAGGTCAGTGGCGACTCCGAACCGACGATGATCTGCTTGTTGCCGGTGAAGGCGCCAGCCGCAGTACCGCCACCGCCGCCTGCAAGTGCGCCAATCAGCGCGCCTTTCCCGCCACCCGCCAGGCCGCCGATCAGGGCGCCCGCACCTGCGCCGCCGCCGGCGAAGACGGCCGTGCGCTTGCCCTTGCCGCTGATGGTGCGGCTCCAGGTATTGGAGTCAATGGGCGTGGGAGTTCCGAGAATCCGCAGGCTGGAGAGCTTTAGACCCAGCACAGCAGCGCCTTTGAATTTGCCGCGCGAGTTCGCCGCCGTCACTGTGCCACTTGCGGTCGAGCCGGTGGGCACCAGCGTCTTACCGTTCACGACGATCGGCGAAGTAACGGTTGCGTCGAAATTGTCGCCCTCATGCGCTGTGTTCGAGGCAATGCTCTGCGCCAGCCGCACGGTTACCCGGGTACCGGCTGGAATGGTATAGCTAACCGGCTGTGGCGGAGGTGGTGGAGGGGCCGGCGTATTGGCAGGTGCTGCCGGCGTAGCGTTTGGCGTGCCGGGAGCCGAAGCTGCCGTATTCGGCGCAGGTGCGGTCGCAGCAGGCGCCGCAGGCTGGCTCGCCGCAGGCTGCTCTGCGTTCTGCGGCGGCTGGTTCTTATTGCAACCGGCAACCAGGAGCAGGCCTGCCAGTGAAAATGGTAGCGCGAGATGGGTCAGCTTGGCATGGTTCATAGCGCCACTAGGATGCCACAGGCGACGCCGAAATGGCACCCGTATATCGATGAATCTGCTTCTTCGGCATGCCTTCGGAGCAGCAGCGCGCGCGGGGAGCGCCTATAATCGCTGCGTTCGCGCACAAATTGGCGCCGTGGAGAGAATTTTCGTGTTTCGCAGCCGCCGCGTAACCGTAACCCTGCTCGCCGGATGCCTTTTCCTCGCGGCCCTTCTGCTGGTTGCCCTCAATGCATTCAATCTGCGCTTCCTGAACCCGCGGGACAGCAACGGCATCTTCCTTTTCACCGCGCTTTCCATTCTCGTCTTCCTGCTGCTCGTCGTTCTGCTCGTGCTGCTCTGCCGCAACGTGCTGAAGCTTTACGCGGACGGCAAGAACCGGCTGCTCGGCTCGCGTCTCCGGACGCGCCTGCTCTCGGCCGCGCTCATCCTGAGCTTTGCGCCCACGCTGTTCATGTTTCTCTTCAGCTATCTGCTGCTGAATCGCTCCATCGACCGCTGGTTCTCGCAGCCGGTGGCGCAATTGCGCGAAGACTCCACCCGCGTCGCACTGGAGCTCTCGCAATATGCGGCGGAAAATGCCCGCTCCGAAGCCGAGTCACTCGCCAGCTCCGTAACCCTGGACCGCAGCCTCAACCAGAAGGACATCCTTTCGGCTCTCAGCGTGATACGCAGCCATCGCATCACGCTCTCCGGCGGCTTCGTCATCATCTACAACGATGATGAGCCAATGGTGGAGTACGCCCTGCCGCGCAACGCTGCGATGGCACACCCCGAGATTCGTCCATGGATGGACGACGCAGACACCACGCGGCCTGCCGCCGGTGAAACGCTGCCCGCCTTTGTGCTGGCAGCCGCGCATCGCAGCGACCAGCCGATCCTGACGCTGGGTGCTGTCGACTATGTCCTCGGCACCTCGGCCACGCCCTCGTCCAGCCTGGTTGTGGTCGCGCTGCCCATGCCGGCCGGTCTCTCGCGCACTGTCGGCACTATCCGCTCCGGCGCGGAGAGCTACTGGCAGCTCTTCCGTGGGCGTAATCGTATCCGCGGAACTTACTTTCTGCTCATGCTGTTGCTCACCGTGCTCACGCTGTTTGCCAGCAGTTGGCTGGCTCTCTACCTGGCCAAGCAGGTGACGCGCCCGGCGGAAACCCTGGCCGACGCCATGGAGCAGATCAGCGCCGGCCACTACGGCCACCGCGTCACGATGGGGGCGACGGAAGAACTGGGCGAGGTCATTCATTCGTTCAACGCCATGGCCGCCGACCTGGAGCAGAGCCGCGCGCTTGCCGAGAGCTCTACCGCGCAGCTCTCCGAAGTCAACCGCACTCTCGCCGATCGCCGTCGCGAGCTGGAGCTCATCCTCGACACCATTCCCAGCGGCGTCGCTACTCTCGACGCCCGGTTGCGCGTGCTGCTTTCGAATCGCGCCATGCTCGATCTGCTGGACCTCGATGCCGGCGCTACCGACATCGAGCGTGCACTCGCCGATCTGCCGCTCGATGTAGCGTTTCCGCCCGCCATCAGCGAAGAGGTGCGCCGGCTGCTGCGGCGCAGCCAGCGCATGCGCATTGCCGGATCGGAGATCGATTTCGCCACCTCAGGCGGATCGCGGCGGATCTCTGTTACGCTCGCCGTCCTCGACCAGCCACAACAGCGAGGTTATGTACTGGTGCTGGAAGATGTGACAGAGGTGCTGCGGGCTCAGCGGCAGGCCGCGTGGAAAGAGGTCGCACAGCGCGTCGCGCATGAAATCAAGAATCCGCTGACGCCCATCTCGCTATCGGCAGAGCGCATCCGCCGCCACGTCGAGAAGCCCACGCCCGAGTCTCCCACTGTGATCCGTCACTGCAGCGAGGTCATCCTGAGCTCGGTCGAGACGGTGCGGACGCTGGTGGATCAGTTTGGCGCGCTGGCGCAGTTCCCGGTCTCATCCCCTCGGCCCATCGATCTCAACTCCGTCGCCGATGCCGCATTGCTGATCTTTGCCGGGCGCATGGACGACATTCGCGTGGAGCGGCGTTACACATCGGACCTGCCGCCGGTGATGGCCGACAAAGATGCCCTGCGCCGCGCGCTGGCGAACCTCATCGACAACGCCGCGGAGGCCATGCAGGGCACGCTGCATCGCCAGCTCACCCTCATCACCGGTGAGAATTCCGGGCGCACCATGGCGGAGATCATCGTGGCCGACACCGGCCCGGGCGTGACCAGCGATATGCGCGAGCGCCTCTTTCTGCCCTATTTCTCCACCAAGCAGCGCGGCACCGGCCTCGGCCTGGCAATCGCTGCGAAAATCGTGCAGGAGCATCAGGGGACGATCCGGGTGGAGGAAAACAAGCCGGCCGGCGCGCGCTTCATCATCGAGCTGCCGTTTGCCGATGTGACTGCGCCTGAAAACACCACCCCGGCTGCCGCGGAGCAGCATTCGTGAGCCACGTCCTGATCGTTGACGACGAAGCGGACATACGCGATTCGCTCGGCGAAATCCTCACGGAAGACGGCTACAGCGTCACCACCACGGCCACCGGCGGCGAGGCCATGGTGCTGCTGCGCGACGCCACCTACGACGCCGTGCTGCTCGACATCTGGCTCCCCGATCGCGACGGAATGGATGTGCTGCAGGAGATCCGGCAGTTGGACAGCGAGATCCGGCCGGAGGTCATCATCATCTCCGGCCACGGCACCATCGAAAGCGCGGTGCGTGCAACCAAGCTCGGCGCATTCGATTTCCTGGAAAAGCCGCTCTCGCTGGAACGCACACTGATCCTGCTGAAGAACGCCGTCGAAGCGCGCCGCCTGCGCGCAGAGAACGAAGAGTGGAAGCGCCAGCTCTCGCCGCGCGCGCACCTCTCCGGCGAAAGCGTGCCCATCAAGGCATTGCGCCAGCAGATCAAACTGATGGCCCCCACCAACGGCCGCGTGCTGATCTTCGGGGAATCCGGCTCGGGCAAAGAGATCATCGCGCGGGAAATTTACGTTGCAAGCCTGCGCCGCGAAGGCGTCTTCATCGAGCTGAACTGCGCCGCTATTCCGGAAGACTCCATCGAGATACAGCTCTTCGGCTATCGCCATGGCGCGGTGCCGGGCGGCCCGCCGGAGAAGCGCGGCACGCTCGAGCGCGCGAATAACGGCACGCTCTTTCTCGATGAGATCGGCGACATGAGCCTGAAGACCCAGGCCAAGGTGCTGCGCTCCATGGATGAACAGCGCTTCACGCCAGTGGGAACGTCGCAGCCCGTTAGCGTGGATGTGCGGATCATCGCCGCGACCAATAAAAACCTGGAAGACGAAATAGCCCGCGGCAATTTCCGCGAAGATCTCTTCTATCGGCTGAACGTGATTCCCTTTTACGTTCCGCCGCTGCGCGACCGCCGCGAAGACATCCCCATCCTGGTGCGCGAATTCCTGAGCGAGTTCGGCCGCGAGTACGGACGCCCGCGCATCGAGATCGGCGACGACGCTCTAAGCCTGCTGAAGCAATACCACTGGCCGGGGAACGTGCGCGAGCTGCGCAACCTGGTCGAGCGGCTCGTCATCCTGAACCCGCAGGTCACCCGCATCGAGCGCAAGCATCTGCCCATGCTGGTGCATCGCGACCCAGGCAGGCTCGCAGCAGACTTCAATTCGCTGCAGGAAGCCCGCAACGCCTACGAACGCGACTTCATCCTGAAGAAAGTCGACGAGTGCCACGGCAATATGAGCCGCGCCGCCGAGGCACTGGGGCTCGACCGCACACACCTCTACAGAAAGATGAAGGCACTCGGCATCAGCGCGCGCGAGTAAGCGACGCTACTCGCTGCCCTTCTTTCCCATCTCCGTCAACTGACGCCGCCAGTCCAGCGACTCGACAAAGCCGCGCGACTCACGCCAGTTCTCCTCCACAATGATGTGCAGCTCCAGAAAAACGCGCGTGCCCAGCAGCGACTCGATCTCTTTGCGCGCAGATGCGCCGATCGCCTTTAGCTTTGCGCCGCCTTTGCCGATGAGAATGGCCTTCTGCCCGGATCGCTCGCAGTAGATTGCCGCTGCAATACTCGTGACCGGCAGCTTGCCATCCTTGCGCGGCTTCGCGCCTGCCGGCGGCTCCTCATAGCGCTCGATCACGACCGCGGATGCATACGGGACCTCTTCGCCGGTTTCCATCAGGATGCGCTCGCGGATCAGCTCTGCCACCAGAAACCGCTCCGGCTGATCGGTGTACTGTTCCGATGGATAGTAGCGCTGCCCCTGCGGCAGACGCTTCACCAGCTCTGTAATCAGGCGATCCAGTCCATCGCGCTTACGCGCAGAGATCGGGACCACCGCGGCGAAGTCATGCAACGCGCTGAGCCGCGCGATCAATGGCAGTAGCTTTTCGCGCCCGACCAGATCGATTTTGTTGATGACCAGCAGCACCGGACAATCCAGCTTGCGGATCAACTCCAGCGCAAATTTATCTTCGCTCCCGGTCCGGCTGTGCTTCGCGTTCTCGGCTGAATCTTCCGGCAGCTTAAGCTCGCGTGTGGCATCCAGCATCAGCAGCACGATGTCGCGCTGCTCCAGCGCATCGTGCACCTCCTGCATCATGCGGCGGTCGAGCTGGGTGCTGGGCTTGTGCACTCCGGGCGTATCCACAAACACAATCTGCGCTGCCGGATGCTTGCCCTTCTTCGCCGGCACTTCCACGACGCCCTGAATGCGCGTGCGAGTGGTCTGCGGCTTGGCGGTGACAATGGCGACCTTCTCGCCGGTAAGCGCGTTCAGCAGCGTGCTCTTGCCCGCGTTAGGCCGCCCAATGATGGAGACAAATCCAGATCGCACAAAGAATCCTTTTCCCTAAACCTAAGCCGCGGATGGCTGCGCTTTGGAGACGCGCAACCGCTCTACCCGGCGGTCGGTGGACGCCAGTATCTCCAGGCGCGTCTTGCCCGCCACCACGACTTCGCCCGCCATTGGAATGCGTCCGGCCACTTCACTCACCAGCCCGGCCACCGTGGTCGCGGAGTAGTGACCATCCCTCAGCTCCTCATCGTCCGTCAGCGCCTCCAGCGCGTTCACCTCCAGGCTGCCGGGTACGATCCACACACCCTCGGTCTCCTGTTTTGGCGCGTTCGCTTCGCTGTCGTCTTCGTGCTCGTCGGTGATTGCGCCCACGATCTCTTCCAGCAGGTCCTCGATGGTGACCAGTCCGGCGACACCGCCATATTCGTCAATCACGATGCGCATGTGCTGTTTCTCGCGCTGCATTTCGCGCAGCAGCTCATTGACGCGCTTGGTCTCCGGCACAAAGGCGGCCGCGCGCTGCAGGCTGGCGACGGTGCGCGTCGAGGCATCATGGTCCGTAACTTGCAGCAGATCATGAGAGAAGACGATGCCCGTCACCGTATCGAGCGTCCCCTGATAGACCGGCACCCGTGAGAATGGCCGCGTCTCAAGCATCGCAAGATAATCCGCCAGCGTCGTCTCTTCCGAGACGGCGAAGACGGAGGGACGCGGCGTCATCACCTCGCGCACGATCTTGTCGCCGAATTCCACTGCGGAGCGTACAAGATCGCGGTCGCTCTCCTCCAGAATGCCTTCCTCTTCGCCGGCTTCAATCAATGCATCCACCGCGTCCCCGGCATCTTCCTTATTTTCGCCTTGCGGCGCCTGCGCCAGCGAAACAATGGACAGCAGGAACTCCAGCGTCAGCTCCACCGGCAGCACCAGAAAAAAGCAGAGCCGCAGCAGCCAGCGCCATTTCAGCACCCACGCGCCGCGCGTCCGCATGAAGAAGGCATACGGCAACAGCCGGCTGAAGATGATGACCACCAGCACGATCCCCAGCGCAGCCTGCAGCACGCCCAGCAGCGTCGGCGGCCCAACCTGCCCTTCGCGGCCAAAGAGCATCGCGCCGATGATGAGCACGATGGCGGCAAGCGAAAGCTGGGCCAGCACCGCAGCGCACAGCGCCAGCCGGTCGCGGGAGAAGCCGAGCGTCGGCTCAATCTGCTGCTCCCAGATCTCCATGTTGTCTTCGAACTCGCGCGAGAGAAACTTGCCCAGCTCGGAGTAGATGCGGTCCACGTAACAGGCCAGGGTGTGGATCACCAGCAGGATGAGGACGCTCGCCGCGTAGATATAGATCACGCGCGCACCGCCCGTCGACGCGATCGTGCAGGATGCGCGCGCTCGATCAGCCCCTTGCTCAGCTCAAGCTCCCGGCGCAGCCGCATCTCCTTGCGGCGCATCGCGCCATCGTCGGTCTCGTGGTCGTAACCGGCAAGATGCAGCAGCCCATGCAGCAGAAGCAGCTTGATCTCCATTTCGAGCGAATGACCGCGCTCGTCCGCCTGCCGGACGCGCTGTCTCCAGCGAGATCACCAGATCGCCCGCGATTCCCTCCGCCATCGCCGACGCCGGGAAAGACAGCACATCCGTCGCTGCATCTTTATGGCGGTACTGCCGGTTCAGTTTGCGGATCGCTTCGTCTCCGGTGAGCAGCACGCTGACCTCGCCACCCAGTCCAATCGCCTCGATGGCTTCGCGCAGGAAGCGGGCGAGCTCACGCCGGCGCGGACGCTTAGCCCGGGGCAGCTTCAGGTCCATTCGAGGTTCATACAGGATCATCGTTCGATCACTTGATTTCCAGCTCACACCAGCCGCAACTGCAAAATGAAAGAGGAGGGCCGCGGCCCTCCTCGTCCCTTGCCTTGATTGTACCGGGCCTGCAGGTTTATTGAGGCTTCGGCGCCGGCGCCGGCCGTTCGCCTTCGCCCAGCTCCAGCGGCAGCTCCGCCTGCTGCCGTCCAAAGCTCTCGTAGGCACGAATAACCCGTTGCACCAGGTGATGCCGGACAACATCTCCGTCCTCAAACTGGACGAAGCGGATCCCGTCCACGCCTTTCAGAATCTCCATGGCCTCCAGCAGTCCGGAGCGGCGTGGATTCGGCAGATCGATCTGGGTTACGTCACCTGTGATGATGGCCTTGGCGTTGTTGCCAAGCCGGGTCAGAAACATCTTCATCTGCTCGCTGGTGGTGTTCTGCGCCTCGTCCATGATGATGAACGCGTCGTTGAGCGTGCGGCCGCGCATAAACGCCAGCGGCGCCAGCTCGATCACGTTGCGCTCGATCATCTTGTCGACACGCTCCTGGTCCAGCAGGTCATAGAGCGCGTCGTACAGCGGCCGCAGGTAGGGATCGATCTTCTCCTGCAGTGTGCCGGGCAGGAAGCCCAGCCGCTCGCCCGCTTCCACCGCCGGGCGCACCAGGACAATCCGGCTGACCCGCTTCGCCATCAGCGCCGAGGCCGCCATCGCCACGGCCAGGTAGGTCTTGCCCGTGCCCGCCGGCCCGATGCCAAAGACCATGTCCGCCTGCTCGATCGCCTCGACATAGCGCTTCTGGTTCACCGAGCGCGGCTGCACCATGCGCTTGATGCCGCCCGTCGTCCGCTGCTTGCCCGCGTCCACCAGGCCCTTCAGCGTCACGCTGGGATCGGCTGTTACCAGCTTCAGCATGGCGTTCAGCTCGCCATTCTGCAGCGTTACGCCCGACCTTCGAAGTTGTTCGTAGTCATTGAAGATCCGCTCCACGCGCGCCACGTTCTCTTCCGATCCGGAGACATGAACGGCATCGGAACGCAAATCGATGCGTGTGTGCAGCTTGTCTTCGAGCAATCTCAGATTTTCGTCGCGGGTCCCGAACAGGGGCTCGATGTTGGGCGTGATTTCCAGGGCTTTATTGATCAAGCGGAAAGAAGACCTCCTGCGGCTCCGGAGTTCCAGAGCTGCGGCTGCATGATGGGATTGGAAACGGTGGGAAAGGATCGTGTCCGGTGGCCCGGCACAGGCATCTTCCTGCCCGATGCGTGCCTGCCGCGTTGGACCATCCCTCGGATGCGCACAGACTAGCCTCTCCCCGGCAGGGCGTCAACGGCGATTTGATGAATATCCGTTACGCATTCCTCACCTGCCATTTACGATGCCTGAACCGCGGCGGAAGACTCAGGCAGCTCCATATGGAGCGCCGGCGCCCGAACGCGCCCATTGACCCCCCGCCGGCCACACGATAGACTTGTATTTTGCAGAGGATGCGGCGTGAGTGCCACCGTCTGCATCGCTCCACACACCACCAGACATTCTTGTAAGGAAGCTCATGGCAAACCATGTTTCATCGCTAAAGCGCGCCCGTCAGACCGAGCGCAAGACCGCGGTCAACCGCGCCAACAAGACCCGCGTCCGCGGCAGCCTGCGCGCCCTGCGTGAGGCCCTGCAGAAGGGTGACTCCAAGGAAGTTACGGCTCAGTACCGCGCCACCGTCTCCGCCCTGGACAAGAGCGTGCAGAAGGGCACCCTGCACAAGAACACCGCCTCGCGCTACAAGAGCCGCCTGAGCGCGCGCGTCAAGGCAATCTCCACCAAGAAGGCTTAAGCTGCGCTCTCGAAAGACCAGAAGGCCGGAGCATTGTCGCTCCGGCCTTTCTCATTTGGGCGGCTTCATATCCCTGGATTGGGACGTGGGGAAGTAATCCACAAAACACAAACGTGAGCGACCAAAGGGAGCGAGCCCCACAACAAGCGCCGCAGGCGCGTATGCCTGGACGGCCAGTCCCCGCAGGCGCATATGCCCGGACGGCCAGTCCTATTTCGCTGCCCGCTCATTCGCCGGCGGCGGAGTGGGCGCGGGCAGATCGTATACCTCCACCGCTCCGCGATTCAGCACCGCCAGCCGGCTGCCGTCCGCCGATAACGCAAAGTTGCCCCCTGCGCTGACAATCGGCTTCAACATCAGAGCAAACCGCAGACTGCCGGAGTGGCTATCCAGCACGCTGAGCACCTGGTTCTGCACCTCGTCGTCATCGATGGGCTCGCGCGCGGAAACCGGCCGGCTGACGGCCAGCCATGAGATTGCGACCGACGCGCCGTTCTGCGAGACGCGAAATGCCGGCCAGGTATAGTTTGACTGCCAGGCCCCATCCCACAGTTTCTGCTGGTTGAGCGAATAGACGGCGACGTAGCGATCGTTGTGGCCGGGTCGGCAGCTCAGTACCAGCACACTCTGGGAATTCAACACCTTCTCTGTCGGGTCGCAAGTCGACTGAATTTCTGCCACGGGAATGCCGTCGCCATCCGATGCCGCGCCTTTCTCATAGGGCTAGGAAGCGCAGCTCCCAGACATCCTCCTTGCGCTGCTTCTGCATGAAGAAGCCGTCTGCCGTGGCAGGCACATCGCCCGCCGCGTCCGCATGCGCGCTTAGCATCAATTTCGGCTCATCGAGCCGCATCATCTGCACCTGCACATCTTCTGGCGGCGGAGTTCCGCCGCGCAGCGCAGCCTGCCTCACCAGGCGGTCGTGCTCCTCCTGGGTGTGCTTCTCAAGCTCATTTTCCACCACCAGCAGTCTGCCATCCGGAGAGATCTGGACCTCCTCCAACTCCGTCGGCGATTGGTAAAGACGCTTCAGGTGCAGCTTGTCATTCACCTCAAAAAGCTGCGATCCGATGCGCAGCAGCATCCTGTCTTCGGCGAGCTTCCACAGATACCGCCCACGGTCGTGCAGCAGCCATTCATCCTGGGCGACAATCTTGCCCGTTGGCAATTCCAGAACGTCCGCCTGCACCACCTGATCCAGCCCATCGGAGCTCTGCTGCCGCACCAGTAGATGCGGCTCGCGAAAGGTCAGCAGCACATGGGTCGGATCGAGAAATTCCAGCGACGAAGAACTGTAGCGGGCCAGCAGATACAGCTTGCCGGGCGGCCGGTAGCCGAGCGGCTGCACCGGAATCCGCGCTACCGGCTGAGGACCGCTGTCATGCTCGCGCGCGAGAGCCGGCGTCATTCCGAGGCACAGCACCAGCGCCACGAGAGTCGCCTGTCGCCAGCGGGCCGCGAACTGCGCACGGCATTGCACGACACCATTTTGCTACAAACTGCCGCCCTCCTGCTGAACAAGGTCGGGTTGACTTTGCCGCGTCCAGCCAGTCTCATAGCGTTTCGGCCTTTATCTCTTCCAAATGACCGGAGTGCCGCGTCCCCATGCGCCTTTTTCCCGCTGTCCTCTCCGTTGCCTGCCTACTGATACCCGCCGCGATCCAGGCCCAGACCACAGTCAGCCAGCAAACCCGTATCCAGCTACGCGGCCTCGATCCCTCGCTGCGGGACACTTCGGTCAGTCCCTGTGTCAACTTCTTTCAGTACGCCTGCGGCACATGGCTCAAGCGCAATCCCATCCCTCCGGACCGCTCCTCATTCGGCATTGACACGCAGCTCACCGAGAACAACAACCTGGTTCTGAAGTCGATCCTCGAGCACGCCAGCGATCCCGCCGCCGGGCGCGATGCGGACACCCAGAAGATTGGCGACTACTACGCCACCTGCATGGATACACAGGCGATCGACAAGGCAGGGCTCGGCGGCCTTCAGCCCATGCTCGACCGCATCAACGGCCTCAGCAGCACCAAGGATCTGGCGCCACTGGTTGCAGACATGCAGCGGAATGGCGTGCAGGCGCTCTTCCGCCTGGGCAGCGAGGAAGACTACAAAGACGCCCGGCACATGATCGCAACCGCCGGCCAGCCGCGCCTCGGCCTTCCGGAGAAGGGCTACTATCTGCGGACGGACGCGAAATCCGTCGCGCTGCGGAAGCAATACGTCGAACACATCACCCACATGCTCACGCTCGCAGGCGAGCAGCCGGACAAGGCCGCGGCCGACGCCACGCGCGTGCTCGACCTCGAAACCAAAATGGCCACCGGCTCACTGAGCCGCGAAGAGATGCGCGACCCGTCGAAGCTCTACCACCCGACGGAACTCGCCCGCTTCCGCTCGCAAGTGGGCGCGTTCGATGTGGACAGCTACCTACACACTCTCGGAACGCCGGCTTTCACGTCTCTCAACGTATCCACTCCCGCCTACTTCGACGCGCTGAACAAGATTCTCCCCGAAACCGACCTGGAATCTCTCAAGGCTCTGCTGCGCTGGGATCTCCTTCACTCGACGCCCGGCACCGCATTGCCCGCCGCGCTCGACAACGAGCAGTTCGCCTTTTACGGCAAGACGCTGCGCGGCCAGCCGGAGCAGCAGCCCCGCTGGAAGCGCTGTGTGGAGGCCGTTGACGGCTCGCTCGGCGAGGCATTGGGCCGCGTCTACGTGGCCCAGCAGTTCAGCGCACAGGACAAGGCCCGCACCACCGACATCATGAAGGACATCGAAGCGGCAATGGGCCGCGACATCCAGCAGCTTGACTGGATGAGCGCGCCGACAAAGACAAAGGCCGAAGACAAGCTCAAATTAGTCACCAACAAGATTGGCTATCCCGACAAGTGGCGCGACTACTCCAGCCTGACCATCACGCGCGGCGACGCGGTCGGCAATGCACGACAGGCCGCGGCATTTGAACATCACCGAGAACTGGCGAAGATCGGCCGTCCCACCGACAAACAGGAATGGGACATGAGCCCGCCGACCGTGAATGCCTACTACAACCCCCAAGACAACACCGTGAACTTCCCCGCCGGCATCCTGCAGCCGCCCTACTACGATCCGCACATGGGTGACGCCGTGAACTACGGCCAGGCGGGCGGGCTCGAAGGCCACGAGCTCACGCATGGCTTCGACGACGAAGGCCGCCAGTTCAACGGCGACGGCAACTTCAGCGAATGGTGGACTCCGGTGGACGAGCAGAAATTCAAAGAGCGCGCCGACTGCGTCGTGAAGGAGTATGACGGCTTTGTCGCCGTGGACGATCTGCATGTTAACGGCAAGCTGACGCTCGGAGAAAACATCGCGGACATCGGCGGCGTCCGTCTTGGCTACTTGGCGTGGCAGCATCGGCTACAGGAGCCTGGTGTAAAACCGGAGGCCGACCTGGACGGCCTGACACCGGCGCAGCAGTTCTTCACCGCCTATGCGCAGAGCTGGTGCTCCAGCACGCGGCCGGAAACCATGCGCCTCCGCGTGCAGACTGACCCGCACTCGCCCGAGGAGTATCGCGTCAACGGCGTGGTTGAGAACCTGCCGGAGTTCCAGCAGGCCTTCGGCTGCAAGGCCGGTCAACCGATGGTCAGCGCCAACCGCTGCAGCATCTGGTGAGGAGCACGATTGCTTGAGAACTATCGGCTCACCGTCTTCCGCGCTGTGGCGGCGCAGCGCAGCTTCCGCCGCGCGGCAGAGCAGCTTTATCTCACGCAACCGGCGGTGACGCAGCAGATCAAGGCGCTTGAAGAGCTGATCGGACTGTCGCTCTTCGATCGCAGCGGGCGCGAAGTTGCGCTGACCTCTGCCGGAGAGCTTCTGCTGCGCTACGCAGAAGAGTCCACCGCCGTGCTGGAACGCGCCGCGATCGAGCTCGCCGCTCTGAAAGGCCATCTCTCCGGCACGCTGCGCATCGCAGCATCCACCACGATTGCGCAATACATCCTGCCGCCGCTCCTCGGCGCGTTCCTGCGGCTGCATCCCGCCGTGCGTGTGGAGCTCGATAGCAGCAACACAGAATCGGTTGCCGACGCCATCGCAACCGGACGCGCCGCACTGGGCCTGGTGGAGGGGCCGCCGCACTCGAGCCAGGTCCGGTCCGAAATCTGGCTGGCGGACGAGCTTGTCCTGCTGGCGCCGCCCAGCCACGAGTGGGCAAGCCAGCGATGCATCACCCTTCAGCAACTCGCCGCAGCGCCGTTGCTGATGCGCGAACGCGGCTCCGGCACGCGCGAAGTCATCGAAACCACACTCGATGCCGCCGGCCTGCCTGCGCGCGATCTGCGTCTGGCCATGGAGCTCAACTCCACGGAAGCCATCCTGGGCTGTATCGAATCCGGCGTTGGCGTGGGCTTCGTGTCCCGCAGCGCCGTCCAGCGCCAGCTCGCCATCGGCACGCTCTCAATCGTGCAGGTAAAGGGGCTCTCCATACCTCGTGACCTTCTTCTCCTGCTGCCCGCCGGCCCGGAGCCCACCGGCGCAGCAGCCGCTATGCTCGAGCTGCTCCGCCAGCACCGCTCGCAGTTGCGCCGCGCCCCCACACGCCGATAAGCAGCAGCTATCGGCCATCACAATTTGCACTTGGACGCGCGCACCTCTGCACTCCGACACTCGATATGTGACCCACACTGGAGCAAAGCGCCTCTTTCTTGTCGCACTCGTCATTGCGGCCAGCGGCCTCATCTCGCCCGCAGTGGCGCTGGCCGGCGGCATCGCCTTTGGACTGCTGCTACCGCACCCCTTCGCTGCAGAAAGCCGCGACCTCTCGCGCCTGCTGCTGCAGGCATCTGTGGTCGCGCTCGGCTTCGGCATGAACCTGCACCAGGTGGTGCACGCCGGCGCATCGGGATTCGTTTACACCGCGATCAGCATCACCTTCGCCATCGTGCTCGGCACTCTGCTCGGAACCTCACTTCGCGTCAGCCGCAAGGCATCCTTTCTCATCACTTGCGGCACGGCAATCTGCGGCGGCAGCGCCATCGCAGCCATCGCGCCCATCAGCCGCGCCAGCGATGAGGACATGGCTGTCTCGCTCGGCACCGTCTTCACCCTGAATGCCATCGCGCTGCTCATATTTCCCTTGATCGGTTTCGCGCTGCACCTTACGCAATCGCAGTTCGGCCTCTGGGCGGCGCTCGCCATCCACGACACCAGCTCGGTCGTCGGAGCCGCCGCGCGCTACGGCCCGCAGGCGCTCACCATCGGCACCACCGTCAAGCTCGCCCGCGCTCTGTGGATCGTGCCCGTCGCCCTCGCCACTGCCGCAATCTCCAAGAGCAGCACACGTATCCAGTGGCCGTGGTTCATCCTGTACTTCTGCCTCGCCGCACTCGCCAGCACCTACATCCACGCCGGAGCGGCTCTCTTCGCAGCCTTCGCGAAGCTCGGCCGCTCGGGGCTCACCGTCACGCTCTTCCTCATCGGCACCGGAATCTCAAAAGCCACTCTACGCAAGGTTGGCGTGCGCCCCATGCTGCAAGGCGTCGCTCTGTGGATCATCATCGCGACCCTCTCGCTCTGGGCCATTCGCACGCACCTGATCGGGATCTGATCCGCTGTCCTCGTTCCGCTCGCGGACATGAGGAGAGTGCCAGCGCCGCACCGTACAGTAGTGCTATGCCCGCAACCACCACGTCCACACGCAGAGCCGCGTACTGGCTGGGATACGGCGCGTGCGCGCTGGCCGGTTGCTTCTGGGGCACAGGCTTCTACTTCGGAAAAGTCGTGCTGGCCTCGATGGGCGTGGGCCACATGGTGCTCTACCGGTTTGTCTTCGCTTGCATCGGGCTCCTGCCTTTTGCGCTGCGTCATCGCCCGCAACTCAACGCGCGGGAATGGCGCCTGCTGCTGATCGCCTCGTTTTTCGGCATACCGGTGCAATACCTCGTGCAGTTCTATGGGCTCTCGCTTACGACTGTGTCGCATGCCTCGCTCATGGTCGGCAGTATGCCGGTACTGCTCGGCGCAGCCGCCACGCTGTTCGCCGGCGAGCGTCTGGATCGCATCGGGTGGGCCGCGCTGGTCAGCTCCACCATCGGCGTTGCGATGATCGTGCTGGCCGGCCATCACGCGCAGGGAAGCAAAGGCCCATCACTGATCGGAGATCTGCTGGTCCTGGCCGCGCTACTGGTCTCGCTCTTCTGGATCCTGATGAACAAGCGACTGATGGAGCGACATCCGCCCGCCGTGATCACGGTCTATGGCGTCTACACCGGAGCCATCATGATTGCCGCCTGGGTGCTCTTGCACGACGGCGCTCCGCCGATCCATGGCGTACCGCTGGCCGCCTGGCTCGCCTCTGCGGCCAGCGGCCTCTTCTGCACCGCGGGCTCTACCCTGCTATGGAACTGGGGCATCCACCACGTTCCCGCGTCGCGCGCGGCCGTCTTCCTCAACATCGAGCCCATGCTCGGCTCCTTCCTGGGCGTGGAGCTGCTGGGGGACCGTCTCGGCCCGGCAGCCTGGGTCGGCGGAGCGCTCATTCTGGCCGCTGCGATCACGCTGACCACCCGCCCGCACGGCGTTGATACCGTCGGCCTGATGGAGTAGCTATCAGCTTTATTTTCTTAAACTTACGAGTCATTAAGATAGATAGAAATCCACAGGCCGAGGTTACTACCGAAACGGGAATCAGCTTGATATCGTAGGGGAACAAAAGGCGAATACGAGGTGCCCCATGGTTTTCCTTCCGTCCCCCACCCTTCGCAAAATCTGCCAGCTCGTCCAGCGGATGCGCAGACACTCTGACCTCCCGAAACCACCCCGGACCATGCCGTGCCGGACTCGCGACTTGCCCGATCCCGCCCGGTTTATGGATACGTCAGTCAACCCCAACAGCGGCTCGCGCCCAATGCGCAAACGCACGCATGCGCCCGGCAGAGCCGGACAATGAGCTTTCCTCCCCCACGGGCGGCCCCAGCCCGAGGCCGCCCCGCTTTATGTCTGCCAACGCAACCGCTCCACATCCGGTCGCTGCCTTAGCGCGTCGATCACAGCGGGCTCGCCATGCTCCTGCCGCGGCGCCCGCCAGCGCAGCTCGCATTGCACCACAACGCGCTCCTTCTCGCGGGAGACATCCACCGTCCAAGCATGCACCTCGAAGCCGCTCTGCTTGACCAGCGCTCGCAATTCGCGCGAAAGCTCTTCGTTGCCCGTCACCACGCAAAGTGAGCCTCGATGGTCCTGAGACATATGGTTCTCGACGATCTTCAGCACCCATAGCGTGAACAATGTCAGGACCAGCCCAGCCGTCCCCAGCAGAATTTTCCCCGCGCCAAAGCAGAGACCCAGCATCGTGACCATCCACAGCGTCGCTGCCGTCGTCACACCAAGCACCATCTCGCCCTTGCGCAAAATGGCGCCCGCGCCAATGAATCCCATGCCGGAGAGAATGCCCAGCGGCAGACGCATCAGGTCGAGGACGGAGAATGAACTCTGATTCTTCCCTGAAGTTCCCAGCATTCCGTTGGCGAGAATCATGGACAGCGATGCCGCCAGGCACACCAGCACATTGGTGCGGATGCCGGCCGCCTTGCCCCGTTCATCGCGGTCCAGGCCGACCAGCACGCCTGCGATAAACGTAAAGGCCAGGCGAACCGCAATATCGCCCCAGGTAAGAGTGAATGGCATAGGCGCATCTCCGTTTCAAGGTTCAACGCGGAGATGATCGCCGGGATGCGTAATGTTGCCTGCAGGAGCCTTATAACTCCATCGCGTACTGAGCGCTCAGCAGTCCAAGCGAAGACTGCGCCGGTTCCTCGCTGGCCAGCGCCAGCACCAGCCGCTCCAACACCAGCCGCTTATCCGGAGGCGAGGAGCGCAGTTCGAGATCGGCGCGCGCGATCAGCCGCAGCGCGCGCGTCAGATCGCGGCGGCTCTTGTAACGCCGCGCCTGCCGAATCAAGTCGTCCGCCGCGAACGGCGGCATACGGAAGCCCTGCCATAGCGCCTGCCAGATGGCGCGCGAGTCCCGCACATTCTTTTCCAGGATCACGAGCATCTGCCGGAAGGTCCGCGCCAGCATGTAGAGATGCCCGATGGCCGATTCCTCGCCGCCGTCCGAAGCATTGAGCAGTCCCTGCAGCAGCGCCAGCGCGCGCGGACGGTCCTTGGCCGAGATAGCGTCCGTCAATTCATAAAGGGATCGCTGCTTCGCGCCGAGCACCATCGTCTCCACATCGCCCAGCGTGATGCGCCGCCGCTCGCCGGTATACAACAGCAGCTTCTCCAGTTCGCTCGCCATCAGCATCATGTCCGAGCCCAGCGCATCGGCCAGCTCGCGCGCGGCGTCGGCTTCGAGCGCACTTCCCCGCGTTTCTGCTTCAGCCACCAGCCAGCGCATCGCGTCGGTCTCTTCCACTCGTACCAGTTCCACCATGCCGCACCAGTCGCCGAGCGTCTCGCGGATGCGCTCATAGCGGTCCTTGTCCTGCATGTCCATGCGCCGCAGGTCGGCGGGAAGATGCAGATGATCGGCAACGAAGATCAGCAGAGCCTGCGGATTCGGCGAGCGCCCGTACCCATCGAGTGCGGCGAACTCGTCCTTCTTCGAACCACGGCCGTAGAGTGTCTTCACATTGCGCAGAAACAAGATCTGAAATGGCGCCATCAGCGACGGCGTCTGCGCGCGATCGAGCGCCTCGAAGATGCTGGTTTCGGCCAGGTCGATCTCGGCCAGCGAGAAATCGCGCATGGCCGGATCGATCAATGCATCCAGAACGGCGCGCCGGCAGCGCTCGTAGAGATACATCTCATCGCCAAGCAGTACATATCCTGGCCGCAGTGCTCCGCCCTGGCGCGACGCTTCGATCTCCGCAATGAAGCGGTCTGAAGACGCAAAACTGCGCAGTCCGCTAGCCACAAGCGGCCTCTTGGTCCCGGAAATGTCGCAGGCTGCTCAGAACGACTCCAGCATATCGCTCACCAGCGACTGGGCAAAGTCTCTGGAGAGCCGCGCCACGGCGGGGGAATCTTCCTGCACAAATGTCGCGAGATCCGATGTAGCTTCGTACTGCTGATGAAAGATGTATCCATCGTGCCGGTAGAGCACGCGGCCGTCTCGATCGGTGAGCGAGACACTGGCCGTGAGCGTGATCATGTAACTCGACGACTGGCCGCTGGTCACGTTGTATGTGTACGGAACGATCGTCTCGCTCAGAACAGTTCCCTTCAGCACAGCGTCCGCGTCGCCTGCATCTTCGCGCGGCAGCACATGGAACTTCGTCCGCGTGTTCAGCTCGTGAACCGTCGCCTGCGTCAGCGCGACCTCGGTATGCGAGAACTGCGTCCGGTTCTCAAAGAAGGGCACCGATATCGTATGCACATCCTCCGGAATATGCGCCGCCGACCCCAGCGTGTGATAACCGCAGCCGCTTAGAAGCAGCAAGGCAACGGAAGCGGAAAGCAATCGAAGGGCGCGGTGCATGCTGCAGTCATTCTCGCAGAGTGTCTGCCGTGCAAAAGAAGACGGCCGCTCTGGAAGAGCGGCCGTCCGGTTGATGATTCGGATCGTGCTATGCAGGCGAAGGACTACCCTCCGGGAAACCTGCTCCGCGGCCTGGCTCCGGCTTCAGCACCTTCACCTCCGGATCGCCGCTGGCCGAACCGTTCGACGGCGGGTTAAGCGGCGGCAGCTCGCGCCCTTCGATCAGCATCTTGATCTCGTTCGCGTCGATCGTCTCGCGCTCCAGCAACGCCGTCGCCAGCCGGTGCATGATCGGCTGATTCTGGTCGAGGATGCTGTACGCCGACTGATAGCCCGCGTCCACCAGGTTGCGGACCTCGCTGTCGATCTGCCGCGCTGTCTCCTCGGAGAAATCGCGATGCTGTGCGATCTCGCGGCCCAGGAAGATCTGCTCCTCCTTCTTGCCGAAGGTGAGCGGACCCAGCCGGCTCATGCCGTACTCGCACACCATCTTGCGCGCCAGCTCCGATGCGCGCTCGATGTCGTTTCCGGCTCCGGTCGTCATCTGCTTGAGGTAAATCTCCTCAGCGCAACGGCCGCCCATCAGGATAGCAAGCTGCGTCTCCAGATAGTCCTTGGTGACGGTGTGCTTGTCGTCGGTAGGCAACTGCATCGTGACGCCCAGCGCCATCCCACGCGGAATGATCGTGACCTTGTGCAGCGGATCGGCATGCGCGCGCAGGGCAGCGACCAGCGCGTGGCCGGCCTCGTGATACGCCGTCACCCGCTTCTCTTCATCGGTCAGCAGCATCGACTTGCGCTCGGCGCCCATCAGGACCTTGTCTTTTGCCAGCTCAAAGTCATACATGTGGACGGCCTTGCGGTTCGACCGGGCAGCGGTCAGCGCGGCCTCGTTCACCATGTTGGCCAGATCGGCGCCGGAGAAGCCCGGTGTTCCGCGAGCCAGCACGCGAAGATCGACATCATCCGCGATCGGAACCTTCTTCGAGTGGACGCGGAGCACCTCTTCACGGCCGCGCACATCCGGACGTCCCACCACCACGCGGCGGTCGAAACGCCCCGGGCGAAGCAGCGCCGGATCGAGCACGTCGGGCCGGTTGGTGGCTGCGACAAGGATCACGCCGTCGTTGGACTCGAAGCCGTCCATCTCGACCAGCAACTGGTTCAGCGTCTGCTCGCGCTCATCGTGACCGCCGCCCAGACCGGCTCCGCGATGGCGTCCCACGGCGTCGATTTCATCGATGAAGATGATGCACGGCGCGTTCTTTTTGCCCTGCTCGAAAAGGTCGCGCACGCGGCTCGCGCCCACGCCGACGAACATCTCTACGAAGTCCGAGCCGGAGATGGAGAAGAATGGAACGTTCGCCTCACCTGCGACCGCGCGTGCCAGCAGCGTCTTGCCGGTGCCCGGAGGCCCGACCAGCAGCACGCCCTTGGGAATGCGACCGCCGAGCTTCTGGAACTTCTGCGCCTCGCGCAGGAATTCGATAATCTCCTTCAGCTCTTCCTTGGCTTCATCCACGCCGGCCACGTCCTTGAACGTGACTTTCTTCTGCTGCATGGAAAGCAGCCGCGCGCGGCTCTTGCCGAACGACAGCGCCTTGTTTCCGCCGCTCTGCATCTGGCGGATCATGAAGTACCAGACGGCGCCGATGATCAGGATTGGGGAAAGCTGAAGCAGGATGGGCCACCACGCGCTGCCCTGCGTGTTCTTCACCGTGATCGAGACCTTGTTGTCCTGCAGGGTCTTGTACATGTCCGGGTAATTTGCCGGCACGGTGGTGTGGAAGCCGTTGTCCTTATTGTTGCGGAAGTGACCGGTCACCGTGTTGTCGTTGATGGTCACATCCTGAACCTGGCCCTGGCGGGCATCGTCCATGAACGTGGAGAAGGAAATCTCCTGGTCCTTGCCGTTGCTCGTGCTCTTCTGGACGATCTGCCACAGCAAGACCAGGCAGGCCAGAATGAAGACCCAGAAGAGTATCGATTTGACCGTCGAATTCACGAAAAAATCCTCATTTCTCTCACATCACGGAGGCAGCATCCCTAAAGATGCGCCGTTTGACCGGGATCCACTGCCCGGAAAGCAATCCGATGCGTTTCCTTAGGAATTAGACGTGCGAAGCCGGCCTTGGGTGCAACTTCCGGCATCAGCCGGCCTGCAGCATCCTGAAATCTGATAGCCAGCCGCTCACGCTCCGGTGACCGTATCCAGGATTCTACTCCGAGCCCTGTGACGGACAGCAAGGAAATGCCTAACCCGGCAGCAAAAACCTCATTACCTTGGGGCAGGTCCCTCTCGACCCCTTGGCCCTCGGATGTTCCACGTGGAACATTCGGCTTTGCCACTCCGGATGTTCCACGTGGAACACTTTTAAACCTGCCAGGAGAATCGATCTCTTCGAAACTTTAGTTTTGCCAGTTGCCGAAACGGGAAGTCTAAGTGGGTTCTTGCGCTGGCTCAAGCACCGGAAGACCCTCCGGTTCTCGCAATGGTTCTACGGCGATCTGCAGGCCCGGCGTCCACTCCACCTCCACTCCCCTCATCCATAGGATGCCGTTTCCGATTGCAAGCACGGGCCAGAGTCGCCGTTCCGCCGCAGAAATTCCACGCCGCTCCAGCACCTCCTTGACGGTCTTCACCCCGCGGCTGCGGGGCAGCCGGATCTGGTCGCCCGCGCGCGGCGTGCGCAGCACCAGCGTCTCTCCGGTCGGCAGGCCGCCGCCTGTGATCACGCGATAGCCATACTCATTGGCCTCCAGCACGCCGGGCACCGGCACTGCCAGCTCGGGGAGTGCGCCGTCACTCTCAACCGGCGTCCGAACAATTCGCAGCTCCCGTATCGTGCGCTCGGCCGTTACCCCGGCCCCCAGCTCGATCTTGCCGCGTTTGCCCGCGCGCTCTTCTGAGCTCGCCAGCGCCAGCAATGCTTCGGTCTGGTCGAAATTGAGTCCGGCGCCCACCTGCTCCGCGGCCGCCCGTAGCACACGCCGCTGCAATGCCGGGTGCATGGCGCGAAGCCGCTCCAATTCCATTGCGACACCCGCCTCGCCCGGCCGGGTGGACGTTGCCCGGCCGCCGCCGCGCACTGCCTTACCGGGCAGCAGGATACCGGGCAGCACGCGCGCCAGCTCACGCGACCACCATGCCTCTTCGTCACGTGCTACTGCGGCCACGTGCGCCAGTTGCTCGGCAATCCTCGGCTGAAATTCCTTCATTTGCGGCAGCAGCATGTAGCGCACCCGATTGCGGGTGAAGGTGAGCTCCTGGTTCGTGCTGTCCTCCCGCCACGGGTGGCCTCGCCCCTCCAGATACGCGACGATCTCGGCGCGGCTCACCGCAAGCAGTGGCCGCACAATCCGTCCGCCCTCCACCGTCACCACAGGCGCGATGCCGCTCAGACCCTCCGTCCAGGCGCCGCGCAGCAGCTTCATCAGGACGGTTTCCGCCTGGTCGTCCAGTGTGTGCGCAGTGGCAATGGCATGGACATTGTGGGAGGCAATCAGCTCATCGAAGCAGCGATAGCGCAGCGCGCGTGCCGCCTCTTCGATACCGCGGCCCCGCTCCGCCGCGAGCGCCGCAACATCGCCATGCTCCGTGCGCAGCGGAACGTCGAGCTGCTTCGCCAGGTCGGCGACGAACTGCGCATCCCCATCCGCCTCCGCGCCGCGCAATCCGTGATGCACATGGATAGCGGAGAGCACGATTCCCGTTTCGCTTCGCGCGTCCGCCATCGCGACCAGAAGCGCCACGGAGTCCGCGCCGCCTGAAACCGCCACAGCAACGCGGTCTCCCGGCTGAAAGTAATGCCGTGCCCAGCCGAGCTGTCGCGTCTGTGCCATCGCGCACCCAGTGTAAGGGGAATGCGTCGGATGCTCGCGGCTCGGAACCGGCAAGCTGCGGTCTATACTCACAGGCATGCCCGCTACCCGCGCCGCCACCGCCGCAGATGCCGCCATCATCACCCGCCATCGCCGGCGTATGTTTGTGGATGCAGGCCGCTCGGACAACCGGATCCTGGACGTGATGGAGGAGCATTTTCACCCCTGGGTCACCGACCAGCTCCAGTCCGGCAAGTACATGGGCTGGCTTGCGCTGGACGATGCCGGCGACGTGATCGGCGGCAGCGGCCTGATGCTTCTCGACTGGCCCCCACATCCGCTCGATCCGACATCGGTTCACCGCGGATATCTGCTGAACGTCTATGTAGAGCCGGCGCACCGCCGGAAGCACATTGCAAGCCGCCTGATCGAGCTTGCGCTGGCTGAAGCTCGCCGCCGTCGGGTGCGCGTTGTCGCCCTGCACTCCACCGACGCCGGCCGCGCCCTTTACGAGAGCAACGGCTTCCGCACCACCAACGAGATGTTCTACGTCGAATCCGTCGAGGGCTAGGTGGCCGGCAGCGGCACTGCGATGATGGGCGTCTCGCCTGCACCCCGCGCGATCTTCGCCGCCGGTCTGCTCTGCGGCGTCATGGACATTTCAGCCGCCTTCCTGACCTGGCTGCCCAAAGGCGTCCGCCCGCTGCGCCTCTTGCAGGGCATCGCGAGCGGACTGCTCGGACCGTCATCCTTTCAGCACGGATGGACGACAGGCGCGCTCGGCCTCGCCTTCCACTTCCTGGTAGCTTTCACGGCAGCAGCCGTCTTCTATGCGGCAAGCCGGATGCTTCCCGCTTTGCTTGAACACCCGTGGCTGGCGGGCATCGGATATGCGCTTGTCGTCTATGGCTTCATGTACTGGGTGGTCATGCCGCTGTCGCGTCTGCACCGCAGCCCGGTGACCCTGACTTACTCTGTGACCGCGATCGTCACGCATATTATCTGTGTCGGGCTGCCGATCTCGCTCATGGTGCACCGCCTCTCGCCGCCCTAGCTGACTTGTGCGGCAAGATCATGGGCCGGCGCAGCATGCTCTTTACTGCCGTCGAGTAAAAGCGGCGTCACGAGGGCCACGATCTCCGGCACAATCGCCTCTGCTGGCGGCCGATCCAGCATATTCAGCCATTCTTTTACAGCCCCGTAGATTGCCCAGCTTGCCGCGGCAGACTGCATGGCGCGCCGCTCTTCCGGAAGCGAGGTGTGCTTCGCCATGCCCTCCGCCAGCACCCGCCGGATTGCGGCGATCATCGCGGCATCCTCCAGAGCTTCGACATTGCTGCGGCGCTGGCACCCGGTCTGGGAGTCACGCAGAGTCGCCAGGTAGTCGCAAGCAGCCAGAATGATGGCGCGGGCAGCCGAAGGGCACGTGCCGTCATAGCGCACGGAGCGCTCGTGCAGCATTTTATGGAAGCCGCCGGCAATCAGCGCTTCCAGCAGCGAGAACTTGTCCGTGTAGTGGTCGTAGAAGGTGGCCCGATTCAGCGTGGCAGCGTCGGCGATATCCTGCACGGAAATATCGTCAAACGGTTTCGATCCAAGGAGTTGCAGGAGAGCCTCTTGAAGAAGCTGGCGCGTCCTGCGGATTCTTGGGTCGCGTACCTCACAGTCGGAAATCGGCATAACAAACGTCCCAAATCTTTTTCTGAATCACTTAAACGACAACTGTCGTCTCATAAGGCGACACATGCTGTTTTGACGACATATGTCGTTAAGGAGATTCAAACCTATGCCGACACTACTCCATCTGGACGCCAGCCCGCTCGAAACTTCCATTAGCCGGGAACTCACCCGGGAATTCGCCGCAACCTGGAAGGCCGTCCACCCGGACGGTACCGTGATCTACCGTGACCTGGCTGCGGAGCCTTCTGCTCCCATCAATCAGCCCTGGGTCCACGCAGCCTATACCCCGGCCGATGCGCGCACAGACGAACAGAAGTCCCTGCTTGCGCATTCCGAAGAGCGAATCCAGGAGCTTGAATCCGCCGACGAGATCGTCATCGGCGTTCCCATGCATAACTTCTCTATTCCTCCGTCGCTGAAATTCTGGATCGACCAGGTCGTCCGCGCCGGCCGCACGTTCAGCTACGGTGCGGGAGGGCCGAAAGGTCTGCTGGAGAACAAGAAGGCTACTCTGCTGATAGCAAGTGGTGGCGTGTATTCGCCGGAGAGCCCGGCCGCAGCCATGAATTTTGTAGAACCGTACCTGAAGGCAATACTCGGCTTTATCGGGATCACAGACGTTCGCATGATTGCGGTCGGCGGCGTATCGCAGTTGATGTCCGGCGCGGTCGATCGTGTGACGCTCCTGCAGCCTGCACTCCAGCAAATTCGCGCGACGGCTGCCTGAGTCCTGACATCTGAAACCTGTTCACCATGGAGACCCTATGAAGATCGCTGTCCTCATCGCACGCATCCTGCTGGGCCTCATCTTTGTTTTCTTCGGCCTCAATGGATTCCTGCACTTCCTTCCATCGCCACCTATTCCGGGTGCTGGCCGGCCAATACCTCGGCGCGCTGGTCGCCTCACATTACGTCCTTGCCATCTCCGGGCTGCAGGTCATCGGCGGCATCCTGATGCTTGCCGGTCGCTACGTACCTATCGCTCTCATTATCCTGGGACCCATTATCGTGAACATCCTGCTATTTCACGCCACCATGGCGCCCGCGGGCATCGGGCCGGGACTGCTTACGGCCGTGCTCTGGATCATTGTCTTCATCGGAGTTCGCCGCGCCTTCGACGGCGTCTTTGCCGCCAAGGTTTAAAAGCAGGCCGCGGAAATCTGCGGCCTCTTTCTCCAATCCGAAGATCGTCACGCAGCCGCGCGAGTCGCCCGGCACAGCAGATCCGTTGTTGCGCCGTACACAAGATGCGCTGCGAGTGAGTAGCCTGCGCGGGCAATGGGCTGCTCCGTGGCTGACGGTCCGAGCCTGAACGCCGGCACCGCGACCCGTCGCAGGGCACTGCTCGGCACCGGTATACTCAACTTCTTATGCGCGTCTTCGTGATTCTTCCGGCCGCGGGCCTCGGCACCCGCATGGCGCCGGGGCAGGTTGCACCGAATGCCGCCAAACAGTTTCTCGATCTTGCCGGGGTCCCGATTCTGATCCACAGCCTGCGCGCCTTTGCGGCGGTGCCTCAGGTCAGCGCCATCATTGTCGCCGTCCGGCCCAGCGAGATCGAGCGGGTGCAGGCCATCGTCGCCGAACACCACCTCGCCGGTCGCGTCACGGTCGTCGAGGGCGGCGACAGCCGCCAGGAATCTGTCGGCCGGGCTCTTGCGGAGGTCCATGCGGAGGACGACGACATCGTGCTGGTGCACGACGCCGTTCGACCGCTGATCGACCCGGCCACCATCGCGCGCACCATCGAAGCGGTCACCGAGCACGGCGCGGCCATCGTCGGCATGCCCGCCATTGACACCATCAAGCAGGTGGAGCGCACCGCGCACGGCGCGATCATCCGCACCACCATCCCACGTGAGTACGTGGTGCAGGCGCAGACCCCGCAGGGATTCCGCTGGTCGATTCTGAAACGCGCCTTTGCCGAGGCCGAAACCGACGGCTTTGCCGGCACCGACGAGGCCAGCCTGGTCGAGCGGGCAGGCACTCAAGTTGCGGTGGTGCCCGGCACGGCGGCGAACCTCAAGATCACGCAGCCTGGCGACCTTGAGCTTGCCGAGTTCTATCTCGCCCGCCGCCAGACGGCGTAGCGCAAAAAAGCCGGCACAGACGGCCGGCGCAGCGCGCCAAGAAAGAGAGGCTCTCATGGACATTCGCATCGGACACGGCTGGGACTCACATGCCTTTCAGGCCGGCGTCCCGCTGCGCATCGGCGGAGTCGCCATCGAGCATCCGGAGGGCCTGGCAGGCCACAGCGACGGTGACGTGCTGCTGCACGCAGTCACCGATGCCCTGCTCGGCGCGGTGGCGGCCGGCGATATCGGCACCTTCTTTCCGCCCGGCGATCAACGCTGGAAGAACGCGGATTCGACCATCTTCCTCAACCTGGCGCTGGAGGAGATTCAGCACGCCGGATACCGCATCGTGAACCTGGATGCCACGCTGGTCCTGGCCCGGCCGAAGATTTCGCCTATCGCCGGCGAGATCCGCGAACGCCTGGCCGACCTGCTGAACATCAACACCAAAGCGGTTTCCATCAAAGCCAAGACGCCGGAAGGCCTGGGCCTGGACCACGTTGCACAGGCACATGCAACCGTGCTGCTCGAAAAGGTGGAAGATCCCGAAGAAATCAACACGATGACCGCGGTGATGGAAAGCCAGCGGCATCTTGAAGACGTGGTACGCGATCTGCTCGCCGAGGTGCATGGCGGCTCGCCGCAGCGGCCGAAGGTGAAGGTAAAAGTCTTCGATACTGAGGACATTACGTAACCGCTCCCCCGAATGCGGTATCGGTAAGAACCGATCGGTGATGGCGGCCTCCGAAGCTGGCCGCTAGAGTCGCGGCATGACGCGCTCTATCCCCCACTCCCCCGGCCCTGATTCCCGCATGCGCAGCATTCTGCAATCGCGGGACCGCCTCGAGGTGCCTTTTGGAGTTCTCTTCCTTTTGGCGCTGGTGACCGGCACGGCGCTGTGGGATGAGATGGCCTCGCTCGCGCCGGCGAATCCCGCGGACTGGACCGGCGTCGGTGTCAGCGCCGCCCTGTGCGTTGTCTTCTTATTCTTAAGCCGCCGCAGATGGCCTCTGCTGCTCTGCGCAGCCTTCCTCATATCGGTTCGGCTGACCTTTGTGTTTGCCGAATCCGTGCCGCCTGACAATATCGGGCTCGCTGCCGATTGCCTGGGCGCCTGTACCGCGCTGTCCGTGATCGTTTTCAGAACAGAGATCGCGAGCATGTGGCGTCGAGTTCGCGGTGCCTCCGGCAAGAGAGTGTCGCCCGCCGAGTGCGCAGTCGCGTCTTTGATGTAACGCTCATCAGGCAGCTACGGCTACTGTGAGGCGGTTGCGTCGTAGATGACGCGGCCGTCGAAGATCGTCAGCTCCACCCGCGTATTCTCGATCTCGATCGGGTCGATGTGGAAGATATCCCGTGAGAGCACCGTTATGTCGGCAAGCTTGCCCGATTCGAGGGAACCCTTCTGCTTCTCATCGAACTGCGCGTACGCCGCGCCCACCGTATAGGCGTGAACTGCCTGCTCCACGGTGATCTTCTGCTCGGGCACCCAACCATTCGGGTTTTTGCCATCCAAGGTCCGGCGCGTAACCGCCGCGTAAATGCCCATGAGGGGCTCCATTGGCGCAACCGGCCAGTCAGAGCCAAAGGCAAGCCTCGCGCCTGAATCGATCAGTGAGCGGAAATCGTATGCATAGCGAATGCGCTCGGGGCCAAGCCGTTTCTCTGCCCAACGGCCATCATCGATGGCATGATACGGCTGCATGGATGCGATCACATGCAGTTTGGCGAAGCGCGGAATGTCCGCGGCAGTCAGGTGCTGCGCGTGCTCGATACGCAGCCGGCGGTCGCGCGATCCGTTTTCCTTTTCGAGGCGCTGATACATATCAAGGATCGTGCGGTTGGCGCGGTCGCCGATGGCATGAATGGCGATCTGCAGCCCAGCCTTATCGGCGCCGTTCATATCGGCATACATCTGCTCCGGTTGCTGCAGCTCGTCGCTGGCGAGGCCGCTGGTATTGGGCGCATCGGCATAGGGCGAGAAGAGCCACGCGGTGGACGCGCCGAGGCCGCCGTCGGCAAAGGTCTTCAGTCCGCCGATCTGTATCAGCCCATCGCTGAACCCGGCCTGGATGCCGCTGCCCGCCGGATACTTCCAGTCGAGCAGGCGTAGGTTTTCTGAAATCCGGACGGTGAGCCGGCCCTCGCGTTCCAGTGATTGCATGGCGCGGAGCCGATCGGGGCCGCCGGTGTCAGTCGTGCTCCCGGCCATGTCCTGCACGCTGGTCACGCCGTTCCGTGCAGCTTCGCGCTCCGCCGCAACGATGGCCGTCTCGGTCTCTTCAAGAGAAAGCGGCGGAATGACGCGGTAAATAAGCTCCATTGCCGCATCTTTGAACATGCCGGTAGGATTGCCGCCCGCATCGCGCACGATTACGCCGCCGGGAATGTCGCGCGTATTGCGGTCAACTCCGGCGAGCTTCATGGCCACGGCATTGGCAAGGCCCATGTGGCCGTCCAGGCGCTCGACAAAAACAGGGTTCTTTTGCGTCACATCGTCGATCAACTGGTGGGTTGGCAGCACGGCGGGCGTCCAGCGCTCGTGGTCCCATTCGCCCATGACGATCCAGGCGCCATCGGGCTGCGTTCGCGCAAAGCTGGCGATGCGCTGACGAAACTCCGCCTGAGATGTCGCGTCGCGAAGCTGCACGCCGGCCAGACCCTGGCCGCCAGGCACGAAGTGCACATGCGCATCATTGAAGCCAGGAACCACACGGCGTCCGTGTAGCTCGATCACGCGAGTAGCCGGCCCTGCCAGGCGAAGCACGTCTTCCGATGTGCCGACGCGCAGAATCCGGTTGCCGTAGACGGCAACCGCTTCCGCCTCCGGCTGGGAAGGGTTCTCGGTCCAGATATGCCCATGCGCCAGCACGAGCGTTGCATAGACCTGCGCGGATGCGGCTGCCGTCGCGCACACAGAAAGAACCCAACACACCACGAGTCGCTTCAGCATTTGGGAGCGCACCTGTTTTCAAGGAATGTATCTGGATTTAATCTTGGGGGCCTTCAGTATAGGAGAAAGCTGCGAATTCGCAACTTGCTACCCTTGGAGCCATGCGCGCGCCGCTCCTTGCAGTTCTCGCTCTTCTCACTCCTGCACTCTTCGCCCAAACTACCGCCTCATCGAACGACTGGGCCACGCCCGCCGAGCAATCCAACTACCGCACGACGCCCGACTACGCGGCCACGATGGCATACCTGCATCGCATTGCCGCCGCCCGGCCGCAGCAGGTTCGCATTGAGCCCTTCGGCAAGACCGGCGAAGGCCGCGAGCTCGACATCGTCATCGCCTCGAAGGACGGCATCTTCGATCCCGACAAGCTGCACGCGGCAAAGCGTCCCATCCTGCTGGTGCAGAACGCGATTCATGCTGGCGAGATGGATGGCAAGGACAGCTGCCTCGCGCTCTTGCGCGACATGGTCATCACCGGCAAGCAGGCGGCGCTGCTCGATCGCGCGGTTTTCGTCTTCATTCCGATCTACAACGCCGATGGCCATGAGCGGCGCTCGCCCTACAACCGCATCAACCAGAACGGCCCGGAAGAAATGGGCTGGCGCGGCAACGCCTCCAATCTCAATCTGAATCGCGATTACATGAAGGCTGACACGCCGGAGACGCGCGCATTTATGGCCATGTTTCATCGCTGGCTGCCGGACTTCTTCGTCGACGATCATGTAACCGATGGCGCCGACTTTCAATATGACGTCACGTTCACCATCGAGCACTTCCCTACGCTTCACGCAGAGACCGGACAGTGGCTCGCGGAAAGGGTGATCCCCGATCTCGAGCAGCAGGTGGATGCTTCGGGCCACATTGCCTCTCCGACGTATATCTCGCTGGTGGATGACAACGATCCGTCCAAGGGCCTCGGCTTCGATGCCTTTGTCCCGCGCTTCTCCACCAGCTACATCAATCTCGAAAACCGGCCCGCAATGCTGGTCGAGATGCACATGCTCAAGGACTACAAAACGCGCGTCACTGGAAATTACGAGCTGCTGCGCGCACTCCTCGAGGTCGTGAACCGCGATGCCGACAAGCTGATCGCGCTGAACGCCGCGGCAGACCGTGAAGCCGAACAGCTTGGCGCGCATCCGCTGAGCGATGTTGCCTACCCGCTCAAGCTGACCTGGTCGGGGCAGACCACGCCATTTCTCTTTCGCGGTTACAAATACACCCGTGAGCTGAGCGCCGTCTCCGGCGCCATGTGGGTCCAGTACTCGCACGAGCCCTGGAACGTGACGCTCCCATTGCAGACCGGAGCAAAGGTCGCCGTCTCCGCCGTTCCCCCGGCCGCCTATATCATTCCCCCGCAGTGGACACATGTCATCGACGTGCTCGCCGCACACCAGGTCGTCATCCACCGCACCAGCGCCTTATGGACCGCGCCGGTCGAGACCTATCGCTGCCGCGACGGCAACTGGGAACAACCGCCCTTTGAAGGCCATCACCCGATGTTCCGCGGCGAAGGCAGCAACGGCCATCCGGGTAAGCCGCCGCAGTGCACACTCGTCACCGAGACCATGACATTTCCGGCAAACTCGGCTGTCGTCGAGCTGAACCAGCGCCTCTCGCATGTGGCCATGGCGTGGCTGGAGCCGATGGCGCCCGACTCCGCGATGGCATGGAACGCCTTCGATCCCATCTTCGAGCAGAAGGAATACGGTGAGCCGTATGTGCTGGAGAAGCTGGCGCGCGAGATGATGGCCAAGGACCCGAAACTCAAGGCCGAGTTCGAAGAGCGGGTGGAGAACGATCCGAAGTTCGCGGCAAGCCCGCGGGCGCGGCTGGAATTCTTCTACGACCACTCGCCCTGGGCGGATCCGAAGCTCGGCTTATATCCGGTCGGGCGGCTTACGAAACTGGATGGCGTGCCGCTGCGCTGAAACTCAGCAACTCAAGATCGCAACTTCATACGCCAGCATCTGACGGTCGCCGCTGACCAGCACCAGGTTCCGCGCCGTTGCCTGCGCGATCAGCATCCGGTCGAACGGATCGCGATGATGCAGCGGAAGCGTGCGCACTGTTTCCGCATCGCGGGCCGTAACCGGGAGTTCTGCAAATCCATACTGCTCCAGCATGCCCGGAAGCGGAGCCTGCACTTCAAGCTTGCCGAGGTTTTGCTTGATGGCAATCTCCCACAGCGACGCCACGCTGCAATAGACCTCATGCTGTGGATCGCGCAGCAGTCCCAAGAATGTGGTCCGAGAGGCGGTCCGGGGTTTGATCGAGCCAGATCAGTACGTGGGTATCGATCAGAAACGCCGGAGTGTAATCCGGCATTACCGCTCCGGCTCAATCGGGCCGTAGAAGTCCTGAAGGATGTCATCCGGCAGTGGGGCATCGAAATCCGGCGCGATGTAAGTAATCTTGAGCGCATTCTGGCCGAACTTGCGCGGCGCCCGTGTCTTTGGCTCCAGCGGCACCAGTTTCGCCATCGGCTTGCCCGCTTTGGCAATCACGATCTCCTCGCCCCGTGCGGCCTTCTCCACCAGCGCCGACAGGTGCGTCTTCGCCTCGTAGATGTTGAGAGCCTTTCCCATACAGAAAACACTACATCAAGTTGGTCAAGTTGGTCAATCCAATACATTACCAAAGATCATTTGCATATATCGCAATTTGCGATATTGTTATTGCGGATTGCAATATGAAACTCGGCGAGAAAATCCGCTACCTCCGCGAAGTCGAAGGCTCCCTTCGCGGACTCGACCGCGCGATGACCCAGCAGGAGCTGGTCCGCGCCATCCGCGCGGAGATGAGCACGGCGATGAGCCAGTCCTACCTCTCGCAAATCGAGAGCGGCGCGCGCCCCCACCTGACCAACACCAGCCGCCTGCTGCTGGCGCGTTTTTTCAAGGTGCACCCCGGCTACCTGGTCGATGACCCGGAGGGCTACCATGCCGAGCTGCTCTCCGAGGCGCGCACGCTGCATACCCGCGCGAACGAGGACAAGCTTGACCTGTGGCTGATCGCCGGGGCAGAGCGCTTTCGCCGCGATCCGGATCTGCGCCGCGCGCTGCTGACCGCGGCCCAGCACGACGACACACGCCGCTGCCTGCTGCTACTGGCCGCCATCCTCGAAACGCCGTCGCTCGCCGACCGGCTGCTTGAAGTGCTGCGGCCGGAACTGGCGCCGCGACGCAAGAATGCGCAGCACAACACAGACCGCCGCGGCGCACACAACGGCAGCCCAAATACGAAAGAGAGGAGATGACCTATGCACGCACAAGACTGGTATCTCGTCTGCTTTGGCGTGGGATTCGTGCTCGCCCTGCTTACGTTTTTCGGAGGCTTCGGACATCTGCATTTCGGCCATTTTCACGGCGGCCACTTTCATCTCGGCCACTCGCATACACATGCTTCGGGCGGACACGACAGTAGCCTCTCGCCGATCAACGGCTTCACCCTCATGGCCTTTCTCTGCTGGTTCGGCGGGACCGGCTATCTGCTGCGCCGCTTTACCGGCGTTCTCGGGCTGAGTGTCTTCGCCATCGCCATCCTCAGCGGCCTCGCCGGCGCTGCCGTTATCTTCTGGTTTCTCGCGCGCGTGCTGCTCCCTCGGGAGCGTGTCCTGACCCCGGAAGACACGGAGATCACCGGAGTGCTCGCGCGTGTCTCCAGCCCGATCCGCGAAGGCGGCACCGGCGAGATTGCTTATTCGCAGGGCGGCGCGCACCGTGCAGCGGCCGCGCGCAGCGATGCAGGCGTTCCGATCGCGCGCGATGTCGAAGTCGTCGTGCTGCGCTACGAGCGGGGTATCGCCTATGTCCGGGCGTGGTCGGAGCTGGAAGGTCCGCCGCCCGGCTGAGGCATCGAGTTCGTCACTATCACGGAGCGTCATGCTCCGCGGCGCGCATCGCTACAGCCAGGAGCGACGCAAACCGCATGTAGTACCGCTGGCTTCACGTGTTTCGAACGCAAGGATTGTTATGCCGACCATTGTCTCTATCTTCATCGGATTGGGCGTTGTCCTCCTTCTCATCATCATGACGAGCATCGCCAAGATGTTTCGCAAAGCCGGTCCCAACGAGGCCATCATCGTATATGGCTTTCGTGGGCCACGCATCATCAAAGGCTCGGGCGCAGTCATCTTTCCCATGGTCGAGAGCTGCAAGCAGCTTTCGCTCGAGCTGATGTCCTTCGATGTCGCGCCGCAGCAGGACCTCTACACCAAACAGGGCGTCGCCGTCACGGTCGAAGCCGTCGCGCAGATCAAGGTCCGCTCCGATCGGGAGTCCATCCTTACCGCCGCGGAACAATTCCTGACCAAGGCGCCGGCGCAGCGCGAAGGCTTGATCCGCCTGGTGATGGAAGGCCACCTGCGCGGCATCATCGGCCAGCTCACCGTGGAGCAAATCGTGAAGGAGCCGGAGATGGTAGGCGAGCGCATGCGCGCCACCTGCGCCGAGGACATGAGCAAGATGGGCCTGGAGGTGATCTCGTTCACCATCAAGGAAGTCCGCGACAAGAACGACTACATCACCAACATGGGCCGCCCGGATATTGCGCGCATCAAGCGCGACGCCGATGTCGCCGCCGCCGAAGCGGAGCGCGATACGGCCATCCGCCGCGCCATCGCGCTGCGTGAATCTGCAGTTGCCAAGGCTGCCGCCGATCAGGAGCGCGTGCTGGCGGAGACGCAGTCCCTCGCCAAGCAGGCAGAGGCGCAACGCGATCTGGATATCCAGAAGGCGCAGTTCACGGAGCAGAGCCGCAAGCAGGAGGCGCAGGCGGACAAGGCCTACGAGATCCAGACTAACGTCATGCAGCAGCAGGTCATCGCCGAGCAGGTGAAAGTCCAGCAGATTGAAAAGGAGGCCCAGGTCAAGGTGCAGGAAGCCGAGATTCTGCGCCATGAGAAGGAGCTGATCGCGACCGTGCTGAAGCAGGCGGAGATCGAGCGCCAGCGCATCGAGAACCTGGCTGCTGCCGAAAAATCCCGCTTGATGATCGAAGCCGAAGGCCGCGCGTCGGCGATTCGCGCACAGGGCGAGGCCGAGGCCGCCGTCATCTTCCAGAAGGGCGAGGCGGAAGCCAAGGCCATGAACGTCAAGGCCGAAGCCTACCAGGAGTGGACACAGGCTGCCGTGGTCGATCGACTCATCAGCAGCATGCCGGAGGTTGTCCGCGCCATGTCCGAACCGCTCAGCAAGGTAGACAAGATCACCATTGTCTCCACCGGCGGCGATGGCTCAGGTGGGCGCCAACAAGCTGACCGGCGACCTGACAAAGATTGCCGCGCAGGTACCGGCGCTCTTCGAGGCACTCTCCGGCATGGACATGCATGAGCTGATGGCGAACGTGAAGAGCATGCGCGCGCGACCCAATGGCGCCACGCCCATAGAAAGCTAACTCAAGCGGCGGCTCCGGTCGTGGCCGGGGTCGCCTGCTTTCAAGGCATCGAACAGAAAAGGAGTCACGTCATGGCACTGCTGGAACGGGTTACAACTCTGCTTCGCGCCAATCTCAACGACCTGATCGACCGCGCGGAAGATCCACAGAAAATGCTGCGGCAGCTCATCCTCGATATGGAGAACCAACTGCTGCAGGTGAAGACGCAGGTGGCCATCGCGCTTGCCGATCAGCATCTGCTCGAAAAAAAGCAGACCGAGCACGAGGAGTCCGCCGAGAACTGGAAGCGCAAGGCGGCGCTTGCCGTCACGCGCCAGCAGGATGACCTCGCGCGCGCGGCGCTGCGTCAGCAGATCAGCCATCAGCAGATGGCGGTGAGCTTCGCGCAGCAACTCACGGATCAGCGTACCGAAACGGACACTCTGCGCACTGCTCTGAGCCGGCTGCAGCAGCGCCTGCAGGAGACGCAGTCGCGCTGCGAGTTGCTGGCCATCGAGCACCGCCGTGCCCGTGCCAGTCAGAAGCTCGCCGGCAACGGAGCCGGTGCATCCCCCAACGTATCCAGCACCATGGCGCGGGTGCGCGGCCGCATCGACCAGGCAACCATCGCCGGCCGCGCGCAGCAGACGCTTCTCGTCGCCGATGCAGGTACAGATCGGGATGGAGAACTGGGTGAGGCGGAGCTCGAAGAGCGCTTCGCTACGCTGGAGCGCGAAGACCAGATTGAGGACCTGCTGCGCGAGCTGAAGGCGCAGCACGAGCAGCAGCACAAACTGCCCAGCACGACATAACCGAAAGGCTCAGCAAGCCTCTATACTCGAATGGATTCAGGCCGCTGCTCCGATGCGGCCTGAAGGCCACTCCGCATGAGCTCGTTTCCCCACGTGTCTTCGTCAACATCTCCCGCAAGCGCGCAGCCTCTACGCTATTCGGGACCGTCGGCGTAACCGCTCCATAGTCTTTCGTGGGATCACGTTCGACCGCTTATACTTTCCCTGAACCGAAGGGACCGCCTGCCATGCCCTTTGATCCCCGCGCTGTTGCCAATCGCCTGCTTGAGCTCGGCCGCGAGCGCCAGCTCGCCATCGATCCGATGAAGATGCAGAAGCTGATCTACTACGCGCATGGCTGGCATCTTGCGCTGACTGGCCAGCCGTTGCTCGATCGCTCCGTCGAAGCCTGGCAGTACGGTCCGGTGCTGCCGGATGTCTATCGCGCCTTCCAGGACTTTGGCGCGCAGCCAATTACTGAGCCGGCCCGCTACGCCGCCGTCGACGGCAACAAGCTGGTGCTCCGCCGCTACAAGTTGCCACCGGGCGATCCCGACACCGAGTACTCCGACCGCATCTTTCGCCGCATCCTGGAGCAATACGGCAACTACTCCGCCATCGAGCTCTCCATCATGACGCATGCCCCGGGAACGCCATGGGCCGAAGCCTGGAGCGAGAACCCGGGCAAGCGCTTCATTCCGATTCCCGACGCCGAGATCGAGGCGTATTTCAAATCCGTGCTGAAGCCGGTGGCTGCATGAGCACGACACCGCCTCCGTCGCAGGACACGAGGCCCGATCCGGAGACGCTCACCGACACCAGCGCCTCCGCCATTGCGCCGCGCGTCGCGGCCGGGGTTGCTCCGGGCCTGGCCACGGCCATTGCGGAGCGCGACCAGTACGACGACGCGCGCAAGGCGCAGTTCCTCAGCTTCCGCCGCTGGCTCGTTCCCAGCCTTTTCGCGCTCACGGTGGCATGGCTGGTTTTCGTTGGCTACATCGTTCTGCGCGAAGAAATGCAGCACGGCCGGCTCTCGGACGCGGTCCTGATCGCTTTGCTGGGCACCGCGACGGCGAATGTGCTGGGACTGCTGGTGATCGTGCTCAAATCCATCTTCCCGCTGGATGTCGATCGCGGCGACGGCTGAAAGCGCCTCGGTATTTATCTTGTCTGTCTCGCGACTTGCCAGTATCCTCGCGTCATCCTCGCCTCGGGAGCGCACATGGATCCGAATAATCCTTTCTCCGATCCGCACCTGATGTACCTGATGCCGATCTTCGGGATCTTCGCCATTGTCGGCATCTTCATCTACATCATCCCGTTCTGGATGATCTTCAAGAAGGCCGGCTTCTCACCCTGGCTCGCCCTGCTCCTCTTTATCCCGCTGGCGAACATCATCATCCTGTACGTGCTCGCCTTCTCGCAGTGGAAGGTCGTGCCGATCGCACAGACAGGCGCGTTTCCTCCGCCCGCATACCCACCTGCGTATCCGCCAGCCGCTTATCCGCCGGCGGCTCCGCCACCCGCGAATCCGAATAACCCCTGATTACGCGGCTGAATCGAACGCAGCCTCTCAGGAGACGGCAATGCGCAACTCCGTCTCTACCGCATCTTTCACCTGCGGCAGAGCCTCATCGATCCATGCGGCACGCCGGCTATCCTGCACGCTCGCCCACACCCGCCGCTTCGCCTCCCATAGCGTCACCTCCAGCGTGCCGGGCTGTATGCCGCGCTTCACATGCCAGTGGATGCATCCCGGATAACTGCTCAGCGTAGAACGCGTGGAGACGCGCAGGCCGCATCCCCGGCACGCCTTCTCAATCAATGCAGCGGCACTGCTCAGATTGCAGCTTTGTGGCACAGCAAACTCGACCTCAGTCATCGCGCCTCACATGATTTGCAATCGCCCACGAAGCTTGGATGCGAGCGACCAACGGAAGCGAGCCCAGCGAACCGCGCCGCCGGTGCCGTTGCCTGGGACGGCCAGTCCCTGCAGAATGTTCTAGCATTTTCACGGTAGGTGCACGCTCGCGCACGATAGCGTACGTGGCTTTTCCGTCAAGCCGGGTCCCCGACGACAGGTCTTCGTCGGCGGGGTGGAAGTAAAGCCACACCGCGAGGCATCCGGCTGGCACACCGTAACCGCGAAAATGCTCTAGCATCAATGCAGATCGTATTATGCCTTCCATTCCTGAAAGTCCCCGCGTCCGTTTCGCTCCCTCCCCCACCGGCTACCTGCATGTGGGGGGCGCCCGCACCGCGCTCTTCAACTGGCTCTTCGCGCGGCACACCGGTGGCACCTTCATCCTGCGCATTGAAGACACCGACTTCGAGCGCTCATCCGAAGCCATGGTCGAAGGCATCCTGGATGGGATGCGCTGGCTTGGCCTGAACTGGGACGAAGGCCCGTTCTATCAGTCGCAACGCCTCGATCTCTACAAGGCTACGGCGCAAAAGCTGCTCGACTCCGGCCATGCCTATCCGTGCTTCTGCACAAAAGAGGACCTGGAGCATCGCCGCAAAGTCGCATCGGAAGCCGGCAAGCCGCCCATGTACGACCGCCGCTGCAGCATCATCGCGCCTGCCGATGCGCGCCTCACGCCGTGCAGCCGGCGAGCCCGCGGCGATCCGCTTCCGCGTTCCGGAGGGAGGCGTCACCGCATTCGACGACGCCGTCGTCGGCCGCGTCGAGTTCGCCAACAGCGAAATCGAAGATTTCGTGCTGCTCCGCTCGGACGGAATCCCCACGTACCATCTTTCCGTCGTGGCCGATGATCTCGACATGCGCCTCACCCACATCATTCGCGGCGCGGACCACATATCGAACACGCCCAAGCAGGTTCTGCAATACCAGGCGCTCGGCGCGCCGCTGCCCATCTTCGCGCACGTGCCGCTTATCCTCGGGCCGGACAAGACACGCCTCTCCAAACGTCACGGCGCTACCTCCGTCACTTCCTACAAGGACATGGGCATCATGCCCGAAGCCTTCCGCAACTTCCTCGCGCTGCTCGGCTGGTCGCCCGGCGCCGCAGGCAAGGACGCCGAAGGCCGCGACCGTGAAATCTTCAGCCCGGACGAATTAATCCGGCTCTTCTCGCTCGATGGCATCTCGAAGTCGAACGCCGTTTTCGATAACGATAAGCTCGCGTGGTTCAATACCGAGTGGATCCGCCGCTCCGCCGCTCAGGAGTTGCTGCCGCTGATCCAGGCGGAATGGGGCAAGAATGGTTTCATCCCGGCGCGCAGCGACGCCGACATTCTGGCCTCCATTGACCTCGTAAAGCCGCGCGCCCGCAGCCTGCGCGACTTCGCGACGTCATTTTGCGCCTACTTCAGCGATACGTTTACCTTCGATCCCGCGGCGGTTACGAAATTCCTCAAGGATTCCACCACCCGCGACCTGCTGGTAGAGCTCGGCGGCCGCTATGACTCGGCACCGGAGTTCACCGAAGCCTCGACCGAGCAACTACTGCGCGCCTTTGCCGAGGAGAAGGGCTTGAAACCCGGCGTGCTCATCAACGGCGCACGCGTCGCTCTCACCGGACAAGGCGTCGCGCCGTCGCTCTTCACGGTCATGCTCGCGCTGGGCCGCGAGCGCGTGGTGCGCCGTTTGCAGACAGCGTCGTCCATCAGCGCGCCGGCCCCGAGCGCAGAGGCGCCGCAGCCCGCTTGAACGTGCAAGATCCAGACGCGCGCCGCGTCTATAACGACCGGCTCGCCGCGCTTGAGTCCTGCGCGGGCGCGCCTGCGTCAGCGCGATAGATTCTTCGGCTTCAGCAAACTCGGCTTCGCTGTCGTCGCTGTAGTCTTCGCGCTCTGGCTCGCCCGTGCGCATCCCGGCCTGCTTGCGTTGGCGCTCGTTCCCGCGCTCATCTTCGCCATCCTCTGGATCGCGCACGAGCGCCTGCTGCGCAGGTTAAATCAGTCCTCGCGGCTGGAATCTTTTTACAAACGCGGGCTTGCGCGGCTTGACGATTATTGGGCCGGCAAAGCCGATACAGGCGAGCGCTTTCTCGATCCGAACCACCTCTATGCGCGCGATCTCGACATCTTCGGCGCTGGCAGCCTCTATGAGCTGATCTCGCAAGCCGCAAGCGCGCCGGGTCAGCACACGCTGGCCGAGTGGCTGCTCCATCCTGCCGCGGCAGACGAGATCATCCAGCGCCAACAGGCGGTTCGCGAGCTCACTCCACGGCTCGATCTGCGCGAGCAGCTTGCGCTCGCCGCCGATGCCATCCACGAAGGCACACCCGAGGCGCTCATCCGCTGGGCGGAATCGCGTGAAGACACCGTACCGCGCTGGCTGCTGTATGCCGGGCCACCGCTGGCCGTCCTCTGGCTGGTCAGCATGTTCTACTGGTTCGCCACCAGCAATTACACCTGGTTCGTACTCCTCAGCTTCGTGAATGTCATGCTCACGACGCGCTTCATCGCAGCCATCAAGCGCGCCGCAGCCGATGTGCTCGCGATTTCTTCGCTTCTCGGCCCGCTGCATCGCGTGCTCGCGGTCTACGAAGCGCAGCCGTTCGAATCGCCGCGACTCCAGGCAATCAGCGCCGGGGTACGCAGTGCGGCCTCGCGCCCTCGCGCGCCGTCGCGAAGCTGGAACGCCATCTCGAATGGCTCGAATCCGCGGACAACTGGTTCGTGAAGCTGGTCAACCGCTTCGTCTTCTGGACGCCGCTATCGATGCTCGCCATCGAAACATGGCGGCGACGGCACGGCCGCCGCATGCGAGCGTGGCTGGCCAGCATCGGCGATTTCGAAGCATTGAACTCGCTCGCCGGATTCGCCTATGAGCGGCCCGGCTGCTCTTTCCCTACGCTCGAGACCGATGGGCCCGCAGTCCAGGCCGAGGGAATGACGCACCCTCTCTTGCCGCGCGCCACTGCAATTCCCAACGATGTCTCGCTCCATGCCGCGCAGGCGCTCATCATCGTCAGTGGCCCCAACATGGCGGGCAAGAGCACGCTGCTGCGCGCCCTCGGACTGAACGTCGTGCTCGCGCAGTGCGGCGCGCCAGTCTGCTGCACCAGCTTCGCGCTTGCGCCGCTTGCCGTCGGCGCATCCATCACCGTGCAGGATTCCCTCCAGAGCGGTCTCTCCCGCTTCTACGCGGAAATCCGCCGGCTGAAGCGCATCACCGACCTCGCAAACGGCTCGCGGCCCGCGCTCTTCCTGCTGGACGAATTGCTCTCCGGCACCAACTCGCATGACCGCCGCGTGGGCACGGAAGCGTTGCTCCATGGCCTGCTCGCCCGCAATGCAATTGGTCTCATCACGACGCACGACCTGGCGCTTACAGAGATCGCCGATGCGCTCAACGGCCGCGCTATGAACATGCATTTCGGCGACCGCTTCAGCGCCGGCGAACTGCACTTCGACTACAAACTCATTCCCGGCATCGCCGACAGCACCAACGCCCTGCAGTTGATGCGCTCCATCGGCCTGGAAGTGTGATCGCTATCTCGGCGCGGCCGTCGCCGCATCCGCCAGCGCATACGCCGTAACCGCCATCACCGCGGCATTTTCGCCCAGCTCGCGCGGATTCACTTTGTCAAATGTATCCGCCGCCGTGTGGTGATAGTTGAAGTAGTAGCGGCTGTCCTGCATCGGCGCGAAGCCGGGCACGCCTTTCTCCGTGATCGCGTTGATGTCCTCCCCGGTCTCGGGAGTGCGCTCCAGCAGCGGCGCGCCGATCGGCGCAAGCACGCGCGAGAGCGGCTTCAGCCATTCATCCAGCGCTGCGCCACCCTGGAAGTAAATTCCCGTCGGATGCCCCGCGCCAAGATCGGATTCAATCGCGCCGATATGATTCTGCAGATCGTTCGCGTGGTCCTTCGCGTAGGTCTGCGCGCCGTAGGAGCCCTGCTCTTCGTCCATCCACGCGACGAAGCGCACCGTCCGCTTCGGATGAATCCCCAGCTTCTGCAGCAGGTGAATCGCCTGCATCGACACAACAATGCCCGCGCCGTCATCGATCGCGCCCGTGGCCAGGTCCCACGAATCCAAATGTCCGGAGACGATCACCACCTGCTCCGGATGCTCGGTCCCCTTCCAGTCCGCGATCACATTCGCCGTCTCCACCGGCGCCAGTGTTTCGGGCGTCAACGTCAGGTGCATCCGTACTTCCCCCTGCGAGGTCAGGTTCTTCACCAGGTCGGCGTCTTCGGCCGTCACGGCGCCGGCAGGGATCTTCGGCAGCCCGGACGAGTAGTACGTCATGCCGGTGTGCGGCAAGCGATAATCCGCCCCGCCCACCGAACGCACCAGTGTGGCCACTGCGCCCAGCGAAGCCGCAACGCTCGGTGCAGCTCCGCGATAGAGGACTGCCTCGCCGTACGCTTCGCCGCCGCGACCCTGCGCCGCCAGGCCTTTGTCGAAGTGCTCGTTGAAGAGCAGGATCTTCCCCTTCACTGCATCCTTGGGCAGCGCTTTCAGCTCGGCAAACGAATCCACCACCACCACCGGCGCGCTGATGCCGTCCTTCGGCGTGGCCACGCTGCCGCCCAGCGCGGTCAGCACAATCTTCTGCGTCGTCTGCGGCGTCATGCCCGTCCACTCGATCAGCTCTGCCGTTTCCGCGCCGCGCACCCAGTGCGGCACGGTTGTCTTCTCGATCGTCACTGTCGCGCCCAGCGCCCGCATCTCATCCGCCACCCACTCCACCGCATGCTGGGCCTGAGGCGAACCTGCAAGCCGCGGCCCGATATTGTCCGTCAGATGGCGCAGCTCCGTCAGCGCATACGGATCGTTCAGCGCCGCATCGCGCAGCCGTTCCATATTCGCAATCTGCGCCGGCGTCCATGCGCCCTGCGACTGGTTCAGCAACTGTGCAATGCGTGCCTGCGGCGACTGAGGATCGGCCGCCTGAGCAAACACACGGAGGGGAAGCGCGCTCGCGAGAACGAGCAAACAAGCGAAGAAGATGCGGTGCATAGCCGGGATGCTATCACGCAGTCTGCGTACTACTTGGCCAGCAGACTTATCGCAACCGGAATCTTGCGCGGCGGCATGCACGCATTCGCGTCGCATGCCTGATAGCGCAGCGCACCCTGCAGCAGGTGTCCCCCAGGAGCGACGGTCATATGCGCCCGCAGCGCCACGGTGCCGGTGTAGACGCTCAGTTTTTCATTCGGCGCAAAGGGAAAGCTGGTGTCCGTGCCCGGTGGAAAATCCACCGCGGAGACGTTTACGCCGTCGCCATCCACCACCATCAGCTGGGTCGGAATCAGGTTCTTCTCGTGCGGCGTGTGCGAGTTGATATGGTAACCATCCTGGATACGAAAGCGCAGCTCCACCACCTGCGGCTTGCGCGCCGCGACCTCGGTCTGGTCGGGCCCTTCAAAGCGCACCGTCTGCGGCGTCTTGCCGCCGGCCTCCGGTGTGTCCTGCCAGGGAAGCTTCTGCGCGAAGCAGACACAGATGCCCGCCACGACAACGAACATCGCAAGGATGACTCGCCAACTCGCCGACCTGCTGACTCGCTTTTGCATCAATCCCTCGCCGCCAAAGCCTTCTTGATGTTCGCTTCTATCTCGTCGCGAGAGATCAGCCCCACCGCCTCTTCGACCACTTTGCCGTCACGGCCGATGTAATACGAGGTCGGCAGCACGTCGATGCCGCCATACGCCTTCGCGGCCGCATCGTTGCCGATCAGGATCGGATAGTCCACGCCGATCTTCTTGGCAAATTTGCCGATTTGCGGCCGGTCCTTCGCCTCATCCTCATTCACACCCAGGATCTCGAAGCCCTGCGGCCCGTATTGCTTGCGCAGGTCTACAAACCACGGCATCTCCAGCTTGCAGGGCACGCACCATGTCGCCCAGAAGTTCACCAGCACCGCCTTGCCCTTGTAGTCAGCCAAAGAAACCTTGCGGCCATCTTCGGTCTTCAGCGTGAATGCCGGCGCCTTCTTGCCGCGCAGGTTCGGCAGCCCTTCGTCGGAGGCCACGTCCTGCTGCACCGTCCGGTTTGACTGGTCCAGCACCGTCACGTGTGGCTGCGCCCTCTGTGCCGCGCGACGGCGTTGCAAATTCTGGTATCCCGACCAGGCCATCAGGCCCAGCGCCACAACCACCACGAGAATGACGATAAGATTGCGCTTCAAAGTTTCCTTCCGTTCGAGCATTTCACTATAGGTGGTTTTCATAGGGTGATCGCCGACGTCGCTTTGCCGTCAAGAAAAGCCACACTTCGCGAAACCTGGCCGCACACAGAAACAATGAAAATGCTCTAACCTCTGATTCTATATGGACGCGCCGAAGACAGACGCCATGCCCGATTACACGCTTGTCGTACGCAATCCGACTGTCGAGGAGTACTGCGCACTACGCGCCGGCGCCGGGCTTTCTCCGCGCAGTGAAGCGATCGTACGCGCCGCCCTTCCCAATACACTCTTCGCCGTCGTCATCGAACAGAGCGGCAAAGCAGTGGGCATGGGTCGCGTCATCGGCGATGGTGGCACCGCCTTTCAGGTGGTTGACATCGCCGTCTTGCCCGAACACCAGAAGCGCGGCCTGGGCAAACGCATCCTCGATGCCATGGATGCATGGCTGCGCCAGAATGCAGGGCCGGGCGCATTCATCAATCTCTTCGCGGACAAGGGCGTGGCTTCGCTCTACGCCCGCTACGGCTTCCGCCCGCGCGATCCCGACGAGCCGGGAATGTGCTACGTGATGGAGTAACGCGAACCGCCACTTGCCCGAAAGCCCACGCTCCTGCAATCGTCATTCGTATACTGCCAGGGTTCCAATCATGACCGAACCACCCGATTCCGCCATCACACCGGCCAGCCTCATCCGCACCCAGGCCGAGGGTCTGTTTGCGCTTGCAACGCGGCTGGAAGGCGCAATGGCTCCAGCTTTCGCCACGGCAGTTGAACTGGTGCTGCGCTGTGGCGAGAGCCGCGGCCGCGTCGTCGTTACCGGCATGGGCAAGAGCGGCATCATCGCGCAGAAGATCGCCGCGACCCTCTCTGCCACCGGCACGCCCGCACTCTTCCTTCATCCAGCAGAAGCGGTCCACGGTGATCTCGGCATGCTCACCAGGGGCGACCTGGTCCTCGCGCTCTCCGCCTCCGGCGAAACCGAGGAGATCCTGCGGCTGCTGGCCACACTCAAACGCGTCGGCGATGCGCTCATCTCGTTCTGCTGCAATGTGGACTCCACGCTTGGCCGCGCCAGCGATGTCGCGCTCGACTGCTCCGTTCCCAGCGAAGCCTGCGGCCTCGGCCTCGCGCCAACAGCATCCACCACCGCCATGCTTGCGCTTGGCGATGCACTTGCCATCGCTGTCTCGCTGCGCAAGGGCTTCCGCGCGGAGGACTTCGCGCAGCTGCATCCCGGCGGCAAGCTGGGCAAGAAGCTTGCCTTCGTCCGCGATCTGATGCACGCCGGCGACGCCCTGCCCGCCGTCACGGCCGAAACCCCGATGACCCAGGTGATCTACGAAATGTCACGCAAGAAGCTCGGCGTCACTACCGTGCTCGACAGCAACGGCCGCCTCATCGGCATCATCTCCGACGGCGACCTTCGCCGCGTGCTCGAAAGCCGCGGCCCCAACGCCCTTACGCTCAACGCCGGCGACGCGATGAATCCCGAGCCGCGCACCATCGCCCCCGACGAGCTGGCCGCCCGCGGCCTCGCCATCATGGAGGAGCGCCGCATCACCTCGCTCGTGGTCACAAGCGGCGAGCACCACGCACTCGGCATCCTCCACCTGCATGATCTGTGGGGGCTGGAGCTGATCTGAGCAAGTCAGCGGGGCCCTGCCCGGGCGAGTCAGCAAGTCAGCCAAAGGAAAACGTCGCCATCCCGGCCGAAGCGACTCGCCGACTCGCTGTTTTCGCTCTTTCCCCACCACAATCCCAACTTGCACTAGCATGGGGGCGTGCGGCGCACGCGTTCCATCGCTGCCTCTGTGGCGGCCCTATTGATGATTGGCGGGTGCCAGCGCAAACCTGCTCCCGTGGAGGCGCCGCGCCCGTTTGTCCTGGCTGATGCCATGGCGCACTGGTATGGCCGCTACGATCCCGCGACCCAGACTGCCCGCGCCAACCTGCCCGATCATCCGTCGGTTGACCTTGCCGGTTCCTGGTTTGCCCCGAAAGACCCGGTGGATATCGTCGTCATCTTCGAGGCCGGGTATCTCCAGGCCGGCCATCCGCGCCATGTGGTTGTCACCGCGGCGGTGCCGCATCGCAGCGACAAGCCCGGCCGCCCCGGCGACGATCTCTTCCAGTGCATCATGTGCCGTCCGGTGATCGGGATGGCGGTCTTCACCCGCCGACTGAACACCTGGCTGCTCGAAGACGAAAACGACGCCGTCGATCTGGCAGGAGGCAACGGCAAGCCGCCCGGCGTCAAGCTGGTCACGCTGGGGACCGACCTGCACGGCATCCGGCTCGAAAGCCACACCGAGGCCGTTGACTTCTCCAGCGCCAGCGTCAGCATTCTGGTGCCCTGGCAGGAGGACGTTGCGCGCGCCTTCAGCCAGGAGACTGCCTACACCAACCGCGACGCCTGTGGTCCTGCGAGTCCGCTTCAGGATCCCTGCTACGCATGGCAGCGAGCCGATGCCCTCGTCGATGTCCCCGGCCAGGACTATGACGATCTGGTGCTCACCGGCAGCGGCACCCAGCCGCCCCCGGATCTCGAAGCGCCGCCAAAGGTGACGCCTGCGGCGCGGCGCGTCCATGGAAAGCAGCCTCCTGCAGCCGCCCGCCGTGCCCGCAGCCATCCCTTACACCAGCGTGGAACGCCTGCGCTTCAAGGACGGCGAGTACGTCCCGCTGCCGGATACGGATACGTCCATCCCGGCTCACTAATCGACAGTAGCGACATGGCACAGCGCGCCGTCGTCAGGGCGCCAATGGATTCGCGGGAGGCGCCAGCGTTACCGACAGCGTCAGCGTCTGCGTGTGCGTGATCGAGCTCGAGCTGAGCGGATTCCCCGAAACGCCGGTCGCTGTCAGCGTCACCGGCGTGCTGGTCACCGGCGCCGTAGACGCGGCGTTCAGACTGGAACGTCTGCGGCGAACCAATCCCCACCGTCGCCGAGCCCGGCGCAACACCAACGCCCGGCGGCAGCCCGCTCAACACCAGCGTGATGCTCCCCGTCGAGCCCTTCACCGCGGAGACCTGAATGATGACCGGCGTTGTGCCGCCCTGCGTGATCGTGGCCGCCGCCGGCTGGCCGCTCGCCAGCGACAAGGCAAAGTCCGGCGGACCGTTGTTGCCGCAGGCCGCAATCGTCAGCGGAAGCACGCAAGCGAACGCCGCCATCACTACATTCCATCGTCCACGCATTTCGTTCGAAATCCCTCCCGCACTCTGTGAGTGGGATGCACCCTCTCCGGCTCAGCCCATCATAAGCGCGGCGACGAAAGCTGCTTCGATACACTGTTGCTACCGCTCGCATCATCCGGCAAGCGAACAAAAGAAGACGAGATCCCTATCCGCATGCACCGTTGGTCCCAGCTTTTCATTCCCACGCTCCGTGAAGCGCCCGCCGATGCCGAGGTCGCCAGCCACAAGTTCCTGCTCCGCGCCGGCTATGTCCGGCAGCTCAGCGCCGGCGTCTACTCGTATCTCTTCCTCGGCCAGCGCTCGCTGAACAAGATCATCGCCATCGTGCGTCAGGAAATGGACAAGATCGGCCAGGAGTTCTTCCTGCCCGCTTTGTTTCCCCGCGACATCCTGGAAGAAAGCGGCCGCTGGACCATCTTCGGCGACAACCTGTTCCGCCTGAAGGACCGCAAAGGCGCCGAGCTCGCCCTGGGCATGACCCACGAAGAGATCATGACCTCCATCGCGCGCAACGAGCTGCGCAGCTACAAGCAGTTGCCGCAGATCTGGTACCAGATCCAGACCAAGTTCCGCGACGAGCCCCGCCCTAAGTCGGGCCTGCTTGCGCGTGCGCCAGTTCACCATGAAGGACGCCTACTCCTTCGACATCGACGCCGCCGGCCTGGACGAAAGCTATCGCAAGCACGACCAGACCTACCGCGCCATCTTCACCCGCTGCGGCCTCTCCTTCGTCGTCGTCGAAGCTGATTCCGGCGCCATGGGCGGCTCCGGATCGCAGGAGTTCATGGTCTACAGCGACGCGGGCGAGGACCTCATCGCCTCCTGCGCCGAGTGCCACTACGCCGCCAACCTCGAGAAGGCGACCTCGAAGCTTGCCCCGGTCGAAGACCTCGCACCCACCGGCGACGGCAAGCCGGAGCGCATCCATACCCCCGGCAAGGCCGCCATCGCAGACATCGTCGCCTTCCTCAACATGCTGCCCCAGCACGACATCAAGGCGCTGGCTTACATGGCTCTCGCTAAGGATGGAAAGTGGAAGCCGCTCGCCGTCTTCCTGCGCGGCGACCACTCGGTCAACGAAGCCAAGCTGCTCAACGTCACTGGCGCGCGCGAGCTGCGCTACATGGGCGCCGAGGAACTGGAAACCTGGTTCAAAGGCCCAGCCGGCTACCTCGGTCCCGTCGGCCTCATCGCCGCAAAAGAAACGCTCGGCGAGGGCGTCACCGTCATTCTCGACAAGGCCCTCGAAGGCCGCACCAACATGGTCGCCGGCGCCAATGAGCTCGACTACCACTTCCGCAACGTCACCCCCGGCCGCGACTTCACCCCCACCGTCACCGCCGACATCCGCAACGCCGTCGAAGGCGAGGGCTGCCCCATCTGCGGCGCAGCCGCTCAAGATCGGCAAAGCGGTCGAGATCGGCCACATCTTCAAGCTCGGCTGCCGCTATACGGAATCCATGAACGCCCGCGTCCTTGATGCCAATGGCAAGGAAGTCACTCCGGTCATGGGCTGCTACGGCATCGGCATGGAGCGCATTCTCACCTCCGCCATCGAGCAGTCGAACGACGCCAACGGCTTCTGGCTGCCGCCCTCCATCGCGCCCTTCGATGTCGTCGTCACCGTCACCAACATCACCGACGCATCCCTGCTGGCGAAGGGCGAGCAACTGGCCCGCGATCTCGAAGCGGCTGGTTTCGATGTCCTGCTCGACGACCGCGACGAGCGCGCCGGAGTCAAATTCAAGGACGCCGACCTGGTAGGCATTCCCTACCGCATCAACGTCGGCAAAAAAGCGGCGGAGGGCATAGTCGAGCTGGTCGCACGCGCCACCGCAGGCGACAGATCCGCCACCCGCGAGCTGCCGCTGGCAGAAGTTCCGGCTGCCTTGCGCGACGCTGTCGGCAAAGCTTCCTAAGCTCGGGCGAGCACCTGAACTTCGTGCTCGATCCGGCCCTTTCGCTCGGTTCTCACCACGCTCAGATCGTACTGCTGCTGCAGGTTCAGCCAGAACTCGGGGCTGGTGCCAAAATATCGCGCCAGCCGCAGCGCCGTATCGGGAGAAACGGCCCGCCGTCCGCGCACGATCTCGCCCACCCGCGTGGCGGGCATGTGGGTGTCCAGTGCCAGCTTGTGCCGGCTGATGCCCATTGGCTTCAGGAACTCCTCCTCCAGCACCTCACCCGGATGCGTCGCAACGCCTTGCGTGTTCCATCCCCCTGCTGGCCGCTTGATGATCATGATTCGCTACTCCATTTGGCTCAGTGATAGATCCACAATTTCGACCCCGTGCGCGCCGTCTTCCTTCCAGACGAAACAGATACGGTACTGGTCGTTGATCCGGATGCTGTGCTGTCCAGCCCTGTCATGGACCAGACGTTCTAACCTGTTGGCCGGCGGAATTTTTAAATCGTTCAGGGTGGTCGCAGCTTCCAGCATGTCCAGCTTGCGAATCGCAACTTTTGCGATTCCCGCCCACCTTCGGCTCTTTCGCTTTACGAATAGATCCTCCGTCGCGGGATCACGAAAGCTTTGGATCACTTCAGCAGTATAACGCATCGCGTTATACGTAGAACGATAGCTAAGACCGGAGGTATCCTGCTGGCCACGCCAACCGCCCCGTTCCGCCGCGTATCATAGAGAATGTTGCGTCAAAGCGGTCGCGAAAAGCCGCCCCGCCGACGTCAAACTCATCAGGATGCCTTGCCCCATTTCAATCCCAGCCCGCTGGCTCGCGCCCGAAGCGCTCTTCAGTCTGCAGCAGCAGGCATCGTCAGGAAACTTTCTACCTTGGCAGTAAAACTAAAGCTCCCGCCCAACCGCAGCATCGCTGAAAAGCCCCTCTGGGAGACGGTGCTGATCGTCGTCTGCATCGCGTTCACCTTCACGCTGCTCATCATCGGCATCACCTTCAGCTACTACTCCAACAAGTACAAGGAAGTCGTCGATCAGCGCCTGTCGCGGCCGCTCTTCAATCAGACGCCGCGGATCTATGCCGCGCCGCGCGAGGTCCGCATCGGCCAGAAGCTCACGGCCACCGCCGTCGCCCAGCAGTTGCGCACCGCCGGCTATACGCCGCCCGGCAACAATCAATCGCCCATGGGCACCTATCAGCTCAGCGGCGACAGCATCGCGGTGCATCCCGGGCCGCAGTCCTATCACTCGCAGGAGGGCGCCACCATCTCCTTCGACAACGGCATGGTGACCGCCATCTCCGGCGATGCGCGGCAGCAGCTTTCTGCGTACGAGCTCGAGCCGCAGCTCATCACCTCGCTCTCCGAGGGTCCCAACCGCGTCAAGCGCCGGCTCGTCACCTACGACGAGCTGCCGCCCAACCTGGTCAAGGCCGTCACCTCCATCGAAGACAAGCGCTTCTTTTCCCACGGCGGCGTCGATTACATCTCCTTGATCTGGCTGGATTTACCACGACGTCCTCGGCGATCGCCGGTATCGCGGCGGAGCCTCCACGCTCACCATGCAGCTCTCGCGCAACTTCTTCGATCTCACGCGGGCCCGCAGCCTCCGGCGCAAGATCATCGAGACCGCCATCACCTTCCAGCTCGAACACCGCTACACCAAGCAGCAGATATTCCAGATGTATGCCAACGAGATTCCGCTCGGCCAGCAGGGATCGTTCGGCATCTACGGCGTGGGCGAGGCCGCCCAGGCCTACTTCGGCAAAGACGTCCGCCAGCTCGATCTGGCCGAATGCGCGCTGCTCGCCGGCATGATCCAGCAGCCCAGCGCGTTCAATCCCTATCACCGCCAGGGCAAGCGCGCCATCGCTCGGCGCAACGTCGTCCTCGGTGCGATGGTGGAAACCGGCGACATCACCCAGGCGCAGGCCGATGCAGCGAAGAACGAACCGCTGCACCTGGCCCCCAGCACCTTCGATGGCGGCCTAGCCCCGTATTTCATCGACATCGTGCACGACCAGATCGTGCGCAGCTATGGCGAGCAGCAGTACAGCTCGCAAGGCCTGCGCGTCTACAGCTCGCTCGACCCCGATCTGCAGGAAGCGGCCAAGCAAGCCGTCGCTGAGGGCATGCAGACAGTGGACAAGCTGGTGGAAGCGCGGCGCAAGCGATCCAAACATCCCGAGACCATTCCGGACCCGCAGGTCGCGTTGGTAGCGCTGAACCCGCACACCGGCCAAGTGCTCGCTTTGGTAGGCGGCCGCAGCTATGGCACTTCGCAGCTCAACCATGCCATCGCCCACCGGCCCACCGGCTCGATCTTTAAGCCCTTCGTCTACGCCGCCGCCTTCAATACCTCGCTTGCCGGAACGCAGCTCACGACTCCGGCAACTCCGGTCGAAGCCGCCGTCACCAACGATCCCAATGCCGACACCGGAGTCGTGGGCGATCCCGCTCCGCAGAACGGCACGACTCCGCAGCCCACCGACCCTGGCCTTCACCACGGGCTCTTCACCGAAGTCACGCTGCTTAACAGCGACCCGCAGACCTTTGAGGGCGGCTACGCTCCGCGGAACTACGGCCATCATGGCACCGGCGAGGTCACCGCCCGCTTTGCCCTGCAATGGTCGATGAACAACGCCACCGTCGAACTGGCCCAGATGGTCGGCTACGACAACGTTGCGGCGCTCGCCCGTGATGCGGGTATCGTTGACGCCAAAGGCACGCCCGCTATTGCATTAGGAGCCTATAGCGCAACTCCCATCCAGATGGCCGGCGCCTACACTACCTTCGCCAACTACGGCGCTCGCATCCTTCCGTGGGAAATTGCTTCGGTGCGCACAGCCAACGGCGACCCCCTCACCGATCACCAGCCGGACGAGAAGCCGATTCTCGATCCGCGCGTCGCCTATCTCACCACCAATATGCTGCAGAACGTGATGAACGCGGGCACCGCCGCCGGGGTCCGCGCGCGCGGCTTCCAGGCTCCCGCCGCCGCAAAAACCGGCACCTCGCACGATGCCTGGTATGCCGGCTACACCTCCAACTTGATCTGCGTCATCTGGGTCGGCAATGACGACTATTCCGACATCAAGCTCGAAGGCGCGCAGGCCGCCGCACCCATCTGGGCCGAGTTCATGAAGCGCGCCACCCAGCTTCCCCAGTACTCGGACACGCGCGACTTCCCCATCCCGCAGGGCGTCAACCTGGTCAAGCTCGACAAGAACACCAATCTGCTCGCCGACGCCACCTGCCCCGAGGACTATTACGCCGCCTTCCTGGACGGCACCGCGCCCACCAACACCTGCTCCCGTCCCAATGGCGACCAGAGAAACCTGTTCCAGAAGATCTTCGGGCTGGGCGGCGGGTCCCAGCAACCGCTTCCGCCGAGCAACGCGCCCACCGTTCTGCCGCCCGGCCAGCCCCAGCAGCCCGCCAACGCGGCACAAAACGCCCAGAACGCCGACCAGCAGGAGAAGCCCAAGAAAAAGCGGGGCTTCTTCAGCCGTCTCTTTGGCGGCAAAAAGGACGACCAGCAGCAGCAGGACCAGCAGCAGAATCCGCAGTGAGCCTGTTGTCGTCTGGTACCGTTCCAATTCGAAACGGAGACAGGAATTTTCTTCCAAAACCTGCCGTTTTATTTCGCTCGATTCGCTAGACTGGAAATAGAGAACATCCAAAAAGCCCGCGATCTTCGCGGGCTTTTTCTATTCGACCGCGCAGTGTTTTGCAGCGCGACTGTTGCCGCATCCAGAGCACCTGACGCTGCACCAGCATCAGTGCGAAATTACTCCGTAAGTCCTTTGTTTGGATATCTTTAGACTCTAAGTCCTTTAGATCACCAGACTTAGGCCTCCAGACGCTCCGTAAACCATTGCTGGATAAAGAATTACGGCCCGAAAGCACAAGGGGTAGGGGGAGGGGGACGGGTAACTCACCGCTCTTGTGAGCTGAAGTACTAGCCATCGTGAAACAATAGGCTTTCTGCTGTGATTCGTTCGTGATTTATGCGATACTGGTCCGGTAAAGGAGGGCTTCGCTATGGCCGTAATGGCAATGCCCCGTCCCGATCTCGCAGCCCACCGCGAGTCGCTCCGTCTGCCGACGACCGAAATCGTCAGCCAGTTGGTCGCTATTCTGGGCCGCAAGCTGACCGCCTATATCGGCAAGGTCAAGGATGTCCGCGCGGTAGACCGCTGGATAGCGGGCGGCGAGATTTACGGCGACGCCGAGCAGCGTCTGCGTTTTGCCTTCCAGGTAGCCCGCACGCTGAGCGAGCAGGACACGCCATCTGTCGTGCAGGCGTGGATGACCGGTGTCAACCCTGAGCTGGGCGATCGCGTTCCCCTGCGCCTGATGCGCGACGGCGACCTGAATACCGTGGGATCGGAAGTGCTGCGCGCCGCCCGCGCCTTTCTTGCCGGCGGCTAAAGAACACCAGCGCAGGTGTATGCCAGAGCCTGGAATGCCGACGCAGGTTTTCCTTCAAGGAAACCTGCACCCAGCCGTCCCCAGAAAGGACACAGTAGCCCTGGTGTTGCTCTAAACTGCCGCATAGCTGATCTTGTTCACCTCGCGGCTTTCCCCCAGCCGGAGACAATTTGCAGTGCTACTCTCCTGTTGCAGGAAAGCTCCCCTTGTCCCCAGAACCCTCATCTGCTGCATCGCTGCGATTGGAATTCCGCGCGCCTGGCGAGCCGCTGCATCGCATCGGCCGCTGGCCGGACCCATGGCAGCCGCCCGACTGGGCGCACGCGCATTCCGACGGCACCTTCGGCAACCGCTTCGACGACCCCCAGGCCTACTACCGCGTTATCTACGCATCCAGCCAGCGACTCGGCTGCTTCCTGGAAACGCTCGCCCGCTTCCGGCCCGACCTCACTCTGCTGGCGGAGTTCGCCGAGATCGAGGGCGACGACGACTTCACCCCGCTCGCTACCGTGCCGGCGACCTGGCTGCCGACGCGGCTCATCGGCAGCGCGCAGGCGGATGGCCAATACGCCGACATCTACGCGCCCGAATGGATCGCCTATCTTCGCCGCGAGCTTGCCTCCACGGCAGTCGCGCTGGGCCTCTCCGAGATCGACGCCGCCACCCTGCAGGCGGGCAGGCCGCGCAAGCTCACCCAGGACGCTTCCCTGGTCGTCTTCCGCAATGGCTACGACGGCGTCTTCTACCGCTCGCGCTATGGGCATTCGATCGAAAACTGGGCCCTCTTCGAGCCCTTCCCGCTGCGCAATACCTCCGGCGCCGTAATTGCCGCCGACGATCCTGATCTGCACCAGGCGCTCCGCATCCACGGGCTCACGATGACGGAGAGCACCATTCGCCCAATTGCTCCGCTTTGATTTACCGCATCAGCTCCGGCTGGCACACGGGACACCAATACGTCGACCGCGCCCCCGGCCCTTGCCTCTGCATCCGAATCGTCGCGCCGCAGCGGCGGCACTCTTTGCCGCTCCGCCGATAGACCCACAGCCGTGCGCCCGGGTCGGCTGCGCGCGTGGTGCGTCGCAGCCCGGTGTAGGTCACCATCCCACCATCTGCGGTGTCCTTTGTATTCATTTTCAGAAAATGCCTGTGCGCGATCGACAATGCAGTCGATCTCCGCAGGTGTCAGCGTGCCCACATGCCGGAAAGGGTGTACGCCGCACGCGAACAGCACTTCACTTTTGTAGACATTCCCCAGCCCGGCCATCACGCGCTGATTCAGCAGAGCGTTCGCAATCTCCTCACCGGCGTGCGCAAGCAGCCGCTGCTTCGCCTCGTCCGCCGCAAAATCCGGAGCCAGCAGATCCGGGCCTAAGGCTGGAATACTTCGAATCGCGCGCGAGTGACATCGCCGTATAAAACTTCGCCACCGGCACGTTGAAGGCGACGGCCTCGAAATCGGAAGTCGCGATGACAACACGCATCTCACGGTGCGGCCGCTGCCAGCGCTCTCCCGTCCGGTAGATGTGCCATGAGCCGGACATGAGCATGTGCGTCACGAGAATCAGGTCGCCGGAAAAATAGATGAGTAGCCACTTGCCGCGTGACTCGACCTTCTCCACCGTGCGTCCCGCCAGTGGCGAGTTGTCATCGACGCTCGCCAGCGGCGCAAGCGCGGTTTGAAGCGCGTTACCACCTTGTCTTCAAGAGCCAGGCCCAGCGCGCGCGCCGCACGATAAATTGTATCTCCTTCAGGCACTTATTGCAGCCTCCGTCGGAGCTTCGCGCTCCGACGCTGGAGAAGCCGCCCGGCGCACATTGAAGCCGTTCGGAGCCGCATGGAACCCCGCATCCAACAGAAAACGCGCCACGAAATGCGAGCCCACTGGCTGCCCATTGATTTGCGCGACCACGAGTCCAGCGCTGCGGTCGCCTTCACGCGATGCCATCTCCCGCTGCGCCGTCTCCACCAGGAATTGCGCCAGGTCGCGTGCGGCATGCGACCGCTCCGGCTCCTCGGCGGGCAGAAAGACCTGCAGGTTTGGATTGCTACGCCGCAGATACGCCACCATCTCTCCATTGCGCAGCACCACGCTCGCTCCCACACTGCGCGTCAGGCTGCGTGGCTGACCATCCGCATCGGGCGAGTCGTTGGCAGCACTCTCGGCGGAAGGCCAGCGCAGTGTGGCACCATACGGATTCGCCGGATCAGTCGCAGCCAGCAGCACCATCTCCGGCTTCTCCAAGCGCGCCTGCTGGCGCAAGGACCGCAGCAGGTCTACCGCGGACGGCAGCGCAAACTGCGTCGCCCCCAACCCGGCGACGAAATACCCGCGCCGCACGCGGCCGCTTTCCTCCATGGCCTTCAGCACGTCATAGACGGCGCTGAAACCTCCGGGCAGGTTCTCCTGCGCGACACTCTCCCGCGTCAACACTCCATAACGCACCAGCAGCTGGCTTGCGATCGCGTGGCTCCAGTTCGTCACTGCCGTGGTATCTTTCGCTGACTCTGGCTGCGGTACGAGCGTCCACCGGCCTTGCGCGCTCGGCGGCGTGGTACGGCGAGACCGAAAGGCCGCGACCTGTGCGCCGCTCGAGTGCGCGCGCTTTGGCTGCCGTCCGGAGGGTCGCGATGTGTAGGCGCGCAGCGCATGGAAGGTGTCGTTCGTGACGAGTCCTCGCCACACCAGCGTCCACAGCGCATCGAGCGTCTCGCCCGGATAGCCGCCTCCCAGCGCATCATGAATCTGCGCGAAGAACACCGCCCCGCCGCGCTCCAGTTGCTCCAGGATGGCCTGCTCCTTCGGCGCCATCTCCACGGCAGCCAGCGCATTCTGACGCACCGGCGGCAGCAGCGTGCGCAGCCGGTCGGACAAATACAGCGCGATGCGCCCGTCGTGCTCTCCCAGCGGATCGAGCCCCACCCACACCACTTCGCCGGCGGCAATCAGCGTGTCCAGTTGCCCCGGAGCATAATTCCCCAGCCGCGCGGGCAGGATCGCCGTCTCGACCAGCGAAGCCGGCAGCGGCGCGCCTTGCAGGCTCTCAATGGTGTCCAGCAGTGAATCCAGCCCCCGCCGCCGCTGCAGCACGCCCTGCCAGTGCGTGTTCAGGCGTGCCAGCATCTGCTGCTCCACCGGCTCGATCTCCTTTCGTAACCGCGCCAGCGACTTTCTCCGGATCAGCCGCAGCACCTCGGCATCGCACCACTCGCGGTGTACGCCCCCGGGCCGGAAGCCGCCCTCGACCACGCGCCCATCGAGCAGCAGTCGGCGCAACGCTGCTTCCACTGGCTTCGCGTCCAGCCCGAAGCGCTTCGCCGCCTCGCCCTGCGTGAACGGCCCATGCGTACGCGCATATCGCCGCACCAGCTCCAGTACGGGCTGCGCCACCGGCTCCAGCAGCGCCCGCGGCAAACCCGGCGGCAGCGGAATGCCCAGCGCGTCGCGATACCGCGCCGCATCCTCCACCGCAATCAGCCGCTTTTCGCCAGCAATCTTCACCTCCAGCAACCGCTTCGCTCGCAGCAGCCGCTCGGTGTGAATCGCCACATCCGGCGCTGCCAGCCGGCGCAGCAGCTCTGCTCGATTCAGATCGCCCAGCCGCAGCAGCAGGTCGTGGATGCCGTCCGCGCTGCGCGCCTTCTGGGTTTCCGTCAGCGCCTGCAGTTGCTCTTCCACCTCGGCGATCGCATCGGCATCCAGCAGTTCGCGCAGATCGGCATCGCCCAGCAGCTCGCGCAACTGCTCCTGATCAATCGACAATGCCTGTGCACGCCGCTCCGCCAGCGGCGCATCGCCGTCGTAGATGTAGTTCGCGACGTAGCTGAACAGCAGCGACGACGCAAACGGCGATGGCGTTTTCGAATCGGCAACATGCACGCGCGTCGTGCGCGCATTGACGGAGCGCAGCACCTCCAGAAATGCCGGCATGTCGAAGACATCGCGGACGCACTCACGATAGGCTTCCAGCAGCATCGGGAACGCCGGATATCGCGCCGCCACACTCAGCAGATCGTAAGCGCGTTTGCGCTGCGCCCACAGCGGGGCGCGGCCGGTTGCCCTTCGCCGCGGCAGCAATAAAGCGCGGGCCGAAGCTTCCCGAAACTTCGCTGAGAAGAGCGCGGTCGAACCCAACTGCCGCAGCACCAGATCGGACGCCTCCACCGGATCGAGCAGGATCAGCTCCGGATCGGGCGGCGCATCCGTCTCCGGAAAGCGCAGCACAAATCCGTCATCGGCCCACATCGTCTCCACATCGCCGCGGCCGCTTGCGCGCAGCCGGCCGCTGATCGCCATGGCCCATGGCGCATGCACGCGGCTGCCGAAGGGCGTCAACACGCACACGCGCCAGTCGCCCAGCTCATCGCGCACGCGCTCAATCACGATGGTGCGATCATCGGGCACCGCTGTGGTTGCTAACTCCTGATCGGCGAGAAATCGCAACAGATTCTCCGCGGCCTGCGGCTCCAGGTCGTGCTCCCGGGTCAGTCGTGAGATGGCTGCATTGCGCGGCATCTCGCGCAGCTCGCGGACGAGCGCGCCGATCCGCCGACCGAATTCCAGTGGGCGCCCGGCAGTATCGCCATGCCAGAACGGCATCTTGCCCGGCTCGCCCGGTGCGGGCGAGACCAGCACGCGATCGTGCGTGATCTCGTCGATGCGCCACGTCGTCGCGCCCAGGATGAACGTTTCACCCGTGCGGCTCTCGAAGATCATCTCCTCGTCCAGCTCGCCCACGCGCACCGGCCGCCCCTCCGTCCCGGAGAGAAAGACGCCATACAACCCGCGATCGGGAATCGTGCCGCCATTCAGAATCGCCAGCATCTTCGAGCCTTCGCGCGGCGTCAGCAGGTTGCGCACGCGATCCCAGGTGATGCGCGGCCGCAGCTCGGCAAACTCATCCGATGGATAGCGCCCCGCCAGCAGATCGAGTACGCCCTCAAACGCGCCGCGGCTCAGCTCAGCAAACGGCGCCGCACTGCGCACGATCGCGAAAACATCCTCGACGGTGATCTCAGCCGGAGGAGGCGGTTCTTTCCGCGAGCGCGGCGTACGAGAGACGCGAGGCGGTTGCGCCACGGTCGCGACGATCTGCTGCGCCAGCACATCCAGCGGGTTGCGCAAATATCGCGTCGATTCGACGAGCCCCTCATGCATGGCACGCGTCACCGCTGCGCAGGCAACGAGGTCCGCGCGGTACTTCGGAAAGATCACGCCTTCGCTTGCCGCGCCCACGTGGTGCCCGGCGCGTCCGATGCGCTGCATCCCGCTCGCCACCGAAGGCGGCGCTTCGATCTGGATCACCAGGTCCACCGCGCCCATGTCGATGCCCAGTTCCAGCGATGACGTGCATACCAGCGCGCGAATCTTTCCCGCCTTCAGCAGCTCTTCGATCTCCGAACGCTGCGCCGCCGCGAGCGAGCCATGATGCGCGCGCGCCACTGCTTCGCCCGCAAGATCGTTGATCGCGCCGGCCAGCCGTTCTGCTGTGCGCCGGTTATTGACGAAGATCAGCGTGGATGTCCGCTCGCGCACAATCGCCAGCAGCCGCGGATGGATCGCGCTCCATATCGAGGTGCGCTTCGGCCCCTGCGACGCCGCGCCACTCGGCATTTCCTCCACTTGCCCAAGCCGCGCCATATCCTCCACCGGCACTTCGATGCGCAGCTCCAGACGCTTCGGCTCGCTCGCATTCACGATCGTCACCGGCCGGAAGCGCACCACTTGCTCTTCGCGCGCGGCAACGGATTCGGCAGTCTCGTCGCGAGTGAAACCGGCCTCCATCTCGTGAGCCAGATCAGCAGAAGCCTCGGCAGGCGACTCTGCGGCGGACGCGGGTGAATCAGCAACGGCCCCGTCCGCACCGGCCAGAAAATGAGCCACCTCTTCCAGCGGCCGCTGCGTGGCGGAAAGCCCGATGCGCTGGAAAGGGCGCTCGGTAATCGCCTGCAACCGCTCCAGCGACAGCGCCAGATGCGCGCCGCGCTTGGTCGGCACCAGAGCGTGAATCTCATCCACAATCACGGTGTCCACGCCGCGGAGGCCTGCGGCAGCATCGGAGGTCAGCAGCAGATACAGCGACTCCGGCGTCGTGATCAATATCTCCGCCGGATGCCGGCGAAAAAGAGCGCGCTCCTTCTGCGAAGTGTCGCCGGTGCGCACCGCGATGCCCGGCTCGCGCACCGCGACACCTGCGCGTCGCGCGATGTTCGCAATCCCGGCAAGCGGCGAGCGCAGGTTGCGCTCCACGTCCACCGCCAGCGCCTTCAGCGGGCTGATATAGATGACGCGGCATGCCGCCGCTCCTTCCGGCGCAGGCTCGAGCATCAGCCGGTTCAGGCACCAGAGAAACGCGGTCAGCGTCTTGCCGGTTCCGGTCGGCGCCAGGATCAGCGTGTGTTCTCCCCGCGCAATCGCCGGCCAACCCAGCATCTGGGGCGATGTCGGCCGGTCGAAGACGGCGCGAAACCACTCCGCCGTGACCGGGTGGAATAGCTCGAGCACGTCTCCCGATTGCTTCGGCCTTGTCTCTTCTTTCCTCATTCGCTCCGATGTCAGACGTCTCTTCTTTCGTCCGGGATTTCCGTGGCCTCAACCCTCAACCTGTCGGCTGGTCCCGGAGCAGTCCACGATATGCCAGAACCGCAGCTTTCCGGATCGCACTCCAAGTAGAATGCCGGACGGTGCTCGGGGGCTTCAGCAGCGACCGCCAAAAAAAAAATCCGGAAGCCTGTCGATTCTCGTCCCATTCGTTCGACGCGTGGATAGAGGGCGCTTCCCGGACAAATTCCTCGAAAGCCCCGATCATCGCCATTAAGGAGACACACCGATGCAATTCCTCACCTTCTATACGCCCAATCCATCCGCCCATCAGGGGCCGCCCAGCAAGGAGTATATGGACCAGATGAACAAGCTGATCGAAGAGTCCATGAAGTCCGGCGAGCTGGTCGCTACCGGCGGCCTGACTCCGCTCCACCTGGGCGCGCGCGTCGTTCAGTCCGGGGACAAGGTCACCATCACGGATGGGCCCTACATCGAGTCCACGGAGATCATCGGCGGCTTCGCCATCCTCGAATTGCCCTCCAAAGAGGCCGCTATCGAATCCTCAAAACGTTTCCTCAAGATTGCCGGCGACGGCCAGGTCACCATCCGGCCGCTGATGAATCCAGACGACACATGCACCGGCGAACCGGCCATGGCCACGCAGTCCGCACGTTAAGGGAGAGGGACCCATGCGATTCATGATGCTGATGATCCCGAAGGGATACGAGCAGGCGACACCCGGCACCATGCCGGATGCCAAGGCCGTCGAGGCCATGATGAAGTACAACGAAGAGCTGCAGAAGGCTGGCGTGCTGCTCGCGCTCGAGGGGCTGCACCCGCCTTCCATGGGCGCGCGCGTTTCCTTTGCCGGAGGCAAGCCCAAGGTGACGGATGGACCATTCGCCGAAGCGGCTGAGGTGCTCGGCGGCTTCTGGATGATCCAGGTGAAGTCGAAGGAAGAGGCGATTCAGTGGGCCACGCGATGCCCGGCCTCTGCGAACGAAACCATCGAAGTCCGGCAGATCCAGGAGATGACCGACTTCCCAGCCGAAGTACAGAAGGCAGCCGAGGGCTTCACCGAGATGCAAACGCGCTCTGCCTGATCCACCATCCGCGCTCTTCTTGCAGGAAGGGCGCGGACCTCACCCGAAACCAAAAAAGCGAGGACAAAGCTATGCCTGTATCCGTTGAAACCGCCGCACCGTCGAAAGCGCGGCTTTGGACTGGCCGCATTCTCACCACCGTGGTCGTGCTCTTTCTCATCATGGATATCGTCTTCAAATTTATCCGGCCGATTCCCCCGCAGGTGACGCAATCCATCACCCAGCTCGGATTTCAACCTAGCATCCTTCCCATCACCGGCATTTTGCTGATCGTCTGCACGTTCCTCTACGTCCTGCCAGCCACGTCCGTGCTGGGCGCGGTGCTGCTCACCGGATACCTTGGCGGCGCAGTCTCCGTGCACGTGCGCGTTGGCAATCCGCTCTTTGGCTACATACTGTTCCCGGTCTACATCGGCATTCTCCTGTGGGCAGGCCTCTGCCTGCGCGAACCACGTTTGCTTGCCCTGCTGCCTCTGCGAAAATAAGGACTCGCCGTCCAGGCATCAGCGCATGCGGCGCGAGTTATGTAAGGCGACTTGGCCAGTCCATGAGTCCCCTATCGGGAGGTACATGCAATGCGATTTGTAGTTCTGCGCAAGACCGAGAAGTGGATGGAGTCCGGTCCGCCCGATCCCCAGCTTGTCGCCGCCATGCAGCGTTACGATGATGAAATGCGCAAGGCTGGCGTGCTCGTCGCCGTCGAGCGACTGCAGCCTAGCGCCAATGCCACTCGCCTGCACATCGCGGATGGAAAATCCCACACCGTCGACGGCCCATTCACCGAATCGGCCGAGCTGATCGCCGGCGTCAACATCATCGATGTAGCCTCGCTGGAAGAAGCCATTGCATGGATGAAGCGCTGTCCCACACTGCAGGGGCCTAGCATCGAAGCGGAGTTTGAAATCCGCCCTGTGCTCTAGGCTCCCGCCTGGTCCCTTAGGTTTGCGCGTACGCGCCGGAAGATGCTTTCATCGGGACTGGACACATCCATGCGGTAACCAGCCGTGGCCACTCCTGACATTGACCGAAACCAGATCGATCGCACCATCGACGCTGTCTGGCGCATGGAATCCGCGCGTGTCATCGCCGGATTAACGCGCATCGTGCGCGATGTTGGCATCGCCGAAGAGCTCGCTCAGGATGCCCTGGTCGCTGCGCTCGAGCAATGGCCCGAGTCCGGCATTCCGCAGAACCCCGGCGCGTGGCTCATGGCCGCGGCCAAGCACCGCGCTATCGACATCCTGCGCCGCAACACGCGGCTCGAGCGCAAACACGAAGAGCTCGCGCGCGAACTGGAGGAACAGCAGCAGCGCTCCTTTGCCGACTTCGCCACCGCGCTTGCCGCCGCGGCCGACGGCGATATCCAGGACGATCTGCTGCGGCTGGTCTTCATCTCCTGCCATCCCGTGCTCTCGCCGGAATCGCGCGTCGCGCTCACACTTCGCCTGCTCGGCGGACTCACCACACCCGAGATCGCGCGCGCCTTCCTTACTCCGGAACCCACCATCGCGCAGCGCATCGTGCGCGCTAAGCGCACGCTGGCTGAAGCGCACGTGCCCTTCGAGGTGCCCACCGGCCTCGACCGCGCTGCGCGGCTCTCGTCTGTCCTTGAAGTCGTCTACCTGATCTTCAACGAGGGCTATTCCGCCACTGCCGGCGAAGACTGGCTGCGGCCTGCACTGTGCGAAGATGCGCTACGCCTGGGCCGCATCCTAGCCGGGCTTGCGCCCCAGGAGCCTGAAGTCCATGGCCTGGTCGCGTTGATGGAGATCCAGGCCTCGCGCTCGGCGGCGCGCCTTGGGCCGGCTGGCGAGCCCATTCTGCTGCTCGACCAGGATCGCAGCCGCTGGGACCAGATCCTGATCGGCCGCGGGCTGGCCGCGCTGGTCCGTGCCGAAGAGCTCAGCAGAACGCCCGGCCCGTATACGCTGCAGGCGCAGATCGCCGCCTGCCATGCACGCGCCCGTAGCGGCGACGATACCGATTGGAAGCGGATCGCAGCCATCTACGCTGCGCTTGCCCAGCGTCAGCCATCGCCGATCGTGGAGCTCAACCGCGCCGTGGCACTCGCCATGGCATTCGGTCCCCAGGCCGGACTCGATTTGATCGACGAGATCGCCGCGGAGCCTTCGCTGGCCAAATATCACCGTCTGCCCAGCGTGCGCGGCGAGCTGCTCTTCCGCCTTGGGCGCTACAACGAAGCATGTCCGGAGTTCGAGCGCGCGGCGGCGCTCGCGCGCAACACCCGGGAACGTGACCTACTCCTGCGACGCGCCTGCGAGTGCACCTCTGCGAGTTCAACGAATCCGGATTCCGCTTCGGCGAACGAACTCTGACTATTGAAGATCGAAGACCCAGACCGCGAATTCCCCGGCCCTGAAGAATTTTGCCGGTGGCCGGCACAATGTCGCGCGCATGTGCGGCGAGCGCGGTCCTGCCACCTTCGGCTCACTGAGTTTGAAGCAGCCGTTGCCCGAAGGCACAGCATTGGTAGAGACGTAATATTGAACGCGGTATTCCTTCAGCACATCGAGCAGGTTCCGTTGTTCGCGAATGTTATCGAGGAATTTCTTGTCCATCACCAGCCCCTCCAACTGCACGATGGGCTGGCCAATCACAATGGCCGGGGTTCCCGCTGAATCACCCATTCCGTAAATTCCGGGATGCCCATCCGCAAAGCTCTTGAGCTGAACCGCCAAATCTACGACTTGACTATTTTCCGGCGTCTTGCGCAGTCCCACGCAAAACAATGCGCAAAGCACAAATGCAGCAGGCGGTAAAACGTACTGCGTCCATGACCAGCCGGCAAGCAAACTGCGCAGCAGCAACAGGCCGCCAATGGCCGACACAATAAACGGATAGCGGTACCAGATCCACAGGCCCCAATCGCTGGATACCGATAACACAACCAGATAGATCGGCGTAAACGCCAACATGACCCAGAAAAGCACCGGCTGCCTGCGTCGGACCATGCCAGAGGCAAATCCAGCGACGATCAGCAGCAGCGCCGGAATCAGAAAGGCCATCGCCACCAGGCCTAGCGGATAGAACAGACTCTCCAGCGTCTTCGCGCTAAAGGTATACCCGGGCTGAAGGTGCTTGGCACTACTCGAGACCGGACCCAGACTTCCAAAGAACCAGAGATTGGTCGCTGCATAAACAAAAACGGGAACCAGTCCGAGGCAAATCCAGGGCACGCGGCGCAGCAGCAGCGAGCGATGCTCGGTCAGCAGCAGACCGATGAAATAGAGGACCAGCAACAGAACCGTATCCAGTCGCGAGAGGATGACCAGGGCTGCCAGGAATCCGGCCCATGCCGTAGTGCGTGGAGATCGCAGGTAGTTTTCGCCGTCAACAAACAACAAAAACGCCAGCAGCAGCGGCACCGCAAGAATGACCTCCATGCCCGTCCGGTCCATGGAAAGAGCGAACAGGGCCGCCCATGCCGCCCAGAATGCAGCGATAGGCGGGTTGATGGAATGGCGGCTGAGGAGCTTCTGCGTGATCAGATACGTACTCACCGTGGCCGCCACAGTGAGCACCGCAACACCGGCGAAAACTCCCTGGTCGCCGCCGCAGAAGTAGAAGGCCGCAACAACCAGCAGCCACAGTGGGTGATAGCCGTTGGTCAGGGTTATTCCATCAAAGGTGGACCTGCCGTGATGGGCCAGGTTGCGTGCAATCTGCAGATAATAGAAAAAGTCATCGGCGTAGTAGGCCAGAATATGGTGAGAAAGAAACGGAAGCACGACCGCGGCGATCGCCGTGAGAGTCACTGCGGCCAGAATTAGATCGGGCAGTACTCTGCGCCCTGGGTCTGGAGTCTTCAAGGGGAATACCCGTTTCTCTGCGTTTGGAAGTGAGTTCCCCTGATGATATGACAACCCTTGCCGGATCAGGATGCGGCCTCCACTGTTGCTCAGGCGCGCACGTGCTTGCGCCTCGGCAGTTGCCAGCCAGCCGTCCACTCAGTAGCCTCGAACGAGATGTCTTCCTCCCCCATCACGATATCTGCCGCGCGGCAGGTAGAGCTGCGCTCCGCCGCGAGGGAAGCCGCGCAGCGGGCGTATGCTCCCTATTCCCGCTTCCGGGTGGGCGCAGCCCTGCTGTTGGAGAGCGGAGAGATCGTCAGCGCAGCCAACGTTGAGAACACCGCCTACGGTCTCAGCATCTGCGCGGAGCGCTCCGCTGTGGTCCGCGCCGTTGCACAACATGGCCCGCAAATTCGAATCGTCGCCGTAGCAGTGACGAACCTGGGCGATCTGCCTTGCTCACCATGCGGCGCCTGCCGCCAGGTGCTCGCAGAGTTCATGCCGCCCGATGGTTTCGTACTCTTTGCTTTCGACGGAGCACCACAAGTCCTCACGCTCGCCGATTTGCTCCCATTCGGATTCTTCCTCGCACATGCCAAATAAACCCGCCGCTGCCCTCGACACCGCGAGCATCATCCGCCGCAAGCGCGATGGCCACGCGCTCACGGCCGATGAGATCGCGCATATCGCCCATGGCGCCGGCGACGGCTCAATCGATGACGCGCAGCTCAGCGCTTTTTTGATGGCCACTTTTTTGCGCGGCATGGAGCCCGCGGAAGTTCAGGCGCTCAGCCAGGCGATGCGTACCTCCGGCGTGCAGCTTGATCTGCGCCGCCCCGCCAACGGTGGCCCTGCTCGTCCTACTGTCGATAAACACTCTACCGGGGGCGTTGGCGACAAAACCTCGTTTCTCGTTGCTCCCATCGCCGCGGCCGCTGGCCTGCGCGTCCCCATGGTCGGCGGCCGCGCGCTCGGCCACACCGGCGGCACACTCGACAAACTCGAATCCATCCCCGGCTATCGCACCACGCTCTCACCTGCCGAGATGCAACGCGTCATCGACGAGTGCGGCTGCTGCATTGTCGGCCAGTCCGCCGATCTCGTTCCTGCAGACCGCAAGCTCTACGCACTCCGCGATCACATCGGCGCAGTCGAGAGTCCGTATCTCATCGCCTCTTCCATCATGAGCAAGAAGCTCGCCGAAGGCCTCGACGCGCTGGTGCTGGATGTGAAGACCGGCTCCGGCGCGTTTCTTCCCGACCCTGCCGTCTCCCGCTTCCTCGCAGGTCTGATGGTCGAAGCCGGAGAAGCCGCCGGCACCCGCACTGCCGCCCTCCTTACAGATATGTCGCAGCCGCTGGGACGATTCACCGGGAACTCGGTCGCGATTCTTGAAGCCCTGACCCTCCTTCACGGAGAACGCCACGAGCTCAGCGAAGAGCTCCGTGAGCTCTCGCTTCTCCTTGCCGGCTGGATGCTCCACCTCACCGGCATCAGCAAAACCCCGCAGGATGGCCGCCTGCGTGCCGAGGCACTGTTGACAGACGGATCGGCGCTGCGGCATTTCGAACAGATGGTCGCGTTGCAGGGCGGTGATCTGGCCGCTCTTACCCACACACCAGCGCACCGCCGCGAAGTGCGCGTCTCCCGCTCCGGCTATCTCTTCTCCATGGATACCGCGGCAATCGGCTGGGCCCTGCAGCGCCTCGGCGCCGGCCGCACAAAGCCGGACGAACCCGTCTCCGCCCACGCCGGCATCGAGATGCACGCAAAACTCGGCGCTCAGCTCCGCGCCGGTGATCTTCTCTGCACACTCTTCGCGGACGATGCGCAACGCTTTACCGCGCCGGAACGCATGATTGCCGAGGCAATCGTCATCGCGGATGCGCCGCCCCGCCCCACGCCGCTGGTGCACGAAGTGCTCACCCGCGATACTCTGGCCCAGACCGCAATCTAGAAACCCCCGTTCAGGACTGATCTTTGGCGCGATTCACCGGAATCCTTGGCCTGCTCACCATGCTGCTGCTGGCATGGCTCTTCTCTACGAATCGTCGCGCCATCCGCATACGCACCGTGGCCTGGGGCGTCGGCCTGCAAATCGCCTTCGCGTTCCTCGTGCTGCGCTGGAGCTTCGGCCGCGACGCCATGGCCTCCGCCGGGAACGGAGTCAACAAGCTGCTCAGCTACGCCTTCGCCGGCTCGGAATTTATCTTTGGCGATCTTGGCAAGCAGCACTCCTCCTTCGGCGCCATCTTCGCTTTCCAGGTACTGCCCACCATCATCTTCATCTCTGCGCTCTTTGCCGCGCTTTACCACCTCGGCATCATGCAGATCATCATTCGCGGCTTTGCCTGGTGCATGCAGCGGACGATGCGCATCTCCGGAGCCGAATCGCTCAACGTGGCGGCTTCCATCTTCATGGGGCAGACCGAAGCGCCGCTCTCCATACGCCCCTTTCTCGGGAGCCTGACGCGCTCCGAGCTGATGACCATCATGACCAGCGGCATGGCGCACGTCTCCGGCGGCATCATGGCCGCTTATATCCTCTACGGAATCGACGCCAAGCACCTGCTCGCCGCCGTTATCATGACCGCCCCAGGCACCATCCTGGTTGCAAAGATGCTGGTGCCGGAAACCGAAATCCCCGACACGCTCGGCCACGTGCATCTGCCCGAGGCGGAAGAGCACCGCGAAGAGAACTTCCTGGGCGCGGTTGCCCGCGGCACCATCGACGGCGGCCGGCTCGCCTTCAACGTGGCCATCATGCTTGTCTCTTTCGTCGCGCTCATCGCGCTGGTCAACGGCATCTTCGGTGGCGTGCACAACTGGCTCAGCCCGCACCACATCCCGTTTCCCACGTCGCTCGACGAAGTCCTTGGCTGGATCTTCGCGCCCATCGCGTGGCTCATCGGCATCCCCTGGCACTCGGCGCCCATCGTCGGCAACCTGCTCGGTACCCGCATGGTCATCAACGAGCTCATCGCCTACTCCGACCTCGGCGCGCTCAAAGCCACGCTTGACCCACGCTCCTTCACCATCGCTACCTTCGCGCTCTGTGGCTTTGCCAACCTGAGTTCCATCGGCATCCAGATTGGCGGCATTGGCGCGCTCATCCCGGAGCGCCGCAACGAGCTGGCGCGCCTCGGCCTGCGCGCTATGCTGGCCGGCACCATGGCGAATCTCATGTCTGCTTCGATCGTCAGCGTGCTTCTGAAATAATCGCCATCCCGGCCGAAGCGGCAACGTCGCGCAGCGGAGAGATCTGCTGTTCTACGATCTATGCAAGGAAGCAACTCACCATGGCAACAGAAGACGATCTCGACCGCATTGCCCGCCAGGAACGCGAGCTACAGTGGACCTCCTTCAACGAAGAGGATGCGTGGCAGCTCGGCTCGACACTGCGCGAGCTCGCGGTGGAGCGCCAGCTCGCGATTGTCATCGACATTCGCCGCTTCGCTCCGCACCTTGGCAACCAGGCTGGCGCCCCGCTCTTCTACGCCGCACTGCACGGCACCTCGCCCGACAACGCAGAATGGGCCCGCCGCAAAGCCAACGTTGTCGCGCGCCTCCATCGCAGCAGCTACGCCGTCGGCCTCTCGCTCAAGGCGCGCAATGTCACTCTGCAGGAAAAGTACGACCTTCCGCTGGCCGACTACGCAAGCCACGGCGGCGCATTTCCCATCACCATCGCCGGCACTGGAGTCATCGGATCGGTCACCGTCTCCGGCCTGCCGCAGCGCGACGACCATGAGCTCGTCGTCGAAGCTCTCTGCCTCGAACGCAACCGCCAGTACGCCGACCTACGCCTCCCGTCGATCGAATAACTCAGTCCTATTGCGTCCGTAGCGTCGTCATCGGATCGGTCTGCGCCGCGCGATAGGCCGGCGCAGCGCTCGCCACAAACGCGACCGCCAGCAGCACGAGCGACATCCCGCAGAAGGTCAGCGCGTCAAATGGCTTCACTCCATACAGCAGCGTCGCAAGAAAGCGCGTGACCACGAACGAGATCCCCAGCCCCGCCAGCAACTCCGATAGCCGCCAGCACCATGCCGCGCTGGAGGATCATCCGCAGCACATCGCCACGCTGCGCACCTACAGCCAGCCGCAGCGCAATCTCCAGCGCACGCTGCTCGACGATGTACGCCAGCACGCCGTAGAGACCCACCGCCGCCAGCAGCAAAGCGACCGCCGCAAAAGCCGTCAGCAAAAGTGTCTGAAAACGCGCTGGCGCCACCGCTTGCGATACATAGAAGTCAAGCGGATGCAGGCGATAGACCGGAATGTTCGAATCGATGTCCGCCACCGTCGCCCGCACGGCACGCTCCAGCGTCGCCGGATCGCCGGTCGTCCGCATCACCAGATACGGTGTCGTGATCACCGCCTGGGTCCACGGCAGGTAATAGTGCGGCACCGGCTCCACTGCCAGCCCCCGCTGGCGAATATCGCCCACCACCCCCACAACCTCGCGCACCGGATGCTCGACGACATCATCGCCAAGATCCGCCGTAACATGCTTGCCGATCGGGTTCACTCCTGCGAAATATTTCTTCGCAAACGCCTGGTCGATGATGATCACCGGCGGACTCTGTCGGCTGATCGAGCTTATTGAAGGTTCTGCCTGCGATCAGCGGAATCCGCATGGCTTCGAAATATCCCGGCAACGCCAGCCCAATTGCCTCGCTCGGATGATCGGCCTTGGCCACCGGATGACCCTCGACGGTAAACGAGATGGTCGCATCGCTGCCCGACATCGGCATTGGCCATCCCGCGGATGCCGACTTCACACCCGGCAGCGTGTTGAGTTGCGAGACAAGCTCCTCGACAAAATGAATCTTATGGTCATGCGTATATCCCACATCCGGCATCGTGTAGCGGGCCGTCAGCACGTGATGCGAATCGAACCCCGGATCGACCCGCAGGACGCTGGCGAAGCTGCGGATCAGCAGCCCCGCACCCACCAGCAGCACCAGTCCCAGCGCCGTCTCGCCGATCACCAGCCATGTCTGCAGCCGATGATGGCCGCGCCCGCTGGTCACGGTACGCGTGCCATCACGCAGCGCCAGAGCCGGCGCCATGGAAGAGACTCGCAATGCCGGAACCACGCCGAAGAGAATCCCGGTCAAAATCGAAACAGCCATCGCAAAGGCAAAGACGGGAAGATCGATCGATACATCGCCCAGTCTCGGCAGCGCTTTGGGAAACAGCACCGCCAGCTCTTTCAGAATCATGCTTGCCAGCGCGATGCCCGCCAGTCCGCTGATCACCGAGAGCACCACCGATTCGGTCAGCAACTGCCAGACAATCTCTCTCCGCGTTGCGCCCAGCGCGCTGCGCAGCGCAATCTCTCCGCTCCGCCGCGAACTGCGCACCAGCATCAGCCCTGCGACGTTCACGCACGCAATCAACAGCAGTAGCCCCACTGCGCCGAACAGCACCTCCAACGCGGACCGCGTTTTGCCTACCAGGTATTCCAGCTCCGGCGTTACGGCAGCAGTCGTGTACCACTTGTTCGTGTCGGAATACTGCACCGCCAGTCCGCGCGCCACGCTGCTCAGGTCCGCCTTCGCCTGCTCTACGGTCACCCCCGGCTTCAGCCGGCCGATGACTTCCAATCCGTCCTGACCTCGCTGCCGCGTCGACGGATCTTTGCCCTCTGCATCCGTCGCAATCGAGGTCCAGGCCTCCACACTCGTCTCCGCCGGAAACAGGAAGCCCTTCGGCATCACGCCGGCGACCGTGTAAGGCTCGCCGTCCAACTTGATCTGCCGGCCAACGACATCGCGCTGGCCGCCGAAGCGAGAGAGCCAGAGCGGATAACTCAGCATGATTGCGCGATTGCCGGCGTGTTCCTCATCCCAGCGAAAATCGCGGCCCAGCATGGGCGCGATCCCCAGCACCTGAAACAGATTCGAGGAGACGACATAGACACCAAGCTGCTGCGCCTGGCCGTCGCCGGTCAGCGACAAATTCCGTCCCGAATAGGAGGCCATTCCTGAAAAAGCTCGGTTCTGCGCCCGCCAGTCAAAGTAGTCCGGATAGCTCAATGACTCCGGAACCGGCGCGCCTACCGAGTGGTCTTCCTGCGTAATCCGCATCAGCCGGTTCGGCTGCGGATACGGCAGCGGCTTCAGCAGAACGGCATCCACCAGGCTGAAGATCGCGGTCGTGGCACCAATCCCCAGCGCCAGCGTGACCACCGCCGCGATGGCAAATGAAGGGCTCTTCCGCAACTGGCGGAGGCTGAAACGAAAATAGCCAAGAAAACGCTGCATGCCGGCCTCACAGAAAAGAAGAAAATCCGAGGGGGAGTTAGAGCACGTCGCGAACCGTTCTCCCGAACTCCGGAATCCTTCTGAAATCAGTCATTCGTGACGCATGCCGGCAGGCTCGCACGCGCGACGGTGTTCAGTCGCGGAATTCGTTGTCCGTCCGCGGACAGGTCCCTGCGGCGAAAAGCGCGCGGGCTCCTGCCGAACTCTGCCCGGAAACTGCGATTGAAGTTCGATACATCCCCAAATCCGCAGTCGAAGGCAATCTCCAGCACGCTCGTCTTCTCCTCGACCAGCCGCGCCGCCGCGCGGCGCAGCCGCATGCGCAGCACGTATTGATGCGGCGTCAGTCCGATCACGCTCTGGAAAATCCGCAGGAAGTGATACGGACTCAGCCGCGCCTCCTCCGCCAGTCGTGCCAGCGAGTGCCGGGCCGCCGGCATTTCTCCCATCGCGCGCACCACGCGGCTCACGCGGGCCTCCGCGCTTGGCGGCATCTCCTGCATCGCCACGCCGCCGTTTGCCAGCCGCGCCGTTTCAACAGCAATCCGCACGCCAAGTTCTTCCCATGCAAAATCATCTGCACTGTTTGCGGTGAGCGCGGCACAGGCCAGTGCCACCGCGGGAGACAGCGCGCGTACCGGAGGCAGTGCAGCCATCCGAAACTCCGCAGCACCTCGATCGGCCGTCAGGCGCTCGAAATACTCTGGCGCATACGAGAACGAGATGCACCGGTCGCCCGTGCCATGCGCGTGTCCACACTCGAAGACCTCACCCGCGTTCCCCAGCATCAGCGAGCCCGGCGCCAGCAGCGCCCGTCCGGCCGGCGACCGGTACTGAAAGCTACCCGCTACCGCAATCGCAATGCAGACATTCCGGTGCTGCTCCTCGAACGGCCGGTCACCCGGGCCTGACGTGCACACCACATCCGTCACGGACCAACCCGCCCCGCGCGCCAGCACACGCGCCGACGTGCCGCCGGCACTTCCCTGCGCTGCCCGTCGCTTGACTGCCTGTTTCAACACCGCAGCAATTTCTGCCAAGAATCCCGCTCCCGCTCCGTCGTACAACCGAATCAGTTCAATTCGATTCGGGTCGATGCCCGTTTCGATGATCCATTGGAGTACAACGATGACGAATATCGCAATCGAAGCAGAAAACAGCGCACTTCGAAGCCTTGTAGCTGCAAATCGCGCGCCGGATATCCCCGAACCAGACGATATCTATGGCTGGCTCGCAGGAAGCTGGGAGCTCGACGTTCGCCATTACCGCGTCGATGTCTCGGCGCTCGGACTCAGAGGCGAAGTCCACTTCTTCCGCGTACTCGAAGGCCGCGCCGTACAGGATGTCTGGATCATGCCGGCACGCAACGCACGCGTTCCCGATCTCGCAGCCGAGAACAACATGTATGGCACCACGCTGCGCATCTGGGATGCCTCAATCGCAGCCTGGCGCGTCACCTACATCAACCCGGTCACCGGCCAGCGTGACGAGCTCGTCGGCCGCCGCATCGGCCAGCGACATCATCCAGGTCGGCACGCATCAGAACGGCACGCCCATCCGCTGGAACTTCACTGACATCTCGCCGGATGCATTTCACTGGACCGGCGAAGCGCTCGAACCCGACGGCGCGACCTGGCGTCTCGAAGGCGAGTTCTACGCGCACCGTATTCGATAAGCAACTTCATATAAAAAGGAGAACCACATGGCGAACGATCAGGCCTTGCGCTCGCATCTCGCTGCACTGCTCAACAGCGAGGCTGCTCACATCAACTTCGATCCGGCGGTCGCGAATCTTCCTGACGATCTTCAGGGCAAACTTCCCGCTGGTACGGCGCACACACCGTGGCAGGTGCTGGAACACATGCGCATCACGCAGCGCGACGTGCTCGACCGCATCGGCAATCAAAACCATCGCGCGCTCAAGTTTCCCGACGAGTACTGGCCGCCCGCCGCTGCTCCGCGCAAGAACGAATCATGGGACGCGAGCGTTGCAGCCTTTCACGCCGATCGGAAGGCGCTGGCCGATGTCATCGCCAAAGCCGATCTCTTCGGAAGAACTCGGCCGGGCGCAGACAGCATCCTGCTCGACGATCTGCTCATGATCGCCGACCACAACGCCTATCATCTCGCCGAGCTCATCCTGCTGCGCCGCCTGCTCGGAGCATGGACCTGAAATCGGAAGCGGAGTTCCTGCCACGATGCCTGCAGAACTCCGCCGCATTGCGTGTCCCTGCAGAATTCCGCCCGTTCAGATGGAGCTTTCCCCTAATCCCTCTTGCCCTGTGGACAGGCATCGCCTGCGACCTCGAGGGCCTTGCCATGTCGATTGTGTTGCCCGTATGGCGTAAGGATATAAAGACCCTCCGCGCCGCATGGCGCCTGCGCTGCGAGTTGGCGGCAGAAGGTACGCCGGGCGATACTGCCGGTCACAGAGAACCAAACTTGTTACGAATAGCCGGCGTCGCGGTCCTTCTTGTCTGTGCTCTTCCCCTTCCGCTTTTTGCAGTCGAGGCTGGTCAGGCCGCGTACGTCAGTGGCACCTCGTCCACCCTTGCAAAAGGCGCCATCGGCTCGCTCGACACCACGTCGCCCGCCACCCTCATCTTCCGTGCTGCCGGAACGGGGGCAGGCGGCGAACTCGACATTCCATGGACCAGCATCCGGAACTTTCAGTACACCACTGAAGTCGCGCATCACCTGGGTGTTCTGCCCGCCATCGCCGTAGGACTCGTGCGTCGCCGGGAGCGCAAGCACTTCTTCTCCATCAGCTATGTCGACGCGTCCAATCACCCACAGGCCGCAGTCTTCGAGGTCCCCAAACGCGAGCCGCGTGGCCTGCTTGCCATCCTGCGCGCACGGGCACCGCAAGCCTGCGGCAAAACGCCGCTCCACGTTTGCGGCGGTTTTATCCCCGACTAAAGGACCTGCCAAAGGGACAGCGACACCGCGGGTGTCGCGCAAGCTGCGATACTGCGAAATTCGCTGTCCGTCCCGGGCCAATTTTTGAGCCATTTGCTTATAGGCATCGTGTCATTCCGACCGGAGCGAAGTGGAGCGGAGGAATCTGCCGTTCCTCACACCCCGCCTCCGGAAATGACGCAGACTTGGACAGAAACCAGCTACACGCGCACTTCCAGCACCATGTTGAACGGCGTCTCCGCCGCGCGTCGCACCTGGGAGAATCCGCCTTCCTGCAGCACCTCGCGCAGGCGCTTTTCCCCCGCTTGTGCGCCCAGTCCCAGTCCGACTTCCTGAGACAGTGAAGCTGGCACACAGCACAGCGTCGACGCTGAGTAGTAGATCCGCCCGACCGGGTTCAGATTCGCCGCTGTATCGTCGCCGGCGATCGGTTCCACCACCATCCAGGTGCCACCGGGCGCCAGCGCCTCACGGATATGCTTCGCCGCGCCCACCGGATCGCCCATGTCGTGCAGGCAATCGAAGCAGGTCACCAGATCGTAGCCGCTGCCCGGAATCGCCGCGGCCGGCGACACCTCGAAGTTCACGCTGTCCTGCATGCCCTGCCGCTTCGCCGATGCCCGCGCGCTGGTGATCGACCCATCGTGGTAATCGAAACCGGTGAACTTCGACTTTGGATACGCCTTCGCCATCAGCAGCGTGGACGCGCCATGTCCGCAGCCAATATCCGCGACCTTCGCCCCAGCCTTCAGCTTCGCCTCCACACCGGTCAGCGCGGGTATCCACTCTGAAACCAGATGCGTGAGATAGGTCGGCCGGAAGAAGCGTTCGCACCCCACGAACAGGTCCTTATCGTGTTCATGCCAGCCGAATCCGCGTCCTTCGCGAAACGCCTCTGTCAACTTTTCCCGTATCGCGCATGAGCGATGCCAGCATGTAATGGAAGCCCGGCAGGTCGAGCGCGGTATTCTCCTCTGCCAGGGCAAATGCCTGCTCCGGGTTCAGGCTGTAGGTGTCCGTCGCGGCATCGTAATCCACGTACTTGCTCGCGGCATTGGCCTTCAGCCACTCGCGCACGTAGCGCTCGCGCACCCCGGTTTGCTCGCTCAATTGCTGCGAGGTCACCGGCGTTCCATCGCGCATCGCGCGAAATAAGCCCAGTTTGTCACCCATCAGCACGACGCTCGCATGCAGCGCAGCGCCCATGTCGCAGACAGCCTGGTGTAGAAATGCATTCAGTTTGTCCGGATCGATCGCTCGGCGTCGCCGGAACAGTTGTTGTAGCCATAGCGGTTCTCCTCAGAAAAAATTAGGGAACGCGCGCACCGCCAGTAACTGGAACAATTGAGCAATCAGGGATGAACGGAAGGAAAGGGCGAAGCAAGCTCCCTGTGGCCCGGTGCGGCCCAGTATAGGTCCGCGACATCTATGTTACGCAAGCCCAAATTGGGAATATGTCCCACATTGGAATAGATATCCGACATCTGTCGTTTAATGTTCCACGTGGAACATCCGAGCCCTCTTATCGTATCCCCACCATCTCCGCCACAGAGGCCCGCAGCTTCGCCGGATCGTAGCCCACACCGGCCTTGAAGACCGTCTCCACCTTTTCTACGTCCTCGATTTTCGCCGCGGGATTTCCGTCCAGCACCACCAGGTCGGCCTCGTGCCCCGCTGCGATGCTTCCGATATGCTCCTGCTGGCCCAGATAAGTCGCTCCGTTCTGCGTGGCAATGTGAATCGCCTCCACCGGCGTGAACCCCGCCTCAACCAGCAACTCCAGTCCACGCTGATCGCCGAAGCCCGGCAGGATGCCGCCATATCCCGTCGGATCGCAGCCCGCCAGCAGCAACCCGCCGGCCTTCACAAACGAGCGCTCAAACTGCATCTCTTTCTTCAGCAGCGCCGGCCAGTTTGAGCTTTCGCCGTGCTCAGCAATCTCTGCCCGCGTGGTCACGAAATCAGACCACGCATGCGTCGCCATTGCCTTCTTCGGCGCCATCTCCTCGGCCAGCGGCGGCCGGTTCGGCGTAAAGCTCTCGAAGATTGCCAGCGTCGAGGTCACCGCGACATGATGCTCGACCAGCGTGCGAATCATCGCCTGCACCTCGGGCCCATCCACATCCAGCGATTTCGCCATCGCCTGCATCGGGCCCCGCTGCCCCGGGCACACGCCCTCCTTCTTACCCGGCGCAAACTCCGTATCCACCACCAGACCGTGCTCCAGATCGTCGATGCCCAGCTCGGCCGCCTTCGTGAATCCCACCGAGCACAGATGCCCGGTGATCTTCAGCCCGCGGGCATGGGCATGGTCGATCGCCGCCTTCAGCTCTTCCGGCGTGATGTGCATGTAGGCCTTGTAATTGGTCACGCCTTCATCGGCCCAGTAGTCTACGGTGCGCGCCGCATCCTCCGGCCCCTTCAGCGAGTGCAGTTGCGGCCCCAGTGACGGCGTTCCTTCAAGATACGGCCCGGTCACCAGCAGCTTCGGTCCCGGCGTCTCGCCCGCATCGATCGCCGCCTTCAGCGCCAGATCGGTATACGGCTCCACGCTCCCCGTCGTGCGTGCCGTCGTCACGCCGCCTGCAAGATAGAGGCGCGGAGCGCTGTCCGCCATCTCGCTGTACATCTGCTGATATCCCGGTGTTCCATTGCCGGGCGTCGGGTAGAACAGATGCTCATGCATACCCACCAGCCCGGGCATCACCGTTTTCCCCGTCAGGTCCAGCAACTTCGCATTCGGCGGATACGCATTGCGCAGCTTCGCGCTCTGCACGCGCGTGATCTTCCCGTTCTCAATATCGATCCGCTGGTCTTCCATCGGCGCGGCGCCCGTGCCGTCGATCACGCGCACATGGTTCAGCACCAGCACCGGCGCATCTTCCTTCACAAACGGCTTTACGCCTTCCTTTACCTGCGCACCTGCCGCAGCCATCAGCAGCGAAACACACGACAACAACGCACCAGCACGAACCATCGGCAGGCTCCCTTATCTGTTCTTGTTACGACAGGGTTCACAGCAACTCTCAGGCAGCGCGCCTACTCCGTCAAGGGCAACGCCTCCGCCGGAACATTCGCGCCCAGTTCGCCTTCACTCCGCGCCACAATCGCCGCCGCAAGACAGTTGCCGATCACATTCACCGCCGTCCGTCCCATGTCCGCGAATGCATCGACACCCAAGATGAGGAAGATCGGCTCCGTTGGCAGCCGGAAGGTCGAGGCCGTCGCCAGCAGCACCACCAGCGTAGCCCGCGGCACGCCGGCCACGCCCTTGCTGGTCAGCATCAGCGTAAACACCATCGCCAGTTGGGCGCCTATGCCCATCCGCATCCCTGCGGCCTGCGCCACAAAGATGGACGCCAGCGCCAGATACACCGATGACCCGGCAAGGTTGAAACTGTAACCGGCGGGAATCACAAATGCCACAATCCGCCGCGGTACGCCGAACAGTTCCATCTCCTCCATCGCGCTCGGCAGCGCCGCTTCCGACGTACTGGTGGCAAAGCCAATCGTCGCCGGCTCCGCCACTGCCTTGATAAATCCGCGCAGCGGCACGCGGAACAACATCGCTGCCGGCAGCAGCACCAGCAGCAGGAACGCCGCCAGCGCCCCATAGAGCGTGCCCAGCAGTTTGGCCAGCGGCAGCAGCACGACCAGTCCACGCTGCCCCACCGTATACGCCAGCGCTCCCCCGACGCCCAGCGGCGCCACATACATCACGATGTTGGTGATGGCAAACATCGCCGCCGTCACCGATTCGGCAAGCTCCAGCAGCGGCCGCCGCCGGTCATCCTTCAACATCGAGAGCGCAATCCCCAGCAGCACCGCAAATACCGCAACCTGCAGAATCTGGTCGTCGGCAATCGACTTCGCGATGTTCTCCGGAAACACATTCAACAGAAACGACTGCCAGCCATGTTCGGCAACTGGATGGCCGCCGGCCGCCACTGATAGGCCACTCGCCGTCACCTGCGGAGCGGCGCCCATTGAAAGCCCCACGCCGGCCTTCGTCAGATTGATCGCCACCACACCGATCAGCAACGCCAGCGTCGTCACTATCTCGAAGTACACCAGCGACTTCACACCGATGCGCCCCACCTGCCGCAGACTCCCATGCCCGGCAATGCCGGTCACCAGCGTGCCCAAAATCAGCGGCGCGACGATCATGCGGATCAGGCGCAGAAAAATATCGCTGAATACTTTGCACTCGACCGCAAGCCGCGGCGCATCGACGCCCAGCTCCACTCCGGCAAGCATGGCGACAAAGATCCACGCGGTCAGCGAACGCCGCGCCCACACCGCCAGCAGCACCACGCCGACCACGCGCAGCACCGCCGATCCGCCGATGCTGTACACGCCCAACACCGCGCCCAGCGCATACAGCCAGCCGCCAACCACGCCCGCTGCGTGCATCCATCTCGAACGCTTCGCCATTGGACTCACATCCTATCGCGCGGGTGCCTCTGGAGTGCCCCTGACGAGCGAAGCGAAGGACGGAAACCATTCGTCGATGGCCTCATCTCCAATGACGCCGCATGATCGCCGAGTGCAAAGCAGACGGTTACGATTACGCCAATGGCCCACATAGCATTTCGGCAATACTGTGGCCTGCGGAGATTCCCTCAGTGTGGCTTTTCCTTTGAGAATGGCCACAAAAGCAATCGATTCGACGGTCTAAGCCAATGCCGAAAATGCGTGTAGCGTAGAATGGAAGTACACATCGCCGACTAGATCAAGCACACTTCCAGCGACATCTGCTCAGCGTCCAGCGCAATCGGCATTTCCGCTCACACACATCGCTCGGTGGACTTTCTTTCCCGAAAGACCGCGCAAGCGATTCAGATGTCAAAACAGGTAGCGAAAATGCTAAGGCCGAGGAGGCCCACCCTGCGTTCATCACTGGTTTACGCCGCAAACAAAGAGATCCCCAACCGCTTTCAACTCTGCCAGACCGTCAACAAGGCTGCCCGCGTGTTGCATCTGCCCAACAATCCCACAGAGAGCACCATCAACCGCGTGCTGCAGGACATCTCTCACCCTGCGTCGGAGTTGAAAGAGCAGACCCCCGAAACCGCTCTGTAAAAGAAAAAGGGTGGGCCGCATCGCTCTCACCCTTAGCTCCATCCAACTCTGCGTCGATAGTCCTCCGATATTTCAATCACGCCCGATCTTCTGGAGACGGGCTTCTCTTTTCGGGTTTAGCATACGCAACTCTTTCGAAGCCGCCGGCCGATAGGCGTCTTCTGATTCTACGCAAGCATTGTTTGTAACACCGCACTGTACAAACAAAAAGCGGGCCGCCGAAGCAGCCCGCTCACGTATCGTGTAGCCTTACCGCGCACCCACCGGCTGAGCCGTCGGCTCGCCGGCTTTCCGCCCAAGCACCTTAAACGTGAGCCGGTTGTTCAGCGGATCCGCATCCACTTTCACGCGATCGCCATGCAGCACCTCGCCATCGAGGATCTTGATGGCCAGTGGGTCCTGGATCAGCCGCTGGATGGCGCGCTTCAGCGGACGCGCGCCGTACGCGCGATCGTAGCCGGTCATCAGCAACTGGTGGCGTGCCCCGTCTGTCAGCTCAAGCGTGATCTTGCGATCCGCCAACAGTTTCTTCAGGTCGCCCAACCGCAGGTCGACGATGTGCGTCAACTGCTCTTCACCCAGCGGACGGAAGATCACGATGTCGTCCACGCGGTTGAGGAACTCCGGACGGAAGTGCGCCTTCAGCACATCCATCACCTGCTCGCGCGCCTGGTCGAACGCCGCCTCATCACTCAGTGCTTCCGAGTTCAGCAACTGCGCGCCCAGGTTCGAAGTCATGATCAGCACCGTGTTCTTGAAGTCGACGGTGCGCCCCTTGGAGTCGGTCAGGCGGCCATCGTCAAGAACTTGTAACAGTATGTTGAACACATCCGGATGCGCCTTCTCGATCTCGTCGAAGAGCACGACCGCATACGGCCGGCGGCGGATCGCCTCGGTCAACTGCCCGCCTTCATCGAAGCCGATATAGCCGGGAGGCGCGCCGATCAACCGAGCGACGGCATGCTTCTCCATGTACTCGCTCATGTCGATGCGCACCATCGCCTGCTCGTCGTCGAAGAGGAACTCGGCGAGCGCGCGAGCGGTCTCCGTCTTGCCTACGCCGGTCGGTCCCAGGAAGATAAAGCTGCCGATCGGCCGCTTGGGATCGCTCAGGCCGGCACGCGAGCGGCGAATGGCATTGGCCACCGTCTCGAGCGCAAGGTCTTGGCCGATGACGCGCGCGCGCAGACGCGTTTCCATCTGGACCAGCTTCGAGACTTCGCCTTCCAGCATCTTCGAGACCGGAATGCCGGTCCACTTGCTGACGATGGCGGCGATGTCTTCCTCGTCCACCTCTTCCTTCAGCATGCGCTTGCGCACGCCGCTCTTCGCGGCATCTACCTCAGCATCCTGCGCCGCATCCAGCTTGCGCAGCTCCGCCTCAGCCTTCGGAAGCTCGCCATACTGAATCGCAGCGCTGCGCTCCAGGTTGCCCTTGCGCGTCTGCTCTTCCATCTCGAAGCGCAAGTCCTCAATCTTCTTTTTCAGCTCGCTCACGCGCGTGATCGCCTCGCGCTCCTTCTGCCAGCGCGCACGCAGACCAGTGGAGCGCTCTTTGATGGCCGCCAGCTCACGTTCGACAGCTTGCAGGCGCTCCTTCGAGTTCGTGTCGGTCTCGCGCTTCAGCGCCGCCTTCTCGATTTCGAGCGACGTGGCCTCGCGGTCCAGCGCGTCAATCTCTTCCGGCACCGAGCCGATCTGGATGGCCAGGGAGGCCGCTGCTTCATCCACCAGGTCTATCGCCTTGTCCGGCAGGAAACGGTCGGATATGTAACGGTGACTGAGCGTTGCCGCAGCCACAATCGCCGAGTCCTTGATCCGCACCTTGTGGTGCGCCTCGTAGCGCTCCTTCAGCCCGCGCAGGATGGCGATCGTGTCCTCCACGTTTGGCTCGCCGACATAGACGATCTGGAAGCGCCGCTCGAGCGCAGCGTCTTTCTCGATGTACTTGCGGTATTCATTCAGCGTGGTTGCGCCGATGGCCCGGAGTTCGCCGCGCGCCAGCGCCGGCTTCAGCATGTTGCTGGCATCGATCGCGCCCTCGGCCGCACCCGCACCGACCAGGGTGTGCAGCTCGTCGATGAAGAGAATGATTGTGCCATTCGAGTCCTCGATCTCCTTCAGCACGGCCTTCAGGCGGTCCTCAAATTCGCCGCGATATTTTGCGCCTGCCAGCATAGAGCCCAGGTCGAGCGAAATGACGCGCTTGTCGCGCAGCACCTCCGGCACATCGCCCGAGACAATGCGACGCGCCAGTCCTTCGACGATGGCGGTCTTGCCCACGCCCGGTTCGCCGATAAGGACCGGGTTGTTCTTGGTGCGGCGGCTCAGCACCTGGATGACGCGGCGGATTTCCTCATCGCGTCCGATAACCGGGTCGAGCTTGCCGCGACGCGCGAGGTCGGTCAGGTCCTTGGCGAACTTTTCGAGTGCCTGGAACTTTGACTCGGGATTCTGGTCGGTCACGCGCTGGTTGCCGCGCACGCTGCTGAGCGCCTGCAGGACGGAGGCATGAGTTGCGCCGAGCGAAGCGAGCAGGTCGCGCGCCGGATCGTTCTTCTGCTCGGTCAATGCGAGCAGGAGGTGTTCCGTCGAGACGTACTCGTCCTTGAAATCGGCAGCTTCCTTGAAGGCGCGATCCAGCACCTTCTGCATCGCGTTTGAAAGGCCGGGCTGCGAGCTGGTGCCGCCTACCTTGGGCAGCTTGCTCAATGCGTCATTCGCGCGTGACAGCAACTGCTCGGTCGGGACGCCCACCTTCTGCAGAACGGGCACGATGATGCCGTCCTTGTCCTCGAGCAGCGCCGCCAGCATGTGCATCGGCGTCAGCTCCGGATTGCCGTGCTCGAGCGCCAGATTGGTCGCCGCCTGCACTGCCTCCTGCGACTTGACCGTAAATTTATCCCAACGAATTGCCATATTGCTTCCTCACTTGCCTCGAAGGGTACGACCGGATTCATCTCCAATCGTGCTCCAAAGTGCATCCAAAGGCTACTTTGCGAGACGAAAAATTGACCTTATACACAACACTGCGGAAGAGCGCAGATTTTCGCCCTTCCGCAGCTTCAAACGTAACGAACAACTTCAGGCTGTCTTTGACTCGACTTGCTTCTGGTCCGGCTTCACTGAGCCGACGCCGATCTTGATCTGCCGCGGCTTCGCTTCCGCCTTCTTCGCCAGCTCAAGCTGCAAGACGCCCGCGTCGTATGTCGCCTTCACATTTTCCGCATCGACGGTATTCGGCAGCGTAAAACTGCGGGCAAATGTACCGTAACGATGCTCCACGCGATGAAAGTTCTCCTGCTTCTCTTCGCTCGAGAATTTGCGCTCGCCGCGAACGGTCAAAGTGCGGCCTTCCACCTGGACATCGAGGTCTTCCTGCTTGACGCCGGGGACTTCGAGTTTGAGGACCAGCTTCTGGTCGTCCTCATAGATATCGACCGGCGGGGCGAAGCTCGCTGCCGCTAGCGTTTCTCCATCATTCTGCCCCCGGCCGTAATCCTGGAACAGCGAGTTCAGGCGGCTCTGGAGCGCAACTACCTCGCGGAAGGGGTCCCAACGAACGATTGCCATGTCACTTCTCCTTCAGAGTTGAAATGTGAGCCGGGTTGACCGGCCTGCGTTTATATAGACGCGTTATATTACGTTATAGTTGCATATTTTATTAGTGTATGTCACTCATATTTTGATAACTGTAAATTGCTGATTCCCTTGTCTCTGATTGCCGCCTCTGAATTGAGCCGGAGCACGAGAACAGCCCACTTTCGGTTAGCCTAAAAATCTTCCGCGTGGAACATTCGGTAGTATTGCCGAGGTGAATTGCTTATGAAAATCGTGCTCTATGGGGCCACCGGGAAGGCCGGCTCTCGCATTTTGAAGGAGTTGCTGGGCCGCGGTGTCGAGGTCGTGGCCGTCGCCCGTCATCCGGACAAGCTGTCCCGCGCGGCCGGGCTGACCGTGCAGCAGGGAGAACTTTCCTCAGTGGACGCGATTGCTAAGACGATCGATGGAGCAGAGGTCGTCGTTAGCGCCTATGGGCCGCCGCCCAACAAGCCGGAGGAAATGGTGGAGGTGACGAAGCGGGAGATCGCGGCGGTGCAGCGGGTGAGCCAGCAGGCCAGCTCGCCGGAGCATGCGCCCCGTCTGGTTGTCGTAGGCGGCGCCGGGAGCCTCCTGGTGGCCCCTGGCGTGACGCTGGTCGGCGCCCCGGATTTTCCTGCTGCCTGGAAGCCGATTGCGCTGGCGCACGAGAAGGCTCTGGAGCTGCTGCGCGCCTCGTCGATTGATTGGACATACCTGAGCCCTTCAGCATTCTTCGAACCTGGACAACGGACGGGCACATTCCGGCTGGGTCAGGATGAGTTGCTGACGGCAGCCGATGGAAAGAGCCACATCTCCATGGAGGATTACGCCATCGCATTGGCGGATGAGCTGGAGCAGCCCCAGCGCCGCCGGCAGCGCTTTACCGTTGGGTACTAGATGCTTGCCGCACGGGCGGAAGCGCCTTTGGCGCGTTTTTGGGGTTCGCTCCCTTTGGTCGCTCACGTCTGGAGTTGTGGACGACCTGGCCTAAAACAGCAAAGCCTTTCAGTGCACGTCAATCCGGTCGGGATCACGAGGGGTGTGGGTTCGGCATAGGTTGTCGTACTATGCGGCTGAGATGGCAACGGAAACTATGAAAGTTCTGGTGATTGGGGCGGGTGGGCGCGAGCACGCCATTGCGTGGGCGCTGGCGAAATCGCCGCGCACCAGCGAAGTTGTATGTGCGCCGGGCAATGCCGGCATGGCGAAGGTCGCGCGGTGCGTTCCGGTGGACGTCGCCGATCTGCACGCGATGACCGATCTGGTGGCGAAGGAGCAGCCGGGGCTGGTGGTGATCGGGCCGGAGCTGCCGCTTTCGCTGGGATTGACGGATGAGCTGGTACGGCGCGGCGTGCGCGTCTTCGGTCCGACCAGAGCTGCCGCAGCACTGGAAACGAGCAAGAGCTTCGCCAAGCGCTTTCTGCAGCGGCACAACCTGCCTACAGCCGCCTATGCGGTCATCGGCGAGGCGAGTGAGGCGGAGGACGTGCTGGCGCATTTCCATTTCCCCGTTGTCGTGAAGGCGGATGGGCTGGCCGCGGGCAAAGGCGTGGTGATCTGTAAGACCAAGGAAGAAGCGCACGCGGCGATTGCGGCGCTGTTTTCCGGCCAACTGCTGGGCACGCCGGAACACTCGGTCTTGATCGAAGAATTTCTGGATGGCGAGGAGCTTTCGTTCCTGGTGATCTCGGACGGCACGCATGCCGCGCCGCTCGCTCCGGCGCAGGATCACAAGCGCATCGGCGAAGGCGATACCGGTCCGAATACCGGCGGCATGGGCGTCTATTCGACGGATGCGATGCTGGAGCCTGAGCTGCGGGACTGGATCATGCACCACATCGTGCAGCCCACGCTGGACGGCATGCGCGCGGAAGACGCTCCATTTGTGGGCGTGCTGTATTGCGGGCTGATGATGACGGCGCGCGGCCCAATGGTGCTGGAGTTCAATGCGCGCTTTGGCGATCCGGAGACGCAGGCGATCCTGATGCGGCTGGATTCCGATCTGCTGGATGCGATGGAGGCGGCGGTGGACGGTCGGCTCTCGGAGACCGAGCTGCGCTGGAAGCCTGGAGCGTCGGCGTGCGTCATCGCCAGCTCAGCCGGCTACCCGGGGCACTATCAAAAAGGGCTGTCGATCACCGGCCTGGAGCGCGCGGCGCTGATCCATGACGTTCAGGTCTTCCACTCGGGAACAGCAGAAAAGAACGGCCAACTAGTAACCGCAGGCGGACGCGTGCTGGGCGTAACCGCAATTGCGTCAGACCTGGAATGGGCGCTGGCGAAAGCGTACGAGGCGCTGGGGATGATCCACTTCGACGGGATCTATTACCGGCACGACATCGGCTACCGGGCGGTGAAGGCAGCAAAATGAGCCGATGCTTTTAGTCCCCAGGCCGCATGGATGATTGCGGCGCTATCACGCAATATTGCTTGCCGATGTAACCTCGTGCCGGCGGCTCGGCGAGATAGGCTAGCTTGCCGTTGAAGTCCCGGGCCGCTGTATTGGTGAACTGAATGTCCACCACCCTGGCGGAGCCGAGTGCGCGACGAACGATGCGTTCCGGCAAGCAGTGCATCTGCATGTCTCCCGGCCCACGTTTGAGCGCCACTCTGATCCGGGACCGGAGATGCACGACGTGACGAATCCGGACCATACGTGAGGAGAGATTTGGGGCAGCGAAGGAGTCCTGCACGCCGAAGACAAGGACTCCGGCCGGCGCGAGCAGCCTTACGAATTCGCGCAGGTAGTTCCTCGCGAGAGGGCGAGGCACATGCTGGAGGACGATGTTGCTGTAGATGAAAGAGAAGCTTGCATCCGTCGAAGGGCAGCCGCGCGGCAGAACTGGCGACATATCGGCAATGTGGATATTGGTTGAGCGACTGTGCCTGCTCGATCATGTGCTTCGAGATGTCCACGCCAACGCTGGATGCAAAGCGACGCGCGAGGGCCTGCGTAAGCCGGCCGACACCACAGCCGAAGTCCAATGCTGCACCGCTGCTATCGGGAGCGTGGCCGATCCGGGCCAGGTGGTTCATGACGGTTTCGATTTCCGCATCGCCGGTAGCCATGAACTCCGCGATGTTCCATTTTCCGCCCACCTTGCTGTCATCGGTAAGGATGGCGCTAAGGGCATCGCGCTCGGCGAGACCCTCCCATGCGTTTTTCAGCTTCTCGAGATTGCTCACGGAATCCGCTTTTCGCGGGAATTCTAGCGAACTCAGCCCACATGCCATTTAGGACAGCAAAACGCCGGGCGTACGCCCGGCGTTTGAACGTGCCACCAAAGCTGTCCTTCAGCTCGGCTGGATGGGCTCGTTTTTGGTTTGAGACGGTGCCGCGTCCTGCTTGGCGGTCGGTTCCGGCTGACCCATGCCCTTGATGCCGTCCTTGAAACCCTTCAGGCCCTCGCCCAGCCCTTTGCCCAGCTCCGGCAATTTACGCGGCCCGAAAACCAGCAGCGCGACGACCAGAACCAGGATGAGATGTGTTGGTGTCAGTAGCTCGCCCATATTGGCATGTCCTTCCAGTTAGAGCGGGACTCTTCTCCGCCGCCTCATTGTCGCACAAACACCGGCAGCGCCCGCTACACCCATGGTACGCCTGCAGGGGCAGAGATGGATGTGCCCGCGGGAAGGAATATCGGGCGATCCGCCAGATCAGTTTGGCCTGGGTGAGACGGCGGCGAGGCGCTTTTCCACCAGATCGTAGAAGGTGCTGAGGTTTTCTGCCGCGCCCTGCGTGAGACGGCGATAGACCTTCATGGTGGGCCACAGGCGGGAGCCGGCGACATCCAGCGTGGGGATGACGGAGTCGGCCTTTCCGGCCAGCTCGCGGTTGCCGGGATACGGCGCGAGCACCCAGATGCCGTTCCAGCGGCGGCGTAGCACCTCTCCGAAGTAGCTGCCCCACAGACGCGACTGGAAGTCGAGATCGACGGCAGCCTGACCGTCGAGCAGGCGCTCCAGCGCTGGAACCGATGCCGGAGTGAAGTCCAGCAGCACGCGATGCTGTTGACGCGCGAGGACGACTGCCTCATCGGCATAGGCGCGAATCATCTCATCGAGGGAAGCGAATTGCAGTGCGTCGAGTCTGGCTTTGCTGTCGAACATCCGTCTTCAGGGTACCGCGCCCTGACTCGCGCCGCAGCGTAGAAGGCATGTATCCTTCCATACAGCACTTCAGCAATGCAGTACCTCGATCGATCACGCTGACGCCATTCGGGAGGCAGTCCGTTTTGTCCAAGTATTTTCGTATGTGCAGGAGCCTTGTCCTCCTGCTCGGCGGCACGATGCTGGCCGCCACGGTATTCGCCCAAAGCACGACACAGACCAATACGCAGAACAGCGGTTCCAATACCCAGAAGCTGCCTCCGCCGCCCACCATCGACGCAAACGTGAACCAGAATGAGACGCTGTCGGCGGTCCGCTACGACAACAAGTATGAGATTTATGGCGGAGCCGGTTTTTCGCACTTCAAGGCAGGTCCGCAGCTTGCCGCGGGCGCAAACCTGGGCGGCTTCGATGTGCAGGGCACGTACTGGCTGACCGGACGGCTGGGTGCGACGGCGAACCTGCGCGGATATTACGGCACGCAGGGCGTGAACCCGAACCCGTATGGCGTGAGCGGGCCGTTCGTCTTTGAGCATCTGTTTCTCGGCGGCGCGACGTACCGCCTGATCGCGCGCGAGCATGCCTCGCTGAATGCGCATGCCATGGTGGGGGGCAGCGACGGCGTCTTCAGCCACGCGCTGGGACATGATCCCGCCAAATCCGTAGCTATACATGTGCAGCCGCGCGATGTGGGCATGTACAACGACGGGCTGGGGCTGGCAACGACGATTGGCGGCTCGCTGGACCTGAACCGCTCGCCACGGCTGGCGCTACGCATCTCGCCCGATTGGATCATGACGCGCTATGGCGGTTACGGCACACCGTCAAACGTGCCATCCAAGTTTGTGACACGCAGCCAGAATGAGTTTGGGATTTCGGTGGGCATTCTGTACCGGTTCAAGATGGGCAAGGGGCCGAAGTACCGGCGCTAGGGACTGGCCGTCCGGGCAAAGGTGCCTGCGGCGCGTTTTGTTGAGTTCGCTTCCTTTGGTCGCTCACATCGGATTCAATGGCAATCGAAAGGGACGGCTTTCGCCGTCCCTTTTGCTGTGTTCGAAATGCTCCGCTCAGGATGACATGGTCAGGATGAACTAAACGAGCTCCAGTCCGGCGAAGAAGTAGCCAATTTCGAAGGCGGCGGTGTCTTCGGCGTCGGAGCCGTGGATGGCGTTCTCTTCAATCGAGCTGGCGAACTTTTTGCGGATGGTGCCCTCTTCGGCGTTGGCAGGGTTGGTGGCGCCCATCAGTTTGCGCAGATCGGCGATGGCGTTCTGCTTTTCGAGCACGAGCGCAATGATCGAGCCGGAGGACATGAAGGTCGTCAGCGAGTCGAAGAAGGGCCGCTGCGCGTGGACGTAATAGAAGCCTTCGGCCTGTGACTTCGAGAGAAAAAGCTTCTTGACGCCGACGATCTTGAAGCCGGCTTTGTCGATCTCGGCGAGGATGGCTCCGGCGTGGCCTTTGCGGATGGCGTCCGGCTTGATGATGCTGAAGGTACGTTGCGAGGACACTACTGTCTCCTGAGTGTTTTCTGATTGGGATCGGTTTCAGTGTAGCGTGCGGCCGCTGCTGGAGCGGTCCGCACAGTGGTTGGCTTACGCTTTGCCGATGACCTTCGCGAGCGTCTCGCCGATTTCGGCGGGAGATTGCACGACGTGAATGCCTGCTTCTTTGAGCGCCTTCATCTTGTCGGCGGCGGTGCCCTGACCGCCGGAGATGATGGCGCCGGCGTGGCCCATGCGGCGGCCCGGCGGTGCGGTCTGGCCGGCGATGAAGCCGACGACCGGCTTCTTTACATTGGCCTTGACGTATGCCGCGGCGGTTTCTTCCGCAGTGCCGCCGATCTCGCCGATGAGGATGATGGATTCGGTTTCAGGGTCCTCGTTGAGCAGCTTGAGCGCGTCGACGTGCGTGGTGCCGATGATGGGATCGCCGCCGATACCGATAGCGGTGGACTGGCCGATGCCGCGCTGCGTGAGCTGATAGACGGCTTCGTAGGTGAGGGTGCCGGAGCGCGAGACGATGCCGACCGAGCCTTCCTTGTGAATGCGGCCGGGCATGATGCCGATCTTGGCCTTGCCGGGCGAGATGACGCCGGGGCAGTTGGGGCCGATGAGGCGCGACTTCGAATGCCTCAGCTTTGCCCAGACACGCACCATGTCGTTGACCGGGATGCCTTCGGTGATGCAGATGATCAGCGGCAGGCCGGCGTCTTCGGCTTCGAGAATGGCGTCCGCAGCGAACGGCGGGGGGACGAAGATGACAGTAGCGTTGGCGCCGGTGTTCTCGACTGCGTCGGAGACGGTATTGAAGACAGGCCAGCCTTCGTGGGTGGTGCCGCCTTTGCCGGGTGTGACGCCGCCGACGACTTTGGTGCCGTATTCGGCGCAGCCCTTCGCATGAAAGGTGCCTTCTTTGCCGGTGATGCCTTGCACAATGAGGCGCGTATTTTTGTCGACCAAGACCGCCATTAGCGAGTTACTCCCTTCGCCGCTTTCACTACCAGATCGGCTGCATCCTTCATGGTGGAACCGACTTCGAAATTCAATCCGGATTCCTTGAGAATCTTGCGGCCCTCTTCCACATTCGTGCCTTCCAGGCGCAGAACGATCGGCAGCTTCACGCCGAGATTCTTGGCCGCGGCGACGACACCTTGCGCAAGAACGTCAACCCGCAGGATTCCGCCGAATATGTTGATGAAAATTGCTTTCACGTTCGGATCGGAGAGCAGGATGCCAAATGCCTGCTCGATCTGCTGCTGATTTGCGCCGCCGCCTACGTCGAGGAAATTCGCGGGCGAGCCGCCGGCGTACTGGATGATGTCCATTGTGGCCATGGCAAGACCGGCGCCGTTGACCATGCAGGCGATGTTGCCGTCGAGCTTGATGTAGTTGAGCGCGTACTTCGAGGCCTCGACTTCGAGCGGGTCTTCTTCCGCGACATCGCGGAGTTCTTTCAGGTTCTTGTGGCGGAACATCGCGTTGTCGTCGAAGTTGATCTTGCAATCGAGCGCGAAGAGCTTGTCATCCTTAGTAGTGATGAAGGGATTGATCTCCATCAGCGAGGCGTCGGTCTCGACGTACGCCTTGTAGAGGCCGGTCATGAACTTGACGGCTTCGTTGATCTGCGTGGGCTTGAGGCCGAGCTTGAATGCGAGATTGCGGGCCTGGTAGGGCTGAAAGCCGACCACGGGATCGATGTATTCCTTGTAGATTGCGTCGGGATCTTTTGCGGCAACCTCTTCGATCTCCATGCCGCCGGCCTGGGACGCCATGAAGACGAGCTGCGCTTTGGCGCGGTCGAGGACGATGCCGAGATAGAGCTCGCGGTCGATGGGCGCGGTCTCTTCGATGAGCAGCCGCTGGACCTTCTGTCCCTGGGGGCCGGTCTGGTGCGTGACGAGCTGCATGCCGAGGATCTTCTTGGCATACTCCTCGGCTTCGGTGAAGTTCTTCGCTACCTTGACGCCGCCGCCCTTGCCGCGGCCACCGGCGTGAATCTGCGCCTTGACGACGACGCCCTTGGCACCGTTGGTGAAGAGCCGGCGCGCGACTTCGAGTGCTTCATCGAGGGTGTTCGCCACCTCGCCGCGCGGCACGGGAACGCCGTACTTCGCAAGGATGTCCTTTGCTTGATATTCGTGGATTTTCATAGGTATGTGAGAGGCAACTTCCCATAGTAGCAAGCGGAGGCGCATTGGGCCACGCGGCACCGGTTAGCATAGGAACCACCATGCAGGATCTGCGCCCGATGCTGAAGGAGATGGTGGAACGCGGCCGCACGCTGCGCGTCGAGCAGGCGCATGCCGCGGTGGGCGCCATGCTGGACGGCAGCGTAACGGACGTGGAGATTGCTGCATTGCTGACCGTGCTGGCAGCGCGCGGCGAGACGGTCGATGAAGTGACGGGCGTGGTGATGGCGCTGCGCGAGCGGCTGATGCCCCTGCCCGTGACCGTAGGCCGAGCGCGCGGAGCTCGTCGATACCTGCGGTACAGGCGGCGACGGATGCGGCACGTTCAATATTTCAACCGCGGCGGCACTGGCGGCGGCGGCGGCGGGTGCGAAAGTGGCCAAGCATGGCAATCGCGCGCTGACCTCGCGGTGCGGATCGGCGGACGTGCTGGAGGCGCTGGGGGTGCCGGTGGATCTGACGCCGGAGCTGGCGGTGGCATGCCTGCGGGCGCACGGCTTTGTCTTCCTCTTCGCGCCAACCTCGCACCCGACGATGCGGCGGGTGCAGCCGGTGCGGCGGGCGCTGGGCTTCCGCAATACTTTTCACCTGGCTGGACCGTTGAGCAATCCAGCAGGCGCACAGGCGCAGTTGATGGGCGTGTTTGCGCGGGAGAAGGTTGAGCTGGTGGCGGAGACGATGGCGCGACTTGGCGTCCGACACGGTTGGGTGGTGCACGGCTCGGATGGATTGGACGAGCTGACGCTGACGGGCCCGACGACTGTGGCCGAGGTGCGCGAGGGGAGTACACGCATGTACGAGATCGTCCCGGAGGAGCTTGGGCTGGCGCGGGTGCGCGGCGAGGCTCTGCTGGGGGCGGAGTCGGCAGCGGGGAATGCGGAAATTCTAGAAGCAATTTTCTCTGGTGCGGATCGCAATCCGCATGCCAGTGCGAGGCGCGATGTGGTTGCGCTGAATGCAGGCGCCTGCCTGGTGGTCGCGGGGGTTGCGGCGGACCTGAAAGATGGGGTGGGAAAGGCCATGGCCGCGATTCAGAGTGGCGCGGCTGCATCGCTGCTTGACAGACTACGGGCCTTCGGACGAGTTAACGCGACCATGCAGGTCGGATTGCATCCAAACATCGAAGTTTCCAAAGAATGAAGCTTTTGACGAACGATGCGGCACGAATAGGATTGCCGAGCCATGCCTGAGTACAAATACCGCGATTTGAAGCCCACGCCGGAGGCCGAAGAGGTCTATCGGCGCTGGCTGCGTTTTTTGAATGAAGAGTTCACCAAGCACAAAGAACCGAAGTTGCGCGGTGAGCTGGTGCGCGACACGCTGCACCAGTTGCTGTTTGCGCGGCCGCATGGCGGGAAGCTGAACTTCCAGCTCACGACGGAGCTGCCCTTCAACTGCGTGGAGTTGTCGCTTGATCCGGCGAACGTGACGCTGGAACCGGAATATTACGGCGATATCGACGAACAGAAATATGCCGAGCGCAAGCCGCTGATTTATCTGTGGCAGATGTTCGACCGCTCGCCGCTGGCGTTGAATCACTGGCTGGGCTTTCGCTTCCGCTGCGTGCTGGGATCGCACATCTTCAAATCGCTGGGCAAGAACGTGAAGATGTTTCACGGCATTGAGTTCTCGTTCGGTTACAACCTGACGATCGAGGACAATTGCACCATCCATAAGTACGTGATGCTGGACGATCGCGGCGAGATCATCCTCCGCAATGGGACTTCGATCAGCGATTATGGCTCCGTTTATTCACATGCGCATCACCCGATCAACTCGCAGGACATCGACAATCGTCGCGTGGAGATTGGACCGCGCGCCCGAATTACGTATCACGCGTCTGTGATGGCAGGAGTAAACGTGGGTGAAGACGCGATCCTGGGCGCGATGGCGGTGGCGACGCACAATGTCGAAGCGGGTTCGATCAGCGGCGGCGTGCCTGCAAAAGAGATCAAGAAGAAGAGCGATGTCAGAGGCGATGGATGGAAGCGTGACGAGCAGAAGTAACGCTGCGCTGCATGCTACCATCGGCTGGTTCCTCCGCGAACAGCCAATTATTCGCAGTGAGCATGCCGTAGAGCATGCACGCGCAGAAAGTCTGTATGGGTCTCTATGGATCCGAGATTTGCAGTAAAGATTTTTGAGTTTATCGTCCTGCTCTTTGCGCTTTCGTTTCACGAGGCTGCACATGGATGGACAGCGTCGCGGCTGGGTGACCAGACGGCGCGCATGCTGGGGCGTGTGACGCTGAATCCGGTGAAGCACATCGATCCGCTGGGCACCATCATCTTTCCGCTGATCACGCTGTTTACCCCGCTCTTCGGCGGCGGTGGGCTGCTCTTTGGCTGGGCGAAGCCTACGCCGGTGACGGGACGCAACTTCCAGAACTATAAGCGCGACGACATGCTGGTGACTCTGGCCGGGCCGGCGAGCAACCTGCTGCTGGCTATTGGCTCGTTCTTCGTGCTGCTGCTGATGCAGAAGTTTGCGCCGCTGGGGCGCGAGTGCCTGCAGGGCCTGCTGACCGGCGCGATCAACCCAGAGCTGATGTCGATGGCGCCCGTAGTTTTCCCGCTGACGCTGATCTTCTACTTCGGCATCACGCTGAACCTGGTGCTCGCGGTATTCAACCTGATGCCCTTTCCGCCGCTGGATGGCAGCCATCTGTTTCGCCACGTGATCTCCGGGCGGTTCGCGGCGATGTATGACAATCTGGGCTGGATCGGCTTCATTCTCGCGTTCATCGTCGGCGGCTGGATCACCATGAAAATCGTCTCGCCGATCCTGGCCATCTTTCTGACCTTGCTGCTGCACGGCTGAATCGACAGGGTAACGCCCGGTACAATCGGCAAAGCACCCAAATGGCTTTGACGACTGACTCCCCGACCTTCTCGACGACTCGCCGCGTGCTGAGCGGCATGCGTCCTACCGGTAAGCTGCACCTGGGCAACTATATGGGCGCCCTGAAGAACTGGGTCGGCCTACAGCATCAGAAAAATGACGATGGCTCGCGCAAGTATGAGTGCTATTTCTTTATCGCCGACTATCATGCGCTGACGACCGACTATGCCGATTCGCGCAATGTGGCGCAGAACACGCTGGATGTCGCGCTTGACTGGCTGGGGGCGGGGCTCGATCCAGAGATATGCACGCTCTTTGTGCAGAGCCACGTGCCGCAGCATGCTGAGCTGCACCTGGTGCTGAGCATGATTACGCCGCTGAGCTGGCTGGAGCGCGTGCCCACGTACAAGGAGCAGCAGGAGAACCTGAAGGGCAAGGATCTGAGCACCTACGGCTTTCTTGGATATCCGCTGCTGCAGTCGGCGGACATCCTGATGTACCAAGCGGATTTTGTCCCGGTGGGGCAGGACCAGGTGGCGCACGTGGAGTTGACGCGCGAGGTGGCTCGGCGGTTTAACCAGTTCTGGCCGCCTGCGGGATATGTTCCGCCGACGCATGCGCAATTGAAGGAGACGCTGGTGGCTGAGGGCGCGGGTCCGAAGGGTCAGAATGGCGTGCAGCCAATCCTGCCGGAGCCGCAGGTGCTGCTGACGCCTTCGCCCAAGCTGCCGGGCACCGACGGGCGCAAGATGTCGAAGAGCTACAACAACACCATCCTGCTGACCGACCCGGAGCCGGTGGTCCGGCAGAAGCTCAAGACGATGGTGACCGATCCGGCGCGTGTGCGGCGGAGCGATCCGGGCGATCCGGATAAGTGCCCAGTGGGCGATCTACACAAAGTTTTTTCCACGCCAGAGACATTGGCGAAGGTGTATGAAGGCTGTCGCAGCGCGGGCATCGGGTGCCTGGAGTGCAAGGGGTGGGCGGCGGACTCGATCGTGCGCGAGCTGGCGCCTATCCAGGAGCGGCGCGCGCAGTATGACGAGAAGCGCGTGCTCGAGGTGCTGAGCGATGGGGCGGTGCGTGCCCGCAAGCGAGCATCCAAAACCATGGCTGAAGTGAACGAAGCGATGCATCTGCTGCCGGAGATGGCGCGGTGACCGAGGATCGCAAGCCCGAGCAGGAGCAGCCTGCGGCGAACGCTCAGCAGAATGAAAGACCGGCGGCAAAGCCCGCTCGTCGGACTGATGAAAAGGAGAGTGCCTCGCCCTTTTCTGTTGTCGTGGGGCAGGTATATGACGGGCCGCTCGACCTGCTGCTGGACCTGATTCGCAAGCAGGACATCGACATCTATGACATTCCAATTGCGAAGATCACGGCGCAGTTCCTGAGCTACGTCGAGGGCCTGAAGCAGACCGATGTAGATGCGGCAGGCGATTTTATTTACACCGCTGCCCTGCTGATCCATATCAAGAGCCGCATGCTGCTGCCCCGCAGCCCGGCGGAAACCGACGCGGAGAGCGAAGATCCGCGGCGCGAGCTGGTAGAGCGGCTGCTGGAGCATGAGCGATTTAAAAACGCCGCGCAGATGCTCCGGCAAAAGCAGCAGATTGAGGAAGCGACGTGGACGCGGCCGGCCTTTCGCGAGTTCCAGGACGAAGGCGATGAGCGCGAGATCGCGGCGGACACGGTCGACCTGGTGCGCGTCTTCCGCGAGGTACTGGAGCGCGTGAAGCAGCGGCCGGTCCTGAACGTGGACGACGAATCTGTCACCGTGGGACAGATGATCGATTACCTTCGCCGGCGTCTCACCATGGAAGATGCGCCAGTGCGGCTGAGCCAGATGCTGCGCAATGCGCGTTCGGAGCGGGCAGTGATCTGCATGTTTCTTGCGTTGCTGGAGCTGGTGCGGCTGCAGGCGATCCTGCTCAGGCAGGAGCGCAACTTTGGTGACATCCTGGTGAAGAAGCACACCGCCTTCGAGCAGGTGATGAACGACACGCTGGCCGCACGCGACGACTGGCGATGAGGAAAACAGGCCACATTCACCGAAAATTTATATTGCCATGGCTAGGTGCTTAACGCTCTCTGCATCGTCCGCTGCTACTGTTGCAGTCACGGGCACGGAGACTCCCTCATGGAAAACGGCTTTGTACTCGCCTCCGGTATGCAACGGCAGTCCCTCGCAGGCAGCGCGACACGTCACGCGCCGGACCGTAAACAGGAAAAGATAGTGATGATCTCCAGCCACCCCGGCTGGCTGCACGATCATGAGGCGTCCGGGGAAGAGGTTGCTGCGGATACCGTGCACCTGGTGCGCGTCTTCCACGAGGTGCTGGAGCGAGTGCGACGCGCTCCGGTGCTCAACATGGATGACGAGTCCGTAACGGTGGGGCAGATGATCGATCAGATCTGGCGGCGGCTCGGGATGGAAGCGACGCCTGTCCGCCTGAGCCAGATATTGCATCTTGCGCGATCGGAGCGCGCCGTCATTTGTCTGGAACTGGCGGTGCTTGAGCTGGTGCGGCTGCAGGCCGTCCTGCTGCGGCAGGACCGCAACTTCTCCGAGATTCTATTGAAGAGAAATTCCGCCCTGCCCGGTTCATAACACGCAGAGACAACGTCTTGCCAGGTGCGTCTCTGATAGAGGCCTCCCACTTCCCTTCCTTTCACCAGAAATTTACACTGCGCAAACCTCCCTTAACGCTCTATGTACGCTTCCGCTGCTAGCTTCGCGGAAGCCAGCACAGGAGCGCAGGCGCATGGAAAATTCAACAGTACTCACTCCGGAGGTCCAGCCGCTCGCCACGAGCGTGATGGACCAGAAGCTCAGTCGCAACCCGGGCAAGATCGCCATGATTGTATTCGGCTGCGCGATCGCAGGCGGCATCATCTATGCCGGACTGAAGCTGGGATCGGACCTGGCCACCACGCACTATCCCACTGCGTGGCCGTATGTGCTGCTCGGCATCGCATTGCTGATTGCACTTGGCTTCGAGTTCGTTAACGGATTTCACGACACGGCCAATGCCGTTGCTACCGTGATCTACACGCATTCGCTCGAGCCGCATGTTGCCGTCGTCTGGTCAGGCATGTGGAATTTGGTTGGCGTGCTGCTGTCGTCAGGCGCCGTGGCATTTGCGGTAGTTTCGCTGCTGCCCGTTGAGCTGATCCTGCACGTCGGATCGAATGCCGGTTTTGCGATGGTCTTTGCGCTGCTGATCTCGGCGATCCTTTGGAACCTGGGTACATGGTGGCTAGGCCTGCCCGCCTCCAGCTCGCACACCCTAATTGGATCGATCATCGGCGTGGGCCTTGCCAATCAATACCTCGCCGCCAGAGTCGGCGCGGGCACGGGCACGAGTGGTGTGGACTGGGCGCAAACTGTCAACGTCTTCAAGGCGTTGCTCATCTCGCCGCTGGTCGGATTTTTCCTCTCCGCGCTACTGTTGCTGGTCTTCAAAGCACTCATCAAGGACCCGCGCCTGTATGAAGCCCCGAAGGGTAGCGAGCCGCCGCCATTCTGGATTCGCTTTCTGCTGATCGGCACCTGCACGGGCGTCAGTTTTGCACACGGATCGAACGACGGGCAGAAGGGCATGGGGCTGATCATGCTGATTCTGATCGGAACCGTGCCTACGGCCTATGCGCTGAACCATGCCATCGGATTTAACCAGGTACAGGACTTCGAGGCTGTGTCCGTGCAGGCGGCGAGCACTTTGCAGGGCTACATTTCGCCGGGTGGCAGCGTGGGTGACCCGCGCGCAGACGTCACCCGATATCTGCAGACGAAACAGCTTGCGCCGGAGACGGTCGCAGCGGAACAGCAGTTGATCCGCGAGATCACCCACGAGGTTGGCCTTTACAAATCGCTGGCTGCGGTTCCGGCGGATCAGCAATCGAACGTGCGCAACGACATGTACCTGGCGAGCGAAGGTATTCGGGTCATGCAAAAGACGAAGGCTCCCTCGTTCAGCGCAGCTGACGCCACGGCGTTGACGAACTACAAGAACCACTTGGACAAGTCGACGAAGTTTATTCCGGGATGGGTAAAGCTGGCAGTCGCGCTGGCGCTGGGACTGGGCACGATGGTGGGTTGGAAGCGCATCGTGGTCACGGTGGGCGAGAAGATCGGCAAGGAGCACCTGACGTATGGTCAGGGAGCGGCGGCCGAACTGGTGGCGATGGGGACGATTCTGGCGGCAGACAACTTTGGCCTGCCGGTATCGACTACTCACGTGCTTTCCTCCGGCGTAGCCGGCACCATGATGGCGAACAAGAGCGGCCTGCAGTGGAGCACGATTCGAAACATTGCGATGGCATGGGTCTTTACGCTGCCGGCCGCCGCGATCCTTTCCGGAGTGCTGTTCATGATCTTCCGCACTCTCGCGAAATAGCCCTCCCCAAGACCTCCGGCGCCTGAGAGATCGGGCGCCATTTTCTTTTGCACTATCGTTTGGCGATCTCTCTTACGCCTGCTGCCTGGCGATGCGGATGGAGCTCGCAGGCGGCGGGTGGATTCGTCATCTGCTTTTCGAAGACACGGAAGCTCTCTGTACCCGGCTGCAGGGTGGCCCAGTAGGACGTGGGGCTGAAGATCGGCTTGTGCTGATCGAGGATCTGATGCGAGAGGATGCGGATGCCGCAGGCGAGATTCCGCTCCGGATTGAGGATCGTGCGACTCGGATCGTGAGGCGGGAGATTCCTGTCGGCCCGCCAATCGAAGGCGCAGCCGTAGCGTTTGCTGTCCTCGTAGGTGAGCTGCAGCAGCCCCTGCTGGTGAACGATCCGGCCAGTGACGTGATCGGGCACGGCGACTTCGGGCTCGGTATGGCGGACATTGGTCGTGGCGTCGAGGCCGGCCTCGGCGGCCGCCAGTGCCTGGAAGAAATAGGCCCACCAGGCGCGCTTGTCGGTCTCGCTCATGGTGTAGAAGGCCGGACAGAAGCGGCGGACATCGCGCGGCACGCGGCGGGTGAGCATCGCAGGCGGGAGCGAACGCTCGATGAAGCCGTCCCATTGCTTATTCCAGGTCGGTCCGCCGAGCTGGGCTGCCTGGACATCAAGCGGGGTGGGCGGGGCGACCTTCACCGGGGGTGGATGGGGCTGGACTGGAGGAGTTGCCTTGTTCTCCGCCTGCGTTCGGTGACAGCCTGTGCCCAGAAGCAGCAGCACTGTGGCGCCGATTGGGGCGCAGATGGGAACAACGGCTCGATACACGCGAAAGAGACCGCCTGACTCGGGGGAGGCAGTTCCGGGGGTTGGGACCATTGCTCAGACGCGGAAACTGCAAGGAGCGTTGGCCGACGCCGCTCCGATAGTATGAAGGCTGGAGTTTGGGCAGCCCGGCGTCAGGCCGCTGCTGCCGTAATGGGATGAGTCTACGAGCAAAGATCGAAGCAGTCGTGTATGCCGCCGAAGAGCCGGTCACGCTGGTGCAATTGGCCGCGGTGTTTGGCCCGGAGGTACGGGAGATATGGCAGACGGAGCAGGCGGAAGCTGAAGCTCCGGTGGTTGGCACTGACGATGAGACGCCGGCAGAGGAGCCCTCCGCCGATGCAGTCCCGGATGCGCCGGGAACGGCGGAGGCGGACGCAGCCGAGCCGGCAGAACCCGCCGAAGAGAACAGCGATGAGGCTGCGGCCAAGCGCGCGGCACGCAATGAGGAGCGCGCCATCCGAGAGTACCTGCGCAAGGTGCTCGATGAACTGACCGAAGAGCTTGCGACCGGCGACCGCGGGCTGGAAATTCGCGAGATTGCTGGCGGCTACCGGATGGCGACCAAGCCGGAATATCACGACGCGATTCGCTCGTTTGTGAAGAGCCTGAAGCCGCCCATGAAGCTGAGTCTGCAGGCTTTGGAAACGCTGGCCGTGGTGGCCTATAAGCAGCCGGTGACCGGCCCGGAGATCAGCGAGATTCGCGGTGTCGAAACGGGCGGGGTGCTGGGCAGTCTGCTCTCCCGCAAGCTGATTACGACTGCGGGCCGCAAGCAAGTGATCGGTCGCCCGATTCTTTACAAGACCACGAAGGAGTTCCTGCTGCGATTTGGGCTGAAGGACCTGAACGAGCTGCCGAGCATCGAGGAGTTTGAAAAGATGGCCGGCGAGCTGGCGGACGCGGACCTGGAGCCTGCGGCCGAGGGCGGCCTGACGCTTAGCCAGACCGAGAGCTCGCTGAATGACGAAGACGACGACGAGGTTGAGGGAGTGGATGCCGATCCGGTAGCAGAAGAGCCGGGTGAGACGTCCACCGCGTCCGAGCCGGTGATGGAAGAGCAGAAGGCAGGCGAGGCGTGAGCTTGCCGCAAGCCGATGCATCGGGAGCGCCACAGCGGCTGCAGAAGATCATCGCGGCGGCGGGGCTGGCGTCACGGCGCAAGGCGGAGACGTTGATCACCGAAGGACGCGTGCGGGTAAACGGTCAGGTCATCACCGAGCTGGGCGCGAAGGCTGATCCGGCGCGGGACCATATCCGCGTGGATGGCAAGCTGCTGCACGGGCCGGAGCAGCCGCGCTACTACATGCTGAATAAGCCGAAGGGGTATGTGACGACGGTCTCGGATCCCGAAGGCCGGCCGACGGTGATGAAGTTCTTTGAGCGTATGGGAACACGTGTCTTCCCCGTGGGGCGGCTGGATTATCAGAGCGAGGGTCTGCTGCTGATGACTAACGACGGTGCGCTGGCCAATGCGCTGACTCGCGCCGCCGCGCGGGTGGAAAAGACCTATCTGGTGAAAGTGAGTGGCAAGCCCAGCGAGTCCGCGATCGAGCAGTTGCGGCGTGGCATCATGATTGAGCGCGGCAAGCCGGGCAGCAGTTCTGGACGTGTGCTGACCGAACCGGCGACGGTCCAGCTGATGCGCGATGCCGAGAATCCGTGGTATGAGGTAGTGCTGACAGAGGGACGGAACCGGCAGATTCGCAAGCTGTTCGAAGAAATCGGCCATCACGTGGAGAAGATCCGGCGCGTCGGTTATGGAACGCTGGTGCTGGATTTGCCGCCCGGAGAGGTGCGGGAACTGGAGCCGCGTGAGGTAGCAGCGCTGGAGCGTACGGCGCGTCCGCGCAAGAAGGCTCCTGAGCCGCCGCGGGCACTGCGCAAGGTGGAACAGCGGCATTTGCCGGCTATACGAAAGAGCGGACGCCAAGCAGGATCGAAGACAGGCAAATCAGCGACTCAGCGAGTCGCCAAGTCAGCCCTGCCGCGGTCGTCCAGCCGGCGGCCTAGATCATCGCGGTGACGCCAACAGGACTGCGAACGCATCGAATGAAGGGGAGCGAATCATGGAAAAAGCAACGTTTGGAGCGGGGTGCTTCTGGGGTGTAGAGGCGCGTTTCCAGCAGGTGCCGGGGGTCATTGAGACTGCTGTGGGCTACGAGGGCGGAACGCTTGAGAAGCCCACGTATCAGGATGTATGCACGGACCGCACAGGGCACGCGGAAGTGGTGGACGTGACCTTCGATCCGCAGAAGGTGAGCTATGACGCGCTCCTCGATTTGTTCTTCGAACTGCATGACCCGACGCAGGTGAACCGGCAAGGGCCAGACTGGGGAACGCAGTATCGTACCGTGATCTTTTTTCACTCGCCGGAGCAGGAGAAGGCGGCACACGAGGCAATCGCGCGGCTGGAGGCGAGCCACCAGTATGCGAAGCCGATTGCAACCCAGGTGGTTCCGGCGAGCACCTTCTGGCGTGCTGAGGAGTATCACCAGAAATATCTGGAGAAGCGGGGCGCTGTCTCCTGTCATATCTGATTATGACTTAAGACCAAAACGTAATAACTATTGTTACGTTATCCACATGGCAGTTCCACAGGCCCTGAGGAGTTGATGTTTCGAATTGACCTGCACCATTCGCAGATCCGCGGTCCGGGATCTTCCTGCCACCATCCGGGCCGGTAGCCACCCCGAGGATGCCGGTCATCTGATAGGCTGAGGCCGGACGACTGTGAAAGAAACTGACGGACAGAGCCACGCGTCTGCACCCTTTGCCAGACTGCAGGCGCTCACGGCGCGTTTTCCATCGCTGGGGCTCTCGATCGAGACGGCGGTCTGCTTCGTCTTCACGGCGTTCTTCCTTTTCTACGGGCTGGTTCCGATCTTTGGCGGCGACGGGCTGGGGCTGGTGGGCGCCGATGAGCCGCGTTACGCGCAGATTGCGCGCGAGATGCTGGTGCGGCACGACTACATCACGCCGATGCTGTACGGCAAGGCATGGCTGGAAAAGCCGGCGCTCTATTACTGGCGCGCGATGTTCTCCTTCAAGGAGTTCGGTGTGCACGACTGGTCGGCGCGTCTGCCATCCGCCAGCTTTGCGTTCATCCTGATTTCACTGATTTATCTGCACATCCGGCGCTTCCGGCCGGGCGGCCAACTCGACGCCGCGCTGATTACGGCAAGCTGCGCCGGCATTATTGCCTTCGCGCGCGGCGCATCGACAGATATGCAGCTGGCAGCACCGTTCTGTATCGGCATGCTGGGCTGGTATGCGTGGTACGAAACGGACAAGAAGTTCTGGCTCTTCGACCTGTACTTTTTCGTGGGCGCCGCAACACTGGCCAAAGGCCCGGTCGCTCCATTCCTTGCGCTGGCGATCATCTTTGCGTTTGTCGCTCTCCGGCGCGAGTGGTCGCTGCTGCGTCGCACCATCTGGATTCCGGGCGTCCTGCTGTATCTGGCGATGGTGCTTCCCTGGTACATCGCGGTCACAAAACGCAACCCGCAGTTCCTGCGTGTTTTCTTCCTCGAACACAACCTGGAGCGGTTTGCCACCAATTTGTACGAGCACCAGCAGCCGAGCTGGTATTACCTCGCCGTCATGGTGCTGGCTCTGCTGCCCTGGACGGTGGTAGCGATACGTGCGCTGGTGGATGCGGTCATTGAGTCGGTGAACGAGTGGCGCGCGCGACTGGCGAAGAACCGCTACGTAAGCCATGCTCGCTGGGGTGATGCTTTTCCAGAATTCCTGGTGCTGTGGACGCTCTTCCCCATCGTTTTCTTTTCCCTTTCCCGCTCCAAGCTGCCCGGCTACATTCTGCCGTCCATTCCGCCGCTTACGATTCTGACTGGTGATTACCTGAATCGCTTGCGCGAGGCGGAAAAGGGTATCCGGCCGTGGCTGCTGGTGCTGCATGCGCTGCTTGCGGGCTTCACGGTAACCATGGTGCTGCTGCTGCCGTGGTTCATCTTTCATGCGGCAGGCGGCATGCCCCCGGCGCGCGTCATGGTTTCGGCGATAGTTACCGGCGTCGCCACGATTGTGTTGATTCTGGTCATAGTGGGCCGTTTCGGAGTGAAACGGCTCCGCATCGCCACCATGGTGCCGTTGGTGATTTTGGTCTTCTTTCTGTTCGGGGTCGGGCCGTTTTTTGGGCTCCCGGCGGTCCAGCAGACCAAGCATACGATCCAGTTGGTGGACCTTGCCTACTCAGCCCGGCCGCTGGCCCGCGAACTTACCCAACTGACGCCGAACAATGAACCGGTTGCCGTCCTGCGTGTGCGACGGGACCTGGAGTTCGGGCTCTCCTTTTATCGGGACCATCGAGTGCTGGACTATGAAAAGGACGGCGTGCCGGCGCAGGCGCATATCCTGGTGGTGCGCGATATCGCTCTGCCTGAGCTAAGAACGCTGCTGGCGACGCGCTCGTACCATCCCGTGTTTGCGTACCCGGCGCAGCACGTTTCTGTGTACCAGGTGGACGCGCTCGGCACCGACGATATCCCTGTATCACCACACAAGTAACGCTTTCGGGCTGTTTCTCTCTTTGCATGGGCCGGAAGGCCACGCTTACACTCGCAGGTAGCCCGTGAGAGCACAGAGGAGAGCACTGTTTTGGCATCCTTGTCCAGAAGCGCGATGGTCCGCCAGGATGTGCTTGACCTGCGCCATTTTGCCGCTTCGTCGCTGCGCGATCTGCTGACAGAGGAGACGGAGCTGTGGCAGCGCCGGCTTCGCTGGGACTATCGCACGTCGGCCAAGCTGCTGCTGGACTACCTGGACTCCCGGGTATTACCGGGCTTCGTCGCGACCGAGGATGGTCGCCCGGTGGGCTATGTGTTTTGCGTGTATGAGCAGCACAAGGCTGTGATCGGAGATGTATTCGCCACGGCAAATGGACGCGAGCGGGCGAACCGCATCGAGGGACGGCTGCTGGAGCACACGCTGGAGCTGCTGCAGAGCACTCCAGGCACCGGCCGGATCGAAACACAGCTCCTGCTGCACCCCAAGGGGCAGTTCCGCGAGGTCTTCACGCAGAATGGCTTCGACGCCTACCCGCGCGTCTTTATGGAGCGGCAACTGCGCCGCGAGCGACCGGCGGATATGGTTGTGATTCCGGCGGCGCTACATCTGCGCGGCTGGCAGGAGAACGACTTTGCCGCCGGCTGGCCGGCTCATCGCACTCGCCTACCAGGGCCATCTGGACAGCGTGATCAACGACCAGTACCGCACGACTGCCGGTTCGCTGCGCTTCCTGCACAATGTGGTGCGCTTCCCGGGCTGCGGGCAGTTCGATCCGGCAACGTCGATGGTCCTGGCGCACCGCGACAGCGAGGAACTGGCCGGGGTTGTCCTATGCTCGCGCGTCAATGTCGATACCGGCCACGTGACCCAGCTCTGCATTGAGCCGAGTCTTCGCCACGCGGGGCTGGGACGCCTGCTGCTGATGCAGTGCATGCAGGCGCTCTCCGCGCAGGGGCTGAATTACATCTCGCTCACCGTGACGGAAGGCAACCAGGAAGCGCTGGCACTCTACCGGCGCATCGGCTTTAAGTCGCGCCACACCTTCGATGCCATGGTCTGGCAGCGAAACTGACCGTTCGGGCGTTAGCGGTGGATGAAGTACATCAGCCAGCTCGCCACGATCACAGCACCCGCAAAGAGTACGAAACAGTAGATGCCATAACGCGTCATGGCGCGGGGCTCACTGCGCTGCGTGATGCCGAAGACGGTGGATGCGAAGAGGGCGAAAAGCAACACGGCGGTGAAGTGGGAGGGCGTGAAGGTCACGGCTTCCTCCCGATGCGGATATTGTGCGCGTCCACCGCGGCAATCACGTTGAGCAGCCCGGCCACGACGATGAACTTGGTGCCGTAATCAGCGGTCACTACCTGAACGGGCGTCTGTCCGGCTCCGAAGAGGCGTCCGCCCATGTAGAGCAGGCCGGAGCCGAGATCGCCGATGAACCCCAGAAAGGCCAGCGGGTCGGAGGGATCCGCAGTGTAGAGCTTGCCCTGCATGAGCAGGCCGAGGATGAACATGAGCCCGATGGCGGCAAAGAGCAGGCCGCCCCGTACCCAGCGCCGCGTCAGCAGATGCCCCGCGCCGGGAACAAGCCAGCCGGCTAAAAGCGCCAAGGAAAACAGCGGACTCTTGGGCTCTGATGGCTTTGCGATCTTTTTGCTGGTGGTCGCGGCTTTGGCCGGCGGGGTGGTTGCCATGGAATCTTCACTCACTATACCGCAGCGTATGCCCAGTCTTCCCCGCGGGCTATACGCGTACGAGCTCCGTCTGCAGGCGGCCCGTGACCCGGGCTTCGCGATCGCCCGTCATCATGTCGATCTCGCTGCGAATGCCAAAGTCCTTCAGGTAAATTCCGGGCTCGACGGAAAAGCAGGTATGCGGCAGCAGTAACCGGTCATCGTGTGTTTCCAGATTGTCGAGGTGCGCGCCGTTGCCGTGTATCTCGGTGGCGATGTTGTGGCCCGTCCGATGGGTAAAGTACTCTGCATATCCCGCCTCGCGGATCACGGCGCGTGCCGCATCGTCCGCCTCCCAACCGGCGATCGGCTTTCCTGCCGCAAATGCCTGCTTCACCTTCGCGATGGCGGCGTCGCGTGCATCGCGAACGATGTTGAAGATGGTCTGTTCCCTGGGTGTTGGCTCGCGATCGACGACGCCGGTCCAGGTAATGTCGTAGAAGACGGTCGCTTCGCGGTTCAGACGGGCCCAGATGTCGATCAGCAGGAAGTCGCCGGAGCGGATGGGGGCGTGCGCCTGCTCGGTTGGCTCGTAGTGCCCGTCCGAGCTGTTTGCGTTTACCGAGACATTCGGGCCATGCTCCCAGACCAGCCCGGCATCGGCCATGGCGTGCTGGAGCCACTGGACCATCTCGTATTCGGTAGTGCCGGCTGTCGATCGCACGCGGCGGCCGATTTCGTCGAAAGCCGGCCTCGAGAATCGCATCGAGCTTGCGCCTGTGCTTCGAAGTGGCTTTTCTCCTGCTCCGGCGTCAGTACGGCCTCGAAGCGGCTGACAAGATCGGCGGAGCTGACGATGGTTTTGCCCAGCTCGCGGAGGACTTCGATGGTTCCCGCATCCACCATCGAGACATACATGATGGCGTTGCGCGGCGAATACTGCATCGCGATACGCTCGGCCCCGTTCAGCATCTGCCGCAAGCCGGCCTCGAGTTCCTGCCATGAGCTGTATAGCTGGGCCTTGCCGGGCAGCGGATCGAGACGGCTGCCTTCCACGCGATGAACCAGCTTGCGCGGCTCGCCCGCAGCGGGCACGAAGTAGTACCAGCGCCGCGAGATGTGCAGGCTCTCGCTTAGCCCAAGTATCCGATAGGCGATGGGGTCGCGGTGGTGGTGATCGTAAAAGAGCCAGCCGTCGAGCTGGGCCTGCTGCAGCGCTGCCTGGATCGCATCGAGTTCCATAATCTCTGCGATTTTATCCTTGCTCGTGGACGAAGTGGCGAACGCTAGAAACGACGCAGTGTAGCGCGATACCATGCACCATTAACGCGAGCTCTACGCCATGTACGACGATCATGCCGGAGAGGTACAGAACAGCGAGAAGCAGTGAACGGAACTGCGCGATCTGGGCGGAAATGTCCGATCTGCGGAGCGGGCTGCACTGAAGAAGATGCGATATGACGATCGCGTCAGTGATCATGTGCTCCGCAAGCTGGGGCGTGAGCTGGATCTCCTGGATACCCAGATACATCTCGGAGTGAACCGGGGCCTGCTTTTCATGCGTGGCCGCCCCGCGCTACATTTAGTAGGTAGACTCGGTAGGGTTTCAGAGAACTATACTCGGAGGACGGAACAGCAATGACCTGGATGGCACCACCTATGACCTGGATTCTGCTTGGCGTGGCAGCCTGCGTGGCGCTTGGCATCGGCTGCATCATCTGGGCGGCCCAGGGTAAGCCCCTGAGCGAGAACCCGCATCACGACGAGTATTGAGCTTCTCTATCGCTTGCGGGGCGGCATTTTGATCCATAACAGCCCGGCAACGAAGAACAGCGCCGAAACGGACAGCGATAGAAGCGCATGCGTGCGATGGTTGTAATGCACAGCCAGCGCGGCACTTATCCACCAGACCGCGGCGCCGGCAAACCATATCCACGCCGTCCAGGCCGTCTTTGACGCCATCCCACTCCTGACTGGTCCGGCGCCGCTCAAAGCTTCTGCTTCTCTCGCCGGCTGCGAACCATATGACTTAACAATAATGCCGCTGCCGTCAGACTAGCAGTCAGGACGACGGGAAGCTGTGAGTCCGTAGCGCCCGCTGAAGCGAGCAGCCAGAGTACCGTACCGGCAGCAAGAACATGATAGGTTGCCATGCCGGGAGCGTAGCAATGCTCTCCCCGCAAACCCGATGCACCACCAGGGTGAGTGGCATGCCGCTGGTAATGACACTCACCGGTTTTCCTCAGCTTGCGGTTCCGAAACGGTCCAAGGCTGCCGCCTACTTTGTACGATGTATCCCACCCCCACCTGTAAAGCTGCGACCTAAGTAACATTCCTTTCGGCACCCAAGCCGCCGCAGAATGCTCCTAATGACACGCTTAGCGACAGAGCGGGTCCGCATGCTGGAGCTGCTGCTCCCGACGATCGACCGCTGGTCCGGACGCCGCAGCGGTCTGCAGCAGGACAGCAGCGCGCACCTGACGCTGGGCGATCACGGCGAAGAGGCCGTCTACTTCCATCTGCGCAAGAAGGGCTGCATGGTAGTGGCCCGGCGCTGGCGCTCCTCACGCCAGCCGGGCGATCTGGATCTGGTCTGCTGGGAAGGCGATACCCTTTGCTTTGTCGAGGTAAAGACGCGTAGCCGGTTCGATGTAGCGACAGCGGAATCGGCCGTAGATGCAGACAAGCGGCGTATGATCCGGCGCATGGCGCGGCTCTACCTGAGCAGCCTGCGCGAGCAGCCGAAGCATGTCCGCTTCGACATTGTCTCGGTCTACTTTAACGATGCAGCGACGGCTGAGTTGCGTGTAATTCCAAACGCATTCAGCTGGACCGAACCGGCGCACCGCTGGAACTGACAGCAAAGGAACAAATGCGCGATTAAAGCAGGCTGAGGACGACGCGCATTAGTGCTTTGTACCTGACACCATGCGCGGTCGCAGCGGCAGGAGCTCAGGAAATTGTCTTTCTTCGGATAAGTGCTCAAGCGGCTGCGGGACGTACGTCCTGAGGCCGCATAACTGCATTCCTATGTGACAGAGGAATGCGGGGTTATTGCGCAAGTACCGCTTCCACAGGCGGCGTGGGTCTTGCAGCAGTCTGTGGAACCACTGCATCCCTATTGTTTTGACCCACTGCGGAGCATCTTTCAGCCGGCCGGTGTGAAAATCATAGGCAGCACCAACACCGAACATCAGCGTTGTGTTCAGGACGGGCAGATAGCGGTGCATAAAGCGCTCCTGCTTGGGCGTGCTGATTCCTACCCAGATAATGTCGGGCTTCAACCTGCGCACGCGCGCGATGAGGTCCTGCTCCTCTTCGCTATTGAGCTCGCGGAATGGCGGCGTGCAGGTGCCCACGATACGCACCCATGGATATTGGGACGTGAGCTTTTCGTGAAGCTGCTCTGCTACCCCGGCTTCGCCGCCATACAGAAAGTGCGTATATCTGGCGAACTCCTTGCGGCGGAATACTTCGAGCATCAGGTCAGGGCCGGCAACGCGCTGCATCTGTTTATGCCCTCGCAAACGTCCCACCCACACAGTCGGCGTGCCATCAGGAAACGTAAAGCTGGACCCCTCGTAAATGGCGGCGAGGTCTGGATTGCGTTGAGCCTCCATGATGCCGTGGACACCTGCCATGCAGACATATCCCTTGCGGCGCGCTCTTAGCTCCGCGGCAATGCACCGGATAGCTCGCTCCATATCCAGCGCTGCGACAGACACGCCAAGCACCTGAGTTATAGGACATGGTTTGACATTTTTCATAACAAGCTGTTTCCCCCTGACACTGGACTGGTGGGCTCGAATGCGAACCCATCGGGGGATGGAGCCGGTCGGACCAAGGATCGGTAGAGCTGGAGATACTGTGCCGCAATGTGGGTTGCCGAAAGCTGCGGCAGGGCTACCGGCGTCGGCCGAGGGCGAAGGAAGGCAGCGCGGATAGCTTCGGCAAATGCCTGCTCTGCATTTTTGTCGAGCCGGATGTATTCGCAATGACCGCCGCCTACTTCACGGAAAGCGGGAATGTCGGAACAAACAACGCGGCACCCAGCAAGGAGGGCTTCAGCTACCGGAAGACCGAATCCCTCCACCACGGAGGGCGCGATCAGCAGGTTGCAATTGCGATAACACCATTGCACTTCTTCATCGGAAAGACCATGCAAGAGGGACACGCGATCCTGAAACTGCGTAAACGCGAGGAACCCTTGCATCGCTTTCGTTTGCGGCCCGGGAGCGCCTATGATGACCAAGCGTGCTCCTGCGCTGAGCTGGTTTGTGAGCAAAAGTCTCCGGAATACCCGCAACAGCAACAGCAGATTCTTGTTCTGGCGATGCTGCGCTACACACAGCAGAAACGGCTCACCAGCCCATCCCGGCACTGGGCTCCGGTCTGAGACACGGCTCTGCGGCCCCACACAATTCGAGATAACGGTAGCCTTGATCCTGGCAAGCGGCGGGTCGATAGCTTTCAGCCGGTCGAGCGTACTACGAGATACACAGGTAACAGCATCCGCAGCCCGCAGGCATTGGCGCAGGACGGCCTCATTAAAGAGCACTTTTGGAAAACCGAAGTTGCCCGGCGCATCGTAAGGATAGAGATCATGCAGCGTCAGGACCGTCCGGCAGCCATAAATATGCCGCCGTATCGGCATAGGATAAGCGAAGTGAACGACGTCCGCTTTCAGCTCCGCAGCAATTCTGGGCAATTTTGTGTAATACCAGAGATTTCGACCTATCGACGTATTGTTGAGATAGACCGTGTGCAAATGCAGCCGAGTGTCGCATATGGGTTCTACACTTCGGAGGCACTGCTGCTGCCATGAAGCGACTATCAGATGCACTGCGGTGATTTCATCGCGCGTAAGCAGACAGCGAGCCAGATTGATGGCGTGCCGCTGAACGCCGGATATCTGATCGGAGGCTGAGGTAAGTGCGATGACGACCTTCATGCCGCTACTCCACTGCGGTCGCTAGGATGTTTCGCATCTGAAGGGCACCAGGCACTCATATCTCCTCGCAGACTGGATTTGCAGCCATAACGGAAGCAGCTGCGCGTCCTCCACGTAACTCACGGATAAGAGGCACATAGAGAAACAGCGTGATTGTGCCGTAACTGAGGCGGGCGATGGCCAAGCCATAGGCGCCAAAACGCGGCGCCAGATACACCATGAGCAGCAGCATCGCTACACCGCCGGCGAGATTCAGCCAAGTAACGACTCGCACGCGACCAAGCGCGTATAGCGAATAAGTCGCGGTGACATTTATGCCCAACAATGCAGAGCCCGCAATGATTGTGGGCAGCACCCCGAAGGCGCTCCTCGCAATTTCCTTCCCTGCCCATACATGAAGAATGTCTTGCCCGAAGATGCCCAGCGCCACAGCGGCAGCCGCCACCATTAGTAGATTGCCCACAAAGGCAGTCAGGACCACCCTGCGGAGCTCAGCCGGGGCGCGCGATACTCTACTTCCGGCGAGATGAGGAAAGAGAAAATGCAGTCCAGATGCGGCCACGCCATAGATTGGCTGAGCCATTTGTGTACAAAGCGCATAGGACGCAACCGCTACAGCACCAGCGGAAAGACCAAGGAATAAGCGGTCGGCCTGACCGAACACGATGCCCGAAAGAGCCTGCAGCCAGCTAAAGACTCCGAAACCAAGCAGAGCCTTTATCGCCGCACGATCAAGAATAGGCATGAGTGAGCCTGCATTTAAAAGCCTGCGCAATTGCCCGAATTGCAGCAAGGTTCCAATTACATTCGCAACAACCGCAGCCCCAAGAAGCGCCGCGACATTGTGTGTGAAATAGGTGAGAGCCGCGGCTGCTACGAGCGACGCGAGACGAGCTATCAAGCTGGTGCGAACCGCAGGCCCGTAGCGTTCAAAAGCTCGCTGCGTGCTGATACAGACACTCTCCAGCGTCCGTAACCAGATGAGGATGCAGGCCAGGCGAAGGGACCATAGGCATCCCGCCTGCAGAGCAGCATTGGAGGGAACGACATGCTGCGCTGCATAAGGGGCCAAGACCCACGTGAGGATTGCGACTGCAGTTCCCAGCACGAGATTGATGCTGATCATGCACCGAACGGTGCGTAACAGCAGATCAGGCCGGCCCATGCCGCGTCGACTTGCGACGTGCTGGATGTTAGCGTCTCCGAAGCCTGCTGCGATGATGCTGCCCATGCTTACTGCGACCGTAGCAACGCTCCAGATGCCGTACTCCGCCGCGCCCATATTGCGCAGGACAATGGGTGCGACCAGCAACATACCTATCGGATAGGCTGCATAATCGAGAACGCCCCAGCCCGCATTGGCTAGATGCTCTCTCATTGCAGTGCCTTTCGCTGTCTTCTCTTTCGCCTGAAGCTGGCGCGCAGGGTCGCGGCAATTTCCGCCGCGAGACGCTTACGTGGATCATCCGGACGGACCAGACTCCAGCGGTAATGTGCGAGCAGTAGCGCACAGGTAGCACTTATGGAGAAAAGCGAAAGCAGCATTGTTAGTAGCAAGCGGGGTGGAAACGACTTCCTTTCGGGAATGCCAGGCGCATCAATCACGCTCACGACTGGCACATCCTTTGCCTCCTGGATCCGGGCCAATTCATATTGCTGCGTAAGTAGCTCGAAGACTGTTTCCTGTATCTGTACCTGGCGATACAGATCGGTGTAAGGAACTGCGAGACGAGGCAACTGGCGCAGTGGCGGGTAGAGTTCGCCGGGATTTCCGTTTGTCTCGCCGCTGCTCTCTTCCAATACTGAATCGCTGAGCGGCGCAGACGATCCACTCATTTTAGAAAGTTGCTTCTGCAATACGGCGATACGCGCCTGTGCTGCGCGCACCCGCACATTCTGATCTCCGTAGATCTGGCGGAGCGAGTTTAGGCTGGACTCCTCCACGATCATCTGCACCTGGAGCTTTGCGCCTGCGTCCACCATCGCGCGGGTCTGCTCCTTGATATCGACGGTCGCATGCGTGCTGGAAAACGCGCTCATGTGCTGCTGCGCATCTTCCAGATCTGCCTTAACTTTGGTCAGCCGTTTCTCGATGAACACACGCTCCTGGTGTGCAGATGACGCGCCTGTATGGTTGACGAGAAGGTTGAGCTGGTCGAGATAGGCCTGCGCCAGATCGCGTGCGCGGCGCGGATCTGTGTCATCGACCGTGATCGTAATAACTCCCGTCTTCTTGTCGTCAATAATGTCCGTGTGGTGAGCGAGATATTTTGCGGTATCAACCCGGTAGCGCTTGCGATAGACATGCTGCAGATCGAAGCGGTCAATCAGATGGCCAGAGATGGTGCCGCTGCGAAGTAGATCGACAAATAGCGCAGACGTGTTGTTCCCACCGAACAACCCGCCGGCGAGGTTTCCGATTCCATTGAATCCACCCAGAGCCCGACCTGCCAACGCGGCAAGCATCGCGGTACCGATGTTGGAGCCGCTGGGTGGCATGATGCGAGCGGAAGACTTGTATCGCTTTGGCAGCGTGAATGCGATCAGGAGGCTTAGTAGCAGAGAAATGCCCGCTACGCGGAGCAACAGACGGCGGCGTTCCCACAGGATGGTCGCGTTTGTCACCCAGTTCGGGCCGCCGGTAATACCCGACGCAGCGTCGAAAGACGAGATACCATCGATTCGGCCATTCAAACGCACTGGCTCATCGATCGATGGCTTCATAAAACACCAGCCACCGCAGCCGTGACGGCAATGGAAGAAGTGATCTGCGCCACGGTCAGCAGATTTCTCCAGAAGAGTGACGCGCCGATGATCTTCTGCGGAACGACCACGGCATCCCCGGGCTCGAGCCGCGTAGAAAGCACATTGTGATCCAGCCACACGCCGGACTCGTGGCCTACGACTGTGCCGTTGGCGCGAATGATGAATATCTCCTTCTTATTCGCGATTTCGGTTGGGCCGCCCGCACGACGCAGATACCATGCTGCCGTCTTTCCCGGCGCATAGGTAATCGCGGATGCGTTGTAGACTTGTCCACTAACAAGCGCGAATCCCGGCCGCTTTGGAATGCGGAGCACATCGCCCGCGCGCGCTTCAATATCGGCAGGCGTGTTCTCCCAACTGCTGATATCGCCATCGATATGAATCACCATGCGTCCGGTGGCTGGCTGACTGCGCAGGCGAGAGAGCACATCGTTTTGCTGCTGCGCAATCAACTGCAAGGCACCGGACTGATCTCCGGACCCGAGATTCGGACTGATACGTGCGGAGGCCGAGCTCGTTTCGATCTGATGGATGAGCTCTTCGCGAGTCTTCTCTTCCAGTTTCCGCACTTCTTCACGGATCAGCACAGCCCCGGCGGGATAACTGGTATCGCGAAAGCCGCCAGCGCGCCGCAGGATGGAGCTGAGGCGTTCACCTTGCTGGAATCCATAACTACCGGGATGAGCGACTTCGCCTTCAAGCGTGATGGAAGAACCGATATCGTTCCATCCGGTTAGCTGATGCACGGTCAGCACGTCGCCGGCCTTCAATGGAACGTCAGCCTCCTGATCACCTTGCGTTACAGCAGCACCGATATGGACGGACACCCTTTCACTGACTATTTTTGTTCCTCCGATAACCTGATAGCTGGTGAGGTCTGCATCCGTAAGCAGCGCATCGCGCTTAAAGCCACCAGCCATACGCACGAGTCGGGCCGCAGTCATTCCGCGCGATAACGCGTAAGTGCCGGGCCGCAATACTTCGCCACCGATGGTCACTTTCGGAGCATCCGCCTCGTAGCGGCCATAGATGTGGATTGTGTCAAACGGCTCAAGCGAGATATTGCTATTGCCGATCAATACGTCCGGCACATTGAAGTCGATGGTCTCCGGATGCAAGTCGGGTGGCTTAAGCCGTACTATCTCGCCTTGGTCAGCCGGCTCGGGAAGCAAATCCCGAAAGCTGTGTAGTACATCACTCAGTTGCATGCCATCGTGATAAGGCATGCGTCCGGGGCGTACCACATGGCCCTCCGTGTAGACCACCTCCTGGCTATAGGGCAGGACTGCGGAGACATGCACACGATCGCCGTCGCGAATGGCACAAGATGCTATCGCGGCACGAGCTGTTTGAGCATTGCTGCTCGACGGTAAGTTGAGGCTCACCGTCTTGCGTTCTCGGTTTGCATCGATTCGATCGATAACGATGTGACCCAACTCTGCGGATACCGTGACGCCGCCAGCATCCTGCAGCACTGCTGCGAGTGTCGTTTCGCCTTTCAATTCATAGATCGCTGGCCGCTTCACTGCGCCATACACCGTGACCTGAGGTCCAGAAGGCGGCACGATCAGGGTGTCGCCTGATTGCAACCGATCTTCACTTTGCACCCCATGCAGCAGAAAGTCGTATAAGTCGACTTCCCCAATCAGTTGTTGGCCGCGGTAATGCCGCAACACGCGTAACGAGCCGATGCTTGTGGGTCCGCCTGCAGCTATTAGCGCAGCCAGGGAGGTAGAAAGAGAGCTGATATCGAATGCGCCGGGTCGCTGCACATCGCCGACGACATAGACGCGGATGCTGCGCAGGCGGCCAACGGTAACGGCTACCTGCGCGTCACGATATTGATGCTTTAGCGCATCGGTGATGACACCACGGACGCGCTCAAGTGTAAGACCAGCAACCTGTACGGGGCCTGCCTCGGGCAAATCGATCTTTCCATCGCGGTCAATTGTTCGCGTCAGGCTTTGCGAAATACCGCCCCATAGGCTGATCGTCAAAGCATCGCCTGGACCTACCACGTAATCAGGCGAGGCAGGAATGTCCAATGGAGCTCCTCGTCCAGCCAAAGTACCCGAAGCCTGCGCATAACCTCCACGAGAAAGAAACACGTCCGAGCCGAAACGCTTCAGTCGCCCATTTTGCTCCGGTAACTGCGTGTATAGGTCGCGAAGCGCGAGCATGTTGTAAGGGGCCGGCTGATGCAGCACCTGCGGTTCGCTTGCTGCGTCATTCACAGCCCTTTTGTGCGTGGTAGCCGGTGTAGAGCGGCCGCCGTTGTACTGTCTTGTACCCGTTGCACCCGCAGAGCCCGAGCGAGCGTCATAGAACATAGCGTTGGAGTTGAAATCCAGATCGCGCGTTTCTGCGAGTTCCGGCGATACACCTACAATGTCACTGTTATCCCCGTCCGAATAACCTCCGAGTCCATTGCCGGCGATGTAGCCACGCGCACGCAAGAATGTCGTGATGTTGGCACGTAGTTCCGGGCTCGACGCAATCTTGCTGTAAAGCATCTGATCGGTAATCGAGTCAGCTTGAATCGGCGTTCCCTGCTGCTGAGAAACATCCGCCATCAAAGACTTCAATTCGATGACTGCATCCGGGTTTTGTTGCAGGACCGCAAATATACGGCTGGCGGAAAGAGGCGCTGATACATCGCTTTCAGGGGTAACGGCAGAGTCCGGACGCATGGTCCGCTCCTGATCGTCGTCACTCATATCTCGCGACGAAGCCGATGCGCCACCGGCCGATGCATTTGGTGATGCGCTCTGTCCGGAGCCGCCAGCATCCTGGGAGGTTGAGGGAGATGCCGCGATCGAAGGCGAAAATAATGGGGCGTCCTGCGCGGACAACGAGATACAAAAGCAGCATGTCCCCGAGACCACCGTGATAAGAACTCGCTTGCGCCAATCCGTACGACGCTTCACAAGACAATCAGCAGCTCTCATGATGTAAGCCCATTCGTGTATCGCCGCCAGCGGACTGACTCGCGGAGGTAACTAGACCCTTGCACTGCATGGAACCGCAGGCGGAATAAGACAAATCGCAGTTGTGCCCCATAACGCCGCGCGCGCAGCCAAGGCGTTTCATGCGCCTGCGCGTGAACGATGAGGGGTGGGAAGCTAAGTGGCAGCAGTGCCTGCCGCAGCGAGCGCTTTGATGGAACTCCGGAACTCGCAAGCTCCCGCTGTAAGAGCAGATATAGCTTGTTCCCCGGAAAGCTGGTCAGCACCGCCTGCCGCCCATAAAGCTCAACCCAGAGCCGTACCCTAGGCGGGAGCTTGTCAACAGTCCAGCTAGTCAGCGCATCGGGGGCAAAATCTCCCATCACGCGCGTGATCAGTAGCGTGATCACGCCGAGTGCCAATGGCGCTCTGGAGTTCGGCCGAGCGATCTGCCGCAACTCGCTCCAGAAAGCCATGTCACTATATCGCGCAAGCACATGACGCCGAAACTCAACCAGGTGTGCGGCACGCGAGAACTCGCTGCATATGTGCTTGAAACAATGCATGCCCTGTCCGAGGAACAGATCTACAGGCGAGAGAACGGGCATGCTACTGCCGCCAATGCAGAGCTGCGCCGCGCGATCCACGAGCGACCCATTTGGCGCGGCACCATCCTCAACGTGTAGTTCGAGCAGAACGAGAGTGGCATATCTTTGTATAAGCTTTTCAGCGATCTGCCCGGTGCGTCGTTCGTCTTGAACTCCCAGCTGCGTCCGCTGATTGCGCGCAGGTGATAACCTCTGCTCTCGAGAATCTGCCGAGCTACAGAGGCGCTCTCTGCAGCAATCAGAAAATCCAGATCCAGCTGCGAACGCAACTCCGGACGAGGCACGGAGTGAGGCCGCAAGGAGAAACCCTTCAGCACTACATAGGAAAGCTTCTTACCCTCAAATGCGAGGTGGAGTGCTTTCAGTTCAGCAAGCATTCCTTCTGTGCGTGCAATATTGTCGGCAAGCTTGCACCGCAAGCGAGCGAGAACATCGGGTGGCAGGATGTTAACCTGGTCCAGCTCAACCAGCCGATCGTAGAGATACAGTGCCAGGCCGCTGGTATCGAGCCACGTGAGGAGCCGTTGCCACTCTTTTCCAGAGAGTTGCTCTAACCGCTGGCATGCTGCTGACATCGGGTCGCAGAAGGCGAGCAGTACCGCCGCGCGTATCTGCTGCTCTCGGCTCATCTGGTAATTCATCGTCATGGCAGAAAGCACGCGCATCGCAGTTAATGGCTATACATTTCCGGCTCGCCTACAATTCCGGCAGGCGGCAGGTGGCGCAGATAGACGACGATGGACCATATCTCGTCGTCGGTAAGTATGTTTTTGGATCCAGGCATGCCCGAAGGGCGAATACCGTAGTCTATGACCCACTTCAACTGTCCATCGGTGTAAGCCTGCACTTCCTTGCTTGACAGCAGCGGCACGGGTGGCGACATCCGGTCGGAAAAGGGCACACCTGTGTTCTGTCCGTCCAATCCATGGCACGCAGCACAGTAATGAGAGAAAGCTTCTTTGCCGTCATTTATCGTGCCTGCACCATCAGCAAGCGGGTTCCTTTGCGATTTGCCCCGTACAAAGATGTCGTGTTTGGCCGCCGTCACGAGCTTTACCTCCACTCGACCTGGAGGATTCGCCTTGCAACCACTGAGCAGAATGGCGGGCGATAGCACAGCTAAATACCTCATCATTTACTCAACGATGTGTAGCGTGAGCTTCATTTGTCCATGGCCACTACCGCAAAAGACAGAACATTGACCCGCAAATTCTCCTGTCTTTGTTGGGGTAAAAGATAGCTCGCTAGTCTGTCCCTTCTTGGCCCGAAGGTCCAGCCCGAGGTCCCGAAAGCGCAGACCATGAGTTACATCGACACTCTTCAGAAGAATGACCACAGGCTCGCCTTTTTTGAGCGTGATACTGGCGGGCATAAATTCAAACCGTTTGGCCGTTATTTCGATACGTCTCGGGGTGGCCTGCGCCTCGATCGGACGGACCGTGACGGGGATGATGCTGACCATCATTGATAGTGCAGAGAACAGAATGGCCTTCAGCTTCATGCAAACACCTCAACTGCAATATGGGTAGGACGTGCCACTGTTCTGCCGTCCACGTGCCCGCAGTCTTATTCGAGGCGTGCTAGCGCGACCGGCACGAGTTGTCTCGACTGTAGCGAGCCACCCAGATAAGGGTTGTCATGTCGCTGTAAGGCGATTGTCACCGCTTTGTTTCGATCGTCTTTATGACGTTTGTGGCGGTCGAAACCTTCGGCGCAGTCAGGCTTCTAATGGCGTCGTGCAACGAACGCCTTCATCTAGCCCGTCCAGAAAACGGTGACAGTCAATTGACAATCAATCGATGATTCAGGGACACGTTGTATCTCGCGAGCGGATAAGGTTCGCCTATATGCCACGCTCGATATTCAACTTGCGGCTGACAACACTCGCACGATCCGTGGGTCTTTTTGCGTTTCTGCTCCTCACGTCCTGTGCCACGCAATACGGCCTGGCGCAGAATACACCTCTGCTATCGGGCGGCGTCGCATTTCTGACCAGCACAAACGGAGGGGATACTACATATCAGCCGCTTATTGAGCCTTTGATTGCAGCACCGATCGGCTCGCATCTTCTCATTGAATCACGCGCTGCGCTGCTGGAAACATACGCGCCAAGAACAAACGGCCAACCCGGCTATGATCACACGTATTTCGCCGGCCTTACTTACCTTCAAGGCGACTATGTCATGACGCCTCACGCTACATTGGTGGCCGGAAGCTTTTTGCTTCCTTTTGGAACTTACAATGAGCGTCTCTCGCCGGTTTGGATTGGCAATTTCCAGGATGGCCCCCTCGTCACCAGTCTAGGTCTTATGTCCACGGGTACTGGCCTGGGTGGGATGTTACGCGGTTCCGCGATCTCACATCCTAGGTACTCGGTTGACTATGCCGCCTATTTCTCGGCCCGCAGCGGCAATCAGCAGTTCAATGCCGAGCGCTCTTCCGGCGGCCGCGCGAGCCTGTATCTACCAGAGGAGCGTCTGGAGATTGGTCTCTCATACAACCGCCTTTTGCAGGGTACGCAGGAGAACTTCTATGGGGCACATCTCTGGTGGGAGCCGAAAGATACAGCCTTCCGGCTGCGTTCCGAGTTCGCGCGCGGGCACCATGCGCAGGGGTACTGGATTGAAGCGGACTATCGCACACAGGCCTTCGGCGGCCTGAACAGTTTCATCGGAAGATTTGAACCGGTCTTCCGCATGCAGCAGACGTTCCGCCGCGATCAGATCGTGAGCGACGGCCTGCCTCTCGTCAATACGCAGCGGGCGGACTTCGGACTTGACTATAACTTGCCCCACAATACGCGCATTCTTACCAGTTATTCGCGGCAGTTTTCTTCCACCGGAGATCGCAATATCTGGGAGACCGGGATCGTATACCGTTTCCTCTTCCCAGCATGGAAAGGCAAAGTTCGATGAAGCGGTATTTCTTCTGCATAATGGCTGCTGTAGCAATGAGTCCTGCTCCGCTTCATGCAGCGCCGCAGCCACAGCGCCCCGCGCCAAATTCGTCTACGCAGACCAACGCAAAAGAGGCTTCCAGCAAGAGAGGACCTACTCATCCTGAAGGGGGCGAGCGCGTATTCCAGCAGCAGTGCTCGCGATGCCATGCGGCACCTGAGAGCTTTTCGCCGCGCATATCAGGCACGATTGTGCGACACATGCGGGTCCGGGCATCTCTTAGCCAGAAGGATGAGCAGGAGTTGCTTCGCTTTCTGAACCCGTAGGCCGCTGGCCCTAGTCGCCGATGGCTAATAGGTAGGCACGGCATTCGGGTCATAGCGGCGGCCGAATTTGTTCAGATGCTCCTGTTTAGCCTTACCGGCATGAATATCACCCAGATTGACATCCGCGCCAACTATGTGGACCCTTCTCGTCAACTGGTCAAGTGAGCTCTGCGGTTGACCCTCGGCCCACACATGCAGGTCATAGTCTCCATCTGGAATTCCAGCTAGTCTAAATGTGCCATGCTGATCTGCGATGCTATAGAACGATGTGTCCAGTGCAATGACGACGGCACTCATCTCAGAATGGATGTTGCAGAAGATATAAGACACACCCACGCGTGAAAATACCACGCTGCGTGTTGAACCAGCTTCATACAGTCCCAGATCAAACCGTTTGCCGTCGAACAGGGAAAACACATTGTGAAAGAAAGGATCTGCGTTTGGAAAGGCGACGCTGCTGCCGACCGGAACAACCAGCAAGTGTGGCGTGAATGTCTTATTCTTCTGCAACAGAGTAAATTTCCCCGGCGCGACAGCGAGTTCCGAGCTGCGCTGCGCCGGTTCAAGCCAGATGACTGCGGAGCGAGCCAGCTTGAGCGGGGTCAAAGGCACAAGCCGAGCGTGCACGTCTGCCGCGCGCAACAGCGATTGACCAGCCACAGCGGCGAATATACCCGCCAATGCCAATCGGCACCACCCTCTTGCCGATCCTACATATTGCATCAGAACCTGTACCCCGCGCCGATACCGATTGCATCACTCATATTTGTCCGCCCGGTGGCATAGTTGGTCCACAAGCGCCGATACTCGAGCGAGAAAAGCAGGTAGCTGCTGGGGCTATAAATTACATTACCAAAAGCCGACCGATTCCGTGCGAGACCATAGTAGGTGGCGTACTCCGGAATCTCAATGCTCGCATGAATTTGGCCGGCAAATGGATTATCTATGCCATAACCACCATTAAACTCCAGCCGTTCTCCCACTTTGCTTTTCAACTGAATCCAACCGCCTATGTCGTCCAGCGCACGCGCAATTTCTCGTGTGCCGGCATAAAGATGGACATAATCTACATACCCTCCGCCGCCAAGTCCGCCAAGGCCAGCACCGCGGTATGCATTTGCCAGGAGTGCAAGGTGTGTCGTGATCGGAAGACGAAGGTCCGTTGCAGCCGCCCATGCATCGAATCGTAAGTTACTTCCACTCTCGTGTGGACTGAAGTATCCACTGACGCCGACCTCTGGTCCGAGATCCGGGTCTCCCCACGAGGAAGCAATCCTTGCCTCGGTGCCGGGCCATCGGCTGCGCTCGGCGCGCGAGATCGTTGACATGTTCGGTGGCGCCCCCGGCAACTGTGGATCAGCCGTGTCGATTAAACCTGCCTGAAGCTTCAGCCGATTTGAAGATGTCAGTCCAATCTGGTGTGAAACACCGATCTGTGGATTCCAGGTCCACAAATTTCCACTCCAGGAGAACTCCGGCTGCGCTACGGCCACGAGCGAAGACGGTGCATTTGGGGCAAGCAAACTACGGTCCTGCTCAACGAACGCCTCCGTGTTCTGCCACCGCAAACCCGCATGTGCCGTACGAAGACGAAGCAGGCCCGCTGCAGCATAGTTCGATTGCTCGCTATTCGCGAAGAAATCGACCCGAGCGTCCGCATGACTGGTTGCCCCGAATAGATGCGGGCCTCGTGCATCGAACCCCAGCACCGTTTGTCGCACGGAAAATCCGGTGCTGCCGCCGCCCGGCAATGCGTATGTAGGATTGGCCGAGATATCCACTTGCCGGGTATTCACATATCCATTGAAGAGCAGCAAACCGCTCACCTTCAGCGGATATTTCGATTCTGTCTCTACCTTCGCCTGCTCATGAGTCGCAATTTCCGATTCCTGCAGTGCCTGTTGTTCCTTGATCTCGTCGATTGCACTTGCAGAGATACCGTTATTCGCGGCCCCGGTGCTGACCTTAGGGTTCGATGAAGCGTTCGGGGCAGCCGTTGCAGCGGTCTTCTCAGCCGCTAACTGCTGCTGTAAGTCAGAAAGCTGCTTCTTCAGGTCCTCTAGCTGTGTCTGGTATGCCTGCACCTGCGACTGGGTATGCACAATGGCAGTGGACAGCCGGTCCACCTTCTGCTCAATGGTTTCGGTAGCAGGCGGACTCTGCGCCACACCTGGGCGCGTTGCCAGTGTGGGCAACAACAGTACAGTTGCAACCACACTCCACTTCTCAATCATGCAAAAGCTATAACCGGGCGGTTTGTATTTTTGGCGGCTTCGCTTGGCAGGATTGGTCATGACGTGAACTGAGCGCTCCGTGAGATGTTGTCCGCATTGTTGTGTTGGGCAGCAGATACGACACGGGCCACCGTGAGCCGAAACACAGTTTCACCGGGCCGGTTGCTCACTAGCTGAACATTGCCTCCGTGCTCGCGCGCGACGCTCCATGCCAGTGTCAGTCCTAACCCTGTGCCCTTCTGCTTGCCTGAAGTGACGAACGGATCGAAGAGGCTCTCCCGAATTTCCTCCGGCACTCCGTGACCGCTGTCGCCAACAGTCACACTCGCAGTCGTCTCATCACTGGTGATGGCGACGTTCACTTCCCGCCGTTCCGAACTTTGCCTCGCAGATTGACACGCATTCAACAGCAAGTTATAGACAGCGCGCTCCATCTGTTTCGCATCCATGGCGGCTGTAATATCGACTCCGCCCGATTGCATCCTGACAGCCACGGACTCTGCATCGGGATGGGTCCTCACCAGAGCGACCGCGCGATTCACAAGACCGGTCATCGACGTTGGAACGCGTTGGAGCGCCGCACCGGTGCGACTGAAGATAAGCAGTGAGTCCAGCATATCTGTCGTGCCATTGACCGCAACACGGATTTCTTCAAAGAGCTCAGCGCGCTCGCTGGCTGGAAGGACGGGCGATGCCAGAAATTCTGCATTCGCATACACGGCCGCCAGATAGTGCCGAAGATCATGCGAGACGGAGTTTGCCATTCGACCGATGGTTGCGAGGCGCTCCGATTCGAGAAGAGCGCGGTTCTTCTTCTGGATCTCATCGCGCATCTGCGCAAACACACGGCTCAGATACCGCACCTCCTGTGTTCCACCTGCAGGGAGGAGGTATTTTGGATCTCCCTCGCCAAATGCTCGGACGCCCGTTGCGAGTTCTTCGAGCGGACGCGTCGCCATGCGCGCAAGCAATAGCACCAAAATGGACCCTGCCGCGATAGCCAACACGCTCGCCAGGAAGACGAGCCGGTTGATCTCCTGCTCAGTACGATCGGCCTCGTCGAAGGACTTCATGACGATGAGCCGCAGCGGCATTCCTGCCCCAGCGCTCATATCTCTGCTGGTGGCCAGAAACCGCTCGCCAGCTATTCTCACAATTGTTTCCGTATCCGGGCGAATCGACGTGATCGCTCCGCGCAACGCATCGCGTTTTTCTTTCGGCAGAGTACTCACTACAATTTCATCGCCTGCCATGAACGCTGCCGCCGCGCCCGCGCCGCGACTAACTTCCAATAGAAATTGATGATCGATGGCATAGCCACTAATGACATATCCAAGCAAGGTTCCATTGCTTGGGGCGCCAAAATAAAGGGGCCGCACCGAGTACTCATAGAGTACGCCGCCACTTAGCAGGTAATGCTTCGCCGGGGATGCCGTCGCGGTCTGCAGGTCGCGTTTGAGCTCGTCAGTATTGGTAAGGCCGCGCGCATTCGCGGCGAGGATGCGACCCTCAGCGCCCGCTAATGCAAACAGATCATTACCGCTTGTCTTCCAGAAGTCCACGGCATCATCGGTGATGGTTCGTGGATCACTGGTCGTCATCAACGCTTTCAAACTGGGTAGACTGGCAAGTAGTGAGCTCTCTTTTTCCAGAGAGAGGCGCCGGTTCGCTTCGAGATCCTGAAAAGTTTCGTTCGAGTGCTGAAGATCGGCTGCGAGCGTATCCTGAACGTGTCGTTGCAGGCGGTTACGGACGATCAGAAGGCTGGATGCAGTAGTCCCAGCGACGATCAGGACCAGCAAGATCAGCAGTAGAACGCGGGTTCGGATTCCGGGACCGTCTTGGCTGTTAAACACAAGGTTTATTCCTCTTACGGCACGAATTTATAGCCAGCGCCGTAAATGGTCTGCAAATGTCGCGGTTCGGCAGCATCCGGCTCCAGCTTCTGCCGCAGCTTCAGAATCTGGTTGTCGACGGTTCGTGTAGTCGGATACGAGTTATATCCCCACACCTCGTTCAGTAGTTCTTCCCGGCTAAGAACGCGCTCGGCATTCTCTACGAAATATTTCAGCAGCTTGAATTCGTGCGCGGTCATGGTGATCGGCTTGCCGGCGCGTCGTGCGCTCATTCTGGAGAAGTCCACCTCACAGTCGCCGAACTTATAGGTCACCATGGTTCTTGGTTTCTGACGGCGTCTGAGGGCCGCCTGCACCCGGGCCATCAGCTCACGCGGACTGAATGGCTTGGTCACGTAGTCGTCCGCTCCAAGCTCCAGCAGGAGAACTTTATCCGCCACCTCGCTGATTGCACTCACCACAACGACGGGAATTTCCGGCTGCTCCGCCTTCATGGTCTTGCATAAGTCACGGCCAAAGATGTTCGGCAAAAGCAGATCCAGCACAACCGCGGAGGGCTTCACCGTGTGGAAAGCATCGAGGCCGGCTTGTCCATCACCGCATACCGTGACGGTGTAGCCTTGCTCATGGAACATGCGCTGCAATACCTTCTGCATGCGCGGATCATCCTCAATAACCAGGATGTGCGTTCGGACGCCGCCGGATTGCGACTCTGTTGCGCTGGAAACAGACATAATCGTTTCGACTTGCAGCATACCCTTTCTCCTCTGCTTTAGCCCCATTTTCATGGATTACTGCCCGGGAGATGACTCCCTGCTCGACAGCTTTGGATGGAGGATTTGAATCTTCTGAATCGCCCAGCCGAGAAGCTCGCTATCCCCAGAATCCTTCTCCTGCATTTGCCGCAGCGTCTGCATGGCACCCAGGTCGCCCTGCCAGGCCACAATCCGGATCGCCCGTTGACGGACCTCCAGATTCTGGCTAAGGAGCGCTTCGCGCACCCCCGGCAAGACCGCCGGCCCGGCCTGAATCAGCATCCACTCCGCTTTGTCGGCCACGTGGACGTCCTGCGCGGCTAATGCCTGGACTGCCGGGCGCGGGTCGTCTCCGATACGGTCCCACAATTGGAATGCCGCGACCACTCCGTTCATCTGCGCAAAATCCTCGCCGGGGCGAAATGCCTGTTCTTCAAGCGCTCGCATCGCGGCCCTGCCGTCCAGCATCGAAATCGCCTGGAGCAGCTTCATCTGGCACCTGTAATAACCCATTACCCTGGCAATTTCATCCGCAGTTAGCTGGCTTTTCCCACGGCTGACCCAGGCTGCATAAAGTGCAATAACACCATTCACCTCCAAGTGCAATCGCGCTGGAATCGCCTTTGCCGCCACATCCGGCTGGTGCTTCGCCAGTGCAACCGCCGCGGCGCCGCGAACGACCGGGTCCGGATGAGACAGCAACGGCAACAGAATTCGCGCGTCAACGTATCCCGGCATGCCGGCGAGCGCCGCTAGCGTTTCTTGCAGCACGTGCGGATCTGTATCACGTAACAGAGGCAGCAACATAGAGGCGGGAGCGCGCAGCTTGCCCAGTGCCCACGCCGCGTTCGCTCGGGCGTCGGCATGTTCTGACCGAAGCGCCTCCGCAAACACGGTAGGAGTTGTTCGAGGGCGGACGACGACCAAGCCCACTGCCGCTGCCCTCGACACATGATCGTCCGGGTCCAGCAGCCAGCGTGCGAACTCTGGCTGCAATCGGAAGCCATGATATTGCGCTAGATCGAGAATGGCCTGCACTCGCGAGCTGCTCTCGCCGGCATTCGCCTGAGCAGCAAGCGCGGACAGCTTCTGCTCCACCGGCCTTCCAACCGCGTCGGCACCCAGCCGCGGATAGTCCACGTTGATGCCATCCACTCCAGCCGCGACTGCCGCTTTCATCCCGGCCAAGTCCATCTCATGGTCATTGGCGGAGAAGTTCGCGATCACTGCCTTGCCTTCGCGGTGAGATGCCGTCACCTGCTCCGCCGTGACTCCTGGCTGCACCCAGACCTCGGCATCTGCATTTGCGCGCGGGTAGAGCTGTTTTACATCCGACCATTCGCCGCCGAATCGAACCCGCTGTAACATTCCTTCGCGTCGTACGACTTGCAGAATGTCCGCGCCGATTGCTTTGTCTTTGATATCGAGAATCAGACGTATATTGAGGTTCCGGGCGAGCCGCAAAGCATCCTCGAAGAGCGGAATCCGCATGCCCCTGAAGCGATCTCCCATCCAGCCGCCGGCATCGCGCAGGCGGAGATCGTCGTAATAGCTTCCTTCCGTGTCGCCTATGCCGTCCGTCAGCCGCTCCAGAACGCCATCGTGGTTCAGCACAAGCTTTCCGTCCAGCGTCCGCCGCACATCAATTTCGACGACATCGCATCCGAGGAGTGCGGCCTGCTTCAGCGACTCCAGCGTGTTCTCCGGCACATCTTCATTGGCCGTGCGGTGACACAACAACTCCACACGCTTCTGCGGCGCATCTTTCGCGTGGGCGGCCCTCGCAGCAATGACCATCAGGAGAGCAGCCGCGATTCGCTTCATCGTCGCCCTCATCTGTTGCCATCCTCGATACATGCAACTGCGATTGCAGCGGATGTAACTGGCCGCTGGGGCGGGATCAGGATCCGGAACAACATTGCAGCAACGAGTGCTAGCCCTGCGATCCCAAGAAGCACGGGCTTATAACCGAATCGGGTAAACAGACTTCCAGCCCCGGAGGTAGCAAATGTCGCAGCGAAGGCATTTGAGAAGAGCGCCATGGCCGCCGCCGTGCCCCGTTGCTGGTCGGGCGTCTTGTTCATGAGCAGGTTGTAAAGCACAGGGGAGCTTGCCCATTGCGCGGCAGAGAATAGCAGGTAAAGCGCGATGGCTAGCGATCCATTTCCGGAGACTGCCATCGCTATCAGTGCCAGTGCCGCGATGACCTGCGTCGCCACAATGCCATGGATCAGCCCCAGAGCGCGAACAATTAAGGGGACCAGTAAGCCCATGGCGAATTGCAGCGCCTGGGTCGCGGAAAAGATCAATCCGATTCGCGCCAGCGGAATATGCAGCTCCCTGGAGAGATATACATTGGCGAAGGGAGTGAAGGCCGCCAGCACCGCCGCCCATAATGCCATTAGGGGCAAAAACCGGACGAGAAACGGATCGTGCGACAGCATGTGAAACCAGCGTTTGCCTGTTCGCGGGACCCCGTCTGCTTCTTCCTGCGATTGTGCCGGAAACCGAAGATACAACAGCGGGACAATACTCATGAAGGCAATACCGCATGCGACCAGCAGGATGAGCCGCTTTATTTCTGCTGCCTGCAATGCAATACCTGCCGCTTTGAACCACAGCGGCAGATATCCGCTGACGATGCCGCCCAGAATGCTTGTGCCGATGCTGACGGAAAAGATCAGGCTAAAGGCCGAGGTGCGAGTTTTTTCGGTGGTCAACCGCGCCACGGCGGGAAGAAAGCAGACCCCCCACATGCACATCGCTATGCCCGCCAAAAATGCCAGGACAATTTGCGCGGCCTCCCACATCCACAGCGTTCGTAGAGCATTCAGCAGCGAGGCTGATGCAAAGCAGATGGCAAGCAGCGGTCGCAGCCCGAATTTCCCTGCAAGAAAGCCCGCGGGCAACGTACCCACCAGCGAGCCCAGGGTCAGAGCGCCCCCAATCAGGCCGATCGACCGGTCACTGAAGTGAAAATCCAGCAAGTAGAGGTTGAACAGGAAGAAATAGACGGAGAACCCGGCATCAAAAAAGAATGCCGCCGAGAAAAATACCCAGAAGTTGCGGCTTAGCCTTTGCTTGCGAAGCCAGGCGGACGGATGCCTCCACCCTGAGGCGCTCTCCTCGGCACATGCATCGGGCTGCAGCACAACCTGCATTAGTGCCCTTCCCGTATGAGCATCCGCAGCCGATCGACTGCCCAATCGAGATCGCTATATCTGAGCTCAACGATTTCCGCAGTCAGCAGATGTTCAATCGCCTCGTATTGCTTCGCGAGCGATTCGCTTGCCCCGTACAGCACCTGCCGCATGTAGTACCTGGCCACCTCTCTGCGATACGCCAAAAGCTCCGGAACCGAACTGGTACGACGGTTCAGGAAGACCAAGAAATCTATCTTCGCGTGCTCCGCACAGTTCATGTGGAGCATCTCAGCCGTGGACAGCTCGATAGAAGGTTTGCCGGCCGCTCGCGGCGTGATTTCCAACCCTTGCACTTCGGGAAAGAGCTCGGCCGCAGATGGCCGAAAGCGCACCTGATGGCAGTTGCCCGTGACGATTCGCTCATGAGCCTTGCAACTCAGCAGGAAGCTGGCATCGTCCGACACGTAAGTCCAGCCGGAGCGTGCGCAAGCGTACGCCAGCGTCGATTTTCCGGCACCTGAGTCACCGCATAGCAGTATGCCGCGACCGTCGAGCGCCACGCAGGCCGCGTGCACAGGAGTGGTCAAGCGCGATGCAATGTGGCAACCGCCGGCGTGCTCCAGAAAAAAATACCGAAGATACAACCTGTTCCGAAGTGCGGCCTGCGAGATGGTGATCTGAGTAGTATTTCGTGATAGGTCCGAGATGCTGTAGTTATCGGCATCCGCAACAGCTGCAAATAGCGGAGGCAGAAATCGATATTCCGGAGTGGGAGGGCATTCGGTCGAATCGGCTTCTGTGACATGAATGTCGACCAGGATCGGTTCTGTATCAAACCGTTTGTCGAAGATACGCCACGTGTCCTCTGCTTCCGCCATAACCTCGGATGAGTTCGTGCGCAACTCCGTTGGGAAACCGAGCGGATAAAAAATCCGCCGCAGCGAGAGTGCTGGAGCCTCGAGAGGGTGACGCGAAAAATCGAGAGGCTCGGACCGGTCACAGGCGCGTTCAATCTCTTCAATCGTCATCGTTGCCAGCTCCGGATATTCGCGTTAATTCAGAACAGATACTTCACCGCAAACTGGATGATGCGTGGATTGCTTACCGTACCTGTGACCCTTCCGAATGAAGGACTGGCCGAAGGATGGAGCGCCGTCGGATCACCGTAGCCGAGACTGCCGCCGGGGTTTGCGAATTGGGGCGTGTTTGTCAGATTGAAGAACTCTGTACGGAAGCGGAAGCTGCTCCCCTCTGTAACCGGAAACGTCCGCTCTACAGCAAAGTCGATGTTGTGCTGTCCCGGACCGCGCGCGATACCGACACTGCTGTTGCCAAAGTCCTGGTCTGCAAGGCTCGTGCCATTGGGGGCCTCTGGAGCCCGCGTGAATGCATTGGCGTCGAGATAGTGCCCCATCACCCGCGAGAACAGCGAGCCATGCGTCGATGGATTGCTCCCGGTCATCTGCGCTCTGGTCTCGCCCGGCAGATTCCCATAGACCGATCCCGCATTCGCATCCGTCACGGTGATTGGACTGCCGGTTTGAATCACGCCGATTCCGGAGAGCTGCCAATGACTCAGCAACTGCTGCGCCAGCGCCGGCATGGAACCGTAGGTAGGTGTCTGCCAGGTAATATTGGCTACTAGTCGTTGCGAACGGTCATCGCCCGCAAGTCCATAACCCTGACGCAGATTGCGTTGATCATTGGTTGGAAGCTGCAGCTCGAATGTATCGAGGCCGCCTTCACCATTGACCTCATCCAAATTTTTCGACCAGGTATAACTCGCTTGTAACTGCAGCCCATGCTGCATTCGCTTGGTAAGGCTGGCCTGCAGCGAGTTATAGCTGGCGATAAATCGTGAGACTGTAAATAGCGACCCTGGGCTGACACCCGCGATGGGCAAGCGCTGGAGCACGTTGTTGACCGAGTTCGTCGTTTCCCCGCGAATTGGATTTTGCGGGCTCGCCAGCAGCGCCTGATCGAATTCAACCTGGCCTGGCCGATGACTGGACAATGTCCCTACATATCCAATCTCGACGAGATAATCTCCGCCCGGCGCATATTGCAGGTTCAGGTTATATTCCTGCGTTCTCCCGTCTAACACATCTGGATCTGTGCCCTCGATAAAAGGCACAGAGGTACTGGTGCGCTGCATAAAGATCGGATAGCTTGATTTGGGAAGCCCCAGAGGAACGAATGGGCTCTGCAGGGTTGCGGGTCCGTTGGGTGCTCCGGAAACAATTTGGAGCGTTGCAAATGGCGGCTGGGTCAGCGTCTGTTCCGCGAGATTCCCGGCGTGTTGGTCGAAGTACACTCCATATCCGCCACGGAGCACGACCACAGGCTTGCTCGTGATCTGCCATGCCAACCCGAGGCGCGGCGATACATTGCCATAAGGAGTCTTCCAGAAACCCGCGTACGAGGTCTTCACTACCCCCACGGGTATCTCGCCCTGGAAATTTGAAGGCACCGTGAACCCGCTGAAGGTTCCCGCCGGTGGAGCGTCGCCTGTCGCAATGTTTGCATTGAAGTTTGTCAGCCGCCCGTGAATCTCCGTTGGTGCGCCAAAGACTTCGTATCTCAGCCCGGCATTGATCGTGAGGCGAGCGTTTACCTTGATGTCGTCCTGCACGAAGCCAGCAAAGTCTGTATAACGATTGTCTCTGCGGAAAATCCCGCCGCCTGCCATGCTTTCGGTCACATTGCTCAGGCCGCTCGGGCTGCCATTCTGCGTGGCGCTTTGCCCCAGCAGAAAATCAGGGAATGTGCTGATATCCAGCAGACCGTCTGTCTCGAAAGGGGAGTTCTCGTCCACCTGGTGCCTTTTGAATTCCAGCCCAAGTCGAATGTTGTGCCGGCCTCGTGTCAGCGCAACCGTGTCCTGCCACACGAACGAGTTCGTAACCTGCCACAGCGATGGCGTGCCCGCGTCGCCAATCGTGAAAAGGCCATCAATAGTCAGGCCGGGGGCCGGTGATGTGGGCCCAGTCAGGCCGGTCGTCGTGCCCTCTCCGATTGCGGACGCGAGAAGCGGATTCTGCACGGAAGACAATCCATCGAAGCGCATATAGCCGAATCGCGCGATGTTCACGACAGTCGGACTGAGGACATGCGTATCAGCCAGGACGAACATCGTGTTGCGGTCCAGCTCATCGGTACCCCATCCCGGGACATTTGCTGCCGCGGGAGAGAATGGTTGGCTTGTTGGGGCACGCGAATAGAAGAACCTCCCGGACAATGTATTTTTGGAAGTTAGCGTGTGATCAAGGTTGGCGGAGAATTGGTCCTCCCGGTAGCGCGCGGGGATGGCGAAGGTGGATTGGCCTACGGGGAGCTGGTCTGAATCCGTAGCCGGCACGGGTTGCTGCGGACTTGGCACCGCGAACTGTCCGCTGGGCAGTTTCGCATTCAGGATCGCCACTGCAACCGGATTTAGGTTCGATCCATCGCACGCCACCTGCGCTCCTCCGGCATGCGTCAGATATCCGGCGGCTGGCTGGCCGTCGCTGTCCGGGTGTCCTGCCGGACAGAACTGCGCGCCCAACGTGGCGGCCGACCGGTCCTGGGTAAGCATCGGAAGCGTCGCCGTTTGCTTGCCGCCCAGACCGTTCACCTCTGTCAAACCTTGGTACGCGGCGAAGAAGAAGGTTTTGTCCCGCACGACAGGACCACCAATCGATCCGCCAAACTGGTTCTGCTTCAGATCCGGTCTCGGCTGCCCTGCGCCCTTGAGGAAAAAATCATTTGCGTTAAACAGATTGTTACGCAGGAACTCCCACGCGCTGCCGTGGAACCGGCTTGTACCGCTTTTGCTTACCAGATCTACGTTTGCGCCGGTGCCGCGGCCGTATGCCGCATCGAAGTTCGCCGTTTGCACGCGGAACTCCTGGATCGAATCGGGCGCAGGAATCGCTGTCCCTACCTGCTCGTTGGAGTTGGCCGCCGAATTTTCCGCCAGGTTGTTTGCATCAATGCCGTTGAACTGAATATTGTTCGCGGTCGGCGTCGCTCCATTGGAAGCCACGTTTTGCGTTCCGCGCCCGAGCTGCGCTGCGTTCGGGAGATCCACAATGACTCCTGGCGACAGCCCGAGAATCTGCGTGTAGTTGCGGTTCGAAAGTGGGAGCGCCTTGATCGCGGTCTCGTCCACCAGACCGCCCAGTGTTGCACTATCCAGATCCGCGACCTGCGGACCGCTGTTCACCTGGACAGTCGCGCTTGCCCCTGCGACCACAAGCGTTACCGGCAGCGAACTTGTCTCACTGACGGTGACCTGAACCGACGGAGAGGTATGGATCTCATACCCCTGTGCTTTCACGGAGACGGCATACATACCCGGCGGCAGAAGCGCCAGGCGGAACACGCCGTCGGAGGTCGTCGTAGCGGAACGCGAGATATGCGTCGCGTTGTTGATGGCCAGCGCCTCGGCATTCGCCACCACCCGACTCGCCGGATCGTACACGATGCCCGAGATCGCACCCGTTCCGGGCGTCTGCGCGCGCGCCGCGCTCGCCAGCAAGAGAAATGCGATCACAACTCCGGCGAAGTAACGACGCGCAGAGGGTTCCATGCGCTTGTCTCTCAAATGTCACCTTCAAAATCAGTGCTGCTTTTGTGGTGAGTATGGAGACATTGCCAGGAGAACTTGTTACCGATTTGTCACTTCATTGTCTGGATGTATGTGCACGGCAAGGTGCGCTATGTGCGTACAAAGCCGGCGGCCACGCGGAGATCCTCGACGAAGGTCCTCATCTGATTGTGGCGATCTTCTTCTGTGCGTGCTCGCAATATTGCCGAGGGATGCAGGGTGGCAAGGATGGGAGGAAACCCCGTCTTCTCATGAATTTTTCCGTGCGCCTGTGTGACTTTGAAGGTGGAGCCCAGCAGCCCCTGCGCGGCGACAGCGCCTAAGCAGACGATCAGCTTTGGCCGTACCGTTTCTAACTCTGCCTCCAACCACGGTCTGCAGGCATGGATTTGCTGCATGCTGGGCTTTTTGTGAATGCGCAGCTTGCCGCGAGGCTCCCACTTGAAATGCTTGACGGTGTTGGTTACATACACCTTTTGCCGATCGATCTCCGCCTCTTCCAGGCATTTATCCAGCAGCTTTCCCGCTGGACCAACGAAGGGACGGCCTGCTCTGTCCTCGTGGTCCCCTGGCTGCTCGCCGATCATCATGATGGCGACTTTCGGAGTTTTCGCTTCTGCTCCAGTCTCCAGCTCGCCGAAGACGGCTTGTGTAGCATTGCGATACAGATCGCATCCACGGCACTTCTGAACAGCCGCACTCAGAATGGGCAGTGTGCGCTCGCCCGGCACAAATGGTGCCGCGCTCTGCTTCAGGTGCTCTTTCCGGCCAGCCATAAACTGATTCGATGCTCAAAATCTCGTCGCGTGCGGGAATCTGGGGTGGCTTACCGGGGTCAGGAGGACTGGTCCTTGTATTCTTCGTACCAGGCCATCTGGATGGCCTCGAGCTTCGACTCGTTCGACTTGCTCTTATCGTCTGTAAATCCGGGTAGCTCTGTAACGTAGCGATGCAGGTCGGTGAAACGGACGGTCAGCGGATCCATCTCAGGATACTTCTCCTGCAACTGGATTCCGATCTCTTCCGCGTCATTCCAGGTGAGCTCCTGCGGCATAGGGTCTCCTTCTTCTGATGTGCTCTGACTAGGACTTTGACTCGGATAGTGCGAGCGGCTTGCCCTCGGAAACATAATTGCGGTTCCAGCTCGGTATCTCGACGACGTAGGTACCGGGGCCTGTGATCACCGCCTGGCAACCCAGCCTGGAATTGAGCTGAACATCTGCGGCCGTCTCCATGCGATCAAGCTCGTCGTCTTCAGCCTCAGAAATACCCTGCTCGCCTTTCTTCACCCAGATATGGCAGGTGGTGCAGGCGCAGGAGCCGCCGCATGCGTGGTCGAGGAAGATGTTGAAGTTCTCCGCGACGTCGAGAAACGACATCGGCTTGCCGTGATGCTCGTAAGGCATGGTGCCATACTCGAACTCGACGCTGCGCCCTTCGGGCAGGAAGGTGACGCGCACCATGTTGGGACCGGGCGGCTTGCTCAGATCGGGGTCCATGTTGACGGCTGGCTTCGAATTCTGTTCTGACATATCTCTCGTTCTCTATCGAAAATCTGCGGGAGCGATGGGGTGCGGCGCGGCCGGTCCGTCACCTACCTTGGCTCCTGCGGTCTCCATGGTTTCGCCATGCAAAGCGGAGGAGACGGTTGCATCCATCATCAGCTCGGCGAAGCGGCGCGTGGCCTGGTCCAGCGCTTCGGTCGTTCGGCGCAGCGAATCGAGATCGCCGGCATCGCGCAGAACCTCGAGCTCGGTGACCAACTCGCTGATCTTCACACGCTCCTCTTCCGTCAACTGCCGCCACGCCGGATGGCTCGGCGCTTTGGCTACGGCAGTCAGGATTGTGGATGCATCGTTGCGCGCTTCAATAAGCTGACGCTCCTGAAAATCCGTCTCGGCATGATCGAAGGAGTCCAGGATCATCGACTCAACCTGTTCGTCAGTCAGTCCATACGTCGGCTTCACTTCGATCTCTGCCTGTTTGCCGCTCCGTGCCTCGACGGCCGAGACATGCAACAGACCGTTCGCATCGATAAGAAATTTCACCTCGATGCGCGGCAGACCCGCGGTCATCGGCGGAATGCCCTTCAGATCGAAGCGGGCAAGCGAACGGCAGTCCTTCGCCAGCTCGCGCTCGCCTTGCAATACGTGAATCGCGACATTCGTCTGGCCATCGACTCCGGTCGTGAAGTGCTCGGTAGCCGAAGCAGGAATTGTCGAGTTTCTCTGAATGATCTTCGCAACGACGCCGCCCAATGACTCAATGCCGAGCGACAGCGGCGTGACATCGAGCAGCAGCATCTCCTCTGTCGCTGCCGAGCCGCCAGCCAGGATGTTGGCCTGCACCGCGGCACCCAATGCGACGACCTCATCCGGATTGAGCTCAGTGTGCGGCCGCTTACCGCGTGCTGGAAGCTCGAAGAGATCTGAAACCAGTTGCTGAACCCGTGGAATGCGCGTCGATCCGCCCACGAGAACAACCTCGCGGATCTCGGCGGGAGTAAGGCCGGCATCACGCAATGCCTGGCGGCAGGGCTCCACCGTGCGCTGCAGGATCGGCTCAATCAATTGTTCAAACTGTGCGCGCGTGATCTCGCGGCGATAGAGGCTGCCATTGGGCAATGGAACTTCGAGGCGCGCACTGTCGTTTGAGGAAAGCGCGATCTTCGCATCAATGACTGCCTTGCGGATCGCCTGCACCAGCTCTGGCTGCTGCCGCGCGGGAATCTTCTCCTCTGTCTCGATCTCGTCGAGCGCGATCGCGAGCAGCAGGTTGTCCAGATCGTCGCCGCCCAGATGCGTATCGCCGTTAGTCGCGATGACCTCGAAGATGCCTTCGTGCAGCTTGAGAATGGAGATATCGAAAGTGCCGCCGCCCAGGTCGTAGACAGCGACGATGCCTTCCTTCTGGCGATCGAGCCCGTATGCCAGCGCCGCCGCCGTCGGCTCATTGACGAGACGCAGCACGTCGAGACCAGCCATGCGACCCGCGTCCTTTGTGGCCTGCCGCTGCGCATCATTGAAGTATGCCGGAACTGTGATGACAGCCTGCGTGACAGGGGCGCCAAAGTAACGTTCGGCGTTACGTTTTAGTTGTCGTAAGACATAGGCAGAGATCTCCGGCGGCGTGTACTGCTGACCGCCGATGTCCAGACGCAATACTTCCCCTGGCTGAATGTCTGAAGCGAGATGGAACGGAAACAACTTCAGCTCGTCTGCGATGTCATCCACTCCACGGCCCATCAGCCGCTTGATCGAGTAAACCGCTCGATCCGGCGCAGTCATCAGGTGGGGGTGTGCCGCATTGCCCACGACAACGCGCTGCTTGCCGGCCGCCGGCATCGCCACGACGGAGGGCACGAGCTTCGATCCATCGTCGCCGGGAATCACCAGCGGTTGATCGCCTTGCATGAAGGCTACGAGCGAGTTCGTTGTGCCCAGATCGATACCGACTACACGCGTTGTCTGTGTCTCTGCCATTTCGTCCTAAATATTCGCCTTCGCCAGACCCGCTGCTTCTGGAGAGAGCACGGCGTCCACTTCGCGCAACAGATTCCGCAGATAGCTGCGGCGATCCAGCAACGCGACCATCGCGTCCTTCTGCTTGTCCTTCGCGGCTGTGTCGTTCGCGTCCAGCGCAGCGTCCCATGCGGCCCATGCGCGGCGCAGATCTTCATCGAGAGAGGCCAGCATCGCTTTGAACTGCGCCTGCGCGCGCTCCAGATCGCCGCGCAGCGCCGGGTCGTCCTCACCCATCTTCAGGTTCGTGCGCATCTCTTCGAGCTGCATGTTCAGCTCGAAGACCTCCTCCAGCAGATCGGCCGGCACGCGGTTCTGCCTGCTCTTCGGATCGCGCGTCTCCGCATTCTCATCCTCGATCCGCACGCCTTCGAGCTTCAGCAGATATGCAGTGCGCGCGACAGGATCCTTCAGCGTGCGGTAGGCGTCGTTCAACAGCGAGCTCTGTCGCAGGCTCCATGCCTGCTCTTCAGCGCTCTTGCGCGCATAAAGGTCGGGGTGCAACTGCCGGCTCAGCTTGTAGAAGTCCCGCTCCAGCGCGGCGGTATCGATGGTGAGCTTCGGCGGCAGGTGGAAGATCGCGAAGTATGTCTGATCCGCGTCGCTCTGAGCCGGATTTTGCGCATGACTCTGCATAAGCTGCACAACACAAATTGAAAACGAAGCTAGGCGGTGAATGAGGAACCGCAGCCGCAGGACTTCTTCGAGTTGGGGTTGATGAAGTTGAAGCCCTGTCGCATCAATGTCTCTTCGTAATCCAGCACCATGCCGTTGAGATAGATGAACGACTTGGGATCGATGAACACGCGGACATCGCCGTCATAGGTGAAGATGCGGTCCCGCTCGCGCGGGTGCGTGTCGAAGCGGATGCTGTACGACAGACCGGAACAGCCACCGCCCAGAATGCCGAGGCGCAGACCGCCCTCCGTGGGCGAGATCCCCTCCTTCGCCATCGCGGAGCGGATACGCACCACCGCGCGGGGCGTGACCTCCACGCCCTGCTTGCCGGCAGCAGAGGTTGCCGGCCGCACCAGATCTGACGCCGTTTCTGCCATCCTCGCCTTACTTCGCGGCTACTACGGCAGGAGCTGCGGCTGTCTCGCCGACGTTGTTCTTCTTCTTCCAGTCGCCGATCGCCGCGCGGATCGCGTCTTCAGCCAGCACCGAGCAGTGAATCTTGACCGGCGGCAGCGAGAGCTCCTTCACGATATCCGTGTTCTTGATCTCCATTGCCTCGGAGACGGTCTTCCCCTTCACCCACTCGGTCGCGAGGGAGGAAGAAGCAATCGCCGAGCCGCAGCCGAAGGTCTTGAACTTGGCTTCCTCGATCACCTGGGTCTCGGGATTCACGCGGATCTGCAGCCGCATCACGTCGCCGCACTCAGGCGCGCCAACCAGACCGGTGCCCACTGCGTCGCTGCTCTTGTCCATCTGGCCCACGTTCCGCGGGTTGTTGTAATGGTCGATCACCTTGTCGCTGTATGCCATTATTTCTCCTTCCAATCTCGTGTTCGACAGCTTGAAATGCTCAGTGCGCCTGCCACTCGATCTTCGAGATGTCGATGCCTTCCTTCACCATCTCGTACAACGGCGACAGTTCGCGAAGCTTCTGCACTATGTCAATGACCTTGTCCGCCACGTAATCCACTTCAGCTTCGGAGTTGAAACGCCCGAGTCCGAACCGAATCGAGCTGTGCGCCACATCATCGCCCAATCCAAGGGCCTTCAATACATACGATGGCTCAAGTGTGGCAGAGGTGCATGCCGAGCCGCTCGAAACCGCAACATCATTGATGCCCATCAGCAACGACTCGCCTTCGACGTAGACAAAGCTGATGTTCAGGTTATTCGGCAGGCGATGCTCCATCGAGCCGTTCACGTGGATATAGTCGAGCGAGCCCTCGAGCTTCGCCTTCAGCTTGTCGCGCAGCTTGCTCAGCCGCTCGGCCTCAGCCGCCATTTCTTCACGCGCAATCTCGCAGGCTTTGCCCAGACCCACGATCCCGGGAACGTTCAGCGTGCCGGAACGCATCCCGCGCTCGTGGCCGCCGCCGTTGATCTGCTCCGAAATCTGCACGCGCGGGTTGCGGCGCCGGACGTACAGTGCTCCCACGCCCTTGGGCCCATAAATCTTGTGTCCACTCAACGAGAGGACGTCGATGTTCATGCTGTTCACGTCGACCGGGATCTTGCCCACGGCCTGAACACCGTCGCTGTGGAAGAGCACTCCACGCTCGCGGCAGAGCTTGCCAATCTCGGCAACTGGCTGCACCACGCCGATCTCGTTGTTCGCAAACATGATGCTGACCAGGATGGTCTTCTCATCGAAGGCCCGCTTCAGGTCTTCGAGATCGATCAGTCCATCGGCCTTTACCGGCAGGTACGTCACGCGGCAGCCCGACTTCTCCAGCCGCTTGCAGGTGTCGAGCACCGCCTTGTGTTCCGTCACCTGGGTGATGATGTGGTTGCCGCGCTCGCGGTACATCTCCGCGATGCCCTTCAGCGCCAGGTTGTTGCTCTCCGTCGCGCCGGAAGTAAAGATAATCTCTTTCGCCGTCGCGCCGATGAGCTTCGCCACCTGCTCACGGGCCTTTTCCACCGCCGCTTCCGCCTCCCAGCCGAAGGAGTGGTTCCGGCTGGCGGCGTTGCCGAAGATGCCTGTCAGATACGGCATCATCGCTTCCAGCACGCGCGGATCGAGCGGACTGGTGGCGTGGTTATCCATGTAAATCGGCAGTTTCACGCCCTTGGGGACGGGGATGCCGTTGCCGTTCACCGCAGCCTTTGCAGCGGGAACCGCCGTTACGTCGTCATCGAAGGTGTTCATGCTCATCGTTCCCAATTCCCGCCACCGGAGTGGCCCGTCGAAATCCGTACTAACCGAGTGTCACCAGCGGCCGTGCATGACCGCCATTCATATGTATGCGCCGGTCATAGGGGATTGCATCCACCAGATCGGCGATGCGGATGCCTTTCAGGACATCCGAAATCGTGTCGTTCACCTTGGCCAACGGCTCTTTGATGGTGCAACTGTCCAGCAGGTCGCAGGATCGGGCGCTACCGGTGGCCGGCCCGCAGGAGGTGATGAAAAGCGGCCCATCAATCGCGCGGATCACCTCGAAGGCCGTGATGGTCGAGGCGTCCCGTGACAGCGAATAGCCGCCGTTGATTCCGGCGTGCGACCGCAAGAGACCAACCTTCGTCAAGCGCTGCAAAATCTTGGCAAGCAACTGCGGCGGTATCCCGTAGGCCTCAGCGATGTCCTTCGCGCTCTGCGAAGGCGTCTCCGGGTGCTCTGCCAGATACTTCAAGGCCATCAGCCCGTAATCGGCTTTTTTGGTGAGTCTGAGCATTGCGGAACACCCCTCCGTTGAATTCCTACCTCAACGGTCGCAATTACGAGTATAGGTGCCCAAAGGGGCACAGACAAGGCGGCAAGCCTATCAAACGCTAATAATTATCAAAAACCAGCTCTGTCGTGTCCGGCTCCGCGTTCTATACCTAATTCGACGGGCAGGATCGTGACGGAACTCTTACAGTAGCCGGTTCGTCTTCGCGATAAGCTCAGAACGAATGAGCCCCCAAATCCAGTTAGAAGATGAAGTTACAGCGGTATCCCCTGGCTCTGCGCCGGCCGCTCACAACCGCATGCCCGAACAGAATCGCGGGCCCCTGAAATGGGTCTTCGCCATCGTGCTCGGACTTTTTCACGCCCTCGCGCTGGCTGCCCTCTTCTTCTTCTCCTGGAAAGCTTTTGCCGCCTTTGCCGTTCTCTGGATCCTCGGCCAGAACGTCGGTATAGCCATGGGCTACCACCGGCTGCTGACGCATCGCGGATACCTGGTGCCGCGCTGGCTGGAATACGTCATCGCCACCTGCGGAACCATGGCGCTGCAGGGCGGACCGATTTACTGGGTCGGCGTGCACCGGCTGCACCACCAGCTCACCGACAAGCCGGGCGACCCGCACTCCCCGCGCGACGGCAAATGGTGGTCGCACATGGACTGGATCCTCCACGGCACGCTGCACAACCAGGACCCCGCATTGCAGCGCTACACGCCTGATCTGACCCAGCATGCCTACTATCGCTGGCTCGACCGCTTCCACTGGCTCCCGGTGACTGTCGCCGGACTTATTCTGCTGGCCATTGGCGGCTGGCCTTGCGTGCTGTGGGGCATCTTCCTGCGTGTCGTGCTCGGGCTGCACGTGACCTGGCTCGTCAACTCCGCGACGCATATGTGGGGCTCGCGCCGTTACGATACCCGCGACGACAGCCGGAACAACTGGTGGGTCGCTCTTCTGACTGGCGGCGAAGGCTGGCACAACAATCATCACGCGCATCCGGTCTCTGCGCGCCATGGCCTCGCGTGGTACGAGTTCGATCCGAACTACTACGCCATCTGGCTGCTGGAGAAGGTGGGGCTGGCTCGCAAGGTCTACGTGAAAGAAATTTAGGCACGGGAAATTCCGAAAGCGCTGGACGATAGTCACCATTGCGGTGACAATTGTCCGCATATACCCGACGGACAAGAACCTGCAGGCAGCGTGCCGGGGCTGCGCGTTGACACTGCCTGGCAACATAGCGTCACTTTCTGTGGATATAGGAACCTGGGCTTTTGAAGGAGATGTTTGATGGGAGCACTACAGGCAGGGTTGGAAACTCCACAATCCCCTTCGGAAAACAACGCAGTGCACGGAAGCAACATTCTCGATCAACTTTTCGCCGAGGATTTTCTCGAGCAGCTCGCCCAGCGCGCCGAGGAACTGGCTCCCCAGTACCAGGCGAACAAGCCCTTCCCGCACATCTATTTCGACAACTTCCTGCCCCGGCGATCACCGATCTCGCGCTCGCCACCTTCCCTGATCCGGACAAGATCAACTGGCTCCGTCATCGTGGCGTCGACCAGCATCGGAAGCTCACCTTCGATCAAGCGGAGTTCCTGCCCTCGCCTCTGCGCGACATTCTCTTCTTTCTGAACAGCCGCCCCATGCTGCAGTTCCTGGAGAGGCTGACCGGCATCCCGGATATCTTCGGCGATCCGTACTACAACGGGGGGCGGTCTGCATCAGACGAAGTCAGGCGGCTCGCTTGAAGTGCATGCCGACTACAGCTACCATCCAAAGCTCAAAGTCGATAGTCGCATCAATGTCCTTGTCTATCTGAACAAGGATTGGAAGGAAGAGTATGGCGGCCACTTCGAGCTTTGGAACCGTGAGTTGACCCGACGCGGAAGTAAAGCTCTTACCGCTCTTCAACCGCTGCGCGATCTTCTCCACCACCAGCTACTCCTATCATGGGCAGCCCAGTCCACTCACCTGCCCGCCGGATCGAACGCGCAAATCGATCGCCACTTACTATTTCAGCAATGGACGCCCGGCTGAGGATGAGACGACGAAGCACGCTGTGGCGTTCGTGCGGAGGGCGGGACAAAAGGAGCCGATGGGTGCGCGGCTGAAAACGATAGGCCATAAGCTGATGCCGCCGATCATCGGCGATATCTACCGGAAGGTTCGCAAATAGCAGAGAAAGGCCGCGAGCAGCAGCCCTTCTTCGTCAACCGGAATGCCGTTCTGACTACGCGCGAGCGGCGGCCTGGAAGCCATCACACCCGCTCACCGGGGTGACTTTCAAGTGCAATGCCGCGTTCTTCGGCAGGCCGCAGCCCTCTACCAAAGACTCCGGAGCCTGTTTGCTGGTAAGGATCTGCGTCAAGACCTGCTTGTCGGCCTGGTTATGCTCGCCAAAATGAGTGCAGACACCGCACTGACCGTCATGGACTGCGATCATGTCGAATTCCTCCGTGTCAGATGTGACGCGCACATCCTACGTATTGGCTGCACGACCGATCCAGTCCTGATTCTCTACATATCCCGGCCCTTGAAAATGCGCTCCGGTATGGCCTTGATGATGGCCATGATCGGCCGCCAGAACCACGGCACATATACGACATCCTTGCGTTTGTGAACAGCTTTCAGGATGTCCGTTGCTACGCGCTCTGGAGTGGCGAAGAGGCGATTTCTCGGGATGTGGGCAGTCATGGGCGTCGCGACAAAGCCCGGCTTGATGGTGAGCACCTGCACCCCGGCGCGGTCACACCGGTTGCGCAGGCCGGAGAGAAAAGCGTCCAGGCCCGCTTTCGACGCGCCATAGACATAGTTGCTCTTACGACCGCGATCGCCGGCGACCGAGCTGATGACCGCTAGCGTGCCCCGGCCCTGCGATACGCAGTAGTTGGCCAGCCAGGTCAGCAGCGAGACGGGCGATAGAAAGTTGGTGACCAGGGCGGGCTCGGCGGCAAAGTAATCCCGCTCGGCAGCGTTCTGATCGACCAGCACGCCATGCGCAAGCAGGGCAAGATCGATAGCGCCCAATTGCGAGGTAGCGACATTCAGCATCTGCGCGTGCTGCTGAGTGTCGTCGAGATCGGCAACGAGCATGTCTACACGGCCGGCGCCGCGAACGAGCAGGTCCTGGGCCACGGCGGTCAGTTTCTCTTTAGAGCGGGCAACAAGGAACAAGTGCGCAGACGGGGTGACAAGCTGCCGTATGACCGCCATTGCGATCGCGGAGGTTGCGCCGAGAACCAGGATGCGGTTCGGCGGATAGACAGCTTTGCTAGCCAAGTGCAGTGACCCTTTGCCAGAACGCAGATGAGAACGCCGGATCGATATACCGCGCGAAATCCTGCCACTGCGGATAGAAATGTTGAAAGTGCCGCGCCGACATGCGCGCGTCCTTCGCCGGGTACATCTTGCCGCCGTATTCGGCTGTGATGTCGGCGAGTTTGTCAGTCAGATCGAAGCTGCGTTCGCCACGCACCGGAAAGTCGAGCGCGATCATAGGGCCCGGCGCGGGAAAGCTCATCATGCCCGGCGATTTGACACTACCAAATATCTTGATCACGGCAAGGAATGAACCCAGTCCGGAGGCAGTGATCGCCTTGAGGAGTTGCGTGAATCCCTCCTGATACTCGCCGGGCTCCCACGGCATGACGTTCTGGAACTGCAATAGGCCCTGCTTTCCATACGCTCGGTTCCAGTGATGGACCATATCGAGTGGATAGAAGAACGGCTCGTAGTCGATCAGTCCCGTCTTGTGCTTCGCAAATTGCTTCGCATAATAGGCGGCATTGAAGGCGCCGATGGTCGCCTTGTTCATCATGAACGCCGGCAGGTCGAAAGGCATGGTGAGCTTCGGCTTGCCGGAAGGTTTCAGCTCTTCCGGCTGCGCGGAGTGGTCGCCCCGCATGAAGATGCCTCGCGCGAAATTCTTGCCGGTGGCAACACAGTCGATCCAGGCGACGGTGTACTCCATGTGCTGCGATTCCCGCGAGAGCGCGAAGAATTCATTTAGCCCATTGAACTTGATCGAGTCCTGTTTGATTTTGCGGGAGACGATGGGGCGAAGCTGAACCTCGGCCCAGGTGATGAGGCCGGTCAGGCCCGAGGCCGCCGATCGTCGCTTCGTAAAGGGACTGGTTCTGCGTCGCCGTGCATTCGTATTGCTGACCATTCGACCGGACCAGTTCGAAGCGCGGCACATGGCAGCCGAAAGTGCCGGCGACGTGATGATTCTTGCCGTGGATGTCGTTCGCGATGGCCCCGCCGACGGTGACAAACTTTGTGCCCGGCGTGACCGGCAGGAACCATCCCCGCGGCACGGCAAAGTCCAGGATTTCCGCGAAGGTGACGCCGGCCTCGCAGCGCAGGAGGCCGGTGGCCGAGTCGAAGGCGATAAAGCGATCCAGTCCACGGGCAGCCAGCAGCGTGCCACCCTCAAGCAGGCACGAATCGCCGTAGGAGCGGCCCATGCCGACCGGAAGCATCGCGGACTGGATTCCGTCCCCTTGCGGCTGCGCCGACAGCGGAAAATCGCTCGTCCAGTAGAGCGGAACGACATCGGCGTGGTGCTTGGGATAGCGGCCCCACGACTCAAACGCGGGGGGAGCTGCTTTGGTTTGCATGTGAGGTTTCCCGGCAGGCTCTAGCGTATCAGGCCCGGTAGTTGCGGATGACCGCGCGATCTGCTTGCTTTGACCCGGCGTTTTGCGCAGATTGGGGTGGATTTGTAACTGTCGTGAATGCGCCTGGCGCGGAAATCAATAGATAGGAGAGGTTCGGAGTATCGAACGGCATGGTCCTGCGCGGCCATCACGGGCGATGGGAGGAGATTCTGCGGAATGGCCAAGGAGTCTCATAGGAAAGGCCTTGCGCGGCATGGGATGATCGAACAATGCGCACCAGCGGAAGACGGATCGGAGGAGCAGTATGCCTGGCGGCAGCGTTGGCGCTCCCCGCTGTGTGCGCGGCTACGCCGTGTGGCGCCGGCCAAGCCAACGTGAGCGGGACGGTTGTAGATGGTTCCGGCGCTCCTATTGCCGGCGCGACGCTGGCTGCCGGCGGCACGACGGCAAAGAGCGGGCTGGATGGCGAATTTCTCCTGCCGTGTGTCGCGAGCGATACCGCGATCCATGTGGAGGCCACGTCGTTTGCCGGGAAGGATGTAAAGCCCACGGCGGCGGGCCGCATCGTACTGCAGCCGCTCGCTGCGCATGAGGAAATCTCGGTGACCGCGTATCAGAACGCCGCTGGCGGAGAGCGCTAGCCCGGCGAGCGTGCGGCTGGTGACGGGCGAGGAGTTGCGCACCGCAGCACCCGTCACGCTTGACGACCGGCTGCGCCAGGTACCGGGATTCGAGCTGTTCCGAAGATCGAGCTCGCTGGTGGCGAACCCGACATCGCAGGGTGTCTCGCTGCGCGGGCTGGGATCGACCGCGGCAAGCCGGACGCTGGTGCTCTCGAATGAGATTCCGCTGAACGATGCCTTCGGCGGATGGATTTACTGGGACGAGCTTCCGGAGTTGAGCATTGGCAGCGTGACCGTGGTACGCGGAGGCGCGAGCGACTTGTACGGCTCGAGCGCGATCGGCGGCGTGATCGAGATGCAGCCGGTGACGGTGGCGCGCAATCATGCGGAGTTGGTGTCGAGCCAGGGGACGTTTCACACCTTCGACGAGGCAGCACTGCTGAGCGGGACCCTTAGGGATGTCAAGGGCGGGGGCTGGTCGGGGCTGGCAACCGGCGGGGTTGTGCTCACTGACGGTTACGTACTGGTTGCACCGGAGCAGCGCGGGCCGGTGGACATCAAATCCAATGTGCACGCACAGAACGGACGCGTGGTGGGCGAGCGCGACTGGAGCAACGGCCGTGCATTTCTGCTGGGCAACGTGTTGAATGAGGCGCGCAGCAACGGCACGCCGCTGACTTCAAACGGCACACGCCTATGGCGGTACGAAGCGGGGCTGGACTGGTCGCCCGTCGCGGCACAGGGCGGGTCGCTGCTGCTGCGCGCTTACGGCAGCGCGGAGCACTTCCGGCAGAGCTTTTCTTCCGTGAACGCGACGCGTAGTCACGAGACACTGACACGGTTTGCGCAGACGCCGAGCGATCAACTGGGCGCGGCGGCGCGCTGGACGCAGCCGCTGGGCGCACGACTGGTCGTGCTGGGCGGCGCAGACACGCGGGATGTGCGCGGTGAGGACAACGAGATCGCGACCATCACTGGAGTGCGGACGCTGCTCTCCGCGCGGCAGCGGCAAACCGGCATCTACGGCGAGACGGTGTGGACGCCGCGGCAGTGGACGCTGAGCGCGGGCGGCCGGATCGATCACTTCCAGAATTTCGATGCGGTGCAGACGCTGCCCAAGCCGGGCCTGCTGCCGCAGGTAACCGAGACGGTGGCGAATCCGCGGCTGGGTATCGTGCGGCGGCTGGGACCGTCAGTCGCGCTGACAGCGATGGGCTTCCGCGCCTATCGATCGCCGACCGAGAATGAGCTGTATCGCAACGGGCAGGTGGGACAGGCGCTCACGCTGCACAACCCAAACCTGCGATCGGAGCGGGCTACGGGATGGGAGACAGGCGTGGTGTTGACGCCAACGGGATGGAATACGACGCTGCGCGCGAGCTATTTCTGGACCATCGTGAACCGGCCGATTACGGCGCTGACGCTCAGCACGACTCCGACGGCGATTACGCTGCAACGGGCGAACCTGGGCCAGATCAGGAGCCGTGGCGTGGGCCTGGATGGCGAATGGCAACCCTTGCGCTGGCTGGCTGTGATCGGCGGGTATCAATACGCCGACGCCACGGTGACACGCTTCGACCAGGAGCCGTCGCTGGTGGGAAGCTGGATTCCGCAGGTGCCGCATCAGACAGGCACCATGCAGGTGCGGGCGCGCGATGCGCGCTGGGGCACGCTGGCGCTGGAAGCGCGCATGAGCGGCCAGCAGTTCGACGATGACGCGAACACCTACCGGCTGAGCGGATTCTTCACCATGAACGCATACGCCTCGCACGATTTTCGGAGACACTATGAAGCATTCGTCGCGGCGGAGAATCTGCTGAACCGGCGAATTGAAGTGGGGCGCACACCGACGCTGACCCTGGGGCAGCCGCAGGCGCGTACGCGGAGGCCTCCGCATCCGCTTCGGGGACTGACCGTCCCGGTAAAGGCGCCTGCGGCGCGAGTGACGCGGCTCCTCCCGATGGTCGTCGCTGCATAGTGTGGATGGCCCAGATGTTTCTGAGATGCGAGGCGCCGAAGCTTAAATTCTGGAGGTCAATCGATGAAGAACGACAAGATAACGAAACTTCTGCTGGCGGTGATTGCGATTGCGCTGAGTGCGATTGCTCTTCGCCCCTACATTGCCCCGCATGTCGCGCATGCAGAGAACGCGGCGCCGTATCCGGTGTATATCGAGCCGGGCGTGCAGATGCTGAAATCCTCCGACGGCAGCAAGCAGTTGTACGGGCGGATGGTGGTGGACCTGCGCACCGGAAAGATCTGGGGCTTTCCGACCATGACCACCGATCCGTACCCGTTCAATGCGCTGAACTCGAAGCCGCAGACTTCGCATCCATTCGAGCTGGGCAGCTTTGCCTTTGAGGATATGGATAAGGCACAGTGAGCATATGGCCCCGGATTGAAGATGAGGAGAGCAGAGCTATGAAGCTGACGGGCAACACAATCCTGATTACGGGCGGCGGATCGGGTATCGGCCGCGCCCTGGCGGAGGCGTTTCACAAGCTGGGCAATATGGTGATCATCGCCGGGCGCCGGCAGAGCGTGTTGGATGAAACGACAAAGGCGAATCCGGGAATGAAGTCGGCGACGCTCGATATCGAGAGCGCAGAAGCGATCCGCGCGTTCGGCGCAAACATGGCAAAGGAGTATCCGGCGCTGAACGTGGTGATTCACAACGCGGGCATCATGCGGCCGGAAAACCTGCTGGAGCAGCCGGAGAATTTAACGGACGCGGAGGCGACGATCACCACCAACCTACTGGGGCCGATCCGGCTGACGGCGGCGCTGCTGCCGCAATTGAAAAAACAGCCGGCGGCAACGATCATGACGGTGTCGTCGGGACTGGCGTATCTGCCGATGGCGCTTACGCCGACCTACTGCGCGACGAAAGCCGCGATCCATTCGTACTCGCTGACATTGCGATATCAACTGCAGGGGACGAAGATCGAGGTGCTGGAACTTGTGCCTCCGTATGTCCAGACAGAACTGATGGGCAGCCGTCAGGCGAGCGATCCGCGGGCCATGCCGCTGAAGGACTTCATTGACGAAACGATGAAAATCCTGAAGGAGCAGCCGGAGGCGAAAGAGATCTTAGTCGAGCGCGTGTTGCCGCTACGCAATGCGGAGAAGAGCGGGAACTTCGACGAGGCATTCCGCCAGTTCAACGACGCGATGATGGCCGCGGGCGGACACTGAACTCTGCTATACAGGTGGCGGGCTCCGGGATGCGGTGTTGAGGAGGCCGGACGATGACAGAGACAACCGGGCTGGTAACGCTCAAGAGCGCACATTCTGTCGACGAAACGATCGCGAGAGTACGCGCCTTGCTCTCCGCGAAGGGCATCCGTGAGTTTGCGCTGATCGATCACAGCGGTGAGGCAGAGAAGGCCGGCCTGACGATGCCGAAGACGCAGGTGTTGATCTTCGGCAATCCAAAGGGCGGGACGCCGCTGATGCTGGCGGCGCCGAGTATCGCGATCGATCTGCCGCTGAAGCTGTTGGTGCGCGAGGATGCGGCGGGCGACGTTTGGGTGAGCTACTGGTCGGCGCAGGCGCTGCTCCAGCGCCATAGGCTGGCAGAATCGTTCGCGGGGAATATTGCGGTGGTTGAAATGATTGCACGGCAGGCGGCGGAGTGAATGCGCGCCTGAGAACTTAATTCCTCTTTCAGCCATCTCATAAGGTAATCCGATGAGAAACATTGGTATTTTTCTGGCGGTGGCGATGTCATGCACTTTAGCCGGTGCGCAATCGCTTCCCATTCAAGCCGTGATTACGGCTTCACCGAATGGCTGGACCAAGGTCTGCTATGTCGGATCGGCACAGTGCTCGGGCGGTGTGGGATCACACGCTCCGCTGAGCGCGCCGGCCCAGAGCTTCGGGCTGAGCGCGCCCAACGCGGGCACCGCCATCTCGAATGCCGTAGCACATTTTCAGATGGTCGATCCGAACCAGGACGTCTATACGGAAGTGCTGTATGTGAACACGATCGGGAAGGCGAAACAAGCGCTCCACTTCACGCGCGACTTCTACGAGAAGTTTTTGCCGCCGTCCGGCACCACCAATCTGGAGTGGGACGTCTACCAGTTCGATCAGGCCATTGGCCAGGACATGATGCTCGGTACGCAGTGCAATGGTCACAATCATTTGATCCAATACGACAACCAGGGGCACGGGTGGGTGGACACGCCAGTGAGCTGCGCGACCCTGATGGATGGCAACTGGCATCACGTGCACCAGACATTTCATCGCGATGTGGCGAGCTCGACGGCGTGTGACGGTATGCCATGCGAGCACTGGGACACCATGCAGATTGACGACGGGCCGGTTCAGAGTCTGAATGCCACGCTTCCCAGTGACTCGAACCCATTGGTCGACCTTCGGCGCGCAATGGCAGATCGATGCGCGTCCTGCGAGTGCGAGCAAGAGCAGACCGGCGGTGTATGACCTGTATGTGGACAGCGACACGGTCACGGCGAACTAGCAGGTACGAGCGGGAATCTGTGCGGGCTTTCTGCGGCCGTAGCCATTGCATAGTGTCCCAGAGGAACTTGGCGATTGCGATGACCAACACGATACTCAGACCTCGATGGATGTTGGCATTGACTGTAGCCACCGTACCCGGCGACATGGGGCTGCCGCCGAAAGTGGCTTCGCCGATGTAGTCGCGGGCGCGCAGCAGAAACATCAGAATGCCGATGCCGACCAGGTGGAGCACGCTTTCGAAGATGTGGTAGTAGCGGCGCATGGACCGGGAGAGCTGCGCGACGCGGAAGGCGAGCTGGATGGCATTGAAGACGATGATGATCCAGTAGAAGGTGTGCCAGATGGCCGGAAGGTCGATGTTGATATCGAAGATACGCAAGGCCATATAAGGTCCGAATATCAGGATGGGATAGTGCGGAAAAAGCAGGAGCCATGCAAGGAAAACAATGCCGGCAATAACATCCGCCACGGGATGGCGCGGGCCGTCGTGGGCGATTGGCTCGGCTTTTGGCAGCTTGCGCGGATCCCAGCTCGGATGAGCGAGCTGGTGACGGAGGTGACCTTTGAAGTATTCCAGGAGAGCGAAGCCTGCGGTAATCCAAAAGAGAAATTGAAAGACCGCGCCGATCAGCCCGGTGATGATGTGGCCGACATCCGCGCGCTGCAAGACAGGCCCGCCTCCCGATCCAAAGAGAATCGTAGCTGCGGTGGCGAACAACCATATACCGACGACCCAGGGCAGGACGCGTTTGATGCTGAACCAGTAGAACGGAAATATTTCCGGGCCGATAAGGGAGCGCTGCGGCTGATAGCGAGCGGCAACCAAGATGGGATGCCCGTGGCGCCGAAGCACATCGGCCTGTTCGTCTTCCGTGAGAGGGCGCCCGAGCGCGGCTGCTTTGTCCTCCATCTCGGAGTGGAGATTGGCGGCGAGTTCGCTCAGGAGATCGCCTTGCCGCGACGCGGGCAAATAGCGGCTCACAGCGTAAAGATAACGGTCGAGTAAATCGTTGGCAGCCATGATGGATCAGGCCTCCTGCGTGGTTTTGGTGGCTAGCACCCGGTGAATGGAACTGTTGATGGATTCCCACTCTACGAGCAATTGTTCGAGCGTAGCGGCGCCGGCAGGCGAGAGACGGTAGAAGCGCTTGTTACGCTTGTCCTCTTCGCGCCATTCGCTGAGAAGCAGGCCCTGGGATTCGAGTCGGCGAAGGAGCGGATAAAGAGTGCTTTCCTCGATGTCCACACCATGGTCCGCGAGCGTCTTGCGGAGTGTGTAGCCGTAGTGCTCCTTACGCAGCTGCGCAAGGACGGCCAGGATAATACAGCCACGCCGGAGCTCGAGCCGCAGGTTTTCTGGGACGGATTGAGGAACATCGCCCATACTGTGCTTTACACACTGTATACTGCACAGTGTGTGGCGTCAAGGATATTCGCGATTCGTTCATCCGGAACTCCGGAGACGGTGCAGTCGGGTGACTGGGCCGCCATGGAGATAAGCGGCGAGGAAGGTAGAGAGCGATTCTTAGAAACAGCAAGACCCGGGCTCTGTGATCCCGGGTCTTGCCTATAAGGGTGGGCGCTGACGTCACGCCGGTCCCTTTACAACGTCGATGGCCCTTTGGTTAGAACAACGCGGTTGGTTTGGTTGACGGTGTTGAGTCTGGCCCGGGGAAAACCTGTTAGTCCTCGTTTCGGACCCAGCCATCGTCGGTAAGGACGAGGGTGGCCCGGTCGACCGGCGCATCGGCTACGGCCTTGGCCACGGCGGGAAAGGCCGTCTGGATGGCCCGGACCTTCGCCCAGTCGGGACTGCCCTTCTCCACGAAGTGATATTCGACCTTCGTGAAGCGGTTGCCATGGAACTCGGTCGGCGCGGAGTAGTTGTCAACGCTGGTGACCTGGCGCTTGCCGTAGCAGAAGCGGCCGTTGCCTGGGACCTGCTGGCCGGTAAGCGTCAGTTCGTAGCGCAGATTGCCATCATGCGAGGTCCGGGTGAGCAAACCGGCTGCCGTCAGGGCGTCCAGCTTTGTATGGACGTCGCCAAGGAGTTTGTCGCCCGCCTGCATTTCGAAGGGATAGGGCAGCGGCTTGGTGAAGAGGCAATCGGCGTTGGCCGAGTAGTCCTCATTCAGCACATGAGCGAAGTTCTGCTTGCTCATCTCCCGCTTGTCACCGCACCCGGATCCCAGAAGAACCAAAGCACCCGCTACCGCTGCCAGACTTGCAAGGTTTCTAAGCTGCCGTGTCATTTCTACCCTCTCGCTAGGAAAATCTTTCGCAACTGTACGGCAGAAACGTTAGCTCGAAAACCTTACGGAAGGGGTATTCGGGGTGTAAATGGAACCCACGTTTGGGGAATAGTCCCGTTTCGGGATGAGGAAAATGTGCTCGCTGCACTGCGATCGAGGCAGGAAGAGCCCGAAGTGCGACCTTCTTCCCTATCACACGAAGCTGTAGCCTCGCAGCGCTCCCACGGAAGTGGGAGGAAAAGCAACTGATCCGACGATCTGCTGACGGATGAACTGTCTATTTGAGGTATGCGCGGACCAGGTCGATGAGATCTTCTGCGACCTCTTGCGATGGAAGTGACGGCTGGCCGGGCTGCATCATGTGCTCGCGGATATGGTCTTCGAGGACTTCGGCCATGAGGCTGTTGATGCCGCCGCGTACGTTGGCGAGAAGCATGAGGACGTCAGCGCAATCCGTGTCGCCGGCGAGCGATCGCTCGATGGCGTCTACCTGGCCGCGGATGCGCTTAATACGGGCGAGGAGTTTTTTATCCTGACGGTGGGCCATATCTGTTCTCCAGGTTGTATATCATAGGGGGGTATGGTACGCCACAGGAAGGCCGCGCCGGTACGGTAACAATTCACCATCCAGCGATGGCATCCGGGAGCCAGCTGATGGTACGACAAGGCTGTGCGTGGCCACGGTTGGAGACCGGCCCTGGCCCAGCGCCCTTTTCGCACGGATTTCAAGATCCGCCCTCCTCCGGTGGGCAGGAACCAACAGAGGAGACGCCATAGAACGTGCTGTCCACGAGAACAATTCTGAGCTGGCTGCTGCTGGCACTGATCGCTGCGCCTGCGCTAGGCCGGGCCGGTGCGCAGACGGGGGCGATCGTCGACGCGCCGACACCGGCGAACGGGCAGCATGGGGGCGATGGATCCCGCGGTGAGGCGGCAAAAGGCCAGCCGGGGCAGGACGAGGCGCTGACGATGTTTCCGCATTCGGAGACGGCCCCGTGGTTTGTGGCCGGTCAGGCGAACATCATCTTCCAGGCGCATCCGGGCTTCCATTCGCCCTATCAGGGCAAGAACAGTCTGCACGGCGCGGGTGAGTACAAGACTTCGCTGCTGGGGACGCTATTTCTGGGGTATCAACTCGGCCGAGGTATACGCGGCGAGACGCCGACGTGGAGCGAGCGTTACAACACCGACTTCATCGCGGACTTTGAGTCGTCGGGTGGACGCGGATTGAGCCAGGCGCTGGGGCTGGCGGGCTTTACCAACCTGGACGTGGTGCGCAATCCAAACCTGGGCTCGAAGCCGTATGTCGCGAGGGCGGAGTTTCACCAGACGATCGGTTTTACCAACGAGATGACGGAGGTGGAGCGGGGGCCGTGGTCGCTGGCGACCGAGGCGCCGGTACGGCGGTTGGAGCTGCGGCTGGGCAAGATGTCGCTTCCCGACGTGATGGACATCAACGATGTGCTGAGCGACAGCCATTTGCAATTCACCAACTGGACGGTGGACAACAACGGCGCGTGGGACTACGCGGCGGACACGCGCGGTTACACATACGCGGGAGTGATCGAGTACCAGGACCGCAATTGGGCGGCGCGCTATGTGCTGGCGGCGATGCCGGTGGTGGCGAACGGGATCGATCTGGACTGGGCGCTGAGCCGCGCGCGCGGACAGAACTGGGAGTTCGAGCTGCGGCACGGCTTGTTTCCTAGACACAAGGGAACGCAGCGGGTGCTGGCCTTCGCGAACAACGCGCACATGGGCGACTACCGCGAGGCAGTTCGGGCCTATGTGGATGGTATCGATCGGACACCGGAGATTACGAAGCACGAGCATTTCGGCGCGGTGAAGTACGGCTTTGGCTACAACCTGGAGCAGCAGGTGACCGAGCATCTGCGCGCCGCCGGACGCTTCGGATGGAACGAGGGGCAGCATGAGTCGTTCGCCTACACCGAGGTGGACCAGACGGTGCTGCTGGGCGCGGATTATGACGGCGCGCAGTGGGGACGGACGAACGACAAATTAGGACTGTCGTTTGTTTCGAATGCGATCAAGAAGGACCACCAGAATTATCTCGCCAATGGCGGTCTGGGATTCCTGTTGGGCGACGGACGACTGAACTACGGACGCGAGACCATCGAAGAGAGCTACTACAACGCACACGCGTGGCGCGGGCTCTACTTCGCGCTGGGGCTTTCGCATATCGACAATCCGGGATATAACCGCGACCGCGGCCCGGTGTGGGTGCCTTCGGTGCGTTGCCACGTAGACTTCTAAGAACTGCAACCGGAAGCTATTTCTTGTCAGCGAGGTGGCTTATGATGCTTCCGCACGCGATTCATTCGCAATCCTCTGCGTACGTGCGAGGAAGAGTCGCCTTGCGTGCCTGTCTGCAATTCGTCTTCGCCAAGCATGTCGAGCCGGCGAGGAGATCGACATCACCGCGAGGGCAGAGACGCGTTGTGCTTGCCTGCTTGTTGATGATGGCAGGTCCGGGAACAGTGAGGAATTCCCAGGCGACGGTGCATGCGACCCACAAGGCGCATCACCATAGGGTTCACTTGCGCTGGCACGCTCCCACACCATCAGCCGAGGCGGTAACGGGCTACAACGTCTATCGCTCGGACGATGGCGGCAAGACCTTCAGAAAGGTGAACAGGTTGCGCGTTGCGAAAACAGAGTACAACGATAGGTCTGTGCGAGGCGGCGTGTCTTACATCTACCTGGTGAAGAGCGTGGGCAACAAGGGCGCGGAAAGCGGGCCGTCCAACGAGCTCCGGCTGCGCGTGCCGTAGACGGCGGCCGGCTGAATCGGCTAACCGGGAGTCTTGATTCCTTTCTTCAGCATCTCGACTGCTTTTGTGAGACGCGCGACGCGGGTCTCTTCCTTCTTTGCTTCTGTGATCCAGCGGCAGTATTCCTTGCGATGCGTGTAGCTGAGCTTTTCGAAGGCAGTGAGCACGCCTTCCTTCTTCATCGCGGCCTCGAAGGCGGCGGGGACTTCGATGGTGCGCTCCGCTTCGTCCTTCCATAGCTCGACGCTGATGGTTTCGCCGGGCTGTTTGCCGATCTGCTCACGGATGGATTTGAGCAGGCCCAGCATGTGCTGCGACTCGCCGCACTTGAGGAGCGATCCGGTGTAGGCGATGCCATCGAAGGTGGCCTGAATGGGCACCCGGCCTTTGACGCCGAATTCCTTTTCCGTGTCGTAGGGGAAGAGGATGTAGGCTCCGCCCCCGCTTTCGGACTCAATCCTGGCTTTGAACTTGTATTTCTTCATGGTGCTTACCGGCCTCCCGTGAGTTCGGAGTTGGGCGATGCCCACTGTATCTCAGGTCTCCCATGACGAGGTAACGGTACCGCCCCCCTCCCCCTCCCCGTCGCCGGAGGCCGGCTTGTAACTCTCTTTGTTGCTATGGGTTAGGCGGCCTCCGGAGGGTCAAATTCGTCTTTCTAAAGGGCTTGTCGCTTAACTCGTCATTCTGAAGGAGTTAGCACCGGAGTTGGTGAGTCATTCACCGTATCGATGTGCCGACTGCCCAACAAATGGAAAACGCCACCGCTTGGGTGACGTTTGGGCGTTTGCTTCTCTATTTCCAGTGTAGCGAATTGCATAGGGTAAAGTGGCAGGTTTTGCAGAATTTTCTTTGCTGTTGATCCACTTTGATACAGCGCAGACAGAACCTGCGATCAGTCACGAGAAGCACGTTTATCGGGACTAATCCCCCCTCCGCAGTCTTCAATGAGTGCGTTACCCTGAAGCCAACAGCAGAGCTGAAACGACTTCGTTCCTTAAAACAACCTATTTCCCTGGGCCGTCGATGCGCAGATCAGTTCTTTTGCGATTCTCCGAGCGAAATCGTGCTTGGTCAAGAAGTGCGGCTATGGCATTCTTCCGATGAGGCTCGAATTCTGCGAGGCGAATGTCCTTGTTCCATAAAACGCATGTGGTCCCGCTCATTCTTAAGGCTTCAATTTGTCTATTTCCTCTCTACATTGGGAGCGAAGCCTACGCTCAACAGCCCGGAAATCTGGTGAGTTGTAAGCCTATGAGCCAGAAGACGGGCGAAACTGGGTGTTGGATTCTGGCCAGTCAGCCTCTGGGTGCTCCTGATTCACTCGTTTACTGGACGATTGATTTATTTCCGAAAAAGGAGCTTGCAGAGCAAGCCAAAGGACCACACGGAACCGTCGTTGAATCATTGGGCAAAGTGTGGCTCCTTACGATAGGGGACAAGCCAAAACTTCATTCTTCGGCAACGCGCATTACAGAGATTGGGCCTCTCGCCGTTGAGGCAGGACGAAGTTATACAGCGCAATATATGGAAGCAAATCTACAACCGGGGATGGTGAGCAAGACGCATCTCCATTCAGGAGTTGAGGCGTTTTACACGGAGAGCGGCGAAACCTGCCTGGAGACTCCGAGTGGAGTGCAGATAGGAAAGAAGGGAACGGATATTATCGTTCCCGAAGGCGTACCTATGGAACTCACGGCCGTTGGGACAGAGGCCCGACGCGGCCTGATCCTCGTTCTTCATGATGCATCGAAGCCGCCGACGACATTGGTGGACAGCTGGAAATCAAAACATCTTTGCGCGTCTGCGAAGTGAGCAAGAGAGGGTATCCCCTATGATTGCTCACACCTATCCTTCAACGCGCTTCAGTCCCGCGATCTCCTACAGTTTGTCCGTGAGCGCATCATCGCCAATGCGCTTATTAAACAATCGTATAGGCCCGCTTCCCGGCATGAATGAATTGCTACGCCCGATTGACAAGTACCAACTGAGGGTGCAGACTTCTGACACTTTCCCGCGCAGGCTAGCGTACTTAACAATTTCGCTCGGCCCACTTTGATACTGCGCAGAAAGAGTCTGCGCTCAGTCACGAGAAAGCGCGTTTCTCGTGACCAATCCAACTTCATCAAAATCGGCTTAGCTGAGGTTCGCGGATTCCCGTTGTCGCGGGCGGCGGAATTCGGGTGTCATGGTAACGCGTTCAGGTATCTAATCACCGATTGGGTTCTGTATTGGAAAAGGAGTCGTTAATGAACAGCGTACAAATCGAGCAGAAGAGCTATGAGATGCCCCCGCAGGAGGGGATCAGCATTGCGCAGTTTCTCACCGTGGCCGATATTGAGCGATCGGCTCGCTACTACGAGAAGGTCTTCGGCGCTCGCATTCTGACCCTGGGCGACGGCAACGCGCCTGCGTACCTTCTGCTCGCGAATATCTGGATGATCCTGAATGTCGGGGGCGGCCCGACCCCGGACAAGCCGACGGTAACGCTCAGCGTCCCCGACCCGAATCACATCAACAGCTTCATGAATTTCCGGGTTGCGGATATTCAAGCTTGCTACAAATTATGGAAAAGTCGAGGAGCCGAGTTCATCACAGAGCCGATCCCCAAGTACGGCGAGACGCGCTGCTACATCCGCGATCCTGATGGTTATCTTATCGAGGTCGGACAGAGCACCACCCTCACGTACGGCTAAGGTTTGCCAAGATCGGTCCTGATAAGTCGGTTTCCGGGCATGAATGGATTGCTACGCCCGATTGACAAGGATCACCCGAGGGTGCAGACTTCTGACACTTTCCCGTGCAGGGCCAGCGTGCCTAACAACTTTCGCACGCTCTCTAGCGGATTCAACCTCTTTTTTCTTCCCCCACCTCCTCCGGGCCTGTAACGCGAAGACCGTCACGCGGTTGTTTCGCTTTTTATCCACTTCTTCTAGTCCGAGGAGAACTATGAACGCTCTCGTCTGTAAGCTGTCCTTCGGCTGCGCCATACTGCTGCCGTTCGCATTTTCACTGTCACCCGTTCTGCACGCTCAGAACGACGGGCCTCCGAATGTCCTCGTCATCCAGCGTGAATTCCTGAAGCCCGGCAAGGGCGGCATGCTGCATGAACGCTCTGAAAGCGCATTTGTCCAGGCCTTTGCCAATGCGAAGTCCAACTCGCACTATTTTGCGCTGGACTCGCTCTCGGGCCCCACCCGCTCGCTGTTTCTGATGGCCTATAGCAACTTTGCCGATTGGGAAAAAGATAGAGCCTCTATCAGTAACGACAAGGTACTCAACGCGGCGATCGATCACGCAGGGGAAATGGACGGCGACCTGCTATCCGGCTACGACTCCACTGCCATGATGCTTCGTCCCGATCTGAGCTTCAACAAGGGATCGATCAACGGCACGCGCTATTTTGAGATCACCACTTTCATCGTGAAGCCGGGCCACATGCACGATTTCGAACAACTTGCCCATATGTACGCCGATGCATACCGTAAGGTCGCTCCAGACGGCCATTGGGATTGCTTTGAAGTGATGTACGGGAACCCGGCGCCGGGCTTCCCAAGCGGAAGCGCCTTCGTCGTCGTGAACACCATGAAATCGTTGGCCGAGACGGACAAGGGCGTTACGGACTCCGAGAAATTTGCCAAGGAACTCGGAGCGAGTGGCATGCAGAAGATGGAAGAACTTTCCGCTGCCAGTATAGAAACGACGGGCACCAACCTGTTCGCCATCAACCCCAGAATGAGTAACCCGCCGCAAGAGTGGGTCACTCGGGAACCCGACTTCTGGAAGGGATCTCAGACGTCCATGACTTCCCAGATGGAGAAGCCCGCAACAAATCCATAGCCGCACCCATGTACACAGAACGGCGCGACGCGCACGCTGCGTTTCGCCGTTCTGCGTATGGCGGGTTACCGCGAGGACGATTCACTGATTTCCTCGGCAGCGGCGATATGGCGTGAAGATGCGGCTCCTAAATCGACGTGTAAAAAATATTTGACATGGTGATGCGAATAGCGCTATGTTTCCGTGTGTCAAACATTTTTAACATGGAGAGATCGCGATGGCGACAAGCCTTTCCTACCGGGAGAAATCTCTTTACGCCTCGCTTGTGGCGGAGCTGGTTGTGTACGGCCCTTATTTCTTCCTGCACCAACAGAACTCCGTGAACAAGGTCGCGGGCATGATCATCGGGATCATCGTGCTGCAGGTGATCCTGCAATCGATCATCGCTGCCGTGACGCGGAACCGCGTAACAGACGAGCGCGACCATTTGATCGAGCTGCGAGGCTATCGTGCCGGCTATCTCACCATCGCGTCACTGATGGTCGTTGGGCTGGGCCTGCTGTGGTTTCACGTAACACTCGGCCACCTTCCAATGGACAGCCGGAGGGTAGGACTTCATTTCCTGAGCGTGTTCTTCGGCATGTTGGTCATTGCCGATATCACGAAGACCGCCACGCAGATTGTCGCTTACCGGAGAGCGCTCTGATGCCCGCGATACGCAATCAGATTCGAGAGCTCCGGGCCATGCGGGAGATGACGCAGCAGGAACTCGCGGATAAAGTCGGCGTCACACGCCAGACCGTGATCGCGATCGAGCAGGACAAATATTCGCCTTCGCTGGAGACTGCGTTCAAAGTTGCTTTGGTACTTGGTGTGCCGCTCGATCAATGCTTCCAGTACGACCCTCGCGGCAAGCGTTAATCGACGCGGGGCGACAAGAAAGGCTCTGGTCTTGCTCCGCTGACGAACGCGGATGTCTAGCTCAGGTTCCGCTCATACAGGGCTGTGAGTTCCGACCACGCCCGTTCCGCTCCCGCCTCGTTGTAGACCTGGCTTCCGCGTACTGTCCATCCGTGATTGCAGCCATCGAAGACCTCGACGGTCGCCTTCAGGTGAGCGGCGGCGAAGGCTTGCTTCAGCTTGTCCTTCGCCGCCGGGTCGCGCTTGTCATCGTTGTCGGCCACGCAACATAGCACCTCGGCCTTCATCTGCGGAATCAGCAGGTGCGGACTGTCGGGTTTGTCGGTAACCAGGCCGCCACCATGAAAGGTGGCCGCAGCGCCGATGCGATCCGGGTGCATCGCTGCAGTGCGGAAGGTCGGCGGGCCGCCCATGCAGTAACCCTGTACGCCCATCATTTTCTTTTTATTTGTCTGGGGCTGCGTGTCGAGGAAGCTGACATACGACCTGGCATCGCTGATATTGGTATCGGCGGTCAGCGCCTCGGCCATCGGCATTATCCTGGCGCGATCTTCCGGCTTCGAGAAATCAAACGATCCACTCACCACGGGCGCTTTGGCGTTGCGGTAGAAGGGATTCGGCACCAGAACCACGTAGCCTTCCGCAGCCAGCCTGCTGCCCATTTCGCGAAATACCGGCCGCAGGCCGAGAATGTCGGTCCACACCAACACAGCGGGCCATGGCCCCTTGCCCTCGGGGTAGAAGAGCACCGAGTCGGAGACGCCGGAAGACATCGGTACGTTGACATCCTTCTCAACCACCTTAGCCCCCGTTGCAGCGTGCGCTGAGCTAAGAACGACTGTTGCCGCCGAGCTGACTATGAACGCGCGTCGGGACACTGTCGGATCATGCGTCAATCCCTGATGAATGAAGTCATCGCACATAATGAGGCCATCTTATAGCGAGATATTGCCTACGCAATACGTTTGAAAAAGTAATCAGATTGTCGCCGCGCGCCGGCCGGTCGAGGAGCGTTCTCGCTGCCGGTTCGAACGGCTAATTCGACGCAGGACTGTATTGCGGCAACATCCGCGCGTCTGAACGGAAGACATGATATGGCCCAAAGGCAACATCGTTCAGTATCGTCTCAAAGCGTCCGTAGACTCCAAAACTTTCACCCCATTCGTTCAGGATCGTCACTGTGCGCTGCCTCGAAATGGAAACACTTCTTGTTGGGCCGATGTAGGTCTTGCCACCGATGACCACCGGACCGTACTCCACCAAGATCCCGGAAATTGACAACGGCAATCTTGGCTCCAGATCAGCAATTACTGTGAGCCGCCGAACCGACCCACTCGCGGGATCGATCGCGATCTCCCCGTGATAGCCGCTCTTTTTCTTGAAGACGATCGAGCCATCAGGATCCGCGAGACAACAGAACCCCACGTGGAAATCAGATACAGCCAGCGGAATCGCATAGCGAAAGACTACGAGTCGTGTGTCCGTACCCTGTTCCCAGTGATCCCACGCAAATTCGCTTTTGGTATTCGCAGCTTCGGCGAACACCATAGCTAGGATGGGCCCGAAGGTTCCGCGCGTGTCCAGATCCCGGATTTGCGGCCCTTGTAGTTTCTTTTCCTTCTCAGCGTCTGCGACTTCCTTGCCATCGCGAAAGAGCACTGTGGCCTTTGAGGTTTTTGTCGCGTGCAACGACTGGTCGATCGCTCCGGTCTTCCAGAGCTGCGGGTCTTTTCGCTCAGGCTCGTCAAACTGGACGGTCGTGCGCGCAGCAAAAAAGTCCGGCAGCTTCTGCATTGTCTTGATCAGGTATTCGACCGTCCGTGCGAGCATCTGGCGCCGTGCGGCCGAATCCGGCGGCGCTGTGGCAAGAATCTCCGACGGCGGGAGAGAAAGGAAGGCCGATCTATCAGCCACTGCCACCAGTGCTACGCGAGACCTCTTCCCGGGCATGCGGGCGCTCCAAGAGCGTAGCTTTGTGCTGCTCATCCGCTCAGTCAGTTCCACACCGGAAAGCTTCTTAGCGACCTCCTTATCCTGGCTGGACCGGACCGTCTGCAACATTTGCTCCAATTGAGCTACCGTGATGTGCTGCGCGTTCCAAGGTTGATCGTGATAAGTAGGTTGGTTGTAATAGTCGGCGTTGGTGCGCGCCTTCATACCGGGGTCAGCCACTGTTACTTCAAGGTCGTGATACTCATCCACCTGCTGGGTCGGTGGAGGATCAAACGTAAGCGTATAAAACGCATTTGCTTGCTGAATCAGTTTGCCGACCCGCTCGGCCAAGTCGCCAGTAGTATTCAGCACCCCGCCGCCGCTCTTTGTGGCAAGCACGGCCAACGCTAGATTTGCTGCTTCGACGGCCTTCGCGGACGTCACCGGACGGAGAAAGTCCAGATAGGAGAAATCCGGGACAATGTACGGCCAGTCCGTAACGCTCCAGAGCGTGATCCGAGCCTCGCGAATGCGAGTGGAAAATTCAGTGATGGAATCAAAAGACATATCGCAGCCCCCACCACTGACTGGCCAGCCATGGCCTATCCAGAACACCAACTTCCTACCCGGCTTTCGGCGCTCTTCGGTCACGATCGCGCCAAGAGCGTTCAAGGAAATCCGGTTTGCCTTGCCCGCGGGCTGCATTGAACGAGGGCCACTGATGACTCTGTAACGTTGACCTGGCTGCAACACAATAGTTTTTCTAACGACCGGCAGATCGTTTCCGCGGGCAATTTCATCGGCCAAAGCTTTCCCATCGGTGGAAGGTACAGGAGTAGATGAGAGCACTGCGCGAGAAAGAAGAAAGATCGATACAGGCTCTGCGAGATGCCCGTGATTCGCACGAAGCAGCTTCTCCACCGAAGCTTTGGCCGCGGAGACCTGTTCGGGGGACAGGTTCAAGGTGTCGATCACGAAGATTATTTCAACGTGCGAGTCAGGTTTGGCTGTAACTCCGCCGGAGGTTTGAAAGGTAACGATCTTCCCGAGCCAGGCGTTGTCCCGCAACGTAAAGTCCTGTTGCTTGAGGCCGGTCACTGGATTTCCCGACTTGTCCGTCACTACAACATCAAGCCTGATCATCCCCTGGGTAGGGTCGGGCATAATGCCTGGGTCGGCCTCGACCGGGACAGACAGGTCCGGGACAGAGAGCGAGGGCAGACTTTGCTGCGCGACCGCAAGCGCGGGCAAACATAAGAGAAGCGCTACGAAAATGCGGAACGGCCCGGTAAGCGGAATCGGAGTTACCCCGACTTGATCGCAGGAAGTATACCGCTCGTGCCAGACTGTTTTAGTTTTCGCACGCACTTCGCGGAGCATCAGTCCTGAAAGCACGGTTTAAGGCAAACCCACCGCAGGCCGATCCGCTGCGAAGCCTGCGAGCAGTACGGTGGCTGCGAATAACAAGGTGTCACCAACGTAGTTGATTCCTTCGATCGCGAGCGGGGTGTGGATCTCCATCAGGAAGATCGGGAGATAGAAGAACGCCGTGAGCAGGAGGAGGACAATTCCAGCTCCGGCGGCAGCGATGCGGATGGTGGGGCGGAGGAACAGTCCGATGCCTCCGAGGAGAAGAACAACTCCGACGAAATACGAAAGCAGCGTAGGTGCAGGCATCCATGCGGGGATGAGCTTTTCCAGCGGAACGCCCGGCACATTGCGTGGAAAGAGGAAATGCTCGATGGCGTAGAAGATCATGATCGCTGCAACGAGTGCGCGGCCGAGCCGAACGAGCGCGGTGCCTGCCACGTTTGTAAGCGGCCATACGCTGCCCGCCAGCACCATCGCACCGCCGGCGAAGGCGGTTTCGCGCACCGTGAGTATCCAGAAGAACCGCTCGTGTATATGCATGGGCAGGATGGGCAGATCGAGGGTGGCGACGATGATGAGGAACAGCAGGGCGAGCAGCAACGCCGACCAGCGGACGCAACGCCAGGCGATGAAGCTGATGGCCGCAGCCAGTAGTGCGGCGCCAACGAAGTAGGTCCAGAAGAGAGGCGCGGGCAGCCAGTGCGGCACGATGGGCATGAGATCGCGCGCCGCAGTAAAGTGCTCGGCGGCGAACATCGCGATCGCGACGGCTTCGAAGACCGGCCCGAGCACGATGACCTTGCCTGCGCCTGAAGCTGCGCGGAAGCGCGAGCGGACCAGGATGAATCCCGCCGCCAGAACGGCGACGCCCACGCCAACCATTGCGCCGACTTCTACAGTCATGCTCACCTCAGGAAAAGCCTTTCGGGCGTTCGTTGGCTACGTTGAAGGCGCGCTCGAGACGCCACGCCGACGCGGCCGAGGAGGCCTTCGTCGAAGAGGCGTCCGATTAACGTAATTCCGTGGGGGACGCGGCGCGGCGGGTTGAACTTCGGCAAGGGATGATGTGGGTCGGGGGCCCAGTCGCTGCGGGCCTGGCTGACTTCGACGAAGCCGGCGCGCAGGGTGAGCGAGGGGTGGCCGGTGAAGTTGGTGAGGGTGAGCATCTCGTCGCGCAGTGAGGGGACGAGGAGCACATCGACCTTCGCGAAGACCTCGGCCATGTGCTGGGCGACCTTGCGGCGGAGGCGCTCGGCCTGCACGAAATCGACGGCGGAGAGGAAGCGCGCCTGGCGGAAGCTGTTGGGCCACGCATCCGCGGTCTGCATGCGGAGCTGGTCTGTTTGCCGGGACAATGTGAGCTCTTCGAAAGCGGCGGCGGCTTCTGCAAAGAGGATGAGGTCGAGCGAGTCGTAGGGCCAGTTGGGGATGGAGACGGCGACCGGCTCCATGCCGAGCTTCTTGACCTGATCGATGGCGGAGCGATCGACGTCGGTAGCGGGCGGCTCGGCGAGCCATGCCGGTATGTAGCCGACGCGGATACCTTTTACCGGCAGGGCGGCGTTGTAGTCGAGGTGGCTGGGGACGCAGGCGAGGTCGCCGTTGCCTTTTCCATCCTGATCGGGGCCGGTGATGGCGCGAAGAACGAGCAGGGTGTCCTCGACCGAGCGGGCCATGGGGCCGAGCTTGTCGAGGGACCAGCAGAGCGTCATGGCGCCGGTGCGCGGGACGCGGCCGAAGGTGGGGCGCAGGCCGGTGACACCGCAGCGCATGGATGGACTGACGATGGAGCCGTCGGTCTCGCTGCCGATCGCGAAGCCGACGAGGCCCGCCGCGGTGGCAGCGCCGGGGCCGGCGCTGGAGCCGGAGGCGCCTTCTTCGGGCAGCCAGGGGTTCATGGTCTGGCCGCCGAACCAGACATCGTTGAGCGCGAGCGCGCCGAGCGAGAGCTTGGCGACCAGCACGGCGCCGGCGGCATTGAGGCGCTGGACGACGGTGGCGTCGGCCTTCGGAATGCGATTGCGAAACGGCTCCGCGCCGTAGGTGGTGGGGATGTTGGCGGTGTCGAGGAGATCCTTTGCGCCCCAGGGGATGCCGTGGAGCGGACCGCGATAACGGCCGGCCGCGATCTCGCTTGTCGGCAACGCGTGCCTGCTCGAGCGCGTGATCTTTGGTGAGGGTGATGACGCAGCGGAGCGTGGGGTTGAAGCGCTGGAGACGGTCAAGATAGAGGGTGGTGAGGCGCTCCGAGGTGAGCTGCCGAGTGCGGATCCAGCGGCTGAGCTGAGTGACGGAGGCGAAGGCGATGTCGTCGTCGTTTGTGGGCAGCGGTATGGCGGCGGCGGGGGCAGGGACGAAGTGGTCATGCTGAGGCGGCGCGGGGATGCCGGGGAGCATGGGGTTCCACAGCGTGGCGGGGGCGATGGTGGGCTCAAGCGGGACTTTGCGCGGGCCGGTGCGGCGTTCGTAGAGCGGCGCGATAGCCTGACGCCAGTTCTGGGCTGCGAGGTTCTTATGCGGCGTGGTCATCGAGACCTGGACGAGCTTTTCCGCCTCGGTGAAGGTGACGCCGGAGACCTCTGGCCCAACAGCGGGGGCGCTGGAGAAGTTGGGCGGCGCTCCTGCGGGCGCGGGGCCGGTGGCGGGGGGCGCCGGTGCGGCTTGCTCGGTGGGCGGCGGCGTGCTGTGACAGCCAACCGCGGTCGCGGCAAGACGAGAGTGAACCATATTTCAGAAAGGCGCGACGGGATTTGGGCAGATCGTTCAGAGACATGGCGTTGTGACAGGCATTGTACGGGTGGGCCGTTTTCGCAAGATAGGGGACCTCGGTAGCGGTCGCGCGGTGTGCAGCTGTTCTTACCGGATACCTGCGGCAAGGTTCAATCGCGTCGCTGACTCTCGCAAAATCCGCAGCAGTGGCTTCTATCCGGATTCAGGGGCAGGTTTACATGGCGGGCATGTCATTTCCGAAGACAGAAATGTTTTTTGTTGACGAAACATACAGTTCAAGCGCAGAATTTTGATCACTCGGGGTCTGAATTTTCAACTGCCCGCTAAGCGCAGATTGAGAAATCGCTTTCTCAACCAGGTACGCCCGCTTCCACAATTCATGCAGTGCCCTTCCGGGAGGTTTCGATGTCCAGGCTGACTGTTCGATGTGGTATCGCTCTCATACTCTGCTGCGCTCTGATGCTGGCGCTTCCTCTGGCGGCGCAGGTGGACCAGGGATCTGTAACCGGAACGGTGACGGATTCGAGCGGTGCAGTGATTCCCAACGCGACCGTGACACTGACCGACAACGGCACCGGCCTGACGCTGACGCGCACGACGAGCGGAAGCGGCTTCTATGCCTTCACGCCGGTCAAGGTGGGCAATTACACCCTGAAGGTCAGCGCGAATGGATTCGCATCGGAGGCACGGCCGAACCTGCGCGTGGATGTAAGCCAGCGGGTGGGTGTGAATGTGGCGTTGAAGCCGGGCGCGGCCAGCCAGGTGGTGACAGTGACGGCAGCGCCGGCGCTGCAGACCGAAGATGCATCCACCGGCCAGGTCTTCGAGACGCAGACGATCAACGACACGCCGCTGAACGGGCGCAACTATGTATTTATCGCGCAACTGACGACGGGCGTTGCGCCGCCGAACCAGGGCTTCGGGCAGGTGGCGGGCGCGGGGGATTTCACCTCGAATGGTAGCCGCGTCTCGCAGAACAACTTCGTTCTGGACGGCGTGGACAACAACTCCAACATGCAGGATTTCCTGAACGGCGCGACCTATGCGGTGCGGCCGCCGCCGGACGCGCTGGAGGAGTTCAAAGTACAGAGCAGCGACTACAGTGCGGAGCTGGGACGAGGGACCGGCGCATCGATCAACGCTTCGATCAAGAGCGGGACCAATAATTTCCATGGCAGTCTGTGGGAGTACTTCTCGAGCGACAAGCTGGATGCGGCGGACTACTTCGATCGCACGGGAAAGACGGCGTATCACCGCAACCAGTTTGGAGCGACGATCGGCGGCCCGTTCTGGAAGAACAAGCTGTTCTTCTTTGCCGACGCGCAGGGGACGGTGATCTCGTCGTATGTGACGGCGAGCCCGAACAACACTGTGCCGACTTTGGCGATGCGGAATGGTGACTTTTCAGAACTGCTGGACCCGGCGAACACCAACGGCAACGGCGCGATACCGCTGTACCTGGCGGGCGGCAATCCTACGCCGACGGCGGGCGGCACGGAGAATCCGAATGGGCCGCAGCGTTACCTGACCTGCAATGGGGTGCAGAACGTGATCTGTCCCAACCAGATCAATCCAGTCGCGCAGCGCATCCTGAATCTCTTCCCGGCACCGAACCAGGGCGGGCCGCACCAGACTTCGCAGAACTACACCATTCCGCCGAGCGCGGCTACCAATAACACCACTCAGTACGACCTGCGGCTGGACTTCAATCCGACATCGAAGGACCAGGCCTTTGGCCGCTACAGCTATTCGAACAACCCTACGGATTCGCAGCCGCCCTTCGGCATCCTGGATGGCGGCGGCTTCGGTGTTGGCGGACGCAATGATAACTACGGGAAGAGCGGCGTCTTCAGCGAGACTCACTTCTTTTCGCCAACGCTGTCGAATGAGTTCCGCGTCGGCTACAACTGGCTGTTCGCCGCATACCAGCAGGCCAACGCAAATCTGAACCTGGCAGCGCAGCTTGGCATGGGAGGCATTCCATTCGGGCCAAACCTGGGCGGCATGCCGGGCATCGGCTTGGGCGCAACCAGCAACAGCAGCGGTATTAACAGCATTGGCGTCGCGGCGTATGTGCCATCGGATGAGCTACAGAACGTGCTGCAGATCATCGACAACGTCTCGAAGGTATGGGGCCGGCACAGCCTGAAGTTTGGAGTGAACTTCCAGCATGTCCGCTTCTATGGGCTGCAGCCGCCGCAACGGCCTGGGCGACGAGAACTTCAACGGCACGTATACCAGCGACCCGGGCAATCCGAGCATCATCTCCGGATCGAGCGTGGCGGACTTCATGCTGGACCAGATGAACAATTCTTCGATCACCAGCTCCACGCCGTTCACCGATGTGCGCTGGTACGAGTCGGCCTTTGCACAGGACGACTGGAAGGTGACGCCGCGGCTGACGCTGAACCTGGGCCTGCGCTGGGAATACACGCAGCCGATCCGCGAGGTTCACGACCTGCAGGCGAACTTTGTCGGCAACTTTGCGGGGATGAACCAGGGCAGCGGCACGTATCTGATTCCCTCTTCGCAGCGGAACTATCCGATCAACTCGACACTGCTTGGGCTGTTTGCGAAGGACAACATCGCGGTACAGTACACCTCGAACAAATCGCTGGTCCAACCGGCGTATCTGAACTTTGCGCCGCGTATTGGCGTGGCCTACATGCTGAACAACCGCACGGTGCTGCGCGCCGGCGCGGGTGTCTTCTATGGAGGACTCGAGAACATCGGACTCGGGCTGAACCTGGGGTACAACGCGCCGTTCTTTGTGAGCGCGAACTTCAGCCCGATACCGAATGTCTGCCAGAACGTGAATGGCGCGGTCACCTGCCCGACCAACGGGCAGACGCTGGAGACTGGATTCAGCGCTGCCATCAACGCGCCGAACGGTGGGCTGCAGAACTTTGCCAACCTTCCGACGATCTATGCGCGCTCACAGAACGGCAAGAGCGCCTATACGACTGCATACAACCTGAGCTTCCAGCAGTCGCTGACAAATACGGTGACCTACACGCTGGGCTACCAGGGCAATGTGAGCCGGAGGCTGCAATCGAGCTATCTTGCAAACACCTTCCCCGGCATTGTCCCCAAGGGCGCGGACAGCCAGACTTACCAGCCGTTCTTCGACTTCGGCAACATCGTCAACGTTGCGAATGAGGGCGTAGCGCGCTACGACTCGCTGCAGGCGAAGCTGGACAAACGCTACTCGAACGGGCTGTATTTCCTGGCCGGGTACACGTGGTCGCATTGCCTGGACGATGCCTTCGGGCCTATCGGGCAGTCGGCGGATGGCGGCTATCGCAACCCGAACTTCGTGGGCTTCCGCTATGACTACGGCGCCTGCACGCAGGACACGCGCAACCGCTTCACCTTCTCCCCGCAATATGAGCTGCCGTTCGGCGCGGGCAAGCGCTTCCTGAACCACAGCGGGCTGGTGAACCAAGTGGCCGGCGGCTGGAAGACGAGCTTTATCTTCCAGGTGCAGAGCGGCACGCCCGTATTCGTGAATTCGTCGAACCAGGGCGGCAGCTATCCGGTGCGGATCAGCGATCCGCTGAAGGCGGGCGGCACTGCGGACCCGGCGACGCAGCCGCAGTTCAACTGCGCGACGAAGACCAAGACAATCCAGTCCTGGTACAACCCGTGCGCCTTCAAAAACGCACCACGGGCTACGCTGGGACCGGACGATCCTGCAGGAAACCTGATCAACATCTCGCATGCCGGCGCTGTTGCCGCTCGGACCTCCGGGACGTCAGTCGATCTCCGGACCGGGCTTCAACCGCCTGGATATGTCGGTGTTCAAGTCGTTCCCTATCCCGGTGCACGAGTCGTCAGTGGAGGTGCGGGTGGATGCGTTCAATGTTTTCAATCATCCCGCGTTCGGCAATCCGAACAATGGGCTGCAGGGCGAGAATGCGAGCGCGATCAACAACTCGCGCTTCAGCGGGCTGATCCCGAGCGCGCGGCAGCTGCAGTTCTCTGCGCGATACGCCTTTTAAGCCGTTGTTGGCCTCCCTCGCCACCCTGGTCCCTTCCGGGCCAGGGTGTTTTTTGTCTGGAAGCTATGTGCTCAACCGGCGGGCATGCGGCGAGTCCAGACGAGCACGATGACGGTGAGGAGCAGGTACAGGGCGGCAACCGCGAGGTTCGGATAGAAAACCATGCCGGCGACATGAGGCTCCGCGCCCAGTCGGCCCGCCCACCAACTGGAGGAGGGCAACACGAACGGGATGTAGAAGAGCGGACTCCAGTAGGAGGCGGAGAGCAGGGCGGCAACCGTGAAGGCGACCCGAGGTTCTGTGGATCGACGCCAGAGCAGCCAGGTCCCCGTGCACGCCACGCCCGCAAGAAAGAACAGCAAGAGCGCGCCGTGAAAGCGTGCGTGAGGATGCCAGAGCGGGTTCAGCAGGTGATTCGGGCTCCAGTCGAGGAGAAAGGATAGAGCGCTGCTGGAGAGCAGGATAAAGCTCATGAGGATGCGGGCCAGTTTCTGTTTCATGTCTCTGCTCCGTTATATTAGTAATTGCTCACTAATATTAAATTTGCCAGACTGATTGTCAAGACCAGGCTGATTACACTAGCTGAGCGACGAACAAGTAGAAGCGAGGCACATGGCACGAGGCAGACCAAGCCGCAGGCCGCAGATCCTTGCGGCGGCGGAAAAGCTGCTCCGCACGCGCGGACTGGCGAGCATCACGACGAAGCAGATTGCCGCCGAAGTGGGATGCTCGGAGGCAGCGCTGTATGTGCATTTCGCCAGCCGCGCGCAGCTATTGTTGGCCGTATTGCAGGAGCGCCTGCCGGAGATGGTGATTCCGCTGAGCGAACTGGAAAAGGCGGCCGGGCAGCTGACGCCGAAGCAGAACCTGCTGAAGGCCCTTCGCACGATCTTTGCGTTCCAGGTGCGCGTAACGCCGGTGGTGAGTGCGTTGTTTGCCGATCCGGAGTTGCTGGTGGAGTATCGCCGCACACTGCTGGAACGGAACAAGGGCCCGCACGGGGGGATCGGACGGCTGCGCAAGTACATTGCCGCTGAACAAAAGCTGGGCCGGATTGATGCCGCGGTCGATGCGCAGAGCGCAGCCGAGGCCCTGATGGCGGGGCCATTCTTTCGCTCTTTCGTACAGCATTTTCTGGGCCAAGAGGAGCCGTTCGATCCGTTCGCCCGGCGGCTGGTGGCCACGGTGCTCGGGACCGGAGCGCAACTAACTCCATTGCAAGCGTGAGTTGCATGGACGCGGCTGGAGTCTTGAATCTTTCCTTGATATCAAGCATCTTTATATCAAGACAAATGACGAAGGCTGGAAAATCCGAAAAAGCAGACGATTTGAGCGGTATCCACCTGTGGCTGGTGCTTTGGAAGGCTGCCCGGGCGGTGGAGGCGCAGGCGCAACGCAGCATTGCGCGCTTCGGCATGGTGCAGAGCGACTTCGGAGTGCTGGAGGCGCTGCTGCACCGGGGACCGCTGTCGGCGAAGCAGCTGGGAGCGAAGGTGCTGTTGACCAGCGGATCGGTGACTGCCGCGATCGACAGGCTGGCGGCGCGCGGGCTGGTGCGGCGGGAAGATGACGCGCGCGACCGGCGCGCATGCATCGTGCATCTGACGGCCGCGGGCAGGCGGCTGATCGAGCGTGCGTTTGCGCAGCATCGCACGGAGATGGAAGAGGCGCTGGCGGAATTTTCCATGGAGGACCGGCGCGCCCTGCTGCCGCTGCTGCGGCGGCTGGGCAGGACGGCAGAAGCGGCGCCGGACACTGCAGAGGCTTCGTCAGGAATGGTGAAGGAGGCGCCAGCTTCCAAGCTGAGCGCCGGAAGGAGCAGCAAATGACACAGAAGAAAGTATTGGGCACATACAGCGCGGGATCGAACCACTGGGTAGGCGATGGCTTCCCGGTGAGGAATCTCTTTCCTTCGAACGGGGTTGAGGTAAGCCCGTTCCTGATGCTGGACTATGCAGGGCCGCTCAAATTTGAGCCGTCATCGAAGCCGCGCGGCGTGGGCGAGCATCCGCATCGGGGATTTGAAACCGTGACGATTGCCTATCAGGGAGCGGTGGGCCATCGCGACTCGGCCGGCAACAGCGGGGTGATCTATCCCGGCGACGTGCAGTGGATGACGGCGGCCTCCGGAGTGGTGCATGAGGAGCTGCACGAGGCGGAGTTCACGAAGAACGGCGGCGTCTTTGAGATGGTGCAGCTCTGGGTGAACCTGCCCAAGGCGCAGAAGATGTCGAAGCCGCGCTACCAGGGGATCACGAAGGGACAGATCCCGGTGATTGAGCTGCCGGGCGGAGGGCAAGCACGCGTGATTGCGGGCGAGCTGCTGGGACGGCTGGGGCCGGCGAAGACCTTCACGCCGGTTGGACTGTTCGACGTGATCCTGAAGGCGGGCGAGCGCTTCGAGCTGCCGCTGCCGGAGGGACACAATGCCGCAGTGGTGCTACGCAAAGGCGATGTTGTGCTGAACAGCGCCGATGAACTGCGCGGTGAGGCGCTGATCGCTCCGCTGACGGAAGAGGGCGACAGCGTGACACTCGAAGCGAAGACGGATACGCAACTGCTGATCCTGAGCGGCGAGCCGATCGACGAACCGGTCGCGAGCTACGGGCCGTTTGTGATGAACACCCAGGAAGAGCTGAAGCAGGCGGTTGCGGATTATCGCGCGGGCCGGATGGGGCACCTGGGCTGAGCGATAGCTAAACGGCGGTTGGCTGCAGTCTGCGCCTATGGCCCGAGCTTTCCAGCGAGTGCATCAATGGCGTGAGATTTTGTCTCACGCCATTTTTTGTGGTTGATTCTATGAAATCTGCCTCGGCTACCATCCCCATCGTGTCACGAGCTTAGACCGACTTCCAGAATTTGTGCCGGCGGGCCTCCCACTCTTCGGCGGAGAAGAGGCGCGGGCCCACCTCGATGAGGCGGGGCAGCATGTTGAAGATGGAGACCTGGGTCCACATCTTTTCCTGGCGCGTGCGGAAGCCTTTTTCGTTGAGGTCGCTGGCAATGCTGGAGAAGGGGAAGTCCTGCACCAGCAGGTCCATCATCTGGATGAGGATCTGGTTCTCGCGCAGATCGACTTCGAGGCGCGTGCAATCGTCGGAGATGCGCAGGCCATAAGGGATGTCCTCGTTGAATGCGCCCTGCGTCGGCATCTCGTTGGCGGGCAGCTCGCGCCGCCATTCGATAGAAACCAGTTGCCATCCGGAGGCAGTGCGCTCCTGCATTATGGATGGGTTGAAGGGCCCGGAAATAACATCACGTATCCGCTCAAACTGCGCCATCGATGCCTCCTGAGTGACGACAGGCTATGAACCGCCATCGTTAGGAGCAATTGGCGCGCCAAATTTTGCACGCAAATTGGTCACTATTTCTGTATAAAACGCTGGAAAGGCGCGGCTGACCTGTTCGATTTCGCGAATGGATGTTCGCTTTTGGACATCGCCTCCCGGCGATACACCAGGTGTAAACGACGTTCCAGGTGACGGCAGCGGAAGCGGATACCAGCAAGTCCTACCGACGATTTGCCCAGCGGCCAGTCTGCTATTGGCTAACATAGGAGCCATCTGGGTGTAGCCATCTGGGGTGTAACGAGAGATCTATGAACGAAAGCGCAGTCCTGCTGCTGCACTCCGCCGATCGCAAAGGATTGGTATCGACGATTGCCAATTTCCTGTTCGAGCACGGCGGAAATATCCTTCACGCTGATCAGCATCAGGATGCTGAGCTGGGCCTCTTCTTCATGCGCATCGAATGGTCGCTGCGTGACTTCGATCTCGATGAATTGCGGTTCCGGGAAGAGTTCGCCCCTTTAGCCGCGGCGTTGCAGCTGAACTGGCAGGTCATCTTCGGAAAGCGAAAGATCCCGGTAGCGCTGCTGGTCTCCCGCTATCAGCATTGCCTGATCGACCTGCTCTATCGGCACCAGATTGGCGAGCTGAACTGCAGCATCGCCCTGATCATCAGCAACCACGAGGATGCCCGGCCGCTCGCTCAGTTCTATGAGGTACCGTTTCATCACGTTGCTGTCGCCGCCAGCAACAAGCAGGATGCCGAGCAATTGCAGTTCGAGCTGCTGCGGCAACGCGAGGTGGAACTGATCGTGCTTGCCCGCTATATGCAGGTGCTATCGCCCGAATTCGTCTCTCGCTATCCGGGCCGGATCATCAATGTCCATCACTCGTTTCTGCCGGCATTTGTCGGAGCGAAGCCTTATCACGGCGCATATGAGCGCGGCGTCAAGCTGATCGGCGCAACCAGCCACTATGTCACGGAGGTCCTGGACGAAGGGCCGATCATCGAACAGGACGTGGCGCGCGTCTCCCACCGCGACCGGCTTGAGGACCTGATCAGCAAGGGCCGCGATCTGGAGAAGCTCGTCCTCTCCCGCGCCGTGCGCTGGCATCTGGAGCATCGCATCCTGTGCTACGGGAACAAAACCGTCGTATTTGACTAAAGCGTTTCGCTAGTGGTGGCGTCTCAACTCAGCCCGTACGATCTTATTCACGTTGGCCGCGCCTTCTGTAAACCATAGAGCACGGTCGGGACCCACCGTAATGCTCTGTGGTCCGCTGTTTGGGGTCGGAAACGGAAATTCGGTGATCTCTCCATCGATCGTGATTCGCCCTAGCACCCCTTGTCCCGCAACAAACCACATCGCATCGTCGGGTCCCAAAGTTATCCCGTACGGCGGGCTGTTGCTCGGTATGGCGTAATGTTTGACTGACCCGTCAGGCGTAATCCGTCCAATCGAGCATGCCTGGTTTTCCGTAAACCACATCGCGCAATCAGGTCCTAACGCGATCTCGACAGGTGCGCTGGGTGCTTGGAGGTCGAATTCCGTGATCGTGCCATCCGTGGTAATGCGCCCGATCTTGTTATTTGACTCGCAGAACCACAAGCTTTGAGAACCTTCTGGTCCTCGAGCGATGCCTACCGGAAAACTATTGGGCGTCGGCAGTTCGAACAGGGTGATGACTCCCTGAGGCGTAACTCTGCCAATTTGGCCAGGGTTTCCCAAGCTGACTGGATCCGAGAAACATGTAAACCAAAGATTGCCATCGGGGCCCGGCTGCGATTCGTTGGGGCGCTAGATTCTGAGCAGGAATTGGATATTCAGAAATCGCCCCTTGAGTCGTGATCCGGCCGATTTTGGCTGCGAGGCTCTCGGTGAACCACAGTGCGTTATCGGGTCCCGAGATGATACCGAGAGGCTGGGTATTGAGTGACGCTGTTCCGTATTGAGTGGCAGCGCCATCCATCTTCATTTCGCCGATTAGATTGAGCCCCAAAGTAAACCACACGGCGTGGTTTGGCCCACGGTTATGAGTCGCAGTCCTTCACTCGGAGCTACGAATTCAGTGAACTTGACGTGAATATGATCGTGCTGGTGAGGATGCATTTCAACGCCTCCAACAAAGCGGTTCGAAATATATCACTTGCAGCACAGTTCCAGTTGCGACATTTCTTCGACATGGATGTCGTTCGGGCAGTTCGACGATCAACGGTAGTCGTTCAGCAATCGGAACCTCGATCAATCAGAATCGGATGGAGAGAAGCTCGGAGCATCTGTGAAGCTCAGCCGAGTTTTTCCAATCAACTTTGAACAGGTTCTTCTTGTTCCCTGGAACGAATCTCAGCTTCGCGCATCCATTGCCAGCTTGATTCATCCCGTCGGGGTGCGGACACCCAACCCAAGGAGCACCCGACGGAAGGCTATGGAACAATTCGTTGTGCAGAAGCAGATCGATGCGGCAGCTGCTCTCAGCTCGCAATCCAGTAGAGAACTTTAAAAGAGTCCCCACAAATTTCCCTGCAGACGCTTCTGAGGCGGAACGTGCATGTACCGTAAGCAATTTGCAGGATTTGGAGGCGCGGGTGAGAATCGAACTCACGCGTAAAGGTTTTGCAGACCTCTCCCTTACCACTTGGGTACCGCGCCGTCTTGCGGAGGGGGTGTCGTGGCGGTGTAGCCAGGTCGTCACGCCGGCACAATGATAGCGGAATTGCCGCTATCTGGAGCGGGAGACGGGAGTTGAACCCGCGACCCTCGCCTTGGCAAGGCGATGCTCTACCACTGAGCTACTCCCGCTGAAGTACTTGCTGAGTATATAGAGCGGCGGAAAACGGGTCAATTCGCCCCGTGCGGCAGACAACGGGAGGCAAATCCACGTCTGTTTGGCCCGGATTCCATCGCACATTTGATTACGCGGGGACTGCGTCCTGCTCCAGTAGATGGCCATCCCGCATGTGCAGGAGGCGATCGCCGATGGCGGCAGCTTCCGGATTGTGGGTGATCATGAGCACGGTCTGGTGGAACTCCTGGTTGGAGCGCCGCAGCATGGAGAGCACGGTGTCGGAATTGGCCGTGTCCAGGTTGCCGGTTGGCTCATCCGCGAGCACCAGGGCCGGTCGCGTGATGAGCGCCCGCGCGATGGCGACGCGCTGCTGCTCGCCGCCGGAGAGCTCGGATGGTCGGTGGTCAAGACGGTCGGCGATACCGAGCAGGTCCGCGAGATAGCCGAGAAACTTCTGGTCCAGCGGCGGCTGATGGCCACCGCTCTGGCGGCTGCTGATCTCGTAGGCGATCTCAATGTTGTCGCGGGCGCTCAGCGTGGGCAGCAGGTTGAACTTCTGGAAGACGAAGCCGATTTTGCGTCCGCGGACCGCTGTGCGCTCGGCATCCGGCAGTTTGGCGAAGTCGACGCCGTCGATCAGAACGTGGCCGGTCGTCGCGCGGGTAAGGCCGCCCAGCAGGTAAAAGAGCGTCGACTTACCGCTGCCGGAGGGGCCTACGATGGAGACGAACTCGCCGGGCTCTACGGCAAAGGAGACATTTTTGAGAGCGGGAACGGCGATGCGCCCGGAGCGGTAGGTCTTGCCAAGGCCTTGAGCGACGATGATGGGCGGAGCCTGGGTGGACGATACCTGGGTAGACGGCACTTGGCGATTGTATCGTCCCCGGCGGCTCCGCTCCGCTTAGCCCGCCGCCGTTATGACGTCGGGACCCATGGAGGGCATCACGACCGCCTCGTGGTCGCGGGGCTGTGCTTTGCGCGGACCCCGCTTGCGCGCGATCATCACGCGAATACGCTCCAGCACCTCCAGCGGCGTGCAGGCGCCCTTGGGCAGGAATGCATCCGCGCTGCTGGCGCGCTCGAAGTTCTTCACGCTGCCGCTCAGGATGATGGTCGGCACTTCCGGCGCCATCGACTTCATGCGGCGCACCAGCTCGTTGCCATCCATCTGGGGCATGATGAGGTCGCTTAACACCAGATCGACATTTCCTGCGGCGAAGATTTCGAGCGCTTCGGCGGCGGTATGGGCGGTCAATACGCGATAGCCGCGTGTCTCCAGCATGAATTTGCGAACGGAAAGCGCCTGCTCGTTGTCATCGACACAGAGAATCGTCTTGCGTGGCCTCATGAAACATCCCTTCTGCCCCGTTATTTCGGGGCAAGCTGCTCCGGGATGCATGGGCACACTGGCAGTGTGCGGCATCCCGGAGGAGGTTGGCCGTTGCCGCAGACCGGCCCGGTGCTATGGAAAACAAAGAGGCTCTGTCCGCGTACGAAGTGGCTTTCGAAGGCCTCGTTCGCTATTCGCGGTGCCGCTGTCGTCCGGGCGCACAGGGCCCATTTGCGGAGAGCAGAGAACGGAACGGGCATGGTTGCCAGCGCCCCTCGTGTGGACATGGGTCCGGGCCGACCGGCAACTGCATGCCGGAAATGCCGGACTGCGACCAGCCACGACGAGCTTTCCCCGTGCGCTTCTGCATCGTGTAAAGCGTTGCAGCGTTCTCGTCAGAAGACGGTCGCTGTCACTTCATTTCGGTCTACACAAAGCGGAAGCAAGAGATGCGCACATGCCGAGACGTGCCCTGCTCTAACTCAAGTTGTTGTCAGTCAAAAAAAGGTGAATGCTGTGTTGCCGATTGCTCGACAACGCTTCCAGAGACTAAGCAGAGTAGGAGAAGTGCGCAACAGAGAAGAAGCGGCGAATGTGCGCGCGTTTTTCGAGTTGCGTTTCGCAGAAAATTGCGTAGAGCGCGCCCGGCGTGCGTTTCTGCCCGGTTTGGATTGTTGAAAGCATGTGAATCGTCATTGAATAAGCCGTCCGCTTGCACGATGCGCGGTGCGCCACTGCTGAAATTTGCGGGAGGTGCTGCGGGTTGCACTTGCGGGATCGGAATTTTTGCCGTTTTACAAATCCGCGATCTCACTGCTCGCACGAGCGGAGCAGGTTTCCAAGACGGCCGGAGCAGAGGGGAGTGGGGGAGGGGCCCGGTGCTGCGGTTGACTGCGAGAGTCTGGCGGGGGAGTGGTGCAGCGTCCTGCTAGACGGATGGCCTCTTGAGGCACGCTACAAGTCCTATGGGAGACAACAACAGAATGGTCACGGCGAGGGAGACAAGGATACTGTGCATTGCGGCCTCTCCTTGCGAGGCTCGACTAGAGTGAGGCCATACGGCGGCTGCATCCATGCCACTGGGGTGGAAGCGCCTACAACGAATGGGTCATAACGGCGGCTATTGTTCTGTTTTGGAACTCGTCGGTTCCACCGAGCTATCGAGCGGCTTGCGCGCGAAGTAATAGAGCGAGAAGGCCAGCAGGGCAAACATCAGGACGGAAACCCAGTCGTGGTGCAGGAAATTTGTAGCTGGGAATTGCACGATGTCGCTCTTGTCGCTGGCTGCTTCGTAGAGCTTGAGCGCCACGCCGAGCAGTCCCACGATGCCGCCGGCCGCTATCAGCCCGGAGGCGTACAGCGATCCGGGGCTGACCTCGCTCTCGGTTTCCGCTGTGCGTCCGCTGCTCTGGGCCACGGCGCGGTCGACCATCCAGCGGACCACGCCGCCGCAGAAGATGGCGAGCGTGGTGGCGATGGAGAGATAGGCTCCCACCGCAAAGGAAAGCGAGCGGATGCCCAGCAGCTCGATGGCGATGACCAGGAAGACACCGAGCAGCACCAGTCCCCAGGGCAGCTTGCGGCTGAGGATGCCGCTGATGACGGTGGCCATGAGCCGGGCCTGGGGAGCGGCGGCCTTCTCGCTGCCGATCCCCTGGATCCACTGCACTTCGATCTTGTGCGTCGCCGCATTGTAGAGATATTTGCCATCGGCCAGCTCGTGCGAGCCGAGCGCGTTGAGCAGCGTGTACTGGCCGGCCTCGCGTTCGTCGGTTGTCTTGTCCGCGTGAATGACGTGGATGCGGGCGTGCTGAAAGTGCTGCTGCTGGATCTGCACGCCATCGTGCGGGACCGAGATATTCCAGGGCCGCGAGGTGTCGCGGAACTCCTCCAGGCCCTTGTTCATCACGTTGAGCGTGGCGCCGATGACGAAAGTGGAGACCACGACGCCGATCATGAGCGCGAGCTGCTGCTTCCAGGGCGTTGCGCCGATGAGGAAGCCGGTCTTCAGGTCCTGCGAGGTATCGCCGGCGTTGGAGGCGGCGACGCAGACCACGCCGCCGATGGTGATGGCCAGCGCGCCGAAGGCCGGAGCCGTCCAGCCCTTGACCAGAAAGATGGCGGCGGTGGCCATCAGGGTCGCGATGGTCATGCCGGAGACCGGACTGGCCGAGCTGCCGATGAGCCCGACGATGCGCGATGCGACGGTGACGAAGAGAAATCCGAAGATCACGACCAGGATCGAAGCCGCGAAGTTCGAGAGCAGCGTGGTCTGCGCTCCGGGCACGGGGTGGAAGGTGAGGAAGAAGAACATCAGCAGCACCAGCGCGGCCGAGCCGAGCACGACGACGCTCATGGGCAGATCGCGATCGGTGCGCAGGGTCACCAGTTTGTCGGCGCTCTTGCCGAACTCCTTCGCGCCGGAGCGCAGGGCCCCGACGATGGTGGGCATGGTCCTGAGCAGGGTGATGAGGCCGGATGCGGCGACAGCGCCCGCGCCCATCGGCCGGATGTAACTCGCCCATAGCTCAGACGGCGACATCATGGCGACGGGCTTGGTGCCGGGATAGATCGCATCCGGCATGTGCGAGCCGAAGAAGTAGATGAGCGGCATGACCACGAGCCAGGAAAAGACGCCGCCGGCAAAGATGACTCCAGCGACGCGGGGACCGATGATGTAGCCCACACCGAGATACTCCGGTGTGACGTCGGCGCGGATGGCTGCGCCCTTGAGCCACTTCGGTTGATAGTCCGGTGTGCCGGGCCACGCCGCAAAGAGATTGTCGTTCTGGAAGAGGGTGTAGAGGCCGCCGAGTCCGAGACCGAGAAAGACACGACTGGCGAAGGAGCCGCCATGCTCGCCGGCGAGCAGCACGTCTGCGCAGGCGGTGCCCTCTGGGTAGGCAAGCGTGCCGTGCTCCTGCACGATGAGCTGGCGGCGCAGCGGGATCATGAAGAGCACACCCAGCCAGCCGCCGATGAGCGCGAGAAAGAAGATGCGCGCGTATTCGAGATCGAAGCCGAGAAAGACCAGCGCGGGCAGGGTGAAGATGACGCCGGAAGCGATGGACTGGCCGGCATTGCCGGTGGTCTGGACGATGTTGTTTTCGAGAATGGACGCGCGGCCCAACGCGCGCAGCACACTGATGGAAAGCACCGATATCGGAATCGAAGCTGCCACGGTAAGCCCGGCCCGCAACCCGACATAGACCGTGACCGCGCCGAAGAGGATCCCGAAGATCGAGCCCAGCAGAAGCGCCCGGAAGGTAAGCTCCGGGCGCGATTCGTTGGCCGGGATGAATGGCTGGAACTGCTGCGTAGCTGGCTGGAGTTGCTGCGTGGTTTCGGGCACGGCGAATCCACCTCTCGGTGAAATGTCTCGTTCGGGGAACAGCGAGTGTACCAGCGCGGCGCCTTCATGGGCAGGCTGGAAGCGCATTTCCGGATGTCCGCACTATCCGGGCGTAAGTCCGCGGCGAGGTCGACAAGCTGCACTATTCTCAAACCATGGCGATGTCGCGGAAGACAGTTCGCTTGCTGGCCTACGGAGCGATCTATGTCTTCTGGGGCGGATCGTTCCTGGCCATACGCGACATGGTCGCGGTGACGCCACCGTTTTTCTCCGCGGCGATCCGCTTCTTCCTGGCCGGCGTTGCGCTCTATGCATTCAGCCGCTGGCGTGGCGGCGCGCCGGTGCGCGGACGCGCGCTCTGGAACTCGCTGCTGATCGGGGTGCTGCTATTCACCGTCAGCTACGGCTGCCTCTTCTGGGCGGAAACGCGCATCGCTTCGGGCACGGCCGCGGTGCTGGCGGCGATGATTCCCATCTGGATTCTGCTGGGCGAGGTCCTGGTCCTGCGGACCCAGCGGCTCACCCTGGCGATCGCAATCGCCACCCTGCTCGGAATCACTGGCGTGTGCCTGGTGACCCGCTCCATTGGGCTTGAGCATTCCATGCTGAGCGGCGTGCTGGTCGAGTTATTCGGGTCGATGGTCTTTTCCTTTGCGACGCTATGGAGCCGTGCGCTCGTCCTGCCTGACGATCAGGCACAGCGCGCCGGGCTGCAGATGGCCCTCGGCAGCGTGGGGCTGTTCATTCTCTCCGGGATTGCAGGCGAGCTGCCGCGGATTCCGGCCGCACTGGCGGCCTGGCAGTGGCACACTGTGGTGTCCTACGCGTACCTGGTCACGTGCGCCTCCATTCTGGCGTTCACTTCCTACACCTGGCTCATCCATCACGAGCCGGCCACGCGCGTCGCCAGCTATGCGTATGTCAATCCGCTGATTGCACTGGTGGTGGGCGTCACGCTGGGCGGGGAAAACATCTCGGCGCTGCAAATGGCCGGCGCAGCGATGATCATCCTGGGGGTGGTGGCCACCATGCTTTCCAAGAGCAAGATGCCAGCCGCCGCAGCAGCCTGCACGTACGGTTGCGAGTCGTTGAATCTCTGCACGTCTGAGCGAAGAATCCGCCTCTGCAATCCACGTAGACGATCTTTGCCATTGGCGGGGCGGGTGCTACTGCTCTATACTCAGTGCATCGGCGGCCTGGTGCCGGAGCGGCATGGTGCTTCTCACGGCGGCCTGCGGTTGAAGAGAGGTGGGTCTTCCGCAGTCAGACAGCTCTGACATCGGACGTTCCGGCAGCAGTGACACTGTCATGGCGCGCGGCTGCACGTTTTCTGCGAAGTCCCCTGCAACCGATTCTTGATGCATTGAGCTCTGCGCTCTACCCTGCCTCCTGCGCGCTCTGCAAGCACTCTCTCCTCCGCTTCTCCTCCCTACCCATCTGTGAATCCTGCTGGTCGTCTGTTGCGCCGCAAAGTGGTGTACTGTGCACCCATTGCGGGGAAGACCTGGGCCTTCCGCAGTCTTCGCTTGCGCACCTGGACGCTGACGAGCCGCGGCTCTGCGACCTGTGCCAGGAAAAGCGCCCGGCGTTTGCGAAGGCCATTGCCTACGGCCGATACGAGAATGAGCTGCGCGGCCTGATCCACCTGATGAAGTACGACGGTATGACGCCGATCGCGAAACAGCTGGGCGAGCGCCTTGCCGCACCGGTGGCTGCACTGCCCATCGAGCCCGCGACGGATGTGCTGGTGGTTCCGGTGCCGCTTTACCGGACCAAGCGACGCCGGCGGGGCTTCAATCACGCGGAGCGCATTGCGACTGCGCTGGCCGGCGAGTTGAGACGCTCAGAGAAATCCCATCGCTGGACGATGGCGCGCGGCGTGCTGCGGCGGCAGCGGCCGACGGAGAGCCAGTCGCGGCTGAGCCCACAGGGACGGCGGCGCAATCTGCGCGGAGCTTTCGTCGTGGCGGACGCGACGCGCATCCGCGATCGCGTGGTGCTGCTGGTGGATGACATCTACACCACGGGAGCGACCGCAGCGGCATGCAGCCAGGTGCTGCTCCGTGCCGGCGCGAAAGCCGTGTGGGTGGCCACCGCCGCGCGGACGCAACGCGAGGGTGTGGCTTTGTGGGACATGGTGGGCCAGACGGTGGAGAGTCGAGTAGAAAGGCAGGAATGTCGCCAGTGAAGGCAGCCGCGCATATACGCAAGATGAAGCTGACGCACACGCCGCCGGTCGAGGTGCGGATGGCGCAACCGATCACCATGCAGCGGCCGGTGCTGGTGCTGAATGCCTCCTACGAGCCCATCAACATCTGCGGCGCGCGCCGTGCGCTGGTGCTGGTGTTGAAGGGAGTGGCGCGCACCGAAGAGGAGCAGGGCGCGATTCTGCATGCGGCGCGGGTGCGCGTGCCCATGCCCTCGGTGATTCGCCTGCTCGAGTACCGCCGCATCCCGCACCAGACGCGCGCGCTGTCGCGCAAGAACATCCTGCTGCGGGACCGCAATACCTGCCAGTACTGCGGCCTGGTGCTGACCTCCGGCGACCTCACGCTCGATCACGTACATCCGCGCTCGCGCGGCGGGCTCTCCACCTGGGAGAACCTCGTCGCGTGCTGCCACAACTGCAATCGGCGGAAGGGCAACCACCTGCTGAATGAGCTGACGGAAATGAAGTTGCAGCGCGAGCCGCGGCCCTTCTCCCTGCACACCAGCCGGCACATCATGCGGATGATCGGCCACTCCGACCCGAAGTGGCGGCGGTATTTGTACTACGAGTCGTAATCCGGACTCGCAGCGGGCAAGAGAGAGTCGCGCCGCTCGCGGCATTTATCTCGTTTCGGTGGCTGCATATTCCGGTGTAATTTCCGCACCGTCCCCTTTTCTACGCTCGATGGTTGCGCCCATGTTGACGAGGTGGAGAAGTGCACTTCGGCGTACTTCATCCGCGCTTTGATGTCCCAGCACTTCGTCATCCAGATCGCATGCGCCAGTTCCGTTCGCATCGATCGCAACCTCGAAGCCGCGAACCAGGGCCTCCCGAGCGGAGGTCGAAACGCACATATGGGTATAGAAGCCGGCAAGCAGCAGACGATCAGCCCCTATTTCGCGAAGCCATGCCTCCAGGCCCGTTCCCGTAAACGCTCCATAGACATCTTTCTCAAATAGCTTTTCCAGGCGCCGTCCTGGATCCGGCCCCAAGCCACTGGAAAACTCCGCTCCCCATGTTCCGGGTACGAAGGCTCGTGATTCGTTGGGTCTGTTGTGATGGCGCACCCAGGCGATCGGCAGACCACTCCTGCGGGCGTCTGTAACGCGGGCGTGTATGCACTCCAGGGCTTTCGTATGATTCGGGACTGGCCGCAATCCTTCTGCGGAAAATTCATTCTGAGCATCGACGACGATCAGGGCCTGCATTGGAATTCCTCCTGTAGCAAGAGATTAGAAGGATCCCGGCTGTGATCTAAAATCTATCGGAGGGATCCGCAACATGCCGAAATTCATTCGGTATGACTCGGTTTTGGGGAGGTCTGATGGACCTGGACAGAAAAGATTTCGCCTTGCTGGATGCATTGCGTCAGAATGCCTCGCAGCGCCTTGAAGACCTTGCCCGGCTGGTGAAGCTGGCGCCTTCTTCGGTTCACGAGCGCCTGCGGCGGCTCGAACGAGAGCGGGTCATCCGGAAATGGACGGTGGATGTGGATGCTGCCGCTCTGGGGTTCGGGGTCGTCGCATTCATCGGAATCAGCGCGACGCGGCCTTGCTCGGAGCTGCTGGATGCGATCAGAAAACTGCCTTCGATTGAGGAATGTCACTCGGTTGCGGGAGAGCTGAGCATGATCCTGAAGGTTCGTGTCAGGGATACCGGCGCGCTGCTCAGCCTTTCAGAACATCTGCGTCAGATACCCGGTATTGAACAGACAGAAACCACGATCGTACTGAAGACGCAGATCGAGCGGCCGGTCACATTGCAGTTGCCAATGACAAGTGACCGGGCTAAGACACCGGCTCAAGGAAAGCAGCCGTGAGTGTTCTTACAATCGAACAGTGCGCGAGGGTACCAGTGCCGACTCATAACCTCTTCAGCGCTTCCAGAGATATCGGTTCGAGATAGGTGCCCAGCAGCTCGCGCGTCCACCAGGCGCCGGTCTGCCGCTTCGTCTTCCAGTCGGTGTAGCGATAGCGATAGAAGAGCGCGCGAACCAATACCGGCGGCTGCTCGGAGAACGGATTCTTCCCCATCAGGCGGAGGATGGCCGCGTCGCCGATCAGCAGCTTCCGAACGAAGCGGAGAAACCACACATCGTAGCGCGAGACGCGGATTCCGCTGCCGGTGATCGCAACCGAAAAGGGCAGGAACCAGATCAGCCAGTCGAGCCGGAGATGATACGGGGCAATCTGTGGAGGCATGCGCTGCGGGTTGCCGGGCTTGGCCCGGAAGCCGTACTCCTTCCATTCCGTGGCAGGCGTAATCACGCGATCGGTGGTGCCTTCCATCACGATCTCGTATCGCTCCCTGCCGACCGATCCGAACGCCCCGTAGGTATTCACCAGGTGGAAGCGGTTGTAGCTGTAATTCATCATCTGGTTTTTGGAGAAGAGATTCAGAACCGGCTGCACGCTGAGCACTACAGTGACCGCGCTGACTGCGTAAATCAGGACGTCAAATGCGGCAGGACGGGCAAGCAGGGGCGGCGGGGTCAGGGGAATGATCTTTGCGAGGATCTGGTCACTGAAGCCCGCCACTCCCAGGATCGCGGTAAGCCAGTTCAGCCAGGAATAGTTCCCGCTGACGATGAGCCATAGCTGGTGAAAGACGATGAGCGTGGCCGCGATCGAGGCAAAGGGCTGTGGAGCGAAGAGGCCGAACGGCACAACCACCTGCACGAAGTGGCTGAACACGACGGACACGCGGTGAAAGGCCGCGGGCAGCCGATGGAAATACCAGCTCAGCGGGTTGGGCAGCGGCTGGGTTTCGTAGTGATAGTAGAGGCAGGTCAGGTCGCGCCAGCATGGATCGTGGCGCAGCTTGATAAGGCCGGCGCCCAGCTCGGTACGAAAGAGCATCCAGCGCAGAATCAGAATTGGCAGGACTGAAGGCCGGATGTGCGAGGGGCCGAGAAACGCGGTGAAGAAGCCCGCCTCCAGCAGCATGGATTCCCAGCCGAAGCCGAAGAAGCTCTGCCCGACGTTTGCGATCGAGAGATAGAGCACCCAGAGCAGCAGCCATGCGCCAAGCGAAAGCCATACCGGCCCCGCTTCCGTGAATCCGCAAACTGCGCAGGCCGCGACGACAAGACCGGTCCATGCGACGACATCCAGGCCGCGATCGGAATACTTCCAGCAGAAGATGCTGGGAGCTTCGCGAAATGTGACACGTTTCAGAAAGGCCGGAACCGGCAGCAGACCGCGTTCGCCGAGAAGCGGCTTGAACTGGCGCAGAACAGCGATGAAGGCAACGAGATAGATCGCCGCCATTCCACGCTCAAGGAGAAGGCGCGCTATCCAGATGTCGCCGAAATATGGTTGGAACGAGAGCACATTGACACCATCGGCTTGGATGGCCGCGAAATGGCGCAGTGCAGCTTAAAAAACCAAATCAAATTTCCGCATCAATATCACGGCCTTACAGTTCGTCGCAGACCTTCGACGACATCGAACGCGGGCTTGGGATATTTCAGGTTCATCCCCTGCAACGCCTCGATGAGGATGCGTGAAATCGCCAGGTTGCGGTACCACTTGTGGTCTGACGGGATGACGAACCACGGCGCGTGCTTCTGGCTGGTTGCGCCGATCGCGTCTTCATAGGCCTGCTGATACTTGTCCCAGTATCGCCGCTCGTGGAAGTCGGCCTCGCTGATCTTGTAATGCTTGTCCTTTTCCTCGCAGCGCGCCTTCAGTCGGGCTGTCTGCTCCTTGTGGCTGATGTGCAGGAAGAATTTCAGGATGGTCACGTTGTTGCGGAAGAGCATCTCCTCGAAATGGTTGATCTCGCGAAAGCGCTGTTTCGCCGTCTTGTCCGTGATCGTCTTGTGCACGCGCGTGACCAGCACATCTTCGTAGTGCGAGCGGTTGAAGATCCCAATCGTGCCGAGCCGGGGCACTGCTGCATGCGCGCGCCACAGAAAGTCGTGCGCGGCTTCGAGCGGCGTAGGCACCTTGAATGACGTGACGTTTACGCCCTGAGGATTCACGCCGGTAAAGATGTGCCGGATTGTCCCATCTTTGCCGCCGGTGTCCATGGCCTGCAGCACGATCAGCAGTGCGTGCTTGCCCTCGGCGGAGAGCACATCCTGCAGAGCATCCAGCTTCCCGCAATGCCGTTCAAGCTCGTCGGCTACCTCTTGCTGCGTTTTGAACCTGCCGGTGTCATCCGTCGGCCAGTCCTTCAGGCGGAATTTCGCTCCGGGCTTCACCCGGTAAGGGCTCTTCGTCTTCATGCCGCAAATCTACGGATTGCCTTGTAGTTTGTGCAAATGCAAGGTGTTTGAGGCTAACCTAAACTTAATTTAAGGCTTGCCTAAATCTGCCCTATACTCCAAGTATGGCTACCGCGACAGCACAGGCCGCCACTGGCCTCCCGTCCGCCCGACAGCGCAAGCTCTGGTATTACTTTGGGCCGGCTTTTGTCGCGAGCATCGCCTATATCGATCCCGGAAATTTTGCCGCCAATTTCGAGGGTGGCACCCGGTTCGGCTATCAGCTCCTGTGGGTGCTGTTGCTGTCGAACGCGATGGCCATCCTGATCCAGTACCTCTCGGCCAAGCTGGGCATCGCGACCGGACGCACCTTGCCGGAGAACTGCCGGCTCCACTTCTCGCGCGGCATGACGATCTTCCTGTGGGTGGCAGCGGAGATCTCCGCGCTGGCGACCGACCTGGCCGAGTTCCTGGGCGCCGCGCTGGGCTTTTACCTGCTGTTTGGGCCGCGGCTGCTGGCCGCGGGCATGACGCGCACGCATGTCCTGCTGCTGGCCGCGGTGGCGACGGCGATCTGCGTCTTCTTCATCCTCATGCTGCAGCAGTGGGGCTTCCGCCAGCTTGAGCTAGTCATCATGCTGTTCGTCGTTGTGATCGGCGGCTGCTATGCGGCGGAGATGTTCTTCATCCACCCGCACTGGGGCTCGATTGCGTATCACACCGTGGTGCCCATGCTGGACAGTAAGAGCCTGTACCTGGCGGTCGCGATGCTGGGCGCAACCGTGATGCCGCACGTGGTGTATCTGCACTCCGGGCTGGTGCAGCCGCGGGTGCGGGCGGAGCGGGCCGAGCGCGACGAATCGATATTCAGCATGCGCCAGCGGCTACTGCGCATGGAGCTGTTCGACCTGATCCTGGCGATGAACGGCGCGTGGCTGGTGAACTCGGCGATGATCGTGGTGGCCGCGGCGGCATTCGCCGGCAAAGGGATGACCAGCATGTCGATCGAGGCAGCGCACGCCACACTAGGCCCGCTGGTGGGTCCGGCTTCGGCTGCGCTCTTCGCGGTGGCGCTGCTGTGCTCCGGCCTGTCGTCCTCAACCGTGGGCACGATGGCCGGGCAGATGATCCTCGAAGGCTTCCTGCAGGTGCGATTCTCCATCTTCCTGCGGCGGCTGCTCACACTGCTGCCGGCGCTGGTGGTGATCGGCATCGGGCTGGACCCGCTGCGCATCCTGCTGCTGTCGCAGGCCGCGCTCAGCTTTACGCTGCCGTTCGCGCTGATTCCGCTGCTCATCCTGACGCAGCGCGCGAAGGTGATGGACCGCTTTGCGAACGGCCGCTGGGTCCAGTCGCTTGGCTGGGCCAGTACAGCGATCATCCTGTCGTTGAATGGCGTGCTGCTGTGGCAGGCGATTGGGCGGCTAGCTCAGCAAAAAGTCCTGCAGATGCGCGCGAACTCTGCGGCGCGTTCCGCCATCGGAGCGTGGCCGCAGTTTTCCATCAACACGCCTTGTGCGCCCGGGATGCCGGCGACCAGTTGCTCGCCGTGCTTCTGCGGGAAGATGCGGTCGGCGTCGGTGTAGATGACGAGCGTGGGCGTCTGGATCTCGCCGAGACGGGGGAGCGTGTCGCTGGCGAGCGAGGCTTCCACACTGCGGATGAATGCCGAGCCCCGCTGCAGCGGAGCGCGGGCCATCCACATCTCGGCGGCATCCCGCAGCGGGATCTGCGCCAGCGTTTTCGGCCCCATGGCGCAGAGGCAGATGGTCTGGACGAAGACCAGATCGTCGGCGATCTCCTCGCGCAGGCTGATCCATAGCTCCATCAGCGAGCGCGACTGCACGTCATGTCTTGCCGACGAGCAGACCAGCACCAGCTTGTCGACGCGCGCCGGCGCCATCAACGCCAGTTCCTGCGCGATCTTGCCGCCGAGGGAGTGGCCGACGATGCTGGCGCGCTCGAGACCGAGATGGCCCATGAGGGCCAGGACATCGCCGGCCATGTCGCGGACGGTGTAATCGCGTCGGGCGAGGCTGCTGTTGCCGATCTCGCGATTGTCGAGTGTGATCGAGCGCAGACCTTCAACTGCGGAACGATGATGTCCCAGGTGGTGTGGTCGCTCATGGCTCCGGCGACGAAGATGACGGGCGACCCACTGCCCGACTCCTCGTACCAGAGCGTCAGCCCGTCGTGAACGCATGTTGGCATGCGTGACAAGGATGCACTGCGGCGGCGATCCGGCCAACACCTTTCATTCGCCCCCTGGCTGATGGAGTTACACTGGAAAGCGGACATGAACTACCGGCATCTGTCTCCATCCGATGCTCCTCTTCTCAAGCGCTTCCGTCGCGGGCGCCCTGACCGTGGACGTACAGCCCGCGGGCGCCGCGCCCTCTCCTGACGACTGCCTGCCGCCGGACATCGCCTGCCCTTGCCGGGTCGTGAGCGTGCGTCCGCCAGGTGCAATTCGAATGGTTGTGTCACGACAGAGGAGATCCGATTCCGATGAATAGCTTTGGCAGCAAATCCACTCTTACCAGCAACGGCAAAACCTACGAAGTGTATCGACTGAAGGCGCTGGAGCAGAAGGGCGTCACGCTCGCGAAGCTTCCCTACTCGCTGCGCATACTGCTGGAAAACCTGCTGCGGCAGGAGGACGGCAAGTCCGTGACCGCGGCGGACATTGAGTTCCTCGCCAAATGGCAGCCGAAGGCCGAGCCGGACCGCGAGATCGCGTTTATGCCGGCGCGCGTGCTGATGCAGGACTTTACCGGTGTGCCCGCCATTGTGGACCTGGCGGCGATGCGCGACGCGATGAAGACGCTGGGCGGCAATCCGGAGAAGATCAACCCGCTGCAGCCGGCCGAGCTGGTGATTGACCACTCGGTGCAGGTGGATGAATTCGGAACGGCTCGCTCTTACGACATCAATGCGGCGATCGAGTTTGATCGTAACCGCGAGCGTTACGCGTTTCTGAAGTGGGGGCAGTCGGCCTTCCGCAACTTCTCCGCGGTGCCGCCGGGCATGGGCATCTGCCACCAGGTGAATCTGGAGTACCTGGCGCGTGTCGTCTTCACGACGGAAGTCAACGGCACGCTGCGCGCCTATCCGGACACGCTGGTGGGAACGGACTCGCATACCACGATGATCAATGGCCTGGGCGTGCTGGGCTGGGGCGTGGGCGGCATTGAGGCCGAGGCGGCCATGCTGGGCCAGCCGGTTTCCATGCTGGTGCCGCAGGTGGTTGGGTTCAAGCTGCGCGGCAAGCTGCGCGAAGGCGCGACGGCAACCGATCTCGTCCTGACGGTGACCGAGATGCTGCGCAAGCTCGGCGTGGTGGGCAAGTTTGTCGAGTTCTACGGTGATGGCATTGCGGAGCTGCCGCTGGCCGATCGCGCGACCATCGGCAACATGGCGCCGGAGTATGGCGCGACCTGCGGCATCTTCCCGGTGGATGCGGAGACGCTGCGCTATCTGCGGCTGACCGGGCGGAGCGAGGACCAGGTGGCGCTGGTGGAGGCCTATTACAAGGAGCAGGGGCTCTTCCATGCGCCGGGCGCACCGGAAGCGGAGTATTCCGCGACCATCGAGCTCGACCTGGGCACGGTGCAGCCGTCGGTGGCGGGACCGAAGCGTCCGCAGGACCGCGTGCTGCTGAAGGAGGCGGGAGCGAACTTCAAGAAGGTGCTGCCCGGCCTGCTGGGACCGAACGGCAACGGATCGGCAGCGCGGCAGGTGAGCCGCTGGGAAGGTGAGGGCGGCCATCCGGCACGACAGCGTGGACGCAGCGCACGGCGATGCGGAGCGCGGCGCGCCATCGAGCGTGAAAGAGCGCTTCGGTGTCGATCCGGACAAATATCTGGATCACGGCTCAATTGTGATCGCAGCGATTACGAGTTGCACAAATACGTCGAATCCATCGGTGATGGTGGCGGCGGGTCTGCTGGCGAAAAAAGCCGTCGAAAAGGGACTGACGGTTCCGCCGTGGGTAAAGACCTCGCTGGCGCCGGGCTCGCGCGTGGTGACGGACTACTACCAGAAGTCCGGACTGCTGCCGTATCTGGACAAACTGCGCTTCAACGTTGTCGGCTACGGCTGCACCACGTGCATCGGCAACTCCGGACCGCTGCCGACGGATGTCTCCAAATCCATCGACGATCACGGACTGGTCGCCGTCTCGGTGCTGAGCGGCAATCGTAACTTTGAAGGACGCATCAACTCCGAGGTGCGGGCGAATTATCTGATGTCGCCGCCGCTGGTGGTGGCATACGCGCTGGCGGGCCGCATCGATCATGACTTCGACAACCAGCCGCTGGGACAGACGACGGACAAGAAGCCGGTGTATCTGCGCGACATCTGGCCGACGCAGCAGGAGGTGTCGGAGACGATTGCGCGCTCGATCAGCTCAGAGGCATTCCGCAAGGAGTACGCGACGGTGACCGAGGGCGACCAGAACTGGCAGCACCTGAAAGTTCCAACGGGCGATGTGTACCGGTGGGAGCCGGATTCGACCTACATCCGGCAGGCGCCGTACTTCGACAATATGCCGAAGGCGCCTGCTCCGCTTACAGATATTCGTGATGCACGCGTGCTGGCGGTGCTGGGCGATTCGGTGACCACGGATCACATTTCGCCTGCGGGCTCGATCAAGGCGAATGGGCCTGCGGGCAAATACCTGAGCGAGCACGGTGTGAAGCCCTCGGACTTCAACTCCTATGGATCGCGGCGCGGCAATCACGAGGTGATGGTGCGCGGCACCTTCGCGAACGTGCGGCTGCGCAACAAGCTGGCGCCAGGCACGGAAGGTGGCGTGACGCGTCTGCTGCCCGAAGGCGAGCCGATGAGCATCTTCGACGCCTCGGTGAAGTACGCCGAGCGCGGGGTGCCGCTGGTGATCCTTGCCGGCAAGGAGTATGGATCGGGTTCGTCGCGTGACTGGGCGGCGAAGGGGCCGTTGCTGCTGGGTGTGCGTGCGGTGATCGCAGAGAGCTATGAGCGCATCCACCGCTCGAACCTGGTGGGCATGGGCATCCTGCCGCTGCAGTTCGTGAACGGCGAGACGGTCGAGTCGCTGGGACTGACGGGCGAGGAGACGTACAGCTTTCCCGGGCTGAAGGCGCTGCTCGACGCGAAATTCGCGAATGGGCGCGAACTGACCGTGGAAGTAACGGATGCGAAGCAGCAGAAGCGCACCTTCAAGGCGAAGGTGCGCATCGATACGCCGCAGGAGATCCTCTATTACCAGAACGGCGGGATCCTGCAATATGTGCTCCGGCAGTTGGCTGCGAATTGACTTGATACCAGAATCACGGGCCGCGCTCTTTCAAAGGGGGCGCGGCCTTTTATTTCCCGATCTCCAACATCACAAGCGAGTTTACCGGCAGATTCACATTGATCTTCCCATCACGTAACGCTGTCTTCTCTGGCGGGCTGAGCTTCGACGCTTCATTCAACTCACGTACCTGCGCTTGAGTGGGATAACGTGGGCTGCCCATCTTGCCATATGCGGCGAGGGTGTTGCCGTGCGTAGGATCGAGGCGCGTGATGCTCACTGGCGCGTTCTTCGCCACGTGCTCGAAAGTCAGTTGCATGCGTTTCTCTTCTCCCGGGCCGCCCGCCTGGTGCGCACCGGCTGGATCGGCCATGTTCCACACCGCGACTACGAGCGTGCCATCCGGACGGCGCGTGACGAGCGCGTCTTTCGAGTCGTTCGCGAGGCGCTCGTTGCCGAGACGATGCAGCATGGCGAAGGCGTCGAAACTGGGTTTGTGGATGCTGTAGGGAGCGATGAGTCCGAAGCCGCCATCGAACGGCTCGCGCTTAACGCCGCTTTCTTCAAAGACGTCGTCGAAGGTCCAGAAGGACATCATGCTGGCAAGGCCGTCGCATTCGCGGATGGTGTTGGCGACCGCGGGGCCGACGAAGGTGGTGTCACGCGCCTTGTCGATGCCGATCACGTTCCACTCGGTGACGAACCAGGGGATGCGCGGCATGGGTGAGGCGGCGATCTGCTGCTTCACGTGCGCCATCGCGGCACAGAGACGATCGTCCATGGGCGGCAGGTTGGCCGGGGTGAAGGTGTGCTCGTAGTTTTCGTCGGCGTAGCCATGCGTGGAGAGAAAGTCCACCGGCACATTGTTGTCGTGCATGTACTTCAGGAATTCGGGGACCCACTCCTCGGCAGCAGACGCGGGACCGCCGACACGAAGCCGCGGGCTGACGGACTTCAACGCACGCGCGGTGTGGCTGTAGAGCTCGAAGTAGGTCGACTGCTTCGGCTGGCCGACCCAGAAGTCGATGTTGGGCTCGTTCCAGACTTCGAAATACCATTGCGAAACCTCTTCGATTCCGTAGCGGTCGACCAGGTTCTGCGCGAAAGCACGGATGAGTGCGTCCCATTTCGCGTAGTCCTTCGGCGGGGCCACGTTGGGCTTGTACCAGAAAGCATGCGGCGCGGGATGCGCGGCAAGCTGCTTCGGCATGAAGCTGATCTCGACCAGGGGCCGCACGCCGCGCGCGAGCACGCCGTCGTAGATTTCGTTTACATAAGTGAAGTTGTATTGCGGATTGCCCTGCTCGTCCTCGGTATAGACGCCGTTCTCGTCATCGAGAATGCCGTGAAAGCGGACGTACTGCATCCCGGTAATGGACTTCACGGCGGAGAGATCGTCACGCCACGCCTCGCGCATCGCGAGATTGGCGTGACCAGAACCGAACATCTGCTCCCAGAAATGCGGCAGCGGTGTGGTCCTGGCCTGCGCATCGACGGTGATGGCCTGCTGTGCGGGCGCCGCTCCGCAGGCGGCCGCCAGCAGCAGACAGAGTATGACCGCAGCCTTGCGACGTCTCACAGGCATTTCGTGCCTCCGAAAAGAATCCGGAGATCAGTCTAGGACCGCCGCACAGAAATTGCGACGGAGCGGGATTCTGTTCTGCGCAGCCGCTTTCCGATCGAACGGCGTCATCGAAGATTCGCCCGGCACCTTAGATCTTGCGGCTTTTGGTACTACGCGAATCGATCGCAAGAGAGAAATGGAAAAGGCGGAGTTCGCCTCCGCCTTTTGGAAAATATGTTGAGGCCGCCGGCTAGATGCCTACCGCGTAGGTGTCCAGCGGCGCTTTGTCGCCGGCATGCGCGTAGTAGTCATACGGTGAGCGATGACTGAATTTGTAGCGCAGCCGGAGCTCGCGGCCAACGAGCAGGCCGAGCGCTGCGACGCTGACGGCGATTCCGCCCCAGGTAATGGTGCGCAGCAGGTAGTTGGGCTTTTTCTGGAACGGCAAAATATTGCTCATTATCCTTCCCCACTCAGGTGCACGATCCAAACGCACCACTCACTCACTTTCTGGCTTCATGATAACGCAGCGACGCTGGCAGCCACATTACGGCAGTGCTACATCCGATGGCTCTTTCGTCATCCTCTTTCCTCATTCAGGATGCACTGCATCCTCGACGGCGCGCAGAAGCGCGATCTTCCGCTCTGGTGGCAAAAAGCTGGCTTCTATGGAGTTGGCGGCCAGCTCGCGTAACTGTTCCTGGGTGAACTGGAATTCGTCCTCAGCCAGGCCGTATTCGTCGAGCAGATCGCTGCCGAAGAGTGTCGGGTCGTCCGAATTGAGTGTAATCATGACGCCGGAGTCGAAGTAGCGGCGCACGGGATGCTCGGGCAGCGAGGCGCAGGAGCCGGTGCGGACATTGGAGGTCATGCAGATCTCGACGGGTATCTGGCGCTGGATGAGGACCTCCATCAGCTCGGCGTCGTGCTGGGCCGACAAGCCATGGCCGATGCGCTCGGCGCCAATGTTCAGCGCGCCCCAGATACTCTCGGGCCCGGTGGTTTCGCCGGCATGTGCTGTCAAACGAAGCCCCGCATCGCGCGCTTCGGCATAGAGGTCGCGAAAGGGCTCCGCGGCCATGCGGCGCTCATCGCCGCCGATGCCGATGCCTGCGATGGAAGCATGCTCGCGGCGCATCTCAGCGGCTTTGCGGAAGACCCGCGCCGCCTCCTCCACGCCGAAGTGGCGCACGGCGTCGAAGATCCAGAGAATGGTGAGTCCGAAATCGCGCTCAGCGCGCAGACGGGCGCGCTCCATGCCGGCAAAGAGCGGCTCGAATTCGATGCGGCGCCAGTAGTAGACCACGCCGACCGAGACGTAGACCTCCGCATGCACGACGCCCTGAGCCACCAGCGACTGCGCCATGCGCCAGGTGATGAGCTCGTAATCCTCCGCCGTGAGAAGCCGCTCGGTAATGGCCTTGAAGGCCATCAGAAATCCGCTGAAATCAACGTAGTGATAGAGCGCGCGCGCCTCTTCCAGCGTAAGCCGGCCTGCGGGATGTCGCTCGCTCAGCTCGACCAGCGTTTCCGGCGTGACGGTGCCTTCGAGATGCAGATGGAGCTCCGCCTTGGGAAGGCTACGGAGGAAGTCGCCGGTGGATTCGTTCACTTCTTAAGTTTAGCGGCGATTCAGAAAGGAAAAGCCGGAGCGATCGCGATGATCGCTCCGGCCGGGGGGCAAAGAGCACAAATCAGAAGCGGTAGTTTGCCGAGAACTGCAGATGGCGTTCCACGGAACGAACAGCGCCCGTGCCTTGATTCGAGATATTGCCAAAGTTGCTATCGGTGATTCCGGCGTCCGGGTTCCCATAGCTGGCAATATTGAAGGCGTTGAACGCATCGAAGCGGAAACCGACCGATTGTCCTTCCGTAATGTGGAAGTCTTTAAATGCGGAAGTATCAACGTTGAGGAATCCGGGACCGCGTACATTGCCATTTCTCGCGGTACCGAAGGCGTTTGAAGCCGGCACGCCGAAGGCGCAGACACCGTCGTCGACTCCGGCAGTGGTACATGGCGTCGCTGAAGGATCGGTACCGTACCAGTTGTCAATCGTGCGGTGGACGATCTTCAACTTGCGGTACTGATTCGGGCGCGAAGTGCCGAAGCTATTGGAATTGTTTCCTGGCCCGGTACTAGTTTCAGGAAACCCGGAATATGCAACTCCTGCAATTCCGATTCTCCACCCACCGATGGCCTCGTCCACAACTCGATTAGCGTTGGACAGAAATTCCTGCCCTCGTCCGATAGGCAGGGCGTAGACTCCGGTGCCGCTTAGATTGTGCCTTACATCGTATCCAGCCGGACCCCAATCAGCGGCACTGTCATAGTAGTTTTGGAAGGCTCCACTGAAGCCGTTGACGTTGAGAGCATAGTTCCCAAGGCTGTTGGTCAGTGCCTTGCCATAGGTGTAGTTCAGAGTGAACTCGAGCCCATGACTAATGCGTTGCCGCAGAATCGCCTGCAGCGCGTTGTAGCTCATCGCAGCCCGCGATTCCGTAACCAACAGAGAGTTGGAACCTATGCTGATCGAAGGATCGATCGCATTGATGCCGAGATACTTGTTGTTGTAGAAGGGAGCCGAGGTCGGATCACCATTCACCAGGTATTGGTTGAGGTTGCCGTAGTCCTCGATGTGCTGGCCTTGCTCGCCGACGTAGCCAACTTGCAAAGTCAGGCTGCTGCTGAGCGCGTATTCCGTAGTCAGGCTCCATTCCTGCACATATGCTGGCTGGATGTTCTTCGGATAGACGTTAAACGTACCGCCATAGCTCACCGTGCCGCCGGCGAACCCTTGCTCAGCAGTCCGTGGTGTCTCCGGGATCGGTGGCGGTTGGAGCAGTTGTGGTCACGTTCACTGCCTGAATGAAGGGGGTGATCGAAGTCAAACGCTGGTTAGAAGAATTGCCTTCGTAGAAGCTGGTTGCGCCATAGCCTCCTCGAACGACAAAACGGTCCGTCGCCTGATAGGCAAAGCCCAGCCGTGGCATGATCTGGCGAAAGTTGCTGTCATAGCAGCCACGATTGCTGCAGACCCCAGATCCTGCCGGCGCCCCCGTAGGCACATGATCCGCATAGATCACCTGTCCGGTCGTTATGTCGACGTTGCCCGTCTTGTTATTGGACTCGAGCCATGGCTGGTCCCACTCGTAGCGCACGCCCACAGTGAGGGTGAGTTTCGGCGTAGCTTTGAAAGCATCGCTGATGAAGCCGGCGATGCGCCATTGCCGCTGTCCGACATTGACGCTGGATAGGGTTGCCGGCTGCAGCACTCACGCGGTCCAGAACAAAGTCCGCTCCTCCATATCCTCCTGCGTTGCTGATCGCCGGATTACTGGTGAAGGCTCCGCTATAGGTCAAGGATCCAAGGTATCCGTTATTGTTACTTGTCGGGTAATTGTTCTGGTAGCGGGTGGCCTGGATGCCGGCGTCCACCGTGTGCTTACCGTGCTGCCAGGTCAACGTGTCGATATAGCTATAAGTATTGTCGATCACGCCGCCGTCAAATGCAGGCGTGCCAACGCCACTGAGGCTGTTGACGGGGTTGGGATTGCTTGAACCCTGACTGCTGGTGCCACCCTCGATGTTTTGGAACGAAAAACCATTGAAAGCCTGGTTCGGAAAATTGATTCCAACCTTGCTATTTCCCGCCGCCCCGAAGAGGCCAGTGGGATCCTGAGGTTGGCCCTGAGCCCAAACAGTGCGCGTGAATCCAACCCGAGCCGAGTTGACGATGGACGGGGAGAAGATATGGACCCAGTTCACGCCCATTACTTTGGTCGGATAGATATTTGCCGCCGGGAATGTTATCCCCAGCAACGCGATCTTTCCGTCATAACCCGTGGACATCGCATAGAATCCGGTAATCTTGTCCAACTGATTGGGATCGTATTCGATTTTGACGTCTCCCTGGTTGTTGGCCTTGAAATTGCGCGTGGGCCCCTGCAAGTTGTTATTCGCGATACCATCGGAAGGGGCGGCATTCGGCAGTGGATAGAGTTCCGGATGGGCAAAGAGATACTTAGCTACCGGATTCACAATCGGCACACCCATGTTCCCGACAAAGGGCGTGAAGCCGTTCTGAGGAGTCATAGAGTTGGACCGGATTGCTCGCGTTCAAGAGTGCCGAGAAATCACCGTTTCGCATCGCCTGGGTAAAGACCGAGGCTTGTCCTTGTCCGCCCTGGTGATACCGCGATCCCAGATAATCGACGAAGAAGAACAGCTTATTGCGCTTGATGGGGCCACCGAAGGTGCCGCCAAATTGCGCCTGAGAATATGGATTAACCGCGATGATTGGATTCGCGTGGTTATTCGACCATGAATTCGCATTGAGCTTGTAATCCTGCACGTAGCCATAGGCGGAGCCGTGAAAACTATTGGTTCCACTCTTGAGCACGCTGACCACGCCGCCACCGTTTACGTTGCCGTAGTCCGCGGGAGAGTTCGCCGTGAGCACCTTGACTTCCTGCAACGATTCTGGAGCCGGGCTATATGAGATGAGGTTATTGAAGCTCTCATTAATGTCGATGCCATCCAGCGTGTAGTTATTCGCTTGCGCACGGTTTCCGTTCAGGTTGACCGAATCGGTGTAATAAGTGCTGCGCTCGATGCTGGTCGTCCCCGATGTACCCGCTGTGCTGACTGCTCCGGGCAGATATAGTGTGAGGGCTGAAAAATCGAGTCCGTTCAGAGGCATGTTGCGAATCGTATTCGCGGTAAACGTGCCGCTGAGGGTCGCATCGCTGGTGTTGAGAATCGGCGGAATACCTCCCTCAACATCCACGGTGGTCGTGGAAGCACCAGGCTGCAGATGGACATCTACTTTGGCAATCTGATTCACTTCCAGCGCGAACGCTGGGTATTTCTGGGTCGTGAAGCCGCTGGCCTGCAACTGTCACGTCATACTGGCCGATCGGCAGAAAGCGGATGTCGTAAACGCCGGAACCATTCGTCGTTGCCTGGGTAGCGACTCCGGTGGCCACGTTATTCGCAGTGACCTGCGCGTTGGGCACAACGGCGCCGGTGGCGTCGGTCACGGTTCCAGTGACGCTTCCGGTCACGGTCTGTGCCGTTAGATAGGAAGGGATCGTTAACACAAAAGGAATGACGAGTAGTGGTAGACATCGCCCAAGTCGCATGTTGCCTCCTAAAGTTTCCGACGAGAACAGCCTTGTTTTTTTAATGGGGGTCCCGTGGCTGCAACGAGGAACTGCTTATTATGCACGTTTAAGGGGGAAACGAAAAGTTCAGAAATAAAAAGGTGCTCAAAGTGACAAATTCGTGGGGCGAACAGCTGCACATCGGTATGACAGCCTGACAGAAGGGCTCCCTACCGGGCGAATTCGCTGCGTTTGCGGGAGTAGAACGTGTAGATGACCAGACCGATAGCCAGCCACGCGAAGAAGCGCAGCCAGGTCATGACTTCGAGGCCCATCATCAGCACGACGCAGAAAATGATGCTGAGCACCGGGATGACCGGGCCGAACGGTGCGCGGAAGGACCGGTGGCGCTCCGGCTCGCGATAGCGCAGGATCAGCACGCCGATCGAGACCAGCACGAAGGCGAACAAGGTGCCGATGTTGGAGAGGTTCGAGACGGTGCCGATGTCGAGCAGCCCGGCGGGTACGCCGACGACAAAGCCGGCAACCCAGGTGGCGAGCGCGGGCGTGCGGAAGCGCGGATGAATGCGGCTGAACGCCGAGGGCAGCAGCCCGTCACGCGACATGGCAAACCAGACGCGCGCCTGGCCGAGTTGGAAGACGAGGATGGAGGAGATCATCCCCATCAGCGCGCCCACCAGGACGAAGAGCCGGACCCATTGCAGGCGGTGCGATCCGGTGCTGATGGTGAGCTTTTTGAGCGCGTTTACGACCGGAGCGGCATCGCCCATCACGCTTTGCCACGGGACAAGGCCGGTGAGCACGACGGCGACACCGATATAGAGGATGGTGCAGACGATCAGCGTCCCGATGATGCCGATGGGAACGTCGCGCTGCGGATGTTTGCATTCCTCCGCCGCCGTGGAAACCGAATCGAAGCCGATGTAGGTGAAGAAGATGATGGAGCCGCCGGTGAGCACGCCGGACCAGCCGTTGGGCGAGAAGGGGTGGTAGTAGCGGGGATGGATGAACGACGCGCCGGCGAAGATGAACACCAGGATGGCCGCGATCTTGATAAGGACCATGATGTTGTTGGTCTCCGCGGACTCGCGCACTCCGCGCACCAGGACGACGGTGAGCAGCATGACGACAAGGAAGGCGGGAATGTTGAAGCCGAAGTGCCATCCAGCCTTATAGAGATCGTGACCGGCGAAGTCCTGCAGTCCGGTGGGTAGATATGCCGGCGAGATCCACTGGATGGGCGGATGGATGTTGAACCAGTCGAGCAGATCGACGATGTGGGCGGCGAAGCCCACGCTGACCGACATGTTGGAGAAGGCGTACTCGAGAATCAGGTCCCAGCCGATGATCCACGCCACCAGCTCCCCGAGGGTCGCGTAGGTGTAGGTGTAGGCGGAGCCGGCGATGGGGATCATCGAGGCGAGCTCCGCGTAACAGAGCCCGGTGAAGCAGCAGACGATGGCGACCAGCACGAGCGAAAGCGCGAGCGCGGGACCGGCGCCCGGGCGGCCCAGCATGGCGGTATGGCGAATGAGATAGTCCAGCAGCGGCGTATTGGCGATGGATGCCGTGTCAAAACGCTGCCCGGCGATGGCGGTGCCGATCACCGTAAAGATGCCCGACCCGATCACCGCGCCGATGCCGAGGGCCGTGAGCGATACCGGACCGAGCGTCTTCTTCAGCGCGTGCTCCGGGCACTCCGAGTCGCTGATCAGCTTGTCGATCGACTTACGAGCGAAGAGTTGCGACAGAAGCGGTGGCTCCGGCAGAAAGTTCCGGCCAAGCGACCGGGTGACACTACCTTAAGCTATCTTCCCCGCCCGTGTAGACAGGAAAGACGACTCAGCAGAGTATCACCAGGCAGAGAACGGCCCCACCACAGCTGTGCCGCAGTGGGGCCGTCCTGGATTGCCGATTCGGTTGCCGATGTGGTCAAGCCTACCGTTTGCTCTGACCGCGCGACAGCTTCTTGATCTTCTTCTTCTTGGAACCGCGAGGTTCGGTGCGCTTGGCTTTGGGAGCCGCCTTTTTGCGTGCGGCGCGCTTCAGCTTCTTGCGCTCCTGGGTATCTTCGATTTTCGTCGTATTTGCCATGATCTTTCTCGATTCCTCAAATGTCGTCCGGCCGGTTGGGAGCTGTTAAACCCGCTCGAGCTGGGCGAATTTTTCGACCAGCTTTTTCACGCCGAACTTCGTGAATTGTACTGTAATCTTCGCGTCGTCGCCGTCCCCCTCGCGGCGGAAGACCACGCCGTCGCCGTATTTGGGATGGCGTACCCGCTGTCCGCTCTTGAATCCGACGGCGCCGGTTGCCTCCGGCGCGGGCAGCCTGGGGCGCTTTACGCTGGCGCCGCCACGTCCCGCGAAGAAGCTGGCGATGTTGTCGATGGAACCAGCGTCCCGGCGCGGTTTACCGGGCGTATTTACGTAACTATTGTTGTTACTATACCCACTGGATGCGCTCTGGTCCTCGTCCTCGTAGCTGTAATGACGCTCTCCGTCTTCGTTGAAGCGTCCGCCGCTGCGGCTGGATGACCCCGTACTGTATCTGGCTGCATATCCGCCCCACGATGTGGCGCGCTCGCGGCCGCTGCTCAAGTCTTCGAGAAGGTGCGGGGGCACCTCTTCCAGGAAGCGGGAGGGGATGGCGGCATCCGGCATGTCGTTGCCGTAGCGCCGGCGATAGCGCGCGCGGCTCAGGATCAAGGTGTCCATGGCACGCGTCATGCCTACATAGCAGAGCCGCCGCTCCTCTTCGAGTCCGGAGGGATCGATGAGCGTGCGCGAGTGCGGGAAGAGGCCTTCCTCCATGCCGCAGAGCAGCACCAGCGGGAACTCCAGCCCCTTGGCTGAGTGCAGCGTCATCAGCGTGACGCGGCTGTCCGGCTTGTAGTGGTCCGTGTCGCTCACCAGCGCGGCGTGATCGAGAAACTCCGCCAGCGTCTCACCGCGCTCCTCGGCATCCTGCGCAGCGTTTGCCAGTTCTTTCAAGTTTTCAATGCGCGAGAAGGCTTCCGGCGTGCCTTCGTCTTCGAGCGCGCGGATATAGCCGCTGCGATCGTTGATGAAGCGGATCAGTTCGGGCAGAGTTGCCTTGCCGCCCGGAGTGCGGAACGCCGGCCGCTCTTCTTCAGATGTTTCGGCTGCTGCCGCCTCGATTCCATTCCCGATCGATAGCCGATCGCTTCGGAGCAGCGTCCTCGAATGGATTGAAGCTGACGTCGGCCGGCATCTCCTCGGTCTCTTCGGCAAATGACTCGGTCGAGAACGATGCGTCGACGGGCTCATCCTGTGACAGGGCGAGCATGCCCTGCTCTCCGAAGGCGAAATCAGTCCCCTCATCCTCCGCGTCCGGGGATTGCGTGTAGCTGTCCTCCGGAAGCACCTCGGGAATATCGGCAGTCACATCCGCCGTCAGCTTTTCCGCAAAGCCCGGCTCCAGCAACGCGCGCGCATCGTTGATCATGCGCCGGAAGCTTTCGAGCGCCGTCAGCGCCCGCTGCGGCAGCAGCCGCTGCTGGATTGCCTGCCCGAGCGCGTCCCAGGTGCTGATGCCGGTCTCGATCGCGAGGCGCTCCAGCGTATCGAGCGTCCCGCGGCCAATGCCACGGACCGGCGTGTTGATGACGCGTTGCAGCGCAATCGAATCGTTCGGGTTCTGCACGAGCTTCAGGTAGCTGAGCAGGTCCTTGATTTCGGCGCGTTCGTAAAAGGAAAATCCGCCGACCATCGTGTACTGGATGGAGTAGCGGCGCAACGCTTCTTCTACCAGCCGCGACTGCGAGTTGGTGCGATAGAGCACGGCGACGCGTGCCGGCTCGTTCCCTTCTCCGGCCTTGCGCAGGTATTTCTGGATGTAGTCGGCGATGAAGAGCGCTTCGTTCTCGCCGTCGGGCGCTTCGTAGTAGCCGATCTGCGAGCCACCCTGTCGCTCCGTCCAGAGATTTTTTCCCTTACGCTGCGCATTGCGCGCGACGACCGCCGATGCCGCTTCGAGGATCACCTGGGTGGAGCGATAGTTCTGCTCCAGCCGGATGGTCTTAACCTCGGGAAAATCTTTTTCGAATTCAAGGATGTTGCGGATGTCCGCGCCGCGCCAACTGTAGATGCTCTGGTCCTCATCGCCCACCACGCAGACGTTGTGATGCTCGCCGGCCAGCAGTTTCATCAGCTCGTACTGCGGACGGTTGGTGTCCTGGTATTCGTCGATCATGATGTAGCGGAACCGCCGGTTATAGCGCTCGCGCGTCTCGCCGCTGGCCTTCAGCAGGCGCACCGTTTCAAGCAGCAGATCGTCGAAATCCATCGCGTTGTTCTTCAGCAGCTCCTTGCGATAGACCTCGTAGAGCTGCGCGACGCGCTCGCTGATGGGATCGCTCGCTCCGAGGTAGTACTCCTGAGGATCGATCATGTGGTTCTTAGCCCAACTGATCTTCCCCAGCACGGTACGCGGCGTCAGCGTCTTGTCATCCAGCGACATGCGCCGCATCGCCTGCTTCACGATGGCCTGCTGATCGCTTTCGTCGTAGATGGCGAAGCTGCGGGTAAGCCCTTTGTCGCCGATGCGCAGCGCTTCGATATCGCGCCGCAGCACGCGCACGCAAAAGGAGTGGAAGGTGGAGAGTAGCGGTTTGGCCAGCGTCGAACCGGCCAGCAGCTTCTCCACGCGCTCGCCCATCTCGGCGGAGGCTTTGTTGGTAAAGGTGACAGCGAGAATGGAATCCGGCGCGACGCCCTTGGCTTCAATCAGATACGCGATACGGTGCGTGATGACGCGCGTCTTGCCCGAGCCCGCGCCGGCCAGGATCAGGACAGGGCCATCCGTGGCCTCCACGGCCGCGCGCTGTTGCGGATTCATCTTTTCGAGCAGGGGATTCACGGGCTGGCGTCTCGGGCGGGGAGCTTCTGTTCTCTAGTGTATCGCCGCCGGCGATCCACACTCCCGTAACGCAAGGATGATCACAGTTCGCTAAGCTGAAAAGAGTTGCGGCGAAGACTTACTGCACTTTCACAGACCTGTTCATGACACCCTCCCCTACAAAAGAGATTCGCAGCGTGTGCGTCTTCTGCGCCTCCAGCAATGGCGTCGATCCGATTTTTCTTGAAGCAGCGAAGGCGCTGGGCGCATCCGTCGCCGGCCGTGGCTGGCGCCTGGTCTATGGGGGCGCCGACGTTGGGCTGATGGGTGTATTGGCAAACGCTGCACTTGCCGCTGGCGGCGAGGTCACGGGCGTGATCCCGCATGCGTTGGTCTCGCGCGAGATTGCGCACCCCGGATTGACGGAGCTGATTGAGACGGCCAGCATGCATGAGCGTAAAGCCGAGATGGCGAAGCGGGCGGATGCTTTCCTGGTCCTGCCCGGCGGCCTGGGCACGCTCGATGAAATGTGCGAAATCCTGACCTGGGGGCTGCTGGGCATTCATGACAAGCCGGTGGTCCTGATCAACACTGCGGGCTACTGGAACAGGTTCCTGTACCTGCTGGATGGGGCGGTGGAAGCGGGCTTTCTGCGGACCGAATACCGGGGCCTTCCACTGATCGCAGAAGACGCCGAGGACGCCTGCCGTAGGGCTGAAATCCCGCGAAAGCCGTAGGCGAATCGCTCTGGCCCTCCGAAACCTTGCGGCCCTACGGTACGTCTTCTTCTTCACGATCTCCTATTTTTCCTGAGCGCGAACTCGCTTCTCGCGCAATATCCCTGAACAGTCAGGACCATTTTGCTGCGCATGTTGACCGGACGGACATTTCGATCCTCATTGCTCCACCACGCCGGCTGTTCCGTGGCCTTTGCGGTTCTCGCTCTCCTTGCAGGAGGCTCCGCAGCGCTCGCTCAGACGAACGTCGCCAACACAGAGATTCCCGATGCACCGGTGGCGCAGCAGGCATCCACTTCGAGCGCATCACAGACAACTACAGCCGGCACCAGCCGAGCCCTCAACGCAGAAGCCTCCAAACGCTACCAAGCCGAGTGCGGAAACGTCCGAGGAGGTGCTGAAGCGCGAAGAGAAGCAGCGCATCCTCGGTGTCGTACCAAACTTCAACACGGTGGAGAGCGCCGACAATGTGCCGCCACTGACTCCGAAACAGAAATTCCACCTGGCCTACAAAAGCTCAATCGATCCCTTCGTCTTCGTCGCGGATGGATTCGTGGCCGGCCTTAGCCAGGCGCAGGATAGCAATCCCGGCTTCGGCCAGGGAGCGCAGGGTTACTTCAAGCGTTTCGGCGCTGCCTATGCGGACACCGCAGACGGAACTCTCTGGGGCAATGCGATTCTGCCGGTGCTCTTCAAGGAAGATCCACGCTACTTCCGGATGGGCACGGGCACCTTCACCCACCGCTTTCTGTACTCCGCCAGCACAACCGTCTGGTGCCGTCGCGACAACGGAACCTGGGGGCCGAGCTACGCGAATGTGCTGGGCAACTTCATCTCCGGCGGCATCTCGAATGCTTACTATCCGGCGGAGGACCGCGGTGTGGAACAGACGCTGGACGGCGCCCTCACCGTCACTGCGGAGGGTGCCATCGGCGCGGAATTTATCGAGTTCTGGCCCGATATCTCCCGGCGTCTCTTCAAGAAACACCACCCTGCTCCATAGGCTGTAAACTGGAGGCAACAGGCGATTGCCTTGCTTGCGCCCGTGCCACCGCGACAGCACCGCACTCTGCCAGAGTGAAATCATCCCTTCCAGCAGGTCCCAGCAAGGAGTCCCATCCACGTGTACGTTCTGCGCCCCTGGGGTGTGTTCGCATCCCTCGCTGCAGCCAGCACTCTGGCCCTCACACTGGCACAGGCCCGTGCGCAGGAAGTCGCGGCGGATTCTGGATTGCCGGATGCACCGATAGCGCAGATTTCCAGCACTTCGCAGCCCTCGGCAGCATCGCAGGATCCGCAGCCGGATGCCCAGAAAAGCGCTGCTTCGCAGAGCTCCGACGAAGTGTTAAGGCAAGAGGAAAAGCAACGCGCGTTCGGCGTGATGCCCATGTTCCAGACGGTATCGTTGGCGAACTCGCGAAATATCCCGGCGCTGCGGCCGAAGCAAAAGTTTCAGCTCATGCGGAAGAGTACGACCGACCCGTTTGTCTTTGCCCAGGATGCCGTTCTTTCCGGCATAGGGCAGGCGCGCGACACCAACTCCGGCACCAAGACTGTGATCGATCCCGTGACCGGTAAGCCGACCAAAGTGCGTTACGGATTCGGGCAGGGCGCCGAAGGTTATTTCAAACGTTTCGGTGCCTCCTATGCGGATACGGCGGATGGCAACTTCTGGGGCAACGCCGTGCTGCCGGTGCTGCTGAGAGAAGACCCGCGCTACTACCGCATGGGGTCCGGTTCGTTCGTGCGGCGTTTTGGGTACTCCGCCGAAACTGCGTTATGGTGCCGCCGCGACAACGGCACATGGGGGCCGAATTATGCCAATGTGGCCGGCAACTTCATCTCCGGCGGCATTTCGAACCTGTACTATCCCGATGAAGACGCCGGCTTTGAGAAGACCGTCATTGGTGCGATGACAGTGACGGCAGAGGGTGTCATCGGTTCGGAGCTGATCGAGTTCCTGCCGGATATCGAGCACCACTTCCTGAAGAATCGCCACCCCAAGCAATAACGATCATCCGCGTTGCTGGCGGCACTCCTCGCACTGGCAGTGGCGGCGCAGGAAATCCCACGAATAAATGCCGCTGGAGTGTCCGTCGTTCCAGTGAAAGACCACCGCATAGCGGCCCGCAGGCTCCACGCTGTTGGGGCGTGGCGGAGCCTCGTACATGGGAAGAAGCTGCGTGGGAGCGGGCTTGCGCTCGCCCGGCGCGAGACCGGCAGCTTCGCGCGCCTCATGACACGTAGCGCAGGGGCAGGCATCGCGCAGCCAGCGGAAGCTCCACGCGCTCCGGTGGCCGTCCTTCCAGTCGATTTCCATGCCGGTGCCTTCGCTCTTGTGGACGCGCACCTTTGCCGGATCGACGGCGTCGCGCGGAAGCGGGGGACGATCGGCACGACGCGCCTCTCGCTCATCGACGATGCGAATGCCTTCGTGGCTCATGATGTCTCTCTATTTCAGGATACGCGCCGCGAACGGGTAGCTATTCGACCGCCCCTATTCCGCAACACAAATCAGGCACTTCAGGTATTCGGTCTCAGGAATGGTGAGGATGACGGGGTGGTCGGGCGCGGCGCCACGGCGCTCCAGCAGCCGGACGCGCCTTCCGGCATCGGCAGCCGCGGCCGCTACGGTTGCGGTGAAGTCAGCAGCGGAGATGTGGTGCGAGCAGGAGCAGGTGACCAGCACTCCGCCCGGGCGAAGCATCTTGAGCGCGCGCAGGTTCAACTCCTTGTAGCCGCGGAGCGCGCCTTCCACGGCTCGCTTGCTCTTCGCAAAGGCAGGCGGGTCCAGCACGATGGTGTCGTACTCCGTACCGGCGTCGCTCCAGTCGCGCAGCAGATCGAAGGCATCGGCCTCGATCCAATCCACCTGGGCAGAGAGCCTGCTGCGGTTCGCGTCCAAATTCTGCTCGGCAACCTCCAGCGCGCTACGCGAGGCGTCAACGCCCGTGACGCGCGAGCACCGCTGCGCCATGTGCAGCGCGAAGCCGCCCTGGTAGGTGCAGACGTCCAGTGCCTCGCCGCGCGCATGCTCCGCGGCGGCCGCGTAGTTCAACCGCTGGTCGAGAAAGGCGCCGGTCTTCTGCCCGGAAGCGGCGTCGTAGGCAAAGCGCAGGCCGTTGAGCTCGAAGGTGGTCTGCAGAACCGGAGGCGCCGGGTCCTTCGCGTACAACGTCGCCAGAGCCGGCGTCTCGAGCCCTTCGAGCGCCGCAATACGGGCGTCACCGCGCTCGATGATGGTTTCGGGAGCGATCTCCTCGATCAGCACGCGCGTTAGCAGCTCGCGCACCTCGGGCCGATCGAGTCCGCGAACCAGAATCTGCATCAGCACTAGCCGACCGTAGCGATCGATGATGAGGCCGGGCAGCTCGTCGGCTTCGCTGAAGACGAGGCGGCAGGCTTCGGTTTGCATCGAGGCGCGTAAGGCGACGGCGCGGCGCACCCGGGTCTCGATCAGCGCCATCCACTCGCTGTCTCCCGTGAGCAACTCGCGGCTCACAAGCCGCAACGCGATCTGCGACTCCGGACTATGAAGAGCGGTGCCAAGCGGAATGCCGCGCTGGTCGGCAACAGAAATCAGGCCGGCGGGGGCATCGCCGCTCCTCACCCGTAACTTCAACCACGTCCGAGGCATAGACCCAGGGATGGCCGGCGCGCAGGCGATCGGCGGCCCGCCTATTGACGACGGCGGCGCGTGCCCGCTATGCCGGTGGTGTGCGGCCGGGGGGCGAATTCGGGCTTCCGCGAAGTGGCTTGCCGGGCTCTGGTCATGGCGCTGGGAACGCTCTCTTGCCAGGGCTTTCCTGAAACTGAAAGGTCATCAGCCTATAATCAGGCATGGCGACCGCGCGTACAACGCCGCCCGACCCTATTGCATCGCGCCCTGCCCCGCCGGATTCCTCCGAGGCACGGGAGAGTCGAGCCTTGATCGACGCGCGCTTCCGCGCGCTGCTGGACACCGTGCGCGCCCATCGTCCCGGCGACGATGTCGAGATTATCCGCCGCGCCTGGGAATTTTCTCTCGAACATCATCAAGGGCAGGTACGCGCCTCGGGCGAGCCCTATGTGCTGCACCCGCTGGAGGTCGCACACGTACTGGCCGAGATGAAGCTGGATTCGACCGCCATCGCGGCCGGCCTGCTGCACGACGCCGTCGAGGACACCCCGGTGACGGCCGACGACATCACCCGCCTCTTCGGCGAACAGGTGGCACACATCGTCGAGGGCGTCACCAAGATCGACAAAATCCAGTTCGCCAACAGCGAAGACCGCCAGGCCGAGAACGTGCGCAAGATGCTGCTCGCCATGGTGACCGACGTGCGGGTCGTGCTGATCAAGCTGGCCGACCGGCTGCACAACATGCGCACGCTGCAGCACCTGCGCGTGGAGCGGCAGCAGGCGATCGCGCAGGAGACGCTGGACATCTACGCTCCGCTAGCCCACCGGCTCGGCATGGGCAAGGTGCGCGGTGAGCTCGAAGACCTGTCCTTCCGCTATGTCGACGCGGTGAGCTTCGACAAGGTGCAGGCGGCCATCGACGAACGCCGCAAGGAAGGCGAAGACTTCCTGGAGGACGTCGAGCGGACGCTGCAGGAAAAGCTGAAGGAGCACAAGATCGAAGCGCGCGTTGAATGGCGCATCAAGCGGCTTTACAGCATCTATCAGAAGCTGCAGAAGCAGCGCTCGTCGGTCGACCAGGTCTATGACCTGCTGGCGGTGCGCGTGATCACGAAGAGCGTGCAGGACTGCTATGCCATCTTCGGGCTGATTCATTCGATCTGGCGGCCGGTGCCGGGGCGCATCAAGGACTTCATCGCGATGCCGCGCCCGAATCTGTATCAGTCGCTGCACACAACCGTGATGGGCTCCGGCGGCCACCAGTTCGAGGTGCAGATCCGCACCGAAGAGATGCATCGCGTGGCCGAGGAAGGCATTGCCGCGCACTGGAAGTACAAGGCCAACGGCGGCCCGATCAGCAGCAAGGATGAGCAGCGGCTGGCCTGGGTGCGCTCGCTGGTGGAGTGGCAGCGGGAGATGTCTGACCCGAACGAATTCCTCTCCACACTCAAGATCGACTTGTATCCGGAAGAGGTCTACACCTTCACGCCGAAGGGCAAGGTGGTCGTGCTGCCCAAGGATGCGAGCCCGGTGGACTTCGCCTACTCGGTCCACACCGAGGTCGGCCAGAGCTGCACCGGCGCGCGGGTGAACGGCCGCATGGTGCCGCTGCGCACACGGCTGCGCAATGGCGACATCGTGGAGATCGTGACGCAGAACGGCCATACGCCGAGCCGCGACTGGCTGACCTTCGTCAAGAGCTCGCGGGCGCGCAACAAGATCAAGCACTGGCTGAACGAGCATCAGCGCGAGCGCGCGATCGACATTGGCGGCAAGCTGCTGGACCGCGAGGCGCGCAAATACAAAGTCGCGCTCGCCCGCTTCACCGAAGCGGATTACACGCGCGTTGCCAATGAATACGGCGTGGGCGGCGAGAAGGACCTGCTGGCCGGCATCGGCTTCGGCAAATATTCGTCGCGCCAGGTGCTGCATAAGCTTGAGCCGAGCCTGATTGCACCGTCCGCGCCGGATGTGGAAGCAGCCGCGACTGCCGATACGGTAAAGAAGCTGCACCTGAATCCGCGCACCGAGGCGCTGGAGGTAGAAGGCCAGAACGACCTGCTGGTCTATCGCGCGCGATGTTGCAATCCGATTCGCGGCGAAGAGATCATCGGCTACGTGACGCGCGGGCGCGGTGTTGCCGTCCACGCGCGGCGATGTTCGAATGTGCAGAACCTGCTCTACGAGGCCGACCGCCGCATCTCCGTCGAGTGGTCGAAGAACGCGGCCGATGAGCGCGGCCGGCAGCAGACCTATCCCGTCCGCGTAGTCGTCTACTGCGACGATCGCGCCGGCATGCTGAAAAACCTTACCGCCATCATCAGCGACGACGGCACCAACATCCGCAGCGTCGACTCACGCGCCGGCAAAGACGGCGAGGCGATCGTCGAATTTATCCTTGAGGCCGAGGACGTCGCGCATCTGGACAGAATCGTCACCGGTTTGCGCACACTTCCCGGCGTGCGCGATGTAGAACGCGCCAGCAAAGTCTAGACCCTTTTCACAGAGTGCCGATTCACCTGCGGCTGTGCCTGTAATCTCGCGAAACAGCAGGCACAACCGGATCACATGCCTCCTCTGATAAGGTGAATCGAGTTCGCCTCATGTCCGGTCTCGACAAACGCAGGATCCTGCAGGGGTCCGCCTCGAATCTCACCCGAGTCTTTCTGGGCATGCTTATTTCCCTGGTGCTGCCGCACTTCCTGGTGCACCACATGGGCACCGTGGAGTACAGCGCCTGGGTGCTGATCCTGCAGCTCAGTGCGTATGTAAACTTCCTTGATCTTGGACTGCAGACCGCCATCGGCAAATTCGTGGCGGAGTATCATGCGGCCGGCAACACCGGCGCTGCGCGCAAGACCATCAGCACCGCGTTCACCGTCGATGGTGGGAGCCGCGATCATCGGGGCGATCGCTATCGTCGGCATGGTGTGGCAGGTCCCGCATCTTTTTGCGCAAATGCCTGCCACTGTCGTCGGCGATATGCGCTGCGGACTGCTGGCGGTTGGCCTTTCGGTGGCCTTCTCGTTGCCCTTCGGCGTCTTTCTTGCAACCTTCACCGGATTGCAAGAGTATGGCTTCCCTACGGCGCTAATCGCGACCAGCCGAGTCGTCTCAACGATTGGGCTCATCGTTCTGCTGCTGATGCACGGCACGCTGGTGGAGCTGGCGCTGCTGATGGCGGCGTGCAACATCTGCACAGCGCTGCTGCAGTTCGTCGGGTGGAAACGCTATGCCAGCAACCGCATCGGGTTCAAGCTATTTGGCTTCGACAGAAATACTTCGAGCCGCCTGCTGGAGTACTGCGGCATTCTCACCATTTGGACCATCGGCAATCTATTAATCAGTGGACTCGACACGACCATTGTGGGTCACTTCGATTACAAGAACACGGGCTACTATGCCGTTGCTGCCAGCGCGACGAATTTTTTGCTGCTGCTGGTCAGCAATCTGCTGGGCCCGCTGCTGCCGGCGATTTCGTCGCTGCAGGTGCATCGCAATGCGGACGAATTCGGCGCACTGCTGGTGAGGGCCACTCGCCTCTCCACGGCTCTGCTCTGCATGCTCGGCATTCCGCTCCTGTTTTTAGGATTCCCACTGTTACGAATCTGGGTTGGCGGCCACTATGCTTCACACGCGCTGGTATATCTGGAAGTGCTGGTGGTTGCGAACGTTGTGCGGCAGCTCGCATATCCTTACGCGCTGATGGTGGTGGGACTGGGCCAACAAAGATTTGCCACTGTATCGCCGGTGCTGGAGGCGATCGTTAACCTGACATGCAGCATCCTGCTGGCGCGGCGCTATGGCGCGATCGGCGTCGCCGCTGGAACGCTGATCGGCGCATTCACCGGCGTGGCTGCGCACCTGCTGATCAGTATGCCTCGCACGCGCGCCGCTGTATCTGTGGTGCGCACAGATCTCATCCGCGAGGGTGTCCTGCGCCCCTTGCTCAGCTTTCTGCCACTGTTGTTGTGCCTGCCTTTCTGGCGGCGGTTCTCCTTTTTTCCCCTTCCTGGGCCGGCTCTGGCGTTGTGGGCAATCGCGACCGCCTCCATCCTTTGGTGGGTGGGACTTGCAGCCAACGATCGCAAGCAGATGACGCGGATGATGCGCAGGGCGGTATCCTGATATTGCGCTGCTGATTTTTGCGCCGCTTGATGATCCACGTTCGCCTTATCTGCTGCTTTCTATGACACAAGCCGCGCATCTCACTGCCGTTCTCGTTCTCTATGGTCAGTCACCCGCTCAGAGCGCGGCATTCTGTTCTCTTCTGGAGGCGATGGGCAGCCGGAGCGATGCGGCACAGCGCATCTCGCTTGTGATCTACGACAACTCGCCGCAACCGCACGAACTGCCTTCCATACCGCTTGCGGCACACTATATCCACGATGTCTCGAATGGCGGGCTGGCCCGCGCTTACAACGCCGGCCTCGCGCGTGCGAAAGCGGATGGCAGCACCTGGCTGCTCCTGCTCGATCAGGACACGCGGCTCTCGCACGAATACCTGGCAGAATTGCTGGACGCTGTGGATTCTGTTCAATCACAGGCACAGATCGGCGCGATTGTGCCCAAGCTGTGGGCGGGCACCCGCCTCTACTCACCCGCTGCACCTTTTTTTCGGCTGATACGTCGGCAATTCTCCGATAAACCTGACGCCGTCGAGGAACATGTCACCGGTGTAGCAGAGAGCCCGCTCACGGCATACAACTCCGGGGCAGCGCTTCGTGTTAGTGCGCTAGAGAACATCGGCGGCTTTCCTGAAGATTTCTGGCTCGACTATCTCGATCACGCCGTCTTCGAGCAATTGCACCTGCAGGGCTACCGGCTATGGGTGATGCGCACCGTGCTCCAGCAGAATCTGTCCCACATCGAGATTGACTCAGTGCCGATGTGGCGGCACTGGAGCGTGCTCGCCGCGCAGACGCGTTATGTTCTAAGATTCGGCAACGCCGCCGACCGCCTTTTCTTCCGCTGGTGGCTGCTCAAAACCAGCCGCGATTACCGCAACCATTGCGGGGACAAGCGCGTCTGGCGGATGCGTGCCGCGCAGGCCTTTCGTCTGCGGCCGATGCCGCCCCGCTATCCGGAAGGACACCGTGCATAGCGGTCCGCAAGCCGAGACGATCTCGGTCGCGCTCTGCACCTATAACGGATCCAGATTTCTCGAGGAGCAGCTTGCCAGCCTCGCGGCCCAGGAGCGTCTGCCCGATGAACTGGTGGTCTGTGACGACCGCTCTACAGACAACACCGTGGAGTTGCTCGAATCGTTTGCGCGGATGGCTCCCTTTCCTGTCCGCATCCACGTCAACCCGGCAAACCTGGGTTCGACGCACAATTTCGATCGCGCCATGCGGCTTTGCGCAGGCAGTTTGATCGCGTTCTGTGACCAGGATGATGTCTGGCATCCTAAGCGGCTGTCGGAATGTGCGCGGGCTCTTCGCGACGATCCCCGGCTGGGGCTGGTCTTTTCGAACGGCGACCTGATCGACGACGCAGGAAGACGGCTTCCCGGCCAGCTCTGGGACAACTTCACCTTTGACAAGACCATTCGGGAACGTATCCGAGACGGCGACATGTTGCCGCTGATCCGATACCGTTTCGTTACCGGCGCCACCATGATGTTTCGCACTGCACTACGCGAGTACCTTTGCCCGGCCACCGGGGAATGGCTGCACGATGGCTGGATCGCCGCTGTGATCGCGTGCATGGCGCCCGTTGGCTTTCTCGACCAGCCGCTCATCCGGTATCGCATCCATGCCCGGCAGCAGGTTGGGACCGGCACCGGACCGCGGAAGAGGCCCTTCTCGGAACACGCCCGCGAGCACTGGATGGGCCCGGACTGGCATCGGCATGAGATCGAGCTGCTGCTCGATTGCGTGCGCAGAATTCCACCATCCCTGCGCAACGCGACCGCAGATGACTTTGTGCGGCAGCACGCTTTCCTTGGCATGCGGATCACTCTTCCCCGGCATCGCTGGACGCGGCCATCGAAGATGGCGGCTTATCGCGGCGACTACCAACGGCGCGCCAGCGGCTGGAAGAGCATGCTGCTGGACCTGTTGCTGCCGAAGCAGGACGACGAGACGGGATCGGCCGCGGCCAGCGGCTTCTCCGCCCTGGGACGCCGCTGACTCTCGCCTATGATGGGTGAAGCGGATTTCGATGGAAGCAATTTCAAGGAGCATGCGCGTGAGCGATTCGAAGCAGGCAGTCAGCACCAAAGAGGCCCCGGCGGCGATCGGCCCCTATTCGCAGGCGATCCGTACGGGCAGTTTTCTGTACACCTCCGGCCAGGTTGCGCTCGATCCGGCCAGCGGCGCGGTCGTGCCGGGCGGGGTGGCGGAGCAGACCGCGCGGGCCATTGAGAATCTGAAAGCGGTGCTGGCAGCCGCGGGCGCGAGCCTCGCGCAGGTGGTCAAGACTACGGTTTTCCTGAAGAACATGGGCGACTTCGGCGCGATGAATGAGGTCTATGGCCGCTATTTCGCCGGCGATGGCGTGGTCCCCCCGGCGCGCTCCACGGTGGAGGTGGCTCGGCTGCCGAAGGATGCGCTGGTCGAAATCGAGGTCATCGCGCACCTGTAACGCGAGGCGATAAACATCCATCTAATGGTCAGAGAGAGTGAGGTTTTTGATGGCCGACACAAAAGTAGAGACGACTGCGGCAAAGGTAGAGAAGACAGACGCCGAATGGCGTGCTCAACTGACGCCGGAGCAGTATCACATCACGCGGGAGAAAGGCACGGAGCCGGCGTTTTCCGGTGCGCTCTATCGCAATCACGCTGATGGCATCTATCACTGCGTCGCATGCGATGCGGAGCTGTTCAAGAGCGATACCAAATTCGAATCCGGCAGCGGCTGGCCGAGCTTTTTCTTGCCGGTAAACGCAGAGGCGGTGGAGACCCACACTGACTCCAGTCATGGCATGGAGCGGGTGGAGGTGACCTGCGCCCGCTGCGGCGCGCACCTGGGCCACGTCTTTCCCGACGGGCCGAAGCCTACCGGGCTACGCTACTGCATCAACTCGGCGGCGCTGAACTTTGACCCTGAGGAGAAGTAGATTTCCTTCTCCCTCCAAGAAGATAGCCCCGCAGGCGCGGGGCTTTTCTTTGGATATGACGAAGCTTAAGCCTTGGTGACCTTGCCGGCCTTGATGCAGCTGGTGCATACCCGGATACGCTTGTTGCCGCCGCCGACCTTTGCCTTCACGGGGCGCAGATTCACGTTCCAGCGACGCCGGCTGATGTTGTGCGCGTGGGAGATGTTGTTGCCGAACTGCGGACCTTTGCCGCAAACCTCACATACCTGTGCCATGACCAAACTCCAGAACTCGATTGGAAACCTGTACGCGGCGGCTGCATTCTGCGGGAAGTCCACCCAGCCAGGCACGCAGATGCGCGTCGGAGCCGCCTTTGCGAGCTTTTAGTGTATCGCGACACATCCGATCCGGCAAAGAGGTGCCGGAGCCTTCCGAATGTTCCACGTGGAACATGTGAACAGAAATGAGGGCATTAAATCAAATAACCGGTCTTAATTCATAAGCTTACGAGGTTCGTGAAAGCGCTTGCAGATGCGAGCCGCGCACCTTGAGCGGTGCGGATTCGCATCGGCGAGTTTTGGGAAATGTTCCTGTCCCAGTTCCAAATTGAGACTCGGCGAGATCGTACCGGCATACTGGTACCAGAACCCATGGCAGCCACGCTTCATAGCCCACCGCAGAAAGAACACAGCCGGAGTCTCTTCGGCGGGACGAAAGCCGCTTTCTGGGCGGCTTTTCTGGTGCGGGTGGCGTATCTCACGCTGGCGCATACGTACCGCGTCCGGCCCTTTCCCGATCATTTCGAATACGGCTGGGAGATGGGCCGCGTCGCCCGCGCGCTGGTGACCGGTCATGGCTATGCCGACCCCTTCGCGGGACATACCGGCCCTACCGCGTGGGTTACGCCGCTCTATCCGCTACTGGTGGCCTTGGTCTTCAAGCTGACCGGCATCTATACGGCGGCCTCGGCCTGGATTCTGCTGACGCTGAACTCCTTGTTCAGCGCGCTGACCGTCTTTCCGATGGCTGCGATCGCCCGGCGGTCGTTTGGGTCCCTGGGTCCGGAGCGAGCAGACAGCATCCGCAGCTGGGCGGTCTGGTTGTGGGCACTCTACCCGGCGGCGATGCAGTATGCGGTGCGCTGGATATGGGAGACCAGCCTGAGCACTCTGCTCTTCACCTGTGCCTTCGCGCTGGCGCTGCGGATGTACCAGCGGTCGCCGGACCGCCCGGGGCGTTTTGCGCTGCGCGACTGGGTGCTGTTTGGGCTTTTGTGGGGCGCCATTGCGCTCGCTAACCCGGCGTTGGTGCTGTTTCTGCCCTTTGCGGGAATCTGGGTGCTGACCGGCCAGCGGCGCGCGCTTCCCAGCAACCTGGCAAGCGCGTGCGTGAGCGGGATCCTGTTCCTTGCGGTCCTCTCACCCTGGATGGTGCGCAATGCGCGGGTCTTTCATCATTTCGTGCCGCTCCGGGCGAATTTCGGAGCCGAGCTGTATCTGGGCAACGGGCCGGGCGCCACGGGGCTATTGATGGAGTACAACCACCCGCAGAAGGATCCGCGACAGCTTCGGCTGTATGCGCAGATGGGCGAGTATCGCTACGCGCAAATGCGTGGCGAGCTGGCGAAGCAAACGATCCGCGCCGACCCGGGATTGTTCGTCCGGAATTCGCTGAAACGACTGTATTTCTTCTGGTTCAGCGTGCCGTCGGCGAGCGGGAACGCTATGAGCCGGTTCTTCCGCAGCCTGAACTTCGCCTTTCTGAGCACGGCCGGGCTGCTGGGACTGCTGCTGGCGCTCCGGCGGCGGATGCATGGGGCGTGGCTGTTCTTCTTTGTGTTTCTGACGCTGCCGGCGATGTACTACTTCGTGACCGTGCATGCGCGTTTCCGGCATCCGCTGGAGCCGCTGATCGCCTTGCTGGGTGTTTATCTTTTCCAGAGCACAGAACAGCGTCGAAGCACCGGCCCAGCGGTTGACCCTGGCGGCATCTCCCGCTAGACTAAGTAGGTTCCGGCGATTCTGCCCGCGCCTCTTTCTGTCTTGATATTGGATTGATATCAGACTCGGCGAAGAGGCCCCTACCGCAGCCCTGATTCGTTGCCCAGCTTTGGGAAATGACCAGTGCGCGAGTATGCGAAAGCATGTATCCGCCCAAACTGAGTTTGAGTTCCGGTTCCTTCTGAGGAGCTGTGGAGGTTTTATGTACGCGGTGATCCGCACTGGTGGGAAGCAGTATCGCGTAGCGCCCGGCGATGTGCTGCGCATTGAGAAGACCGGAGTCGAGGCCAACGAGACGATCGAGTTCAGCGAAGTGCTGGCGGCCTCGACCTCGGAAGGCGCTCTGGACAAGCCGCAGAACGCCAAGGTAACAGCGACGGTGCTGGGCGATGGCCGCGGCGACAAGATCCTGGTCTTCCACTACAAGCGGAAGAAGCAGTACAAGAAGCTGCAGGGGCACCGCCAGGCATTCACGCAGGTGCGCATCAACGAGATCGAAGTAGACGGCACTACCTACCGGGCGGAAAAGTAAGCGCCGCGAAAGTATCGACTGAGAATTCAGAGGACCTGAGATGGCACACAAAAAAGGATTAGGCAGTTCGAAAAACGGCCGCGACTCGAACGCACAGCGGCTGGGCGTGAAGCGGTTTGCCGGCGAGGTCGTGCCCGGCGGCTCGATCATCGTGCGTCAGCGCGGCACCCGCATCAAGCCGGGTCTGAATGTTGGCCGCGGCAGCGACGACACGCTCTTTGCCAAGGTAACGGGCAAGATCAAGTTCCAGGACAAGGGCAAGAGCGGGCGCTTCGTCTCCGTGGAAGCGGCAGAGCTGCCTACGGCATAACGTATCCGTCACGGAAGACAAAAGGCCAGGGCACCCGCCCTGGCCTTTTGCTGTGTCTCTGGTAAGGATTAGCGAGCGCCGGGCGGTTCGACCTCGTTGCGGCTCAACACGCGGTCTACGACGGCCTCGACATCCTGCAGGAAGAAGGGCGAGGGCTCCGGCTGTCCGAGCGCGATGTGAGGCACCGGCTTGCCGAGCGCCATGGCGATCTCATTCCACTTCTGCAACTGCGAGGTGCTTCCCAGGCTGACGGCGGCGCGAATCGGCTCGCGCATCAGCAGCGAGACGAGCCAGACAGCGGCTGCGACGGCGCTTCCCGTTTCCCGCACCAGCACCCAGGGCAGGAGATGCGAGCCCGTCCGCAACAGGAACATGAAGCAGACCGTATCCACGACCGCCAGAACGCCGAAACCCAGCGTGATGCCGACGATACGGCTGCGCCAGGAGATTCCCAGAGCCTGCGCGGAGAGCAGGATGAAGGCCAGCAGGCAGAACTCGAGCACGCTGACGCAGCGCATGGCCTGCAGCACCGTGACCGGCAGCGACTGCGAGCGGAAGAAGAGCGGCACGATGGCCGGCAGGACGGAGAGCGCGACCGATACGACGGCCACCCAGCGGAAGACAACGAGAGCGAGCCGGCGAAGTCCGGGCAATGGCTGCAATGCGTCGCGGAAGATCTGCTGCGCGGTCAGGAAGGTGAGCACACCGGCCGCGCCATAGGCCACCCCGAAGAGCGTGCAATAGACGAGCGCGGCGCTGGAGCCAGCGAGCAGTCCGGGAACGCTGAGGAGCGCGCAAACAAGAATTCCGGCGATCGCGTTCACCAGCAGATAGGCGCGCATGGCGGGGTAGACACGATCCTGCCGCAGGCCGCAGGCGTAAGCAGCCAGCAGCAGCGCTGTTTCGAGACCGGTGATGAGCCGGAGCCAATCGATGACGGAATGAGGGAGGAGCGAAAACATGTCCTACCCGAAGATAGACCGCTACTATCATGGCCCTCAACGTAACTCCACAGGTTTCGAGTAACGGTCGAGCATTACCGTCGATTCCAACGGGTGATCTTTCGCCCTGTCTTCGTCCCACCGCGGTGCGCCGCAAAAGCGGCTCGGGAATCCACCGGAAGACACTGATTCTGCACTGCCAGGAAGCAGTTTTAAGCGAGCCCGGAAACAGCCCTCAGCGTGATACAATAAAGATACCGAACGGGCCCACACAAGTCGTTTGAATACAGTTATTTAGTTGGGTTCAACCGCTTGCGCGAGAGCCCCCTGGCAATCACGGAGTTTCATGTCCACTCAAGAGATCGCAGCAGCCCTCCTCCCACCCGAAGAAGAAGCCAAAGCCGCCAAGAATGGCAGCTACACCGGGAGCAACATCAAGGTGCTCGAAGGCCTGGAGGCGGTTCGCCTGCGGCCGGCTATGTACATCGGGTCTACCGGGGAGATGGGTTTGCATCACCTGGTGTATGAGGTGGTGGACAACTCGGTGGACGAGGCGCTTGGAGGACACGCGACGCGGGTGGAGACCATCATCCACTTCGATAACTCGATCACCGTGATCGATGACGGCCGCGGCATCCCCATTGACGAGATGACATTGCCCGGCGGTGAGAAGCTGCCGGCGGTGCAGGTGGTGCTGACAAAACTGCACGCAGGCGGGAAGTTCGATTCATCGAGCTACAAAGTTTCCGGCGGTCTACATGGTGTGGGTGTCTCGTGCGTGAATGCGCTGAGCCAGGCCTTCGAGGTCGAGATCTGGCGCGAGCATACCTATGAGCAGGAATACGCGAAGGGCCTGCCGATCTCGAAGCTGAAGAAAACGGGAACCACCAAGCGGCGCGGCACCAAGATTCATTTTCTGCCCGACAAGTCGATCTTCACAGTCACGGAGTTCAACTACGACACGCTGGCGCAGCGCCTGCGCGAGCTCGCGTTCCTGAACAAAGGCCTGACGATGACGCTGACAGACGAGCGCGTCACCGATGCGAAGACCGGCGAAGCGAAGCGCGCCGAGTTCCGCTATGCGGGCGGCATCGCCGAGTTCATCAAGCACATCAACAAGGGCAAGCAGGTGTTGCACGACAAGCCGATCTACATGGAGGCTTCGCGCGACAGCGTGGAGCTGGACATCGCTCTGCAGTACAACGACGGCTACTCGGAGACGGTGTTCTCGTTTGCCAACAACATCAACACTGTCGATGGCGGGTCGCATCTTTCCGGCTTTCGCACCGCGCTCACGCGCACCATTAACAGCGCCGGTCAGTCGATGGGTCTGTTCAAGGATGTGAAGGAGAACCTGTCCGGCGATGATGTGCGCGAAGGACTGGTGGCGGTCATCAGCGTGAAGCTGTCGCAGCCGCAGTTCGAAGGACAGACCAAGGGCAAGCTGAATTCGGATATCGCAGGCACGGTGCAGGCATTCGTCAACGAGAAGCTCGGGATGTTTCTCGAACAGAACCCGCCGATTGCGAAGCGCATCATCAACAAGGCGATTGAAGCGGCACGCGCCCGTGAGGCGGCACGCAAAGCGCGTGATCTGACGCGGCGCAAGGGTGCGCTGGATGGGGGCGGCCTGCCGGGTAAGCTCTCTGACTGCTCGGAGCGCGATCCGGATCGTTGCGAGTTGTACCTGGTCGAGGGCGAGTCGGCCGGCGGCACATCACGCCAGGGACGCGACCGCAAATTCCAGGCCATCCTGCCGCTGAAGGGCAAGATCCTAAACGTGGAGAAGGCCCGCTACGACAAGATGCTGGGCCACGAAGAAATTCGCGCGATGATCACCGCGCTGGGTTGCGGCATCGGTAAGGAGGATTTCGATCCGACCAAGCTGCGCTACGGCAAGGTCATCCTGATGACGGATGCCGACGTGGACGGGTCGCACATCCGCACGCTGCTGCTGACCTTCTTCTTCCGCCACATGCAGGAGCTGATCCGGCGCGGCCACGTGTACATTGCGCAACCGCCGCTGTATCGCATCAAGAAGGGCAAGTTTGAGCAGTACATCAAGGACGATCGCGAGTTCGTGAAGGTGATGGTGAAGCGCGCGTCGGACGGCATGATCATCCGCTACGGCGCGGACGGCGCGCGCAAGCAGCTTGAGGGCAGCGCGCTGACCAAGTTCATGGGCCAGTTGAATGAGTATCTCGGCTTCTTTGAGAAGGTCGATAAGCGGCTTCGCAACGAGGAGGTCACCTCGCTGTTGGCAAAGCTGGAGCTGGTGCGCCGCACGGATTTCGAATCCGCTGATAGCAAAGTCCCAGCCAAGCTGGCGCAGTTACATAAGGCCCTTGCCGCGATGAAGAAGAACTACCAGTTCAAGGACGTGGGCGAGCCGGTGCTGGATGAAGAGCACCAGACATGGTCTGTCAGCTTTACCGATGCGCAGGGTGCGCTCCGCAGGGTCGACTGGGCGCTGGCCTCCGCGCCGGAGTATCGCCAGATGATGGCGAAGCACGCGCAGATCAAGGACGAATTAGAGCCGCCGTTCCACATCGAATACGCCGCCAAGGGAAAAGCCGCGACGGAAGAGACAGTGGAAGAGTCCGTGGCGCAGGATGGCTCCGACACCGAGACGGGCGAGGCGCTGACTGCCAAGGCCGTGCGGAAGGCGCCGCGCAATCCGCTGGAGCCGGTCGAGAAGAAGAGCGCGCGCGATCTGTTCGAGTACGTGATCGAGCAGGGGCGCCGCGACTACCAGGTGCAGCGCTACAAGGGACTGGGCGAGATGACGGCTCCTCAGTTGTGGGAGACGACTATGGATCCGGACCGGCGCACGCTGCTTTCGGTAAGGCTCGAGGACCTGGCTGCTACGGAGGAGATCTTCACGACACTCATGGGTGAGGATGTCGATGCGCGGCGCAAGTTCATCGAAGAGAATGCGCTGGATGTAAAGAACCTGGATATCTAAAGACATCTGGATTCCATTTTGGCTTTTGAGGCTGCTGCGGAATCCGCGGCAGCCTTTTTATCTGCGCTGCACTTTCACGCCAAAAAATAATCCTTGCCATGTTCGCTTGCGGGAGCGCATTCTCCTGCTGGCCCCGTGTACGTCCGTGGGGTCCTTTTCCCTAACCCACGAACGCGCGCGTGACCGTTCGCTTCCTTCTTCCCCGAGAAAACCGCAGGTCAGGAGATATTCATGCGTATTCGTTATTGGTCAATTGTCGCGATCGTCATGCTGGCTGCCGTCAGCACCGCGCTCGCTGAAAGCCCCTGGGCAGGCAAGTGGAAGCTGGATCCATCGCAAAGCAAACTCACCGGCGATACCATCCACTTCGCTCCCGGCGCCGGCGGCGAGATGAGCTACACGGCTGAAGGTCATACGACGAAGTTCAAGCTGGACGGGACCCCTGTCCAGACCTGGTCCGGCGCGGAAGTGAGCTGGAAGAAGATCGATGACAACACCTACGAGAGTCACGCAATGCAAAACGGCGTGGATCTGGGAACGAGCACCTGGACGCTTGCCTCGGATGGAAAGAATCTGAAGGTGGAAAGCAAGGGCACCCGCCCCGATGGCAGCAATTTCGATGACACGTCGGATTACGCCCGCGTCAGCGGCACACATGGCCTCATGGGAAGCTGGAAGGGCACAAAGACGGACCTCAACGATGAGCAGATCTACGACATCGCTGAAAAAGGTCCGAATGAGCTCTCCTGGAATATCCCTGCGATCAAAGGAGTGCTGAACGCGTCACTCGACGGCAAGGAGAGCGCGCCCGTTGGGCCGACGGTCCCCAAGGGTCTCACTATCTCGCTGCTTCGCACATCTCCTCGGACACTCAAAATGGTGGAGAAGATGAACGGTGAGCCGATCTATCACAGCACGATGACCCTGTCGGCGGACGGCAAAAAGTTCACGGATGTAGGAACCCCGGCAAAGACAAACGAGCCTATCACGACGGTATGGGTCAAGCAGTAGGTGCATCCGATACGCACGGGCGGCGAACAATATCGCCGCCCGGCTGGTTTTTTCGGGCGAGCCTGGAGACGGGATGGCCCCGTATCGCTCGACACCTTACGGGAAGAGCGAAAATGCTCTAGCATTCGCGCATGGCTCTGCTGGAAGTGCAGGCGATCTCGAAGAGCTATCCCTCCTCGTCGGGACCGGTGCGGGTGGTTGATAACGTATCGTTCACGATTGCGCGCGGCGCAACGCTGGGCGTCGTTGGGGAGTCGGGCTCAGGCAAGAGCACCGTGGCCCGCATGGTGCTTGGATTGATTGAGCCGACGGCCGGCGAGGTGCGCTTCGACAGCGAAGTGGTGGCCCGCGCACGCGGTGCGCGGCTGCGCTGGATGCGGCGGCGCATGCAGCCGGTCTTTCAGGACCCCTACGCGGCGTTGAATCCGCGCATGCGTGTGGAGCAGATCCTCTGGGAGCCGTTTCAGATTCATTCCGCGCTGGCCGGCAGCGAGGCGCACCTGCCGCGCGGACGGAAGGCGCAGCGCGCGCGGATCGGCGAGTTGCTGAAGAGCGTGGGGCTGGACGACTCGGCGCTTGCACGCTATCCGCATGAGTTTTCCGGCGGACAGCGGCAGCGCATCAACATCGCGCGGGCGCTGGCCCTGCGACCGGAGCTGCTGGTGCTGGATGAGCCGGTCTCGGCGCTGGACGTAAGTGTCGGCGCGCAGATCGTGAACCTGCTGCGCAATTTACAACGCGAGCATGGCATGGCTTATCTGTTCATCACGCACTCCATGCCGCTGGTGCGGTATCTGGCTGACCGGATTGTTGTGATGCAGCGCGGCAGAGTAGTGGAAGAGGGCGAAGCCGATGCGCTGTGCCGTGCGCCGCGCGAACCGTATACGCAGGCGCTGATCGCGGCAACGCCGCAACTGCCTGCGTGAATTCTCAGGCAAGCGCCAGCGGAATCGCGGTTTCCCAAACTCCCTGTGCTTTGAGGATCAGCTCGACCACTTCCCGCGCCGCGCCTTCCCCGCCACGCCGCTCCGTGACGTACTGGCTGATGGCCTTGAGCTCGGGCGCGGCATTCGCAACAGCAATCGCGAGACCGGCGCGGCGGCTGAGCGGCATGTCCGGCAGGTCGTCGCCGAGATAGGCCGTCTCCTCATCGGTGACGCCGGCCTTCTGCAGACACTCTTCATAGGCCTGCGTCTTCGTCGCCTGGCCGAGATAGACATAATCCACTTCGCACTCACGCGCGCGCTGCGCGACCGCAGGCGATTTGCGGCCGGTGATAAAGCCGGTGCGAATGCCCATAGTGTGGGCGAGCTTGAGCGCAAGGCCATCGTGCGGATCAAAGTTCTTCATCTCCGCGACGCCGCCATCGTTGGGCAGCGAGATGAGGCACACGCCAGAGGAGAGCGTGCCGTCGATATCCATGAGCAGCAGGCGAATGCGTTTGGCGCGGGTCAGGACATCCGGAGTCGGTTCAGGCATGAGGCGATTGTAATGCTGGCCGCATGGGCAATAGCGCCTGCGGCGCGTGCTGCGCGGTTCGCTTCCTTTGGTCGCTCACGTTTGGATATTGCCGCTAGCCAGAAAACAGACCTCTCCACTTTGCCGGCCTCACTTTCGCGAGACGGCCGGTCGAGATGACGACAAGAATTAAGCGATCGAAATTTGGCGCGGAGCTAGTGCTGGTGGCCGGCGTGGGTGTGGTCGTGCGCTTCTTCGACGGTTTCCACGCAGCCGTGCGGGTCGCCGCATGGAGCGTGCTCGAACTGGACGGTGGTGTGATATATACCGTATCGGCTCAGCAGGTGCTCGCGGATATCGCCGAGGATGCGATTGCTTTCCGAGGGCGGGATGTCTTCGATGGTGATGTGTGTCGCCAGCGCACGCGTCTGCGAGCCCAGGCTCCATACGTGGAGATCGTGCACATCGAGCACGCCTTCGATGGTGGCGAGCGAGTTGCGAATCTCCGGAACGGAGAGGCCGCGCGGTGTGCCTTCGAGCAGGATGTTCAGCGTCTCGCGCACGATGGAGATAGAACTCCATAGGATCAGCGCGGCGATGAGCAGCGAGAGCACCGGGTCAATCCAATTGAAATGCGTGAATACGATCGCGAGGCCGCCGAGGATGACCGCTGCCGTCGACACCGTATCGCCGAGCATGTGGATGAAGGTGGAACGGATGTTGAGGTCGCGGCTGCCGCTGAATAGAAACGCGGCAATGACGCCGTTCATCACCACGCCGGCGGCAGCGACGATCATCATGAGCCGCGGCTGCACTGTGACCGGGCTGCTGAGACGATGCACCGCCTCGATGGCGATGCCGGCTGCGATGACGATCAGAGTGAGCGCATTGATGAATGCGGCGAGCACGCCGGCACGCTGGTAGCCGAAGGTCTTCTTGTCCGACGCGGGACGGCCCTGGAAGTACACGGCGACGAAGGAGAGCAGCAGGGCCAGGGCGTCCGAGACGTTGTGGCCGGCCTCGGAGATCAGCGCGAGCGAATGGGCGCGCAGCCCGGCGAAGAATGTGATCAGCACATAGACGAGCGTGGCCGCCAGCGACAGGCGCAGGATACGCTGCGTGCGCGGGGTCTGGGCGCCGTGAACGTGCATACCCATAGTGTATGTGGTGCGCTCAACAAAGCTCAACGACGTTGAAAATCGCCAATTTGCTTAGTCTCCGCTGCCAGCGCGGGATTATGCTGGCCGCGTGCCTATTCCATGCACGAGGGGAACCGCATGCACAAACTTCTGTTGGCGATCCTGCTGCTCATCGCAATGCCGGCTGCTGCGGACACCTGTCCCGGCCCCGGCACAACCGGACAGAAGGATGCCGTTCCACTTTGTACAGTGGTGCAGCAGGTCACTTCGGCGCTTCAGCGATATCAGTCGAGCCTGGGTAGCGGACCGGACTCGCTACCGCCGCTCTCCAGGGCGGAGTTCGACTTCAAGACGACCGCGGTTACGACCGTCGGCGCAAAAATCAGCCTGTTCGTCTTCACCATTGGCGGCAGTCATGAAAAGGATGTGACGAACGATGTCACGTTCATCTATGCCGTTCCGAAGCCGAAGCCAGGGCTGACTCCGCATGCTACGCCCACGCTGGAAGACCAGTTGTACGCCACGATTCGCGGGGCTGCGGAGCAGGTCCAGATGGCGCACGCGATCGGCAAGGTGCCGTTCAACAGCCTGGAAGTGACGGTGCAGTTCTGCGTGAAGTGGGATGCGAACGGCGGCGTAAACGCGCCCATCAGCCTGATCACGGTTGGGTTGAACGGCGATAAGAGCCGCAACACCGCACAGAGCGTGAAGCTGATATTTGCCGCGCCACAATCCGAGTAGGCCAAACTGCTTATGGCATCCGCCGGGGTGATGGTGTGTGATGGCAGAATGCGCCGCAGAGAGTTTCTTCGGAGTGCCGCGTTCTGTGCTTGCGCCGCGGGCGTGCGTGGCTGGTCTGAGGACGCACGGCCGACGAGAACCATCGATCTGACGATCGATCGCAACCAGCGCCTTGGTCCGATACCAGCGGACTTCATGGGGCTGGGATACGAGATATCGTCGGTCGCAACGCCGGGACTGCTGAGTGCGAGCAATCGTATTTATGTTGAGCTGGTACGCCAGCTTGGCAGGGGCGGAGTGATCCGCGTTGGTGGAAACACCTCGGATTACTCTGCGTTCTCACCGCACGCGGCCGCGGTTTCCGCGCCCAAGGCGACAGTGATCAACGAGCAGAGCCTGCGCGATCTGGCGGGCTTTCTCCGCGCGACAGGATGGTCGCTGATCTGGGGACTGAACCTGGGCGGCGGCAGCATCGATCAGGCGGTGGAGGAAGCGCGCGCCGTTGCCAGCACTGCCGGCGATCGTCTGCTGGCATTCGAGATCGGCAATGAGCCGGACCTGTTTGTGCATGAAGGACACCGGCAGCACTACTCCTATGACGATTACTTGAAGGAGTACCGGCGCTATAAAACGGCTATTCGCGCTGTGTTGCCGCATGCTGCGTTTGCCGGGCCGGATGCGGCCGTTACGACAGATTGGGTGGAGCGATTTGCGGCCGACGAAGGCCATGATCTGCGGCTGCTGACGCATCACTACTATCGCGAAGGACAGAGCCCGCGCAGCACGATGGACAAGCTTCTGCAGCCCGATCCGAAACTCGCTGCGATGCTCGACCGGATGCATGCGGCGAGCAGCAGCGCCCGAGTTCCCTATCGCATCTGCGAAACCAATTCATTCTCCGGCGGCGGACGCCCAGGCGTCAGCGATACATTCGCCGCGGCGCTGTGGGCGCTCGATTATCTCTGCGTGCTGGCATGGCATGGCGCCGCCGGCGTGAATATGGAGACGGGTGTGAATCAGCTTGACTTCATCAGCAGCTATTCGCCGATTGCCGATGATGAGCATGGGCACTTCACCGCCGCGCCGGAGTACTACGGCATGCTGGCTTTTGCGGAGGGTTGCCGCGGCGAACGCGTTGCGGCGCACTACGATCCGGGTCGATGGATCTGACGGCCTATGCCACGGTCGACGCGACGGGCGCGGCTACGGCAGTGATCGTCAACAAGGAGGTCTCCACAGATGCGGAGGTACGTATCGCGGCGGGACCAAAGACCGGCAGAGCGCGTGTGATGCGGCTTACGGCACCGTCACTCGACAGCAAGACCAATGTCAAGCTGGGCGATGCTGCCGTTGCTCCCGATGGCCGGTGGCATGGGCGCTATGAGTCTGCGCATGTGGCAAATGGCGGATGCAGCATCCATGTGCCGGCCGCGAGCGCGGCTATCGTGAAACTCGACGCGTGATGCGGCTAGACGATGGCCTGGCGCGCGCCGGAGCGGCGCAATGGGTGCAGCGGGATGGAGTTCGCCGTGTCACGCAGGCCGCTCCAGTTCTCGGCCACGATGAGGCTGTTGCCGGGATTATGCGGGTCGTAGCGAACGGATGCCGGGAAGCTGAGACGGATCTTGTGGATGTCCACCACGTGCTGCAGCAGCGTGACATCCTGCGAGCACTCGTAGGTGACGCCTGCCACATCATATTGATAGAGGATGAGCTGCATGCCGAGCGGCCGGTCGGATTCCTCCGGCGACAGCTCGTTGATGTCGAGCACCGTGGCATCGATGATGCGGCCCTTCTGCACCAGAGCATCGCGGCGGTCGCGCTCTAGCTCGTCGGGGCTGGGGCGCTTGCGCGACATCCAGTAGACAACGCTGGCAATGGCCACTGCGGCTACGACTGTGATGCCGCTTGCCATCTGGGTCTCGCGCGGGGTGATGCCGAACATGATTGCTCCGGGAGTCGGAGAGCGCCGCAGCAACTCTCGCTTTTCCTGCTGCTAAGGATAGCGCAGCACGCTCATAACATGAGTTACGAATCGGTGTCGGCTCGATGGCGCAAAAGAGGGATACAAAAGCACTTTCCCCGCTGCTGTGTACCGTCTGGATTCCGGGGTTGGTGTGGTTTTCTCGACAAAATGCGACACGCAGCGCGAGCGCTCGCGCGGCACCTGCCGGGAAGATGCCGTAAGGCTGGGAGCGTATAGTGAAATTTCTAAGCTGGGAGCGTAATAAGAGAGGATGAAAGAGTCAGTCGTAATGCCGCCGGCGGGGTCTCCGCGGCGGTTTTCCACATATACAAGCGGCGGTTCCGAAGCGGGATCGCTCAGTCTGGCGGGCGGGCGGCGCATCCGCTCCACTACGGTGATCTGTGTGCGCCGGGGCAAGAGCGTGGTCATGGCCGCGGACGGCCAGGTCACGCTGGGCGAGAGCGTGATCAAGCACTCGGCGAAGAAGATCCGCCGGCTTTACCAGGACAAGATCCTGGCCGGATTTGCCGGCTCGACGGCGGACGCCTTCTCGCTGTTCAGCCGCTTTGAGGGCAAGCTGGAGCAGTATGCCGGCAACCTGGGGCGGGCGGCGGTGGAGCTGGCCAAGGACTGGCGGACGGACAAGATGCTGCGATCGCTGGAGGCGCTGCTGGTGGTGGCGGACCCGCACCAGACGTTCCTGCTCAGCGGAGCGGGCGACGTGATCGAGCCGGACGAGGGGATTGCGACGATCGGCTCGGGCGGATCGTTCGCCCTGGCAGCAGCGCGGGCGCTGATGCAGAACACCGAGCTGAGCGCGCGGGAGATCGCGGAGAAGAGCCTGCGGATTGCAGGGCAGATCTGCATTTACACCAACGACCAGATCACGATCGAAGAGTTGAGCGCCTAGCAGGAGAACAGGCACATGGCTATCTATTTACCAGGCACAGCGGAAGACCAGGAGCTGTCGCTGGATGAGTTGACGCCGCGGCAGATTGTCGCGGAGCTGGACAAGTACGTCGTTGGGCAGAGCGCGGCGAAGCGCGCGGTGGCGATTGCGCTGCGCAACCGCATGCGGCGGCAGAAGCTGCCGCCCGATCTCGCGGAAGAGATCATGCCGAAGAACATCATCATGATCGGGCCGACGGGCGTGGGCAAGACGGAGATCGCGCGGCGGCTGGCGAAGCTGACCGGGTCGCCGTTCCTGAAGGTGGAGGCGTCGAAGTTCACCGAGGTCGGCTACGTGGGCCGCGATGTGGAGTCGATGATCCGCGACCTGGTAGAGATCGCGATCGACATGGTGCGCGAGGAGCGCCTGGAAGAGGTGGAGGACAAGGCGGAGCTGAACGCCGAGGAGCGGCTGCTGGACCTGCTGCTGCCTGCGCCCGCGGCTGCGCCGAAGCAGGAGACGAAGCCTGATACCAAGGTGATCGACATCGTGCGCGGGCCGGAGAGCGCGCAGACCGTCGAGACGCCGAAGGAAGCGAGCGACAGCCACAACCGCACGCGCGAGAAGCTGCGGCAGCAGTTCCGCGAGGGCAAGCTGGACGAGCGCATGGTGGAGATGGATGTGCGCGAGCGCAACATGCCGAGCTTCGAGATCATCACCAACCAGGGCCAGGAAGAGATGGACGTCAACCTGAAGGACGTTCTTCCGGGGCTCTTCGGGCAGCGCACGAAGAAGCGGAAGATGAAGGTGAGCGAGGCGTTCGAATACCTGGTGCAGGAAGAAGAGCAGCGGCTCATCGATGTGGACCAGGTGAATCGCGTTGCCGTCGATCGCGTGGAAAATTCCGGCATCATTTTTCTGGATGAGATCGACAAGGTGGCCGGGCGTGAGGGCGGCCATGGGCCGGACATCTCGCGCGAGGGCGTGCAGCGCGACATTCTGCCGATCGTGGAAGGCACGACGGTGAATACGCGCTACGGCATGGTGTCGACCGACCACATCCTGTTCATCGCGGCGGGCGCGTTCCATGTATCCAAGCCGAGCGACCTGATCCCCGAGTTGCAGGGACGCTTCCCGATCCGCGTGGAGCTGCAGTCGCTGACGGTCGATGACTTCATCCGCATCCTGACCGAGCCGAAGTCGTCGCTGACTAAGCAGTATGCGGCGCTGCTCGAGACCGAAGGGCTGAAGCTCGAATTTACGCGCGAGGCGCTGGAGGAGATGGCGCAGTTCGCGTTCCGCGTGAACGAGACGACGGAGAACATCGGCGCGCGGCGGCTGCACACCATCATGGAGCGCGTGCTGGACGAGATCAGCTTCCTGGCGCCCGATCTGCAAAAGGGGCAGAAGACGGCGGAGGGCGTGGTGGACCTGGCGGCGGCTTCGGCCGACGGGCTAGGAGCTACCGTTCCGCTGCCGATGGTCGAGCGCCAGACCGAGCATGGCGTCGAGAAGGTGGTTGTGGTCGATCCGGCATACGTGCAGGCGATGGTGGCGACGATTGTGAAGAACCAGGATCTGTCGCGGTACATCCTGTAGCGGGTGGGGGCCCCTCCCCCCTCCCGCTGCGGGAGCCCCGCCTCTAAGTTACTGACAGCGTGCGGCTTACCGCCTCTCCCGTGAGCTAAATTCGTCTTTCTACTGGACTTATCGCTAAATTCCTCCTGCAGCATGACTTAGCAGCGAGGTTCTGGCTCAATTTTCGCTCCAAAAGAGGAAAGCCACGGAGGTGATCCGTTATCGCTTCATTCCTTCTGCAACATGACTTAGCAGTTAAGTTCTTGCTCAACTTTCGCCCTAAAAGAGGAAAGCCACGGAGGTCATCCGTGGCTTTCCTAGCTCTTTTATTCAGGCCTGATTTCAGGGTAGCAAATTGGGTGGAAATAAATGGCAGACTTTGCGAGTTCGGGGATAGTTTGGCGTTCCATGGGTTACTAATTTTGCGGATTCACGGGTCGCTTGATAGGCTACGTCCTTTGGTTCCACGTTCTTCTGTAAAGGACAGCTGTGACGTCGGCGTCCAGGCTGCCGTGGCACGTACTGGAGCATCCACAGGTTCGCTCCGCTGCAGTCCTTTCGCGGTGCGCGTAACCAATGGTATGTCGTGCCATGCGATCGTTAGCGCTGAGCGCTGGGACTATCTCATCTTTTCGTTGCACAGTCGACGCTTTGGCAGAGTCAACAGCCATCCGCACGTCCGGTGCTCCTTGTGTCAGCAGTCAGAAGCCAGACAGCATCTTGCTGCACGCACAGTGAGCCTATCTGTCACACCGATCGGCAAAAGCAGCTGCGAGCATCAGTAGCCGGCGCACGTTCGTCTATACGATAGAAGCTGCGGCTGTGTCTCGACGGTGACCAGTCGACCTCCGCAGACGTTCCGTAGCAGATCGTCCATCTTGCCACTGCTGCGACAGGCCGGCGATGGCACGGCCGCCTACAATGTACGCATTCGGCGATTCGCGCCGTGATCCGAGGCGACACGGCAGCCCAATCCTGTTCACTGACACGTCCGGCCGGATGACGTGACTATCTACCCAAGTCTCTCATCTCCGAGATAGAAACCCTGTCAGTACTCCAAAACTCTACATTCGTCGAGCAAAAAAGACCTGGCACTCAGCGATTGGTTTGCGCTGCTGTCAGTACCGCACGTGCTCCACAAATCGGTTAAGACCGCGCGGAACGCAACCATCGCAAATCGCCATTTCTACGCTGCGCGCTCGCGCTATCGAGTTCCGTTGCTGGAGCGATGGTTGAATCGAGCGCAGGTTCGAGCCTTGCGGTTCTCTTTTCTCATGCGATTTCTTCTTCCTCAATGATCGCGACATGTCGTTGTAACCCCGTATCCCACGCCATACGTCCAGGCCGACGTGGCGTTGCGGTGCGGGTAATACCCGCACCAGTGCGTCCGCGCCTTTCTCATAAGCAGACGGGCAATTCGAGGCTGACGGTGCATGACGGCGTAATGGATCGCGCGATGCTCATCGCCATAGGAGACAGTCCATGTTGGCGTAGCTGGCCGATGCCTTCTTCATCGTCGACCTGCTCGATTAGCACCATTGCTACAACGTTCTTCGTCAATAGCGATCGCAGCCATCCAGCTTAGTTTTGGCAGTCTGTCGAAGCCGTAACCGCACGCGCCGGTGCGAGTTAGCGCATCGTGTCAGTGCGAATTGCGAGGCAGGATTGTCCATGGCCGATATCTTGCCCAGCGTTCGTGAAGCGGCGAGCAGCTTCTTCTGCCCGCCGTTTGAGTTGTCGAGGTCGGGATGCCGACGCATCCGGCGAAGAGGCAGTTTGTTTCACTGGAGACGGCTTCCCGTTGTGGCTTCCGCTTCTCAGGCAGACAGCAGTCGACTCAGCAGCTTTTTCGAAGGACACGGTTCAGGAGGGAACGCAGTCCCTTTCCGCGGACACGGAGGCGTCCCAAAAGTCGCCATCTCCAAAGTATCACTGCGCTCAATCGTCGCAAAAGCTTCATGGAAGGAAGCTTCCCTGGTTCCAAAGGCAATCATCCAGCGCGTCGCGGAAGAACTGTTCGCAACTGATGCGCCTGCCGTTGGTTTCCTGACTCCGTCACGGACGTCAGTTTTCTATGTACTTGACCAGCAGTACTTCGTTGCCGATTTCGCTGAAGATCAGCTCGTCCACGACTCCGCCTGCCACCAGGAGACCGTAACCGCCGGCGCGCATTCCTTCTTTTTCGCGCTCCTCGATGTGGGCGGTTGGATCCGCGGATGCACTTTCATCGGCGGCGTGGCTCAGCGATTCGCGGCGGAAACCGGCGCCGGGATCGCGTATGTAGAACACCAGTGTGCGTCGCGTGCGCACTCCGGTGACTTCCACCACCTGTTCAGGATTGAACGCCGCTCCATGCTCCATGGCGTTCAACAAAATCTCGCGCAGGGCCACCATGATCTCGTGGCGTGTGTCCTCGGGTAATTGTGCGCCCAGCTCTTTCACGAAGGTCATGAGACGTTCCGCTGTGATGAGGCGGCAATTGACGCGGACCGATACCCAGCCGGGCCTGGCGGAGAGCACTTGTATGTCGTCTCGCCATTCATTGTCGGACGCTGCCTTGCGCGCCAGGTTTGCGATCTCCTGGGGATCGAAGGGCGGCGTGAAGCAGGCAAAGACGCGGGCGCGCAATGCAGCGATGACTTCGTCCGGAGTGCTGTGAGCAGCCAGAACGATGCACTTGACCCCGGGCCGGATGGCGCGCATCTCCTCGCAGCAGAGCCAGATCTTCTGCGACAGCGCTATCGGGACTGGTGATGACGACCCCGAACGACTGCATGCGCAAGCGGTATAGAGCATCGGCGTGACCCGCCGCATACTGCATGGGAAAGGTCTCTGCAGAGAGGGCATCGCCGATTTCGCGGCTCACCTGCGTGTGACTTCCAATGATCAGGACCCTGCTCATGTTGGGCTCCACGACGAACGTACTGGAGCAGATTCTAGATCAGTGACTCCACAAGGCCGTGAATGACGCCCGGCCTGCGCTTAGGGGTTGTTCCTGAGCGCGGGCCCTTTCTGAGCAGTTTCGTGCCGGCTCTCGGGTGAGTTTTCCACGTCACGGGATAGCTGCGCCAGCTTCGCTTCTACTTTGCTCTTCGAGGTTGCCGAGTGTTCATACAGGTGAATCTCGCGATAGAGCAGATAGAGATCCAATTCGACCAGGCTGTCATAGGCGCCGGCCTCGTCCGGCGTGACGCCGGGCGGCGGATTCTGCTCATAGCGATGGATGCGTTTCTGGTTGGCTTTGGCGATGGCCTGGATTTCATGGATGTAGCGTTGACGTTTTGATGCGTGAGCACTTCCACCAAGGACAAGCGAGATGAGTAGCACAGCGATGATTTTCATGGCCGCTCCCCCCGAAGCGATCCTGAGACTGAATCCGGAATTCAAGCAACAACGTTTGACTCCATTTCGGGGGGATGCTCTATACGCTGACTTTCGCGCGCGGCTTTTTCTTGACAGCAAAGGCTCGGGCGGAGGATCGCGAGCTTGTTTCGTTTGCCGAGAAGATACTGTACTGCACGCGGGGGACCGCTCCCGCTATTGCCTGTCGATTTTGTGAATCGTCGGTTACCTGAAAGACTGCACGCTGGTGCCGCCGCGCGTGCCCTCGAGTTTTCTATTGCTGATTACGGCGATCGATCCATCAACAAATTGCCTGCGGCATAGATATCCGAGACACGAAGTTAATGCGCAACGATGGGCAGCACGATATGCGACGGCAACTGCGGCGTGCAGTAGACGCGCTGCGTTGCCGGAACAAAGTCAGCGGCTGTTGCCTGATAGATGCTGGGCACAAACTTCTGCGGGTTGCGGTCGATGACGGGAAACCAAGTGGACTGCACCTGCACCATGATGCGGTGACCCTTGAGAAATACGTGATCGTGGTCGCGCAGGGGAATATCCCACTTCTCCGGCTGATTGGCCTTGAGCGGCTGCGGATGCTCATAGCTGTGCAGATATCGTCCGCGCCGCACTTCCATTGCGATGGGCAACTCGTATCCGTTCAGGGAATCTGTGTAGCCGCTCGGCTTTGCCGGAGCGATGTCGTCCGCGCTTTTTTGCCCGTTTTCCGGATAGACATCGATCAGCTTTACGACAAAATCGGCGTCGGTTCCGGAAGTGGATGCGTAGAGCGCCGCCGCAATCGGCCCTGTCACCACCACATCGTGATCGAGCGGCGCGCTGGTGAACGTAAGCACATCCGGACGATTGTCCACGAAGCGCTGATCGGCAACTTCCCATGTCCGCCACTCCGGTTCGGGATAGGTGGGCGAGATGGGCCGCACGCGGTACGGCACCGGGTTGGCCGGATCGGAGACGTACTGCCGATACTCGGGGGCACCCGCTGCAGCCGGCGTGAAGGACAAAGTGCCATCGGCATGCAGATACAAATTCGTTGGCTTTGTTCCCTCGGGAGGCCAGGTTTTGTAACTGCGCCAGGTATTTGATCCTGTCTGAAAGGTGGTGACCTGCCAATCCGGCTTTTGGCCCTGGCCGTGAAGATAGGAGCGGAAGAATGCTGCTTCGATGTTCTTGCGGAATTCGAGCGAGGTCTTGTGGCCGCCAAAGGGGACGATGCCGATGCGGTCTCCTTCCGGCGCCTGCCACTCGCCGTGGTACCACGGGCCGGCCACCATCAGATTGGTATGGTCGGGGTCGTTCTCCGCCGCATGGCGGAAGATCTGCCACGGGCCCCATGGATCTTCCTGATCCCAGAAGCCGGCCACGTTCAGGTTGGGCACCGTGGAGCTGTGCAGCTGGTTCACCCACGCTTCCTGCTTCCAGAACTGTCGTAGTCCGGATGCGCCATCATGTCGTTCCAGAAGGGCAGCTTTCCGTGCAGATAGTTTGCATTCGCCTGCGTGAGCGGCCCGAGGTTCAGATACCACTCGTAGGTGTCGTAGGTATTGAAATCGAAATGCGTGTTGGTGTTTTTGTCGGCCTGCTCCAGCACCGAATATTCGAAGGCGTAGCTTTCGCGCAGCGCTCCATAGCGGTGCATGTCGTCGTTCATCCACTGGTCGACCGGCGAAGCCTGCTCGCTGATGGCCTTCAGCGCCGGGTGCGGATGCAGCAGCGTGAGCCCCGCCGTCAACCCGTCGTACGACACGCCGTAGATGCCGACTTTGCCGTTGTTCTGCGGAAGATTCTTTACCAGCCAGTCGATGGTGTCGTAGGCATCGTTGGTCTCGTTTGCCTGCTTCGGGTCGTTGGGGTCGTAGCGCTCGGTCATGAGAAATACGCCCTCTGACTTGAAACGTCCGCGCAGATTCTGGAAGACAAAGATATATCCGTCTGCGGCGAGCTCCTTCCAGTTCGTCGGCAACCACTCCGCGCCGTGCTCCGCCGCGGCTTTGTCGAATTGCTCCTGCGTCGGCACGCCATACGGGGTGCGGGTGAGGAGAATGGGCAGCGGCTGGGTTTGATCGCTCCGCGTAATGACGGCCGTCTGCAGGTGTACGCCATCGCGCATGGGCACCATGAACTCCTGCACGCGCCAGACGCTCTTTGTCGCTGCTGCGTTAGCGGCGGGAGCGGGGCTCTGCGCATGCAGCAGGGGCGCATGCGGCAGTGGACCATGAAGAAGGACCAGCAGCGCGAGGGCGGGGATCGCGCGGGAGAAGACCATCCGCAAGAGTGCTTTTGATTTCCGGGCAGAATCGTGTGTCAGCGAACGGGAGGGCGCGTGCAAAGCCATTCTCGTAGAACCTCATTGGGGGCACTCGTTTTGACTGCAGCGGAGCGACCGCTAGTATACAAACGGAAAGCGGGTTTAGTTGGCGCCGGGGGCCGGTGTGGCCGGCTTGTAGCCTTCCGGAATCCGGAAGCGGGCGGGATCGGGATCGGTACGCGCGACGTTCGTAACCGTCATGGTTGTGCTTCCGGTGCGCGGATCGCTGTGCCGGATGATCAGGTTGATGCGGAGATCCTCGGAGTACCAGTACTCGTCTATGACGAGTATCTCCTTGCCAGTACCACTGCTGTCTGCCGGAATAGTTTGCGTCTCGCGCACTCCGTGCGCGGAGAGACCATTGATTTCGTGAACGCCGAGGTCCTCTTCTTTCACGAACTGGCTTTGCGGAAGGTTGGTGCCGGCGGGCGCTGCGTAAACGAGGGCGGGCGGGATGGTTGCAGGAGGACGGCTCACGGTGCCGGACCAGAAGGTTCGCGTACCAGGATCCAGCCGGGTGGAGACTCTGGTCTGCGGGTCATAGAGATGAACGCCGATCAGTTGCGGTGTGCCGATGAAGGAGAGGGGCACGAGCATGCGGGACTCATTGTAGATGCGGCCCTGACTGTCGCGGCCGATCTCGCGAGTGGTTTTGAGAGCGGGCATCGACCCATCGCGTACGAACGAGCGCTGCACCTGGATGATGGCGCTGAATGGCGCGTTGGGAATGGGGGTGACAAAGATATCCGGCCCGCGCTGCGCGAAAGCTCGCGAGGGAGCAACGATCAAGACAGAGAGAAAGCAAACCACCGTCAGGAAGAATCGGCTGCGCATTTCTGCCTCCGGTAAGGCTGGTCAGCCGAAATGATACCGCGAAAGCGGATAGGCTGATTGCTTATGAATATCTCTGGCACAAGATTGCCTGCGTATTGGTTCGGCCTGCTGATTCTTTTGAATCCTGGCGGTTTATGCCACAGGCGGTGGCACAGACCTCGACTACGGCGGCGCGGCCGACGTATCCGGTTCGCGATCCGCATACCGGGGGTTATGTGGCGGCGGCGGAGCTGCCCGATGGCGCGAATGCTCCGGCGGATGCGGATGGGAATTTCATCCTTGGCCCGACGCATCCGCCGGCTCCGGAGATGACGGCGAAGGCGGGCGTGCCGCAGGGCGCGGTGTATACATTCACGATGCGCTCGGAGGAGAGCCGGCTTTATCCCGGGATTGCGCGGGAGCCGCATACGTTTGGCACGCCTGATCCGCATGATCCCGCCAGGCTGATCGTGACCACCAGCCATCCTGCGCCCTACACGCGCCGGGTGACGGTGTATGTGCCGAAGCAATATGTAGCAGGGACGGTGGCGCCATTCATTGTGGGGGCGGATGGGCCGGATGGCGATCTGTTTACCGCGCTGGACAATCTGATCGCCGAGAAAAAGGTGCCGGTGATGATTGCGATTTCGATCAGCAACGGCGGAGGCGATGCGCAGGGGAGCGAGCGCGGTCTGGAATACGACACGATGTCAGGCCGCTATGCGGAGTTTGTGGAGACAGAGGTGCTGCCGAAGGTGGAGGCGCTCTATCACGTGCGGCTGACGAAAGATCCGGACGGGCGGGCGGCGATGGGCGGCAGCTCCGGCGGGGCGTGTGCGCTGATCATGGCGTGGTATCACCCGGAGATGTATCACCGGGTGCTGAGCTACTCGGGCACATTTGTGAATCAGCAGTGGCCGTGGAACGCGGAGACTCCGCACGGCGCGTGGGAGTTTCATGAGCACCTGATTCCGGAGAGTGCGGCGAAGCCTTTGCGCATCTGGATGGAGGTGGGCGACAGAGACCTTCTGAATCCGAATGACATGCGCGATGGGATGCACGACTGGGTGGACGCCAATGAGCGCATGGCGCGGGTGCTGGCCGCGAAGGGGTATCACTATCAGTTTGTGTTTGCGCGGAATGCGGGGCATGTGGACCACGCGGTGAAACGGCAGACGCTGGCGGAGGCGCTGGAGTATGTTTGGCGCGGGTATGGTGGTCCCGGCGCGCAACGCTGATGTGAAAGAAAAAGAGAGCCGCCGCCGGAAGAACGGCTCTGCAAAGTTGCGAATTACGTGCATTCGTTGTTGAAGATGGCTCCCACGAGTTGGCGATCGTTCGTCGACAAGGTGACCGTGCAAGTGTTCGGGTCCCGTTTGGTGTCACATGGCCGAGTGTTGGAGCAGTTGGAGGACCATCCACCGAATGCGACTGCCGGTTCGAGCAGGCGCAGTCAAGGTGCACAGTGGTGCCCAGTGGGATAAGTCGCCGTGCAGACTGACCCCCCAGTGTCTCCGTTGGCGCTCCAGCCGGGGCCGCAATGGATTACGTTCGGCGTACCAGTGGCGGATGGAGCCGTTACTCAGCCAGTCGGTGGTATTCAACCCTTCGTTGTATACAGTGAGCGTTGCCTTAGGAGTGTTGTGGACAGAATTGAAGCATGAACCTGGGTGGTTGGCGGGTTGGGAAGAACAGAGGGGCAGCCGACGTTTGCGGTAGCGGTGGCTATCGATCCATTTGAGTCGGTTGCTTCCGCAGTGATGGCGGCGCCCACGTTGCCGACGCTAGCTTCGTAATCACTGACAACCCCGCCGTTCTCCGTGCCACCTCCCGGCGGCGCGCTGTTGTTGTTGGTGATCGGGTATTTATTCGGTTCGGAAGTAAGCCAGGTGACCGAGTTGGTCAGGTCCCTCACGGTTGGCGCGGTCGAGAACGTTCCAATCGCGAGGAACTGCCCGGTGTCCCCCAAAGTGCCAAAGACAATCCTGCTCGGAATGATGGTGAGCGAAAGTGATGCTTCCTCCGCTTCCCCCACCTGTGCCTCCGCCTGTATCCTGTTACTGTGAAGTCTGCGGTGGAGCTGACCAGGACCATTGAAACGCCGTTGCGCTCGGCCGTGATGATGGTCGTGCCCGCACTTACGGCCGTCACCACCCCGGTCGTTCTGACTGTTGCCACGGAAGGAACTGTGGAACTCCAAGTCACGGTGCTGGTGATGTTCTGTGTCGAAGGTGATTCGCATTGCCGAATGTCCCGATACGCGTTAAATTGCGCAGTCTGACCGTACCGTCCAGGGACTGAGTTGCCGGCGTGACCTGAACGGAGTCCAGTCCGGAGGGGTTGCCGCAACCGGCAAGAGTAGAACCAAGGCAGAGCAGCAATAGCCCCTGAACGCAACGGCGAACGAACATGAGAATCTCCTGGCACTTCCCTGCACCGGAATGACCCGCGTCGCGTGAACGATGAGCGCCGGCCACGTGCGCGGTGCACACCGCTGGGCTCGATCCGCCCGATGCATGGGCTTCTTGTGCAAGCAGAGCGCCATTCCCGGAAGGATGACGTGATTTGAAATCAGTCAGTTACGTATGGAGCCGAATGGGCGGGTGTCGCCGCGTGTATACAGAGCGGGGTGGGGCGATACGCTGCGTATACATTGGCTTCGGTCGGGATGACGTCGTGTTAAGTTGAGATGCGGGAGGAACCGATGGCCGCAGATGCAGCCGGGTGGTGGCAGCGCAAGAATATTCGCCGCCGCGCGATGGGGGCTTTCAAGACCGGGGTGGCGGCGGTGCTCTGCCTGTGGCTGGGGAATCTTTTGGCCTTTCGCACAGTTACTGGGCGGCGATCTCGGCCATTGTGGTGATGGGCTCGGACAGCGCGGTGACGCTGATCTCCTGCCGCGACCGGCTGATCGGCACGGCGATTGGCGCGCTGATGGGATGGGGGACGTTCTACGTCTGGCATGGACACTATGTCATGTACGGCCTGGCGGTGATGGTGTGCCTGCTGGCGTGCAGCCTGCTGGAGTTTGAGAAGGCGGGACGGCTGGCGGGCGTGGCGCTGACGATTATTGTGCTGATCAAGATCGACGGCGGCCCGGGGCAGGCGGCGCTGGCGCGATTCCTGGAGGTGAGTCTGGGGATTCTCGTTGCGCTGGGGGTAACGGTGATGGTGTTTCCGGAGCGGCCACTGATGGGTGCGCAGAATTGAATCGGCGGGCCCTTCGGGTCGGCTGGATTGATTGCGCTTCGAGCGAACAGCAGATCTCTCCACTTCGCGGTGGGGCTGCGGGCCACGGCTCCGGCTGAGATGACGATTTTGCTTTGGATTGCGCGGGCTTTCAGGGATTGGATCCGGTGCGCTTTGAGGACATCGATTGGAGCAGGGCCCGGAAACGGGGGTGGCCGCGGAGGGGATCGAAGTCGGGATCGTGCTCCAGCCACTCTTTGTAACCGAAACCATTGCGTATTGCCTTTTCGAGCAGGTCGAGCGCCCTATCTGTTTCGCCGAGATGGGTGTAGGTGCAGGCGGTATTGTAGAGGACGGCGGTTTCCTCGGGGTCGATGGCGAGGGCGCGCGCAGTCCAGTCGAGAGCGCGTTCGCGATCGCCGAGGAGCAGCGCAGCGCCGCCGCCGAGATAAAATGCGCGGGCATCGCCGGGTTCGTGCTGGATATGCCGCTCAATCACATGGACTGCCTGCTCGGCGGCCTGGCGGGCTTCGTCCTTGCGGCCCAGGGCGCGGAGAGAGTTTTCAAGCTGGATGATCGACTGATAATCGGCGGGATCGAGCTCGCTGGCCTTGCGGAAGAGGGCGGCGGCGTTCTCCATTTTTCCCTGCGCGAACAAGGCGCGCCCATAGAAGTAGAAGGTTTCAAACAGCCGGGGATTGAGGCGGATGGCCTCCTCGAATTCCCTTTCCGCCTCGGCATAATTTTTGCTGAAGATCTCAGCCTGGCCACGCGCGGCATGCGCCTCGGCGGATTCGGGATCGAGCTCGACGGCGCGGCGGCTGGCGGTGATGGCTTCGCGCAGATTGTCCTGGGTCGCTTCGAAGAACATGTAAAGGAAGGAGCAGCAGTTGGCGACACCGGCGAAGGCGGCGGCGTAGGCAGGATCAATCACGATGGCGCGGGCAAACATCTGCCGCGCAAATTCTATACCCTTGCGGCGGAGCGAAAAGAAGGCCTGGCGGGCGCGGAGATAGTAGTCGTAGGCCTGGATGTCGCGAGTGGGGACCTTTTCGATGGCGCGCTTTTCGGTGTCCGAGAGCACGACACGGAGGGCGCGGGCGATGTTCTGCGCGATCTCATCCTGGATGGCGAAAACGTCCTCGAGCTGGCGGTCGTAGCGCTCTGCCCAGATGGAGCGGCCGGTGCGGGTTTCAGCAAGCTGGGCAGTGATGCGAAGACGGTTGCCGGAGCGGCGGAGGCTGCCATCGAGCACATAGGCAACGGCGAGCTGCTGGCCTACCTGCGACACGGGCAGTGACTTGTCGCGATAGGCGAGGACGGCGGAACGAGGCAGGAGCTGGAGCTCGCGGATTTTGGTGAGCTCGGTGATGATGTCTTCAGTCATGCCGTCGCGGAAATATTCGTCTTCCTTGTTCTCGCTGAGATTGGCGAAATAAAGGGCGGCGATGGACTTTTCTGACCGCTCGGGAACAGCGCGTGTGTGCGCATCGATGCGATCGAGCGCCTGGAGGATTTCGTCCATGGAGGCGCAACGCTGCGCGGGCGATTTGGCGAGGCAGCGGTCGATGAGCGACTCCCATTCGGGATCGATCTGGGGAACGAAGGTGCGCAGCGGGGTATACGGCGCGCGGAGGATGGCGTACAGAATGTCGACGGAAGTCTCGCCCTGGAAGGGCAGGCGGCCGGCGAGGCATTCATAGAGCAGGACGCCGAAGGAGAAGATGTCGCTGCGAGCGTCGGCTGGCTCGCCGCGGAGCTGCTCGGGAGACATGTAAGGGACGGTGCCGCCGGTGGAGTCCCGGGTGGAAGTACGAGTGGTGAAGGTCTCTTCCGCTTCGCCGGGGACGCGCTCGCGGCGGGTGAGGTCGGCGAGACCGAAGTCGAGAATCTTCACGCGCGCGCGGGAGTCGATCATGATGTTGGCGGGCTTGATGTCCCGATGGCAGACGCCGGAGCGATGGGCTTCCTGGAGTCCTTCGGCGATCTGCCGGGCGATGCTGAGAAATTGCGCGGGCGCCTGGGCGGCGTGCAGCAGAGCCTGTTTGAGCGTCTGGCCGGTTACCAGCTCCATCGAGATGAAGGGCGCAGCCTCGGTGGCGTTGACTTCATAAATCGTAGCGATGTTGGGATGGTTGAGACGGGAGGCGGCTTGCGCCTCTCTGAGCAGGCGCTTGCGGGCCTCCGGATCGGCGGCGGTTTCGGCAGGAAGAAATTTGAGGGCGACATCGCGGCCGAGGGTGAGGTCTTCCGCGCGATAGACGGCGCCCATGCCGCCTTCGCCCAGCATGGCATGGATGCGATAGTGCGAGATGGTCTGGCCGATCAATTGGAGTCGCTTTCGCTGGCTGGAAGGCTTTCGCCGTGGCGCTTATGGTAGAGATGAGGCGAAGCGGGAGTCAACGAAGGGTGCTTGGAGGGTTCGACACGATGTGCCGCAATATCAAGATGCTTTTCAACTTCGAGCCGCCGGTGACGGATGAGGAAATCCGTGCAGCGTCGCTGCAGTATGTGCGGAAGATCAGCGGGTTCAACAAGCCGTCGAAGGCGAACGAAGCGGCGTTTCTGGCAGCGGTGGATGAGGTGGCAGAGGCGTCGGCGCGGCTGCTGCGCGCGCTGGAGACCCATTCGCCGGCGAGAAGCCGGGAAGAAGAGGCGGCGAAGGCAAAAGCGCGCTCCGCCGCCAGATTCAGTACGAGTTAGACGAATGCGGATGGCTCAGCCGGTGAGGCGGTTGTTCCTCAGGCTGCGCTCTTCCATTGGTGAGACTGCTGATCCGCTGTACGGATCCAGCCGATTGTGCTGGAACCGCTTTGAGCGGGTGCGGAGCCTGCCGGCGTTTGCGAGACGACGGCAGGCGTGAGATGGAAACCCTGCTTCCGCGCGGTGAGCGGAAAGTACAACAGTGCCGTTGCAGGACCGCAAATCAGAAGAAATACGCAGAGCCCCATGAACTGCCTCCCAGAGGACCGTTTTCACACATGTGAAAGGTCCAAGTGTTCATCTGTTGTAAGACACGCAGAGGAGGGCTGAACAGATGACGGCTATGTGAGATCGCCGTTTAGTCGTCACCTGCTGGTGATTACCGGAGCGGTATACGAGGTGGCTTTGTTCCGTTCCGGGCTGGTGCACCAAAATGGACCTGCAATTTCATGCCAGAATGCGTCGCCGTTTCGTCGTTCAAGAGCAGCGTTTGGGATGAAGGCGGATGTCTTTCTCGATGGCGTTCCATTTCTTTCTCTCCTCGCGTGCGCGGTGGATATCGGTTTGTAACTCCAGGTGTTGCAGCTCCCGCTGCAGCTTGCGATAGCTGGCGAGGCGTGCGGGATCGAGTGCGGCATCGCGGACGGCGCAGCCCGGCTCGGTCTGGTGCGAGCAGTCGCGGAATTTGCATTGCGCGGCCAGCTCGGCGATTTCGGCAAAGGCGTCGTCGATGTTCTCGGGGTCGGCCCAGAGTTGCAATTCGCGCAGCCCGGGAAGATCCATCAGCAGCCATCCTCCGGGCATGAGGATGAGCTCGCGATGCGTAGTGGTGTGGCGGCCCTTGCTGTCGCTCTCACGGACGAGCGCTGTGGATTGGCGCGCCTGGCCGAGCAGCGCGTTGACGATGGTGGACTTGCCTGCCCCGGAGGAGCCGATGAGAGCGGCGGTCTGGGCGGGCTGGACGTTGCAGTCGACGGCATCGTGGCGCTATACGGCCTTGAAACGCGCCCGCCAGAGGCAGGGTGGGAAACCGCTCCGGCTTGTGGTTCTTTTCGCTCTCGCCGCAACTTGCGGGCAGGGCGGGGCGTCTGGATAGTGAGATTTCGTCGAGGTGCGTGATGACGGCTCGCTGGTTACGGTCGCCCTTTTTCGTGGCAGCTTCCTTCTTTCTCTTGGGGACTGTTCTGCTGCTGGTTCACGTGCACGGCCGGGAGGCGCGTTGGAAGGTGATGGCTGCCAGCATGTCGAATGGGCCGGACACGCCGGGCGGCGGAATGGCGCACATGGCCGGCCACATGTATATGACGTCGCTGCGGCCGATGCAGATAGGCGACCAGGCGAAGGCGGATGCGGTGGCTGCTGCGGCGAAGCAGGCGATGGCTCCCTATCAGGACTACAAAAAGGCGCTGGCCGACGGCTATGTAATCTTTTTGCCCAATGTGCCGCAGCACATCTATCACTTCACCAAGCATGAATATGGATTCGAGGCCGCGTTTCACTTCGACCCGACGAAGCCGACCTCACTGCTCTACAAGAAGACGCCGGATGGCGGATACACGCTGGTGGGCGCGATGTACACCGACCGCGTCAATGCGAGCGAAGACGAGTTGAACGAGCGCGTTCCGCTGAGCATCGCGCGCTGGCACCAGCACGTCAATTTCTGCAAAGCGCCGGAGGGACGGAAGGCCGAATACTTTGGGCCAGATGCGAAGTTTGGGCTGCTGGGCTCGATCACGACCAAAGACGCATGCGAGGCAGCAGGCGGTGAATTTCATCCGCATATCTTTGGATGGATGGTGCACGTGTATCCCTACGAGACGGACCAGAAGAAGATCTGGGCGGTGGATGATGACGAGGGGCACGACAGCATGAGCCACTCGGCGATGCCGGGAATGCAGATGAAGGACTAGAGCGGACGTACTCATGCCGACCCGGTGGGAGGCTCCCGGTGGAAGCCACCGTTTGCTTTCTCTCACGCGGCGCTTCGGAAGCTCCGAGGACGAGGACAGCTGAGCGGCCGCGCCGATGTTAAAGGAAGATACAGCAGGTCCTTCAGTCCACTTTGGTTACGTTCAGGATGACAGTGGGCGTGCCCCATGAGATATTCGCCGGCTTGCGGGCAGCGCAGCGGGCTATAATTCGACGCACTTCATCTTTCCCCTTCGATACCAGCCCGCCTGACCCGCCCCACGTCAGGACGAAAAGCACCAGGAGAGACCAACTATGTGCGGAATTGTCGCTGCATTTTCGCGGCGCGATCCTGTTTCACCAGCAATCCTCGAACGCGGAACGCGGAGCCTGTATCATCGCGGGCCGGATGGCCAGCGGCAATGGATTGCGAAGGACTGCCGAGTGGGGCTGGGGCATGCGCGGCTCAGCATTATCGATCTTGCGACCGGCGATCAGCCGATTGCGAGCGAGGATGGGCGGACGCACATCGTGGTCAACGGCGAGTTCTACGGCTACGAAGCAATCCAGCGTGAGCTTGAGGATGGCGGGCATCGGCTGCGCACGCGATCCGACAGCGAGATTGCGCTGCATTTGTATGAGGACCTGTCGACGGAGTGCGTGCACCGGCTGCGCGGCGAGTTTGCTTTTGTGATCTGGGATGCGGCGAACCGGATGATGTTCGCGGTGCGGGACCGGTTCGGGATCAAGCCGCTGTTTTACGCGTTCCACAGGGACACGCTGTATTTTGCGTCGGAGGTGAAAGCGCTGTTTGCCATGGGGGTGCCGGCGCGCTGGGATGCGGAGTCGGTGTCGCACGCGGTCGAGTTCGGCGGACATCCGATGCGCACGCTGTTCGATGGAGTTTTCCAGGTGCCGCCGGGACATTTCGTCATCGCGACGGACAAACACATTGAGGTGAAGCAGTACTGGGATTTCGATTACCCGAAGGCGAAGCAGGCGGCGCCATTGTCGGATGTCGAGTACAGCGAGGAGCTTCGCCGCGTGCTGGAGGATGCAGTACGCATGCGACTGCGCGCGGATGTCCCGGTGGGTTGCTACCTGAGCGGCGGGCTGGATTCGTGCGCGATGATCGGGCTGGCCAGCCGGCATCATCCGGATCCGATCCGTGCGTTCACGCTGACCTTCGATCACGGGGACTACGACGAAGAGAAAGAAGCGCGGGAGATGGCCGCGAAGGTGGGCGCGGATTTCTTTCCCATTCCGATCCGGCAGGATGACCTTGCCGACCACTTTGCCGACGCCATCCTGCAGTCCGAGACATTCTGCATCAACGCACACGGCGTGGCGAAGTATCTGCTGAGCCAGGCGGTTCGTGACTCGGGCTACAAGGTTGTGATCACGGGCGAGGGGTCGGACGAAATCCTGGGCGGATATGCGCATTTTCGCCGCGACATGCTTCTCTACAATCGCGATGGCCAGGATGAGAGCGCCGTCACGGCGCTGCTTGAACAACTGACGGAGGCGAATCCGGTATCGCGTGGATTGCTGCTGCCGCATGGACAGACGAAGGCGCTCAAGAATGTGCAGCGGCTGCTGGGATTTGTTCCTTCATGGTTCGAGACGTTCTCCGCGCGCGGGCTTGCGATGGAGAAGGTGCTGAGTGCGGAGTTCGCACGGACCTACGGACAACGCGCGAGCTATCACGCGCTGCTGAGCGCGCTGGACATTCGCGGGCAGCTTACGGGCCGAGATGCGGTGCATCAGTCGCTGTACCTGTGGTCAAAGACGCTGCTGCCGGGCTACATCCTGACCATGCTGGGCGATCGCATGGAGATGGCGCACTCGGTGGAGGGGCGCGTGCCGTTTCTCGATCATCATGTGGTGGAGACGATCCGTTCGCAGCCGGTACACCAGAAGATCCACGGGATGACGGAGAAGTATGTGCTGCGCGAGGCGGTGCGCGACGTGATCACGGACACGGTCTACCGCAGACAGAAGCACCCGTTCCTGAGCCCGCCGGCAACACTGCATCCGAAGGCGAAGCTGAGCACACTGATGCAGGACACGCTGCGCGGACCGGTGATGGCTTCGATTCCCTTCTTCGACGAGAAGAAGGTGCGGTGTCTGCTGGACCGGCTTCCGGATATGGATGAGGGCTCACAGGTGGCGATCGATCCGGTGCTGATGATGCTGATGAGCGCGTGCGTGCTGCAGGAGGGGTTTCATCTGTCGGCTTGAGGAATGCATTTTGGGTGAGCAGCGCTTTACACCGATCGCTTGATCGGTTGATCCCCTGCGCTCAGGGATGACTCGGCCCGCGCAAAACCCGGCTAGCTTGCGCTGTCGAGATGAAAGGATTGTGTGTATGGCTCGACTGGATAGCCTTTGGCTTTCCAGCCATCCAGGCCGCCCTTGAGGAATTTGATACGCGTGAAATTCATGGTGAGCGCCTTGTGCAAAATGGCCCGGCTGGTCTTGTCGCTGGGGCATGTGCAGTAGACGACCGTTTCTTTCTCCTTCGGAATCAGCGATGGATTTTCCAGCACTTCTTTGGGAGGGATCCGCTTTGCGCCGGGAATCACCTTCGAATCGGCCAACAGATCGAGCGGCAGGCGCACATCGAAGACAAGCACTTCCCGGTCCGAAGTCAGCAGATCATGAAGCGCTTCCGGAGTGATGGTGTGCTCTGCCAACTCCCGCCGGTCTCGCGAGCGTTTGATCCATCCGGCGGTCAGCAGGATGAGGGCGCTAATGGCAATGAGAGTGGGAATCATCTCGCTCGATCCATCGACAAAACTGCTTCTTTCGAGATTCAGTGGCACGCCGCAGAGATTCAGCGAAAATGGCGGTTGCGTAGAGTTTCCACGCGCTGAAAATGGCGCTTTATTCGGTGCGGAGGGCCTGGACGGGATCGATGCGGGTGGCTCGGATGGCAGGGATCAGGCTGGCAAGTCCGCCGGTAAGGAGTAGAACGGCTGCGGCTATGACGGCGATGCCGATGTTGAACCCGCCGACACCGAAGAGCAATCCGCTGATGGCGCGCGCGGCGAGGGCGGCGAGGGCGATGCCGACGAGGCTGCCGATGAGCACGGGCGAAACGCCGTCTTCGAGGATGAGCTTGTAAATTTGGGCGGGCTGCGCGCCGAGCGCGATGCGGATGCCGAGCTCGCGTGTGCGCTGCAATGCGGAGTAGGCGACGACGCCATAGATGCCGAGCGCGGCGAGGATGAGCGCACAGGCGGCGAAGGCGAGCAGCAGGTGAAGCTGGAAGTTGCGGACGGCGAGCGAGCCGTCGACGATGGTCGCCATGGTGCGGACCTCAGGCACGGGCACCTGCGCGTCGATGCCCCAGATGGCTTTGCGGATGGCGGCGGACATGGCTGGCGGGATCATTCGCGGTGCGGATGACGAAGGAACCGGTGTTATTTGTGCGATAGGTGAACGGCACGTAGACCATGGCAGGCGGCTGCTTGCTGAGGTCGACGGCGCGGACATCGCCGACGATGCCGATGACCTGGAAGGGCTTGTCATCGGGGTCGCCGCGGCGGAAGAGCTGGCCGATGGGATTCTGACCGTGCCATGCGATCTGCGCGGCGCGCTGGGAAATGACGGCGACGTTCCTGCCTAGATCGTCGTGGGTGAAGAAGCGGCCGGCGATGAGCGGCATCTGCATGGTTTCGAAATAGCCGGAGCTGACCCAGCGGAAACTGGCGGCGGGCCGTGAGAAGAGCGGGCGTGTGTCGGTGGGAAGAGAAATGAGGTCGCCCCAGCGATCGCCTTCGAGCGGAAGCACGCTGATGACGCCGGAGGAGCGGACGCCGGGTAACTGGCGCAGGCGGTCGAGCGAGCGTTCATAGAAAGCTTCACGCGCCTGGCGCTGGCCGTATTGCTGGTCTGGCAGGACGACATCGGCGGCGATGACATGCTCGGTGGTGAAACCGCGATCGACGCGCAGCAGGCGATAGAGGCTGAGCAGGAACATGCCGGCGAGGACGACGAGGGTGACGCTGGCGGCGACCTCGCCGACGACAAGGGCGCGGCGCATCTGCTTGCCGCCGGCGGATTCCGATGCGGTGCGGCTTTCCGAGCGAAGAGCCGCTTGCGGATGGTTGCGGACGAACCGGATCGCAGGCAAGAGACCGCAGAGCAATGCGCAGACGAGCGACGCGCCGACAGCGAACAGGACGAGGGGCGCATCCATGCGCAGCGGATGCAGCATTGGCAGGGTGGAGGGGAGGGCGTGGGCAATCAAGGGGAGGGCTAGTGTTGCAAGCAGCAGGCCGAGCAGGCATCCGGCGGCGGAGAGCAGAAGTGGTTCTGCAACTGCGCTGCGCACTAATTGCGCAGGGCTTGCGCCCATGGCGGAGCGCACGGCGGCTTCATGCTCGCGGGCGGCAGCGCGGGCCAGCAGCAGGTTGGTGATGTTGACGCAGCCGATCAGCAGTACGGTGGCCACCGCGGCGAGCAGCATGAGCAGCGAGTTGCGGCTCGATCCGGTGAGGTACTGCTGCAGGTTGATGAGATTTGCGCCGAGGGTACTGATCCGGGGTCTGACGGGCGATGGCCTGCTGCATCGTATTCATCTCAGCTGTGGCCTGCGTAATCGAGACGTTGGGCTTGAGCCGGGCGATGCCGAAGTAATTGTGATCGCCTTCGATTTCAGAAAGCTGATCGGCGGTCCAGCCGAAGGGGATAAAGGCTTCCAGGGCTTGGCTGGTGCCGCGGAAGCTGCCAAGGAGTTCTGTACTGGGCAACGCGAAGCTTGCCGGCAGTACGCCGATGACGGTGTACGGGTGGCCATTGAGCGGAATGGCACGTCCGACGATGTTGGGATCGGCGGCGAAGCGGCGACGCCAGAGACCTTCGGTGAGGAGAACGACATGGTGCCCAGGCTGCTCTTCCGCAGGCAAAAGTGTGCGGCCGAGGATGGGTTGCACACCGAGGAGCGAAAAAAGATTCGCGGTGTGCTGGGCGACGCCGATCTGCTCCGGCTGGGTGCCACCGAGAGGCAGCGATTCTGTTCCGATGGCGGCGAAGCCCTGGAAGGACTTTGCGTGTTGCCGCCAATAGAGAAGATGGTTGGCGTTGACGGGGAGATCGCTGAAGCTGTCCGGGCCGGCGTGAATCTCCTCGCGCACGACGACGAGCTGCTGCGGCTGCGCGTAGTCCGGCACGCGGAGCAGCACGTTGCGCACGACGGAAAACATGACGATGTTGGCGCCGATGCAGAGGGCGAGGGTAAAAAGAGCGGCCGCGCTGAAAGCAGGGCTGCGGCGTAACTGGCGAAGTGTGAAACGCAGTTCGCTGAAAAGCCCGTGCATGATGAGCTTGTCTCCTGAGTTTCTGCCCAACCAGCCGGGCACAGCCCTCGGGAGACAAGCCGGCGCGGCCGCTTTCTCCTTAGGATGGATAAATAGGAAGCACGTTTGCTGCCGAAGTGCGGGCCGCGGGGAAAGACAGATTTTCAAGGACTTCCGGGCTATTGAGGCGTCGCAGCCGTGAAGTTGCTGTCCACTAGCGTGCGATGGTTGACCGCTTTCGGACAGTCGCTCGAAGACGGAAACGCGGATCGCTGCTGCCCGGCTTGAAACGCAAAGGTGGCGCAGATCGAAGATCTGCGCCACTTTTGCACTCCCCTATAAGTGCGACTGCGCCGTCACAGCGCCGGTTGGAGGACTCGCTACTTACCGATGGAGATGGTGGAGTCGCTGTACATGCTGCCGGTGACTTCCACAAGCACGTCTCCGGCGTGGTAGCGGCCATTGTCGGCATTCGCGGTGACACGTGTGCCTACCGGCAGCTTGAGCGGGAGCACCTGATCGGCCTGCAGCGTTTCTACCTTGTCGCCGATCTTGAGCTCGAGCGGAGCACCCGTGTTGTTGCGGATCTTGAATTTGACATTCTTCTCGCCGCCGCGGAAGAACGCATGCGCGGGCGATTGGATGCTGACGGCAGCATTGGCCGCCGGGATGGCGGCAAGAAGAGTGACAGCGAGAGCAGTGGTGAGAGCAACGCGAATTTTCATGACTTCTCCTCGTGAATGGTTATCGAACGGGGTGTGAACAACAATGATGCCGTTGTTGCCGATAGAGCCATGCCTGCGGATACGCGATGGGACAGGCGCGTGTTCCAGCGCTTGTGGTCCTGTGTTCCGAGGCGTGCGGCCCATGGGACAAAGCAACAGAAGAGAGTGACCGATTGCGGCGATGTTGCATTTTTCATGGAAGGCAACGCTGCGCTGCCGCAAATTGCCATCTCCACAGTCACATATTCTCCTTACCCAATCTGTAGGCATGCCTGTTGCCGAACACGCGGGGAACGACGCAGCGCAGCATTTTGAGTCATTTGCAGCCAGATTGGCGATGCGATGAAGAGGGCGGGGGTGTCCACTTCTGCGCGCGCCTGTCCGGAAGCGAACATGTCCCATGCGCCGGTGGAGCGGCGCGGTGTTTTCTTCCGGCATGCAAATGCGAAGAGGCCACCCCGGGTGGAGCGGCCTCTTTCATTCAACGCACGTTGGTTACTTAATAGCGGTAGTGGTCGGCTTTGTAGGGGCCTTCGACGGGAACGCCGAGGTAGTCGGCCTGTTTCTTCGAAAGGGTCGTGAGCTTGACGCCGATCTTTTCCAGGTGCAGGCGAGCGACCTCTTCGTCCAGCGCCTTTGACAGCGTGTAGACGCCAACCTTGTAGGTGTCCTTGTTCTTCCAGAGGTCCATCTGCGCGAGGGTCTGGTTGGCAAAGCTGTTCGACATGACGAAGCTGGGATGGCCGGTGGCGCAACCGAGATTAACGAGGCGGCCTTCCGCGAGAATGAAGATGGCGTTGCCGCCGGCGAAGGTGTACTTGTCCACCTGCGGCTTGATGTTGAGCTTTTTCGCACTCTTGGAGGCGTTCAGCTTATCCATCTGAATCTCGTTGTCGAAGTGGCCGATATTGCAGACGATGGCCTGGTCCTTCATCTGCTCCATGTGCTCGTAGGTAATGACATCGAGGTTGCCGGTGCAGGTGACATAGATGTCGCCGCGGCCAAGCGTGTCTTCAATGGTCGTAACTTCGAAGCCTTCCATCGCGGCCTGGAGGGCGTTGATGGGGTCGATCTCGGTGACGATGACGCGCGCGCCCATGCCGCGCAGCGAGTGCGCGGAGCCCTTGCCCACATCGCCGTAGCCGCAGATGACGGCAACCTTGCCGGCGACCATGACGTCGGTCGCGCGCTTGATGCCGTCGGCGAGCGACTCGCGGCAGCCGTAGAGATTGTCGAACTTCGATTTCGTCACCGAGTCGTTTACGTTAATGGCGGGAACGAGCAGCTTGCCCTGCTCCATCATCTTGTAGAGGCGATGGACGCCGGTGGTGGTCTCCTCGGAGACACCGCGCCATTCCTTGGCGACGTTGGTCCAGCGTTTCGGGTCCTGCTTGAAGGTTTCCTTGAGCAAGGTCTTGATGACCTGCTCCTCTTCGCTCTCAGCGGGTGCGTCCACCCAGGAGCGGTCGCCCTTTTCAAGCTCGACGCCTTTGTGGATGAGCAGCGTGGCGTCGCCACCGTCATCGACGATGAGCTGCGGGCCGAGGCCCCCCTTGTGCGCGAGCGCCTGCGCGGTACACCACCAGTATTCGGTGAGCGATTCGCCCTTCCAGGCGAAGACCGGAACGCCGGCAGCAGCGATGGCGGCGGCGGCGTGGTCCTGCGTGGAGAAGATGTTGCACGAGGCCCAGCGCACAGAAGCGCCGAGATCGACCAGCGTCTCGATGAGCACGGCGGTCTGGATGGTCATGTGCAGCGAGCCGGTGACGCGCACGCCGGCCAGCGGCTTGGAGGGCGCGTACTTGGCACGGATGGACATGAGGCCGGGCATCTCCTGCTCGGCGATGGTGATCTCTTTGCGGCCCCAGTCGGCGAGCGAGATGTCGGCGACTTTGTAGTCGAGAGCGGCGGTCTGTTCGAGAGTTGTGGCCACGGGGGCTCCTTAGCGGCTGAAAAATATTGCAACATCTAAGGATATCGTGGATCACGGGTGGCCCGAAACCGCCTTCGGCGAGTGGGGACTCTGGGGCGCTAACTGGCGGAGGAGCGGGTCTGAGAGGCGCTCTTTGAGACAAAAAGAATGCGGCAGGCTGAAAGCTCTCAGCCTGCCGCACGGAGGCTTACGTTCTCACTACCAGCGGCCATGGCCGTGGTCGTCGTCCGCTCCGGTGCCGGGAGCGAAGGCGACGCCGCGCAGGACCTCGGCGAATCCGGCCTGACGCACGATGGAGAATGTCTCCTTCGCGGCCACGGTCGCACTGGTGTTGGCGAGGCGATCGTTGATGACCACGAGCCGGTTAGGATCGGCACCGGTGTCGCCGTTGCCGCTGGTGGTGGAGGTGATGGCCCAGATGGTGACGGTACCGTCACGGTTGACGCGGCCTTCGATGTTACGCAAGCCGTCGGTGGCGGGCGCCCAGGGAAGATTCGTCGCCGTGTTGGTGCCGGTTGGATAGCCACGGATGATGTAAGGCGCGCCGAGCTGCAGGCCGCTGGTCAGCGTGTAGGCAAGGTTCCAGGTGTTGGTAGTGGAGTTGAAGACCCACTTCTGCAGGCCGGCAGTGGTCTGCGCGGCGGCGTGGGTGTAGAGATCGGTGCCGCCGGTGTAGCCGTCACCCTCATCGGCCACGTAGAGGGTGGTGGCGTTGGCAAACCAGAGCCCGAAGGGATACGCGAGCGGGTTCGCCTTCTTGGCCAGCGCCGAGGGGAAGCCGGCGAGGATGCACATGTTCGAAGGAAGGCCGGTGGTCTGGAGCGCGGCCGGATCGTAGGCGAGCGGAGTTGTGGGGAGCTGCGCGTTTGCTGCGGGCAGACCGACGCCGTTAGGGCAGGCGGTACCGGTGGTGTCGACGAAATAGACGGTGTTCACGCCGTTGCCGCCGCTGCCTTTGGTGTAATAGAGGACGTTGTTGAAGACGGTCATGCCGCGGAAGTTGTCGTCTTTGCCGATCTTGTCGGCCTTCTGGCCAAGCTCGGTGATGTTGAAGCTGGCGACCGGCGTGGGCATGTTGGGATCCTGCTGCGCTTCGGGCTTGCTGGTGAGGTCGATGAACTGCGCGCCTGCACCGAGGATGACGCCATCCGGCTGCGGATTCGCGCCATTGCCGGCATTGCCGGCGGTGTAGACGATGCGGTTCCCGTCCGCGTCATTCAGTATCGCGGAGCGGCCGTTGTTGCCGCTGTAGGCGTTGGTCTCAGTGAAATGAAAGTGGCCGCTGCGTCCGACTTCGGCGACAGCGCGCAGATACTCCGTGCCGACAGGGTTGGTTGGATCGATGGCGAGCGGCGTGTTGGAATTTGAGACGTCGAGCGCATTCACCGGCGCGACGTAGCCCATGAAGGTAAGGCGGCGATGATCGGTGGAGAGGTGGAGCGCGATCTCGGATTTGGAGCTGAAGCTGGTGACGAGCTGATCGCTTGTGCCCTTGATGCCGCGATCGAGACTGTTCGGGACTTCGAGGGAGTCGATGTACCAGCCCCAGGGCGTGTACTGATCGAGGTAGATGCGTGAAGTGATACCGAAGGAGCCATCGTAGATGTCGTTATTGAAGACGTAGGGGTATGTGCCGTTGGCGATGGCGCCGGTGGAGGCGCTGCATCCGCCCTGCGTGCTAGCGCAGTTCGGCGGAAGGATGGCGCCCACTTTCACGTTGGCCGGGTTGTTGTCATAGACGCTGCGGCTGACGACGAGATTGCCGGGCCAGAAGTGGGCGGACTTACCGTGATCTGCGGGCTGTTGCGCTCCGGCAGCGAGTGTGGCCAAAGCGATGCCGAGAACGGCGGTGGCCTGTGCCAGAGCGTGGATGGTAAGGCGGGTACGGTTGCATTGTTGCATGGACGACTGTCTCCCCTCGCGAGCTGTCTGCTCGCCGCCAGCAAGGCTACGAGCGCAAGATGAGCAGGCGGTTACGGGGATATGACGGGAGTGTTGCAATGACGGCCGGGAGCGGAGTGCGTCTTCCCCTGGCCGTGTCGTATGCTCTACTGCACGATCGAAAATGGAGGGCGAGATGGTGCGACGGTACGTGAGCTTTGTAGCAATGGCGGTGTTTCTGCTGACGGCTTTTTCCGGGGCGAGAGCGCAGGACCAGAGCCGAGTCAACGATAAGGACCTGGCGCGGCTGATGCAGAACGTCAGAGACGATACGCCGCCCTTCCGAAAGAGCTTTGACTCTGCGCTGAAGAAGAGCACCATTCGCGGGACGAGCCGCGAGAAAGACGCTCGCGGACTGGCCACTACGTTTGAAAAGCAGGCAAAGCAGGCGCTGGAGGCCTTCAAGAAGAACCGCAAGGCTGAGGACCAGGTGGCGGCGATGGTGGATACCGCGGGGCAGATCGATCCACTGGTCTATAACCTGAATCTGAACCCTGCGACAGCGCAACAGTGGGAGAAGCTGCGCACGGAGCTGCACCAGGTGGCGCAGGCGTTCAACGTGCCGGAGCCGAATTATCGCACGCGATCGGGAAGCTAGGAGGTCGCTTCGCTCCGACTGGCCCGCTTGGTTGCGTTGTTAACAAACAGCAGATCCCTCCACTGCGCTTCGGTCGATGACGAGGTGTTCTCCGGTCGGGATGACGAAAGTAGAGGGATCTGCGTGGATTTCCTTACATCGGATCGTGGATTCCCTTACATCAAATATTGCTGCTCCCTGCCCTTTCCGGGCGTCAGCGCGCGGCGGCGATCCAGTTCTTTCCGGACCAGATTGAGGCCGAAGATGCAGGTTTCGAACTTCTCCGCGAGGCGTTCGAAGAGTGCTGCTTCGCGGGCGTACTCGAAGAGATTGAAGGCGGCGACGATGGAGTAGGAGTCGCGCCCGGTCTCGACCAGCCGCTCGAAGGTGATGGGCTTGGAGGAAACACCCACCGCCTCCGGATACATGCCGGCGAAGAAGAGCGCATAGTCGCCGATCTGCTTGCGGGCGGAGCGCTCCGCGTCGAAGGAGGCTGCCGTGCCGTTCACCGGGTCCGCAGCGAGCAGCATGGCATCCAGATCGCGCAGCGGACGGCCGATCTCGTCGCGCAGGCAGTAGATGCGCTCATTTTCCGTGAAGTCGGTGAGCAGGTCAGCCACGTACGTGGAGATTTCGGTGTCGTCGACGCCGGCCCCCTGGCTGTAGCAGTCTCCCACGAGCTCGTGGAAGAGCGAACGGAGCATGTGTTCCTGGGGAACCATGGCAACATCCTTTCAGCAACCGGGGCGGGTTCCTGTCGATGTCCCGAGGCCGCGCCACGGTGGCGGCTTTTCCCGTTGAGAAACGCCGCGTGATACCGAAGGCGTTGAGGCCTAAGAGACGGCCGATACGGAACTGCCGCTCCAGGCAGGTACAGCAATGTTCGTGGACCGCGTCCGGTATCCGCTCGTACACCTCGGGGTTGGCTTACCTCACCGTCGTGAGTGCTTTGGCCCGGGGATTATATGAACGTGAATGTAGCGTGACAGTTGCGCGAAACCAATAGCACGGGTGGGTCGGGGTAATAGTTCTTTAGCAGTCAATTCGATGGAGTGCGAAATGAGCGGCCTGGACAGGCCTGCATTGCATCTGTCGCAGCAACGAGTTACAGCAGGGCCGGAAAGTCTTGCCTGATCGAGTCGCGCTCCTGCATCCAATGGCAGGTTCTACGCGTTGCTATCGTCCGGTCTAGTCCTTCTCCAGAGACACACCGCCGTTTACCGTCTTTATCCGGATGGTTGGACCGCCCTCGCCGAGATTGGTGTCCAATTGATTGTTGATCGTGCCGTGGACCGTGATGGGAAAATCGACAGAGATGCCGCCATGCTCGGTCTCGGCGACGAGATGCGCTGAGTAATGATCGGGTGCTGTCGCGGAAATACCGCCATTCGTCGATTGAGCGAAGAGTCCAGTTCCCTGCCAGCGGCTACCCGAGAGATGAAGCTCCACACCACCATTGACGGTCGTGGCGTGAACGTCACCGGCGAGATCCTTGAGCGCGAGGCCACCGTTCGTAGTCTCTGCCATCAACACTCCGTCGAGATGGGACAGGTCTATGCCACCATTCTCCGTGTAGAGATTGGCGGAAAGGCGACGTGGCACGTGCAAGCGGTAATTCACGGACCAGCCATTGCGGGACCATATCGAGCTCTGCGGCCCGTCGGCGTGGATGACGCCGGTGGTGATGATCTTTATCTGCTGGATCAGGGATCTTGCCGCTTGTTGGCTGGAGCCGTTGGCGGTAATGCGGGCCTCGATAGCAATGTCCGTGCGATCCTCACCGATGACTTCAATACCGCCGTTCGTACCTTTCACGCTGAGTTGTCCAACGAGCGGCACCACCGCGCGGCGCAGCTCACAAACGCGGTTCGCGTGTCCGAAGAGCCAGCTGTTATGAGTGTCACCTTGGTCTTCGTCACAGGGACCTATCGACCAGGACTGGGCGTGGATGCTGAGTGCGGCAAACAGCAGCGCGGCGGACACGACGAAGAGTCGGCGCATGAGGGCCTCCGGCAGATGATCTACGGCAAGTTACGCAGCCTGCTCCGCATTCGTTCCGGGAATTGTTCCGTCTCGCAGGCCAAGCGTCCCGACCTGCGGCCGTCAGCTGCTCGAGGGCATGATGCTCTTTACCCCGGCGCTACCAACAGAAGCGCGGCTTCGGTAGAGATGCTGTCAAGGCGACACGGAAGCAGTGGCTGTGGCAAACAATGGGCAGCCGGGACGGGCTGCCCTCTTTGTTCGTGATGCGTTGCTTACTTCGCGGCGAGCTCTTTCCTGCGACGGGCGGAGGGGAGAGAAGCTTCCGGCGGCGAAAGTGACGCGGCTGCGCCACGCCGCATCGGCGTTTACCACGGCTGAAGGATCATGAAATGGTTCTGGTAGGAAATGTAGACACTGCGGAAGAGGCCGGTTGGCAACATGCCATCGACTTGCATCTTCGCGGTGCTGTGACTCACAGTGACGACAAACGATACTTGGCGAACAATATTGGTCCCGATCTGCATATCCTGCGCAGGCAACACGACGAATTCTCGGCCCGGGCCGTTGGCGCCGGCAATGTGCATCGGTCGGCCACCGACTGAGGAGACGGAACCGCGTGAGCTGTCGCATAGGTAAGGTACGTTTGCACCAGAATCAATCAGCAGGTACAGCGGGCGATCGGCAAGGTGTGGGAGATGAACCTCTGCAATGAGCGGCTCGGTAGCCGCTCCGCTGCCATCCCCAATCGGTGGCGTGGCGAGCGGTATCCGTTCTCCGCGGATCAATTTTTGCAAGATTCCTTCGGTGTCTAGGCACAGCAAGCTTTTGTCCTGATCGAGCAGGACATCGAAGTGACGCAGGATGTTCCCACCGATGACCCCTCGGATGCGAGGGTCCGATGCCTGCAGATGGCTGATGTCCTGAAGGAAGACTTCCGGCTTCGCGACCGCCTGCAGACCGATCTCGATCAGATCGAGATGAGCGTAGGGAGTCGTCGCGTGAGAGTCAATGCCAATGACTCCCGCAGTAGCTTCGGCTTCTAAATGCAGCTCGGCGGCGAGCGCCGGATCGAGTATGGTGACCTGCGATCCCGTATCCACCATGAAGTCATAGGGGCCGGCGTGGTTGATTTCGACCGGAATGATCATGAGGGAGCCGGCGACGTGATGCACATGTACGCTGGCGACGTTTCCCGGGCAATGGGACGCCGGATAGGCGGAGGGCAACAGCAACAAAAGACTTGCCACGGCAGACCACTTGGCGTTGAACATGGGAGATCACCTCGGCCGTGATGGCTCGGGTGAACTCTGGCGCCGTGTTTCGGCATGGTCATGACGGAGTTCTGATCATTTCCTGAAGGCAGGTGATGATTCATTGACGGAGCAAAAGGGCTGCATCTTTCGCTTCGGTGAGTTCGAGGTTCGGGAGGGAGAGTTCTGTCTGTTCCGGGACGGTCAGACGATTCCTGTCGAGCCGAAGGCCTTTCGCGTCCTGCTCCATCTGCTGCGCAACCCTCAGCGGCTGGTCACGAAGGACGAGCTGCTGGATGCGGTCTGGCAGGAGACTTCGGTTTCGGAAAACTCCCTTACGCGCGCCGTGGCCCTGCTGCGGCGGCTGCTGGGAGATGACACAAAAGAGCCGAAGTTCATCGCCACCGTGCCCACTGTTGGATACAGGCTTGTGTGCCACGTGGTCTGCTCCGAGGAGAACGCGCAGCCTGTTGCGCCGGCTCCAGCTCCACCAGCCAACCAACCTGCATGGAAGCGCAAAAAGGCTATTCCTCTCTTGCTGGGCGGTTCCGCTTTGGCCTTACTTATTGCGCTGACACTTCTTGTGTCGATCAGGTGGCACTCGCATGGTTCACCGTCCGTCGGTGCTTCCGCGATGGCAGCCCAGGCGCACAGCTCCGAGCTGCTCACCGTGCACGGGTCGATGAGCATGCCGATGTTATCGCCCGACGCGAGGGAGATGGCGTTCCTCTGGAATGGTGGAAACTCCTCATCTGATCTGTATGTGCAACTCATCCGGGAGGACCGGATAGACGAGCACCCGCTGCGCCTGACGCATACGGACGGTGGTTTTCTCTGCTGCCAAAGCTGGTCGCCGGACGGAAGTGAGCTCGCATACGGCCGCTGCGATGACACCGGAGGGGCGGTATATACGGTGCTCGTCGCTGGGAGGTCCATCACGTCGGATCGCTGATGCGACTTGCACTCATAGCGCTGCTGGATGGCCCTTGTGGGAAGCCGACGGCAAATCGCTGATCATCATCGATACGTGCGCGCCGGGCACAGCTCCGACGCTGATGCGGCTTACGCTGGCGACCGGGGAGAAGCACTGCATCGGCAAGCCGGAGGCGGGCATCACCGGAGATATGGGCCCCGTGATGTCACCCGATCGAAAGACGGTTGCATTCATCCATCTCTTTCCCTCTGGGACCGGCGATATCTATGCCCTGACGCTTGCTAACGGAGAGATACGCCGCGTCACCAATGAAGGCAGGGCGATCTGGAATCTGATGTGGACTCCGGACGGCCAGCAGATCGTCTTCCGCTCTTCACGCGGAGGATTGTCGGCAGTATGGCGCGTTCCGGCACGTGGCGGCGCCATTGAAAAAGAGACCACGTATCCCGCAGTTGGATCGATTTCGACAGATGGGCGGCGGATGGTCTATCGATCGAGTCCGGTGGCGACTTTCTATGTTCCGAATCCACCTACAACACAGATCGTTCGGCTTGACCTATCTGCCGCGGGTGGGAAGGTACTCTCCACAAAAGACGTCATCGCTCTGGGCGCATTCACCGAGGGACCTCAGTTGTCGCCGGACGAGTCTCAGATCGTCTTCGACTCTGACTCTGCCAGCAGTTTCGGATTTGGAGGAGAGATATGGAAGAGCCTTGTAGACGGTAACGACACTATTCAGTTGACCTCTCTTGGATCACGTTCGGGCACGCCGCGCTGGTCACCGGATGGACAATCGATTGCTTTCGACACGCGGCCCGGAGTCACATAGTCAGATCTATGTGATGGATGCTAACGGCCGTAATCAGCGGACGCTGATCGGCGACAACGCTGACACGTCACCCCCAGCTGGTCGCACAATGGCAAATTCCTCTACTACGCTTCAAACCGCACCGGCAGTTATCAGATCTGGAAACGGGATCTTTCAACTGGAAATGAAAGACAGCTCACCCAGCATGGCGGGTTGGGCCCGTTGGAGTCCTACGACGGCAACACTCTCTACTACTGCATTCTCGATCGTGGAGGACTGTGGGCCGTCTCCACCACAGGCGAAAACGAGCATCGTTTGCTGGACGCGCCGCACGCCGGCTACTGGGGATACTTTGCCGTGACCGAGAGCGGCGTGTATCTGCTCGACTTTACGCCCAAACCCACTATTCTTTACTACGACCAGGAGCGCCGAAAGCTGATGCCCATCCTGACAATGTCTGAAATGCCAATCGACCAGGAGCCAGGAATGGGGGCATCGCGAAATGGCAAGATTCTTCTATTCGCACAAGGCGATACATCGAGCTCCATCACCATGGTGGAGTATCCCTGAGCGGCCCGCGACGGCGCAAGCAGCAAAGAGGGCAGCCCACGATGGCTGCCCTCTTCTATACCTGAATACGGTTGCTTACTTTGCGGCCAGTTCTTTCTGCTCGAGCTGGGCGAGGCGGTTGGCGAGGAGCTGCTCGAGCTCTTCGAGCGACTTGGAGAAGCCTTCGATGCCTTCCTTCAGCTTGTCGTGCGCCATGCGATCGGCGGCGTGCATCTTTTCGAAGGTGGCCTGGTCCATGGGGATCTTGTCGATCTTCATGGCCTTCGCCTTCGCGGGATCGAGCTTGCGCGGCAGCTCCGACTGATCGGAGTCGAGCTCGGCCAGCAGCTTGGGAGCGATGGTCAGCAGGTCGCAGCCGGCGAGCTCTTTGATCTCGCCGGTGTTGCGGAAGCTGGCGCCCATGACCACCGTCTTGTAGCCGAAGTGCTTGTAGTAGTTGTAGATGGTGGTGACGGACTTCACGCCGGGATCGTCGGCGCCCTGGTAGTCCTTGCCGGTGTCCTTCTTGTACCAGTCGAGGATGCGGCCGACGAAGGGCGAGATGAGCGTGACCTTGGCTTCAGCGCAGGCGATGGCCTGGTGCAGGCCGAAGAGCAGGGTCATGTTGCAGTGGATGCCTTCCTTCTCAAGCTCCTCGGCGGCGCGGATGCCTTCCCAGGTGGAGGCGAGCTTGATGAGGATGCGCTCACGGCTGATGCCTGCGCTTCTCGTACGGCCTTGATGATCTCGCGCGCCATGTTCATGGACTTTTCCTTGTCGTAGGAGAGGCGGGCGTCCACTTCGGTGGAGACGCGGCCGGGAATGATTTGCAGGATGCGCTTGCCGAACTCGACGGCCAGGTTCTTGAAGGCGAGATTGGCGACCTTCTTCTCGTCGGCGCTTTCGCCGAGCTGCTGTCGCGCGTCCTTCAGCGTGCCGTCGACGATGTCGGAGTATTCGGGCATCTGCGCCGCGGCGGCGATGAGCGACGGATTCGTCGTGGAGTCCTGCGGCTTGAACTTTTCGATCGAGTTGAAATCGCCGGTATCGGACACCACCGTGGTCATGCTGCGAAGCTGCTCTAGCACTGATTTAGCCATGATGAACTCCCCTGTCTCCTCCATTCTATAACTTGCGCGGATAGCTTTCTCTTTAAGATGCGGCCAAAGACGCGAATGGCCGGCGGACGCGGAATCACAGCGGATTTCGTCGCTCCGGCCGGGATGAAGAATCCCAAAAAAATCGCCACATAGAGTCGCTTAGACAACGGGATTTTTCAGCACGCCCAGGCCCTCGATTTCGACCTCCACTGTATCGCCCGCAGCCATGGGGCCAACGCCGGCGGGTGTGCCGGTGGGGATGAGATCGCCGGGCTCGAGCGTCATGCAGGCCGTGATGTAGACCAGCAGGTGCGGGATGAGGAAGATGAAATCGCGCGTGGTGCCGTACTGTTTTCGGTCGCCATTCAGGCGGGTTTCGAGCATGAGGCCGGCGGCGGGATTGACTTCGCTCGAAACGATAGGGCCGCAAGGGCAGAAGGTGTCGAAGCCCTTGGCGCGCGTCCAATGGCCATCGGACTTCTGCAAATCGCGCGCCGTGACATCGTTCACGATGGTGTAGCCGCGGATGTAGGGGCGCAGATCGGTGTCCGCTTTGAGAGCACGCGCCTGGCGGCCGATGACGACGGCGAGCTCGCCTTCATAGTGGACGTTCGAGGACTCCGCGGGCAGGCGGATGGCGGCGCCGGGCGCAAGCAGCGAGGACGGCGGCTTGAAGAAGAGGAGCGGCGCCGTGGGGACTTGATTGCCCAGCTCGGCGGCATGCTCGCGATAGTTGCGGCCGACGCAGACGATCTTCGATGGCTCAACGGGCGGCAGAAGCCTGGCGGCAGCGAGCGCCGTCGGCGTGAAGGACTCGGCCGGATCGTAAGTTGTGTGTGATTCCGGCGGTGGAGGGATGAGCGCCATCACCCACGGGCCGCCCTCACGGTCTTCGACTGTGGCGTAGCGGGGTCCGTTGGCGGTTTCGAGGCGGCAGTAGCGCATGTGTGGTTGCTCCTCAGTCTCAGGGTTGGGGATTGGGTGATGGGACAGGCGTGTTCCATTCGTCTTCAATCTCGGCGGAGCGCCGGCTCTCGTTTCCGGAGGTATCGATGGCGCTGACCGAGTAGGCGTAGCGCTGGCCGGGCGTGGCGCTGGTGTCGCTCCAGGATGAAGTTGTCACCGGCTTGCCGGCGGCAGAGATGCGCTCGGGCGGCTGATTCGAGCCGGCGGCTCGGCGATAGATGATGTATCCGGCGAGGCCGGGATCGACGTCGGGGGTCCAGTCGAGGTCGATGGCTTTGGCGGCCGTGTCCGCGGCAGAAACCAGCCCTGTGGGCACGGGCGGCGGAAAGACGTCGCGGTACGCAGTCTCGACAGGCAAAGCTGGGGAGCTCGCGACTTCCAGCGTGCGGTTGCCGAGCGTGACCTGCTGGATACGCTGCGCAACATAGCGGTAGCTGCTGCCGGTGTGGGCGGTGGTGTCCACAGCGAAGGAGAGGTGGCCGGACGCGGTTTCGGGCACGCGGAGGACTTGCTCAGCCGGTTCTTCGGGTGTCGCTTTGCGGCCGATGAAGGCGTTGTTCTCCTTGGACTCCGGTTGCGATGGCGGCGCGGAGGTGCGTGTGCGGTCGAAGCGAACCACATCGGCGGGTGCAGCCGTTCCCTGCCAGGAGAGCACGATGCCGTTGCGCCGCGGCGTGGCGGTAAGGCCGGTGACCGGGGCGGGTGCGGCTCCCGCGGCCGTCCAGGCGGGAGCGGATTCGGCGAAGGATTTTGCGGCGTGGTTCAGGATGGCGACCTTATACACCAGGAGACGAGGCGGCCCCTGGCGAAGCTCGGGCGGCAGGGCGTCGTCCATGGACGCGGACTTTGCCTGCGCCGGGATGGCGAGCGTGCCAGCGGGCTGACAGGGTCCGGTGTCCACGCTGCGACAGAGCGTTGCCGTTATGGGGCCGCGAACGGGCAGCTTGTCGGTGGTCTTCTGCGGGACGGAGAACGTGAGATGGACGATGTCGCCGGCGCGGACGGCGGCGAGATCCCGCACCGGCTGGGGCAGGTTCAGAGTGGGCGGCAAGGGCGCGGCGGGCGCGCCGCAACCAGCCGCAAACCCCGACAGAAGAGCAGCCGGAAGAAGCGCAATCCAAAGCCACGGTTGTTCTCTCTGATCGCGCTGCATTGCTGGGCTCCAGCGTAGCAGACGGGCGGCACGGCTGTTGCCGTCAGACCATCTCGGTGACGGTCTGTTCCAGCCGCTCATGGCTGAAGAGGAAGCCGGCGGCGAGCAGGCGCTCCGGAATGGCGCGGGCGCTGGCCAGCAGCGCCTCGTGCGCCATTTCACCGAGTGCAGCGCGCAGCACCAGCGAGGGTATGCGAAGCAGCGTGGGGCGGTGCAGGATGAGGCCGAGTGTGCGGGTGAACTCGGCGTTCGTGACCGGGTGCGGCGCCGTGGTATTGAAGGCGCCGCTCAACTCGGGCTGCGCGATGGCGAATTCGATGGCGGCGATCGCGTCCTCCAGCGAGACCCAGCTCATCCACTGGTGGCCGTTGCCCAGGCGGCCGCCGAGGCCAAGGCGGAAGAGAGGCAGCAGGCGAGGCAGCGCTCCGCCACGCGCGGTGAGAACGACCCCGAAGCGCAACTGGACCACGCGCGGCGCGAGCCCGGCGGTAGCCGCCTCCCATGCCTGACAGACCTCCGGCAGGAAGCCCTTGCCGGGACGCGAGGCTTCGGTGAGCACCTCGTTGCCGCGATTTCCGTAGTAGCCGATGGCCGATGCCGCGACGAGCACGGGCGGCGGAGCTGTGAGTGCGGTGAAGATGCGGCCGAGAGCGCGCGAGGTGTCGACACGGCTGTTCAGGATGAGGCGCTTGTAGGCGGGCGTCCAGCGATGGCCGGCGACGTTGGCTCCCGCCAGGTGCACGGCGGCGTAGCAGCCTTCGAGCGGCGCCAGGTCGGCGACCGGCAGGGGCCGGTCCGGGTGCCATTCGATCTCGACGAGGTTCGGATCGGAGTGGCGGCGCGGGGGACGCCGCACCAGCAGCACAATCTGCACGCCATCGCGGGTGACGTGCTGGGTCAGCGCTCTCCCGATGAGACCGGTTCCGCCGCACACGAGAAGCTTCCGCGTCATGTCAGATCTGCCCAGCGCATTGGATGCGACGGCGGCAAACTGATGATGGCGTTCCATGCCGCATCCATTTCGACGCTTTCCTGCGGGAACGCTCTTTTCGCCGGGAGCGTGCCGCATCTTTACTGCTGTACAGTGCGTACAGGCGATCCACCGTTTTCCCAAGTCCTAGGACCCCACTCGTATTTCAGCCAAGCAGCCTTTGCTAAGGAAAACCGCATCAGCAGCACTCAGAGGCCGCATCTTTTCGTGAAAACGGTCCAGGGCCATCCAAAAGCCGATCAGGGAAGAGGCGTACCGATGCAACCTGTAACGATACAACGCAAGGATGACTCCGCGAAGCGGACTGGACCGGAGGCAGCGGCCCCCGTGTACTCGATGAGCACGCCGGAAGCGGATGGCGCAGCGGCAGAGGCCTTCATCACAGAGAAGCGAATTGGCGAACGCATCAAGCGGCTGCGGCTGAAGAGATCGATGGGGCTGGTGGAACTGGGGAAGCACACCGGACTGTCGGCGAGCTTCCTTTCGCAACTGGAGACCGGCCGCGTGGTGCCCACGCTGCGCAACCTGGCGCGCATCGCGATGGTCTTCAACAAGGACCTCTCGTTCTTCTTCGAGCCCGAGCCGGCGTCGCTGTTTCGCGTGCATCGCAAGAGCGACCGTGTGCGGCTGCCACAGACGGGCGTCGAAGACCCGACTTATTTCTTCGAGAGCATCGGCTTCATGGTGCCGGACCGCCAGCTTGATCCGTATTATGCGGAGTTCCTGCCGGTGCGGAAGACACAGGAGATCCGGCCGCATGTCCATCCGGGCTTCGAGTTTCTCTACGTGCTGGAGGGCGAGCTGGAGGTGCGGCACGGCGATTCGGTACAGGTGCTGAACCCGGGCGACGGAGTGTACTTCGACGCCAGCACGCCGCATAGCTACCGGTGCGCGGGGAAGGAGCCGGCGACAGCGATCATCGTGACCATGCATCAGCAGGCAGTAGCGCAGCCGGCGTATAGTCTGCGGCCGATGGGCGCGCCGATGGGGATTCGCAACGGAGTGAAACCGGGCGCGGCGCGCAGCAATGGAATGCCGCCGGTGCGCGCAGTTGTGAACGGCGGCGGCCCGGTGCAGAAGGCATAGACGGTTGGCCGTTCGTGACGATCACTTCGGGAAGAAGAGATCTTCCACTTCCAGCCAGTTGTTGACGCGCACCTTGGCCACGACGTTGGCATTGTGCGCGGCGGTGAAGAGTACGCCCTGGCCGGCGAAGCGCTGGAAGTGGCGCGGCATGTCGTCGATGAGGTAGTCAGCATGCAGGATGCTTTTGTCTCCGCAGAAGACGAAGCGCGTGGGCGAGAGGAATGGGAAATGCCGCTCCAGCCAGCGGAACTTCGGGCCGAAGGAGTTGGGGAACTCCATGGCTGCGGTGGCGACGAAGATTTCGTAGCGGCCTGAGAGACGTTCGAGGACGCGCTGGCTATCCGGCATCACGTCGAGGTCTTCGAAGAAGTCCGGCTCCTGCAGGTAGGCCATCAGCCGGTCCTGGCGCTCGGCCGGGAGTACGTTCACCATCCAGTGGCCCCACATGTCCTCGACGGTCAGGTCTTCGGAAAACTCCGCGTTGTAGAGACGGATGAGTTTGCCGAGGGCGTCGGCGAGCACCTCGTCCATATCGACGGCAATTCGCTTCATGCGGTGTGGGCGTTTGATATGCTGCCGGCGCCGCCGGGCCGGCCAGTTTCAATTTGCGGCTCGCGTCGATTGTCCACATAGAGGATGCGGCCGCAGCTTTCGCACTTCATCGACTGGCCGTCGCGTAGCTGATTCCAGAGCTGGGGGCGGATACCCATCTGACAGCCGGTGCAGCGCTGATCGCGGGCGCGGGCCAGCGCGGTGCCGCGCGCGGCGGCGATGCGGTCGTACTCGGCGAGGCGATCTTCGTCAATCTGGGGGCGAAGCGCGGCGCGCTCCTCCTGCCACTTGCTGAGGTCGGCCTGCTCCAGCATGGTGCTGCGCGCTGCGGCGGACTTTTCCGTTTCGAGATAGGCGGCGTGACTTGCGTGCTGCTGGCGCGCGGCGAGCAGGTCCCGCTCGAGGATGTCGGAGCGCTCCATGCTTTCGAGCTCGGTGTCTTCGAAACGGCTGATCTCCTGCTGCGCGAAGCTGATCTGGTGTTCGAGCGCAGTGGCCTGCGCCTGGTTCTGCACGATGTTGAGCTGCTGGCGCGACTTCGCGATCTTCCCCTGCTGATCCTTGAGATCGCTTTCGAGACGGCGGCGCAGAGCCTCTTCTTCGCGCTGGCGCTGTTCGAGATCGGCGATGCTCTTTGCGTGGGCGGCCAGCTCGCTCTCGATGGAGCGGATGCGGCGCGGCGTGGCTTCAAGTGAGGCGCGGAGCTGGCGGATTTCCCCGTCGAGCTGCTGCAGGCGAATCAGGTTCTCGAGGGTCTGGTCCATAGATGGCAGGAGTCTAAATCATTTTAGCCGGGCGACAGCGGCGGCGGGAGCGATCGGCGTTTTTGCGAGCGCGCGTGGGTTACGGAATTTTCGGACGCGTGGCCCGGAGATCTGGCAATCCAGTCCGCATTGAGGCAGAACGCCGATGGCCATCGCTTCTTTGTCAGATCACGTGGCGCCAGAAGAGTAAACTTGGAGGTGATGTTGTGCTCCGTGCCTCCCTTTCGATTGGCTTTTGTATCCACTGCCCTGGTTGTGTGTTCCCTGCTCCCGCAGATGATTCGGGCTCAGGTGCCCTTTGACGCCTCGCTTTCCAAGAAGGTGATCGCGACGGCGGCGCCCGCTCCTCTGCTGCCGGAGAGCTTCGCGGGCTTTGAGCTGCAGGGCAAGCTGGAAAAGATAACCGAGCCGGGCACGGCAGACGCGGGGAATGCTCAGGTATTGGTCGAGGACGGCTTCCGCGATTTCGCCTCGGGCACCTACAAGAACAACGTGAACACGGTGACGGTCCGCGCGATGCGATTCGCGCGACGCCTCCGGCGCTTATGCGGCTTACACCTTCTATCGCATTCCCGGGATGGCTCCCGAAGACATCGGCCAGGGCGGAGCGGCCAATGGCGACCGCGTGCTCTTCTGGAATGGCGCGACGGTAGTGGACGCGAAGTTCGACCATCTGACTGCGATGTCTGCCGCGGCGTTGCGCGAGCTTGCGGAACGAGTGCCGAAGGTCGGCGGATCGGCGGGTGTGCCGCCCGCATTGCCCGGCTTCCTGCCACGCACCGATCTGGAGCCGACGCATACGCGCTATTCGCTCGGGCCGCAGGGCTACACGCGCAGCGGCGGTGTGCTGCCGGCTGCGCTGGTCGACTTCAGCAAGAGCCCCGAAGTGCTGAGCGGTGGCTTCAACCTGCGAAGCGGAGAGGGTACGCTCACGATCATCGAGTATCCGACGCCGCAGATCGCCGCGGAGCGCGAGCGCGCGATAGCGGCCTATCTGAAGGCAGGCAATCAGCCGCAGCAGCCCTTCACGGCGGCGCTGGAGAGCAGCAATGCCCAGGCGCTTGCCACGCGCCGCAGCGGCCTGCTGGTCGCCATTACGAGCGGCGGGTTCGATGCCGCCGATGCGCACAAGCTGCTGGACAAGGTGAACTACGAAGCTTCCGTGACCTGGAACAATCCGGCGGGCTACGTTCCGGACACGACAAAGGCGGCACGGCTGCTGGTGAATGTCGTGACGTTCTGCCTGATCACCTGCGGCGCGACCTTCCTGCTGGGAATTTTTCTTGGCGGCGGTCGTGCGCTGTACCGCATTGCACGAGGCAAGCCCGCCTCGTCCGTGGAGGAGATGGAGTTCATCAAACTCAATCTGCGGTGAGGGAGGACTGTGGCAGGTATGCGACCGGATGTGGCCGGATTGCTACAGTTGTGCCTCCCAAATTGACTCATGAACAGTGCAGCGCCTTTACTAACCTGAACAATTGGCGCAGGTTAGCAGGAGTGAAAATATTGCCCTAAGCGAATATAAGGCGAATATACGGCGTGTTTCGGCTGAATCCCACTCTCCAGATAAGCTTAATAAAATCTATTGTTTACGACGAAAATGATTTGGCCTTGACACCCCAATAGGCCGCCCATACTATGACGCCAAGAAAGTTCTGATGGCCTTGCCTCCGTTGGAACTATTCTCCCTAGAGAAAAAGCCACCCTGTTGCCGGGTGGCTTTTTCGTGTTCGGCGGGGGAATGCGACCCTGCCGAATCGAGAAAATTTGACCTATGGACGGATCGTCAGACCCAACTCGCGGGCGATCGAGAGCGCGGCGTCACGCGGAGGCACCTGCGTCGTGTCGATGGTCAGGGTGGCCGGGGGCATCTTCGCTTCGCACGCTTGGAAGCCGTCACGCAATTTCCGTAGCAGCTCCACGGAACGCATCTTGTCGAATTCTTTGCGGCTCGACTCTCCGAGTCGGCGCTCCTGCTCGTTGGGAGACACGGTGAGGCGCACAAACACGACGGAACCGCCAGCGCGATCGACCTCCTCCTGGACTCTCTCCGGGAACTGCTGCGAAACGGTCGGCTCCGGCGCGAAGGTGAACAGGACCGAACGTCCTTCACGAGCGGCCTCACGCATCACGGTGAGCCAGAACGACTCGCGCAGCGCGACGAAGGTCGGCGTGCCAAACGGGAAGACTGACGCAACAGCATCCACGATGAGGTGGTTATGAAAGACGGAAATACCGGTGAGCGCCGCGACCTCACGCGCGATGGTCAGCTTGCCGGACGCGGGCGGACCGTAGAGAAAGATGAGCCTCATTGCGTCACGATACAGGGGCGGGAACGCGCGGCCGCAGCTTTACCGTTTCTGCTTCTCGACGCTACAATCCACTAGGGAACGCCGACGTAGCTCAGTTGGTAGAGCAGCCGATTCGTAATCGGCAGGTCACCGGTTCAAGTCCGGTCGTCGGCTCCAGACAAGGTGGAATCAACCTCGGTTCCTCTTGGGTTTTGTACCTCTTTTTCCTCTTTTATTTACGCTTTGCGGCTTGCACCGTCTGCCGCGACTCCGCATAATCGCGCTAAAGCATCTTCGGGAATCCTGTGATGCACGAGGATTCTCTCGGCAGTCGTAGAACGGTCTACGGCGATTACCGAAAATGCTTGAGCGGTCTGGAGCAGATGGGGCTTCGTGCCCTCGACGAGCGTGACGCTGTGAGCAGATATAGCCGTCAGGACGTTCTTCGCATTCTGCGCCTTCGTGCCCGGCAGATTTCGGCATGGGAGCGTGCGGGCCTGATCGAGATGGGCGAGTCGTACAGCTTTCAGGACCTGGTCAAACTCCGAAAACTTCGTGATCTTCGCGCCAACTGTATTTCTGTCGCCAACATCGTTGCGTCTGTGGATGCCATGCAGGCCGTTTCCGGCATGAGCAATCCTCTGCTGGAGGCGACTGCCTCGCGTCGCGGTTCACGCGTGGTCTTTCGCCATTCCGGCGCGGTGATGGAGCCGATCGCGCGGCAGTTCGTCTTCGATTTCGATGCGCCGGCTCCCGGCGAGCTGTCGGTTGTGGCGAATACCAACCCGAATCCCGTGGCGCTGGACGGGCGGGTCTCCGCATTGTTCCTGCAGGCAGTGCAGCTTGAGGAGAGCGGCCGGATGGATGAGGCGGCCGAAGCGTATGAAGAGGTGCTGCACCTCGATCCGCACCACGCGCCTTCCTCGATCAACCTGGGCACGATCTGCTACAACCGCCGGGCCTTCCGTCGCGCGGAGGAGCTGTACCGCAGCGCGACCGTCTCCGATCCGGGCTATGCGCTGGCCTTCTTCGATCTCGGCAACGTGCTGGACGAACTGGAGCGCCTGCCCGATGCGATCGAAGCGTACCGCAGCGCGATACGGCTGGTGCCCAAGTATGCCGATGCGCACTACAACCTGGCGCTGGCCTACGAGCGCACCGGAGAGCGGCGACGCGCGCTGCGCCACTGGACGCTGTACCTGAAGCTGGACCCGGTAGGCCCGTGGGCGAACCATGCGCGTACGCAGGCGCGGAAGATTCTGTCGCGGGAGAAGCTGACCATCGTGCACCGCTCGCCCTGGGTATCGCGGCGACGCCCGGAATTGCGGAGTGCGCAAGCGCCTGTCGAGCACGGGCCCGGACTTCCCGCCTGAGCTGCGCATTTCCGTAGAGTGCAGGCCGGCGGCGCATCCAACTCAGACAGCTCTATGCCAAAGCAGGCCGTACATCCGCGGCTGGCGAAACGCGCGATCCCGCTGATCTGCCTGCTCTGCGCGGTAGCCGGCTCTGTCGATGCCTCCGCCTACCTGCTGAGCGGGCGCGTCTTTGTGGCGAACATGACGGGCAACACCGTGCTGCTCGCCATCTCGCTGCTGCAGCGGAATCCAAGAGAAGCTGCGCTTCGCGGCGGGCTAGTGGCGGCGTTTCTGGCAGGAGTGATCATCGCGCGTCTCCTGGCGAGGATTGCCGGCGAAGCACCGACGAAGGCGCAGCGTATCGCTGTTCTCTTCATCGAGTCGGTCGTGTTGCTGATGCTGGCATGGAAGAACGCCGGAGCCAACACATATTTGTTGCTGCTGCTGGCCTGCATCCTCGGCGTACAAAACGGCGCCTTCCGGTACATCGGCGGATTCCACCTGAACACCACGTTCATCACCGGGGACCTGGAGCTGCTGGGCGAAGCGATCATGAATCCGCGAAATTCGCGCGCCGAGGTGAGCGCCTTCGTGTTGAGCTGGGTGGGATATGCCGGCGGAGCATTGCTGGGTGCGCTGGGAGCGGTGGAGTTTCCTCACCATGGGTTTCTTGCCGTCGATGATGCTGGCGGTGGCATGCGCTTTAGTAGTCATGCTGATGCCGGACGGCTCCGGACAAAGCAGGCGACCGGCATTGAACTCCTATTCATAATGAAGAGTCCGGGCAAGGTCCAGGCACAGAGCACGACGTACTGGAGCGATTGCCGCGATTGCCACCAGAACGATGATCACACTGATCCCGACCGCATAGCTGAGGGGGTCGAGATTGCCGATGCCGAAGAGAAATTTCCGCAGAGCTTTCGAAACAGCCGCTGTCGTCCCGACGCCAGCGACCACTCCCAATGCAATTGGCAAGCAGAACTGCCTGAGAACCGCGAAGATGACGTGCCCACGCTTCGCTCCAAGCGCCAAACGAATCGCAATCTCCTTTGTGCGTTGCGCAACCGCGTACGCGACGAGTCCGATAATTCCAGTGGCGGCCATGGTGATGGCAAGAAGGCCGAGGAGGCTTACGACCATCGCGACCTTCTCCAGGTCCTCCGTGTTCTTGCGGAAGCCGGATTTCAGAGTCCAGATGTAGGGAAACAGCTTCGGATCGAGGCTTTCGACGATCGCCCGTGCCTGTTGCAGGTTGCGGTCAGGCTCTCCCACGGTCTTGACTACGAGTGTCATGCCCGGAATATTCGGTCCGCTAGCACGGGCCAGTACACCTCGGTCGCATCGGTGTCGTTGAGCGCCTTGATATGCGCATTGCTCACGATGCCGACGATCACATCCTTATTATTGCCGTCGCGCCACATCGATTTTCCCAGTGGATCTTCTCCGGGCCACTGCCGTGCGGCGAAGGATTCGCTGACGATGTCTACATTTTTTTCGCCAGGGAGAAACGTGCGCCCGCGGAGGAGTGCAATTCCCATGGTGCTAAAAAAGCCGGCATCCACAAAATTTGGATACACCGTGACGGGTTTTCCATTCAGGTCGACGGACATGGAAGTGGTGAGCCCATTTCCGAGGAGCGGCATCTGGGAGAGGGCGACGGATTGCACTCCAGGCAGGACCGCAAGGCGGCTCTTCAATTCTTCGAGATACGCACGCGATTTCGCGGCGCCGTAGCCATGGCTATCGAGCCCCGGCGCAATGCTGAATACCTGCTCGTAGCCGAATCCGGGATCGCTATAGAGGATATGGTGCGTGGCACGAACCAATAGCGCCGAGACGATGAGCAGAACCGAGCTCGCAGCAAGCTGGATACCGATCAGGACCTGGCGTGCTAAGGTTCTGCGCTGGCGTTGCCGTGCGATCTGCCATGCGGGCGCAAACCCGAACATCACCGCGACCAGGACCGCCATTCCTGCTGTGAACAACAGAACTCGCCAATCGGGAATGGCGCTCATCCAGCGAGGAGCATCAGCCGCAACCAACGTGAGGCGCATCACGCAATAACTTGCAATCAATCCGGCAATCGATCCCAACGCCGCCAGCAGCAGACTTTCGGTGAAGAGCTGACGGAAGATCCGTTTTCGATCGGCGCCAATGGCGACGCGAATCCCGATCTCATGTTCGCGCATGATGCCCCGCGCCGTCATCAGGCCGCCGAGATTTGTACAGGCGACAATGAGAATCAACATCACCAGCGCACCGATCATCTCCGCAGCCTGATACATCTCCGGCCGTATGACTTTTCCGTGCCCCCCTGGCTCGCTGACGATGTACTCCTTGTTCCAGATCAGCTTCGGGTACAGCTTGCGTAACCGGTTGGTGAGACCCAGGCAGCTCCTGTTCGGCAACCGGGCGGAGTTTTTCCTGGGGCGAGACGAGCCCACATTGCAACCTCTCCGCCGGATGTCGTATCGGTGAGCGCCTTGCTGCCCTCAACGAAATATGGCAGCTGCAGGATCGGAAGCCACAGGTCAGCGTGCTGGCCATCCAGGCCCGCAAAGTCATCCGGTATGACGCCAACGATAGTGGCAGGCCTCTTGTTCAGGTGTATGACCCTGCCGATGACCGCGGGATCGCCGCCAAAGCGCGATCTGCCAGAAGCCATAGCTCAACACGACGCGATCGCATTCTTCTGGCCGGACAACTGCAAATTGCCGAGAGCCGGTTGTCGTGCCCAATTCCGAGAAGTAATTCGAACTGGCGAAGTTAACCGTAACGGGTTGTGTGTCCCGCTCGAATTCCATCGACTGGCGCAGCCCATGGTCTCCATCACGGCCGAGAGCGTCTTCGCATGCTCCCGGTAGAAGACATCCGCTGTCACATATGGCATCGTCGGCGTGACGTTCTCCGGCGAGCGCCGCTCCAACCGAACGATCGACTCCGGCTCCCGAATGGGAAGCGGCTTCAACGCGAGCAGGTTGAAAAGGCTGAAGGCAGTGACATTCGCGCCGATGCCGATGGCCAGCACCAGGACGGCGGCGAGCGGTAAAGCCGGGCGACCGCCGCAGTATACGCGCCGCATACCGCAGGTCCTGCATCAGCCGGTCGATCCACATCCAACCCCATACCTCGCGCGCCTGCTCCTGCATCCGCAACATATTCCCAAAATTGCCGTTACCTGCACGGGCTGCCATTTCCCGATGGAACTCCATATCCTTTCGCAAGCTCCTGCTGAAGACGGCCGCTGATGCAGCAGATAATGGAGACGCCGCAACAATTCTCAGCCATCGTGTCCTCCGGTCATGCGGTGTGCAGGATGCTGCGGATTGCCTCGGACTGACGCGATCGTAGTCGGCGAGTTCAGCCTTAAACTGCCGCCGGCCTTCGGGCGTGAGCTTGTAAAAACGAACCTTGCGATTCGTGTCCGAGATGCCCCACTCCGCAATAACCCAGCCCTTCAGGAGCATCTTCTGCAACGTGGGATAGAGCAGCCCCTCATCGACACCGAGTATCTCGCTGGAAAGCACATGAATGCGTTGAGCGATGGCGTACCCGTGAAGTGGACCCGAATGCAACACCCGCAGGATCAACATAGGCAGTGCGCCGGAAGGTGTCATCGGCTTAGGTCTACGTTCCATAGGCATAATCTATTTATGCCTATGGAAAAGGTCAAGTAGAGCAAGAATTTTGTCGGCTGTGCTGCAGGTGCAGGTTCCACTGCAGCCTGCTACACTCTTCCGTTTGGACGGAGACTGCGCGGCTTCTTTCACCGTCAATCTGTAGAAGTGAGGTGTTCATACCATGTCCGTAGTTGCCCTGGAATCTCCCCATGCATCGCCGTTGAGCCGGCTTTCCGAAGATGAGCTGATGTTTCGTGACACGGTTCGCCAATTTGCCGGCGAGATCATTGGGCCGCTGGTGCGCAAAATGGATGAGGAGCAGCACTTCCATCCTTCCCTGCTGCCGCAGCTCTTCAATCTGGGGTTGATGGGAATTGAAATTCCCGTGGAATATGGCGGCGCGGGCGGCACCTTCTTCGAGGCCATCCTGGCGGTGGAAGAGATCTCCGCCGTTGATCCCTCGGTCGGGTGATGGTGGATGTGCAGAACACGCTCTCCATCAACGCGCTGCTGCGCTGGGGCAACGAGGCGCAGAAGAAGCAGTACCTGCCAAAGCTGGCGACGGAGATGGTGGGCGCATATGCACTGAGCGAGGCCGGCTCCGGCAGCGATGCCTTCGCGCTGGAGACGCGGGCGGAGACGCAAAGGCGACCACTATGTGCTGAACGGGCAGAAGCTGTGGATCACGAACGCGAAGGAAGCCGGCGTGTTCATCGTCTTCGCCACGCTCGATCCGGGCGGCCGGCTACAAGGGCATCACGGCGTTCCTGGTGGAGAAGCACTTCCCCGGCTTTTCTGTCGGCAAGAAGGAAGACAAGCTGGGCATCCGCGCTTCTTCAACACCTGCGAGCTGATCTTTGATGATTGCAAGGTGCCGGCCGCGAACGTGCTGGGCGAGGTGGGCAAGGGCTACAAGATCGCTATCGAGACGCTGAACGAGGGGCGCATCGGCATTGGCGCGCAGATGCTTGGGCTGGCGCAGGGCGCGTGGAACCATGCCGCGCGCTACGCGAAAGAGCGGAAGCAATTCGGCAAGCCGATCGCGGAGTTCCAGGGCGTGCTGTTCCAGCTTGCCGAGATGGCAGTCGAGATCGAAGCGACGCGGCTGATGGTCTACAACGCGGCCCGGCTGAAGGATGCGGGACTCGACTTCGTGAAGGAAGCGGCGATGGCGAAGTACTTCGCCTCGCAGGTAGCGGAGCGCGCGGCGAGCAAGGCAGTCGAAATCTACGGCGGCTACGGCTTTGTGAAGGACTATCCGGTGGAGAAGCTATACCGCGACGCGAAGATCGGCAAGATTTATGAAGGCACGTCGAACATGCAGCTTCAGACGATTGGGAAGCTGCTGCTGAGTCAGGTTAAATAGCACGAACAATTTAGGTGTCGGTTCGAAAAGGTTGGCGACACCCTGTGCGTCGGTATAGCTGGGTGCTCCTGCATTCCCATGGTACAACTGGAAACATGAAATTTCGCGCGCCGGGTAGATGGCGATTGGTTATGGCAATATGTTTGATCGCGGCGCCTGCGCTAGTTTTCTACATCATTCTTTATAAGACTGCAGTGAACCTGCCGCTGCTGGATGATTACCAGAGCATTTTCGATGTCGCGAATTCCATTGCTAAAGCTCACGACCCGCTATCCAGGCTGAACATCGTAGTGACAAGCCAGCACAACGGCTATAGACAAATAACTAACAACCTTCTTGTGTGGGCAAGCTATCAATTCACCGGTCATGTGCGGATGCTTCCGCTCATCGCTATCGGCGACATCTTGGCTTTACTGGTTTTTTTCCCTGTAGCACTCATGGCAAAATTGTCGGCAACGGATAGAGCGACGCGGCTTTTGCTTCTTGTACCTGTAGCCTGTTTTATCCTTCAACTGCAATACGCTTCTGCATTGAATTTCGCCTCCTGCTCCATTCAGGAGATTGGCGTGATTGCATTTTCACTGCTTTCGATTTATTTCCTAAGTAAAGACGCGCGGAACACCTTCGTCATCTCATACATTTTCACAGTTCTTGCCATCCTCTCTTCGCCGAATGGATTCTTCCTTGCCCCGGTTGGAGCTTTCATGCTTGCCGGGAGACGGCAATGGAAACAACTTGTGATTTGGACAGCTATCTTGTGCGTGCTGGCTGGCCTTTATTTCTTCCGCTATGGCGGAGTTCCTATAACCGCCGTAGACAAAACGGCGGCGCATAGCATCAACGTCACCTATGCACTCGCCTTTGTGGGCGCCTCGGCGGCGCGCTATGTGTCGATTGGGCCCGCTTTCGTGCTTGGCGTTCTGCTGTGTGGAGTCGTGGTCGTGGCCGCCATCAAGCGCTACGATCTGCGGAATCCGGCGGTTTTCTATTCCATGATTTTCATCCTGATTAACGCCGTTGCGGTCTCTGACCTGCGTTCAGGCCAGGGCGTCGCGCAGAGTCTCGCGTCGCGATATCGCATTTACTCTAACCTGATGCTGGCCTTCGCCTATCTCTTTCTGCTTGAGCAATGGGTTCTTAGATGGAAGGGAATAGCTGGGCGACGGCTCGCGATCACGGTCGCAATCATGTTCGCCGGGGTTTTCTGTCTGCTGAGCGACCTTGCGGGCGCACGCTTTCTGGAGGTTAAAAAGATTGCGCTGCAGCGGAGCTATCGCATGCAGTGGCTGGGCCTGCCGGCGGAGGCGGTGGACGACGCCAAGGTCAAGCAGACCCCTGCGCTTGCTCGCCAACTTCAGGACGGCGTCTTTAATCTGAACCTGCCTACCCTACGAGAGTCGGTCAGGTTGGGCGTCTACCAGCCGCCGATCCAGCCATGACCTGCCGGCAATATTTACCGCGAATGGCGCGCTCGATCTGCGCTGCATGATGCCGTGCATGTGCGCGATGGAAGCGCCGCCACTGCCGCACGTTCAGCGGTCCGAGCAGTCCATGGTTCAGCACGAGCGCGCCGTTTGCCTGCGGCTCGATTCGGTTGAGCATGCTGTCCATTGCAGCCAGGGTGGCGCTGAGGCGGGTGATGAGTTCGTCTCCGGTGACGCCTGGCTGCTCGTCTGTCGAAGGCTGCACGGCTTGCGGCGCTGACCTTCTCTTCGGGAAGTAGCCCAGGTCGCAGATCAGCACTTGTAGAACGCGCTGGCGGAGCGTTGGTCGCGACTTCGAGCGGGCGGCCTTTCTTCAAGCGGTCTTCGATGCCGGCGATGGTCATGCGCCAGGTGGCGGAGAGGTGCTCGACGACCTGCTGCGCGCTCCACCGGGCCGGGTCTCCGGCTGGATGGCGGGCGACCTGCTCGGCGGAGCAGCCGGCCAACGGCGCGCTCAGCAACTCTCGTATCTCGTCCAGCAGAGGATGCACGGCTGCCATTGTGGGCGGCGCGCTACGCGGTGGTCAAGCGAGCCGGTTGTGCCGGTGCGGCTGCTCTTCGAGTATGCTGGCGTTTGTTTTGGAGGGAGATGGATGCGGCGATTGTGGGTATTGCTCTGCCTGGTGACGTGGGTGTGTGGGACGGCAACCGCGCAAACGCAGGCCGCTCCGCTGAAGACGAACGGCGATGTGTGGTGGAAGCATGCGGTGATCTATGAGGTGTACCCGCGCAGCTTCCAGGACACGAATGGCAATGGCATGGGCGATATCAAGGGCATCGAACAGCGGCTGAGCTATCTCAAATCGCTGGGTATCGATGCGATCTGGATCACGCCGATGTATCCGTCGCCCCAGGTGGACTTCGGCTATGACATTGCGGACTACGAGGCGATCGATCCGCAGTACGGCACGATGGGTGACTTCGACAACCTGATGAAGGCGGCGAAGCAGCAGGGCATCCGGGTAATTATGGATATGGTGATGAACCATACCTCGGACCAGCACCCGTGGTTCCTGGAGTCGCGGTCGTCGAAGACCAATCCCAAGCGCGACTGGTACATCTGGCGCGACGGCAAGAACGGCGGGCCGCCGAACAACTGGCAGTCGTGGTTCGGCCACTCGGCGTGGACGCTTGACCCGAAGACCGGCCAGTACTACTACCACTACTTCTATGTGCAGCAGCCGGACCTGAACTGGCGCAACCCGGAAGTGCGCAAGGCGATGTATGACGCGATGCGCTTCTGGCTGGACAAGGGCGTCGCCGGCTTCCGCATCGATGCCATCTCGCGGCTCTTCGAGGACCCGAACCTGCACGACGATCCGATTCTGCCGGGCACGAATGCCTTTGGCGATCCGAACATCGAGCACAAGTACACGGACAATCTGCCGGAGGTGCACGACGTGCTGAAGGAGCTGCGCAAGCTGGTGGACAGCTATCCGGGAAATCCGGTGCTGATCTCCGAGGCGGATGAGCCGAACATTGTGGAGCTGTCGAAGATGTATGGCACGCACAACGATGAGGTGCAGTTGCCGATGGACTTCCAGATCGCGGATGTGAATGAGCTTTCCGCGACGAAATTTCGCAAGCTGTTTGATGATGTGGAGAACAATCCGGCGCATGGGTGGCCGGAGTACTTCTTCAGCAATCATGACCAGGCGCGGCAGTGGGACCGCTATGGCGACGGCAAGCACAACGACGAGATCGCGAAGCTGATGGCGGCGCTCGAACTGCTGCCGCGGGCCACCCCCCAGATGTACTACGGGGAGGAGATCGGCATGCGCACTACGGTGCCCACCCGGGTGGAGGATGTGCGCGATCCGGTGGGCGTGACCGGGTGGCCGAAGGACAAGGGCCGCGACGGCGAGCGCACGCCGATGCAGTGGACGGCGGCGCGTCCGAACGCCGGTTTCACGTGGCCGACGGCGAAGCCGTGGCTGCCGGTTCCGCCGAGCTCGGTGACCTATAACGTGGAGGTCGAGTCGAAGGACCCGAACTCGATCCTGAACTTCTACAAGCAACTGCTGGCGCTGCGGCGGACCGAGCCCGCGCTGGAGAGCGGCGGCTACGTGACCATCAATCCGGATGATCCGAATGTGTTTTCGTTCCTGCGGCACTACCTGGGGAATGGCCGCTCCGTGCTGGTGGCGCTGAACATGAGCGACAAGCCGCAGATGGTGACCTACGACCTGACGTCGCAGGGGGTGACGGGGGGCATCGGGCTGATGCTCCTGAACAGTTACGGTTACGAGAGCAAGACGATCCGGCTGGACCACATGACGATCCCGCCATTTGGGACGGCGGTGATCGGCGTAAAGTGACTTGCCGTCACGGGCGAACACTGCGGGTGCTGGCTGCGGCGCGTTCTTACTCGGCTCGCTTCCTTTGGTCGCTCGCCTCGGCTCTGTCGCTCCTCGCTGAGGAGGTAACGGTACCCACCCCCTCCCCCCTCCCGGTGCGGGAGGCTGGCTTGTAACTCATTTCCCTGCTATGGTATAGACGGCGTCCCGAGGGCCAAATTCGTCTTTCCAAAGGACTTAGCGGTAAATTCGTCATGCGAAAGGACTTAGCGGGCAGCAATCCGCGCAGATGAAAAAGCCACCGCTGGGTGCTTTCCGCTATGCCGACTCTATTTCCAGTGTAGCGAAACTGGATGGAGGTATTTGGCAGATTTCTGCGCTCTTTGCCGATTACGTATTCCTGGAAGATGGAGACGGGTGGCCGCGATCCGGATACACCCGATCCTAGCCTTCGCTGGAATGAGGGCCACTCTCGTGCTCATATGCCGCTTGCGCTGCCTTTGCGGCAGTGCGTGGCAAACTGCATGGTCCGATTCGCTTTGCTCAGGATGAGCAGGCGATCCGTGATAGAGTGAAATTTCCTTTCCTGTGTCATACTCTTTGTCTCCGATTCGAAGCCGTGCGGAGGTTGTGTCTGCTGTGGGCGCAGTTGGTCCTGGTGCTGGGGGATGCGCTGGCGATTGCGCAGGGGCTGGGCTTCGGCGAACGGCGGGCGCGGCATGGGTGGGTGACGCTGCTGCCGCTGGTGTGCGTGCTGCCCTCGGCGGCGGCGTTCCGGGAGACGTGGGCGGCGGCGATCGGAGTGACGGCGGGCGCGGTGGCGTCGCTGGCCGCGATTGCGTGGGGCCTGCCCCACAGCGGCGGGTGGGGCGCGATGCTCTCCGGGCTGGCCGTGTCTTTCAACCTGACGTGGCCGCTCTTTGTCGCAGCGGGGATGCTATTTGCCGTGATGCGGGTGCGGCTGGACCGCGAGCGCGAGGCAAGCCGGCTGCACCGGCACACGCGGGCGAACCAGATGGAGCTGGAAGCGAGCGAGGTGTGCGGGTGCATCGCGTGCGAGCGGATCTATTTCCCGAGTGAGATTGTGCGCTGGGTGGAGGACGGGACGGCGATGTGTCCGCACTGCGGGGTGGATGCGGTGGTGGGATCGGCTTCGGGGATTCCGATTATGCCCGGGGTTTTACGGCGGGCTCATGAGCGGTGGTTTTTGGTTGGGTGAGGCCAAATTACGCTTGCTCCCATGACGGGAGCAGCCTAGAATAGGTACTGTGAGAGTGATCGCCCGGGGCACCCTGAACCAGTTTGTGCGGAACAGGGTAGAGGGTAGGCTGCGGCCCACGGTGAAAGCCCATCTGGATGCGTGGTATGCGGAGGCCGCAAGGGCAAGCTGGACAAACTCCGCGGAGCTGAAGCAGCAATACCGGTCCGCCAGTATCGTTTCGGCTGAGCGCGTCGTTTTCAATATCAAGGGAAATGAGTACCGGCTGGTGGTGGCGATCAACTATCCGCACCAGGTGTTGCTGATCCTGTGGCTAGGCACGCACAGGGAATACGACCGGATCGATGTAAAGAAGGTGCGCTATGACAAGAGCAGGTATGCAGATTCGCCCAATTCGGACTGAGCGCGATCATGAGCGCGCCGTCGCACGCATCAGCGAGTTGATGAGCGCACGGCCCGGCACTGCGGAGGGCGACGAACTGGATGTGCTGGCGACGCTGGTCGATGCGTATGAGGCGAAGCACCATGCGATCGACGCGCCTGACCCGATCACCGCGATTCATTTCCGGATGGAGCAGCAAGGGTTGACGCGCAAGGACCTGGAGCCGATGATCGGCAGCCGCGCGCGTGTGTCGGAGGTGCTGACGGGAAAACGGAGTCTTACGCTGGAGATGGTCCGGCGGGTGAGGTGGGGACTTGGCATCTCTGCGGATTTGCTGATTGGCGGACAGAAGACGGTACGTCGATATTCGACACGGACGAAGGTGGCTCGCAGTCGCGCTTAGAACTTCGCGCCAAGAGAGACGGAGTGGGAGACGGCAAAGAAGCGTCGCAGCGATCGCCTCGTCGTCGTTCATGAGACGGCGGTGAATTTGCATAAAGCAGGTCTGATCAGCGCGCAGACGATGCGCGAGTTCGATAATCTCTGCCTGACGCCGGTGAAGCCGTTCACGCCGCAGGCGATTGTTCGGCTGCGGCGGAAGGCGCACGTGAGTCAGGCGGTCTTTGCGTACCACTTGAATGTGTCACCCACGACTGTTTCGCAATGCGAGCGTGGCGAGAAGTCTCCGAGTAGACCGTCATTGAAGCTGCTTGCGCTGGCGGACGCGAAGGGGCTTACGGCGATTGCCTGAAGGCTGGTGATAGCCGGACAGGTATTCCGGTGATGCTTACGGTTTTGAGAAGGGCGCATCAGCCCTGGCTTCTGATTGGGGAAGCGGATAACCGAGTTTAATCGTTGTCAGGCCGGACGACTTTTCAACCCTATCTGCCAAAATCTCCTCCTTCTCATCTTCGGTTAGGGGCTTTGGCCGAACCATCATCGCGCGCTCATCGGGACCCGCCTTGAGGAGGACAACGGATGCGCAGAGTAGACCGGTCGCAAAGCCTCCGATGTGCGCCCAAAATGCAACACCACCTCCATTGCTCGTGCCACCTCGGAGGGCATCCGTCACCACACCAAGAATGAATTGCTCAGTAATCCATGCGCCGACCGCGCCGCGAGTTTGTGCGTGGAAGCTCTTTGCGCGAAACCATCCGACATATAGGTCGAGTTTGAACGGCGAACGTGGAAATAACAGGAAATAGATTCCCGTGACACCGGAGATGGCGCCAGAAGCACCAACGCAGGGCACCAAAGAATGAAAAGCCAGTAGAGTGTGTAAAGCGGCACCACCCAAACCGCAGAATAGATATGCAACCAAGAACCAGAAGGAGCCAAACCGGTCCTCTATCTTTGGCGCAAACATCCAGAGGAACCACATGTTTCCTGCGACATGCAGAAACCCGACGTGCAGGAACATTGACGCGAAGACGGTCAGAACAGATGGTGACGCAGGGCGATACCCGTACGTCTGGATGAAGTGTGAATTCAATCCCAGGATTGTGGGTCCGAGCCACAGAGCACAATTCAGCACGATAAGAGCATAAGTAGCCCTTGGCTTGGCCGCCGGAAGCTTGTCCTGATTAATCGGCAGTACGAACATGGATGTAGCCCGAGACGACAGTTGAAAGCTGGCGGAGTGTAACACGCCTGAGTGGGCACTAGACTATCTACAGCGCGACAGAATAAATGAGCACGCCAAAACCAGCCCCCATGGCACCAATTTGGAACAGCAGGCGGCAGCATGGCCCTACTGAATAGGGATCAGTTCGCCACACCCGGCCCTTTCGGGGCTCACCAACCAGTGTTCGTAGGCGACCGGAGCGTTGTTTGTTGTCGATGTATAAACACCGCAGACATCCAAAGGCGAAAGAACACGCTTTGAGAGGAGAGCTATGAGCGAACTGCTGCTTATTGCCAGACTTAGGATTCACGAGGGAAAGCTGGACGAGTTTATGCCGCTTGCCGCGCGATGCATGGACTTGGTGCGCACGAAGGACACCGGGACCTTGGAGTACGTGCAGTACTTCAACAGCGATGAGACAGTGTGTCTGGTGTTTGAGCGGTATCGTGATTCTCAGGCCATTCTGGATCACCAGAAGAATCTGGCGGACGTGTTGGCTGCGATTGGCCGGATCTGCTCTGTGTCTGGAGAAGTATGCGGAACGCCCAGCCCGGAATTGACGGAGCAGCTCAAGGGTGGGCCTTTTCAGGTCTACAAGCCCCTCCACGCAAATTAGGTAACGGAGAAGGATGTTGTTGCAGGCGTATCTGAGCCAGCCCTGCATCCACGCCAGCACCAGCATTTGCGCCAACGCCAGGAGGAGTTCCATCATGTCTGAGCTTTCTAAAACGTCCGCCGCTACATCCGCGATTCCTGCTGACGATCTTCGACGCAACCTCGTGGTGGCGCGGCCGGATTCGGATGATTCGCTGCTTCATCTTGGGTTGGTGGGGGATACGTATACGATCCTGCTGCGGGGCGAGGATACGGACGGGCGCTATTGCCTGATTGACATGCACATTCCTCCGGGGGGCGGGCCTCCGCCGCATCGGCATGACTTTGAGGAGACATTCGTAATTCTTGTGGGCGAGCTGGAGGCTACGTTTCGCGCGGTGAAGCAGATGGTCCGCGAGGGCGAGACGATCCATATTCCGGCGAATGCGCCGCATCAGTTCCGCAACGTCTCCGAAGCGCCGGTGCGCGCGCTGTGTACCTGCGCGCCCGCGGGGCAGGAGAAGTTCTTTGAAGAAGTCGGCGTGCGGGTGGCGACGCGAACGACACCGCCGCCGCCGCTGGATGAAGCCGGCGAGAAGGCGTTCCGCGAGAAAGCCGGGGCGCTGGCGGCGAAGTACCGCACGGAATTTGTGGCGCCTGCCTGATGATTGAAATCTCGGGAGGGGGACTTACCCGAGCGATGAGGGAAATTCAAGAGCGAGCGGGCGGGGCGTGGTATCCGGCTGGTCGCTTTCTAACCGTGGGACTCGCCGCCGTATTTTTTGACGGCTTGCTCGATGCCGGGGCCGGCGGTGGCGAGGTCTTGCGGATTCATGGCGGGGGTGAGGGTGATCGAGGCGTCGAAAGCGAGGAACCATGGCTCCGCGATGGAGGGAATCTGCGAGGTCTCCTTCATGTCGAAGACGATGTAGCCGCAGCGTTGACCATATTCATTGGAGACGAAGTAGGCGGCTTCGGGCTTGAGCTCATCGAGAATGGCCTTCACCCTGGTCCCTAAGGTGCCCTTTCGAGCAGCGGCATTGCCGGCTTCGACGGGGAACGAGACTTTCATTAGCATGCGCATGGTGGTTGCCCTCCCTGGGCGGAGGGATTCTACGCCCAGGGCACGACGCGCGGCTTACTGCCAGGCTTATTTCTGAATGCGGCGATGCCCGGCTATGGCGTTGGGGGCGCGGCGGGGTGGTCCATTCCGGGATGCTCGCCGCCGGGATGCGCTCCGGCCTTGAAGGGCATGGGCATGCTGTGGCCCTGATGGCAGGTGCCGCAGCTTACGGTCTTCTGGTCGGGCGCGGCGTCGGGGTCGTGAATCTGAGAGAGGTATTTGGCGTTGATCTCGTTGGTCATGGATATCATGGTGCGCGCGGTGTTTTTGTCGGCCTTCATGTCGGAGGCGAAGTTGGGGCGGCGGGTGGCGGTGTCCTGGGCGTGGCAGAAGGTGCACTTGACGCCGAGCTGCTGCGAGTAGCCCTGCATGATCTTCATCAGGTCTTCGGGCGATGTGTCCTTGGGGAGCACCTTGAGGTTGACGGGTTTGGGCAGGGTCATCTTGTGGGTCTCGCCCGCAGGCGGGGCCTGCTGGCCGAGGAGCGTGAAAGGCGAAAGAGCGGGGAGAGCGGCGATGGTGGCTGCCATGAGAAGCGTTCGAAACATGCCAGGGCTCCGGATGAGGAGATGTCGCTGCTGAAACTATGATGTCACTGCAGAGCGAGACGGCGTGAGCGCATCGCCCGGTGGCACACATTGTTGCACACTTGCCGGCGTGTGTTCCTTTCCTGAACGCCGCACAGAACTATCCCGCCCTGGATTCGCTCCGGATGGGGCGCGCAACGTCTATCCCGAGGAAATGTAGTTCTGAACTGTAGGGCGGCGAACGGGTCGCCGCTGCGGATGCACGGCTCGTCGCGTGGCGGGCGCGAGTTGCAGCTTTGGTGGTTCCAGACCTCTCCAGCAGCGGCTATGTTAGTCCGTCTTCAAACTCCGCGTTATTTGTGAAGACGGTAAAGCGTTGGCAACGCGCTGGTCGATGCCGACGGAAACGCTGCTTGAAAATCTGCTCCTGGTATCAGGCAAAAAGAGAGGGATCTATGCTTCGCTCATTCACAGTTCTGGCATTGTCAGTCTGCTCGGTAGCATCGGCATCTGCAGCAGTGACGACGAACCATCATTCGAATCATGCGAAGGACGGCCGGGTGTTTGTGACGCTGGTGAACACCGGGTTCACGTTTTACGATCTAAAGGTCAACGGCCAGACGTATACGCTGCAGCCGCATAACGTCTTAACCGTCAAGGGACCGGTGGGAACGGTGGTGTATGCAGCAAGCTCGTTTGGAAAACTCCATCGTGGCGATGTGCTTCTCGCGCTGACACCGGGACTCGATCAGAGCCGCATCACTATCCGGTGACGTTGTGTGAGGGCCGCAGGCTCTCGGAGGGCAGGTCCTTATGGGGCCTGCCCTTTGTTCGTTTGGACGGTAGATTGACTGGCGGGCCAGTTATCAGGCCGAACAGCGGAAAATGGCCGAGGATGGCCGTGCCGACCGATAGAATTGTGAGATGGCGGAGTGGGCGAAGGTCGATGTGGTGGGGGTGGGCTTGAATGCTACCGACACCACGATCCATATATCGGAGTTTCCGGAGTGCGGGTCGAAGGTGGAGTACGACTCGGAGCGGGTGACGCCGGGCGGGCAGGTGGCGTCGACAGTGGTGGCGTGCCAGACGTGGGGACTGACGACGCGCTATGTGGGCAAGCTGGGCGATGACGATGCGGCGCGGCTGCACGCGGAGGCGTTCGAGCGCCTGGGCGTGGAAGCGCGACTGATTCATGCGACGGGGACGGCGAGCGCGCGGTCGCTGATCCTGGTGGACCGGCAGGGCGAGCGGACGGTGATGTGCCGGCGCGATGAGCGCGTGGTGCTGCGGCCGGAGGAGCTGGAGCGCGAGTGGATTGTGAACGCGCGCGCGCTGCATGTGGATGGGCATGACACGGCGGCGGCGCTGCGGGCCGCGGGGTGGGCGCGCGAGGCGGGCGTGCCGGTGGTGGCCGACCTGGATGAGATTTATCCAGGCGTGGATGCGCTGATTGAAAAGATTGATTACCTGGTGGTGAGCCGGGATTTTCCGCGGCGGCTGACCGGCGAGGCGAGTCTGCGGACGGCGCTGCGCGACATTCAGCAGCGCTATGGGTGCGCGCTGACGGCGGCGACGCTGGGACCGGATGGTGTGCTGGCGTGGGACGGCCGGCGCTTTCTGCACGCGGCGGCGTATCGCGTGCCGGTGGTGGACACGACGGGCGCGGGAGATATCTTCCATGCGGGATTTATCTATGGGCTGCTGCAGGGGTGGGAGCTGGAGCGGCAGCTTGATTTTTCCTGCGCGGCGGCGGCGTTGAACTGCATGCATGAAGGGGCGCGGGGCGGCATCCGTCCGGTGGAGGCGGTGGAAGCGCTGATGGCGGCGACTGGCGCGCTATGAGGGGATTGAGGACTTATCTATCTCGGCTGTGGGCTGAGGAGCCGTGAGCGAGATAAATCGCTGTGAGCTCGGCAGCCATGCTCACTCCGTCGACGATGACCTGTCGCGGGGATCGGATGATGCGGCGATGGGTCGAGCTGCGAAGAGCGTTCTGCCTGCGCCGACCGTCCAGATGACAGATTTCTAACTTTCAAATTATTTTTGAGGACTTATGGCTGCACTGATCGATGCCATCGATGTGAAGCGGAAGATGACGTTCGAGTACGAGAATGTGCCGTACTACTGCATGGATTCGGAGATATCCACGCCGACGGCACGAGGCGGGCAGACGCTGGTGCGGCTGCGGATGCGCAACATGCTGACGCGCGCGGTCTTCGATAAGACCTTCAAGGCGGGCGAGAAGTTCAAGGAGCCGGACCTGGAGACGGTGGATGCTTCCTATCTCTATAGCGATGGGGATGGGTCGTATTTCCTGAACCAGGAGAGCTTTGAGACGCTGGCGCTGACGGACGAGATGGTGAAGGACGCGCTGGACCTGCTGGTCGAAGGGACGATCGTGAAGATCGATATGTATAACGGCAATCCAATTGGGCTGGAGCTGCCGGCACAGGTGGAGCTGACCGTGGCGTATACGGAGCCGGGCGTGCGCGGCGACACGGCAAGCGGCAGCGTGACCAAGCCGGCGCGCCTGGAGACGGGCGCGGAGGTGCGGGTTCCCTTCTATATAAAGGAAGGCGAACGGATCAAGATAGCGACCGAGACCAGAGAATTCGCTGGACGGGCATAAAGCCAGGCAGCGTATGATGCGCGCAGCCTGGAGGTCTGGCCTGTGCACGATGAGCTGGAATCCCGCCGTAGATTTCTTCGACTGGCCTGTGCCGGTGTTGCCGGCGCTTCACTCGGTATAAGAACGTTCGGCCTGGCCGATCAGCCCGCTGGCAACGACAAGCGTGACGCAGCGACATCGCTGAAGCTGCTGGTCGAAGGCAATGCGCGTTTTGCTGCCGGCCATGCCGAGCACCCGGAGCGGACGCCGGCAGACTTCCTGCCTCTGGCCGCGGGACAGAAGCCGATTGCGACGATCTTCAGTTGCTCGGATTCGCGTGTGCCGCCGGAGATTGTGTTTGATCGCGGCATCGGCGAGCTGTTCATCGTGCGTGTCGCGGGCAATTATGTGAGCGGCGCGGGCGCGGCGGTAAAGGGCAGCCTGGAGTATTCGGTTGCCGAGCTGGGGGTGCCGCTGATCATGGTGCTGGGGCACAGCAACTGCGGCGCGGTGAAGGCGGCGATTGAGCACGTGGGCAAGAAAGATTCGCTGCCTGGAGCCATCAACGACCTGGTGAATTACATCAAGCCGGCGGTGATCGAGTCAGAACATCAGCCGGGCGACCGGCTGGCAAACGCAGTGCGAGCAAATGTGCGACAGAGCGTGGAACGGCTGAAGGGACTGGAGCCGATCCTGGCACCGGCGGTGCGCGCGGGACGGCTGCGCGTGGTGGGCGGCGTGTACAAGCTGGAGACGGGCAAGGTTGTCCTGCTGGACTAGATCCCTTTCGGGCTTCTACCCGCATGGTCGCTGCTCATTTCTTGATTGGCGCGCAGCGATCTTTCGGTATGATGAGTCGCTGTTTCCCCCGAAAGCAGCAGTCCGGAAAGCGTTTCGCTCCGAGATGGCGGATTCCTGCCGTCCTGCAATCGGCTTTCTCGCTGCTTTCATAATTGAGACGATCAGGAGCCCGACATGAGAAGGATGGCAGCCGTTTTTGCGATGCTTGTGAGCATATGTCTTGGCGGACACGCGGATACCGTGATTCTGACCAAGGGCGCGAGCTATTCCGGACAGTTCACCGGGACAGTCGTGCACTTCACGGATCAGCAGGGCATCCAGTACACGTTTCCTCGAGCGGATGTGCAGACGCTGGTGTTCAATGCTTCTGTGGACACCGTGACTTTACGTAATGGCAAGAGTTACGTGGGGCATTTTACCGGTGACAATCCTGTCGGCTTCACAGACTCCGAGGGCATCCAGTACCAGTTTCCGGTACACGACATCGAATCGCTGGTCTTCAACACTGCCGGCCAGCCGGCTCCGGCGCCGGAGCATGCGAAGGTGATTCCGTTTGGCACGGACATCGTGGTGCGTACGGACGAGAACATCGACTCGGCGAATACACAGACGGGTCAGCTCTATCGTGGAGCAATTACAGAGCGCGTGCTGGATGCGGCGGGCGGCGAGGCGATTCCTGCGGGGGCGCCGGCGCAATTGCTGATACGACAGGTGGAGACCGGCGGCGCGACGGGAAGCCCGGAGCTGGTGCTGGATCTCTATTCCGTGACCATCGATGGAAAGCAGTATCGGGTAGTGACGTCGAATGTGGATGAGAGCAACGACAAAGGTCTTGGCAGGAACAGCCGAACGGCAAAGTTTCTGGGCGGCGGCGCGGCGCTGGGGGCGCTGATGGGCGGCATTTTCGGCGGCGGCCGAGGCGCGGGCATCGGAGCGCTTTCCGGCGCGGGAGGCGGCGCGCTGACGCAGATATTTACACGCGGCCACGTAGTGAAGGTTCCAGCGGAGAGCGTGCTGCGCTTTCGACTGGAGCATCGGCTCGTCCTGCAGGCGCCGTAAAGAAGGTCATTCCGGCGAGGTCTGCCGATCGGGCGAGTTTCCGATTCGACGCTTGGCCTTAATGAAGCTGTCCAGCCGGGTCGGCCCATCGCGGCCCGATCGAATCGGCCCAATCGATCCAACGGGAGGACTAACTTCCGTCTGAGCGGGCGCAGACCATAGCCTTTCCACCACACCAACTGAAGACCGAGGGGAGGGAAATACTTGCCTGAAAAATGAGGCCACGCGGGCAGCGGGCTGCCTTGCGGCCCTCCGACTGGAAGATGGACGTTCAAGAAATCTGCTTCCGCGGCAACCGGCTGGCGAATTGAACCGTCTAGAGATGTGGGTAGGACCTGACTGGCTGTTCGCTTCTGCGCAGAGGGCTAATTCGAGAGCGTTTCCCTGATACATGGTCAAACGAAATCTGACATTGTTCACCGTGGCTCTGGCATATCTCACCCTGGCTCTTCCGTCGACGGCACAAGAGTTGAGGAGTCGAAAGCAGATCGAAGCGCCTGAGCCTTCGAAATTAACCGATTTCAATGACGACATTTATTACCGGAACAAGCTCGAATTCTCCCAGGAAGTGGGAGTGCTTCCCTTCAATATTCCCTTTGTCTTCGACTTCTTAGTTGGCGATGACTACTCTCAAAAACCTCTCCATTACACGCTCGTACCTGTATTCCCGTCGCTCCGCTGGCACATGGGAAAGCTAAGCGGCCCGTCGATTCTTCGCGGGAACACGGATATGACGGTAACTCTTTCCTTCACTGCGATTCCGAGAGGCCCGGAAACACGATATCCGGCTTTCGATTTAGGTATACGGCGTAATTTCGTTCAGCGTAACTGGAGGGTCGCACCCTATTTTGAGGAGCACACCGGCGCCGGGTTCATTGATGCGCAGGGCCCGCATGGTGTGCGCTGGGGACAAGGACAGGATTTCACCTTCACCCTCATGCTAGGCAGCGGCTTTCGATACAACTTCAACCCGCGTTACAGCATGGCCATTGGATGCGCTTACATGCATGTGTCCAACCTCTACTTATCGCTGCCTAAGCATGACGATAACGGGATCAACGTCTATGGGCCGATGGTCGGGTTCAACGTGCGGATTGGAAAGCCCAAACGACAAAAGTTTGTGCAATAACAATGGCGACATTTGCGGCGCGGCATCTTACTACCGAGAAGGGAGAGTGCTATGAGCACCAAGGACGAACAGAACAAGAAGACGACGACGGTGACCAAGCCGGCGGAAAAGCAGCGGCAGGAGGAAACCGAGCGCGAAGACCCCACCGAGCCGGATGAAGTAGGCAACGCGAAAGAGACAACGACGGTGCGGGGACGGAACGAACGGCAATCCGTGCGGCGCTCCGCTTAATGCGAAGTCACGTATGTCAGCGCGTCTCGAGCCGGAAGACGCACCCGAGCTTTCATCACAAACACCCAGTGGGGCGGATGCAGAGTTTGCGGCACGCGGCTTTTGTATGACACTCGATCACGGCCAGCCCGGGTCGCGCTGATTGAACCAATGGCAGTCCGGTATCATCCCAGCATGAAATCGAGCGGCGACAAGAGTTCCGGCACAAAATCTACTTCTTCTGCCGGGAAGAGGGCGGCAGCGCAGGCCAGACAGGTGGCCCTGGAGACTACGACCAGAACGACCAATGACCGTTTTGGGCGTTTTGCGGCGGCAGCATCCGGCTGGCTCGGCTCGAAGTGGGCGTTCTGCGCGGCGATTCTGGTGATTGTGGTGTGGGCGGCGGCCGGCCCGGCATTTCACTACTCGAACACCTGGCAACTGGTCATCAATACTGGCACCACGATTGTTACATTCATGATGGTGTTTCTGATCCAGAATACGCAGAACCGGGATGCGCGCGCGATCAATCTGAAGCTGAACGAGCTGATTCGTGCTCTGGATAAAGCGCGGGACCAGATGATCGACATCGAAAACCTGAGCGACCTGGAGCTGGATGAGCTGCACGTGCGGTATGAGGCAATCCGCAAGGCATGTGAGGAGCGAGAGAAGGGTAAAGCACCGACGGGGCGGAACTAAGTCCTATCGAGAGTGAGATAGCGCCTGCAATCGAGGCGGAGTAATGGGCAATATATTGTCCTTTGTTTTATAACTGCACCTGGTAACTCACGTCTAAGTACCGCGCCTGGGTACTCTTGAACGAGCACACACCTATAGTTTCGTGGACTGACATTTGCTTTTGAGATAGGTCTAATGGAGCGAGTCTGGCGTTATCGTCAGGCCGGAGCCTGTAAACCCGTTGATCTGTGCATGAGGCGGGCAGAGTGCCAACGCTCCGAAGAGAGCGGCGTCTTCCAGATAATTTCTGCTTTGGGTCCGTTGATGTTCAACCTACTTCCGAGTGAGTAAGAGCACGCAATGAAGATGCGTCACCGCTACCCGTCTGCCTTCAGGATTGCCTCGCCGTTGGCGCTTTTATTGCCAGCCTGTCTTTTGATTTTCACCGGATGCGGCGGGACCAAGTCCGCCGGCGGCTCTATCGGCACCGGTGATCCTGCCGCTCCGACGGTGAGCGTTACGGCGAACCCGGCGTCGATTGCGGCTGGGGGCTCGTCCACCTTGACCGTAACTGCGGCGAACGCCAGCCAGGTGACGGTGAGCGGATCGGATGGGAGCAGTTATACCCTGGCGGCAAACGGCGGAACGCAGGCCGTCCATCCGGGGGCAACGGCGACCTATACCGCGACGGCAACCGGCACTGGAGGCAAGGCATCCGGAGCGGCCACGGTGACGGTGACAGGCAGCCGCGGCGGCGCCGACAGTGACCATTGCGGCGAGTCCCGCATCGATTGCCGCAGGAAGCTCTTCCACGTTGACAGTTGCAGCCACCAACGCGACCGGCGTGACGGTGAGCGGAACAGATGGCAGCAGCTACACGCTTGCCGCAACGGGCGGCACCCATGCCGTCAGCCCTGCCGCAACGACAACCTACACGGCGAAGGCTACGGGGGCGGGCGGCGATGCCTCGGCGATGGCGGTGGTGACGGTGACGTCAACGGGCAGCCACACCACGGTGACGATTGCGGCAAGCCCGACATCGATCGCAGTGGGCGGGTCATCCACCCTGACGGTGACAGCGGCAAATGCCACGACAGTGACAGTCTCCGGATCGGACGGGAGCACCTACCATCTGGCGGCGAAAGGCGGGACCCAGAAGGTGACACCGACTTCGACCACAACCTATACGGCAGAGGCAGCGGGGGCTTCCGGCAATGTTTCGGCGACCGCAACGGTGACGGTGTCGCCCGCGGGCAGCGCGCAGGCGATCAACCATGTGATCTTCATGCTGCAGGAGAACCACACTTTCGATAACTACTTCGGGATGCTGAATCCATACCGGCGCGCCAACAATTGGAATGTCGCGGACGACGGCAATGTTTACGACGTGGATGGGATCGACGACAAGCTGAATATCAGCAACAAGAACGATGACGGCGTCGCCGTCCCGCTGTTCAAGATGAAGTCGGCGTGTATCGACGACGCTTCTTCGGCATGGCTGGAGAGCTATGGCGACGTGAGCGCCTACAACCGCCTGGAGAGCCGGCCGATTCTCAACAACGGATTTGCGCATAACGCCGCGGGGTTTGCGAGGAGCTGTGCCGCGCGCAATGCGTGCTCCGGCGACTTCACGGATTTGGCCGGCCAGCGCGCGATGGGCTACTACGACCAGGATCTGCTGAATTACTACTACTACATGGCCGCGCAGTTCGCGGTCTCGGACCGCTGGTTCTCGCCGATGGCGTCCAAGAGCACTCCCAACCGCATCGCCACGCTGAGCGGCGGCACAACACAGGGCCTGGCATTCGATCCGGGCTACGACGATCACGTGGGGTCGCTGGGTGTGCCGAGTATCTTCAAGGCGTTGGATGACGCGGGAGTGTCGTGGAAGGTGTATTACACGGACACCGCGGGCGAGTGCGGCGCGATGGACTCTGATTGCGGCTCCGGTTCGGCGAGCTATCCCGCAACGACGCTCGGCTATATCACGTATGCGAAGCATTATCTGTATCCCAATCCAACGCACGCCGCCTGCACCGGGACGACGCAGCCTTCGAGCGTCGTAGGCGATACGACGAACTACTTCTGCATCGACACGAACCATGTCGCTCCGCTGGCTACCTACTTCACCGATCTGACAAATGGGACGTTGCCGAGCTTTGCATTTATCGAACCCGGTTATGGGGTGAATGACGAGCATCCTGGATCGTTCCAGCCCGTTCTACGGGGACAGCAGCAGGTGGCGAATATCATCAATGCCTTCATGGCCAGCCCGGCGTGGAAGGACTCGGTCTTCTTCTTCAGTTATGACGAAGGCGGCGGCCCTTACGATCACGTGCCGCCGGTGCCAGGCCACTCCAACGACAAGACGGATGCGGCGTTGGGAAGCATTCCGGATATTGCGAGCATCTCGGTCAATCCGGACAAATACAATCCATGCCTGCCGCCTGCGGGCGTGGTTGCGACCCCACATTGCGACCTGAGGTCTGACAGCCCGGGAGCCAATCCCGGCGATGCGGCCGCCATACACGGCTTTGCGGCGCAGATCGGCTTCCGGCTGCCGAATATCGTGATCTCGCCATTCACGCGGCGGCACTACGTTTCGCATATCCCGATGGACCACACGGCGGTGATCAAGTTTGTCGAGGACCGCTTTATCGGGAATGGGAAGTATCTGACGGCGCGCGATGCGGCACAGCCGAACCTGATGGACTTCTTCGACTTCACGAACGTGCCGTGGGCCACGCCGCCCTTGCCGCCCACGCCCGCGTCGAATGCAACGCTCGGCTATAACGCGTGTACGCCGGCGAACATGGGACCGTAGAGGAACCTGCGCGAACAGCAGTCCTGTCAGGCTATGGAGGGGTGTGGTGCGCCCGGAGAGATTCGAACTCCCGGCCTATTGCTCCGGAGGCAATCGCTCTATCCAGCTGAGCTACGGGCGCACTTCTGTGATTTTACATGAGGGGCTGGAGCGGCTCGGGGAGATCTCCGGCCGCCTCTGATCCGACCGGTTACCGTTGATTTCCGCTGGTTTCGGCCAAACGGCATAGACTTGGCGCGCCCAGGAAGCCGGATCGAATCCTGGCTGTATCGCGAAAGGAAAGACAAACATGAACAAACTACAGGGGGAGAGTTCTCGCGGGGCTTTGCGCCCTCGGCATGGTCGCCGCGATTGCTGCGCCCGTAAGTGCGCAGACGTCAGAGGTCAAGGAAAAGCCGCCGTTGTACAGCTACATCAGCAACTGGGCATATACCGCGCGCGCAGTGGGCCGATATGGCCAAGGCGAATGAGACCGATCGGCCAGCTCTGGATAAAGCCGTGGCCGCCGGCACCCTTGTGGGCTACGGCAGCGACGTGTACCTGGTTCACAGTCCCGACGGCGAAACCCATGACGAGTGGTGGTCGGCCATGTCCATGGCTGGTTTGATGAACGTGCTCGATCAGTTCTACTCGAATGGCAGTGCCACATCTCCGGTACTCGCCAGCGCTACCAAGCACTGGGACGAGATCTTTGTCAGCCGGTATTACAACTGGCATTCGGGATCGATCAAAAATGGATACACCCACATCGGGATCTATAAGTTGAAGCCGGATGCGTCCGACGATGCGGTTGAGTCGGTGAGCAAAAACCTGGTTGTGCCGCTGCTCGAAAAGGAGCTTGCCGCAGGCACGATTGCCGAGTACGAGATCGATACCGAGGCAATCCATACCGAAGCGCCCGGCTTGTTTTCGATTGTCTACATTGCAACGAATGCCGAAGGCCTGGATAAGGTCCAAGCAGACGTGGAGGCAGCGATCAAGTCCAACCCCCTGGGCGGTTCGGCGTTCGGTTCCATGACCGATTCGTCAGGCCATCGCGATGAGCTGGTTCGCACCAACGCAACCTATAAGTAGAAACCGGGTCCGGGGTCTCCTCCCCCAGTTGTTCTCTCTCGCGCGCTGTATCTTTCCCCTCACTTACGAGCAATTCAATCGTTCGCATGGATTGGTGAGCGGCGCTTCCCCACCCCAACCTGCGAACACCGCGCAGTTTGGGGCCCCGCGCTTCGCGCCGATACTGAGCGGAAGGTGAAGCAGATCCTTCAATCCGCCTTCGGCTACGTTCAGGATGACGGCGTCTCTCCGAGGGATCGTACGACTCATCACTCTAGCGTGAAAAGAGCGTCGCTACTGCTTACTGGATGTAGGCGACGCCTTCGAGTGCGGTCTGGAGACAATCCAAGGTACAGCGAGACATTTCCATGTTCGCGATCAGCGCGCGGAGGTTCTCGGCATTGGCGCCATAGCCATGGCCGGCCAGAAAATTCGCCGTGAGATCCGCCGCCTGCCAGCTATCCAACTGGGAGCGCAGCAACTCTGTGCGCAGATTCGTGAGCTCCGCCTCGCTGAACTTTTCGATCTGTGGTGAAGGCGGAAGAGCCGCCGGCACGTCTGGATGGATTCGATCCATTGCTACCTGGTCGTTCATCGCCTTCCCCCTTTCGCCCAACATTCTCTTCTTCTATGAACCCGATACGCAGAGAATGTTGCGCTGGTTCAAATCGCGCTGCATCTCTCTATAAAGAGAGACGCGGGCTTACCCTATTTGTATGTATGGAGAAAATGAATCTTTGTTGATTGTGGCGAATCATGGGGCCGCTGCATGACGAAACCGGGCGCCACACGCAGGCAAGAAGATGAACCGAAGCAGGATTTTCTTGAAAAGCGCGGCTTCACATGGGGACTTCTGCTTGTCCTGCTTATCGTGACGTTGATTGCAGCGCTGGTGCTCGCCTACTTGATGACGGTGCGCAATCTTCCCGCGCACTGAGGGGCAGGTATCTTACTGATACGCAGCTTCCGCGAGGAGTACGGGCAACCCATCGCGTATGGGATAGCGGCGGCCGCAGCCGGAGCAGAGCACCGCTTCCTGCTTGAGAGCTTCCTGTATTGAGAGATAGGAGCGCGGCATGGCATACGGGACACGCAAGCATGCTGAGCGCGGTTTCGATGGGCAATTTCGTCCATTTCCTAGCAGTGTAGGCCACGCACACGCAGCACGCGGCCATTACCATAGAAGCAGGGTCCTCACGCAGTATGAGCGAGGCAGCACTTACGACGTCCTCACGGGAGGGACATGGGAGAGGCACGCAGGCTGGATGGCGCGACGATCGCGTCCGCAATCAAGGAAGACGTGGCGCGCGAAGTGAAGGCGCTGGCGGCGCAGGGCATCCGGCCCGGACTTGCCGCGGTGCTGGTGGGCCATGTACCGGCGTCGGAAATTTATGTACGCAGCAAGGTGCGCACCTGCCAGGAGCTTGGCCTGGGAAGCGACCTGATTACACCGCCTGAGACGGTGACGACCGAAGAGATGCTTGCGCTGGTGACCGAGCTGAACGGGCGCGACGATATCGACGGCATCCTGATACAGCTTCCGCTTCCGCCACAGGTGAACGCGAAGCGGCTGCTGGAAGCGGTGGCTCCGGAGAAGGACGTCGACGGATTTCATCCGGTGAACGTCGGACGTTTGCAGACCGGGCAACCTGCACTGGCGCCGTGTACTCCCGCGGGGCTGATCGAAATCCTGAAGCGCAGCGATCTGCCGATTGCGGGACAGAACGCGGTGGTGATTGGACGCAGCGACATCGTGGGAAAGCCGGCGGCGATTCTGCTGCTGGCCGAGAATGCGACGGTCACGATCTGCCATTCGAAGACACGGGATTTGCCAGACATCTGCCGGCGCGCAGATATCGTGGTTGCGGCGATTGGGCGGCCCGGATACGTGACGGCGGAGATGGTGAAGCCGGGCGCGACGCTGCTGGATGTGGGGATCAATCGTCTGACTACGCAGGAGGAGTTTGATCGCTTCTTCAAAGGAGATGCGCGGCGCGAGGAGCTGTTCCAGAAGAAAGGCTCGACGCTGATTGGCGATGTGCATCCGTCGGCGTTTGCGGTTTCCGGAGCCTACACACCGGTGCCGGGTGGAGTGGGACCGCTGACGATTGCGATGCTGATGGCCAACACGGTGCGCGCGGCCAAGCTGCGCCGCGGAATGTCGCTGTAGAGCGCCGATGCTGCGTGTTGGATTGACCGGAGGCCTAGGCAGCGGGAAGACGACTGTGGCGGCGATCTTCCGCGAGCTTGGAGCCCAGGTGATGGAGGCCGACGAAGTCGCTCGCGCGATGATGCTGCCCGGAGAAGCGGTGTACCGCGAGATCGTGGAGACCTTCGGGCGGGGCGTGCTACGGGAAAACGGAACACTGGATCGCAGCAAGCTCGGGAAGATTGCCTTTGCGGGAGGGCGCCTGGCGGAGCTGAATGCCATCGTGCATCCGCCGGTGATTGCCGAGCAACGGCGCTGGATGACGGCGCTCGAGAAGGAGCAGCCAGATGCGGTGGCCATCTATGAGACTGCGCTGCTGTTTGAGGCAAGCCGCGCCGCGCGGACGCGCGACTGGCAGACGCGCTTCGACCGGCGGATCCTGGTGACCGCGCCGGAGCCATTGCGCATCGCACGGTATGTGGCTCGGATTGCGGGATTTCATCCAGACGAGGCGACACGGCGGGCGCTGGAAGCGGAGGCACGCGAGCGCATGGCTGCCCAGATGCCGGAAGAAGAAAAGATGCGGCTCAGCGATACCATCATCCGCAATGACACGTCTTTCGAAGAGGTAAGAAGACAGACAGAGGCTGTCTATCGAGAGCTGCGCGAACTGGCGCGAGGCTCACGATGAAACAGCCATTCGTACGCCAAGGAGAGAACGCCCGCAAAATGAATGTTCGCCGTCTTGCAGCGCTTGTTGTTTTGATCGTCGCCGGATTCTGGTATGTGACTACGTTTGGTATTCCGGGCGCCCACAAATTGCAGCGGCTAGCGCGCCACGAACTGCCTGCGCTGGCGCACAACGTACACCTGGGCCCCTCCGTCGAGCTGACCGTAGCGGACGCGCAGAGCAGCTATGACAGCCAGGAGCAGAACAACATCGCGGTGTACAAGCGCGTGCTGCCCGCGGTGGTCAACATCACGTCTACGGCTGTCGCCTATGACTGGTTCTGGGGCGCTGTGCCACAGCAGGGGCAGGGCTCGGGCTTCATCGTCGATTCGCACGGCCATATCCTTACCAACTATCACGTGATCGAAGGCGGGAAGCAGATTGAGGTGACGCTTTCCAACAAGCGCAAGTACAAGGCGCAAATCGTGCTGACCGATAAGCCGCACGACCTGGCGCTGCTGCAGATTGATGCGCCGGATCTGAAACCTGCCGTGCTCTCCGATTCGCAAAACCTGCAGGTGGGCCAGAAGGTGTATGCCATCGGCAATCCGTTTGGCCTGAGCGGCACCATGACAACGGGCATCATCAGCGCGCTGCGCTCAGTACGCGGGCCAGAGGGCAACCTGATTTCAAATGCCATCCAGACGGATGCGGCCATCAACCCGGGCAACTCCGGCGGTCCGCTTTTGAATTCGCATGGCGAAGTCATCGGCATCAACTCACTGATCGCGACGAATCCGAACGGAAACATGGAGGAGGCCCAGGCGCCGCAGAGCGCAGGCATCGGATTTGCGATCCCGATCGATACGGCCAAGGCGGTGCTGAAGGATTTCGCGCAGTATGGGCGCATTCGCCGGCCTTCGCTCGGCATTACTTCCCTGCCAATTGGGCCGGACCTGGCGCAGCAGATGGGGCTGGCAGCGGACTACGGCATGCTGATCCAGCAGGTGCTTCCCGGTGGAGCAGCGGAACGCGCGGGAATGCGCGGCGGAAGACAACAGGCCTATCTTGGCAACACGCCCATCTATCTGGGGGGCGATCTGATCATTGCCATCGACGGCCGGGAGGTGACCAACCAGATGGATATGGCGCAGATCATGGATGACCACAAGGCTGGCGATACTGTGACGGTGACGTTTTTGCGCGGACAACAAAAGATGAGCGTGAAGCTGACGCTGGAGGAAGCCGGAACGCGTACGGCATAAGACCATGAGCAAGTGGACACCGCGACAGATTCCAACCCAGCAGGGCCGGCTTGCGATTGTGACCGGCGCCAACAGCGGCATCGGGTACCAGGCTGCCCGGTATCTTGCGCAGGCCGGCGCAGCAGTGATCCTGGCGTGCAGAAATGCAGAGAAGGGCGAGGCCGCGCGGGCAAAGATTGCTTCTGAGCATCCGGGCGCCAACCTGCAGGTGCGGGTTCTGGATGTCGCCGATCTGGATTCTGTTCGGCGCTTTGCCGCGAAATTTTTGAATGAGGGCAAACCGCTCGATTTGCTGATCAATAACGCCGGCGTGATGGCGATGCCCAAGCGGCAGACGACGCCGCAGGGTTTCGAGATGCAGTTCGGGACCAATCATCTGGGCCACTTTGCGCTGACCGGGCTGTTGCTGCCAACGCTGCTGCGTCAGCCAGGCAGCCGGGTGGTGACCGTGGCCTCCATTGCACACAAGGGCGGCAAGCTGAACTTTGACGATCTGAATGCGGAACGAGGCTACGATCCGCGGGGCGCGTACCAGCAATCGAAGCTGGCGAATGTGGTCTTCGGTCTGGAGTTCGACCGGCGGCTGCGAGCGGGGACTGCGACGACTGAGAGCGTCATCGCGCATCCTGGAGTGGCGGTGACGAATATCATTAGCAACGGTATAGGAAATGGGGTGCAGGGGCGCATCATACAAACGCTGATGCCGCTTGTGGCCCAGTCGGACGATCGCGGATCGTGGCCGCTGCTGTATGCTGCGACCTCGCCCGAGGCGCACGGTGGCGGATACTACGGCCCGAATGGATTTGCGGAGATCAAAGGCGCGCCGGTGGAGGTGAAGCCGAAACCGCATGCGATGGATCCCGCAGCCGGAAAGCGGTTGTGGGAAGTTTCCGAGGCGCTGACGGGTGTTCGCTACGAAGCGCTGAATCCGTAGCTAACGCTTCCGCACGAAGCGACGACCTTCGATTACGTATTCCCCAGACAGCACGCGAGTGATCGCCTCGGTGTAGGCGATGTGCTCCTCGATAAGAATGCGCGCGCTGAGGGCGTGCGCGTCATCCGTATCTTCTACCGGGACTGTTCGCTGGAGGACGATGTCTCCATGGTCCAGCTGCTCGTCGACAAAATGTACCGTGCAGCCTGCGACTTTGACGCCGTATTCGAAAGCCTGGTGCTGCGCATCGAGGCCGGGGAATGCAGGCAAGAGCGACGGATGGATGTTGAGGATGCGCTGGGGAAATGCCTGAATGAAGGCCGGCGAGAGCAGGCGCATGTAACCGGCGAGGCAGACAAGATCGACACGATGCTCGCGCAGCGCAGCGACGATGGCGGCATCGTGCTCGGCGCGTTTGCGTCCGTTGGCCTCGACGGCAAGCGCGGTGAGGCCGCGCTCGCGCGCAGATGCGAGGCCGGGTGCGTCGGCTTTGTTCGAGATGACGACGGCGATCTCGGCGTTCGGGATGCGGCCGGCGGCCACGCTGTCGGCAATGGCGATGAAGTTCGAGCCGCGGCCGGAGAGCAGGATGCCGAGACGATGCATGGTGCTCATGCGCGGTAACGAACGCTGCGGTCGCCTTTGACCGCCTGACCGATGACGTGGAAGGGCTCGTCGAGGCGGCCGAGCAGAGCGCGTGCGCGCTTCCACTTCGCCTCAGGGATGACGGCGATGAGGCCGATTCCCATGTTGAAGGTGCGGAGCATCTCGTCCTGCGGCACGTTGCCGAGCTGCTCGAGATAACGGAAGAGCGGCGGGACCGGCCAGCCGGCGAGATCGATTTCCGCAGAGATGTTCCTGGGCAGGATGCGGGGAAGATTTTCCGTGATGCCGCCGCCGGTGATATGCGCCATGCCCGCGACAGACGCCGGCGCGCGTGAGCTGGCGGATGACCGGCAGGTAGCTGCGATGGATCTTCATCAGCGCGGCGCCGGCTTTCTCCTTGAGCGCAGGCACGCGATCGCCAGGCTGGTGGCCGGCCGTCTCAAAGATGAGCTTGCGGGCGAGCGAGTAGCCGTTGGTGTGCAGGCCGGTGGACGGCAAACCGACGATAATGTCACCGGGACGGATATCTTTTCCAGTGATCAGCTTGTCGCGGTCCACAATGCCGACGATGAAGCCGGCAAGATCGTATTCCCCGTCGGCGTAGAAGCCGGGCATCTGCGCCGTCTCGCCGCCGATGAGCGCGCAGCCGTTCTCCTTGCATGCCGTTCGCCAGACCGCTGACGACCTTCTCGATCACTTTATTTTCGAGGCGACCGGTGGCGAGGTAATCGAGAAAGAAGAGCGGCTCCGCGCCCTGCACGGCGATGTCATTGACGCAGTGGTTTACCAGGTCCTGACCGACAGTGTCATGAATGCCGAGCTGGAAGGCGATCTTGAGCTTGGTGCCGACGCCATCGGCGCTCGAGACGAGCACGGGATTTTTATAGCGCTTGAGATCGGGCGCGAAGAGCGCGCCGAAGCCGCCGATGCCGCCGAGCACGCCACGGGTGAAGGTTTGCTGCGCGAGCGTCTTGATACGCTCCTTGGCCTGATCGCCGCGCGCGATATCGACGCCGGCATCGGCATAGGTGACTTGCTTGTTTTTTGCTGCGGGCAACGGAACTCTTTCTATGGGGCGCAAGGTGGACTGCGAAGGCCCAGTTTATCAGCGTCGAACTTCAGGCCGTCTCCTTGGCTGGAGGCTGATTGGCACCTTCCTGGGCCGTCCTCAAAACGCTGAAAGCGTCGCTCCAGCTCCCATTGCTGTTGGGCTTTTGGATTCGAGGTGAGATACGCAGCGCATCCGCCCTCTGCATCGTCGTGAGCACGAAGGGCCGTGGCGCATGCCGCATTTGGCCGCCCGTAATCGTGGTCCGCCCAAAGGCTGTTACCGGGCAGAAAGCTGTACTCGATGGAGTTGCGCGCCATCTCTTTGAGATCAAGGTAGGTGAGGCCGAAGGTGTCGGCGGCCTTCTCGTATTCGTGCGTGATGTCGATGCGCGAGACGCCCTCATCGTCGGTGGAGAGCGCAACGGGCACTCCAAACTTGCGATAGAGCGGCAGGGGATGGTCTTTGCCGCGGATGCCGAGGATGACGTCGTTGCTGGTGAGGTTGATTTCGACCAGGATGTGGCGGTCGGCCATGGTCTTCAGCAGATCGTAAGGGCGATCTTCATACATCACGTCCACACCATGGCCGATGCGCTGCGCGCCGGCGATGTCGATGGCCTGGCGGATGTGGAAGCGCAGGCCGTCCGGCGGCACGAGGCCGGGGGCGAGCTCGCCGGCGTGCAGCGTGATGGGCACGTGCGGATAGAACTGGCGGAGGGCGGCGATCATCTGCATGTGGAGCTTGTAATCAGCCATGGAGTACTCGTCGTCCTCCGGCTGGACGAGGTTGATGCCGACGTAATGAGGATGCGGCGAGGCGAGATCGGCGGACGCGACCTCGAAGCCGAGCACGATCTGTGCGAAGACGGCCGGTGGCGGCATGTTGCGCAGCACCTGATAGAGGTAGCGCACCTCCACGGTACAGGCCGGCTCGGCCTGAGAAGTATCGCAGTGCTCGCGCTGGCGGCGCTCCTGCTCGAACTGGTCCATCTGATGGCGGATGGCGAGCGCCTGCTGACTGAGGCCGCCATCGAGCAGTTGCTGACGCCAGCTCGCATAGTTGGTGCCCGGCGCGACGGGCTTCGCCCGTGTAAACACGGCAATGGCAGCATCAGGAGTATCCATCAGCTCCAGATATTGCTCGTTCTGCGCGGCGGCGCGGGCGGCGACTTCGTCGACCCACTCCGGTTTGTGGCTCTCCGCCAGACCGTCGAAGCGATCAAAGGAGGCAAAGAAATGGTCGTGGCCGTCGTTGCTCGCTGATGGCTCGAAGGCACGCATGGAGAAGGCGTCCACCAGCTTGTCGTAGAGCGACTGATTCTGCGGCAGCGTGGATGCGGCAACTGTGCCGGTGGGACAGGGCTCGGTAGCGAGCGCGGCGCCGCGACGGACAAAATCGAGCGCCTGCGGATCGATGCAGACATGGTCAGTCTCGGCATCATGCAGCCAGGTTTCGGCATAGACGGCGCCGCCGAGATGGTTGTGGAGGTCGCCGCCTTTGGGCATGCCAGCCAGAAAGGCGCGGAGCGCGAGCGGGCCGGCGGCGCGCGCCTGCTCCATGTTGGCGGCGGTTTGCTGCTCCGGTGTGCGGGGCTGGGCAGCCCGTGCAGAAAACGCTGCGAGGAGAGCGGCAATCAGCAAGGTAAGGTGCCTTGGACAGCAGCGAGGGCTTAGCATACGCGTCATGGCTCGAAACATGGCTGGAAAGATGGCTCGGAAACGGAGATGGAATTTTGCGCCGGATGGCTTCCAGTGTAGGACAACTCCTGGTGTTGCTTGCCGCAATGTGCGGGTCTGCGACATGCGCAGGGCTGGCTGGCGCCGATTGAGAACTTTACGCCGGCGCAGAGCACGCTGCATCTACGGCAGCATACCGAGCCACTGAAGCCATTCACGGTGGCAGGCGAATGCGGAACCATCGTGGGGCAGCAGGATGGCCAGTTTGAGGCGTGGCTCTTTCCGGTGAAGGTGCTGAGCCATATGCGGATTGAGGCGCGCGTAGAGAATTACGATGTGCCGATTGACGTGAACGCGCACGCGGCGGAGATCGACGTGGAGCCGGACCACACGACGATCACGTATTCGCACATCGCGTTCACGCTGCGCGAGACTTTTTTTGCCACGCAATGCGGGCCGCAGGACCCGGCGAAGAGCACGACCGGCGCGATGGTCCTGTTTACGCTGGACAGCATCCGGCCGATGACGCTGACCTTCAACTTCACGCCGGAGGTGAAGCCGATGTGGCCGGCTCCGCAACTGGGCGAGGTGAATGCCGAGTGGGTGCCGCTGCAGCCGCATGCTCCGAACGGACTGAACGAGCCGGGCTGGTACATGCTGCACACGGACTGGCCTCAGCTTGCCGCCGCCGTGGCCATGCCGGGGACGCGGCCGGGCATCCTGCCGCCCTATGAGGAGCGACCCAGGTTCTATCAGACGCAATTGATTCTGCACTATGACCCGAAGACGGATCGCGGCAAGTCGTATCCGCTATTGATGGCAGTGGGACGCACGCACGAAGCCGCGAGCCCGGCGGCGCTGGAGGCGGCGCTGCGCGAGCAGAACACGCAGGCCCTGGCGCTCTATCGGCAGACGGCGGACTACTACGCGCACTTCTTCGATACGCGCATGACCGTGGACACGCCGGATGCGGCCTTCAATGACTACTTTCGCTGGGCGGCGCTTTCCATCGACCAGTTGCGCGTGCGGCACGGCAACGAAACCGGTCTGGTTGCGGGGTTCTACTCTTCGGGTGATTCGGCGCGGCCGGGCTTTGGATGGTTCTTCGGGCGCGACTCGCTGTACACCATCTATGCCATTGATAGTTACGGCGACTTTGCGCTGACCGCGTACGGAGCTCGAGTTCCTGATCGCGCGGCAGCGCGCCGATGGCAAGATGCCGCATGAGTATTCGCAGACAGCAGATTCCGTCGATTGGGCCTCGACTCCATACGAGTATGCAGCGGCCGACTCGACGCCGCTCTTCCTGATGGCGATGGAAGACTATGTGGATGCGAGCGGCGACACCGCGTTCCTCGAAAAGAACTGGCCTGCCGTGATGAAGGCGTGGGAGTTTGAGCGCACGCACGATACGGACGGCGACGGCATCTACGACAACTCGCAAGGCACTGGCTGGGTGGAAAGCTGGATCCCGAAGATGCCGCACCAGGAGATCTATCTGGCGCTGCTGGATGAGCAGGCGAGCGGTGCGATGGCGCGGTTGAGCCAGCGCATGCAGAAGCAGGATGTAGCAAGCCAGGCGAGCGAGCGGGAGAAGAAGATAGCGGCGAAAATTCCCGAGGAGTACACGCAGCAGAAAGGCATGTATGCCTTCAGCTACAACGGCTCGGAGGCGTGGACAACACGGCGACGATTTATCCAAGTGTCGCCTGGTGGGATGGGCACACCGGACTACCACAGCCGGACGAGATGTTTGCGCGCTGGGCATCCGACGAGTTCTCTACCGATTGGGGCACGCGCGACGTCGGGAATCACGAGGCGATTTACGACCCGATCAGTTATCACCAGGGCTCAGTATGGCCGCTGTTTACGGGCTGGACGTCCATCGCCGAATATCGCACCGGGCACACGCTGAGCGGCTATGCGCACCTGATGCAGACGGCAAACCTGACCACCGCGCAGGACCTGGGCGCCGTGACCGAGTTGCTGAGCGGCGACTTCTTTACGCCGTTCGGACGCAGCACAACGCATCAGCTCTGGTCGTCTGCCATGGTGATTACGCCTGCTGTGCGCGGGCTCTTCGGTGTGTCTTTCGATGCCGCCACGCACACCCTCACGGTCGATCCGCGACTGCCAGCGCAGTGGGACCATGCGACCTTGCACAACCTGCGCGTGGGCGACCGAACTGTCGACCTGCACTACGAACGCACGCCTGACGGC